>LVBB01000134.1 GCA_001603075.1 Phycisphaerales bacterium Planc_01 | reverse complement strand
CTACGCCTCGAATCCTGCTCCATCAAGACACAGCAATTCTCGGGCCGAACAGGATTGGGGTAGTCCCCCTGGCTTCGCGCCTGCGCCGCCTGCACCTCCCTGGCGGTGACCGCCTGGAGCAGCGCAGGCATCGTGAATTCCAGCACGTCGCCGGGAACGACTCGATAGGGACCGGTCTTGAGCTTGGCCTTCTCGATCCGGTCCATGTCCACCGTCGTCACGGCCGCGCGGGCCCGCTCGAAGGCCTCCAATTCTTCCGGCTGTGGCATCCGAACCTGATCGCTGCAACCCGACAACGAAAGGACCAGGACCACCGCCAGGACAGTCCCCGGGCCCCCGTGCCAGGCGCACAGCAATCGCCGGCGCAAAGCACCATTCGCGAGGTTCACTTGTTTTCTCCCCTTACCAATCTCTCTGCCCGCTATCCTCTCGCGGGCAAACTCCCGTTGACCTCACCCGCATGCTTGTATCCTCACGCACCGCGCTGGCCGATGCGCAGCGGCTCCCTGCACCGGCGACGTCGAAACGCCGCGAATGCCCGGATCATCCCATTGGCCCTTGATTCGGGCCGCTCCGACCGACCCAGCCATCACCACCGAGGGCCAAACCAGACCGGCGGCCTGGGGACCCAGACCGGCGGCCCCGGCGTCCAGACCGGCGGCTGCGGGATCCAGATTGGCGGTTGCGGGATCCAGATCGGTGGCTGCGGGATCCAGATCGGCGGCGCCGGGACCCACGGTGGCTGGCACGGGCTGCGCGGCAGCATCCAATCCGGGATGTGAACCCAGCTACAGCCCCCCCAGCCCATGGCAACCGCGTTCGTCGCCAGGGCCTGCTGAACGGCGATCGTCGTGGTCGGACTGACCACGCCGACGCCCGGAGCGGCGTCACCGGGGCTCACCAGCAGGACAAACAGCAGCAGCACCGCCCCACCCGTCATCAACCTGGCCAGCACGCTTCGCCTCCGTGTCGGTCTCTTCGAGTCCATGGGTTTCCTTTCCCACAAGGCACATACACCGCAATGCGACAGTTCCCTCCTCGGCCTCCTCGAAACGACGGGCAGCAGTGTATTACGATGGAAGTGACCCGTCTATTGTGGAAACTACGTATTTGACAATAGGAAGCTGCGGCAACATGGGTGCCCAATACACCTGCTCTCGCGGTATCAGCGATGCCGCTGGGGCGACGATGACGGAATCGTCGCATCGGACACATGACCATACCGTCACTCTCAGACGATATGAACGACGAACGAGTCAGCCCCCCTCGACGGCGCCCAGACGCAGCAGGACACCGTCGTCTGAGGTGGGTTTGAGGTTGTTCGCATTCGGATGCGCCAAATCGCGTCGAGGAGATTGTTGCTCGAACGCACGCAATCTGGTACAAATGGAGGTTGTCGCGAAGGTTCTTTTGAGGACCTGACGCCGATTGCAGAGTCGTGAGGGGGGCGCCCTCTGCAACCGGCCGGCGGGCCCCGTTCGGTTGGAGGCCGTCTTCCATGCATTCTGCCTCGCACGAAAGCAGGACCGGGGGCGCGGGTTGCGGAGTTTCGGCGCATCGTGGAAGATCCACGTTCACATCATCGTTCGCACGTCGGCCACAGGAGGGAGATGAGTTCTCATGTCTTTTCTGTCGAGCCCCGTATCACAAGAGAACATCGACCTCGGCGACGGCCTGTTGCCGGGGGAGTGGCACGTTGTGTGGCATGTTGCCGGAGGATGCGCATCGGGCTTTGACCATTGTTTGAAGGAGGATGACCATGTGCAAGAGACTGGGTTGGCTTGTCGTTCCACTGATGGTGTTGGGGGCGGGCGCGCCGGCGAGGGCCTTTGACGCAGGACTTCAACCGGAGCTTGTTGGATGGTGGCCCTTCGACGAGGGCTCCGGGACCACCGCCTACGACCAGAGCGGCAATGGAAACCATGGCACCCTCAACAATGGGCCGGTGTGGACCACCGGGATCGTGGCCGGAGCGCTGCAATTCGATGGAACGGACGATCATGTTGTGGTGGGGACTACGGGACGGCCGACCGACACATTCACTTTCGGAGCGTGGCTGAAGACATCGGCGACGCACGAACTGGATGCGCAGGCCTCGTCCGGGACCGTCGGGGTGAACAACCAGAGGTACGCATTCGATCCAAGCCACGGCGGAGATCAGAACGCCGGCGCCGGATTGTCCGTCGGAACCAATGGCGTGGCCGTCTACGAGCACGGAAGCAACTACATGCCTGCCACGGCGGCCTATCCGACCGCGTTGGGAGAGGACTGGAACCACGTCATGGTGGTCTATGCCGACAAGCAGCCCACGATCTTCCTGAACGGCGTGGCGGTTCATACAGGCGTCACGTCACCAAGGCAGATCGTGTATGCGCCGATCCAATTCGGCGGCATGGCCTATGGCTACTTCCAGGGCCTGATGGACGACGTTCGCATCTACAGCCGGGCATTGTCGCCGCAGGAAGTCCATATCGTCATGACCGGGTACGCCGGAAAGACGGCGTTCAATCCGCAGCCGGCCGATGAGGCCGTCGATGTGCCGAGGGATGTGGTCTTGAGTTGGGATCCGGCCAAGACCGCCACGACGCGCGATGTCTACTTTGGAACGGCCTTCGACGATGTGAATGATGCCAGTCGGTCCAACCCGATGGGGGTGCTCGTCAGCCGGGGCCAGGCCGGGACCACATACGTACCGGCCGACGCACTCGACTTCGAAACCGTCTACTATTGGCGGGTCGATGAGATCAATGCGCCGCCGGACAGTACGATCTTCAAAGGCGCCGTCTGGAGCTTCACCACCGAACCCGTCGGCTACCCGATCGAAAACGGGGTCGCAACCAGCAACGGGATTTCGGATCAGGCGTTCCTGCCGGAACGGACGGTCGATGGTTCAGGTCTCAACGCAGGCGGCCAGCACTCCGTCGAGAGCGCCGACATGTGGCTGGCCTCCCCGCCTGCAGGTGAAGCTCTGTACATCCAATACGAGTTCGATCGCATCTACAAGCTCCACGAACTCCTGGTCTGGAACTACAACGTACAGTTCGAGCCGGTGCTTGGCTTCGGAGTCAAAGACGTGACGATCGAGTACTCCGAGAACGGCGCCGATTGGACGGTTCTGGACGACGCGGAGTTCGCCCAGGCAACCGCAAGGGACGACTATACCGCCAACACCGTCGTCGGTTTGCAGGGCATCGCCGCCCAATTCATCCGGCTGACCGTCAACAGCGGATGGGGAACACGGGGCCAGTACGGACTCAGCGAGGTCCGTTTCACGTACATTCCCGTACAGGCTCGCGAGCCGCAGCCGGCCGACGGCGCCGCGAACGTTGCCGTGGACAGCACGCTGGCCTGGAGGGCCGGCCGCGACGCCGTCTCACACGAGGTGTATCTGGGCACCGAGGCCGAGGCACTGACGCTGGCCGGTGTCGTCGCCGGCAACAGCTACGTTCCCGGCGCGCTGCATCTGGCCACCACGTACTACTGGCAGATCAATGCCGTGCAGGAGACCGAGTCATGGCAAGGCACTCTCTGGAGCTTTGCCACACAACAGTATCTGCTCGTCGAAGACTTTGAAAGCTACACCGACGATATCGACGCCGGCGAGGCGATCTTCGACACCTGGATCGACGGCTGGGTCAACAACACCGGTTCAACCGTCGGCCACCTCCAGACCCCGTTTGCCGAGCAGAGCATCGTTCGAAGCGGTCGCCAGTCCATGCCTTTCTACTATGACAACAACGCCGCCACGTATTCGGAGGCGACCGTGAATGTGGCCGATCTGCAGGTCGGCCAGGATTGGACCCAGCACGGCATTCAGGCTCTGACGCTGCACTTCTATGGCGATCCGGACAATGCGGCCCAGCAGATGTATGTGAAGGTCAATGGCTCCAAGATTCTGTACGGTGGCGAAGCCGACGACCTGAAGCAGACGCTGTGGCGGCCGTGGAGTGTGAACCTGGCCGATCTGAACGTGAACCTCCGCAATGTCACCGAACTGAGCATCGGCTTCGAGCGCGTCGGGGCGACGGGCGGCGCGGGAGTGGTGTACTTCGACGACATCCGGCTCGAACCGACCACTTCTCCCGGAGGCACATTCTCCGTCCATCCGTGGACCGGCGACCACGATTCGGCCCTACGCAGCGACACGATCTATACACACACCGGCAAGTTCAGCGGCGAAGGCGCTGACGGCGAACCGTTCCTCGCAGGCAACGGCGTGTATTTCGAGCGCGATACGAATCGTTCCGGGACGAACTGGGCATTGACGGGTCCTGCGACAAACGTCTTCGACACGAGCAACCCCGTCAACGTCACCGGTGACAGCGCCGCCCTCGTGCGAGGGTTCTTCTACGGGGACCAGGACGACAATCATCCCGTGCTGACCCTGACCGGCCTGGTGCCCGGCACTCTGTATGTGGCGACGTTCTACACCGTCGGGTACGGCGGAGCCGGAGGACGCTTCACCGACATCACGCCCGGCGACAATCCGAACAATCCGACGCGCATCGATCAGAACGGCGCCGGCTCCGGCAATGGACAACGGATCACGTATACCTACATCGCGACGGGCACCGAAATGAGCTTCATGTTCGACGCCCTTGTGACAGGCGATTCATGGCACCATTACGCCTTCTCAAACGAAATCGCAAGTCCGAATTAGACGTACGTCGAGTCCGATTGGAAGAAGGCGGCCTATGTGGCAGGAGAACGTACACGATGCGTAAGCGAAAAGCCTTTACATTGATCGAACTGCTCGTGGTCATCGCCATTATCGCCCTGCTCATGGCCGTTCTGATGCCGGCGCTGGCAAGGGTGCGACAGCAGGCGCGAACCGTAGCCTGCCGGGCGAACCTCAAGCAGTGGAATCTCTTTTTCTCCATGTTCACCCAGGAGAACAACGGGAAATTTCAGGCGGGCGTGGGAAGCGGCCACACCCACCACTGGATGAACGCACTGCGGCCGCTGTACAAGAACGACCACAAGATTCGCTGTTGCCCCACGGCCCTGAAGCCCATCGTCGACGAGTACGGCCAGGCCGCGCCGGTGTGGAACGTGTTCAGCGCCTGGGGCCGGTTCTGGGGCGAGGGATACGCGGAGGAAGGCGATTGGGGCAGCTACGGAATCAACGGCTGGGTCGAGAATCCGCCGCCCGACTACGTCACGGTGTACGAGGGTTTTGAGACCAAAAACAACTGGAGGACGCCCGACGTCAAGGGAGCGGGGCATGTGCCCCTGTTCATGGACGCCCTGCGATTCAATGTCTTCCCGTTGCCGGTCGACAATCCGCCCGATGTCCCGGATATGGCGTGGCAGGGCACACAGCACATGCGGCGCATCTGCATCGACCGGCACGACGGGGGCACCAATATGGCGTTCCTCGACTGGTCGGTGCGGAAGGTCGATCTGAAGGAATTGTGGACGTTGAAGTGGCACAAGACCTATGACACCGCCGGCCCGTGGACCCTGGCCGGCGGCGTCAACCCCGACGACTGGCCCGGCTGGATGCGTCGGTATCGGGACTTCTGACCGTCGGCTGACCCAGGCCAACGTCGATCCGGTTCGCTGGGCGCGCGGCGCAGCCGACGCCTTGGAAAGCGATTCGGAAAGGGTTTGATTCTTATTTGATCGCCTGACGGCGAATGGTGTATAAGGTAAGTGAGGCATCCTGCGATTCCCATTCTCAGAGGCCGCGGGCATGGTGTGGACGGCCAAACGGCGACGGTGCCTGGAACGCCGATTCTGAGGTGAGTGGTGATCTACTCGTGTTGAGGTCGTGCGCCTCAAGGCCATTTCGAACGTCGTAGTACACCGTTACGGGGAAGGAGGTCCGTGCAGGTCCCGGCTGACAGCCATCGGTGTTTCTCACAGGTGCTTGTCGTTTGTCGGGCATACGGCGCGTACAGATGAGGCACGCCGAGCTTTACAGGCATGAGACGCTGTAGGGTGCCTCATGCGGCGGTCCGAACGATGTCGTCCGGATCGGACACCGACCCAGGGGCCCGTCACACGAAACGGAGGGGCGAGAGGGTTCGGTGACCATGTCGTTTTCAAGATTTTGTTCGAAGGAGGACTGTCATGTGCAAGAAATTGACCTATCTGGCTTCCTTTGTTCTGTTGCTCAGCCTGGTCGGCGGAGCAGGAGCGGCCGACCCCGATCTTCTTGGGTGGTGGCCCCTGAATGAAGGTTTTGGGGAAATTGCTGTCGATCTGTCCGGCAACGGCCATGGCGGCACGATCAACAACCCCAGTGGCGGTCTGGGACTCGATGGCTCGGTCTGGGTCGAGGACCCCGAACGGGGCATGGTCCTGAGCTTCAATGGCGTCAACGGCACCGGGGCCTGCGTCACGACCGGCGTGACGATCCCGGCCATGGACCTGACGACGGACTTCACGTGGATGTTCTGGTGCAAGCAGGACGCGAGCCAAGGGTTCACTTCGGCGACGGGGGGCAATGACGTCATACTGGGCAACCGCTATGGCGGGACGGCCGCGCCGCTGCAATTCGTCAAGTTTACCCCGACGAATTTCGAGTTCTACAACGGCGACAACACCAACTTCATCACCTATCCGGAGGTGATGCCGTCCAGCGTATGGGTCCACAACGTGACCGTGAAAGACGGCGACAAGCTCACCTACTATCGCGACGGCTTCGAGGTGCGCTCGATCACGCTCACCAAGACAGTGGACGCCAACCCCTTCTACATGGGCGCCGATGGCTTCAACGGCGTGCAGGAGGCCTGGTGTGGCTATCTGAGCGACGTGCGGATCTACAACAAGGCCGCAACGAGACTCGAGATCCTGGCGGTGATCGCGGGCGTCGAGCGGATCGACATGGAAGTCGGCTTTGCCGTAGTGCCTCCCGTCATCGACGGCGAGGTCGATGCCATCTGGTCGGTCGCCTCGACGCAGTCTTTCGTCCCGCTGGCCGATCCGGCCAACGCCTCCGGCACATGGAAGGTGTTGTATGACATGGAAAACCTCTATGTTCTCGTGGACATCACCGACGACAGCCTGCAGAACGATTCCGAGGCGGCCTGGCAGGACGACAGCGTAGAGGTCTACTTCGACGGCGGCAACACCAAGCTGAGCACCCCGCTGTCCGGAGACGACCACCAGTATACCTTCGGGTGGACCGCAGACGACATACAGGGAACCAACATTGCCGGATATACCGAAGGCATTGAACACGCTCAGGTAACCACGGCAACCGGCTGGCGGATCGAGATCAAGATGCCTTGGCTTTCGATCCAAGGCGCGGCGCCTCAGGCAGGTGACCTGATCGGCATTGACTGCTACTACAATGACGATGATGACGGCGGCGATTCACGCGAAGGCAAGATGCTGTCCTTCTCTGCCGTAGAAGGCTGGAACGATGCCTCGCAGTGGGGTACGGCCATCCTGGCGGTCCCGCCGACGCCGGTGGATCCGGGCACGGATGGCCTGGTGGCCTACTATCCGCTGGACGCCGATGCCGACGATGCATCGGGCAATGGCCTGGATGGGGTCGTGATGGGCGATACCAGGCTGATTGACGGAATCATGGGCGGCGCGATGCTGTTCGACGGCGACGGCGACTACATCGAAGTGGCCCATGATGCCGCGCTGGACATCACCGGTGCGATTTCGCTGTCGCTGTGGATTCGCCCGGACGCCGAGGACCCGGAGGGCCGGGGCACGGAAACCGCGCCGATGGCCAAGGCCGGCAGCACCGCCAGTCCGCCTTGGAGCTGGCAGGTGCGTTACGGCTGGGGCAGCCCGCAGCCTTACATGGCGTTCACGTTCAATACCTCGCCGAGGGCCTGGGCCTACGTCGGGCAGAAGCTGGCGCAGGGGGAGTGGCACCATATCGCCTGCTCGGCCGACGGCGAAACGCTGACGGCCTATCTCAACGGCCTGGCCACCGAATCCACGCCCATGGGCGCCATCACCAGCAGTCCGACCCCGCTGCTGATCGGCACGGACGGATGGAGTTGTGACTGGATCGGCGCGATTGACGAAGTCGCCGTATACAACAGGGCCCTGTCCGCCGAAGAAATGCTCTATCTGGCCGGCTACCGTGCCGACACCGGCCAGGACCCATCTTTGAGCATTTACTACTCCTTTGACGAGGTCGGTGACGTGGTTGCGGATCAATCCGGTAAAGGCCTTGATGGAGTCGTGGTTGGCGATGTACTGGCGGACCCCGACGGTGTCTTCGATGGAGCGGCCAGATTCGCCAACGCCGGCTACATCGATCTCGATGGGCCGAGCTTTCCCGCCGAATTCATCCCGACATCCGGCATGACGCTCGCGGCCTGGATGAAGTGCGAGAACACGGGCGACCATCACGCCCTCTTCAACGCCAGGGCGTCCGACCAGACGTGGGTGGTTCACCCCGAGGCCCGCAGCAACGGCGAGTTCCGATGGCTGCTCCGCTCCTACGGCGGCACCACCATGTTCGACGTGCGCGCCGGTGTCGTGACGTGGGATGAGTGGCTGCATTTCGCCGGCACATATGACAAGGTGTCGGGCAAGGCGGCGGTGTGCGTCAATGGAGAGTTGGCCTCGGAGGTTGACGTGGCCGCCCCTGCGGATATCGCCGGAGATTGGGCCATGGGCGCTCGCGTGGGCAAGAACATCGATGACGCACGCCCCTTCACCGGCCTGATGGACGAATTCCGCCTGTACACGCGGGCGCTGTCGCAAGACGAGATCGTAGACATGATGGCGGGTATGTAGCCCCGCACTCGTCGGCTGACGACTTTGCATCGGCCAGGGGCCTATACCGATCTTCTCGGTATAGGCCCCTGTGCTGTGCGCCGACGCTGGGCTACATTCCTGTGTCCGCAATGCCTACTGCAGCGGGATCGGGGCGATGAAGATCTGGTTGACGGCGGTGCCGTCTCCTCGGTTCAGTTTCCGGTTGAAGGCGATCCACTGGCCGTTGGGGGCAACGCACAGGGCGTCCGGCGCACTGCCGGGATACAGCGTCGCGTCGGTGATCCGCTCCGACTGGCCGAACTGCGCATCGCCCTCGATCACGTTCGTCCGCCAGATCGAGTTGTCAGAGACGCAGTAGATGTAGTCGCCCGAGGGGTCCCACCACGGCTTGGTGGTGCCGGCCGGCAGCGAGGTCGCCTGCACTGCATCGCCGCCCAGCGGCGAGATCAGGTGAATCTGCCCGCCCCGCGTGAACGCGATCCGAGAGCCGTCCAGGCTGCAACGAATGATCCCGCCGCAGTCCGAGTCGCTCCACGTCAGCCGACGCTGCACCGTGCCCAACGGTGGCATCGGGAACGTCGTCGCCGTCCCTTCCAGCGGACCATCCGCTCCGGCCACCGTGATGTCCTCGGGGATATCGACGATGTAGACCTCGTTGCGAACCGCGCCCGTGCTCGTCACCGTCTTGCCGATGAAGGCCCGCGCACGTTGCCAGGTGCCGTCCTCTTTCTGATAGCCCTTCTCGCCAACCCAGGCATCCTCCGAACCCTGGAAGATGTCGTCGCTGCCGGGCGTGATCTCCGCCTGCGGCGTGACCTTCACCACCAGCACCGTGAACCCGACGCCGCCCTGATTGCCCAGAGCGTCGTCTACGTTGACCGGGATGCCCAGCTTCGTCACGCCGATCGTACGCAGATTCTTGCCCAGGCCCTCCATGATCCGGTCGTTGTACGTGAAGCCGATCCATTGCCCATCTCCGCTGGGCTCATGGCGATGCGTCCCGCCGCGAAGCGCGCCCGGCGTGAACGGCTCGGTCACATCGCGGGCGTCGGCGATCACATAGTCCGAACTGCCCACGCTGCCGTCGGTCGGGCTGACCATCGCGCCGAACCGGGCGGTGCCGCCGTACTGCACGCCGTCGATGCCGCGAATGGCGATCACCATGTCCTCGGCCGGGAAGAAGCTCACCGCCGCCGTGCCGGGACCGAAGCCGTTGGCCGGATCGGGATTGGGCGCCGTGTAGATCGTGACGATCTCCTGGCTGACGATGTTGACCTTCTCCAGCGTCAGGGTATTCCCGATTCCGCCGGAGAAAGCCCGCGTGTCGTACGCGATCCAGCGGCAGTCGGGCGACCAGTTGAGGTTGTTGTCCAACTGGTGATTCCGATCCCCGTCAAACGTCAGTTGCCTCTCCTCTGTAGCGGGCGCGGCCGCGATGAAAACCTGGTTGACGGCGGTGCCGTCCCCCCGGTTCACTTTCCGGTTGAAGGCGATCCAGCGGCCGTTGGGCGCCACGCACAGGGCGTCCGGCGCACTGCCGGGATACAGCGTCGCGTCGGTGATCCGCTCCGACTGGCCGAACTGCGCATCGCCCTCGATCACGTTCGTCCGCCAGATCGAGTTGTCAGAGACGCAGTAGATGTAGTCGCCCGAGGGGTCCCACCACGGCTTGGTGGCGCCGGCCGGCAGCGAGGTCGCCTGCACCGCATCGCCGCCCAGCGGGGAGATCAGGTGAATCTGCCCGCCTCGCGTGAACGCGATCCGCGAGCCGTCCAGGCTGCAACGAATGATCCCACCGCAATCCGAGTCGCTATACGTCAGCCTCCGCTGTACCGTGCCCAACGGTGGCATCGGGAACGTCGTCGCGGTCCCTTCCAGCGGACCATCCGCTCCGGCCACCGTGATGTCCTCGGGGATATCGACGATGTAGACCTCGTTGCGAACCGCGCCCGTGCTCGTCACCGTCTTGCCGATGAACGCCCGCGCGCGTTGCCAGGTCCCATCCTCTTTCTGATAGCCCTTCTCGCCCACCCAGGCATCCTCCGAACCCTGGAAGATGTCGTCGCTGCCCGGCGCGATCTCCGCCTGCGGCGTGACCTTCACCACCAGCACCGTGAACCCGACGCCGTCCTGATTGCCCAGAGCGTCGTCTACGTTGACCGGGATGCCCAGCTTTGTCACGCCGATCGTACGCAGATTCTTGCCCAGGCCCTCCATGATCCGGTCGTTGTACGTGAAGCCGATCCATTGCCCATCTCCGCTGGGCTCATGGCGATGCGTCCCGCCGCGAAGCGCGCCCGGCGTGAACGGCTCGGTCACATCGCGGGCGTCGGAGATCACATAATCCGCACCGCCCACGCTGCCGTCAGTCGGGCTGACCATCGCGCCGAACCGCGCGGTGCCGCCGTACTGCACGCCGTCGATGCCGCGAATGGCGATCACCATGTCTTCAGCCGGGAAGAAGCTCACCGCCGCCGTGCCGGGACCGAAGCCGTTGGCCGGATCGGGATTCGGCGCGGTGTAGATCGTGACGACTTCCCCGCTCACAATATTGACCTTCTCCAGCGTCAGCGTGTTCCCGATTCCGCCGGAGAAGGCTCGTGTGTCATACGCAATCCAGCGGCAGTCGGGCGACCAGTTGAGATTGTTGTCCAACTGGTGGTTCCGGTCCCCGTCAAACGTCAGTTGCCTCTCCTGCCAATAGGAGAACGCGGTCGGTGCGGCCAGCAGGACAAACAGGAGAACGACGAGACCAGTCAGGATGAGCCTTTTCATAATCCGCTCCTTAAGAAGTGATATGACCCGACACCTTGCACATGACCTCGCCCGGCCCGCTGCCGAGCCAAGTCATATTATCACGCCGGAATACCCCATTTGTCCACCGTGTTTTCGGGATTTTATTGGACCCGCAGCGGAATGCAGCATGCTCACCCGACCATCAAGGAGCACCTCACCGAACCATGCATGAATGGCAAAGCCTGTCCCACGTTCGGTGGGAGTGCAAGTATCACGTGGTGATTATACCAGAGTACCGGCGAAAAGTGCTGTATGGCAAGATCCGGCATCGGATTGGGCGGATCCTGCGAGAGTTGTGCCAACAGAGAGGCGTCGAACTGCTGGAAGGGCATTGTATGCCCGACCACATCCACATGTGCCTGAGCGTCCCGCCGAAGTACAGTGTGGCCCATATGATGGGATTTCTCAAGGGCAAGAGCGCCGTGCGAATTCACCGCGAACGGTTGTATGAGCGACGGATGACCGGGCTGCATTTCTGGGCCACCCGCATCGCGAGCATCGTCTGCGGCTGTAAGCAGGCGGCCTGTGCATCGGGCAGAGGTGCTCTTGCGTTCCGGAGGAGGCGGGCGACGGGGCAGACGGGGCAGCCAGGTCCAGAAAACACTTGATTCCCGGCGCCATTTCTGCCGATAGCATCTATGGTCCTTGGATCGGTAGGACATAGCAACGTCCGGCCACGTGCGCCTGTGGACGCGGTGGGCCGGACAGGGCTGTCTGTGAAAGGTGCGGATGATGAGACAGAATGCAATCTCGTATCAGTTGATTATTCTACTGCTGGCAACGGTGGCCTCCTGTGGCTGGGCCCGGTCGAAGGTCGGCCTGCACGGCTACACCGCCGCGATCGACGATGTCTCCGGCGAGGTCCTGCTCGTGGGCCAGAAGCTCGTCCATCGGGACATCGAGGTATCGCTCGGCGAGACGATTACGCCCGTGCCCATCTTCTCGATCCAATACGCCGGCCTGCATCACCGCCCATCGCCACTCGACAGTCCCGATCACGCCGAAGCCCGAGCCAAGAGCATCGCCGAACGTCTTCTCCATGCCTGGACCCTTATGGACCACGGCGCCCGGCTGGAGGTGGCCCCCGACGACTGGAATGCCTTCCGCAGCCAAGCCCAGGCCGATGCGCCGCCCTATCCAGCCGTCTACGTTCGCAGTCCCGTCGCCGGGGCCGAACCGCTGCGCATCCTCACCGTCTATCCCGAAGACGTGGCCGGCTATCCCTGGATCGCCAGCGAGAACTCGCTCGCCGACTACCTGGCCAATCTCATCTGGGCCCACTACATGCTCTTCTGGCGCAACGAGGCCGACCTGAGCAAGTACCGGGCCCTGGCACTGCACAGGACCAGCGAAGGGCGGATCTTCACGGAGATCGCCACCCGGGCCATCGAGGCGGGCAAGCGAAGGAACCTGATCCAGTTCGACGGCGCCACGGTGCGCGAGGTCCTGGCCGCGATGCCGGCCAGCGAGCGTCAGCGGCTCTACCGCCTGGCAACCGCGCCGCCGATGGACTGGGAATCGGCGCAGAAGTAGGGACCAAACGCAGCTTTGGGAGAATACGAAGATGAACCGTCTGCTGATTCTAACCGTTGCGACCGGCTCGATCCTGCTGGGGCTGTGCAGCGGATGCAATGAGAACGAAGAGATCGTCATGACGCCGGAAGGCACCTTCTCGGCGTCTTACCTCCAGGGCCGCGATCTCGGCCGCCGCTACGGGGCCAAAGAACTGCCCGACTACGCCCTGGTCTGGAGCCTCTCCGAGATCCGCACCGACCTGCGGGCCGACTTCCTCGACGGCTTCCAGGTCGGCCTGACCCAGGGCGGGGCCGCCGACACCGCGACCGCCTGGCGCACCGTCCTCCAGGACGCGATCAGCGGCAGCCAGTTCGAGACCGCCCGCGAGCTTGGCGGCAGACACGCCGCCGGGACGGTCACCAGCGAGCAGATTCAGGGCACCATTCACAGCAGTCTGGGTGTCTCACGGGGCGTGGCGTTGGGCTGGAAGGCCGGCTACATCAAAGGGTACGCCGCCCGGCGGATCACCGACGTTGCCGCTACCGAGAGGATCAGCGAAAAACGGATCAAGGAGTTGCACGCCGAAGCGGCGGCGACCTATCACGCCCTGCGTGCGTCGATCGGGCCGTAGGAGCCCCGCCCCACCGGCTCAAGCGGCCGCAGAGGGACCGCTCTGGCGGTCGCTGAGGCGGACGAATGTGCCCACGCGGTCCTTGACCATCGACCAGAGCCGCCCCGCCTGGTCTTCGTCGAGCGACAACATCATCGCCATCGTCGCGCACACGCCCACGGCGGCATAGCACCAGTCCCGGCTCTTGAGCCGCTTGGCCGCCTCCGCCAGATACGCCAGACGCTCCCGCGCGAACGCCGACGACTCGCCCTCCAGCTCGAACGCCAGCTCGATCTCCTCGCCCAGCGCCGCCAGACGCCGCGCGATCTGCTCGACCTCGGCGCCCGAGAGCGTCTCGTTCGGCCCGTCCAGCCCGCCCCCGGCCGCCACCGCCAGCCGATACTTCGCCAGCGCCTCCCACGGATCGCCGCACGCGATCTCCCGACGCAGTCGCTCCGTCCAGTTGCGGAACGAATCGGCCTGCTGCGCCCAGGCCCGTGGATACTCGTATTCGACAAGCTGATACGCGCCCGGACTGCTCATGCAGCAGGCCCCGGACTCGTACGACGAGAACTGGAAGTAATACGCGTCCTCGCGATAGCTCAGACGCTCGACCGCCACCCCGTCGCTCGATTCCAGAGACCAGTCGAAGTCCGACGGCTCGAACCCCGCCGTCCGAAGCATCTCGAACACCGCCTTCTTCTGCGAACGAAGAAGCATGCCTTTCCTGCCGAATAGACCCACAACAGTCCCCTCAAACCGCGCCAACCGGCGCGAAGCCCTTATTTGACAAGCATCGACCGAAACGTCGGCTCGCCCGCGTTCCGCCCGTCATAATCCACGCTGATCGTGGCCGTACCATTGATTTCGGCGCTGCCACAGAGAATCTGGTTGCCCAATTGCCCCAACTTGCCGTTGAGTTCCACATGGATCGGATCGGGGAAGTAGAGCGTACCATGCACGCCGCCGGAGGGCGAACCGTTGAGTTTCACAATCGGGGGCACCCCCTTCTTGTCGACCATCGTGGGGTCCTGCCAGACGGCGACGCCGTTGAGTCCCTGCCAGAGGGCCTCATTGGGAATCTCGGCGTCCTTGTTGGCCCAGTCCCCCGGAGACCAGAGATCAAGCATCGCGCCGGCCGCCCAATCCGTCGCACCGATCGCCCCCGTGGACCAGTTCTTGGTGACGTAACAGGTCACGCCGTGACCGATCAGTTGCCCTTTGACCTGCAAGCCGGCGCCCCCGAAGACGAAGAGTGTGCCGGCCCCTGATGCAGACGTCGGCGCCAGTGTCACCGTCTGGCCGTTGTTTATGTTCACTCCGTTGGGATAGTACCCCGGCTGCAATGTCGCCGTGCCTGTAACCGTTGGAATATCATGCGTCACGATCGGTCCGCCCGCGCTGTCAAACAGAGCGGGGAGATTCAGACGGTTCCCTATTCCCGCCACGTAGGCCGCGTTGTTGGCCAGCATCGTCGCGGCGAGCGGGTCGGGTAGATAGTCGGCGCCCTCCGTGACCGAGAAGCCGGCGGGGTCGCCTGTGCCTGGGATGTAACTCGCCCAGTCGCTGCTCTCGGGCGCCGGGTCGATGCCACCGACGACGTTGATGAAACCGCAGTCAATCGTGGCGTCGCCCTGCACCCACGCGCCCGACTTGTTGTTGTTTCCCTCTGCGGTGGAATTGACGTGGATGCCGCCGCCTTCGACATCGATATTGCAGGTACCCGAGAACAGCAGGCCCGGCACGGCGCTGCTGGACAGGCAGATCAGGCCGGAGCCGGACGAATCGTTGCACCAGGCGATCGCGCGCGACTCCAGCGCCACGGTGGCGGCCTCGGGGCTTACCACGTGGCCGAAGATCAGGGAGATCGGACCTTGGCCGCCCTCGCTTGTGCCGCGACGGACGACGGCCTTCACCGCATTCGGCGCGTCGAAGGTCGGTACGAAGGTCTTGTTGTAGGTGACCCAGCGGCCGACGATCACGTCGATCGTATCGACGTTGTCACCGGTCTGCACGGTCTTGTCCAGTTCGACGGCCAGCTTCATCACCTGGTTCTTGTTGGCGGTGTCCCAGGCGCGGTCGATCACATCGCCGACGGGACTGCGTTTGACGATCTGCGCGCCGGCCAGTGCGGCGGCGTCGGAGGCGTTCTGCGACTGATGCTTGCCGACGGCGGCGATGGCCATGTCAATGCTCAGGCCCACCATCAGCACCATCACGAGGATGATGATCGCCGCCCAGGGCAGCGCGATGCCCTTGGCAAATCGCCTTCGCAGGCGTCGTCTTGTTGTCTGGGTCTGTCTCATTCTCCACCTCCCGATCTTTTCCATCGGGCAGCGCCGGGCGTTCGGCGGGCCGCTCGCGGCGGGCGCGCACGATCCGAGGCCGCCTTAATGATCCATTATACGTCCAGAACGGGCCGGAGGTCAAGGATTTGCCGCTTTTTCAGACAGAAAAGGCCAGGATCGCAGATCGCAGGAAGTCTTATCGGACGAGGATCGACCGGCCCGGCGCGACGCCGGAGTTGCGCCCGTCGTAGCGGATGCGCACGTCGCCCGTGCCGAACACCAGCACCTGATGCGCGATGAGCTGCTCGCCGGCCGCGAAATTCGTTCCGCCCACCTCCACGGAGTTCTTGGGGAAATACAGGCAGCCTTTGATGCCGTCGCCGCTGGTCGTGCCGGTCATCTTCGCCGTGGCCGTGTTGCCGTCGGCCTGCCAGAGGCTCACGCCGAGCGCCCCGTCGATCACCGGTTCGCCAT
The DNA here is from genome assembly GCA_001603075.1 of Phycisphaerales bacterium Planc_01. Classification (GTDB taxonomy): domain Bacteria; phylum Planctomycetota; class Phycisphaerae; order Sedimentisphaerales; family Anaerobacaceae; genus Anaerobaca. Next base: position 75,457 of record LVBB01000134.1, on the reverse strand, counting down.
CGACCCAGTGGGCGGGATTGTCGCCCGGCGGGCTGATGTTGACCGTTGCTGTTGCCGCAAAATCGACGCTGCCGCCGGCAATGTAGAACTGGCAATAGTATGCGTTGACGGTGACCTTGCCCTTGATATCCAGGCCGTCGCCGAGAATGTAGACGCCGGGCAGCAGCGTGTACGTGGCATGGCCGGTGAACTTCAGGCCGTTGGGGTAGTAGCCCGGGTGCAGCGTGGCGCCGTTTTGCGTGCGGGGCGTGTTGTAGACTTCCGGGCCGGGCGTGCCACCGGCGGTGCCCGGCCGAGGCTCATCCCTCAGCGGGTCTTCGATCGCATCGGCGCCCGGGTCGCCGCAGACGTTGACCGCCTCACAGATCAGGGCCTCGCGGCCTCGCCGGCCGTTCGCCGCGCACGCATACGGATATTTGGAATTGACCTGGACGCAGCCGTCTTCGCAGATCACGGTGGGAGTGCCCTGGAACTCCAGCCCGATCTCGCTGATCCCGGCGTACAGAGACAGAATCCCCGGCCCCGTCGACGACGAGCAGGTGGCGATGGCCTGGCGCGAGAGGTCGGCGGTGTGGATGCCGATCAGACGGCCGAAGATCATCGCCACCGGCCCGTGGGCGGCGTCGGTCCGGCGGGCCACCACCTTGACCGCGTTGTAATTGCCCGACGTCGCGGTGAAGACCTGCGTGTTCTGGTGCCAATACCCCAGAACGAGATCGCCTGCCTCGTCGTTGTCGTCGTTGCGATCGATCTCGACCGGCAGGCCCTCGGCACGGTTGGCCAGAGCCAACTGCAGGGCGAGGTCGCGGGCCCGGCCCGGGTCGCTGCGGACGACCTGCGCGCCTGCCAGGGCCGCCGCATCGGCCGCATTCTGGAGTTGATGGACATTGTAGGCCAGCTTGCCCATGTCGATGCCCAGGCCCACCATCAACAGCATCACCAGGATCATCACGGACGCCCAGACCAGCGCGATCCCCTTGGGGAACCTCCGTCGCAGGCGCTGCCTGCCGCCGGATGCGGCCCGGTTCATTGCGGCTGTCGCCTCTGCGCCGCGCATGCTCCACCTCCACGATGATCTGTCGGGCGGCACCATCCTCCGGGTGGCCTCCGCACCATAGGCAAAACTCCCACAACAACGCTCCACCATCACTATAGCATGACAGACCCCATCGTGTCAAGCGTCGCGAGGGATTCGTCGATTCGTCGCGCGTCGTGCGGGGTGCGTCGTGCGGGGTGCGTCGCGCGGGGTGCGTCGTGCGGGGTGCGTCGCGCGGGGTGCGTCGCGCGGGGTGCGTCGTGCGACGGGTCACGGGGCACGGGCGACGACTTTGCCGCAAGTCTTTCGCCCGCTTCGGCCGATACTGTGCGTAGGGTGGGCGGTGCCCACCATTCGCAACGGCATGGTGTGCGGTGCACACCATTCGCAACGGCATGGTGTGCGGTGCACACCCTACGGCAAAGGAGCGACTATGGACTCTGTCGGTGCAATCGCTGGAATCGCGGCGCTGGCCCTGGTGATCGTGTGGAACTTCCTCCAGTCCAAGCGGATCGACGGCCTCCAGAAACGCCTCGACGCCATCGAGAAACGGTAGGTTCGTCGTGCGTCGCTTCGTCGCGCGACGCAAGACGCAAGACGCGCGACGAGCCGCGCGCGTGATCGGGACGTTCGGCGGGCCGTCGTGCGGAATTGTGAAGTTTTTTTCGCGCCTCGTCTGGGCCGGCGGATGGAGAGCCACAGCGCCGCGCCGTCCGTCGCCGGCCCGATAATAGGCGACCCTGCTTCGAGCAGAGACGGCATCGTCCCGCCGCACGCCCGATAACACTGCCTCTTTCAATGCTGCCTTTGCGGATCTATCTCGCCTGAGAGGGTCCGCACGCACCGGCCGCAGGCCGGCACGACCCCGCCAAAGCCTTGACAGGAAGCCCCGGAAAAAGGTACAATGCCAGTTCGTGGACATGACGAGCGTGGCGGGGATTCAGCAGGTGCAGTTGCAGGTCCGCGTCGCCGAGGTCAGCCGGGCGGCCACACGCATGTTGGGGATCAACTTCTACCAGACCGACGCCGGACACGGGATGTTCTACGGCCAGCGCCTTAACGCGCCCGAGATCAACATCGGCGCCGCCGGCGGCCAGCCGGCTGCGGACAACCTGCTGTTCGTCACGCCCGAGGACGGCATCGGCGCCGGCTCGGCGGTGACGCTGTTTGCGGGCTTTCCGCACTCGAACCTGGAGATCTTCCTCCAGGCCCTGGCGGAGAACCAGTATCTGCGCCTGCTGGCGAATCCGACGCTGATCGCGCTGAGCGGCGAGCAGGCGGACTTCCTGGCCGGCGGGGAGTTCCCGATTCCCGTCCCGCAGACGAGCGGGGGCGCGAGCGGGACGATCACGATCGAGTACAAGGAGTTCGGCGTTCGCCTGCGGTTCCGCCCGATCGTGCTGGGCGACGGGGGCATCCATCTGCACGCGATCCAGGAGGTGAGCGAGCTGACGGACACCGGCAGCGTGACGATCGAGGGGTACAACGTGCCCGGCTTGATCACGCGCCGGGCCGAGACGACGCTGGAGCTCAAGAGCGGCCAGTCGTTCGCCATCGCCGGACTGATTCAGAACAAAGACTCGGCCATCAATTCGCGGGTTCCCGGGCTGGGCGATCTGCCCATTCTCGGCCCGCTGTTCCGTTCGGTGAAGTATCAGAACAGTGAGACCGAGCTGGTGATCCTGGTGACGGCCTCGCTGATCGAACCGATGAACCTGGCCGGCAAGCCGCCGGTGCCGGGCGTCACACACGCCAAGCCCAGCGACTGGGAACTGTACGTCGAAGGCCGCCTGGAAGCGGCCGAGCCCGCCAAACTCGACCCGGCGACCGCCGAGGCGATGCGCCAGATGGGCCTGGACAAACTGATCGGTCCCGGCGCCTGGGACGCTCACGACGGCAAGACCGCACCGGCGGCGCCGCCGAGCGAGGAGATCGAGCCGGTGGCCAACGGCACCGGGATCAAGGTCCGGGCATGGGATGTTCCCCCGGATTGGATCGCGGATGTGCCGTAGGAACCGGGCGAGTCGTCCGGAGTGTCTTTTGCCGATGACGGGCCCTGCGAACATCGGGGGTCTGCGGAAGGGTTGATGACGGGAGATGCTCCTTGAAAAAGTCGTTGGAAATCGTGCTGGTGACGGCCGACAAAGACACGGCCACGGCGACCCGCTCGGCAGTCGAGCCGTTGGCGGAGAACGCCACGGTGAATCTGTGCCGGGACATCTCCGAGCTGCGGACCCGTCTGTCGCACGCGGCGGGCGGCGGCACGCTGGTGGCCATTGTGGACATCGACCAGGAGCCTCGACGGCTGCTGTTCGAGCTGAGCAAGCTGACCACGGCGTCGCCGCAGATGCGATGTGTGGTCGTTTCGAACGAATTCAACGAGGACCTGGTGCTCCAGGCGATGCAGGTCGGGGCCAGGCACTTTCTGAGAAAGAGTTCCATCGGTGGCGAGCTGGCGGTCGTGCTCGGCAGCCTGCTGGCTCAGGAGACGGAGGCGACCGGCCGCCTGGGCCGCATCGTCTCGGTGTTCTCCTGCGGCGGCGGTTGCGGCGCGACTACCGTGGCGGTGAATCTGGCCCATGAGCTGCACGCCGGCGCATCGAAATCGACGTTGGTGATCGACCTCGACGAACACTACGGTTCGGTGGCCCAGCATCTGGGCGTCTCGGGCAAGTACGGGATCGCTCATATCCTGGGCCGCAAAGGGACGATCGACCGGCACCTGATCGAGACGAGCGTGGTGCGGGCCGCCAACGGGGTCGATGTGCTGCTCAGCCCGGCGGCGGCAACCGCCGACGTGGGGCAGCCGCTGCGGTATGAGAATCTGCCGCGCGTGCTCGACGCCTGCCGGGAGTCGCACGACATCGTGGTGGTGGACGCCCCGCGGGTGCCGAAGCAGGCGATGGCCGATCTGGCGGCGGTCAGCCAGGCGGCGGTGGTCGTATTTCAACTGATGGTGCGTGACGTGGCGTTCGCCAAGTCGATCATCGCTTTTCTGGGCGAGCACAAAATGGACCGCGACCGTATCGTGCCGCTGGCCAACCGGGTCAAGAGGCATGGACCGATGCTGCGGCTGGAGGACAGCCGGCGCGCCATCGGGACGCAATCGCTCTATTGCCTCCGGAATCAGTGGCGCAAGGCCGTCAAGAGCATGAATCACGGCCAGCCGTTGGGCGTCAGCGCCCGGTTCTCGGGCCTGCGACGGGATTATCGACGGGTTGCGGCGCAATTGAAACGCTGGACCTGTAACGGGGACTGATCGGGGAGGAGCATGGCAGTGTTTGACGGGAAGAATGAGCCGGCCCAGACAGACAGTGGGTCGCAGGCGCTGCAACTGAAGGCCAAGATCCATCGCAAGCTGCTGCAAGTGATGAATCTGACCGAGGCGCGACGGTTCTCCGTACACGAATTGCACGCGCAGTGCGCCGAGCGGGTGGATGCCCTGCTGCGCGAGGAGAAGATCCCTCTGTCGGGCCCGGAGAAGCAGCAGTTGATCCGGGAGGTGATGGACGAGGTCTTCGGCTACGGGCCGCTCAACGATTTTCTGCGGGATCCGACGATCAGTGACATTCTGGTCAACGGTCCGCACAAGGTGTATATCGAGCGTCGCGGCCGGTTGGAGGCGACGGATGCGACGTTTCTCGACGATCAGCACCTGATGCGTGTGATCCGCCGCATTGCCGACCATGTGGGCCGCCGCATCGATGAGAGTACGCCGATGCTCGATGCCCGCCTGCCCGACGGCTCTCGTGTGAATGCCATCGTGCCGCCTCTGGCCCTCGACGGACCGGCGGTGAGCATTCGTCGCTTCGGCACCAACCCGCTCGATATGGCTCGCCTGATCGCGATCGACGCCCTGCGACCGGAGATGGCGAGCTTCGTCGAGGCGTGCGTGCAGTGCAAGCTGAACATTTTGATCTCCGGCGGAACGGGTACGGGCAAGACGACCTTCCTCAACGCGCTGTCACGCTGGGTGCCTTCGGGCGAACGTCTCGTGACGATCGAGGATGCCGCCGAACTCCAGCTTCAGCGCGAGCACGTGGTGCGCCTCGAGACGCGTCCGCCCAACATCGAGGGCAAGGGGGAGATCACCCAGCGCGACCTGTTGAAGAACAGCCTGCGTATGCGTCCGGACCGGATCATCATCGGTGAGGTGCGCGGCAGCGAGACCCTGGATATGCTCCAGGCGATGAACACCGGACACGAAGGGTCGATGACGACGGTGCACGCGAACAATCCTCGTGATGCGTTGCGCCGTCTGGAGAACATGGTCAGTATGGCGGGCCTGAACTATCCGGTGCACGCCATTCGCGAGCAGATCAGTTCGGCGTTGGACGTGATGATCCATCTCGGCCGAATGGCCGGCGGGTCGCGCAAGGTCGTCCAGATCGTCGAGATCACGGGCATGGAAGGCGACACGATCTGTCTGCACGATCTGTTTCATTTCATTCAGAGAGGGGTGGACGTCAACGGCGACGCGTATGGTGACTTCGAGGTGTGCGGCGTACGGCCCCATCTGCTGGGAAAACTCAAGGCGCACGGCATCGAAATGCCCCCGGACATGTTCCAGCGTCGCATCCTCACCAAGCCACGGCTGGAACCGGAGCCCGCGCCGATCGCCGACGAGGCCGCAGAGGGACCCGAAGCCCAGCCCAAGAAGAGATTTTGGCTCTGAGCGTGTCTGCATGGTAGTCGGTCGAGCATAGATTGTCCATTTGGGGAACACGACAAGCGTGAATAGACAGGAACTATTCAATACCGTCATCATGGCCTCGGTGTTCGTGCTGGTCTTCTCGGCATGGACCAGTTGCGTTCTGCTGTGGATGGTTCAGTACAGTCGGCGCCGCAAGCGGCTGCAAAAGCGCATGGGGGTGATCGACGCCGAAACCCGACGCAGCGAAGCGCTGCAGTTGTGGCGCGAGGACCAGCAGATCCGACGGGGCGGGCGAAGACGAGCGAAGGAGCCTCTGGCAGCACGTCTCGACCGGCTGCGCCAGGCGGCGGGTTGGAAGACCCCGGCCCATATCGTTCTGCTGGCCGTGGCCGGAACAGCGGTTCTGGTTGCCGTCGCTGTCTTCACCCTGGGATATGGACTCTGGCTGGGCCTCGGTACGGCCACGTTGATCGTTGTGGCGTTTCATGTGATGACCAAGAAACGCATCAGCACACGCATTACCCTGTTTGAAACCCAGTTCGTGGATTCGCTGCGCATCGCGGCCAGGGCCCTCCGTGCCGGCCATCCGTTGACGGGAGCGTTTCACGCCATCAGCGAGGAAATCGACGATCCCGTCGGAACCATCTTCGCCGAGATCTGCCAGGAACAGACGCTGGGTCGGGACCTGCAGGAGTCGATCCGCAGGGTGGCCGATGGCGCGCACAACATGGATCTGAAGCTCTTCGCCACAGCGGTGAGCATCCAGATGACCACGGGCGGCAATCTGGCGGAGGTGATGGAGAGCCTGGCGACCGTCATGCGCGGACGCATGCGTCTGAATCGCAAGGTGCGCGTGTTGACTTCGTCCAGCCGGATGAGCAAGAACACGCTGTTGGCCGTTCCCGTCTTTCTCTTTCTGTTCCTGAACATCGCGTCGCCCGAGTACGTGGACGTGATGTATTCCACGTGGATTGGAAGAGCCATGCTCATCGGGACCGCCGTAAGCATGCTCTTTGGGGCTTGGGTCATGGGCCGACTGTCCATCATTCGATATTGAGGGATCGATCTATCCATGTTGAGAGAAGCACTGGAAAACATCGAGTTCGACTTCGCCAGTCCGGAGATTCTCGTCGGAGTGCTGGCCTTCGTCGCGGTTGTCTTCATCGGCGTCAGTGTGCTGTTCCTCCGGGAGCAACGTCGTAGAGCCGTACGCAAGAGACTCTTCGAGACCCGCGAGCCCGACAGACGCTCTGCCGTGGCCCCTCGAGAGTCGCGTCTTCTGAGATTCATCGAACAGGTGGGCAACTACGTCTCGCACGGGCGGGCCAGCACGAGCCTCTGGGAGCAGCTTGTCCGGGCCGGCTACATGGGGCGCGGTGCGCCGGCGATCTACACCGGCATCAAGATGCTTCTTCTCGCCGTGGGCATCTCTGTCGCGGCAGTTCTCGTGGTTCCCCTCGAAATGAGTCTGGTGCGAAAGATCTGGTTGATCACCCTCAGTGGTGCCGTGCCGTTCTTTGTCCCGAATCTACTCGTTCGGATGCAGGAGAAGAAGAGGCGGGAGGAGATTCGACAGTATCTTCCGGATGCCGTCGATCTTCTGGAGATCTGCGTCTCGTCGGGAATCGGACTCGATATGGCTTGGAACATGGTTGCCGAGGAAATCCACCATGTCAGTGCGGTCCTCGGCAGTGCCATGGACCTGAGCAACTTCGAAATCCACCTCGGCGCCAGTCGGACGGAGGCCATGCGGAACATGGCGACCCGCACGGGCGCCGAATCGCTCTCGTCTCTCGCCGCGATCCTGGTGCAAACCGAGCGGTTTGGAACAAGCATGGCGACCGCGCTTCAGGAGTTTGCCAACTGGATGCGCGAGGAGCGCCATTTCACGGCAGAGGAAAGTGCCGAGAAATTGCCGATGAAATTGCTTTTTCCGATGGCCTTTTTCATCTTTCCGGCCATCATGGTGGTGGCGATGGGCCCCGCAATGATTCACTTGTCTCGTACCCTGATGGCTCCGTGAACGAGGCAATACGCGAAGAGACCAAAAGGAAACGGTCAAATGCAAGGAGAACGCTTATGAAATGGTATGGTGTGCTCGCGGTTTGTCTGGTCTGCAGCTTGGGGATGAGCTGCCAGGAGAACCGGCACGAGAGTCGGGGCGACGGCAATGTGGATGTTGAGCTTGTCAACAGCCTGAACCGCATTGGAGTGGACCGGGCCATCATTGCGCAACACACGCTGTACCCCTATCACTTCGTGGCTGACAGCGCCGTGCTCAATGAACTGGGGGCCCGCGATCTGTCGATCCTGGCCGGCCACTTCGCGGAGCACGAAGGAACCCTGAACGTGCGGCGAGGAGACACGGCGCCGGAGCTTTACGAAGCACGGGTTACTCACGTCCTCGAGGAGCTCGGCAAGGCGGGGGTCGACACCGGTCGCATGAGCATCGCGGACGGCATGCCCGGCGGGTCGGGGATGCCAAGCGAGCATGTGGTTACCATTCTGAAGAGTCCGTCCGGTCTCGGTTCGGCACAAGGCACGTCCTATGGTGGGATGACAACGCGATGATTCTACGAAAGCGACCATTTCCAGTCACCGCCCCTGCGGCGGCGCTGCTCATCGGTGTCGTGGTTCTCATCGTGATGGCCGGGTGCGCCGAATCCGTGCAGCCGGCCCAAGGGGACAACGCTCGCTTCAGCAGGTCGGCATCTGCAGCCAAATCGCAGACAGAACCGGCGCCGACCCCCAGGACCCTTCTGGCCCTGGCGGACATCCTGGCGGCTCAGGGCAAGGACAAGGACTGTGAATTCGTCCTTTCCACCTGCATTCGCCAGCACCCGGATTTTGTCCCCGCCTACAACAGTCTTGCCGAATTGCAGATCCGTCAGGGACGGATCGCGGAGGCGTCAGAGGGGCTGGCCAAGGCCCTGCAAGTCTGGCCCCATGATGCGGTGCTCCTGAACAACATGGGCATGTGCTGTCTGATTCATCGAGATTATGAGACGGCATTGGCGTTCTTCACGCGTGCTGCGGCGCGTGCTCCGGACCGTCCCAAGTACCAGGCCAACAGGGCGACGAGTCTCGGGATGCTCGGCCGGGACGCCGAGGCGTTGGCGGTGCTCCGGCAGATCCTGCCGGAAGAGATGGCCGTGCACAATGTCGAGGTGTTGAGACGGGCCCGACAGAAGGCCTCGGCAACGTCCGAAAATGGCCAGGGACAGTTGACTGAGATCCGGTCCGGCAACGACTAACACGGCCACAGTCTCGAATGACAGCACCACACGGGGATGCGCGAGGTCCTGCGGAAGCACTGGCGCAGAGAAAGGTTGACGATCTGCCGAAGGAATGACTAAAGCAGGCTTGGCCGCTCACCGATAAGAACAACGGATAAGAACTCCGCCGGTTCTTTGTTGGGTCCTCTTGAGGTGAAGTATGCAGAGCGAATCGCCACTGCCCGAAGCGTCAACCGATTTCACATGTCCGTACTGCGGCGCCTCCGCCTTCGAGATCGTTGCCGAGCCGTCCGAATTGAAGCACGACGTGGACAGCATCGGCATACTCTTCGTCAAGTGTTTCGGATGTGAACATCTGTTCCGGAACGACATCAAGGATCTGCATATGGTCACGACAGATACGGCAGACTGACCCGTTCCGGCTGGTATGCAGGCCCGGCAGGCTGTCACACATTGCGTGAATCCAGACGTTCGATGGCCATGGTTCCTGGCGGAAAGGAAGACAAGAAGATGGCAGGTCATGAACTGCAAGGCTGCTTGAGCCTCCAGGGCATTCCCAACTTCTACAAAGTCATGTTCTTCACCTCCCTGGTCCTTCTGGTTCTCATACCGAGTGCGATCGTGCACTCGCGTTTTTGGTTGGAGTCCAGGGAGATCCTCCTGGACGGTCGACTCGCGAGTCTTGAAGCCGAAATCGAATCGCTTGATCGGCAGATCGCCTCGGACGCAGATCGCCTCGCCGGCCTGGAAGCAGAGGTGCTCGATATCGCGCGAGCCGAGCAGGTGTTCTCGAGCGGATCGGAGCAGGCCAATCTCTGGGGCCCGGACACCCGCTGGTCGCAGATGGGCCGAGCGCGAGTGGAAGAAATATGGCGCCGCCACGAGGCCCTGCAGAAGGGCATGGCGGATTCGCAAACGGCCGTACGACACAAGAAAGCGGATCTGGTCCTTGCGCAGGCCGGGAAGAGGCATATCGCGCATCGTCAGGCGTTCTTGAGCAACCATAGAATCGCCCTGTATGGTGTCATCCTTGCCGGTGCCTTTGCCACTGTCCTGTTCGCTTTGCTATGGGGTGCTCTCATCCAGACAAGGGTCAACGCGATCCTGGCCACCTGGGCGCGCAAGCAGTAATCGGGCGAGGCGCGTACTCGGGGCACATCCTGGCCGGACGGGAACTCGCCCATTGCTTTCGGCACATCGCCGTTTGGCGCTGCCCCCACACGTCATTCCTGCCATCCGGCCCCGAGTTGACCCTCAACGAACGCCATCCATCTCCACCTGCCTCCATTGACAATTTCCTGCAATTGCGATAGCCTATGTTGTGAATGAACGGGGGATGTGAATGGTGAGGGGCGAATGACAGGCATACGAGAAACCGGTGTACAAGGCCGCATGCGACAGCGGAGTGCGGTGGTTGGGCGGGCTGACCGCAAGAGAAGTGGTGTTCTCCCCCGTACTGACGGTCAGTATCTCTGGCAGAGCCGGAGGCTTGGAATGTGAACCGCTCAAAGCGGGTTGTTTGGGAGCCGCCTGCGGCGGCGGTCAATCGAACATCTGCATCTGATCCAAGCGCCGATCCTCGGCTTCCTGTCGGCGGATGTACTCGCGGATCGCTTTCTCGTCGCGTCCCACTGTGGAGGCGAAGTACCCGCGAGCCCAGAAGTGCTGTCCTGGGAAATTCCGTCGCCGGCCCCCTGCCGTGCGGGCAATATGAATCGCACTCTTGCCTTTGATCTACCCGACCACCTGCGACACCGCGTACTTCGGCGGGATCGAGATCAGCGTGTGCACGTGATCCACGATCAGGTGCCCTTCCAGAAGCTGGCTCTCCTTCTGCTGGGCCAAACGGCGAAATACCTCCCCAAGGTGCTGACGCAACTGCGCGTATAGCCTCTTGCGCCGGCATTTGGGGATGAACACGACATGGTATTTGCATTCCCATTTTGTATGCTTTAGGCTTTCGTAGTCGTCCATCAGATCTCCTTTCTGTGAAACTTTGAGCGGTTCACAGTCCGAGAGTCTGATGGACGACTCCTGTATATGTCAAACACTGTGAGTCCCCCGGCAGAGCCGGGGGGTTACCTCTGTTACTTATGCTCGTTTCTGTTCGGGGGCAAGGTCTTGTTGTTCCTCGGCCGCCTGGAGTTTCGCCTCCAGGATCCACAACTGCTGGTAACCCATGATCCGTCGCATACGTTTCTCCATCGACAGCAACGCCGCCGCCGTCCAACGCAGCACCATCTGCCCGTCCCGCCAATGGGTGACTCGCCCGGTCCGCTGCCGGATGCCGGCGTTCGGCGATTCGATGATGTTCGTCGTGCCCAAGCAGCGACAGAGATCGCGGGGCAAGTCCAGCCGGTTGATCGTAAACATCTCGTCAAGACCTTCCAAGAGACTCGCCATGACCGAAGGATGCTCCTGCTTAAACCATTGCGCCAGTTTCTTGAGCTTGGCGATCCCCTGGTCGGCCGGCAGTTGGAACGCCGCCTTCATCGCCGATCGGACGTTGTTGTGCCGCTCCTTCGGCAGATAGTCCAGCACATTGCGAATCTTGTGATTGCGGCAACGCTGGATCGGATTCTTGTCGCCGAAGACCTCGTCGATGGCCGCCCGCAACGCCTTGCTGCCGTCGATGACAAACAGCCGGCGTCGCTTCGGGTTCAGCCCGCGGGCTACGATGCCCGTCAGCAGATCCTTGACCACCGTGGCGTTCTCGCTGGAGCCTTCTCGCAGACCCAGAACGTGCTTGTGGCCCTCGGTATCGACGCCCAGAGCCACAATCACATGGATCGACCCGAACCGAATGCCGTCAAGATAGACGATCAGGATATCCTTGTCCTCGAACCGTCGCTCGCAGAGTTCCTTGAGCGTCTGTTCGCTGGCCTCGATGCCCTGGCGGCTGACGGCCGACTTGCTGACGCCGACGGTTTCGGCCATCGCCGGCAAGACCTGCCGGTACTGGCGTGTAGAGACGCCGCGGATGAGGATCTCCAGCATGCGTCGGCCCAATGGAGCGTTCTCCAGCATCGCTTCATAGGCCGGGATGGACACTTCCTTGTCGGGGCCTTTGCCTTTGCGTCGCAGGCGAGGCTTGTGGATGCGGAGCTTGCGTTCGGCCAGCGGGATGGTCGTCTTCTGGCGGCCGTACCAGGTGATCTCGCCGGCGGCCTTGCCGGGATGCTTGGGGCCGGCCGTTTGCCGTGCCGATAGGGCCAGGACCGCCTCGATGGTGGCCCGTCCGGCTACGTCGATGATTTCATCGACGGCCATTTCGGCCTGGCAGAGCAATTCAACCATCGGCAGGAGTCCTTGGCCGTCCTGGGCGAGGAATTGGGCCAGTTTCGTGCTATCGTTCTTGTCGGCGATCTGGTACTGTTTCAATTGCATGGCTACTCCTTTCTGAACGATTGTTCATCGTCTTTGTTTGGCCCGATGGTACGTCCACCGGGCCGGAGTAGCCATTGCTTTTCCAACCTTCAACTATCCCTGGGACACCCTCCCTGGCCGACGCGTGTCTACTCCTCGGCATTGGTAGTACCTCCAGAATACATGGCAAAAGTGTAGTACAGCTTTTGCCGAGGAACCTGACACGGGAATGATTCGCCGCAAATATCTCGCTGTTAAGGGCTTGCGGCACTGGGCGGTACAGGACTCGAACCTGTGACCCCCTGCGTGTAAAGCAGGTGCTCTAGCCGACTGAGCTAACCGCCCGGTTGTTGTGTGAGGATATCGCGGGTTGGTCCTTGCGTCAAGCGGACGGCCGCCGTATATTCAACGATCCCATAGGTATAGTGCCCATGCAGAATTCACAATCGAGAAAGGCCCAATGATGGACGTATCTGAGGCAATTCGCCTTCGCTATTCGTGTCGAAACTATGAAGACAGGCCGCTGGAGAAGGAGAAGCTGGAGGCCATCCTCGAAGCGGCCCGGCAGGCCCCGTCGGCGAAGAACCTCCAGGACTGGCGTTTCGTGGTGGTCACGGATAAGGCAGCCCGAAGAAGGCTCGCCGCCGCCGCCAACAGCCAGACGTTCATCGAGAACGCCGGGGCGATCATCGTTGCATGCACCGTCAGCGAGCACGTCATGCGTTGTGGCCAAGCCATCGGGCCCATCGATGTGGCCATCGCAATCGAACACATGTGCTTGCAAGCAACGGAGTTAGGGCTGGCCACCTGCTGGATCGGCTCGTTCTATCCCGACAAAGTCCGCGCAGTCGTCGGGATTCCGGAGAACATCGAGGTCATCGAGCTTCTGGCACTGGGCTATCCCGCCGATTCGCCCAAAGAGCACCGCCGCGAGGCCGTTGAGTCGATCGTCTGTTACGAGAAATGGTGCTTCTGACCGTGCTTAAGTGATTTTTGAAAAGCCACTTAAGAAACGGTTGACAATCTGCCGATGTTGCGTAGAATAGACAGCGAAGTCCATGGGGACGTGGTGTAACGGGAGCACACTGCGGTCGCATCGCAGGAATGAGGGTTCGATTCCCTTCGTCTCCATTGTTTCTTGAGGTACCATGCCGTGATCGGCCGGACAGGTCGGATTGCGGCGTTTTTCTTTCGTCTGATCGCCTTCCGCACATGCCCGTTTCGCGTCCCGCCTACAACCCTGCCGGTGTCAGAGCAAGGCTATATTCAGGTTCTTGGCGGCGGCGGTTTCGTTGGGGCGCGAGACGGGGGTCGTGACGGGTGCCGCCTTGAGCGTCTCGGGGTCCTTTTGTGCCAGCCCGGCGATCTCGATCATCGCGGCGATGAATGCGTCGAGCGTCTCCTTGCTCTCGGTCTCGGTCGGCTCGATCATCATTGCCTCTTTGACGATCGTCGGGAAGTAGACCGTGGGCGGATGGAAGCCGCGATCGATCAAAGCCTTGGCGATGTCGATGGCGTGCACGCCGTTGGCGGCCATCTCATCGGTCGTACTGAAGACGCACTCATGCTTGCAGAGCTTGTCGAAGGCGGCCGCGTAGTGACCCCGGAGCTTGCAGCGGACATAGTTGGCGTTGAGCACCGCGTTTTCCGCGACACGGGCCAGGCCATCCTTGCCCAGCAGCAGGATGTAGACGTAGGCCCGCAATACGATCCCAAAGTTGCCATAGAACGGCGCGACGTAGCCGATGGACTTGGGCCGGTCGTATTCCAGTGCGTAGGTGCCGTCGGCGCGTTTGACCACGATGGAGACGGGCAGGAACGGAACGAGATGGTCGCAGACGCCAACCGGTCCGGCGCCGGGGCCGCCGCCGCCGTGAGGCGTGGCGAAGGTTTTGTGCAGGTTCAGGTGGACGATGTCGAAGCCGAAGTCGCCGGGGCGGGCCTTGCCGACGATCGCGTTGAGGTTCGCGCCGTCGTAATAGGCCAGGCCGTCGACGCTGTGGATCAGATCGCAGATCTCGCGGATGTGCGGGTTGAACAGGCCCAGCGTGTTCGGGCACGTCAGCATTACGCCGGCAACATCATCACTGATCGCCTGCTTGAGAGCCGCCAGGTCCATCAAGCCGTCGGGGCCGCTGGGGATCGAGACGACGCGATAACCCGCGATGGCGGCGCTGGCGGGGTTCGTGCCGTGGGCGCTGTCGGGAGCGAGCAGGACGGTCTTCTTGTTGCCCTTGTCGCGATGGTAAGCGGCCATGATCATCATGCCCGTCAGCTCGCCGTGCGCGCCGGCCATCGGCTGCATCGTGAAGCCGGCCATCCCGGTGATCTCGCGCAGCAGCAGGTCCATCTCATAGAGGATTGCCAGGGCGCCCTGGGTGAGCATGCCGCCCATGCGCAACTGCGGCAGCAGCGGATGCAGATGCGCGAAGCCCGGATAGGTCGCGATGCGCTCGGCGACCTTGGGGTTGTACTTCATCGTGCAGGAACCAAGCGGATAGAAGTTCGTATCGACGCCGAAGTTGCGCCGGGACAGTTCGGTGAAATGGCGTACGACGTCCAACTCGCTCAGCTCCGGCAACGCGGCACTGCGGTCGCGCAACAGGTCGTCCTTGATATTGACCGATGTCGGCACGTCGCTCGGCCCTGGGCTGACGCTGCAACGGCCCGGCACGCTCTTCTCGAATAGAAGCTTCATAGTACACCCATAAGGCAAATCAAAATGTAGAAAGCAAAGATCAAAATCAGAAACCCAAACTCAAAAAGACCTTCGCCGAAGGCGAGTCCGCAATTTTGATCTTTCATGTTTGATTCTTGATTCTACAGTACGCTTTCCAACGCTTCGGCCAACATGCCGATCTCCTGCTTGGTGCGCTTCTCAGTCACGCAGATCAGCATCGAGTTCTCCATTCCTTCGTAATACCGGCTCAGCGGAAAGCCGGCGGCAAAGCCCTTCTCGATCAGCTTGGCGATCACGTCGGCCGCCTCGCGAGGCAGGTCTACAACGAATTCGTTGAAGAACCACCGGGTCTTGAAGCGGGGTTCGACGCCCGCGATAGCGGTCAACCTCTGGTAGGCATAGCTGGCCTTGTCGGCGCAGCGCTGGGCGGTCTCTTTGAGTCCTTCCTTGCCCAGCAGCGACAGGTATACCAATGCTGTCAGAGCACACAGCGCCTCGTTCGAGCAGATATTTGAGGTCGCCTTGTCGCGGCGGATGTGCTGCTCGCGGGCCTGAAGCGTCAGGACGAAGGCCCGACGGCCTTCGCGGTCCGTCGTCTCGCCGACGACGCGGCCGGGCATCTTCCGCACGTGCTCCTTGCGGGCGGCCATGAAGCCGAGATACGGACCGCCGAACGACATCGGCATGCCCAGGCTCTGGCCTTCGCCCGTGACGATGTCGGCGCCCATGGCGCCGGGCGTCTTGAGGATGCCCAGCGAGATCGGATAGCACGAGACCAGCAGCAGCGCCCCCTTGGCGTGAGCCGCCTTGGCCAGATCGGTGAAGTCGTCGATGCAGCCGAAGAAGTTCGGGTTCTGGACGATGATGGCGCCAGTCTGGTCGTCGAGCTTGTCGAGGATCTCGTCGCGGTTGGCCAAGCCATTGGCGCAGTGGGTCTCCTCCAGGTCGATCTGAAGGTTCTGCGTGTAGGAGTGAATCATCACGCGGTAGATCGGGTTGACGCTGTCGTCGATGATGACCTTGTTGCGGCCCGTGATGCGCAGGGCCATCATCATCGCCTCGTACATGGCGGTGCCACCGTCGTAGAGTGAGGCGTTGGAGACCTCCATATCGGTGAGCCGGCAGATGGCGGACTGGTACTCGTAGATCGCCTGCAACGTGCCCTGCGACAGTTCGGGCTGATACGGCGTGTAGGCCGTATAGAATTCGCTGCGCGAGATGATCGAATAGACGGCTGACGGGATGAAATGATCGTAGAACCCGCCGCCCAGAAAGAGCGTCAGGTCGATCGAGTTCTTGCCCGCCAACTCGGCAAGACGACTGCGGGCCTCCATCTCGCTCAGACCCGGCGGCAGATTGAACGACTTGGCCTTCAGATCGGCGGGGATGTCGGCGAACAGGCCGTCCATCGTCAGGCCGATCTCGGCAAGCATCTGGCGCTGCTGTTGTTCGGTGTGTGGTATGAAAGGCATGGCCTTCGCTCCGAGGATGGAGTCCCGCGGGACCCACAGGACCGATTGGACCTATAGGGTGTCGAGGTACTCCTGGTACTTCTTGGCGTCCATCAGGTTGTCGAGTGATTTCTTGTCGGTGAGCTGGAGCTTGCAGATCCAGCCGCCCTTGTAGCAGTCTTCATTGATCAGCTCAGGCTTCGCGCTCAACGCGGGGTTGACCTCGGTGACGGTCCCGCTGACGGGGCTGTAGACGTCGCCGGCCGCCTTGGAGCTTTCGACCACGGCGATCTCCTTGCGTGCCGTGATTTCCTTGCCCACATCCGGCAGCTCAACAAACACGAGTTCGCCCAACTGCTCCTGGGCGTAGTCGGTGATTCCCATCGTGACGACGTCGCCTTCGACCTTCGCCCATTCGTGGTCTTTCGTGTAAAGCAAACCCTCGACGACCATTGCGTTGCCTCCTGTCAGAACTTCTCAAATCGGCCGACGACCGTTCCCATCAGATCGGCCTGTGCCTGTTGTCCTCTGTCCATGCGTTCGGCCCGGCCCTGCTGGACCTGGCTGGGGCTTCGCGCCAGGTAGTAGACGCCCAGGGCGTTGCCTTCGGTCGCCGCGTTGCGGCTGACGCAGGCGAGGGCATACTGCTTCTCGCCGGCCGTCGCGCTGCTGAGCACCCAGCCGACGCAGACGCCGCAGCCGTCAATGACCGGGTCATCCGGCCGGATCGGGCGAACCCCTTTCGCCGCGGAAAACTCCAGACGCGCCACCTGCATCTCGTACGTCTGGGCGATCTTCGCCATCGGCGTCTTGCCCACGAAGAACGCCTTGTCGAGCTTGACGGCCCATCCATAGCCGGCTTCGAAAGGCGAGATCCCAAACTTGCCATCCAGTTCGTGCCCGTAGAGCGGCAAACCCGCCTCGATCCGCAGGCTGTCGCGGGCGCCCAGTCCGCACGGCAGCACACCGAGCGGCTCACCTGCTTCCAGGATCAGGCTCCAAAGCCGGGTGGCCTGGTTGGGATGAACGAACAACTCGAAACCGACCTTCGATCCCGTGTACCCGGTCCGGCAGATCAGGCAGTCGATACCCGACAGCTCCTGTTCGAAGAACGCGAACCCCTTCAGGCCCGACAGCTTCTCGGCGATCGTTCCGTCCGAGGACAGCTTCGCCAGCACGTCGATGGACGCGGGCCCCTGCAGAGCGATATCGACGCGGCAGTCGGATCCGCTCGCCGTATCCCGCATGTCGCGGAAGATGCACGGCTCGGACGGACGGAATCCCGTCCGTTGGGGCTCGACATCGATCACCACGCGTCCGGCCAGCAAGTCAGTCAGATAGGCCTTGACCTTCGGCTCGTTGGCCGCGTTGACGACGACCATGTAGAGCGTCTCGGCCCGGCGATAGACGATGATGTCGTCGAGGATATTGCCGGCGGCGTCGAGGAGGTAGCTGTACTGGGCCCGCCCGACGGCGAGCTTCTGAACGTCATTGGTGGTGGCGGCGTTGAGGAACTCGGCCGCCCCGCCGCCGGAGAACTCCAGCACCCCCATGTGGGTGCAATCGAATAACCCGGCCGCCTCACGAACGGCCTGGTGCTCGGCGGCAATCGACGAATACCACAGCGGCATCACGTACCCCGCGAAGGGGCTCATCCGCGATTTGCTCGTCCGCCTGAGATGCTCGTCGTACAGCACACTCGGCAACGGCTCGGCAACGGCTGGCTCGAAAACGAACTGGCCCGAAGGCATACTTCCCTGCACTTGGTTGACTCCTTTCCAGGACGTGAAAAGCCATAGGATAGGACAATCCACCCCGCCGTCAAGCCCCTTGTCCGCAATTCTCCCGCCGCAGGGGCACCGGGGAGATCCCCTGCCCCCATCCCAGGGACCGGTTACCCGCCTGCCGCGCACTGCCTCTTACATGCAGGGCAAGGGCCCCATGAGATGGAAACCTGTACCTGGGAGCACGAACCATGAAGACGATCGAGAGAATCCTGCTGTTGGCGGCGGCAATCCTGGCGATGGTGTCACTGAGCGGATGCATCGTATTCTCGTGTTAGGAACCCATCAGCCGCACCAGCCGTGCCGTCGCCCGGACCCAAATCGCAGCGTTCTCACCGAAGCCCAACGCAGCTCCAATCTGCTGCCATCTCGCGCGGTTCCTGCCTGAAGGACATTTCTACATGCGCCAGGCGTGGCAGCAATCACCGTTCGATGAGAGATTCGTCGACTTTCATGCCGAAGTGGCGGCCGCCGTGGGTGGTGTGGGCGAGGACCTTGTCGCCGGGCTTGAGGCTGGTGACGGCGATGGCCTTGCCCTGCGGATCGACCAGACGGATCGTCTCGGCGTTCTGGAGGACCAGACTGACGGGCTGCCCATCGGCTTCGGCCTCGATCAGCATCATGGGCCTTCGTTCGATCTTGTTGCGGCCCATGTACGCGACCTGGCTGCGCCCCTGCCAATCGACGAGCAGGACCTCGTCGCCCGTCTTCAGATCGGCCAGGTACTTGGTCTTCCCGCCGGGCGCCATTGCATAGGCGTGGATCGCGCCGGCGTTGACGCGGAACGGACGCGAGGCGACATAGGGATTGTCGATCGACTCGGAGTGCACGAGGAAGAAGCCCGAGGCCGTGTTGCCGATCAGCATGCCCTCGCCCAGCGTCATCTGCGTGCAGGTGTCCAGGCACGCCCGGTCGCCCATGCCGAGCTGCTTGACGGTGGTGACAACGGCCTCGAGCAGACCGATCTTCTCGCTGACCCCGTGGACGATCTGGGCGGTCTTCTTGATCTCGTTGACGTTCGTCGTATTGAGCAGGACGCCGTCGACGCCCTTTTCGAGGATCTCGACCATGAGCCTGGCCTGGTCGCTGTTTTCGACCTGGACGATCAGGTTTCCGCCCCGCCGGGCCAGCAGGTTCTCGATCGGAATGATCGTCCAGTCGAGCATCTTCAGGACCACGAGCTTACTGGCGGACACCGCGGCGGCTCGGTCCTCGTCGGCCTTGCCGCTGATGTCGATGAACTCAACGTCCACGCCGGGCTTCAGGTCGCCGGCGGCCTCGACCGTCTTGATCTTGCCGAACTGCCGAACAGCACCGCTTTGCCCATCCGGCAGCACGACCGCCTCGGCGCCGCTCTCCAACGCCGCAATAGCGATGTCCTTCTCGTACGGGTTCACATTGACCCAAAGTCTCTTCATATCCACAACTCCAGCACGTCAGCCATTTTGCGGTTCACTGGCCTGATTAGATGGATTGAGGCCCCACCTGTCAATAGACTTGCGAAATGGCATGAAGGGATGCTGCTTGACAGTTGCCCCGAGCCGGGCCATATTGGACGTCGGATTGGGGAGGGTCGCTGCCATTCATTGAAAGGGTGGGAGAATGGATCGAGGCGAAGTCCGGCACCCTGACGGGGGCCCATCACGTATACACCCTTCAAACATCTGAAAGATCGCAACATGGCGAATCGCGGCTGCCCAGACGGTCTGACCAGCCGGCACATTCGGGACACACCAAGACCCCTGAGTAAGGAGACACGAGTATGGGTATGATGCAGGAATTCAAAGCGTTTGCCATGAGAGGCAATGTCGTGGACATGGCCGTCGGCATTATCGTCGGTGGCGCCTTCGGCAAGATCGTGTCGTCCTTTGTCGCCGATGTGATCATGCCGCCGATCGGGCTGCTGCTCGGGGGCGTCGATTTCTCCGACCTGGCCATTACCCTGAAGGACGCCGTGGGCGAGACGGCAGCAGTCACGCTGAACTACGGCAAGTTCATCCAGACCGTTATCGATTTCCTGATCATCGCCTTCGCGATCTTCATGGCGATCAAGGCGATGAACTCGCTGAAGAAGAAAGAGGAACAAGCCCCGGCAGCGCCCCCGGCACCTCCCAGAGAAGAGGTTCTCCTGACGGAAATCCGCGACCTGCTCAAGCGGAGTTAGGAACGGCGCCAGACAGGCCCCTCTCTTTGACACGTCCTCCATCTCGGCGACCATGCGAGAGCGTCGCCGCCGAGTGAGAGGACCAACGTCGCGGTTGTGCGTTTCCAAAGGACATTCCCTGTCACGACGGCGTCGGCCCCTGGGGCCGTCTGGCAGCGCAAGCACTGAGGAAGGAGACAGGAATGAGCGGCAGACCCGCGGGAAGGAAAGGCAGTATCGGGGCCGCGGTGGTGTGGATGTTCGTCATCTCGCTGCTGCTGTTCTGGCTTCCGTTGTTCGGTCCGCTGATCGCGGGTTTCGTCGGGGGAAAGAAGGCCGGAGGCGTCGGTGCCGCCCTCGGGGCCGTGCTCCTGCCGGCGGTCCTGCTCGCCCTGCTCTTTTTCGCCCTCGGCACGGCGTTGACGTTCATGCCCCTGATCGGCGCCGTCCTGGCCGCCGGAGGTTTCTTCGCGGCGATGGGTTTCATCAGCGCCCCCCTCTTCATCGGCGCCCTCCTCGGCGGCGCCATGGCTTGACAGCCCGCGTAGAGATTGGGCATACTCACAACAGTACAGAGGCGTACGACGATACCGCGATCTGCAGCGTGCGGAACGGCTTCTTATGACTGAATCAGTCGGTGCCTATTATGAAGATCGCCCGTGAGATCGTAACCCTGCTCTCGATCGCCGCGTTTTCCGGCTGCGCCTCCCCCTCCTCGATTCCCGCACCATACCTGCATCCCGAGCGTCTTTACCTCCAGGACAGACCCTATACACGTCTTTATGTGGAGATCGACCGGACGGAAGGCGTGGACCTGCCGCCCTTTTTCGTCGACCAATTGAAGGCGTTTCTGGGTGAGCACTGTGCCAAGCCGGACGGCGTCGAGGTCATTCTCGATCCGCCGATTCCGGCTTCCGAGTTCGAGAACATGCCCCTGAGTGCGTTGTCGATCCTGTGCTGCAATGGTCCCGCTCCGGACCATGCCACGCAGCCGGCGTATCTCCACGTTGTTGCCTACGACGGCAAGACGGCATTCAAAGGGGCGATGCGCGAACCTCGTGTCCTGTTCACCTGCCCGTCCACCGTCTTCTGGAACGTCGATTACGCGCGGTCCTGGCCCGACCAGACCAGGCTCGATATGCTCAGACACGAACTGGGGCACATTCTGGGGCTGTGCCGGAACACCGCTCATGGCGATGGAGCCCATTGCGACAAGCATGGCTGCCTGATGTTCCCGACGCCCGATCTGCTGTCGCAGATTGGAGGGAGGGTGCATCTCTACTACCGAGAGCAGCGATTGTGTGATGACTGTCTGCATGACTTGAAACAGGCCGCAGAGGTTCCGTGCGAGGACAATCTGTCCTTCGCCGGCCCCTTCCTTATTCGCAAAGAGGACGGTTATTTGGTCGCATCCTTGCCGTTCTGCGAGCTAATTGTCCCGCACCCGATTCCGGTCGAATTCGACTGGCAAAAGGCACTGGGCCAGGCCAAGGCCTATGTGAGGAAGTCCATGGGGCGCGTGCGACGCGAAGAGGGCAACTTGAAGAGGTATCACGAAGGGGCTTTTACGGCCTTTCTTGGTGCGCCACAAACGGCGGGCCTGACAGAGATGCTGGAACAGAATATCGCCGTGTTGAGCCGGGCGATGAACGATCCGTCTGCCGACGTCCGGCGTCTCGCCTCCCACATGCTGAAGAAGCGACAAGAGGCACTGGCCACTCAAGGAAGATGATGCTGTGGCTTGACGGTGCGGTCACCGTTCGGGTATCGTCACTGCAGCGTGGGCAGCATGAACCTGGGTGTGGTCACGGCAAGTCAGGAGCGTGAGGTATGGCGAGCGAGCGGATCAAGGCGGTGGCGGTTCTGTTGGTTCTCGGTCTGTGCACGGTCGGCTGGGCGGACTTCCTGGCCGGTTTGGCCAAGCCGCATGAGGGGCGCAGCATGCGGGCCACCTCGACCTACAAGCTGGGCGAGGACCCGCGAGGCTGGCAGGGCGAGCCCGACCCGAACAGCAATCGTGACAATAGCAACGTCCTGCCGGGCCAGACGAAGGTCCTGATGGATGTGAAGGGTCCCGGCGTCATCACGCACATCTGGATGACGTTCCTCGGGCCCGAGCCGCACCCCTGGGCCAAGGACGGCTCGGCCAACCACCAGGAGATGCTGCTGCGGATCTACTGGGACGGCGACGAGCGGCCGGGCGTCGAGGCCCCCGTCGGCGACTTCTTCGCCAACAGCTTCGGCAGACGCAGCGAGGTCATCAGCCTGCCGGTGATCGTCGAGGACGCCGACTCCTACAACTGCTTCTGGCACATGCCTTTCCGCGAGTCCGCGCGCGTCGAGGTGGTCAACCAGAGCGAAAAGCAGATCAGCCTGCTCTACTACAACATCGACTGGATCAAGAAGGACAAGATCGACGGCGACGCCCCCTACTTCTACGCCCAGTACCGCCAGGAGTACCCCGTCGAGAAGGGCAAGGACTACGTCGTGCTCGATACACGGGGCAAGGGGCATTACGTCGGCACCGTCCTGAGCGTGCGGACGCGTAGCCCCTCGTGGTTCGGCGAAGGGGACGAGAAGATCTACATCGACGGCGAAGCGAAGGCGTCCATCTGGGGCACCGGAACCGAGGACTACTTCCTCTCGGCCTGGGGGCTCAAGATGACGAGCACGCCCTATTTCGGCGTGCCATACTTCGACCAATGGGGCATCGTAGGCGGTCACACCTCGGCCTATCGCTGGCACGTCACGGACCCCATTGTCTTCAATACGGCCATCAAGGTGACGTTCGAGCACTTCGGCTGGATGTCGCCCGATGAGAACCCCCAGTACCAATCGCATAGCTGGAACGAGCGGGAGGACGACTTCTCGAGCGTCGCCTTCTGGTACCAGACGGGCCGGCCCACATTCACGGCGCGGGCCCCGCGCGAGCGGACGCTGCCCAACCTCGACCGGATCATCGCCGCCCGACAGTTCACGGCCGAGCAGTATCACGGGCAAGGCCCGGCCGAGGCGCAGAACCTGGACCTCTATCCCAACGGCCATCTGCTGTACAAGCCCGACAACTCGGAGAACGCTTGGGTCGAAATCCCCTTCGAAGTCGAGAAGAAAGAGCCCAAGCGGCTGCTGCTGGTCCTGACGCAGTCGTACGACTTCGGCCGCTACCAGGCCTATCTCAACGGCGTCAAGCTCGGCGGCGTCATGGACCTTTACAGCAAGGACGTCGCAACGCGCGAGTTCCATCTGCTGGACTTCTGGCCGGAACCGGGAAAGTACACGCTGCGGCTCGAATGCGTCGGAAGGAACCCGCTCTCGACCGACTACTATCTCGGCATCGAATCCGTCCGCCTGCGCCAGCGACGCCCCCGCGTCATCACATACGGCCACGACGCCGACAAGGACTGGCGAAAGGAGCCGTTGCTCTACGATTGAGCCCGATCGCCGGGCGGACTGGAAATCCCGCCCTGCTTATGCTATCATGGTTTCCGTGGTTGTTTCCATATGCTCTGATGGCCGGTGGCTTCCGTCGGCCTGAACGGTCGAGGGAAACCATGAACCGGCACAAGATGACCTGGGCAACCCATCGGACGGCCTGGCGTCCGCAGGACGCAGGTGCAGCTCCCCTGGAAGCTCATCGCCGCGCGTCCGACCGGACTCGGACCTTCCTGGTCCTGACGTTGCTGGGCGCCTGCGCGCTGCCCTTCCTGCCGCGACAGACCCTCGCACAGACGGCAGGCGAACCCGACGCAGTCGCCCTGTCCTATGAATTCCTGGATCTGGACGATCCCCGTGCCATGACCGACGCCGACGGCGTCCCGATGCTGACGTTCGCCTGTTTCGACGAGGACGACAACCTCGTCTGGGCGCGGCCGTTCGCCAGCATCGACGCCTGGTGCCGGTATACCCGCAACGATCCGAACCTGGCGGACCGTAAGACCGAACAGACCGGCTGGGCGATGAGTCGTGGCGACGAAGAGATCTTCTGGCCGCTCCAGGCTCTGATGTATCTCTGTCCGGCGGTGCGCGATACCGTGGCCGCCATCGAGACCCGACCGCTCGTCTTCGACCGGTTCGCCCGGGCATGGACGGCCCCGCACATCGAGTTCACTACCGGCGAGAACCTCTGCCATCAGCCCTCGGGCACGGTCTACTGGAACCCGACCCTCACCCGGGCCTATGGGGCGCCGGTCGCATGGGACACGTTCCCGCCGCTGGTCGGCCTGGCCCATGAGCTGGTCCACGCCTGGCAGCGCGTCGTCGAATACAAGCAGATCTATGGTCCCACACTCCAGATCGGCGCCATGAAGGGCGAGAACCTCGCGCGATACGCGTTCTATCGCAAGGTCCCCGGCAACGACTGGCTCCGGCCTCGCCCGGGCAACAGAGGCGTCTATCTTAACGGCGTGCTGGCCGCCTACTTCGAGGACATGGAGTGGTCTGAGTGGTGGCCGGGCTTCGAGCCGGTGCTCGACATCTTCGAGGAGCAGTGATGGTCCCAAGCACGTTGCGAACCTACTGCCTCAGCGTCGCGATGGTCACGACGTTCGCCTGGAGCGCGGCGGCCGCCGAGTTCGCCGGCGGCACAGGTGAACCGGCCGACCCCTATCGAATTGCCACCGTTGAACAACTCCTCTCGATTGGCGACGATCCCAATCTGCTCGGCAGGCATTATCTGCTCATCAACGACCTTGACCTCGATCCGGACCTTCCCGGCGGGCGGGTATTCGATGGCGCGGTCATCGCCCACGATGGACAACCCGATGCGGCCCCGTATCCGAGCTTTTTCGGACGCTTTTATGGCGACGGCCACGTGATTCGGAATCTGACGATTCGCACCGAGACGCTTCAGTACCTGGGCCTGTTCGGCGCCGTGGGAGCGGCCGGACGCATCTACGATCTGCGTGTCGAGAACGCCTCGATCGAGGGGCCCGGTCGCATCGGCATCCTGGCCGGGTCCAGTGAAGGCTCCATCGTCAACTGCCACGTCGATGGGACGATCCGTACCGCTGACGAAAGCAACTGGGTCGGCGGGCTGGTGGGGACCAACGCCGGCGGCATCAGCGACTGCCATGCCGCGGTAACGCTGACAGCCGGCGACCGCAGCTTTCAGCTTGGCGGCCTGGTCGGCGTCCATCGCGGACGCATCGTCAACAGCCGCGCGACCGGCGATATCGCCGGTGGACGCACAAGTTTCGACCTTGGAGGCCTTGCGGGCGCGTGCATCGGAGGCTCCATCGAAAACAGTCACGCCACCGGCCACGTCACGGCCTTGAAAGGAAGCTGGAGTCTCGGAGGGCTTGCCGGCAGCGCCGACTCAGGCGCCTGGGTCGTCTTCTGCCGAGCCGCAGGCTCCGTCACGGGCAGCGATGCCTGCCGCGACCTTGGCGGGCTGGTCGGCCATCTGCGAGGTGAGGCGAGCAACGGCTACGCGACCGGCAGCGTCACGGCCGGCGACGATAGCTACAACCTCGGCGGGCTGCTCGGCTCGCTCCTCGGCGGCACGGTCAGCAACGGTTACGCCGCAGGCCCGATCGCAGGTGGCTCGGGCAGCCGTTCCCTCGGCGGCCTGATCGGCCGGGTCCACACCGGCGGCAGTGTCGCCAATTGCTATGCGACCGGCCCTCTCATGCAAGCGGGCGTCCCCCACGGTCGTGGCGGCCTGATCGGCGCCGTCGATGGCACGCAGCGCATCGACGTCGCGCGGTCCTTCTGGGACCGACAGGCCAGCGGCGCTTCGCAGAGCGCCGCCGGGGTGGGGCTGACGACGGAGCAAATGCACGATGTCGAGACCTTCCGCACCGCTCGGTGGGACCTTGCCGGGGCCCGCTCAGACGGCACAGCCGACATCTGGCGGATGCCCGTCGACGGGGGCTATCCGCAACTGACCGCATTCGACGATCCAAACGATCTGCACGCACTCGAAGGGACGGGCACATCGCACGATCCCTACCGAATCGCCACGCCCGAGGACCTCGGCGCCGTCGGGCGGTACAGTCGATATGCCTGGTACAGACTGGTCGCCGACATCGACATGGGGGGCATCACGTGGGCCCGCGCCCCGATCCCGGTCCTGCGCGGGTACTTCAACGGCAATGGCCGGCGCATCACGAACCTGACCATCGAGGGCACCGGCACCAACGATTGCGGCCTGTTCGGGCGGATCGAAAGCGGCGCATGGGTCTACGATCTCGGCTTGGACGACCTATCGATTGTGGCCGCTGACAGCATCACCAACGTCGGTGGAGTGGCGGGAACCAACACCGGCTATGTTGTCGGTTGCTATGTGACCGGGACCATCGCAGCCGGCTCGGGCGGCCTCGCCGTCGGCGGCATCGCCGGCTCGAATCGACAGGGCATCGTTGCCGACAGCTACGCCACCGCCGTCGTTTCAGCCATAGCGGCAGAAACGCGCGTCGGAGGATTGGTGGGATTCAACTACACCGGGACCGTCTCAGGCTGCTACGCCACAGGTCGCGTGATGAATGCCGGCGCCGGCCGATACGCCGGCCCTCTCGTCGGCAGAGACCTGCAATTCTCCCGGATCGCCGCAAGCTACTTCCTGGCCCCTGCCGTCGGCGTGCCGGACAACGGACTCGGCATCCCATTGACCGATGGTCAGATGAGACGGCAGGCCAGCTTCGTCGGCTGGAATTTCACCCGGACCTGGGCAATCTGCGAGGACCAGACGTATCCCCGCCTCCGATGGGAACCGTCCCCCTGCGACCCCTGACCTGCACCGAATGGCATTGTGATTTTTCGCACAAACCCTTGACAGCCTCGCTGCCAGGCGGCTATAGTGCGACCGCTCAAGGAGTATCGCGCCTGTAGCTCAATTGGATAGAGCGTCGGTCTACGGAACCGAAGGTTGGGGGTTCGAACCCCTCCAGGCGTAGTTCAAACACCAGCACCACAGGGGGTACACATGTTCATGGATGAACCTGCATTTCGACGTTTTGCCGGGTGGCTTTTCGTACTGGGCCTGTGGTTTGCGCGGCCCGGGGACGCCATGCCCACCAACGTCATCCTGTTCATTGGCGACGGCATGGGCCACAATCAGGTGGCTGCGGCGGGACTCTATGCCCACGGGGCTTCCGGAACGCTTTCGTTCGAGGCATTTCCCAATCAGGCGCAAGTTACCACGCGCTCGGCCGACGCGGCCATCACCGATTCTGCCGCCGCTGCCACAGCGATGGCCACCGGCCGCAAGGTCGACAACGGCGTGATCAGCGTCGCCTCCCCTGGCGACGGCCGTGAGTTACCCACCGTTCTCGAGCAGGCCGCTGCGGCAGGCAAGGCGACCGGACTCGTGACGACCACCGACATCAGCCATGCCACACCGGCGGCCTTTGCGGCGCACGAACCTTCGAGATACAACTCGGCCGGGATCGTCCAGGACTACCTCCAGCAGACCCGGCCGAATGTCCTGTTCGGCGGCAGTCAGTACCTCTCGGAGTCGCAAGCGGCCG
Organism: Phycisphaerales bacterium Planc_01; assembly: GCA_001603075.1. Classification (GTDB taxonomy): domain Bacteria; phylum Planctomycetota; class Phycisphaerae; order Sedimentisphaerales; family Anaerobacaceae; genus Anaerobaca. Next base: position 47,641 of record LVBB01000134.1, on the reverse strand, counting down.
CCGCCGGCTATGCCGTCGTCACAGATGCCGCCCAGCTCAAGGCGTTGAACGCCGAGAGCGCAACCTTTGTCTCGGGTCAGTTTGCCGCCGGCAACATGGCCTACGAGTACGACCGGACCGAGACAGCCGCCGAGCCGCATCTGTCTGAGATGACGGCGGCGGCGCTGGATATCCTCGACAACAATCCGATGGGTTTCTTCCTGATGGTCGAGGGTGGTCGAATCGACCGGGCCGCACATGACCACGATCTGGCCCGGATGATTCATGAGACGCTGGAGTTCTCCCGGGCGGTTCAGACAGCCCTGGACTGGGCCGCCGGTTCGGGGCCTTCGGACACGCTGATTCTCGTGACGGCCGATCATGAGACCGGGGGACTGGATGTACTGGCCGGCATGGGGGTCGGCCAATACCCCGATGTCGCCTGGAGCACCGCGGGACACACCGGCGCCAATGTGCCTATCTACGGCTGGGGCTGCAACAGCGAATGGATCGCCGGCGTGATGGACAACACCGCCGTCTACAGCGTCATGACGGCGACGCCGCGCGTGGTGCCCGCATCGGGGGCTCTGACGCTCGCCTCCATCGGCCTGCTCGCCGTGGCGCTGCTGCGCGGCCGCCGGGCAATTTAGCCTGCCGATCCCATCCTGTCTCCATCCCGGAGCGCCAACGAAAAAGGGAGACGGAAGGATGGTAAAGCACTTCTCTTCATCACCCTTGTCTCCCCACTGCGAGGTGCCTCGAGTTCAGTCCATTGAAAACTGCTCACAAAGAGTCGGTTTGCACCCGCAGATTGAGGGCCTATTCTCAAGGGCCCAAATTGTGCTGTCAATTGTGGGAACTACGTATTTCTATCTCATTTCTGCCGAGAGCCATGCCTGCAATGGGAGCAGGAACAAGCGTCTGTGGATGACGGTGCGATAGAAAAAGGTTGCGGGAAGACGATCCCGCAACCCCACAAGATGAAACGGCTCTAAGAGCCTCCACTTCCTGCAAATCCAACCCTGCGACATGGCAGACCCCGTCGGCGAACGACAGAACCGCCACGCATCGCATAACCCAAGACAACACAAAGCGTCTCGGTGGTCAGCCCGGCCTCGGTTCGCGGCAACGGTCTGCACAGCCGCCTCCAAGACAGGCGTCGTTGCAGACCGAACCCGCCTGGCCCTTTCCTCCGCCAGGGCCTCACGTCATCGCATGACAATGGAAGCGATGAACCGTCGGCGCTTCGAACCGGTGGAACTATAGCCCGACGGGCAATGCCGCGTCAAGTTCGGAAACTACGTATTTTTTCAGAACGAAGGACCGCCCGCGCTCGGCCGGGCGTGCGCCGGCTCCTGCAAAATCCGCAGAACCGCGATTTATCTGCTTGCAGAGGCCGGACCGACCGTGTACACTACACCTTCTGACGGTTTGGAGAGGTGGCCGAGTGGCTGAAGGCAACGGTTTGCTAAACCGTCGTAGGGGTATAAACCCCTACCGCGGGTTCGAATCCCGCCCTCTCCGGTCCCCCTGGCCCCCTGCAATGGGGGCCATTCGCTCCTTTCGTGGCCTCACAGTCCCGGATCATCACCGATCGACGCAATGGGTGCATCGCCGTCGGCGTTGCCCGTGGGTGGCGAGACCTTGCCGGGCCGGACGATTCCCGCTATAGTGCCCCGTGGGGTCCGGGCCGCCGGGCAAGCCATTCGTTGAACCTGCCTTGCGAGGTTGAGGCAAGCCGACACAGGAAAGGATGGGCCATGAATCATCGCCGCACCGCTATCACCGCCGTCATCGCACTTGTCGCCGTCTGTTGTCTGTGGGTTGCCGCCCGTACCGTGGCGGCCGAACTGGTCAAAGCCAGAGACGGCTCCGGCATCTTCGGATACAAAGACACGCCCGTTCTGCCCTGGTGCGGGTATCACGTGCACGACCCGGACCGCCCCGCGCCGCCGGTCGTTACGCCGGGATCGCGGGGTCGCGCCCCATCCGATGCGATCCTCCTGTTCGACGGGACGGACCTGTCGAAGTGGGACGCCTCAGACTGGAAGATCGACAACGGCGAGCTGATCGCCGTCTCGGGCCACCTGCGGACGAAGGAATCGTTCGGCAATTGCCAGATCCACCTGGAGTGGCAGGCGCCGGACCCGCCAATCGGCGATTGGTCGGACCGCGGCAACAACGGCGTGCTGCTGATGGGTCTGTACGAGATCCAGATCTACGACTCGTACCAGACGCTGCTGTATCCCGACGGGCAGGCGGCTGCGGTCTACGGGCAGACGCCGCCATTGGTCAACGCCTGCCGCCCGCCCGGGCAGTGGCAGAGCTACGATATCATCTTCTTTGCCCCGGTCTTCGAAGGCGACAGGCTCGTCAAGCCCGCCTATATCACGATGCTGCACAACGGCCTGCTCGTCCACCACAACCAGGAGATCTACGGCCCCACCGGCCATCGCAACATACCGCAATATCGCGGCCCCGTCGGGCCCGGGCCCCTCGGCCTGATGAGCCATAACAACCCGGTCCGCTTTCGCAACATCTGGATTCGCCCGCTGTAGACAAGGAATAGTGCAATGCTCTCGAAGAAACACGTGGTCCTGCTCTCGCTGCTGGCCGCCTCGTTGGCAGCGGCCGCCGACGACGGCTATATCCTCCGCCAGAATGAAAGAACGCTCGAACAGATCGAAGCGGCTTATGCTCAGATGCTGCCGGTGTGCTACAGCCCTGTGGCCGACCGTTGGGACCGGCTGGGCCGCACGAGGGAGCGACTCGCCAAAGGCGGCACGCTACGCGTGGTCATGCTCGGCGACAGTATCGTCAACGACACCAGCCGCTCGGCGTGGGACCTTGTGCTGATGCAGCGCTACCCCGACTGCCGGATCGAGAAGGTCACCTCCGTACGCGGCTCGACGGGCTGCTGGTGGTACAAGGGACCCGGACGGGTGCAGAAGTTCGTGCTCGACCACGATCCCGACCTGGTCATCATCGGGGGCATCAGCCAGCGCGACGACCTCGCGTCGATTCGCGACGTGATCGGGCAAATCCGCGACAAGTCGAGCCCTGACTTCCTGTTGATGAGCGGCGCATTCGGAAGCGTCGATCCGTACGACCAGCCGCAGTGGCGCCGAATCATCGACTCAGACCACTACAGCGACTACCGCAAGGGCCTCGAAGGCCTTGCACACGAATTGGACGCCGCCTTTCTCGACATGGAGACGCACTGGGCGACCTACTTGCGCAACAGCGGCAGGGAACTGGACTGGTTCAAGCGCGACCCCATCCATGCGAACGAGCGGGGCGAGCAGATTCTCGGCCGCATCCTCGCCAACTACCTCTCACTCGATCCCGTAATACCAGCCGCGTGCGACAAGGAGACCGACCCGCTGGTCCTGGCGAAGCTGGAGCGGTTCCAGGACTGGAAGTTCGGATTCATGGTCCACTGGGGCATCTACAGCCAATGGGGCTGTATCGAGTCGTGGCCGCTTGTCGAAGTCGATACGTGGGCGCGGCCCGACGACCTGAAGGCCTGGACCGAGCGAGACAAAGACTTCGCCCGCTTCTCTCGGGATTATGTCGCGCTCAACACGACGTTTGATCCACAGCATTTCGATCCGCAAGCCTGGGCGCATGCCGCCAGGGACGCAGGAATGCGATACACCGTCTTCACCTCCAAGCACCACGATGGCTTCTGCATGTTCGACACGAGGCAAACCACGTATCGCACGACCGACCCGTCGTGTCCGTTCCATAAGAGTCCGAGGGCTGATTTCGTCAAGGAGATAACCGACGCATTTCGCGCAGAGGGGTTCGGAATCGGCGTGTACTACTCCAAGAGCGACTGGCACCATCCGGGGTACTGGGCCCCTGAGTGGCCGCATCGCGACCGCAACGTCAACTACGACATCACGGAACATCCGGACAAATGGGCGACGTTCGTCGAGTTCACGCACGGCGTGATCGAAGAGCTGATGAGCGGCTACGGCTTGGTGGACATCCTCTGGCTCGACGGCGGCCAGGNNGGGCGGCCGCTATGAGAACTACCTGACGCCCGAGCAGGAGGTGCCCGACAAGCCGCTGCCGTACGTCTGGGAAACCTGTATGACGATGGGCGATCAGTGGTCGTACAAGGCGGACGACCGGTACAAATCGACGCGTCAGTTGATTCACCTTCTGGTCAACATCGTCGCCAAAGGCGGCAACTTTCTTCTCAACGTCGGTCCCAGCCCGGACGGCCGGCTGCCCGAGCCGGCGCTCGTGCGGATGAAAGAAATCGGCGAATGGATGGCCGTCAACGGCAGCGCTCTCTATGACACCCGGCCGACGCCGCCCTACAAGATCGGCAACGCCTGCCTGACGAAGAAAGGCGATACGGTCTTCGCGATCGTTCTCGCCGCCGACGGGCAGGAGACGCCGCCGAAGGAGATCGCCCTGCCCGGAATCCGCGAAGTCCGCGCGGTCCGGATGCTCGGAACCGACACTGCGGTGACCTGGAACGTCGACGAGGCGGGTCTGGCCCTTCGTGTCCCGGAGGCAATTCGAACGTCGCCGCCCTGCCGACACGCCTGGTCCTTCGAGCTGACCGGTGCCACGCTCGCAGGCGATTAGCGACACGTCATGTCGTAGCGACAGGGAACACCCGCTTCGCCGGGGTCAACTGAACGCGTCGCGCAGGAGCTTCAGTCCCTTGGGGACAGCGGTCTGCCAGTCTTCGTTGCCCTCGAATTCGAGCGAGACGTAGCCTTTGAAGTCGTGCTTTCGCATCATCCGGCCGATGCGCGGGTAGTCCAGATCGAGCGTATACCAAAGCCCCCCGCCGTAATAGGTCTTGGCTTGCATGAACACCGTTTGCGGGGCGCACATTTCGAGCTTGTCATAAGGGTCTTCGAGGAAGTTGCCCGTATCGAGCAGGACCTGGAGCCAGGGCGAGTCGATCGCGTTGACGATCCGCAGCAGTCCCTCGGGCGTCCGCGCGAGGCCCCAGTGGTTCTCCAGCCCGAGGATCACGCCGCACTCCTCGGCCTTGGGCAGGCATTTCTCGATCGCGTCGATCACCCACTTGAAGCCTTCGTCCTCGGTGTGCCCCGGCAGGACCGGCTCGATGCCGCGATTGGCCATCAGCTCGTCAAAGTTGCCGCTCGTGCCCCATCGCCCGGTGTTGATGCGGACGATCGGCACGCCGAGCTGATAGGCAATCTCGATCTGCTCGATCGTCAGATCAACGTTCTTCTGCCGCCGGGCCTCGTCGGGCGAGACGAACCCCTGGTGTGTGGACATGCAGCACAGGTCCAGCCCGTTGATCAGCGCGTGACGTTTGATCTTGTTCAGCGCGCTCTTGCTTTGATCATCCATCTGGATCAGCAGGATGTCCACACCGTCGAAGCCCATCCGGGCGGCATGGTCGATGCACTCGACGATGGGCATCTTCATGTTGTCCTTGAACCGCCAGAAGGAATACGTCGCGACGGCGATCGGATTGCCACGCCCGCCGGGGTTGGCACTCGACGTGGCCGGTTGTCCCATCGCCTGATTGGAGATCGCCGCACCGGCCAGCGCCGCCCCGGCGCCCGCCAGAAATGTCCTTCGATTCACTGCCTTCATCGCGCCCGTCCTTTCTCGTGAGCTGATAGGATTCGGCCCTGCACGCGGCCGACCCGTATTCTACGTCAACTGTTCCGGCCGGACAAGCGACCCCGACCGGATTTTCGCCGCCACCTGCATCAGCTTCGGCAGCGCGTAGTCGAAGAACCGCCGATAGCTCTCGCAGAAATAGCTCTCGCGGCCGTGATTGTCCCGATCGAAGGGAGCCCGGTCCTTCATGCAGCCGCCGCGGCAAACCGCCAGGTGCCGGCAGACCAGGCACTTGTTGCAGAGGTTCTGCTTCTTGCGGGCGAACGCTTTCTTCTTTGCGGAGGCCGCCAGTTCCTGGATGGGCGTATCGAGAATATTGCCGAGCCGCCATGGGGGCTCGACGAAGAAATCGCATGGGAAGACGTCGCCGGTGTGCTCGATGACGATGTACTGGCTGCACTGGCGGTCGAACGTGCAGATCGTGTGGCGGCCCGCCATACAATAGCTCAGCAGCGAATCGAAGTCGCGGACGCTAAGCTTCTCCGGCCCGACCGCCAGCCAGCGGTCGAAGATGCGGCACAGAAACTCGCCGTACTGCTTCGGCGAGACCGAGAACGCGGCGATCTGCCCGCTTTGCGGATCGACCTCGACGCATGGAATGAACTGCAGGTAGCGAACGTCCAAGTCGAGCAGGAAATCGAAGACCTCGTCGGGATGCTCGGCGGTCAGGTTGTTCACCAGCGTCAGCGTGTTGAACTCGACGCCGTGCCGCTTGCAGCAGTCGATGGCCCGCATGACGCGATCCCACGTGCCACGGCCGCCGAGGTCGAGCCGATAGCGGTCGTGCAACTCCTTGGGCCCGTCGATGCTGACGCCGACGAGAAATTTCGCCTCGTGCAGAAATCGACCCCATTCGTCGTTGTCCAGCAGAATGGCATTCGTCTGGAGTGAGTTGCCCACTTCCTGGCCGCAGACGCCGTACCTGGCCTGCCACTCGACCGCCTTGCGATAGAAGTCCAGGCCCATCAGCGTCGGCTCGCCCCCCTGCCAGGCAAAACCCGACACGGGAAAACGCAGTTCCATGTAGTCCTTGACGAGCGTGTGGAGCACCTCGTCGCTCATCCGCTGGCGGCCCTGCCCCACCTCCGGCGCGCGGCACTTATAAAAGCAGTACTCGCAATCAACATTGCAGTCGGAGCCCGACGGTTTGATCAGAAGCGTAAATGGCTGCATCGGTGTTCTCTACGGTCTCGTCGGCTCGATCTTGAGCGTCCAGGTGTCCTTCAGTGGAGGCTTCTCCGCAGTCAGCAGAATCCTCGCGATCTGCTCGGGCCAGACCGAGCGAAGCCGTCCATCTTCCACGTCGATCACCTCGATGGTCGCGGTCAGCCTGGCGGCGTCATAAATCACATGCGCTGCGGCGCCATCGCCGTCGGGCGGCGAGAGCAAGATCTGCCCCGGCTTGCGCACCTCGGCCCTGCACGGCGTCATCAGGCTGAGGGTGATTTGCCCCGCCGGCTGGGTCAGCGCGTAGTCCTCGACGACCGCGACATCGCGTCCCCGGTTCAACGTGATCGTGCGAACCCACGACTTCAGACGGGCCTGTTCGGGATAGGCCCCGGCGATGTCGAGCTGAAGCTGCGCCATGCTATCATCGCTCTTGTAGCGAACGTCGCGCGCGGCAAACTGCCCGCCCGGCGCCTGCATGACGCCGTCGATGGTCGGCAGGCTGTGGTACGCCGACTGCATCGTCCAGATTTCGTACCGCTGCGAACTGAACGTCTTGCGGCTGTACGTCTCGACGCCGATGTCGATGAGGACCGGTTTGCCGTCGATGTAGACGATGAAGTTGCCGACGTCGTTGTGGTTGTGGCTCTCGGCGTTGTGCCCACCCTTGGCCGCCAGATACAGGCCCTTCGCGCTGCCTTCGCGATCGCGGGCCGTCACCACCTGAATCCCGTCCATCCAGACGTCGCGGACCAGAGGCGCATATGCCCTGGCCTTCTCGATCTCAGCGGCCCCGAAAATCTCCGCCAGGTACCGCCCGATTCCATAGCCCGGCTTGCCCTCGAACGCCTCGGCCATGCCGCCCGATTCGGCGAAGGCGTAGGCGCCGAAGGCCATGAGTTTGTCGTCGCCGATGCTCTTGCCGTACCGATAGACGAGCGAAGCGGCAATGCCGACCCGCGCCGAGGCGTCGGCGAAGTTCACGAAGTAGCGGTCGGCGATATGGACGCGATAGATGTACCGCCCGATCTCCTGGACCAGCGGCTTGTCGTATACGTCTATGGCGCCATCACTGGCGCTGTGCAGCAGGTCGAGGCAATCGTAGAGCGACGCCCCCGCCCGGCCCCAATAGCCCGGCCCCTCGTCGCAGCCTCCGTCGTCCTCGTAGGCATCGAGGAAATGATCCAGGCTGCGCGCGATCCGTGCGACCGCCGCGACGCGCCGACTCTCGTCGGGCTCGATCAGCAGCGCCGAGACCAGCCAGTTCGAGTTGCACCACGGGTTCCAGTTGTTGACGCGCCCGCCGCGAAACCCCATCCAGCCGAAGTCGCGTCCCAGGCACGGTGTCAGAATGCGCCGGTCGATCTCCAGAGCGATCCGTCGGCGAATCAAGGGTGACACCTTGTCGAGTTGCTCGCTCAGCAGGTAGCTGGTCCAGGCAAGGCTCTCAGAGGTCTCGGCCGCGAACAGATCGACGATCGGCTCGTCATAATCGGGCAGACCCGAGCCGGCCTTCTGCGCGCCAATGTGTGCGGGCACGCCCCAGAAGGATTCCTCGCAGAGGGCCCAGACCCCGTTGGCGACGTCGTCGAGAAAACGCCCCTTGCCTTCGACGCACTCGGCGATCACCAGGGCGGTCAGCGCGCTGCGCCGGGCAAAGTGTTCCCGCTCGTAGCGGCTGCGGTTGCCGTTGCGGGCGAATTCGAGGAACAGCGTCGCCGGCAATGCGGGCCAGTCGCAGCCGAGATACGCCTCGCCGCCGGCGATCAGGTCCTTGCGAACCTCTGCGGGCAGTCCCTCCCACGCCTGCCGCTCGCTCCACTGCGGCCACGGACGCCACCGATCTCGCGAAAGAAGCACCTGCTGAATCCTCTCCTGCGGAACCAGTTCGCCCAACTTGAAGCGTCCCTGTCGTGCGAGTGCCGGCTCCAGGAGCGTCACCACCAATAGCAGCCCCCCTGCGGCAACACCGCCTAAGGCCATAGCCGTCCGTCTTGCGTTCATGTATGCCTCCCGATCCTGTGTCCACTACTCCTGCTCGGCCCGATCGACCTGGCGAAAGCGTGGGATCACCTCGGCGATGGAGATGCCCGACAGGTCACCGCTGAGCATGAAGGGCCGATGCCCAACCACAATCGACATCCGATTGGGAACCAGTTCACTGTTGCGTCGCTGTGCCCAGTCGCGAAAGCCCCACTGCACGAGGCTGGCGTCGTGGCCCAACTGCCGAACCAGTACGGGCGTCTCGGGGTTCTCGGTTTGCAGGACGATCTGGCGGTCCCGGTCGTCGTCCGACCATATGGTCCAATAGTCGCGGCCCTCGCGTGTAAAACGCAATCCCTGCACGTACTCGTCGGGCGTTTCGATCCGGCCGGTGTACCGCCCTTTGCCGACGAGCTGCGAAATGTCCGCCATCACGTAGTACGCCGGCTTGGGCGTCAGGTCGGGCCGCACCAGGCCGAAGTTGTCTTCGTTGTACTTCGGGTCCCAGCCGTCGTCCTGGAAGTCGTACCACCACAGCCCCTCGAACGATTCCGAGGTGCGGGCCAGCAGATAGAGCCGGGCCAGATACGACGCGGACAGCTCCGGATCGGTGCCGCCCTTGGTCACGTGCGTCGGCCAGCCCATCTCAGTCACATAGAACGGAACGTCCCTGTCGCCATTGTAGCGATGAAGCATCTGTTGCACGCTCGTCATCCACACCGAGCAGGCCTCGGGCCCGCGCTGTGGGAACGGCTCGTTGTAGTTGTAGCTGTGGATCGAGATCGCGTCGCAATACTCCAGGGCGCCGAGCTTGACGATCTCTTCGAGCCAGCCCTTTTTGACCGCGCCACTGGTCGATGCGCCCGCGAGGACCGTGACATCGGGATCGATCGCCTTGATCCTCGGATAGACCGCCTGGAGCAGCTTGAAGTAGCTCTCCGGCGTCCCGGGCCTGCGATGCCGCTCGGGCAGCCCGATCGGAATGTCCCATTCGTTCCAGATTTCGTACAGGCGCACGTCCTTGCCGAAGTGCCGCACCACAAACTCGCTGTACCGGCAGAAGCCCTCGATCGCTTCGGGCGATTGTGGCCGGTCGGCGTCGTCGTAGAAGCGATTGCCGTAATCGAGAATGAGCAGGACGTTGAGACGCCGCGCGGCCGCCCGACGGACGTATGTGTCGAACGCGTCAGGCATTTCGAGCCGGCCCTTCTCCTGCTCGACTGCTCCCCACGGGACTTCGTCGCGAATCGCACCGATGCCGGCGCTCTTGAGACTGTCGAGGTTCAATTCGAGAGTGCCCTTGCCCTGGCTGAAATGCGTGCAGGCGCCCACCTGAAATCGCCACGGCTCGATGACCGGCCCCGGAACCGCCTGCTGGGCCCGGCCCACGCAACAGGTCCACAACACGACCATGGCGCAGATCGACCTGGTTGGGAGGCAAACTCGTGCGTTCATCGGCATCTCCTTCTGCGGCCCGTTTCGTCGTGGGGGCGAGGCATGCCTTGCCCGTACCAAGTCATCATAGCAGGACAAGTCCCCCACGACCACGCCTTTTCGCCTAAGGGCGATCTGCCTCTGGCGGACGTCGCCCCTACAACGGTGTGCCGTCAAAATCTTCGATGGGGTCGTCGAAGCCGTAGAAGCGGATTGCCGGCGGCGTGTCCTCCCACTCGGTCGGCCGGCATTCGCGGGCGCCGGTGGTGAAGTAGACCAGCCGGATGTTCCTGGCCTTCAGTTCGTCCAGAATCTCTTGCGAGATCCCGGACTCCAGGGCGGGCTCGAAGAGGAAGTTCTTCGGGCACAGATGCGCCCCGCCGCCGACGCTTTGCGAGAAGAACCCGGTCAGTTCGATGGGCTCGCTGGTCAGACCCTCGATTCGCGTCCGCTCGATCTGGATCGAGGTCGGCGACGATGGGTCCCAGCTCCATCGCATGTAGAACTGGACCTGAATCGAGACGCCCGTGTTGGGATCGTCGAACTCGCACGCATCGAGCCAGTCCTGCTCGCCCGGCTCCCAAGGCCGGTAGAGCGAGGTCTCTTCCGTGGTCGTCATCTCGGCATTGCCTGCTGGCACGGGCCGATCGTACTCGACCTCGACCGTCAGCCGCAGGTCGTCCATCGTGACGACGGGGTCCGGCACCGTCGCCTGGAATGCCGGCGTGGTGCGCAGGCGGATCGTTCGCGGATTGCGCGCATCATCAAGCCGCCAGCTATCGATCAGGGCGTACCGGTCCCAATCCCATTGAGGCGCCGCGTACTCGTGCCGGGCGCCGGGCAGCAGCGACATCGGCCCGGTGACCTCCTGCACTCGCCCATCGGCGACGTACTCGATTCTCACGTCATCGTAAAGGCACCTTTGCAGCGCGCCTTCGTCGAGCCATGTGCTTGTGGACGTTAAGGTCCATCGCGACTTGAGGCGGTGGTTGGTGAAGACGTTGCTGCCCCGGCCCTGCAACGTGTGGTACTGCCTCGATTGACGGAGCAGAAACGGTGTCGCGTATTCGCCTTCACCGGCCTGTGGGATCTCACGAATCTGCTTGACGATGAGCCGGCCGTCGGGCGCGAGCTTCTTGAACTCCAGATCGAGCATGGGACTATCGGCCGGCTTGACCTGACAGTATCGCTCGGCCGCCGCGACGACCAGTTCGTAGAGGCGCACATAGTCGCCTTCCCATTCGAGCACGGCGTCGTCGCGAAGCGAGACCAGACTCGAACGCTGCACCATCCAAGGCATGGGCCCCCAGGACGTGCCGCTGACCTGCACGATCTCGGGCACCGCGTCGGCCGGCGGGTTCGTCACGGAGACCGCCCCTTTCTGAGAAACAACCTCGATGGTCCAGCTCTCCTCCCAGCGGCGCTCCATCGTCACGACCCCGTTGGCCAGCTCGATCTCGTCGGGGAACGAGGGATGCACGAGCAGCGCCATGCCGACCTGCGATTCGCCGATCCCATGCTTGAGTCGCTCCAGGAAGGCGTTGTCGTTGTAGAAGCTGGCAAAAACCTTGCGAATAGCCCGCAAGACGCCGCGTTCCTTGCTCTCGGTCACGTCGCACGCGCACGGACCGGCCGTATCGCCGTCGAGGTCGTCGGCCAGGCACCCGCTGAAACTGTCGTACAGCCCGGCGCCCGTGAACCGCTCGCTGTCCTCGACGTTCGTCGAACTGCGAAAGCGAATCTTCTCCCTCGGGTCGAATCCGAACTCGCTCAGGGCGTCGAGCACGACCGACTCCAACTCGGCACCGAACGAAGTGACGTGCGAATCGGTGAACCACTCGCGAATCATCGCCAGGTCCCCCGACAGAACCTGCATATCCGACGGAGGATACGTCGTGTGCTTCGACAGACGCCGGCCAATCTCCTCGCGTAGCGGCATATCGAAAACAAGCCGATCGAGAACGGCGTTCCACAGATCGAACGAGAAGGCCATCGCGCGAGGGCAGTCGTTGGGGATGGCATCGCGCAGGACGCCGAAGTTGGCGGCCTTGCCTCCAAAGCCTGCGATGTCATCCGGCTGCAAGTCGTTCGTATCTGCCCAGAACCGACCCTGATGGACCATCGGACGGATCACCACAGGAGGCGACTTCTTCAGGACCAGCAGCACCGCCCGGTCCTCGGCGCTCAGCGAGCCGGCATCGAGCAGCTTGAGCCGGCAGTCCGCGCCGAAGTCGTCCTGTGTCACGCTCAGGTAGATGGTGCGGCCCACGAGACCCTGCGCCGAGGCGACGTCAGACATCACGGCCAGATGGACGAAGGGCACCCCTTGCGAACGCGCCAGGATCGCAACGTGCGAGTTGGGCGTCGCAGGCATCAGCGCAACGATCCCGGCCACCGATGGCACCTCGGCCGGCACGCCGTCGGTCAGAAGGATGTCGTCGGGTTTGAGTTCTCCGCGCGTGTACGCCGCCTGGATATCTGAACCCTCGACAAACCTCAGCGTCCCGAGGGCCCAGCCCTGGGAGTAGCTTGTGTTGCCCCGGCTCCATCGCGCCGTCGAGCTGACGGGGACGCCCTGCTCTTCGAGCCACTGGCGATGCTGCTGGGCGACCGGATACTGCTCGTACGTCGGGAAGTAATATGCCGTGACGTTCGGATCGGCGAGCACCGACGCTCGAACCACGCCAAACAACCCGACGATCTCGTCACGGGAATAGGCATCCTGGCGCACGAACTGAATCCCATACTCGTCGATGAGCGGATCGACCCACGGCGGCAGGATGACCGCCCCGAGAATGGCCTTCTGGCCGCTCGCACGCAGCGTCACGTCGTCGAACTGCTCGATCGTCATCCGGGCGAACGGATCGAGATGCTCGACGGCAAAGTCGTAGTGGTATTCGTACCGACCGGAATCCTGGTAGTAGACCACATTCGGGTCGAAGCCTTCGCTGGTAACGATGGTGAACTTGATGTAGGCCGGCGAGGTCCCGCTCTGAAACGGGTCGTCCGGAAACTGGATCTGGTTCTTCCAGGCGGTCTGGCCATCCGTCTGCGCGGCACAGACCGCCGCCGAAACCACCAGCACGCACAACAGCATGTACACGCACCGGTCCACCGACATCCCCTTGCCCGTCCCGAATGGATCGCAACCTGCCCTCCTCCATGGGCACCGCTCCACGCCCAGTCCGCATGGGCTGAAGACTATCCTACAGACTTCCGTCTAATCGATCAGGCCCTTGGCGCGGGCGATGCCAGGGCGGTTCTGAATGAGCCAGCGGTTGCGCGCCTCGTTGCACCCGGGGCAGACATACGCAATGGCGTGCTCTCCGTGAACCGCCAGGTCGCCGTCCCACCGACGCGGGCTGTCGGAATGCGGAAATTGCTCCCGCTCGGCCTGCGCCCAGTCGGAGCCATAGAGGTCGTATCCGGAGATCAGCGGAACCTTCTCCTTGCGCATCACGCGAGCGTGGACTTCGCAGACCGGAGGTTCGCCGAAGTCCCGGCCCTTGGTCAGATCGATCATGCACCCGGCAACCATACCGAGCAGAATCAGAGCGCCCAGTGCCGCAGCGAGATGGTGGCGTGCACGACGGTTCCTCATGGTCATCCCCAACAAACGAACACAGCAGTCGCAGTCCAGTCCAACGAACCCCGGTCAACCCGGTTTCCGCGCCGATCATTCTATGGCCCGGCGCCGAAGTTTGCAATCCTGCTATCGGCATCGTGACGGTCTTTGTCCATCGCCCCCCTCTGCATGGCTCTGTGGCGACGGCCACCGCCCATTGCGCGGCATGTTTTCGGACGAAGCTATGCCGATTGCGCGATGACTTGTGCTTCGCGTTCGATCAGCAGATCGATCATCTCCTCGCCCGTCTCGCACGCGTGCAATCGCTCGACCCAGTCGTCGTCGTGGAGCATGCGGCACAGCCGGGCCAGAATGTGCAGGTGGTGCGTGTCGTCCTGCGAGGCCGTCAGGAAGAACAGATCGGTCAGCTTGCCGTCGGGCGCCCCGAAGACGATGCCCCGGCTGGCCTTGGCCACCACCAGCACCGAATCGGCGATCTCGTACGGCAACGGCCGGCGCGGGTGAGGGATCGCGATACCGCCGTCCATGGCCGTGCTGTGCATCTCCTCGCGGCCCATCACCGCTTCGAGCAGGGCCGACTCGTCGTAGACCAGGCCGGTCCGCATCGCCAGGGCCACCAGCTCGCGCAGCAGGCTGTTCTTGCCCCGCGAGTTCAGTTGGACGGTCACCGCTTCCGGCCGCAGCAGCGGGCGAACGATCGCCTCATTCTGCGGCTTCTGCCGCTGGGCCGTCATGCCCGCGTCCACCTCCGCCAGATGGTCGCCCGTCATCGTGCCCATGTTCTGCTGGAGCCATTCGGTGATCTGGGCACGGTTGAACCGCAGCTCGCCGCCGACCTTCTGGCAGGGAATCTCCCCCCGCTGGGCCATGCGCTCCAGCCGGCGGGCGTCGGCACCCAGCATCCGCGCCAACTCCTTCACCGTCAGACTGCGATAGGGCATGGGCCGCCTCCCCTTCCCCATCGCACACGCCAATTCCACCATCGTCGCATCGAACGTCACCCGCGCCGATCCATTCGGAGCCCATCATCGTCCGCGCAAAGCCGGACACACCGGCCCTATTGTGGTCACATTCTCCGACAAACGCAAGAACCATCTCGCCGGAGGCGATCCGCCCACCTCTCTTCATTGCACAACCGGCCAGAAGACGCGATCGGCCCCGAACTGATCCCACTCGCCCGACTCGCCGCCATCATCGAGGAAGTCCTCCCCTGCGCTGTAAAGCGTGAACCCCTCGCCGGTGACACGGTAGACCGGCGGACCATCGCTGTACGGGTCCATCGGCACGCGTACCAGCAGCCCTTCCTCCACCAGTTCCTCCAACGATTGCGGCCAGCGCCCTTTCTGCGCCTTGTATGTCAAGACGCCTAACACGATCACTGTGGCGTGCGCATCTGCCTTGCCGCGCCAGCCCAGACGAATGCACTGGGCAATCGCGGTGAACCCGTCCCTGAGGTAGTAGTTGCCCTCGAGCATTTCCTGCAGTTCTTCTTCATAGCTGGTGGTCGCGGCGTAGAGCGGCCAGGGGCTTTGCCTCGCAAGATCGGCAACGCAGTCGAAGTACTCTGCAAAGAGGCTTTGTGTCTCGGATCGGCCCGGATGGTTGAGCGAAACCCACAGAGCGTCCAGGTAGGAGATGGGCTGCGTGTAGAGGGATGCACGCCCCTTCTTGGTCTCGTACAGGCGAGCGGGTATGAGTCGCCCGTCGCCATTGCCGTCGTCCGTGAAGCTTCGCTGGATCGAATCGTATCCGTAGAGTTCTTCGACGGCCATGAACCTCGGCACAGCGATCTTATCGAGCCGTGATCGAAAGAAGGTCAATGTTCGCCGCAAGACCTCCACATCCGGCTTGCCATCATCCAACACAGCACGGACGGCGGCGTAGTTCAATCCGCACACCGCCAGTCCCGTGAGCTGTTCGATCAGGGTGCCCCTCAACGTCCAGTGCTCTCCAAGGCAATGCACCTGCATCAGAAGGGACAGCGCCTTGTGGGCATCGCCTTCGTATGCGTGATACTTCGCGAGCAGCAGCAAGCCCCATACGCAGCGTCGGGCGGTATCCAATCCCGGCAGTTCAATGCTGGACAGAGCGCCATCCGCCGACACATACTCCCGCCACCAATAGGGACATCCGGCGGCGGCGGCGAGAGATCCAAGAATCTCTTCATTCTCGGGCGCCCAGGCGGCCAGCGCATCGAGGTGCTCGGCAGACAAGTCGCCTGGCCACATCTTCCACTGCTCTTCAAGCTCCTGGGGCAATGGGACAAATCCAGCGAACAGCTTCTCATAGTGCGGCGCTGCGTTGAGGTTTGGATCGTAGTCAGCCGGCTTGCTGAGACGGTTGGCCTCGGCCAGATAGTCCACGGTGATCGTCGGCTTTGCCACCAGCAGCGGGACAACACGCCAGGCGCTGTAGGCCAGGACCAGTAGCAGAACGGCGAGAATGCCGATCGCCACCCGTCGCGTGCGGGGCCGTCGTTGCGCGGCTCCGGCCGGAGATATCCCCTCTTCCGCGAAGTCGGCTTTCATCGCCCTGCCGTGCAAGACCAGGATGCCGACGGCGCACAGGCCGGCCCCGCCGACAAACAAGGCCACGGCGAACACTTTCAATCCGAGCGCCTCCTCTTCCGAGGCAACGCCACAGAGCGCGAGGGCCAGTGCGACAATCGACAAGTGCAGGAGCACGGACATTGTGACGCGAACCCAGCGGATGTGGAGAACGACCAGCAACGAGAGAACCGCACACCCGAGCGCCAAGCCCAGGACGATCAGCCCCGCCGGATCAAACGACAGCGTATCCGGGTCAAGGAGTGCTCCAAGCCAGGTAACAGCCGCCGTCAACGCCAGTACGAGCAGAACGAGCCCGAACAGCGTCGAAGGTCTCAACGAATTGTCATAGATCATCGTGTATCCTCTCGCATACGATTGCACGTATTCCGCCCCCACATGGTAATCCTGCCACCGGCCTGCGTATCGTCAGATGCTCCCCCACGTTGATCCGACCTCTCGGCTGTCATGCCGATACTCGTTGGCCCTGGTCCAGACATCTTCGAACGAGGCCCCATCGAGCGATGCACGCGGGATGACAAGCGCTTCAGAAGTGGACATGTAAATGAAAATGTGGTCATCGGTTCGTTCGGCCTTGACGACACTGGACCAGGTGAAGGTCGATTGGACTCCGCTGCCCTGCACATGCAGCCACTCCGGCGACAGGGCAATGCGCCTTTCTCCCAGGCAATGCACATTGGCCGAATGGCCGGCAATGTGCTCCACTTGTCTGAGAGCGGCCTTGTCAAGAACCCGTGGATAGAACAAGAAGCAGAGCACGCTGAGCCCCAGAAACAGCACCACCAAATCCCAGTTCACGGGCGGACGGACCACGCCGAGAATCACGAGCAAGAGGGGAATGGGAAGAACCGCCAACCGGGCCAGCCACCGGTGTCGGCCCTGCACCTTCGAACGCCGATGATGGACCGTGAATGCCGTCCAGTCGGACTCTTCAAGCTGATACGAAAACATCAGCCCCGGCGTTCCCCGCATGGTGGCAGTCCCCGTGCTTTCCGAGCCCTGCCTTGTCCCTCCTTCGTGATGCTGATCCAGATACGTAGTGGTCGTCGTCCACACCGTTTCAAATGAGGCACCCTCCAGCGATGCCCGCGGAATGACCACCGCCTGAAGAGTGGAGAAGAACAGGAAGATGTGGTCTTCGGTGCGCGCGGCGCGAACGATGTTGCCCCAGGCGAGATAGCCCGCTTCACCTGCGTCGGCGATATGCAGACCTTCAGGCGTCAGCGTCAGCGTCTTGCGCCCCAGCAGATGGGCATTCTGCGGATCGTTCACGATCCTTCGGAACCGTCCCACTACGAGACCCCAGTACGCTCTGGGAAACAGCAGCGTCGCCCCTCCGCCCATGACCAAACCTGCAGCCGCTGAAGGGCGGCCGCTGTACCATTCTATTAGTGCCAAGGCGAAGGTCAGAAGCGCGAAACCACGGAGGGACCACACTCTCGAGCCGCCGCGCAGATACATGCCCGCGACGCGATACCGATGGAACGCCAGGTAATCCGCCTTGTCCAATCGATATGAGAACGTCATTTCTCTCCCCTGATCCTCCCACCACAAACCTTGGCATGCCGCACCCGTTCCAGCAGAACCCATTCTATTCGACTGATGCGCCGGTAGCAAGCGGTTCGTAGACGCAATCTGCCGTTTGGGCCACGGCGTGTTTGAGCGCCGGTCGGGACCGTCGGGTGCAGATGGACGAATTCCTGGGGGTTGGCGACTGCTGGTGGCGAGGGCGAATCATGATTCGCCCCTACGGCTGACGCCGACACCCGAATGATTGTCCGCTGTGCGCTTGCTGCGGGCGTGGCAGACGCGTAGAATACGTGGGGCAGGTGGACGCGAAGGTCCTGGGTTTGGGAGGTACGAAGATGGCGACGCGACAAGAGAAACACGAGACACAGGACGGGGCACTCACCCGGCGGCGGTTCCTGAGGACAAGCTGCCTGGCCGCATCGGCCCTGGGGGTCGGGTTGCCCACCAGGTCGCTGTGGGCCCAGGGGACCTCAGCGTCCCCAACCATCGACCGGATCGATCCGGGCTACATCGGGCCGCAGTTCTTCGACGAGCACGAGAGACAAGCCCTGATGGACGTGGTCGATTCCGGCTCGCCCTTCCGCTACTGGGGGCCCGGCACGCCGACGAAGGTGCTGCGGTTTGAGGAGGGATTCGCCAAACACATGGGCACGCAGTTCGCGCTGGGCGTCACAAGCGGCACCGCGGCCCTGGACTGTGCGGTGGCCGGCCTGGACATCGGACCGGGCGACGAGGTGATCGTTCCGGCGTACACGTGGTGGTCCGATTACACCTGCGTGGTCCACGCGGGGGCCCTGCCCGTCTTCGCGGACATCGACCGCACATTGAACATCGACCCGAAGGACTTCGAGCGGAAGATCACGCCGCGAACGAAGGCCGTCATCGCGGTTCACCTGCTCGGCGGGCCGGCCGACCTGGAGCCGATCATGGACATCGCCCGCAAACGCAACGTCGCGGTCCTGGAGGACTGCGCCCAGTGCGTCGGCGGCTCCTATCGCGGCCGCAAGCTCGGCTCCATCGGCAACGTCGGCATCTACAGCTTCCAGATCAACAAGACGATGACCTCGGGCGAAGGCGGCGCGGTCGTGACGAGCGACCCGGTCCTCTACGAGCGGGCGGCGCGCTTCCACGACATGGGCGGCCTGAACGGGCTCTTTGCCCAGCGCACGGGCGCCAGCCGGGTGCCCACGTTCGCCGGCGAGAACTTCCGCATGAACGAGCTGACCGGAGCGGTGCTCGGCGCGCAACTGCCCAAGCTCGACACCATGGTCGCCGCGTTGCGGGGCCACGCGCAGGCCATCTACGACGGCATCAAGAAGATTGACGGCATCCGTCTGCGTCACCGTCCCGACCCGGAAGGCGACATCGGCTACAGCGTCTTCTTCGAGATGCCCGACAAGGCGGCCCGCGACCGCTGCATCGACCAGTTGCGGCAGCGCCACGTCCCCACATCGACGATGTCGGGCTCGGTGCTGCTGCCGATCGCCGAGTCCGTCATCAACAAGCGCGCCCGGCATCCCAACTGGCCATCGTTCAACAGCCCCGAGGGTAAGGCGATCCAGTACGGCCCGGACTGCTGCCGCCAGACGCTGGAGATCTTCGACCGCTTCGTGCAGGTCCGCATCGGACCGAAATACACCCAGCGAATCGACGACCATATCATCGACGCCATCCGCCAGGTCCACGGGGCCGCTACGTAGCCAGGCAGCACGCGCATGAGGCTACCACTGGTAGAGCCAGACGTACGTGGTGTACTCGGTCTCGGGCGGGTCGTGCAGCGTTTCTCCGTCCAGGGTTTCGCCGCAGCGGCAAGTCAGCCGCAGGCCGTTCTGAAAGAAGACCGGATCGTCCTCGTGGAAGCGGTACGCGGAAAAGGAGTTGTCCTGCTTGTCCAGATGGGTCAGACCGGCGATGGGCGTATGGAAGCGGCCCTTGTCGAAGTAGTACGTTCCCAGAAAGTAGTCTTCCAGCCCGGAGGAGAGAAACAGCGGCTGCGTCGCCCCCGTTTCGTAGGCGCGCACACAGGCCTCCATGTAGCTGAGATCCTTCCAGGAGCCTGACCGCCGCAGCGCGCGGGCGGCCATCGTCACCTGATACAGCGATCCGGCGCCTTTGACGTCACACAGCGCGAACTCGTCAAGCGGCTTGGCTCGGTGGTTCTCCAGCCTGTACAGCCGCAGCCGTGCATTCTCCGGCAGACGGACGCCTCCGAGCCAGACGGGCAGGTTCTCCGTGCCGCGCACGATCCACCAGAACATCGACGCATCCTCGGCATCGGGCGCCCTCTGGGCGGTGACACGTATGCTCCCGCCGAACGGGATGCGATAGGTGTTGTAGACGCCGCTCGGATGCCCGGTCTTGCCGATGCGGGCGATGCCCCAAGGCGCGTGGTCGTCGCCGAATCCCATCCCGTGGCCCAGGAACAAGTCCATGTCGATCGACGCCTGCCGCTCGCCGTCGACGTACACGCGAATCCGCGTCCGCTCGAAACCCTTGAATGAGCCGCCGAACCACATGTGGGTCAGGCACCCACGCCCTTCGTGAGCAAACAGCTTCGCTTCGCTGCCGTCGGCCAGGATCTTCGACTGCTTGCCCATCGTGCCGAAGGTCTTGAGCGTTGAGACATCCACCTCTGCGGCACCCGCCGCTGCACTGACGACCAACAACAGAATCGCAACGCCTGTCCTGATCTCCATGGTGGTAACTCCTGTCACAAGGTTCGCTGGTCGATCGCGCATCTATCCGTGCTGATGCAGGTCCCAGAGGGCCGGGTCGAAGGGGGCGCTGCGGGATGGGCAGTCCTCACGCCGGCAGACCTGGCAACTGTGGAAGTCCACCTCCGTCGCGAAGCAGATGCCCGAGACGGTCTTGTTGGGCTTCATCAGAAACGACTCGGTCAGCTCGACGCCGATCTGGCCTTTGACGTCGCCGAGCAGCGCAAACAGCTCTCGCTGCTGCTCGATGGGCCAGACGTCGACGTCGCCCGAGCCGGGACTCATCGACGACATCTTGCTCAGTGAGAAGCGGTGTTTCAGATGCTCGTTGAGATGCCGGATCGCGGCGCCGAGCAGGACGGCCTTGATGGCGTCCCACCAGAACTCGACGAGGAAATCGCCCGCCGGCAGTGTCGCTGTGTCCATCTCGTGGCCACAGGTGGCTACGAAGGGAAAGACCCGCTCGATGGGTTCGAGGTTCGTTCGGAGCATCCGGCTGGTAAACGTGATCCCATCGACCATCACGGTCTCGTCGCCCTTGGCGTCGATGAACACCTCTTTGTACATCGCCTTCGGTCGGGCCATTCGACGGGCCTTTTCGATCAGCTCGCGCAGTGTCTGCCCATCGGGCGAATCCGGCTCGACGTGTACGGTCTTCGCGATGGAGACCAGGTCCAGCTCAAACGGGATGTCGCTCAGCGTCTTCATCCGCCCACCCGCTTGACCGTGTAGCCCTGTCTGGTCAGCTCCTCGACGAGCAGGTCGCGGTGGTCGCCCTGGATCTCGATGACGCGGTCCTTGACGGTCCCGCCGGCCCCGCATTTGCGTTTGAGGTCCTTGGCCAGACTGCGCAGCCTGTTCTCATCGACGGGCACGCCGGCGATCAGCGTCACCCCCTTGCCCTTGCGGCCCTTGGTCTCGCGGCTGACCCGCACGACCCCGTCGCTATCGGGAACCGCCGCGGCCTGCCGCTGCCGGCAGACACACGCCCCCACCGGCTCGCCGCACGCCGGACACATCCGCCCCTGCGCCGTCGAATAGACTATTCGTTCTCTTTCACTCATCCACACCCCATATACCAGCTCAGAGGTCGCAGAAACTACGGTTGGTACGCAGATATCCATTGCAGCCCATTGTGGTCGCGATCGGCGAACGAGGCAAGGCAATTCACTCTACAGAGGCGGCCGTCAGGCGACCGGAAGGAGGACGAAGATCAGGACGTCCCAGAGGGCGTGGCTGATGAGGGCGGGCCACACGGAGCGGGACAGGGCGAACATCGCGCCCCAGAACAGGCCGCACAGGCCCGCCGCCGCCAGCAGCATGAGGTTGAACGACCAGATGTGTACGAGCGTGTAGATCGCAGCGGTGACGATCAGGCCGGCGAACGGGCCGAGGCGCCCGCCGCAGCGGCGCTGGACATAGCCGCGCCAGAAGATCTCCTCGGCCGGACCGACCCACGCGAACAGCAGCACCGCGATCAGCCACAGCTCCGCCTGGCTCCGCGTGCGGTAGACCAGAGCGACCTGATCCGAGGCGAACGGCAGGATCACCGCGGCGATCTTGTGGCCCACGAAGAACATCGCGTACAGCACCAGCGCCGAGACCACACCCGCCGGGACGTGCCAGCAGCGAAAGGCAAAGACCTCGCCCATCGCGTCGCGGCTGAGCCACAGGCCCGCCAGCGCCAGCACGCCGGAAGAGAACGCCATCGCCGGCCAGAACGGTACCGTGTCGCGCGTCCAGGGCGAGAACATCACGAACCACAGGCCGGCGGCCGCCGCACTGAGGAGCCAGACCGGCCTCATTGGAACACCGCGCTGAGCAGAATCGCCAGGGCAAACAGCAGCCCGAACGCCAGATGCAACTGCGCGGTCTGCACATCGAGCGTCGCGATGGTCTGCGGCTGTAGCGGCAGACTTCGGGCCAGCCGCCGAACGTTGCGGACCGCCAGCGGCACAGTGACGAGGACCAGCAGACCCCACGCGCCGACCAGCCCGCCGGCGATCATCCCCAGCACGGCGACGTAGGCCCCGCCGACGAGGCCATAGTACTCCAGCCGTGCGCGATCGTGGCCCAGCAGGCTGGCGACGGTGCGCACCTGGGCATCGCGGTCGTGCTGGATGTCACGCATGTTGTTGGCGGCCAGGATGGCGGCGACGAGACAGCCGACGGGCAGACTGGCGATGAGGACCGCGTGATCGTACGAGCCGGTCAGGACGAAGTACGAGCCGATGACCATCAGCGGACCCATCAGGATGAAGACCAGGGCATCGCCCAGCGCGAAGTACTTGTACCCGACGGGCCGGGCCGTGTAGAAGAACCCGGCGAGCAGGCCGACGACGCCCAGCGCCAAGATGGGCCAGCCGCGTACGGCGATGAACAGTAGCCCGATGGCGCACGAGGCGGCGAACATCGCCAGCGCTCCGACAAAGGCCTGCCGGGGCGACAGCAACCCTTCGACGAGGACGCGGCTGCCGCCGTAAGAATAGTCGGTGTCCACGCCCTTGAGGTAGTCGAAGAAGTCGTTGATGAGGTTGGTCCCGGCGTGCATCAGGACCGACGCGACCGCCACGAACGGCACCAGCCACCACGCCACCGGCCCCTCCACACGCGCTGCCATCGCCGCCCCGACGACGACCGGCACGATCGACGCCGGAAACGAGAACGTCCGCACCGCCCGCAACCAGACGGCCCACGTCCCCGCGCGCCCTGCCACCACCTCAGCCATGCCCATCTCCAAAACTCGTGACTGTTCGAGAAGCGCACCACAATACCGCCCCACCGCGGTTCAGGCAACCGTCGATTGCCGTATCGCCGGATCGCAAGTGCACTTCGTCATCGCAGGTCGTAGGGCCAACGCATGCGTTGCCCTCACGCTGCCGAGCGGATCAACGAATTCGAATGTCGTGGCCGAATAGAACCAGTAGCAGAATGATGTCGAAGAGGGACTGCAGAGCAACGAACAAATAGAGGGACGCGGCCAGGAACAGGCAGGCGGCGAGCAGGCTCGCCCAGAGAATCACACAAAGGGCAAACCCCTTCCATCCCAACTCCTCACGGGCGATAAACACAATTGCCCAGAACACTATGAACGGAACCGCCATCCTGCGAGCCTCTCACTGTACAGTGGCGGGTACCTGCAATCGGTCCAACCTGGCCTACCACGGTCGGCGATGGGACCTCCACGGGACACTTCACTGCTACAGACGCACGAAGACCAAGAACGATCACGACCATTACGAAATTCTTATGCGTCGCTCCAGGCCTCGAGCATTCGTCGGGTCACCCAGTCGCCCCACCCCGGTTCCGGCAACCGTCGATTGCCGTATCGCAGGATCGCAAATGCACTTCGTCATCGCAGGTCGTAGGGGCAACGCATGCGTTGCCCTCACGCTGCCGAGCGGATCAACGAATTCGAATGTCGTGGCCGATACAAACGAGATTACCCTAGCGCAGACCTCTCACCATGCACCGGGGGTGGCATCCTCAAACGCGATAGCGTTTGGGGATGGCGGACTGGGCTGCCGTATCGGTCCGGGCAGTTGGCAGCGCCCACCATCCCCAAGCCCTGCGGGCTTGAGGCTGCCACCCTGCCAAGCCCTTGACGCCGGCACGCTTTCAGAGATGACAAGACCGGGATCGGAGTCGTCCGTAGGGGCGAATAATGATTCGCCCCTACCACAGGCAGGCGGCGGCCCCCAGAGATTCGGTGGTCGCCTCCCAGCGTCCTGACCGACCTTCAGCCGGCCGAGGCCAAGACGGGTAGTCGGGGCGTTCGCACGAGAGATGAGCGACAATCGTTCGGGCGACGCATGCGTCGCCCCTACCTGCAGACACGCAATGTCCAGGGGCAATCAGAGGCGGGGACGGTTACACGAACAGGTCGCGACGGCGCCAGATGAGGGCGCCGAGAGTGGCGGCGGCCAGGGCGATGGCGGCGAGGATCGCCATGTTGCGGACGGGCCAGCCCAGCCAGAGGTTGGAGTAATAGATCAGGTAGAACAGCGTCGCGCGCCGGAGGAATTGCATCGCAGGCCACCACTGGGCCACGATGACGATGAAGTAGTTGATCGTCAGGAAGCCGACGGAGACGCCGACGGCGCAGTAGAGCCGCCGGAACGTGGCGGCGAACAGCAGCGCGAAGGCCCCGAACGTGGCGGCCAGCAGGCCGGCGGTGGTCGCGATGCGAAAGAACAGGTACAGATCGATCGGCTCGCTGAAGCGGTACAGCCGCACCGACGCCGCCGTCCCGGCGAACATGACCAGGTCCAGGCCGAACAGGCCGACGAGTGTCACGATCGCCGCGCAGAGATACACGTGCGTCTTGGCGACGGGCCGGCTGAGGATCAGCTCCATCGTGCCCTTCTGCACCTCGGCCGTGAGCAGGCCCGCCGGCACACCCACCGCGTACAGCATGTGCAGGAACAGGACGAACGGGTGCTGGTAGCCGATGGTCAGCAGGGCCGTCATGCTGCCGGAGTCGAGCAGGTCGCCGCCCAGGGCACTCTTGACGATCGACGGAAGCACGTTGAGAAAGGCCAGGAACGTGCGGACGTTGAGGTTGTCGTGGACGATGGCGGCCACGGCGATCTGCATGAAGAAGATCAGTATCGCGATGCCGAGCCACGCCGGGGCGATCCGCACGAACCAGAACCGCAGCAGGCGCAAGGGAAACCGCAGACGAGCCGGCCCACTCATCTGTCACCTCCTCGCCGGACCGATGCAGCGACCGGCTGGCGGTAGTACTGGATGAAGGCGTCTTCGAGTGACATCTGCGGCGTGGCGATCCGCTCGACCGCGAATCGGCCGAGCCACTTGAGGACCGGATCGGCCGGACCCTGATACGCGATCTCCAGCATGCCGGGCTTCTGTCGAACGACGCGCACGCCGGCCAGCTCGACCGGCAGGCGCGGCGCCAGATGCCCGTCGGCGAACCAGACCGTCAGCCGGTGCTCGCTGCTCTGGACGATCTGCGAGATGGGCGCGACCTCGATGAGCCGGCCCTCGCGCAGGATGCCGGCACGCCCGCAGACGGCGGAGACCTCGCCCAGGTCGTGCGACGACAGCAGCACGGTGGCGCCGCGCTCGGCGGACTCGCGGATCAGTTCGAGCGCCGTCTGTCGCATCAGCGGGTCGAGCCCGGCCGTCGGCTCGTCGAGGACGAGCACGTCCGGCTCGTGCTGAAACGCGTAGATCAGCGCCACCTTCTGGCGGTTGCCCTTGGACAGATCGCCCACGCGACGGCGCAGGTCGAGGTCGAACCGCTCGGCCAACTGCCTTCGTCGTTCGGCGATCCGGCGGCCGCCGCCGAGACGACCGAGAACGTCCAGCGAGCGGGACGCGCGGATGCCGGGCCAGATGTGAAATTCGCCGGGCAGGTAGCCGAGGCGGGCGTGCTCGGTGGCCCGGCCGGCGACCACGCGGCGGCCCAGCACGCGGACCTGCCCGCTCGTCGGCCGCAGCAGGCCCATGATGCAGCGGATCGTGGTGGTCTTGCCCGATCCGTTGGGGCCGAGATAGCCGAAGATCTCGCCCGGCTCGATCGCGAACGTCACGAGCTCGACCCCGCGGGCCGAGCCGTAGCGTTTCGTCAGTGATTCGACCTCAAGCGTTGCCATCGTTCGTAGTGACGCCGTCAGGCGTTACCTATGCCACCGAACCCAGCGGCCGGCCCTCGCCGCGTTCATTACGCGGTCCGGCTGGTCACTTCGACCAGGTGATAGCCGAACTGCGTCTGCACCGGGCCCTGCACCTTGCCGACCTCGGCGCTGAAGACGACTTCGTCGAACTCCTTCACCATCTGGCCGGGCCCGAACGTGCCGAGGTCGCCGCCCTGCCGGCCCGAGGGGCACTTGGAATGCTTGCGAGCCATCTCCGCGAAGTCCGCTCCCGCTTCGATCTGCTTCTTGAGGTCCTCGCACTTCTGTTGCGTTTCCACCAGAATGTGCCTTGCTGCCGCTGTTGCCATCGTATTCTCCACGTATCAGCGTTGCGTTGCTGCCATCGACGAAACCGCTCGCGGAAGACCCGACAAGAGCATCCCGCCGCCGATGCCCGCCCATTCTGCGGCAATCGCCCGGCCAACGCAACACAAAACGCTACTACGAACAGCACCCATCGTATGTCCGCAGGGGCGAGGCACGCCTCGCCCCTACCTACGATGCTTACAGTGCGCCCGTCGCAGATGCACGATCTGAGCTTGTCGAAGAGGCGTACCCAAGCATGGAAGGGCCAACCCGCCGCAGGCGGGTCACTACGAATGAAGAACAATTGCGTCTTACGACGCCACTACGAACACCATCCCCAAACGTTGGCGCGTTTGAGGCGGCCACCGGCCGCGCCTCATCTATGGCCAGACCCATTCGACTCCGCTTCGCTTCGCTCAGGGTGACAAAGAGGAACGACGCCTTGCGAGACAATGACGAGAGCTTGGCATAACATCCCGAAACGGTCCTACTCGATATCATGCCAGACGTAGGCGCCGCGGGCCAGGGGCAGGCGGTACTGGCCGGGATTGTAGAACACCTGGCCGCTGGGCAGCGTCTCCTTCTCGCGTGGCTGCGTCTTGGGGATCGGCATCTCCTCGTGCCCGACCGCCAAGCCCCAGGTGCCCAGCAGTCCTGAACCCCACTGCAAACAGACCATCGGTCGATTCGCCACGTCGAGCGACAACTGTACATGTCGCGGCTTCAGGTCTGATATGAAGGCGGGGAAGCTCACAGTGGGCGACCCGGCTCTCGGCGTGCCGGCTACGTCAATCCACAGTCCATCACAGACGTTGGGGTCGATGGTGTCCAGCCACGCTTGCATGGCGGGGATATCTGCTCGCGCCTGGATGTATCGGTGAAAGCCCCGGGTCTGCGATTTGTATCCGGGCCCCAAGGTCACGAACGGCAGAACCACACATGCCACCAGGACGACCGCCGCCGCGAACCAGGCCGCCAGCAGACGCCACAGGCCACGAATGTGCCTCGGCCAGGTGACAAACAGCCGCACGCACAGAACCGCCAGCCATGCGAGCAGCAGCAACGCAATCCCCAGAGAAACGAAGCAACCACCGAATGAAGGATATCCACCCCGCCGGGCTGCAAAATAATCCAGCAAGGAAGGAACACCCAAGAACGCCACGCACAGCCCAGCGAAGATACCGAAAAGGAAGGCATCCCACATGTACCAGGCCCGCTCTCCCCTCGCGGAAGTTGCGCCGCTATCACGCATCTCCTGGCAGTTGGTTTCTTGCATCACAGGGCTCCTTATTCCCGGCTTGGCCTATTCTTACTCCCGGTCGTGCCAGATGTAGGCGCCGTCGGCGATAGGCAGGCGGTCCTCGCCACGATTGCGGAAGACCTGCCCACCGGGCCGCGTCTGCCTTGTGGGCAGTTGCGTCTTGGGAATCGGCATGTCTCTGCGGCCGACCGTCAGTCCCCAGGTGCCCTCCAACCCCGAGCCCCACTCTAGACGGACCATCGGCCGATGCGTCTCGTCGAGCGACAACTGCACGTAACGCGGCTTCAGGTCTAATACCGACGAGGGAAGGTCTACTTCGGAAGGCAGTGGAATCGGAACGCCGTGCACATCTGTCCCAACGGCTATCCGCTCTTCGTCGCATACGTTCGGATCGACCGTGTCGAGCCATGTCTGCATGGCGGGAATGTCCGCCTGCCGCTGGACATACCTGCGAAAGCCCCACAGCCGGAACTGGTATCCGGCCGGCCAGAACTCGTAGAACAGTGCCAGCAACGACACCACGCCGACAATCACAACGGCCCAGCGCAGGAGCAGCCTGCGGAAACCACGAATGTGCCTGGGCCAGGCAATGAACAGCCGCAACGCCAGAATCCATGGCCCGATGAACAACAGCAACCCCAGCCCCATGAACGCTCCGATAGCGTCCCACGAAGAGCTTCCATCACGCCGTGCTTGCAGGTACTCCAGCGCCGAAGGAACGCAGAAGAACGAAACGCACAGCACGACATACACACCAAAAAGGACGATGTCCCAGATGTACCATGGCCAGCGGGTCTTGGCATCCCTTCGCGGCATCGCTTCCGTATCGTTCCGGCTCATGGTTCGTTTCCTGTAATGCCGTCTGCTCAACTGAAGATCAGGTAGACGTAGACGACGTGCTCCTCATCGTCGACGAGGACGTGGCCAGGATACTGATAGCGTTCGGGCTGGACGATGTAGCGCCGGGCCGGACCAGTGATCTTCTGCTTGTACCAGTCGGGCGTGGCGCGATGAGGAAAGTAGATCTCGTGACCGGCCGCCTGAGACTCCCAATCCTTTTCAGGGTTGCCGGACGTCGGCAAGCGCATCCTCTCGGGCGAGAAGCGTTCCGCCTGCTGGCCCTGTAAGGCAGGTGATTGACGCAGAAACGCTTCGATGTCGTTCGCGTCGGCCGCGAATCGCAAGAACTCCTCGCCCGAGAACGGCGACGACCACTCATAAACGCGAATACCCGTCGCCGAATCGGGCAGTGCGGCGAGTCGGGCGCGCGACAGCAGCGCCTCGGCCCGAGCCGAAGGCGTCGAGGTGTAGAACACCAGGCTCCCCAGGACGATTCCCGGCCAGATGAACAACGCCAGCCAGACGAATCGGCTGCGAAGTCGCCCGCCCAGCCCCTTGTAGACGGCGATCTGATAGGCGAGGGTCACCCAGACCAGGAAACCTGCCGTGAAAATGCCGCTTGTGTCTGCCATCATGTCAGAGACCCTGCTCCAATTGCCCCACCAGCGCATGGCCATAGGACCAGCGGCGCACAGCGCAATCAACAAGGCGACATTCAAGCCGTAGGAAAACCAAGGGAAAGGCACGCGTTCCACTTCGCGGCCCGGCAGAAACCGGCAGGCACAGTCTCGGCACCGATGCCGGCCGACAGTAGCAATGCACACCGACACGGACAGTGCGAACACCAGAAGCACCGCGGCAACGAACCAGAGCAGCCCGAAGATACAACTCTCGAACGCGAACGCCAGTACCAGCAGCGGTCCAGTGGCAAACAGAGCAACGACGTTGCGCGAGAGCGCCCGGTTCCGGCTCCGAACGCGCGTGCTGCCGCACTGCGGACACCGCGGCTCGCACCCTTCACCTTGGTCGTTAGAATATGCGAACGTCTCTCCCTGCATTGTCCCTCTCGAAATCGGCATCGGGCGAGGACAAGAGGGCTGTCTCCAGGCGTCCCTCCGTCGTCACCATCCGTATTATGCCGGAAGGAACGCGAAGATACAAGGACATCTCGTGCAAGTGCGTCGTTTGTAGTGACGCCGTAAGGCGTTACTTATGCCCTCACGGGCACAGTACGAACGCGCGCGGCAAGCTCCGAGGGCAGGGGCGAGGCATGCTTCGCCCCTACGAATAGGATTGTCAATTGGCGGCGGGTGGCAGCCTCAAGCCGACAGGCTTGGGGATGGTGGAACGCGAAGGAAGTCTCACGCCAGCCAGCCACCCGCCGACTCCACCATCCCCAAGGCTTCGCTACGCTACGCCTTGAGGCTGCCACACACGCCGTGTAGGTTTCCGTTGAGAGTCGACGGGTGCGATGAGCCTCCTTGCGCCCCTGGAAAAGGGTCCGCGGTAGGGGCGAATAATCATTCGCCCCTGCTATTGTCACCAGCCAATCGCGGTCTCACTCGATCTCGTGCCAGATGCAGGCTCCGCCGGGCGACCCGGATTCCACGAAGTGACCTATTGCCAACGTCGAGGGAGCCTCGGCATAATGCCGCGAATGATTGGCGTCACTCGGTGGTCGATCGACAGGAGATGGAGAACCATGAGAATCGTGCGGATCGTATGTGGGCTGCTTGTGATGGCAACAGTATGTCCTGCGGCGTCGTTGGGCTCGGAATCTTCGGCAGCCGACGCGCGGCGGAAATACGCCAAGGACAGAACGCCGGCCCCGGAGGCCGTCCCCCCGACCGAAGGCAAACCCGCCACTCTTGCGTTCAACCGCCGGTGGGAGCCGAAGGAACAGGCCTTCTCGTTCCTGGCGCCGCCCGACTGGGCGCTCGAAGGCGGGATGTTCCACGTCAATCCGGCCCAGACGGGCGGCTCGACCAATTCGATCAGCGCCAAGTGCGACCTGACGCTGAAGAAGGACGCCGAGGGCACGGTCTTCTTCCGCTGGCTGCCGACCTGGACCTTTGCAGACATGAGCCGCAACCCGCAATTTTCCTATACCGCTGCGATGTTCCCGCCCGGCTCGCAGTACCAGGGCATGACGGTCCGCCCGATGCCGAGTGTGAATCAGTTCCTCCAGGAACTGTTCATGCAGATCCATCCGCAGGCAACCGACGCCCGGCTGGTCGAGTTCACACCGATGCCCGAGCTGGGCGAGGTGTTCCGCAAGATATACAAGGCGGCCGATGAGTCCCAGCAGGCGATGGGGTTCCCGCCATTCGGCTACGACGGCGGCGGCATCCTCGTCGAGTACACCGAGGGCCAGCGGCCCTACCGCGAAGTCTTGTCGGTCTGTCTGGTCGATATGCGCGCTTCCGGCGCGATGTGGAGCAACCAGTACACGCTGGCGATGCGGGCCCCCGCCAACGAGACGCTGACGTGGAAGCCGGTCTTCGACATCATCCGCCAGTCGATGAAGCTGAACCCCGAGTGGTTCGCCCGCGCCTACCAGGCGGACGCCGAGCGGGCCCGGCTGGCGCAGGAGACCATGCGGTATATCCAGAACATCGACCGCGAGATCTACGCCCACCGCGCCAAGACCAACGCCGAGATCCGCCACGAGAGCTACCTCTGGCTGAACGCCCAGAACGAATACGTCAATCCGTTCAACGGCCAGACCGAGCAGGACACCGACCAGTTCAAGTACCGCTGGACCACCGAACAGGGCGATATGATCTACACCGATCGGGCGGATTTCAATCCGAACACGACCCGCCCGTACAACGACCGAACCTGGAAGCTTACCCCCATCCGGCAACGATAGATATGCCGATAGAAATTTTGTGTCAAAGTATTGACTCTCACGAGAACAAGTGGTATATCATTGACATACCTTGACGCAATAAGACACAGAATGGAGATTCGGTAACATGCTTTCGGTTCGTCAGGCAGCGGACCTGCTCGGCGTTTCACAGAAGACCGTTTATCGCTGGATCAAAGACGGCCGGCTGCCGGTCCATCGCCTGGGGGGCCAGCATTTCATCGAGAGGTCGGAGGTGAACGACCTGGTGATTCGGCAAGGATTGCGGCCGGTCCCCGAGGACGGACACGAAGGCGAGCCGGACGAAGACATCCCCTTGCATGAGATGCTCGCCAAGGGAGGCGTCTTCTACCGGATCGGGGGCAAAACGAAACGACAGGTGCTTCAGAACGCCCTGGACATGGTCAAAGGGATCGACGAGAGCAGTTCCCAACCCCTGTTCGAGATGTTTCTGGCCCGCGAAGAGCTGGCCCCGACGGGCATCGGCGAGGGAATCGCCATCCCCCACGCCCGCGGCTCGCTGCTCGGGTACGTCCGCCAGCCGGTCCTTTCGCTGGCGTTTCTCGAGACGCCGATCGACTACGGCGCCCTGGATGGCAAGCCCGTACACGCCCTGTTTCTGTTGATCTCGCCCAACGTGCGGACGCATCTGCGAACGTTGGCGAAACTGTCGTTCGCTCTACGCGATCCGGCGTGCAAAGAGGCAATCCAGAACGAGGCCTCGCGAGAGGCCATCCTGGAGATCTTCGCCCGGATGGAAAGCCGCTTCCGAACGGATTCTTGAAAGACGTGCCCATGGTGCTGTTTCTGGTCGGTTGCGGGTTTGCCGTTCTCAGCGGTGTGGCCGCCCTTCTCGTGAATGGTCCGAGGCCGGCCCGATGGATCGCCGCGATGGGGGTCTGGATCGGTTGCGGCCTGGCGTCGATTCCCGTCGTCTCGGCCCTGGGCGGCCAGGCGCCGCAGCCACTGCAATGGGCCTGGAGCATGCCCGGCGGATCGCTGTCGTTCGCCCTCGACGGACTCTCGGCGTTCTTCTGTCTGCCGATCCTCTTCGTTTCGCCTCTGGCGGCGCTGTATGGCGTCGGATACCTCGCCGGACACACACGTTCGCTCAAAGCGGTCCTGTTCTTCTACAACGTCCTGGTCGCCAGCATGCTCCTGCTGGTCGCGACGCGTAACGGGCTGTTGTTCCTGGTCGTCTGGGAGATCATGGCGATCAGCTCCTTCTTCCTCGTGATCTTCGACGACGAGCATGCCCACGTGCGTCGGGCCGGCTGGACCTATCTGGTCGCTACGCACATCGGCACCGCAGCGCTGCTGGCGATGTTCGCCCTGCTCGGCGCAGGGGCCGATTCGCTGGACTTCGGCGTCCTGGCGGCGGTTGGGCGATCCCCCACCATGGCGACCGTCCTGTTCGCCCTGGCAGTCATCGGCTTCGGTTCGAAGGCAGGGTTCTTTCCGCTGCACGTCTGGCTGCCGCAAGCCCACCCGGCGGCACCGAGCCACGTCTCGGCGCTGATGTCGGGCGTGATGATCAAGACCGGCATTTACGGACTGCTTCGCGTTCTGACCTTGCTGGGCGCACCGTCGGCCGGGTGGGGGTGGGCGCTGGTGGTCGTGGGCCTGATGTCCGGCCTCCTCGGCATCGCGTTCGCCCTGGCGCAGAACGACATCAAGAGGCTCCTGGCATATTCCAGTGTGGAGAACATCGGAATCATCACTCTTGGACTTGGTGTGGGCATCCTGGGCATGAGCTGGGAACAGCCGGCCCTGGTCGTGCTCGGCTTCGGCGGCGGCCTCCTTCACGTGCTCAATCACGCGATGTTCAAGAGCCTGCTGTTCCTCGGCGCCGGCGCCGTGGTGCACGGAACGGGCATCCGGGATATCGACCGCCTCGGCGGGCTGATGAAGCGGATGCGATGGACCGGCCTGGCGTTTCTGGTGGCGGCGGCCGCCATTTGCGGACTGCCTCCGTTCAACGGCTTCGTCAGTGAGTTCCTCATCTACATCGCCGCATTTCACGGCGTGCGCGCCGCATCGCCCGAGACGGTCGTCCTGGCGATCTGCATCCTCACCGGCCTGGCGCTGATCGGTGGTCTGGCTGCGGCCTGCTTCGCCAAGGCGTTCGGCATGGTGTTTCTCGGTGAGCCGCGAAGCGACCACGCCGGCGGCGCTCATGAAGCCGGTGCGGCTATGCGATGGCCCATGGCGGCCCTGGCAGTCGCGTGCGTCGCCATCGGCCTGCTGGCGCCTGGGGCGGTGCGCGGGGTGCTTCCCGCTGTTGCCGTCGTGGCCGGCGGCGATCCGAAGGCGATGTTGGGACCCGCGGCCGGCGCGATTCGAGATCTGACAGGCGTCGTTCATGTTTCGGCGGCGCTGCTGCTGGTGACGGCTGGCCTGTTGCTCGTCCGCCGACTCCTGCCGCGCGGCACACAGCAGACCGAGACAGGAACATGGGACTGCGGCTTCGCACGGCCAACGCCACGAATGCAATACACCGCCTCGTCCTTCGCCCAGCCGCTGGTCGATCTGTTCCGGACGCTGCTGGGAACACGCAAACGGGGCATCGCCGTGCGTGGGTTCTTCCCGCCCCGCGCCACATTCGAGACCGATACCCCGGATGCGGCCCACGAGCGTCTCTTCGTTCCTCTGTTCCGATCGATCGACCGTCTGGTCGTCCCGATTCGAAGGATGCAGCACGGACGCGTTCATGAGTACCTGCTCTATATCGCCGCGACCCTCGTGTTGCTTCTGCTCTTCTGGAAGGCGGGGATACGATGACGAGCCATTTGAACTGGGGTCTTCCGCTGGCCGCGTGGCTTCTGTCGCCTGTCATCCTCGGCATCATCAACCGAGTGAAGGCGTTCTTCGGCGGAAGGAAGGGGCCGTCACTGTGGCAGCCTTATTACGATCTGTTCAAGCTGCTGCGGAAGGGGTCCGTTTACAGCCGGTCCACCAGCGGCATCCTCCGCGCGGCGCCGGCTGTGATCCTGGCCTGCATGGCGGTCTGCACCGCGATCCTGCCGTGGGGTGCGTTCAGAGCGCCCGTGAGCTTTGTCGGCGACGTCGTTCTTCTGGCCTATCTTCTCGGCCTGGCCCGCTTCGCCACGGTTCTGGCGGCATTGGACACGGGATCGAGCTTCGAAGGCATGGGCGCCAGCCGTGAGGTCCAGTACGCCGCACTGGCCGAGCCGTCGTTCTTCCTCGGCATGCTGGTCCTCGTCCTGCACTCCGGTTTCCAGGGGCTTTCGGGCATCCTCTCGGGAGTTTCCGCAAACACCGGACATGGCGGCAATCTGCTGCTGTTGCTGGTAGCCGGCTCCTGGTTCGTTCTGCTGCTGACGGAGAACTCGCGCATTCCGATCGACGACCCGAACACCCATCTCGAACTGACCATGATCCACGAGGTCATGGTGCTCGACTACAGCGGGCCGGACCTGGCCTATATCCTCTACGCCGCCGCCCTGAAACTGTGGATCTTCAGCACGCTGATCGTCAATCTGATCTTCCCCCTGCACTCGTTGCCGTGGTGGTCGCAGATCCCAACATTTCTGCTCGGGATGGCCCTCGTCGCCGTCCTCGTCGGGGTCGTGGAATCCATCCTGGCGCGGCTGAGGCTCCTGCAGATTCCGAAAATCCTGATCGGTTCGGCCACACTGAGCCTGATCGCCCTGATCGTCAAGTGGATGGGGTAGCGAACATGGACGCCACGTCGGTCTTTCTCATCCTCTCCTGCCTGCTGCTGCTCGGGTCCAGCCGCCTGCGTGTGGCGATCCGCGTGGTCGCTGTCCAGGGCGTCCTGGTGGGCCTGCTTCCCCTCGTCAGGGCCGAGGGAGACCTTCATCTGCATATCTGGATTCTGGCGGTCGTCATCATCGCCACCAAGGGCTTCGCGCTGCCCTGGCTGATGAGCGTGGCCCTGCGCCGTTCGCGGGTGCACCGGGAGATCGAACCATTCATCGGATTCGGCGCATCGATTCTCTGCGGCGTCGCGCTTCTGGCGCTGTCGCAGTGGATCACCGCAAGCCTGCAACTGACCGGGGCCGAGGCCTCGGGGCTTCTGCTGACCACCGCCTTCTTCCTGGTGCTCACCGGTCTGTTTCTCATGGTCAGCCGGCGCAAGGCCATCACGCAGTCGCTGGCCTATCTCGTGATGGAGAACGGAGTGTACGTGGTAGGCATCGGTATGAGCCTGGAGTCGCCGTTCCTCGTGGAGCTGGGCATCCTGCTGGACGTCTCCGTCGGCCTGTTCATCATGGGCAATCTCTTGTTTCACTTGGATCGTGAATTCGACCATCTCGACGCGGACAAGCTGACGGAACTGTCGGATGCATCGGGTTCACACGACCTGATCTCGGAGGCACGCGAATGAGCCTCCTTGTGGCGCTCCTGCTCGTTCCGGCCGTGGCCGGGGTGGTATCGTACTTCGTTCGCTCGAACCGCCTACGGCGTCTGCTGTGGGGCGCCGTCGCCGCGTTCCATTTCTCCGCGTCCGTCGTCGTTTCGCTTCCCGCCCCGCCCGCGGTGTTTGACGGGTGGATCGGAGTCGATTCACTCAGCGCCGTCTTCCTCGTGCTGACGAGCCTGCTGTTCCTGGCGGTGACGGTCTACGGGATCGGCTACGTCCATCGCGAGCCCGTCACGCCGCGCCGCGATCCGGAGGGCGGCCGCCTCCAGATCAACGAGCCGGAGTCCATCTTCACGGGAAGCCTTCTTCTGCTGCTGGCCACGATGAGCCTGGCCGTTGTCAGTCGGCACTTCGCCCTGCAGTGGGTGGCGATCGAGGCGACGACGCTCGCCAGTGCCCCACTGGTCTACTACCACCGCAGCCGACGGTCTCTCGAGGCCGCATGGAAGTACGTGATCCTCTGTTCGGTGGGGATCGGCCTGGCTCTTCTGGGCCTCTTCTTCATCCGCATGACGGTCCCCGGCGGCCTCGACGTCCTGACCGTCGACGCCCTGCTGCGTCAGGCCGGAGAAGTGAATCACAAATGGCTCGGCACGGCCTTCCTCTTCCTGCTCGTCGGCTACGGCACCAAGATGGGTCTGGCACCGCTGCACGCGTGGCTGCCCGACGCGCACAGCGAGGCGCCGGCGCCGGTCTCGGCGCTGCTGTCCGGGGCGCTGCTGAACTGCGCCTTCCTCGGTATCCTGCGGGTACAACAGGTAGCCGCCGCAGCCGGCATGGCCGCGTTCGGGGGCGATCTGCTGATCGTGTTCGGACTGCTGTCGATGGGATTGGCCGGTGTCTTCATCCTCCGTCAGACCGACTACAAGCGTATGCTCGCCTATTCAAGCGTCGAGCACATGGGCATTCTCGCGCTGGGCGTCGGACTCGGGGGGCTCGGCGCATTCGGCTCGCTGCTTCACGCGGTCAACCATTCGCTCGTCAAGGCGATGCTGTTCCTGACGGCCGGCAACATCCTCGCTCGCTTCCACACGAAGGACACGCTCAAGGTGCAGGGGCTCTGCCGCGTGCTTCCGGTCTCCGGCGTGCTGTGGATCGCGGGCTTCCTGGCCATCACCGGCTCGCCCCCGTTCGGCACGTTCGTCACTGAGTTCACCATCCTCAAGGCGATTCTCGACCGGCAGCGCTGGGTTGTCGCGGCGCTGTACGCGGGGTTCCTCCTGCTGGTGTTCGTCGCCATGTCGATCATCGTTCTGCGGATGGCGCTGGGCCGGTCCGAAGAGAGGCCGCAGCGCGAGCCGATCACCGCCGTGCTCGGGCCCGTCGCCCTGGCCGTACTGGCGATCCTTCTGGGAGTGCATCTGCCCCACGCCCTCGTCGAGAAGCTCCACGCCGCAGCGCAATTATTTGGAGGGCCGGGCCAATGACGATGCTGCCGCACGTGTACAACGGCCAGGCCCTGCCGCTGGCGAAAGTGCCCGAGCTGACGATGTCGGAGTTCCGCACGGCCATTCTTGAACGCATCGCCGACGGGCGGCGAATCTCCTCGTTGTTCGGCATGCCGCACGGCGACCGAATCGCCCTGCTGGCGGTGCTGGCCAACGATCGGCAAGGCGTCCTGGAACTGTGCCGGACACAAGTCCGCGACGCCTATCCGGCCCTGACCCCAGAGACACCCCAGGCGCACTGGTTCGAGCGGGAGATCGCCGAACAGTGGGGCATCGTGCCGGAGGGCCATCCGTGGCTCAAGCCGATCCGCTTCCACCCCTGCTATCGTAGTGACAGCGACGCGTGGGGTCGCGACAGGACCCGCGCGATCGAGCCGTGCGTGACTGACTACTTCCGCGTCGAAGGCGAGGAGATCCACGAAGTGGCCGTCGGTCCCGTGCACGCCGGTATCATCGAGCCCGGCCACTTCCGATTCCAGTGCCACGGCGAGAACGTGCTGCATCTGGAGATCGAGCTCGGCTACCAGCATCGCGGCATCGAGCGGGCGATCCTCGGCGGCCCCGACCGGCGGACGGCGCATTACGTCGAGACGCTCGCCGGCGACACCAGCATCGGCCACGCCACCGCCTTTGCCCTGGCGATCGAGGCGCTCGGCGAGACCACCGCAACGCCTCGCGCGCAGGCCCTTCGCGCCGTTGCCCTCGAAATCGAGCGACTGGCCAACCACACCGGCGACCTGGGCGCGTTGGCCAACGACGTTGGGTTCCTGCCGACCGCCTCGTTCTGTGGCCGGCTGCGCGGCGACTTCCTCAACACAACCGCCCTGCTTTGCGGCAACCGCTTCGGACGCAATCTCGTCCGCCCCGGCGGCGTGCGGTTCGACCTGACGCCACGAATCGCCGACGAGCTGTTGAAACGAATCGAAACGACGTTCGCCGACACCGAGAACGCCGTGAACCTGTTGTGGCAGACGCCCTCCGTGATGGCGAGGTTCGAGGGAACCGGGACTATCTCATGTCACGATGCTGCCGCGATGGGCCTGGTCGGTCCGGCCGCACGCGCCAGCGGCGTGAACCTGGACGTCAGAAACGATCTGCCCTGGGGAGCATACCGGGCACACCACGTGCCGACGGTCAGTCTGCCGGCAGGCGACGTCTGCGCGCGGGCGTACGTGCGATGGTTCGAGATTCGCAACTCGGTCCGTTTCGTCGCCGAAGAGATCGCCGCCCTGCCTGCCGGACCGATCCAGCAGGAACCAGCCCCGCCGGCCCCCGACCATCTGGCCGTGGCTTTGGTCGAGGGATGGCGAGGTGAGATCTGCCACGTCGCGATCACCGGTGACGGCGGCCGATTGCGGCACTACAAAGTCACCGACCCGTCGTTCCACAACTGGTTCGGACTGGCGATGGCCCTTCGCGGCCAGCAGATCTCCGATTTCCCGCTCTGCAACAAGAGCTTCAACCTGTCCTATTGCGGACATGACCTGTGAGGCCGACGTGATGTTCAACGCACTGCGAGCAAGGTTCAGACAAGGCCATCGAACGGTCGGCTTTCCCGACAAGCCGCCGGTCCTGCCCGAGCGATACATGGGACGACCGCAATGGGACGCCGCCCTGTGCCGCGCCGACTGCGACGCCTGCATTCAGGCGTGCCCGACCGCGGCGCTGACCAAAGCGGACGGTGCCCTGCGCATCGACCTGGGACGCTGCCTGTTCTGCACCGACTGCACGGACGCCTGCCCGACCGGGGCCATACAGTTCACCCGCGAATACCGCATGGCGACCGACACGCGCGAGGCGCTGGTCGTGAATGACCGGCCCTTCCAGCTCGCCAAGGCCCTGGACAAACAGGCCAAGGCACTCTTCGGCCACTCTCTGAAGCTGCGCCAGGTCAGCGCCGGCGGATGCAATGCGTGCGAGGCCGACGTCAACGTGCTCACCACCGTGGTGTTCGATCTGAGTCGGTTCGGCATCCAGTTCGTGGCCTCGCCTCGCCACGCCGACGGCCTTCTGATCACCGGGCCGGTCACGAAGAACATGGAACTGGCCCTCGAAAAGACGTACGAAGCCACACCGAACCCGAAGATCGTCGTCGCCGTCGGCGCCTGTGCCGTCTCGGGCGGCCTGTTCGCCGATCACCCGGAAACCCACAAGGGCGCCGGCGAGATCGTTCCGGTCGATCTCTACGTCCCCGGCTGCCCGCCCCATCCGATCGCCATTCTCGACGGCCTGCTGCGACTGCTCGGCGTCATCGAACGATAATCGCGCAGCTACACCCTGGCCGTCTGTTTCGGCAGGAAGCTGCGCGTCAGTTCATCGCTGTCGCCGTAGCGAGACCGCAACTCGGCCAGCTCGGCTTTGAGACGCTTGACCAGCCGCGCGTACTTCGGATCGTCGTAGAGGTTGTTCCATTCGTGCGGGTCGTTCCGCAGATCGTAGAGCTCCCAGGCGTCGATGTCGTAGTAGAAATGGATCAGCTTGTACCGCTCGGTCCGGATGCCGTAATGGCGCTTGACCTGATGGACCGCGGGGTACTCGTAGTAGTGGTAGTACATCGCCTTGCGCCAGTTCGCCGGCCGGCGGCCCCGGAGGATCGGCACGAAGCTCTCGCCCTGGATATCGTCGGGGACGGCCGCGCCGGCCGCGTCGAGGAACGTCGCGGCGAAGTCCAGGTTCAGCACCATCGCGTCGGAGACGGCGCGCGGGCGCACCCGTTGCGGCCAGCGGATCAGCAGCGGCATGCGCAGCGACTCTTCGTACATGAAGCGCTTGTCGTACCAACCCTGGTCGCCGAGGTAGAAGCCCTGATCGGAGGTATAGACGACGATCGTGTTGTCCGCCAGGCCGGTTTCGTCGAGGGTGTCGAGCAAACGTCCGACGCCCTCGTCCACCGCCTCGACGGAGCCGAGATAGTCGTGCATGTAGCGCTGGTACTTCCAGCGAACCACGTCCTCGTCGGTCAGTTTGCCGGCCTGCATCTGCTCGATGAACGCCTGGTTTTCCGGCTCGTAGTGTGCGTCCCACTGTTGCCGCTGCGCAAGAGTCATCCGGCTGTATTCGTTGTGCGCCCCTTCGGAGACGAAATGGTCGCCGAAGAGGTTCTCGCCGCGGAACTTCATGTCGTGGCCCCAGCGGAAATGGTCGCGAACGGACATCTCGCTCTCGGCGCTGGCGGGCGAGCGTCTGGAGTGATCGGGAAACAGCGTCTTGGGCTCGGGAATCGTCCCGTGCCTGTACTTGCCCAGATGGCGCGGCGCCGGCGACCAGCAGCGGTGCGGCGCCTTGTGCTGGGTGATCAGCAGGAAGGGTTTGTCGCTGTCGCGTCGCTCTTTGAGCCAGTCGATCGACAGGTCGGTGATGATGTCGGTGCAATAGCCTTCATACCGCTTTCGCGAGCCGTCCATCTGAATGAAGTCCGGATTGTAGTACGATCCCTGGCCGGGCAGAACCTCCCAGTAGTCAAACCCGGTCGGGTCGCTGCCGAGGTGCCACTTGCCGATCATGGCGGTCTCATAGCCGGCCTTCTGGAGCAGCTTGGGGTAGGTCTGCTGGCTGCCGTCGAACGGCTGGCCGGCGTAGATGTTGACGATCATCCCGTTGAGATGGCTGTACTTGCCCGTCAGGATGACGGCCCGGCTGGGCGAACAGATGGAATTGGTGCAGAAGCAGTTCTCGAACCGCATGCCCTCGCGCGCCAGGCGGTCGATGTGCGGGGTCTTGTTGATCCGGCTGCCGTAGCAGCTCAGAGCGTGCGCAGCGTGATCGTCGGTCATGATGAAGACGATGTTCGGCCGCTCGGCCGCTTTTCGTTGCGGCGCCACACGGCAGCCCGCCAGAAGCGAAGCCGTGCACAGTCCACCCATCCTCAGGAAATCACGTCGGTTCAACATGGCAGCAGTCCTTTCCAGGTGAACGCCGGTGGTTCGCGTTCAAAGCGGAACCGTTACGGCAAACGAACGCCCAACGGCTCGGCGCCGTCCGAAACCGGTTCGAGCCCTCGGGCGATCCACTCTGTGGGTCTGTCGCGCCCGACCTTGACGGTGTAGGCGCCGGCCGCGAAGACGGGCGGGCGAAAGCGCCGGCCCTGGACCCGTCGCGTGTAGAGGATCTCTCCGTCCGCTTCGCGCACCACCTGCACGACGGGATCAGAGGTCCCCTCGAAGTGGAGTTCACGCAAGTGGCCGACGGGCCTGCGGCCGTCGTTGTCGGCCAGTCGGATCGTGACGGGCCAGCCGGGATACTGGGCCGAGTCGCCCTGCGCCAGATCGGCATAGCGCGGCCAGCACTCGAACGTAATGGTGCGCGTCGGCTTGTGGAAGCGGATCAGGCCGTAACCGTCGCCGAGGACGGCGCTCGGATCGCGCTGGTTCTTGCGCATGGTCCCGATGTCGGCAAACTTGGGATTGGCGTAGGCGATCATCGTGATGCGATTGTAGAGGCCGTCGAGGTAATCGCCCGTCCACGGCAGCGGGCTGTTCGCGACAGAATCGGCGCCGGGCTTCTCATCTTCGGGCCACCACCAGCGCGCGTAGTAGCTGTTGACGATGGCGGGATTGGTGAAGGCATAAGGGCCGTCGCGAAACGCTTCGATGCCGTGCTGCACCACGACGGCCAGATGCTGATCGCCGCAGAGGTGGCAGGCCAGCGCCCGGCGCAGCGCCGCCAGGGCCCGGTTGCGTCCGGTCTGCGGCCAGCCGTTGCAGTCGAGGTCGGCCAGCAGGCGATTGTCCTTCGAGCCGTGCAGGTGGACCGCACCACAGAAGGCGGTCTGCGACAGCGCCGCTTTCATCACCGCTCCGGTCCAGTCCTGTCCCCAGTCGTTGAGAAACGCCAGTTGCCGGTCGCCGAGGAGCTTCAGTCCGGGCAAATCGATCTTGTGGGGATCGTAGCCAACCTCGCGGATATGGTCGGGGCGCGGGCCCATTTGCGGGATCTTGCCCTTCGGGCCGCTCTTGAACTGGCGGTCGGCGAGGATGGCGAAATCGACGCCGCCGATCCGCAGGCGCGTGAAGTAGACCGAGATGTTCTGCTCGACGGGCCGAGGATCGACCGGATCGGGAAGGTGCCAGGTCTGGCAGCGATGGATCATGTTGATGTACTCGGCGGGATAGTAGTAGCCGCCGGAATCGCCGGCCGTCGAGTCGGCCACGATGCCGCTCTCGCCCCAGATGTTGCCCTGGCCGATGTCGTGGTCGTCGGGGATGGTCACCACGGGTCGGTCCTTGATGACGTCGCGGAAATGGTGCCCCCAGAGCAACCAGGCCGCCGTGTGCTCGGTGTGATCGTAGC
Organism: Phycisphaerales bacterium Planc_01; assembly: GCA_001603075.1. GTDB lineage: Bacteria > Planctomycetota > Phycisphaerae > Sedimentisphaerales > Anaerobacaceae > Anaerobaca. The sequence continues at coordinate 4,972 of LVBB01000134.1, read as the reverse complement.
TCTGGTCGCCCGCGAAGAACAGCAGGTCGGGGTCCTGGGCCTTGAGCTTCTCGACGATCTCGCGTCGCTCGCCGCGATCGGCGTTGGAGCTGCACGACAGCGAGCCGACGACGATGGTGTCCTTGTCCTTCGGGTCCTTGCGGATGAGCCCTTCGAACACGGCGCGGTCGCCGTGGCGAACGCGGTACGGCACATCGCGACGGCCGTCCCAGGGCTCGATGCGGAAATGGGCGGACCAGCCGGGGTAGACCACGGGGGCCTTGGCCGCCTCCTGCCAGCGCTCATCCCGATGGAATTCGAGGCGCACCTCTCGCGGCTCATCGCCCTGGAGCGGATAGAGCTGCGCGCTGATCTTCAGGACACCGGCCTCGTGCGTGTAGAGGGCGAAGCCGACTACCTGGTCGCGCGGGACCCGCACGAAGCGTTCGAGGAACGTCTTGGCCTCCCGGTCCCAGATGTCGTCCCGGCTGGCCAGATCGAGCGGGGCTCCGCGATCACCGGGAAATGGCTCGTCGGCCGCGCCGTCCGGAGCCGCCAGCGACGACGAGAAACGGAGCAAGAGTGCGGTGGTGATAACGATGCGTGTTGTCGTGTGGTGTGCCTTCATGCTCGGGTCTCCCGTGCAATACAGCGGTTTGGCGCGGCGGCCTCCTACCGCTGTCGTTCGTTGTATTGCCGGCACAGTTCGACCGTGTGGCGCACCAGGGCCAGGTCCCCCCAGGCGCCATGACCGGGCACGACGATGCGGGCATCGGGGTATCGCGCCAGCAGCTTGTGGGCCGAGGCGGGCCAGGCGGCCATGTCGGCATCGCCTGTGAAGCCCGGGCTGCGCGAGGCCAGGGCCTTGACCATACAGCCGCCGAACAGCAGCCGGCGATTCCGGAAGTAGACCACGACGTTGTCGAGCGTGTGCGACGGGCCGGGGAAGTGGACCTCCACCGTCTCAGGACCGACCTTCATCGTCAGGCCGTCGGCCAACGGGTAGAGGCGATTGGGGGCGACGAGCTTCTGATGGACGAGGATGTCGCGGTATTTCTCGTTCTCCGGCCCGGCGAAATACGGCAGCACCTTCCGCACCGTCTCGGCCCAGCATTCGGCGATGAGCTTCGGCGTGAGGTCCGAGCCATAGCACGGGACACCCTGGGCGAGCAGATAGCCGTTGCCACCGAGATTGTCGTTGTGGAAGCCCGTATTGATCTGGATGACGTTCGGATCGGCGAAGGTCCGAATGATCCACTCGTGGACCAGCCGCGTCGCCTCGTCGGTACACGGCGTATCGACCCAGACGAACCGCCGCTCGTCGCACTGCACCAGCAGGCTGTTGTTGCCGCCGGCAAACCGGTGGACCACCATCCACGCGCCCGGCTCGATCGGCTGGAGCTGTGCCTCCTCGTTCAACACAATCGGCTCGTCCGCCGCGCACCGGCCGGCCCCGCCCGTCATGACAAACAGCATGACGCAACCCACTGTGACAGACCTCATGCAGGCGCTCCTTCACGACCGATCCCCTCTTCAGGCGCTCCAGGCACCGCCGGCCCTGTGCCTCTCGACGCCGCCAGACAGTGTGTACGGCGCATCCATGCGACGCGAGTCCCTGCCCACCATGCCGCGGCACCGAGCACGGCCACCAGCATACGAATCCTGCCGCCGAAATGGCCGCCCGAAAACGCCCAGAGCAGACTGCATGCGAACAACACAGGCCCGGAAGACAACAGGAATCTCGATGCCGCCGGGGTCCGCCTGGCAAAGACAACGCCGGCCACCAGGAAGCCTGCAACGCCCCAGAACACCACGATGCCGCCGTAGAAGGCCACAAGCCGAAGGACAAACCTTGGCACATATGCCGTGTTGCGAATCCCCTCTGTGGACCAGAAGACCTGCGGCGGCAGCCCTCCGCCTCGGATCAGAGGGGGCAGCCGCAACGGCCACATCCGAATCCGCTGATTGTCGCGGTAGCGCTGCCAGTTCAGGTCCGTCACCTCCGCCATCGGCACGATGCGCACATCCGGCTGTCCAGAGAGCCACTGGAGTGTCTCGACGAACTCCTCGAACGTCGTCACGCCTCGCGACGCGTCCACCTCGAGGAGATCATACTCGTGAAACAGCACCGTGATGATTGGCGACGGATCGGGCGCCGCCCTCGCGAACGCAACCGCTTCGCGAACCTCGGCGATCGAACACGTGGCAGGCAGAAAGGCCAACGACATCCCGGGACCGGGCCGACCCCGAGCATCAGCCGAGATGAGCCGGAACCCGCTCGCTTCCAGAGCGGCCAGGGTGTGGGCGTCGTACGTGTTCCACGGCGGCACGAAGATCGTGACGGGCAGACCCATCACACCTTCCAGGAACTCCTTTCCTCGCTCGATCTTCGACCGCTGCTCCTCGTACCCCAGGCCGGCAAACTCGGAATGCCGGCCTTGTTGCAGGCCGCTGCTCTGATGCGAGTACCCATGCAGGGCGATTTCGAGCACGCCCGCTCGCACCGCCTCGGCGAAGATCTCGGCCTTCTCGGCAGGCAATGGCAGCACCGGCATCGGACGGAGATCGTGTATGTCTCCGGACGCCCGGAACGGGATCACCGCCCAGGTACAACAGTAGCGGTACTGGCGGAACGCCTCGATCAGGCGGACCTCCATCTCCGTGTCACTCACAGCCGAGGGATCGTCGAAACGAAAAACGATACGTATCTGTTTCGCAGCGCCGTCCGTCCCCCCCGCAAGAGACGAACCAATGAGCACCAGCAAGATCGCAACGCTCTTCAGACCACGCATTGCACATCCGCGGACCGCAAGCGTCGGACGGGGCCCGCCCGCCTCGGGGGATGCCAGCGTCGCCCGGCGCATGCACCCTTGCCTCTTCAGGCGATCGTGAACCAATCGTCGGACCTTTTCCGCACTCATCCCGGCCCTTCCTCCAGTCGAATTCGCGGTCCAAATGAACAAGCCATCCTTGGGGTTCTCCGCTATGACGCTCCCGAAATATCAAACGGACTCCCGGCGAGGAACGCCATGGGGCCCATCGTGCTGCAGAATCGACGGAACCGATTTCTCAACTGAGATGTATATCATGAAACCGATGGAAAGACAATTCCGCGTCGACGGGAAGATGCCGCCGGAAACGGCCCGCCATTCATCGCTCCGACGGCTCGACATATGCAATAAACCCTTGCCGGTCTCCGGGAATAGTGCCATGATGGCACAGGTCAGGGCCAAGAACCGGATACGATCGACTACGGAGAACTTGCCATGCAGAACGATCCTCACACCTCGAATTCGACACAGCGAAGCAGTTCACGCCGGGAACTGCTGAAGTGGAGCGGCAAGGCGGTCGCGGCATCCGCCCTGGCGGGCGTGGCGATCCCCGCGGTGCACGCCGGCGGCGATGACACGATTCGCCTGGCCCTGATCGGCTGCGGGGGACGCGGTTGCGGGGCGGTGGCCGATGCGTTCAACTCACCCAAGGGGCCGGTCAAGCTGGTGGCGATGGCCGATTTTTTCGCGAATCGCCTCGCCGGCGCCCACAAGACGTTGAGCGAGCAGTACGGCTCGCGCGTGGATGTGCCGCCGGACCGGCGGTTCGCCGGCTTCGATGCCTGGCGGCAGGCCATCGACATCCTGCGTCCGGGCGACGTGGCCATGCTGGCCGGCTATGCGGGCTTTCGGCCGGGGCAATTGGAATACGCCGTGAACAAGGGCGTAAACGTGTTCATGGAGAAGTCGTTCGCCGCCGATCCGCCGGGTGTGCGGCGAGTGATCCAGGCCGCAGAAGCCGCCGAGACGAAGAATCTCAAGATTGCCGCCGGCCTGCAATGCCGCCATTCACGCAATCGCCAGGAGCTCATCCGGCGAATCCGGGACGGCCAGCTCGGCGACATCCAGCTTATCCGTGCCTACCGGATGCAGCCGTGCGGGCCGCTGGGACGCCGGCCCGAAACGGTGAAGGACCTGCATTGGCAGATTCGCAACTTCACGCATTTCCTGTGGGTCTCCGGCGGGCTCTTCGCCGAGATGAACATCCATCAGATCGACGAAATCTGCTGGATCAAGGGCGACTGGCCGGCATCGGCGCACGCCATTTCAGGCCGCGCGGCCAACAGTACCGACTGCGGCCAGAACCTCGATTCCTTCACCATCGAATGGACGTTCCCCGACGGCACCAAGGCGCTCGACGTCGTACGCTGGCTGCCGAACTGCCACACGGAATTCGCCACGTACATCCACGGAACCAAGTGCGCCGCGCAGTTCTCCGGTGACACCCATGAAGGCACCGTGCACACCTACAACGACCAGCGATGTGAGCGCTCCAACATCGCCTGGCGCGCCCCGAGGGAAACGATCACGCCCTGGCAGGCGGAGTGGGACGTGCTGCTCGATGCGATCCGCAACGACCGTCCGCACAACGAAGCCAAGCGCGCCGCCCTGTCGAATCTCGCCGATATCATGGGCCGGGCCGCCGCCCATTCGGGCGCGGTCGTCACCTGGGACGAGGCGATGGCCTCCAACTTCCGGTTCTGCCCGAACATCGACCAGCTCACGGATGACAGCGATCCGCCCATCCACGCCGACGCCGAAGGGCGCTATCCGGTGCCCGTGCCCGGGCAATGGAAGGAGATCTGAACCGCGCCAGATGCGCCGCGCGGCGCACGCTCGACCGTTGTGGCCAACCCCGACTCCCGGAGGACCGGTAGCTTCAGGCTGCTGCGCCACACTCGCCAATGAAGCGGGGCCCATGACAGATTGCCATGGGCCCCGCTGTATTACGCACCTTTCAACTGCCTTCAACGAAGAACGGCGATGCTCTCACAGTTCGGCCGGCTCCTCAATCTCTTCGACTGGCTCGTCGGCCTCTTCGGCTGGTTCCTCAATCTCTTCGACCGGCTCGACGACCTCCTCCGTCGGTTCGGCCGGCTCCGTGAGCATGTAGGCGACCGCGTTGAGGAACATCTGCGCGCCGTCCTCGTACAGGTCATACA
>LVBB01000133.1 GCA_001603075.1 Phycisphaerales bacterium Planc_01 | reverse complement strand
CGAGTAGGACGTGGCGCTCATCCGCTCCACGGATCGAGGTCCCGCAGCCGGAGGTGGAACGGAGTTTCCCTGCTTCCTTTCCTCGCGCTCCCGGGGCGTTCGCCGGGGAGTCGTTCGTTCCGTTTCGTCCTCCGGTATCTCGGGGCGCAGCAGCGAGAGCCACGATCCGGAAACCGGCGAAGGGACGTTCTCTTTCATTCCGCAGGGAGAGCAGAGGACGAGGCAGTCCTTCGCCCTCGTCGCCGCCACGTAGAAAAGGCGTTCCCACTCCTCCCCGACTTCGGTGTCCTCCAAAAAACGAGCGATCTTTCCCGTCTCGGAGAGGCTCTTCTCGCTCCACGCCTCGGGGTGTCGCGAAGCCCCCGCGCCCAATAGCGCGGAGGGAACGAGCGCCCCCCGTCCTCCGCCGCCTCCCGGCGTGTTGTTCAGGTCCATCACCACCGTGATCGGGAATTCCAGCCCCTTCGCGCTGTGGACGGTGAGCACGCGGACCACGTCCTCTTCTTCGCCGAGGGGCGTGCTCTCCTCGCCCGCTCCTTTGCGCCCCGCCATCCGGGCGACGTAGGCGGCGCACCCCGCCGGGTCGTTGCCGAAGACGTTCTCGTACTCCCGGACGAGGTCGAGCCCCTTCCAGAGGTTGGCCAGCACGCTCTTCCTGTTCCACAGCGGGTACGCCCCCAGGAACGACTGGTCTTTCAGCAGCAGCACCAGCGCCGCGAAGAGGCCGGAGTAGCGCGCGACGCTCCGCAGCTCCTCGATTCCGGCCGCCGTTTCCGGAAAGACCTCGGCAAGCGCCGGGGCCTCGGGCCCGAGGAACCGGGCGAACTGTTCCATGGACAGCCCGGAGAAGGGGGAAGCCAGGAAACCGAGCGCCGCCGCCCTGTCGTCCGGGAAGGCGAGCATCCGGATGGCGGTCGTCAGATCGCCGATCTCCCCCCTGTCGAAGTAGCGTTTCCCCTTCTCGAAAGCGACGGGGATGCCGAAAAGGGGGTGCAGCGTCTCCTCGAGCGCGGCGAAGGAGGAGCGCGACGGCACGAGAATGGCGATGTCGCGCCACTCCGCAGGACGCATCTGTTGATTCTCTTTGCTCCAGACGGGCTGCCCGTGCAGCTCCAACAGCTTCTCTCCGAGTGCGTGCGCCACCCGTTTGCGCGTCTCCGCGACCGGTTCGCCCTCCCGTTGACGGCGAAAGATCGGAAGGACCGGAGGAAGAGACGTCTCCTCCCGGAGTTTCCGCATCTCCGGATTCTCCGGGAAGAGCAGTTCTTCGTAAGGGGTGGGAAGCGTGGAGGCGATGCCGTTCCGCCAGATGTCGCCGAAGAGCCCGTTGATCTCCTTCAACAGCGCGGGGCGGGTGCGGAAGCTCGTTTGCAGCGGAATGTAGCGCGTCTGCGCCGACGGCGAGGCGATACGCTCTCCAAAGAGCGTCGGGTCGGCGTGGCGGAAGCGGTAGATCGACTGCTTCGGATCGCCGACGAGAAAGCGCCTGCACCCTTCGGCGGCGACGGAGTCGATCAGACGGTCCTGCAGCGGATTCGTATCCTGATACTCGTCCACGAGAATCTCGCGGAACGTGCGCACGGAGCGCGCCGGG
>LVBB01000132.1 GCA_001603075.1 Phycisphaerales bacterium Planc_01 | reverse complement strand
TACCCCATCAAGGTCCACAAGTAGGCGAGCGTCTTGTGCGAGATGTCGTCCCGCACAAGCCCGGACCTCTGCAACATGCCGAAAAGCTCCTCCCTCATGGAGATCGCCATGGAGGCGAGCGTAGAATCGCGTTTCAAAAAATCTCCGTAGAGCCGCCTGTCGCGCGTTACCAAACCCTTGACGAAAGGGTTGGCGTGAATCGCGGCGACACTGTGTCGAAACATCCCCGCGAAGCTCCACTCCTCCGGCTCCGCCTCGAAACGACAGAGCCAGTCCTCGATATACCGTGCAAGTTCCCTGTAGACCACCGCCCGGAAAAGCGCATCCTTACCTTTGAATTCAAGGTAGACGGCCCCCTTCGATATATTGGCCTCCCTGGCGATATCCTCCACGGTGGTCTTGTCGAATCCCCACCTTGCGAAGAGAGTTCCTGCGGCTTCAAGCAATTTTTCCAAACGGATATTTTTTTCATTGAATGTCATCATAAGCCCTTTATAACCGAATGAACCAAATTAGTCAAGTGGTCAAACCTACGCGAACTCGCACTCTTTTTTGTTTCTTTTTCGCGGAAACGGTACCCTCGGGCAATCGAACGAAGAGTCCTCCGTTTAAAAAGCTACCGCTTCTTGGAAAACAGGAGCATTTCTCGTATCATGTATCTTTGAAGGAAATAAAGAAAGGGTGAATTTTATGGATACAGGACAGTTTACTGCGCTGATCGGCAGTTTTCTGCGAACCTCCGGCCATAATACAGTCGTCGCCGAATACGCAATCAACGAGGAGATGCTCGGGCTCGAAATCTTCGACTCGCCGCTCGCGGGCGTCGCCGCGGCGGGCGATCCGGCTTTCATGGAACTTCGCCGGGGCGGCGTAATCGGACCGCACTTCCTTCTTCCGGAAGAGTGACTCCCCGGCGCGCGCGCCGTGCTCTCGTTCTTTCTCCCGTTCTCGGAGAGAGTGCGCCGCGCGAACCGCGCCGACAGGGACGAACCTGCCCCCGAGTGGCTGCACGGCAGGATTGAAGGGCAGGAGTGCATCGACCGTCTTTCCGCGTTCCTTGTCGAGCGTCTTCTGGAAGCAGGATTCGACGCAGTCGCTCCGTCCGTCGACGAACGCTTCCGCTCCTGCACAACGACGAACACTGTATTTCTGGACGACGACGGCGCTCCTCTGCCGGTTTCGTTCAGCAGCAACTGGTCGGAGCGGCATGTCGCCTATGTTTGCGGACTCGGTTCGTTCGGGCTTTCCAAAGGGTTGATCACGCCGAAAGGAGTCGCGGGGAGATTCGGCAGCGTGGTCACTACCGCGCCGATACCTCCGGACAACGTAATCGCCTCGGCCGTGTACGAAAACTGCACCATGTGCGGCGCGTGCGTCCGAAACTGCCCGGTCGGCGCGATCACCATCGAAAAGGGGAAAGATCACGTGCGCTGCGCGGAGTTTTTATCTCTGACGAAAGAAAAGTACCGTCCGCGATACGGCTGCGGGAAGTGTCAGACCGGCGTCCCGTGCGAGTTCGTGACACCGCAGAGGTAGCCCGGCACAAACCGCGTCAGCGGGCCGTTTTCCGCTTCCGCTCCTCCGTGAACGTCCACCAAGCGCGCGGAGCGGAGCCGTTCATGAAGTCGGTCACCGACATGAAGACGTCGATCACGCAGGGATCCTGCCTGACCCCGGTCTTCTCGCAGAGCGCATCGTACATCTCGAACGGACAACGCCCGATAATATCTTCCGGCTTTTCAACGCCGAGAAGACGAAGATCTCTTTCCGTGGCCGGTCCGACGTTGGGCAGATCGGTTAACCGCCGTACGGAGCGGCGTTCCACTTTTTCAGGGTTCATCGCACGCACCTCTTTTCGGACGGGCGCCGGAGCGCCCTCTGCGAAGCATTCTATCACGCGAAGAGGAGAAAGCGAGGGTCGTCAAAGTTGTGGCTTTTTATCAGAATACACGCCTTTTATTTTTCTTTTGTTTGAGTATTGACATTCCGGGAGCGCTCCCGCAGAATGTACCAATCTTACCAAACCATGAGGAGAGGAGGGAATCAGTTATGAATGAAATCCGTTCGCGAGTTATGAACGTTTCTTCTCTGTGCCTCCTCCTCGGTTGCCGGTTCCCGCCTGGAACGCCGGCAGCCCGGTAAGCTGCGTAACGGCATTCCAAGGCCGGAACCTCTTTTTAGGGGTTCCGGCCTTTTTTTGTACTTTTTATTTCACGGATGATTTTGAAAGGAGAGAGTATTATGACCGACGCACACGTACGAGTTTTCGACACCACACTGAGGGACGGAGAACAAGCCGCAGGAATCAACCTGAACAAGGAAGAGAAGCTCCAGATCGCCTTGCAGCTGGCGAAGATGAAGACGGACATCATCGAGGCGGGCTTCCCCGCCGCCTCCCCCGGCGACTTCGAGGCGGTCAAGCTCATCGCGCAGCAGGTCGAGGGGCCCATCATCGCCGGACTCGCGCGGACGCGGCGGGAGGACATCCTCGCAGCCGCCGAGGCGGTCAAGTGGTCGAAGAAACCTCGCATCCACACGTTCATCGCCACAAGCCCCATCCACATGGAGTTCAAACTCAAGATGAGCCCGGAGCAGGTACTCGCCGAGGTGCGGCAGGCCGTGACGTACGCGCGAAGCCTCGTCGACGACGTCGAGTTCTCCGCGGAGGACGCAAGCCGCTCGGATCCCGCCTTTCTGGGAGAGGTCTTCCGGACGGCGGTCGAGTGCGGCGCGACAACGCTCAACATCCCCGACACGGTGGGCTACTCGACCCCGGACGAGTTCGGCGAGTTCGTCCGCGAGGTCATCGAGGCCACCGGGAACCCCGTGGGCGTGATCTGGTCGGTCCACTGCCACAACGACCTCGGACTCGCGGTGGCGAACTCGCTCGCAGCCGTCAGAGCCGGAGTCAGGCAGGTGGAGTGCACGGTCAACGGACTCGGCGAACGGGCGGGCAACGCCTCCATGGAGGAGATCGTCATGGGCCTGCGCACCCGGAAGGACCGCTTCGGCTGCCAAACGGCCATCGACACGACGCGCCTCTGCGCCGTCAGCTCGCAAGTCTCCCGTATGACGGGCTTTCCGGTGCCGCCGAACAAGGCCATCGTCGGGGCGAACGCCTTCGCGCACGAGGCCGGAATCCATCAGCACGGCGTGCTGTGCAACAAGGCAACCTATGAGATAATGAATCCCGAAGACGTCGGCGCCCCCGGAAGCCGTCTCGTACTGGGCAAGCACTCCGGGAAGCACGCATTCAAGCAGCGCGTGGAGGCGATGGGCTTCACTCTCTCCGAAGAGAAGCTGAAGGAGGCTATGACGCTCTTCAAGACGCTCTGCGACCGGAAGGAGATCGTCACCGCCGACGACCTGGAGGCCATGATCAACAACGAGATCCTTTCGCTCGACGAGAGCCGCCGCATCACGCTGAAGAGCTTCCTCGTCCAGGTCGGAAGCGGCCACGGCAGCGCCACCGTCACCATAGAGGACGAGGGGCGCGAAAAGACCGACGCGGCCGCCGGCAACGGCCCGGTGGACGCGGCCTACAGGGCGATCAGGCGCATCGTCGGCGTCGAGCCGGAGCTGGAGAACTATTCCATCCAGTCCGTGAACGAATCGTCCGACGCCATCGGCGAGGCGAGAGTGACGCTCGACCTCGGCGGCGTCAGGGTGAACGGACGGGGCGCGAGCACGGACGTCATCGAAGCGAGCATCAAAGCGTACATCGACGGTATCAACCGTCTTTTCGCGGCGCAGGCGCGCATCGCGGGGCAGGAGTCGCAGGCGGCCGAAGAGGCGCGGAAGGCGGTATAGCTTTCCCGCGCCGCCGAAGCGCGGCGCGGTCATCGAAACCAGGCATCATTGGAAAGGAGTGCGTGTGTACACATGGGAAGAACATTGGCAAGCGCCATCATCGCCGCCCACTCGACCGAGGCGGCAAGGGAGGGCGAAATCTGCAAGGTGAACGTCGACTTCGCCTTCGCGAACGACATCACGGCCCCTCCGGCCATCGTCTCCTTCAAGGAGATGGGGGCGGAGAAGGTCTTCGACAAGGAACGGTGCGCGGTGCTCCCGGATCACTTCACGCCGAACAAGGACATAGCCTCCGCGGAGCAGACCAAGAAGGGGCGCGAGTTCGCCATTTCGCAGGGGATGCTCTACTGGGAAGTCGGCCGCGTCGGCGTTGAACACGCCTTCCTTCCCGAGAAGGGGTACATCCTCCCCGGCGACATCGTCATCGGCGCCGACAGCCACACCTGCACCGGCGGCGCGCTCGGCGCGCTCTCCACGGGCGTGGGCAGCACCGACCTCGCCGCGGTCTGGGCGTTGGGCGAAACGTGGCTGAAGGTTCCCCCCACCATCCGGGTGAACTATGAGGGGAAGCGTCCGGCGTGGGTATCGGGCAAGGACATGATCCTTTCGCTCATCGGCCGCATCGGCGTGCAGGGCGCGCGCTACATGGCGCTCGAGTTCGGCGGCGACGGAATCGAAGCGCTTCCGATGGACGACCGCTTCACCATCGCCAACATGGCGATCGAGGCGGGCGGCAAGGCCGGACTCTTCGTCCCCGACGCGAGGATGCTTGAGTATGCGAACGCCCGCGCCGCGCGGAAGTTCTCCCCCGTATACCCGGATTCGGACGCGGCGTACCTCCGCTGCGAGACGTTCGACATGGAGAAGATGGTTCCAGTAGCTGCCATGCCGCACTCTCCCGACAACGTAAAGCCCGTCCGTGAATGCGGTTCCCCGGAGATCCACCAGGTCTTCATCGGCGCGTGCACGAACGGCCGCATCCGCGACATCGCGGCCGCCGCGAAGATGCTCGAAGGGAAGCAGGTGGCGGAGGGCGTGCGCTGCATCGTCATCCCCGCCTCGTACGAGGTCTACAACCAGGCGCTCGACATGGGGTACCTGCGCATCTTCACCGAGGCGGGGGCGGT
>LVBB01000131.1 GCA_001603075.1 Phycisphaerales bacterium Planc_01 | reverse complement strand
GGCACTTCATTCCCGTCTGCGCGGTTTCGGGGGCCGACGGGTCGCCGTAGTACTCCGCCGCTCTGTAGTACGACGCGGCGCGCAGCAGGCTCTCCATCGCGCTGGCCTTGTGCCCCCGCTCCAGCCGGGCGTTTCCGTCCGCTTCCAGCCGCTCTCCCAGCGCGAGAAAGGCCGCCGACCATGAGGCCGGATTCCCGTCGGTTATCCCTTTCGCGGTCACGAGGATTTCCCCCGCCGCTCCGCCTCCCGCAACGTCCGCGCCAAGGCTGCGGAGAAGCTGAAAGTCCATCTCCGCGTCCTTGAACCATGAGAGCAGGACGCTGCCGCGCGACAGTCCCTTCTCGATCTCCTTCGCTTCGGCTTCCGCGTTCGGATGCAACGCGAGGGCGAAGGCAAGGAGCATCAGTATTCCGAGCGCTCGTATCATCCGTTGTTCCACCTCCCTGACTGTGTTACGCAATACCTCCGGAGAGCCAGTGGTCGATGAGTTTTCGCGAAATGCTGATGGATGGCGGGATCTCCGGCATGTTTTCGGGTGTGAACCAGTCGGCGTCTCCTATCTCGACTCCGTCCGGAACGATCTCCCCGCTTGCCCAGCGCGCGGTGAAGCCGAGCATCAGCGAATGGGGGAACGGCCACGGCTGACTGCCGAAGTAGGCGATGTCCTTCACCTTGATGCCGACCTCCTCGAAAATCTCCCGTTCGACCGTCTCTTCCAGGCTCTCGCCCGGCTCGACGAACCCGGCCAGCACGCTGTAGCGCCCCGCAGGAAAGCGGGTCCCGTGCGCGAGCAGGAGTTTTCCGTCGCGGACGACCGCCACGATGACCGCCGGGCTGAGCGTCGGGTAGGAGACGTACGCGCACTGCGGACAGGCGTAGGCCCGTCCCTCCTCGGCCGGTTCCATGAGCGCGGCGCAGCGGGGGCAGTAGCGGCAGTTCCGCCGCCAGTCCATCATCTGAAACGCCGTGCCCGCGGAGTGGAAGAGCGAATCTCCGCCGAGGGCCCACAGTTCGCGCAGCCCCACCGGTTCAAAGCCTTGCGGCGCCGGTTCGTCGGCGGGATACTCTCCCCATGAAAAAGCGCCCCGGGCAGGGGAGAGAACTCCCCGGTGGAGCAGCTTGTCAGTAAACGACGCGCCCTCGTCCTCGGATGGAAGCGTCAGGGGTGATTTCGACTTCACCAGAACCATGTCGTTGTGAAAGAGCAGCCAGGCGTCCTGTGTACTGCATAAATCCATGTGATCGTTCTCCTCCTCCGCGGCCGCCTCATATGAAGAAGTCCGCTCGAAAATTCTATCATACGCGCCTTTCGAATCCAATGTTTCCTGCCGAAGAGCGTTCGGAGAACGGAGCGCTCTTCGCATTTTGAAGCGCATGCCCATTGTACTCCCCTGGAAAGAGGGGTATAATTCTGAAAACACAAGATTCGGCTTTTGAAAATACAATTTTTTATGGAAAGGAAGATGTAGCATGACGGAAATGAGAGCCCCGCGCTTCCTGGCCATTGTTCTTTTCATGTTTTTTTTGCTCGGGCCGGTACTCCCTCTCCTGGCCTCGCCGAAAACGCCTCCGGCCGCATCCGGGCAGGCGCGCTCTCTTTCGCGCCTCGAAACGGCCGCTTTGCTCCGGGAGCGCGGCGTTGCGCATGAAGAAGCCGGCAGGTTGGAGAGCGCGGTCCGCCGTTACGAAGAAAGCCTTCTCTTCTTCCCCGACGCCGAGGTTACGCAACGGATCGATCTCTTGAAAAAGATGCTCGAAGAGCGTAACGCTCCGCTCTCCCCGCCCGCGCCCCTGCTTCCCGAGGCGCGGGTTTCTCGTCTTGAAAAAGCGCGCGTCCTGCGGGAGGACGGCAAGAATGCGTTTGTCGGGGGCGAGCTTCGCGATGCGGCGCGATTCTTCGAAGAAAGCCTCTCCCTCTTCGAGGATGAGGAGGTCTTCCGCTTCGTCGGCGCCGTGAAAAAAGAGACGGACCTCGCCTTCTCTCTTGAGGGGCTGGAGGAGCTGTTCGATTGACCGGGAGATTCTATTCGCTATGGAGGTGTGTGGCATGCGATTCTTTTCTGTTCGCCGTTTCCGTGTCTTCATGATCGCCTGGGTTGTCGCGGGAGGTTTCTCCGGGGTGACGTTCGCTCTTGAAAATACCTGGACGTACCGGCGTATCGATTCGCTGTACATCGAAATTCCGGATTCGTGGTCCCCCTACTCAAAAAAAGGTTCATCCGGTTTTTATACCGGCAAGCCTCCGACCGGAGGCGCCTCCGTAGGTTCCCTGGTGGTGCTCGCAGGGAGAGAGAAGAAGGCACGCTACGAGGACGTCCTCGCTCCGCTGAAACGATCTCCCGGGGGGAGCATCGAGGCGCTCTTCCACGAGGAAGAGCAGGTCGTCGGGGGGAAGGACGCCGTTATCTTCACGAACGAGATCAGCCGCCGGGAAAAGGATGAGGCTGCGCGCCCCTTCATTCGGATGCGGAGCGTCGTCTGGAAGGAAGCGGCGGAGGACGGGGTGTTGCTCCTCGCGGTCGGGGGAGACGCGGCCCTCTTCGACGAACATGCTGCGGAGATTGACCGGATGATCGCCTCCGTGCGCTTTGACGAGCCTCCCCGGCCGCAGCCCGGCGGGAAGCTTGAGGGAATCGGGGAACGAACCGCTTTCGGAGAACTGCTTTTTCCGCCCATCGACTTGCCGTCTATCGAACTGGAGAGCGGAGAGAAAAAAGAGGGTCCGGCGGAGGAGAAGACGCCGCGGGAGCGCCCTGTCTTCGCTTCGGACGCGCTTCTTGAAGAGGAGATACGGAAGGCGCGCGCGGCGCTGTTACTCAGGGACGAAGGCGAGCTCCTTCTGGCGAAGGGCGACCGGGAGGGCGCGATGGACCGTTTCCGCAGAAGCCTCGCGAACGTGCCGGACGAGGAGCTTTCCGCTTTCGTGGAGGCTTCGGGGCGTCGGGCGACGGAAGAGCACAAGGCCGAAGAAGGGCGTGCTTCCCTGTTGCGCCGCGAAGGGATGGAGCTGCATCGGGACGGTCTTCTGCGCGAGGCGTTGGCGAAATACCGTGAGAGCCTCGCGGTGAACGATGACGAAACGGCGAGGGAAATCGTCCTCGGACTCGAAAAACTCCTGCAGGAGAGAGCGTCGGCTCTTGTCGCGCAGGGTGAGTCGCACGAGGCCGGAGGGCGGCTCGAGGAGGCGCGCGCCGCGTATGCGGAGAGTCTTTCCTGGGTCGACGAGGAGTTCGTCCGGCGCAGAATCGCCGCGGTGGAGCGTCTGATCCGGGAGCGGCAAGAGGCAGCGTCCCCGGAGAGAGTCCTCGCCTCGGCGCTTTGGAACGAAGGCAAGGCGCTGGAAGAAGAGGGACGCCTCTATGAAGCGCTCGTGAAGTACCGTGAAAGCCTGAAATCGTACGAGGAGAAGGAGTTGCTTTCTCGCGCCGACGCCCTGGAGACGGAGCTGAAGGAGCGCGCCCGCGCGCTTGTCCGCGAGGGAGGAGCGCTGCAGCGCGCCGGGAAGTACGCGGAGGCGCTCGAAAAGTTCCGTGAAAGCAGGAAATTCTATCCGCGCGGCGAGATCGAGGAGCATATCGGCAAGCTGGAGGAGTATTTGAAAAAGTAGCTTTGCCCCGAGGGGGGAAACGCAGTCCCGCTCCGGAAGAAAACGACTCTGTCGCGGGAAGGCGCTCCGTGGAAAAATCGTGCGCGGAATCAGCGCCCGGATGATGGTAAAGGAGAGTGACCCGCGATGCAGTGTGCGAACAGAATCAGAAATGCCCTTCGCAGCCTTCCGACGTTTCTGTTGGTGTGCAGTCTTCTCTTTTTCGCCGCGCTCCCGTACGCCGGAGCGCAGGAGAGAAAAGCTCCGGGTCCTGTGCAGGTCGAGGTCAAGGCGCAGGACGGAACGCTCCTCTCCGGAGTAACGGTCTTTCTCGGAGGGAGGTACGCCCCGTCCGGCGCGGACGGAAGGGCCGTCTTCGACGGCGTCCCCGAGGGAAAACAGCGTCTCGTCGTCGAGCGCTTCGAATACGACGCCTTCCGGGGGAATGTCGATCTGGCCGCCGGAGTGCGGCGGCCTCTCGGCGTCAAGCTCAATCCGGTCGTCTGGAGCAAGATATCGGGGAAGGTGCTTCTCGAAGGCGCGGAGCAGCCCTTGCCGGGCGTCCGCGTCTCCTTCGCCCCGAAGAGCGTGAAGTCGACGCTCCAGGGGCCGGTGGAGTTCACGACCGGCTGGGACGGCGGCTTCACCGTGCCGGGGCTTTCTCCGGGTGTGTACAGGGTCGAGCTGAGTCATTCCGGGTGCGCGCCGAAGGCCTTCGACCTCCAGGTCGCGCCGAACATGCCGGAGGTCTCCTGGTCGCTTGCGCCGCTCTCCGATACGGCTTCGCTGGCCGTGACCGTCAGGAACGGCGACGGCGGCACGGAGATAGCGGGCGCGCGCGTCGTCCTCGCCGAGGCGTGGCCCCGCGGGGAGATCGCCGAAAAAACGACGGACGCGAGCGGATCGGCGGCTTTCGACGGCCTCAAGATCGGGCGGCTCAACCGGGCGGTCGCCGACGGCGGAATGGCGCTCGCCCGAAGCGGCGTCACGGTGCGCGCCGAAGCCGAGGGGTACGAACCGATGCTCGTCCCCGTCCTTCTCGGTCGGACCGCATCCGTCGAAGTGCGGCTCAACTCGACGGAGAAGATCGCGGTACAGCCGGGCAATCTCGATTTTTCCTCGGCGCAGCGAGTCCGTACCGGGGCTCCTGTCGAATTCGTCCTCGAAAATGCGGGGGAAAACAGGTTCTTCCGCTTCCATCTGCCGTACCCCGCATGGGTGGGAGTGGACGCGAACAGGGGACAGAATCCCCAGTGGCTGCGTTTTTATCTGCACACGGCGGACGGAACGGAGATAGGCAACTGGGGGCTCTCCGCGGCGAGCGCGCTCTTCGACGCCGGGCCGCTTCCGGCGGGCGAGTATGTGCTGCAGGCCCGCGAGTGGAACAACAATGCGGCGGCGCCGTCCTCCATGACTTTCACGATCCAGTGCCGCTGGGCCTCCGACCCGCACTCCCCGAACGCGGAACTCTCTTCCGCGCGAGCCTTCCGCACGGGCGAGGAGGTGCGCGGATACATCCTCCCGCGCGGGGACCGGAATCACTTCAGATTCGAGATCAAGCGGCCCGGCCAGGTGCGCGTCTGGCTTCAACGGCCGGAGAATATCTGGATACGCGCCTTTCTCTACCGCGCCGACGGCGCCGAGATAGCGAACCTCGGGTGCTCGGGAGCGACGGCGGAGGCCGTCTACAGGCTCGACCCCGGCATGTACGTCGTGGACGTCCGCGAGTGGAACAACAACGCCGCCAGTCTTGATCCCTACACGCTCCGCATCGAGGAGATCGAAGACGACGGCATGGACGACGCCACGCAGGAGGAGGCCTCCGTCAGGATTTTCAGGCCGCTTCCCCTCGCCTCTCTTCGAGGCGGGACGATCTTTCCCCAAGGTGACAGAGACTGGTACCAGACCACGCTGCCGAGCGCGGGCGTCTTCAAGGCCTTCCTGTTCCGCTCCCCTTCCGTGTGGCAGCGTATGACGCTCTTCGACACGACCGGAGGACGGCTGACCGACGTGGGCGCGAGCGGCCCGCGCGCCGACCTTGCCTGGCACGCCTCCGGCCCGACGACGCTCTTCCTCCAGGTGAGAGAGTGGAACGACAACGCCGCCGACCCGTCGCCCTACATCCTGGGGACGTTCTTCGAGCCGTGCGACCAGCTCGACGCCCAGGGGCGGAACGACTCGCCGGAGACGGCGTCCCCGCTCGAACTGAACGAGTGGACGAGGGGCAACCTGCTCCCCAACGGCGACAACGACTGGTTCCGCATCGACGTCGACCATCCGGGCATCCTCCGCCTGGAGGGAACGACGCCTCCGGGGATCTGGGTGCGGCTTTCACTGCACGGCGATAACGGGGGACAACTCGCCGACGTCGGTCTTTCGAGGCCGTCCTCCGACTTCGCATGGGAGAATCCCGTTCTCCCCGGAGCGTACTTCATCCGTCTCCGGGAGTGGAACAACAACGCCTCCAACCCCGGACTCTACTCTCTCAGAGCGGTGCTCCAGCGTGCCGAGCCGGAAGAGAGCGTGCCCCTGGCGCAGGACGCGCCGCGCGCGCTGCCGTTGGACGAGGCCCGGCCTTTCTACATCGACCACGCGGGCGACAGGGACGTCTTCCTCTTCGACATCGCGCAGCAGGGACCGTTCTGGCTGAAGATATGGAAGCCGGGGAACATCTGGATTCGAGCGTTTCTCTACGACGACAGGACGGGGGCGGAGATCAAGAACATCGGGCTTTCGGGGGCTTCCCACAACGAGAAGTTCGAAGCGCCCGGCCCCGCTCGCTACAGGCTTGAACTGCGCGAGTGGAACAACAACGCCTACTCGGTTCAGCCCGGCTTCGTGCAAGTCCGCCTTGACGACGCGCAGATAACCGCCGACGAGATCAAGGCGGTTCCGGACGCCGTCACGCCGACGCTCGTGACCTTCACCCGGAGCGCGTGGGCGCATCTGCAGCTGCCGCGCGCGCGCAGCATCGAGGTCGACGCGACGGGCGACGGGAAGATCGATTTCTCCTTCCGTCCGGGCGATACCGCCAGATGGCGCTACCCGACGGAGGGGCTCTACAAGGCCGTCGCGCTGATGCGCGGCGAGGGCGGCGCGACGACGCGGCTTCCCTTCTGGGTGGACGTCTCCGGCCCCCGCGAGCGGACGGGGATTCACCTGACGGTCGACGCTCCCGGAGAGGGGCAGCGCGTGGAGGAGGAGGCATCGGCGCGCGCCAGGGCCATGAGCTACAGCGGTTCGCCCATTGCGCGCATCGAGGCCTCGGTCGACGGAGCGCAACTCCCGACGGCCTACGCGCCTCCCTATACGTTCGAGGTTCCGTGGAAGAGCCTTCCCCGCGCGGCGAAGGAGCATCTCTTCACATTCAAAGCCGTCGACGGGCGGGGCGAATCCTCAACCGTCGAGCGCCGCGTTTCGCTCTCCGAGTACTTCGGCCTGCGCCCGGCGGACGGAGCGGTACTCTCCGGCAACCAGGTCCGCGTGAGCTGGTCGAGCGGGGAGTTTTCGCCGACGAAGGTCCGCTACAGGGCGAAGGGGACTGAGGAGTGGACCGAGATCGTGGGCGAGAGCGGCCGCGAGCACGCCGTCTTCCTGGCGGATCTGGAGTCCGGAACGGCGTACGAGTTCCAGCCGCTCGGAGGGAGCGAGGAGGGGCCGGTGCGGACCCTCACGCGCGTCAAGGGGCTCGCCTTCGGCAGAAGCCGCTACGGCGCGTCCATCGAGCGCACCTATGACCAGCGTTTCCCCATCTCGGTCAGAAACCACGCCGAGGAGGCGATGAAGGTGGTGCTCGTCTCCGGCAAGCTTGAGCAGGACGGACTCTTCATCGGCTTCGTCGGCGAAGGGTCGGAGGGGGAACCGTTCGACCTCGCGCCGGGCGAGGAGCGGGAGTTCCTGCTCGTCCTCAATGCGCAGAACGTGGTGAAGCCCAAGCACGTCTTCCCCGTCAAGATTAGCTCCGCGAACGGCTTCGCGGACGAGGCGGAGGTGGAGGTGGAGGTGCGCCTCCCCGTCGTGAAACTGGAGTGGGAGGACCTCGGCGAGACGGGGAAGGGGCCGGGCCGCCGTCTGCGTCTGGTGAACAAGGGGGACAGTCTCACCGATCTGTCGGTCGTTACGGATACGGGCGATCTGAAAATCTCCCCGGCGATCAACCACGGCTTCCTCCCCTCCGGCCAATCGGTGGAGATCGCCGTGATGCCGAGGCTCTACGAGGGGTTCCGCGAAGCGCGGGGCGCGGTGACGGCGAAGGCCATCGCCACGGAGTCCTCGTTCCCGGTGCACCTCGCGCTTCCGGAAGGGAAGGAGATCTTCGGCGTCAACCTGATGCCGAAGATGCCGGAGGAGACCATGGATGAAGACGAGCGCGCTCTCCTTGAGGCCAGGGCGCTCTCCGCGGCCTTCCTGACGCCAAACTATATCAACGCCTCCATGTGGGGGAACGGGATCGATTCCAACGGCGACGGCAGGATCGACCGATGGAGCTATACCGACAAAGAGGAGCGCATCCTCTGGATCGGCGAGGACGCGAGCGGCGACGGAGAGATCGACTTCGTCCGCGCCGACGTCGGCTTCGACGGCCGCTTCGACTACTCGGCGCTCAAGGGCGCGAAGGGGTGGGAGGAGACCAACCTGCTCGACGCCTGGCTCGAAATGACCTTCACTCTCCCGTGGAATCGCGGGAGCTACGAGCCGCACGACCTCGACATCGTGATGAACGGTCGGGTGATCGGTACGGTGAAGAACGCGATCCCCGAGGGGAACTACCGCTTTCCGGTTCCCGCGTCGGCGATCCGCTTCGGAGCGAGCGGCGAGCCCGAAGGGAACGGCGTCGAGATCGTCTCGCGGCACCTGAGAGGCGGTCACTACGTGGTGAACAGCGACTTCCGGCTGGTGACGCGCCTGAACGCGGCGCGCGCATGGACCGTCGCGGAGTCGCGCGAGGAGGCGGAGGCTGCCGCCCGCTTCATGGAGGGCGTGATCGCCGACAGGGCGAAGATCAGCATCTCCTCGCAGGGGCTCTCGCTTCCCGAGGGCGGCTCGCTCAAAGCCGGGGCCGAAACGGTGCTGACCGCCGCGCTGCGGAACCTGGGCGCTATGCCGGGGTACAACGTCGGCGTCGTCCTGAGCATCTCCGACCCCGACGGCAAGGAGCGGGAGCTGCGGAGGCGCTACATCCCCTTCGTTCCGGTGACGGGAGAAGTTCCCCTCCGCTTTACCTTCGCGCTGCCTCCGGGCAAACACCGCCTGAAGCTTTCGCTGAACCCGGACAACCGGCCCGAGAACTCGGCGTATATCTGGGCCGAGGTGGGCGGCGACGACCAACGACCGACGCTCGAGCTGCTGGAGCCCGCCGACGGCGCGAAGCTCGACGGGACGATTTTGAAGATCAAGGCGCACGCGATGGACGATGTCCGCGTTGCCCGCGTCGAGGCGAAAATAGACCAGGGGCTCTGGTCGCGGCTTCAGCGAGAAGCGGACGGCATGTTCACAGCAAAGGGCGTGATCCAGCCGGGCGAACGGGTGATCACGGTGCGCGCGCTCGACGGCAGCGGCAACGTCACAGAGACGACGGCAAAGATCGTCGTCGAGGCCCCGCTCCCCGACGGAGAGATTCTGGAGCCGGTATCCGGCGGCACTCTCGACGAACGGCGCACGACGCTCAAGGTGCGCTGCGGTGAGAATGTGACCGCGGCCGCGTACAGAGTGAATCAGGGGCCGTGGACGCCGGTGCGGGTGGCGAACGGTACTGTGGAGGAGCGGGTTCCGCTGCGCTTCGGGAAGAACGACATCGAGGTCAGGCTGCTCGACGCGAAGCGAGCGGAAAGGGTGCTCGCCGTCGATGTGATCTCCACCGGGCAGCGCGCGGCCGAGGAGGACACCACAGAAAAGGACAAAAAGGATGCGCCGGGGATACTTCCGGAAGCGCCGGAGGAGAAAGAACCCGCTGGTGAAACGCCTCCGCAAATGCCGGAGATTCCCGGTGGGGACGAAGAGGTCGACACACTTCTCGACTTGATACAGGAGCTCATGGGAATGCCTCCCGAGGGCGGGACGCCGCCGGAACGAGAGGAAGGAGCGGAAAGCCCGGTTGCGCCGCAGGCGAGGCACGCCGGGACGGACGGGGATGATCCGGGGAAACTCGACATTCCCGATCTCGGGACGGTCGATGTGACGGGGCCCTCCGACTTCCTGTTCCCTCCCGAGGAGGACGAGGACGACGACTCGTGGCTCGACGCGGGCGGCGATCTTGAAGAGGAAGAGCCGCTGGAACCCGAGGAGATCGAGATCGAGGAAGAGGGCGGCGAGGACGTCGACGACGAGCCCGACGACGTGGAGATAACCGGAGAGGACTTTTTCACCGAAACCGACCTCTTCGACGGATTCGACGGGCTGGACGAAGAAGCGGAGCCTCTGGACCTCGAAGCGTGGGTGGAGCCGAAGGGCAATCCGGACGCGCCCGAGCAGGACCCGATGTACGAGTGCCCTCTGGAGCCGTTCGACGCCGCCGACACCGACCCGAACTCGCCCTTTACGCCCCCGTCGGGGCTGCGAAGCGATCCGGGCGGCTGCGTGGCCGTGGAGACCGTTCAGAAAGACTGGTACTGCACCAACAGGCCGAACATCAATGTGAAGTTCCAGCTCCCCGATTGGCTGAAGAAGCTCGACCTGCCCAAACCGGGGACGAAAGAGTACGACGAAATGGTGAAGAAGCTTCTGCAGCAGCTGCGCGACAGGGGCATCGACACCGCGGCGTTCGAACGTTTCCAGGACGCCCTGATCCGGAGGGCGGGGAGGCTGGAGCACCCCGACGAGCTGCCGACGTTCCTGCAGTCGCTCGGGCTGACCTCCATGCCCAAGCCGTCGCCGGACGACGTCGAGGCGAACAAGCGCTGGCGCGAAGCCATGGAGAACGGCGCGCGCGCATGGTATCTCCGCCTGCTGGCCTCGGGCGATCCGCAGATGATCTACCAGGGGCTGAAGGCTCGCGGCGAGGCGTTGGGCAAGTTCGACGAGGCGCTTGGCCTGGCCGCCGACGCCATGATGACGGAGATCAAGGCGAATCAGCAGTTGACCGAGCAGGCGCTCTGGTCGCTGCCCTATGTCGGCCCGGCGATGGACGTCCTCTCGATCATCACCGGGGAGACGCTCTCCGGAGAGGCCATGACGTCGGAGCGCGCGGCGATGATGCTCGGACTGCGCGGCGCGATCCACGGGATGGTGAAGCTCGGTCCCAAGGGCGTCGCCTATCTGATGAACACCGAGACGGGGAAGACCATGCTCTCCAAGTTCGCCCAGAGAACGGCCTGGATGGGCCCGGCGGCTATGAATCGCCTCTCGAAGCTCACCGGAATGGAGGAGCGGCAGATCCGCGACCTCGCCTCCTGGACGTGGAAGGAACTGACGAAGGAGCGGCATCTCTGGGGGAATCGCGCCGCGGCGCAGGCCGGAGCCGCAGGCGGCAGCTTCGCCGGTTCGCAGGCCGGGCAGGCCGCGAAGCGAAGCGCGGAAAAGCGCATCGCGGACGGGAAGAAACTCATCGACAAGCTGCAGGCGACCACGAAACAGAAGGAGTTTCGCAAGCTCGCCCTGCAGTTGCAGCAGAACAAGACCGCCGTGGCGCTCGTCAACGATCCGAGCGTGCCCGCGGCCCTCAGGGCGAAACTGAACAAGACGCTGCAGGAGATCAACCGGCGCGTCGACAAGAACACCGCGCGGGGGATCGTGAACAAGGTGCGGTCGGTCAACAAGAAGGTGGAGGACTTCGTGCGCACCGAACTGCCGCAGGCCGGGTCCAAGGCGGGCACGAAGATAGACCAGTTCCTCAGGGACAATCCCGGATTGACAAGAGAGGACGTGCTCTTCGCGAACAGGGTGGAGTCGTTCCTCAGGAAAAACCCCGGTATGAGACGAGAGGATATTCTTGTCCGCTCCAGGACGGTTTCCGGAGTCGATCCGACGAAGCTCGGCCGGGACAGGGACGTCTATTTCCAGTTCGTGGACCGAAGAGGCAAGGTGCTCGGCGACGTGCATCACGATATCGCTTCTTCGATCTACAATCAGAAGCTTCAGGCCGCAACGGGGCTTTCGTCGAAGCAGCTCGACCACACCGTCACCAGCACGTGGCATCCGGATTCGTACAATCCGGGAAGGATGGCGTCGGACGGGCCGCGCAGACAGCTCGTCGACGATATCGTGAAGGGCAGGGCGGCGGGAAAGCTGGCCCGCCCGCAGGATATCCGCGACACCGTCGCCGGGAAGGCCAAGGAGCGGTTCGACGACGCCAGACGCCTCGAAGCCGCGGGGAACCCGAGCGCGGCGGCAGAGGCGTACGCGGAGGGAATGCGCCAGTTGGGCAAGGACTATGAGCGTCACGTGGCGCCCTTCCTGCGGAATCAGAACCTCGATCCTGCGGCGGCGCTTCCCCCCGGGCTGAAGGCCGCGCTCGACATCTTCAAGAAGGTGGAGCAGGGGACCACGTCCGGAGCCTACACTCCGGAGCAGGGTCTTCGCGCCCTTCAGTCGCTGTCGTGCAGAACCCCCGGAGGAGGCAACATCCCGATGTCGCCCGACAAGGCGGCGGAGGATCTGGGCCTGTTCATCGAAATGATGAACAAGTGGATGATCCAGGGGCGGTAAGGAGCCTTTGCGGAGAGGACGAACGGATGCGGGAGAGGGAAGGAACGGGCGGAGGGGCTGCCCCTTCCCTCTTTCCGCACTGTACGAAGGCGTGGAAGGTTGTTTCTCTTCGGCGGGGATGTGCCGGAGAATAGGGGTATTGGGAGCTTTCATAGCATATGAGGAGGTTGTTGGGATTGAAACGTCTTGATGCGCGACTTTTTCTGGTAACGATTCTGGTCTTGGCGCTGTCGTCGTTTGCAGCGGGAGCGATGAACGACGATTGGGTCGCGGTCTGCGAACAAGGTTCTCTCTCCGAGGTACAGGCGGCGATACGCGCCGGAGCGGATGTGCGCGCGACGGACGACCTGCGCTGGACTCCGTTGCATTTCGCGGCGGCACGCAACGCATATCCCGAGGTGATAGAGGAGCTTGTGAAGGCCGGCGCGGATGTGAACGCGAAGAACGATTCGGGGTTTACTCCGCTGCACCTGGCTGCGCGAATGAACGAAAACCCCCAAATTCCGACGGCGCTGTTGAAGGTCGGAGCCGATGTGAACGCAAAGAACGAGAAGGGGGTTACTCCGTTGCACCTGGCCGCATTGGACAATACCAATCCCGAAGTGGTCTCGACGCTTCTGAAAGCCGGGGCGGATGCGAAGGCGAAAGACAAAGACGGCAGGCGTCCCCTCGACTACACTGAGGAATACAACAATCTGCAAGGCTCTCAAGCGCTCGACGATCTAAAGAAGGCGAGCGAGGAAAAATGAACCTCCGGGGATGAAGAACGCATCTTTAGCTATGTAATACGAGGATACTACCATCCGAATGAATCGTTCTGGAAATTCGACGGGAAGCAGAAAATTTTCATTCACCGGGACGGCAGCCCGACGACCTTTTTCGATCGCCGCACGGCCGATTGCTGGGAGGGTAAGTTCCTTCCCGACGTTTCAATCATTCACTACCTGAAGCGATAGGAAGAGCCCACCGCTGCTGCGGATGCTGAAAGCCGCCGGTAAATGAACGGAGCCGGATGAGAAGAGACCGACGGACGAAGGAGGAAGGGATATGAAGATTCGCTACAAAACCGCCGTGGGGGGATTTCAGCTTCTGGTGGCCGCATTGATCTTCGCGGCGGAAAGAGGGTTTTCATTCGCGGGGTCGGTTTTCATTCTGGTGGGCGCGCTGATGCTCACAAGGCCGTACGCCGTGTTCGACGAAAGCCGGAGCACGCTGACGTTCACGGCCCTTCTGGGGCCGCACTCGACGGAGAACGATGCCTTTATCGAGGACGGCGAGATCATGCTGCTTCGCAAGGGGAAGAAGCGCAAACTGCCGCGCGCGTTCGCATGGTTCGCCAACGCCAAGGATTTCGAAGAGATGCTCGGAAAGGTATGCCGGAACCCCCCGCAGGAGCAGGCGCGGGAAGAATCGTAAGCTGCCCCGGCGGACAGTGCGCCGTCCAGGCGACAGCGCACGGCTGTTCCCGGCAGCGACTCCGGCATCGGTGTTCCCGGGCTTGCCGCGGGGGAGAAACGATGCTTTAATTGCGGTCTGCGAGGACGTTGTTCCCGCGGAAATCCGATTCAAAACCAGATCTTACAGAGGGTGGAGGCGTTTCCCATGAGTATGTTTCGTGTCGTGTTCCGCCGTTTCCGGCTGTTGCTCTCGGTTGTGCTGTTCGCCGCATTGACGGGTGTTCCGGTCTACGCTGTAGATCTGCCGCCGATACCGGAACTGCCGCCGATATCGAATCTGCCCCCGATATCGGATGTATCGGGGGATACGGCCGGGGCCGGTGAGTCGGTCGTATCTCCGGAACTTGGGTCGGAGTCGCAGCCCGAGATCGACATCGTCGCGGACTTTGCTCGTATTCTGGAGGGGGCGTCGAGCGGGAGAAAATACTACGGATACACAGGCGGAAGCGTGATTCTCCCCCATACGGACGGAGGAGTGCTCCGCTTCCGCCTGTGGAACGACCAGCATCAGGACACGCTCCAGACCTTCAACCAGCTCACCGTCGTCGTCGGAGAGACGACGCACACGGTGAAGCAGTATTCGACGGCTATGGACCTGGGAGAACGGTACAAGGAATACCCGGACTGGGGGCCCGGAGGCGGCGTCCGCGTCGCCGTGCAGGTTCCGAAAGGCGTCGACGCGGTTTCCTTTAATAATCACGGCTCGCAGACCGGAATCGAGCTGAGCGATATCCGCTTCGACTCCACAGGGGCCGGAGAGGACGCGCTTCAGGTCGAGGAGTATGTGAACGCGACGGAGAAGGTGCTGCCATCATTCCATAGAGTGCTCCGCGGCGCCGATTCGGAGCGTCTCTTCTACGGGTATAGCTCGGGTGTCGTCGTATTGCCGCATTTGAACGGAGGGACGCTCCGCTTCCGCCTCTGGAACGACCAGCAGCTGCAGGGAGCGAATTCCAACCGTAACATGGTGACCATCGGAGCGGGCGGAGCGACGTATACGGTGAAGCAGTACACGACTGTTCTGGACCCGAAGGAAGCCTATGCTGAGTTCCCCGGAGAATGGGGGCCTGGGGGAGGAGCCGCCGTCGCCGTACAGGTACCCGCAGGTGTCGGCCTGGTGTCTTTCGACAATGCCGGGTCGCAGACGGGCGTCGAGCTGAGCGATTTCCGCTTCGACGCCGCCGGAGCCGGGGGGAATGTGCCGGAAGCGGCGCGGCAAGCCGACGTCCCGTCGGGCGGACTGTATGTGGAGGAGTACGTGAACACGACGGAGGAAGTTGTTCCCGCCTTCGGGAGAGTGCTTCACGGCGCGTCCACGGGCCGCCTCTACTACGGCTATGCTTCGGGCAGCGTCGTGTTGCCGCATCTGAAGGGAGGGACGCTCCACTTCCGTGTCTGGAACGACCAGCATGAAGCCTCGCCTACGACCGTCAACAAACTCACGATCTCCGTTGGAGAACGTGCGCACGTTCAATCGCAGCGCACAACGAAGGCGCAAATCGCGGAACGCTACCTGGAGCATCCGGATTGGGGAGTCGCGGGCGGAACCGCCGTTCAAATACTGGTCCCGGCCGGTGTCGGCGAGGTGTCGTTCAGCAACCACGGTTCGCAGACGGGCGTCGAAGTAAGCGACCTGCGCTTTACAGCCGAGTAAGAGACTCGCAGCGCATACTTCACCGGGTGAGGAAGGTTCGGTACCCGGATGATATCCCCGGGCGGAATTCACGCCCGATAGAGTGCGGCTGTGGAGGATGGGGTCAAAGCGCCTCTCAGGAAATCGCCGGGAGCGTGCCCAGGTCTTCGAGGCGCACTCCCGAGTGCCTGTCCTTGCGGGGGCGCCACTCCTTTTCCCCCAGCAGCGCCGCAGGGAGAAGCAGCCTGCGCCCGGCCTGTTCGTTCAGCCGGTCCGCCGCCCGGGAGAGGGCGGACCCTCTGTTCGTTTTTTCTCCGAAGAGGCCGAGCTGCACCGCCTCCGCGGAGGAGAGACGGCCCAGACAGACGGCCGCTTTCTCGTAGTCGCGCCCCTCCTTGTAGATGGACGCGAGCGCTCCCGTCGCGGCTTTGATGAGTGTGATGTCGCTGTCGGTGGGCGTCTCCAGGGGGACTTCCGCGCTTGCTCCGTAGAAGGGCGCACGGAATCTGCTGGTGGAGATGCTCACGGCGAGGCTCCCGGCGAGAGAGGTCTGCGAGCGGAGGCGTTTCCCGGCGACGAGGGCGAACTCCGTCACCGCTTCGGCGAGAGATTCCCGGCTCCGGACGGGAGAGGCGAACGAGCGGGAGGACTGTATGGACTTCTGCGGCTTTTCCGCTTCCTCGAGAGGAAAGCAGCGTATCCCCCGCAGCTCCCACGCCGTCCGAAGCCCCCGGACGCCGAGATGTTTCTCCAGCCAGTCGTCGGGTGTGTCCCGCAGGCGAAGGGCCGTGGACACGCCCCGTCTGCGGAGGAAGTCGGCCCAGCGGCGGCCGATACCCCACACGTCCTCCACGGGGACCTGGCCGAGGAGATCGTCCCACGCCTCTCCCGGAAGCAGGGCGAAGACCCCGCCCGTCTCCGGCCGTTTCTTGCCCCGTTCGGCGGCAAGCTTCGCCGCCGTCTTGGCCGGAGCGACGCCTATGGAGACGGGAATTCCCGTCTGCTTCAGGACTGCGGCCCGGAGTTCGCGCCCCCATTCGACCGGGCGTTCCCTCCCCGCGGGCGGAACCTCCAGAAACGCCTCGTCCACGGAATAGACCTCGATGGATGGAACGGCCCTCCGGAAGACCTCCATGACCCTGGCCGATATCTCCTCGTAGAGCTGGAAATTGCAGGAAAACACCGCGCTCCCTCGCCGCTCCAGGAAGGAGCGGACACGAAAGTAGGGCTCCCCCATTTTGATGCCGAGGGCCTTCGCCTCGTTGGATCGGGAGATGATCACCCCGTCGTTGCTGGAGAGCACCACCACGGGACGCCCCTCCAGGTCGGGACGGAAGAGTCGTTCGCACGAGACGAAGAAATTATTGCAGTCGCAGAGGACGAGCAGCTCCTCGCAGGGCTTCAGGAAGGCTCCCGGATGACCCACGTCACCACCCCCCACACGCTGGACGAATCGAACGCGGAGCCCAGGGTGGCGAGCCTGAGCCCCTTCTCCGTGGCGACGACGGCCTTCCTCCCCTCCGAAGGGGGGAGCGAGCGGTCCACCACGAGGAGGGAACCGGGCGCGTCGGCGCACCGCAGAAGAAATGTGGAGGACGGCCGGGGAAGCAGCAGCTCCAGCAGGCGACCGGCCGCGCTGCCCTGCACCTCGTTGCTTCGCGTCATGTGGACGGCCATGAAACGCACTCTCCTTCAGATTGTTTTTAGGTGTAATGATTACAGTAAGTCTTCGTGTGTAGTATAGTGGTAGGCAAGGGGAAAGTCAATATTGTTGCGAGTTCACATATTGTATTTGTTTTAGTGTGGCACGGGCAGTGAAGAACTGTGCAGGAGGGCATTGAGAGGCCGCTTCCCGACGAGCGC
Source organism: Phycisphaerales bacterium Planc_01 (assembly GCA_001603075.1). GTDB lineage: Bacteria > Planctomycetota > Phycisphaerae > Sedimentisphaerales > Anaerobacaceae > Anaerobaca. The sequence goes on along the minus strand of LVBB01000131.1, from coordinate 1,940 downwards.
GATGGGAAGATGTTGTCGACGCGTATCTACGGTGCGGATGGTAAAAACGAAGCGCGGAGAAGCAACGGGAGGACGACGTCGCAGCGCCGTCCTCCCGGAAAGCATTCGCCCGCGCAGTGCGACGGGAGCGTTTTCCCGCGCCGCCTCAGCTGTTTTGCCGCGCCGCGAACACGCTCTCCAGCTCCGGCGAGATGTGCACGCCCTCGCTCCGGAGGGCTTCAAAAATCCGCTCCGCGCCCGGCAGGTTCGAGCAGAGGAACTTGATCGGCGCGGTCCCCTTCATGCGCAGCTCGATCCCCCAGTCGGTCCGGCTGGAGAGGAGCAGCGCGTGCCCCAGCATGCGCCAGCTTCCCAGGGAGGCGATGAAGAGCAGCGTCCGCAGCCATTTGGGAGGCCGGTAGTCGGCGATACCGGCGTATTCGACGGCGATATACGGAATCCTTTGCTCCTTGCCGAGTGTCCGGAGCATCATGGAGCCGGGAAGCAGTTCGAGCGAGAACGAGGCGTACTTCGCCGACCAGTAGAGCATGGAGGCGAAAATCGCCGCCATCAGCCAGAAAACGAGCGTGAGGATGATCCCGCCGTCGGCGATGTTCAGCACGTTGCCGCTGCCGAAGATCCCCGGCGCCAGCAAGAACGGGAAGGCGAAGAAGATGCAGGCGAAAATGCTCCCCATCAAGTCGGGGAGAAGCCAGGACGACCACTTTGGGTACACCAGCGCGCCCGCGGGCGCCTTCTTCCGGGGCGGGAAGAAGTAGAAAAAGAGCGCGAGGAGCAGCGGGACGGCGGTGAAGCGACGGAAGGGGTACAGAATCCACGACGGCGCCCCGGCGCTCATCGCGTCCTCCGGCCCCTGGACGGTCATTCCAATGAAGCGCGGACCCGACGGCGCGGAGAGCTTCAAAAAGCGGAAGGACTGATCCGTGCTCTTCATCTCCCGGAACACGTTCGGGAAGGGGTCCTCCTGCGGGAGGAAGTAGTAGGAGGCCCGCCATGTGTCGCTCGCCCTCCTTTCCGGCAGGGGCGACGTCTCGGGAGGCGCGAGGACGCCCGTGAAGATCTCTTCCCAGCCCTTCCCCTCGACGACCTCGAGCCGCCCCTCAGTATGCGCGTCGATGAACGCGGCGACGGAGGCGATCCGTTTCGACGAACGGAGGACGCCCCGCATCGCGGTGGACGCTCCCCATCCCTGCACGGGAAGATAGGCGGAGCGGTATTCCCCGGCCATGTCGACGGCGTAGAGACGGATCACGTCGTCGCGGACGGCGAGGAAGAACGTCACGGCCGTAAAAAGCAGTAGAAGCGCGCCGAATCTGCGGTACAGCTCTCTCATACCAGTCGCCTCCTCTCCACGGAGTCCGGGCCTCTCATGGAAGCCCGATCTCCTTCCACGTTCTCCCGCCGTCGTCCGAGCGATAGAATGCTTTCGACGTCCCCATCAGAATGCCTCCGTCCGGGAGCGCGAGCACGGCGAGCACTTCGATGTTCGTCAGAGACGCCTCTTCCATGATGTGACCGCCGTCCTTCGGAAGCAGCCGATGCAGCGCGTTGCTCACCACGCCGAACACCGTGCCTTCGCTTCCGCGGAAGAGGTCGGTGAAGTAGCTGAACGGCGACCAGTCAAACCCCTCGATCTTGATCTCATCGACCTTCATGTCCTCCGGTGCGCATCGCCAGACGCCGTTTTTGGACACCCCCCAGAGCGTCCCCGCCCGGTCGAAGAGGACGGAGAAGAGCCCGGAGTTCACGTAGGCGTTCTTCCATGTCTCCCCGCCGTCGACGGAAGCCGAGAACCCACGGTCGGTCGCGACGGCGACGCGGCCCCCGTCCGAGCTCAGCGCGTAGATGTATCGGTACTCCGCCGTGACGGAATACGTAGGAGTGATTGCATAGACGCCGTCGTTCCCCTCGACGTGCTCCCAGCTCCGTCCGCCGTCGCG
>LVBB01000130.1 GCA_001603075.1 Phycisphaerales bacterium Planc_01 | reverse complement strand
AATCGGCGGATCGGCGGGAGAACCGAACGATTCGGAGTAGAGAGAGATTCCGTCGACTTCGATTTTGTGCGCTCTCATCACAACCTCTGATTCGCAACCCGAAATGAAAAAACAACCAAGCGGTTCAAGAACGGTACGCCGAACATGACGCCGCTATTCCGTGTGCTTTGGCCATGACGGTAGTCGACGACGCCGGGGATGATGCTCATGGGATACTCCTCTCCGAATACGAATACGTTCTTCACGTATTTTTTACCACAGAGCGTCTCTTTCGGCAAGATTACTCAAGGAGAATTGACAATTTTTTATCTGATTTCATATTCGAGTCTACCCCGGTCCTTCTTTTTTCGGCAAAGAAAGAGCTGTACGTTCTCGCATCGCAAAGGGAGAACCGTCATTAAACCAGAAAATGGCCCTCCGAGAGATTCAAGCGCGGGAGAGCCGTTCTGAGATATTGAATTAAGGGCTAATCGAACTTCATTCGAGACGGAGAATATTCTCTCAAAAGAACGAGAGCGACGCCGTCTCTCCGAAATTCATGTTTTTCGTGCGCTTGCCCTCAGCGGAACCAACCCCTTCGAACCGCAGCCCTCCTCGTCGAACTTGAACGCGCCGACCAGCTTCCGCAGTTCGTCGGCAAGGCCCGCAAGCTCTTCCGAGCCCTGCGCGACGCGCTCCGCCGACGTGCCGACCTCCGCCATCTGCCCCCGCACCATCTCCGACGACGCGGCCGCCGCGCTCACACGCGACGCGATGTTCTGCACCGCTCCCGCGATCTCCTCGCTCGACGCCGCCTGCTCCTCGGACACCGCCGCCAGGTCCTGCGTCGCCATGGAAATGCGCGACAGCCCCTCCATCATCCGTTCGATCGTCGTCCGCGTCTCCTCGGCAAGCTTGCTCGACTCCACCGAGTCCTTCGCGTTCCCCTCGGAAGAGGCGACCACGCTGTCCAAATCCTTCGTGATTCCCGACGCCAGCTCCGCGATCTTCTTCGCCGCCTCGTTGCTCTCCTCGGCGAGTTTGCGCACTTCCTCGGCGACCACCGCGAAGCCCCGCCCCGCCTCACCGGCCCGCGCGGCCTCGATGGCGGCGTTCAGCGCAAGCAGGTTCGTCTGGTCGGCGATGCCGCCTATCTGCGCAACGAAGTTCTGAATCTCCCGCGCGCGGTCTCCGAGGCTCTTGACCTCCCGCGACGACTTCTTCGCGTCCTCGGCGACCTTCGCGACGCTCCGGACAACCTTCTCGACCGCCTTCGTCCCCTCTTCGCCGGCGAGCCGCGCCCGCTCCACCTCGCCCGCCATCTCGGTTCCCTTCTGCGCGGAGGATTGGGCGCCGCTCGCCACCTCCTCGACGGAGGCGTTGATCTCCTGGGATGCGGCGGCCAAGCTCTCCATCTGCGAAGAAACGTCGTCGACACCGGCGCGCGACTCCTCGACGCCCGCGTTCGACTCCTCGGCGAGGGCGGAGAACTCCTCGGCGTTGCTCCCCAGTTTCTCCGACGCTCCGGCGATGGACCGCATCGCGCTCCGCAGCTTCGCCGCCATCTCGGCAAGCGCACGCGCCATCATGGCGGTCTCGTCCTTCCCCTTCGCGTCAAAGCGCACGGTCAGGTCGCCCGTTGCGAACTGCTCGACGCCGGCCCTCAGACGATTCAAAGCGCCGGAGATTCTCGACGCGATAAAGAGACCCAGCAGCGCGCCGAGCAGCACCGCGCCGACGGAGATTCCCGCGATAATCCGGAAGGCGGTTATTGCCTCGGCCGCATTGCGTTGATTCGTCTCGCCCGCTCCCTTCTGCGCATACTCCGCGAGCAAGCGAATCTCCGCCTGGTACGCGGTAAAGAGCGGGGTCACTTCATTGGAGAACGTCTGATACGCTTCGTACCCTCTGTCGGCGACCGCGAGATCCCTTGCCTTGCGCCAAGCGACTCTATAGTCTGCCAGCGACTTCAGGGCGAGTTCGAAATGCTCTTTCTCGAAGGCGTCAAGAGGGAGTTTTCCGTACCCGGCATAGCGCTCGTCGACGATCGCGACCCGTCGCGCTATATCGGCGTCGAGCTCCTCGCGAACCTTCGCTTCGTGCGCCAGGAGTATCTGCGCGACGTCGCTCTGAATCGCCTGTCCATGAACGAGCGCGTCGAAAAGCCAGGTGATGGGGAGCAGATTCTGTTCATACACCTCGGTGAGGCTTTCGGAGCTGCGGTTATTGAAATAGTAGCCGGTGTACCCCACCGTACCCAGCAGGAGCGCCATAAAAAGAACAAGCACGAGAATTTTCCCCTTGGTTTTCATATTCGCAAACACGTTCACGCACATCTCTCCTCGCAGTAGAATAGAATCCCTCTTACCACCGGATTCCGTAAAAATGATTATCCTCGTTTTTCTTGTCGCAGGCAACCCCGTAGAAAAGCAAAGAAGACGCCCTTCGGCACAGCGCCGAAAGACGTCTTCTTGCTCGACGGCTCTTTTCAGAACTCCAGAATCACCTTGCAGACCTCGGAGGGGTGCTCCTGAACGAACTCCATGGCCTCCTTCGCCTTCACGAACGGAAAGCGGTGCGAGACGAGCAGCTCCGGATCGACGAGCCCATCATCGAACCAGGAGATCACCTCCGGAAACTTGTTCCGGTTGAGGCGGGAGCCGAAGATCGAGAGCTCCTTCCGCACGGCTTCGAGCTGCACGAAGGGCGACGGTTCCTTCGAGAAACCGAGCAGCCCTATACGCCCCGCGGGCGAGGCCATGCGGAGCAGCGAGGGGAAGAGGTCCGGCGACCCCACGGCGTCGACGATGAGCGGAACGCCCTTTCCGCCGGTCCACGCTCCTATCGCCTCTTCAAGCGACGTCTCCTTCGGATTGACGGTCAGCTCCGCGCCAAGACGGCGCGCCTTCTCAAGCCTGACGCCGACGATGTCCGACACCGCGCACGCCGTCCCCAGCCGCCGGGCCGCCTGGAGGATCACCTGGCCGATCGGCCCCGCCCCCATGATCAGCAGTTTGTCGCTTCCCGCGCACTCCGTTCTGGAGAGAACATTCGCCGCGATGGTGAACGGCTCGACGAGAGCGCCCTTCTCGAAGCTCCAGGAAAAAGGGACTTTATGGAGATTCGCGACGGGGATGGCGACGTACTCGGCGAAACCGCCGTCCCTGTGCACGCCGAAGACTTCCAGGCGTTCGCAGACGTTGCGCCGTCCGATGGAACATGCGTAGCACTCTCCGCAGCTGGTCACAGGATCGACCGCGACCTTGTCGCCGACGGAGAATCCCTCGACGCCCTCCCCGAGCGCCGCGATCTCCCCCGCGAACTCGTGCCCGATGATTCGCGGGTACTTCGCAAGGGGGTTGGTTCCGTGGTAGATGTGCATATCCGACCCGCAGATGCCCGCCGCGCGGACGCGGAGAAGGGCTTCCCCCTTACCGGCCGCGGGCGTCGGCGCCTCCTTGATTTCCAGGCTATGCGGCTCCGCGATAAAAACAACTTTCATTCTCTTCCACTCCTTTGTCCGGCGAAATTTATGCCGCGTGCGCGCGCTTGTACGACGAATAGAGCGACAGCAGCGCGAGCGCGAGAAAGACGACGGTGATCGGGCGTGTCCAAAGGAACGAGTAGCCTCCTTCGTACATCAGCACCGCGCGGCGGAGGTTGCTCTCCGCCATAGGCCCCAGAATGACGGCGAGGATGATGGGCGACGACGGCATTTCCACCTTTTGCATTATATACCCGATACCCCCGAAGGCGATGCAGACCCACACGTCGAAGAGGCTGTTGTTCATCGAGTACGCACCCACCATCGAAAGCGTCACGATCACCGGGATGATGATCCGTTTCGGCAGCTCGACGACGCGGCAGAAGAGGCGTACGCCGAGCAGGCCGAAGACGAGCATCAGAATATTCCCGACGAAGAGCGAGGAGAAGAGGCCGTACACGATGTCCGGGCTCTTCGCGAAGAGCAGCGGCCCCGGCTGCAATCCCTGGATGACGAGCGCGCCGAGCAGAATCGCCGTCACCGCGTCTCCCGGAACGCCGAGCGTCAGCAACGGCACCATCGCGCCGCCCGTAACGCCGTTGTTTCCGGCCTCCGGCGCGGCGATGCCTTCAAGACATCCCGTCCCGAACTCCTTCGACTTTTTCGAGGTGCGCCTCGCCTCGTTGTAGCAGACGAAGGCGGCGATATCGGCGCCCGCCCCCGGTATCGACCCGATGAACGTCCCTATGAACGCCGACTTGATCATCACCGGCAAAAGAGAGATCGTCTCCTTCAGCGAGACCATACCCCGTTTGAAATCGGTCTCGACGGTCCGCGCGGGCTCGAAGATCTTCTCCATCTGGACGAAGGCCTCCGCAAGCGCGAAAAGGCCGATGAGAACCGGGATAATGGCCAATCCGTTGTACAGGTTGATCTCGCCGAAGGTGAAGCGCGGGAAGCTGGTGACCGGGTCGAGCCCGACGGTCGAGATCAGCAGGCCGAACATCCCCGCCAGGAGCCCCTTCACGGGACTCTTCCCGGAGATGCTCGCGATGATGCTCAAACCGAAGACGGCGAGCGCGAAGTACTCCGGCGCGCCGAAGCGTAGGGCGAAATTCGCCAGTATCGGCGAGATGGTGATCAGCATCACCGTGCTCACGATACCGCCGACGAAGGAGGCGATCGCCGATATGGAAAGCGCCTTGGCCGCCTCGCCCTTCCGGGCCAGCTCGTAGCCGTCGAGGACCGTGGCCGCGGCTGCGGGCGTTCCCGGAGTTTTCAACAGAATCGCGGAGATGGAGCCCCCGTAGATCGCGCCGATGTAGATCCCCGCGAGCACGACGAGCGCGCGGGTGGACTCCATGCCGAACGTGAGCGGAAGCAGCACCGCGACGCCCATGGTCGCGGTGAGGCCGGGAAGCGCGCCGATGACGATGCCTCCGGCGACGCCGAGGACGAGGAAGGGGAAGATGGCGAGGGAGAATGTGGTGTGAAGACCGTTCAAAAGCAGAGCAACCATTTCCGACGCCTCCTAGAAGTAGAAGAGCCCCTCCGGAAGGGGCACGATGAGGATTTTATAAAACACCGCGTAGACCGACAGCGAGACGATCACGGGAAAGAGTGCAAGGACGAGAGGGCTGCGCACGCCGAAGAGCGGAAGCAGCGCCGCGTTGAGCGCAATGGTCGCCAGAATGAAACCGAGAGGTTCCAGGAGCATGACGTACGCGACGACGAGCCCCAACCCGACGAGGGCGAGCAGCATCCGCCGCGGGAAGAGATCGGCGAGCGTCCGTCCGTCGTCGTCCATTTTGCCGCGGAAGTTCAGCCATCCCAGGACGAGAGCAAGCCCGGCGGTCATCCAGGCGAGCAGTTCCGGAAAAAAGGATGCGCCGACGTAATCGTCCTGGATGAGGGTCTGTTCGAAGGTGTTCGCCTGGTAGATCACGAATGCGCTCAGCAAAAGAAAAACAAGTACGATGCCGTAGTTGGCTTTTTTCACGTGACATTCTCCTCCGAAGTTATCTGTGGAGCGTGGGGAAAGGGCGGGAGGCCGCCGTCGGAACCGGCGCCCCCCGCGTAGATGCGTCCGGCAACGAAAGCGAAGCGTCTTCTTACTGCTGCTGCTTTTTCACTTCTTCCACGACCGCGTCGAGGGCCTTCACGTCGTTGTCCACGAACGTCTTGAAGTCGGCCGCGTTCAGGAAGCGGATGCCGAGCGTGCGGCCGTTCATGAAGTCCACGAACTCCTTCTCGGCGACTGCCTTCTCGAACGCCGCGCCGAGGACCGCCTTGACGGCCTCCGGCGTTCCCTTGGGAACCGCGATGCCTCTCCACGTACCGGTGACGATGGGATACCCCTGCTCGGTCATCGTCGGCACGTCGGGAAGCCCGGCCATGCGCACGTCGGAGCAGACGCCCAGAGGCTTCAGCTGTCCGGCCATGATCTGGGAGATCGCCTCGCCGGGGTTGACCATGGTGAACTCGACATGACCGCCCAGCAGCGCGGGAATGGCTTCGGCCGCGCCGTTGTAGGGGATCTGGTTGAACTTCACGCCCTGGTTCAGCTCAAGGGCGAGGAGATAGAAGTTGGGCTTCGCGGTGCTGCCGAACTTCACGGTTCCCGGAGCTGCCTTCGCCGTCTCGATGACGTCCTTGACCGACGTGAACTTCGAATCGGGCAGGACGAGCATGATCGCCGGATCCTCGTTCACCAGCGCGATCATGTCGAAGTTGTCCGGGGTGATCTGCGCGAGGCCCATCTGCGGAAGCCAGGCGATCTCGCGGGTGATCATGGTGACGGTGTAGCCGTCGGCCTTGGTCGTCGCGCCCTCCGTCATGCCGACCGCGCCGGAACCGCCGGTCCGGTTCATCACCACGACGGGCTGGCCGAGGTGCTTCTCCGCCGCGACCGCAAGCGCGCGCGCCACGGCGTCGGTGCCGCCGCCGGCCGCGAAGGGGACGAGAAGACGGATGTTCTTCGCAGGGAAGTCGGCCGCAAGAGCGGTTCCGGCGAATACCAGAAGCAGGAGCGTTGCGAAAAGTGCCAGTTTTTTCATTGTGATTTTCCTCCTCTATGAATGTGAATGTGTGAAACCGATTTATCGCGAGAGCCAGCCGCCGTCCACCGCCACGACGTACCCCGTCACGTAGTCGGAGGCCGCCGAAGCGAGGAAGACCGCCGCGCCCTTCAGATCGTCCGGAGTGCCCCAGCGCCCGGTCGGAATGCGGGCGAGGATCTCCTTGTTCCGCACGGGGTCCTTCTGCAGGGCCTCCGTGTTGTCCGTGGCCATGTACCCCGGAGCGATGGCGTTCACCTGCACGCCGAACTGCGCCATTTCGTTGGCCATCAGCTTCGTCAGGCCCGCGACGGCGCTCTTGCTCGACGTGTAGGACGGCACGCGGATACCGCCCTGGAAGGAGAGCATGGAGGCGATGTTCACGATCTTGCCCCCCCGGCCCTGCTTCGCCATCCGGCGGGCGGCCTCCTGCGACAGGAAGAAAAGGCTCTTCAGGTTGACGTTCATCACGTCGTCCCAGTCTTTCTCGGAAAAATCCAGGATGTCGGCGCGGCGGATGATGCCCGCGTTGTTCACAAGAATGTCCACGCCGCCCATCGCGCTCACGGTTTCCGCCACGATGTCGGGGATGCGCGCCTGGGAGGTCAGGTCCGCCTCCACGTGCAGGAACTTCCGCCCGAGAGCCTTCACCCTCGCCTCGATCTCGGGCATGGCGATCGGCCCCACGCCGACGATGTTCGCCCCGGCTTCGGCGAGTCCCTCCGCGATGCCGTAGCCCAACCCCTTGCGAGCGCCTGTAACAATGGCGGTCTTGCCTTCCAGCTTGAAAAGATCCAGAATCATGTGTTCATTCGCCTTCCTCTCTGGGAATAATAACCAATCCGTCTATCAGTAGGTGATAAGCACCTTGAGGTACTTCTGCGGATCGCGCAGAATATCCTTGAACGCGTCGTTGATCTTCTCGAAGGGGTACGTCGCGGAGATGAGCGGCTCCGGATTCACCAGCCCCTTCTCGAACCACTCGATCACCTGCGGGAACTTGCGGCAGTTCATCCGCGAACCGATGATCTTCAGCTCTTTCTTCACGACGAGCACCTCCGGGATCTTCGCGGGTTCCGGGTTGAACCCGAGCACGACGATACGTCCTCCGGGAGCGGCGTAGCCGAGGCTCTCCTCCAGAAGGCGGGGAAGCCCCACGGCCTCGATCACCACATCCGCGCCGAACTCCCCGGTGAACTCGCGCAACGCCGCCGAAAGGTCGCCGGTCTTGCTGTTCACCACTCTGTCCGCGCCCAGCGCCTTCGCCTTCTCCAGCCTGCCGTCGACGAAATCGCTCGCCAGCACCTCGGCCCCGGCGAGTTTCATCGCCTGCAGAATGCACAGGCCGATGGTCCCGGCGCCGAGGACGAGCACCTTGTCCCCTTCACGGACCTCGCTTCGTGAAAGCACCTCCGCGGCGATCGAGAAGGGCTCGATCAGCGCGGCCTTCTCCCATGGCAGCGAGGACGGGAGCGCGTACACCTTCTCCTCCGGGACGACGATGAAATCGCAATACCCGCCGTCGACCTGCACCCCCAGACACTTGACCGTGCCGCAGAGGTTGTCGTACCCTCGTCTGCACGAAACGCAGTTGCCGCACGACACCACCGGGTCGATCGTCACCCTGTCCCCCTTGGAGAACCGGTCCGCGCCGCCCCCGGTGGACTCGACTTCGCCCACCAGTTCGTGGCCAAGAATCCGGGGAAGCGCCACGTCCGCTCTCTCCCCTTGGTAGATATGCAGGTCGGAACCACAGATCCCGGCAACTTTTACACGGACGAGCACTTCTCCCTCTCCGGGAAGCGGCATCCTATCCTCGAAAATTTCGATCTGCCTGGGTGCTACGAGCTTTGCGCTTCTCACGGCATTCACCTCCGCCCTTCCGGGCCAGAATCTACATTATTCCAAAGGTCGCAAAAGCCTCCACCGTGGACATGCCGCCCATGATCGCCTTCGCCACCAAATTTTCTCCCTCGGCCTTCTCCAGCGCCTTCTCGATGACTTCGCTCTCCACGGCGCGCGGAACAACCACGACGCCGCCCATGTCGCCGAAGAGAAGGTCCCCCGTCTCCACGCGGACGCCGTTGACGAACTCCACCGGACAGCGCCAGTCGATCACGCGCCCGCGCGCCCCCTGATCCTGCGCGTACGTCCCCCAGGAGAACACCGGAAAATCAAGCTCCAGCACCTGCCGCGTATCGCGCGTGTAGCCGTGCGTCACCGCCCCGGCCGCCTTCAGATGCTTCGCCCGGATGGTCATCAGACCACCCCAGTGCGCGAAGTCGGGCGAGCCCCCCGCGCAGATGTACACTTCGTCCTCTTTTAGATCGTCGAGCGCCTCGAACATCACTCCAAAAGGCTTCTTGCCCGCTCCGCAGCAGTCCGCCTCCAGCACCGTCATCGCCCGCCCCGCGAGCGTCGTCTCCGGCAGAAGGGGCCGTATCCGCGGCGGAAGAAACTGCTTCGTCAGCCCCATCGTGTCCAGCACATCGCCCACAAGCGCCGTAAACAGCTCGTTTTTCATCAGAGAGAACAGCTCTTTATCCGTTGTCCATCTCGCCATACACGTTTCCCGCCTTTCGTAGAACGGAGGAAGGGACGCGGCGCGCCGCCCTCCTCCGGGAAAAAGAACGTTCCTTTACTTCGCCGCCGCCGTGATGAGGTCGAGCAGCTCCGTCCCGAACTTCTTCGTATAGTCCTCCCACACCGGCTGTACCGACTGGACGAAGGGAGCGATATCCACATCGTTGAACTTCACGTTGTGCGACTTCAGCTCCTCGACCGTCTTGCCCACGAACGCGTTCCAGTACTCCCGCTGCTTGGCCTCCGACTCGCGCCCGGCCTCCAGCAACGCTTTCCGATGTTCGGGAGTCAGCTTTTCGAACGCCTGCTTGCTGATGAGCACAAGGTCGGGCACCATGAAGTGCTGCGTCCACGAGAAGTAGTCGGACACCTCGTAGAGCTTCAGCGTAAGCAGCGTGACGGGATTGTTCTCCCATCCGTCGAGCACGCCCTGCTGCAGCGCGCTGTACACTTCGCCCTGCGCCATGGGGGTGGCGATGGCGCCCATCGCATTGAGCGTGTTCACCATCAGGCGGCTGTCCATGACGCGGATCTTCAGCCCCTTCAGGTCTTCGGGCTTCTCGATGGGCTTCTTGTTGTTGATCAGGTTGCGCGAACCGCCGTCGCCCCAGTAGAGGAAGACGAACCCGGCCTTGTCGATGTCCGCCTTGATCATCTCTCCGGCCTTCCCGTTGAGCGCCTTGAACATATGCTCCGTGCTCTGGAAGACATAGGGGAGGGAGAGGACGTCCATCGTGGGAACGAACTGGGCCATCGGCCCGGCGTTGGCCATGCACATCTCGAGCGTACCGGCCTGCATGCTTTCGAGCGCCTCGCGCTGGCCGCCGAGCGCGCTGTTGTTGAAGAGGCGCACTTCCACCTCTCCGCCGGTCTTCTCCTTCACCTTCTCGGCGAAGAAGACGAGCGATTCCGTCGTCGGGTTACCGTCGGGAAGTACGTTGGACAGTTTCAGAACAACCGCGGCGGACGCCGCGGACGCGGTCAGAACAAGCGTGAAAACCACAAGGAGCGCAAGTGCGAACGACCTCTTGGACATACTGGTTTCCTCCTTCGAGTATCAGTTGGTGGACTGCTGCTCTCCCTCCCCGGATTCGGAGGGGCCTATCCTTCCGGCGCTCTTTTCTCTGAACGACTCCCCCGTTCCCACCGCCCTTCGTTCGGCTTCCGGCAGGCGCGAAGCCCTGCCGTCGCGGCATTACTTCAATCCCATCACCATCTGCGGGAGGAACGTAATGATCTGCGGGAAGACGGTGATGATCGCAAGCACGACAATCATGGTGAGCAGGTACTTCATGTACGCGCCCAGGATCTCCCCGAGCTTCGCCTTCGCGATGCCCGTCGCCACGAAAAGGGAGATGCCCACCGGCGGCGTACACTGTCCGATCGCCATGTTCACGATGGTCATGATGCCGAAGTGAATCGGCGTCACGCCGAGCTGACGGGCTATCGGGAAGAGGATGGGAACAAGGATGATGATGATCGGGGAGATGTCGAGGAAAGTACCCATGAAGAGCATCAGCGCGTTCATAAGGAAGAGGATGACCAGGCGGTTCTCCGAAAGGGCGAAGACCGCTTTCGCGATCTTGCCGGGGATCTGCTCCGCCGCAAGGATCCAGCCGAAGCTCGACGCCGTGGCGATGCACAGCACCACCACGCCGGTGGTGATCCCCGTTTTCACCAGAATTTCGGGAATCGCGCTCCACTTCAGCTCGCCGTAGACGAACCGCCCTACGACAAACGAGTAGAACGCCGCCACCACGGACGCCTCCGTCGCGGTGAAGACGCCCGAAAGGATGCCGCCCATGATGATGACCATCGTCATCAGGGCAAGAATGGAGTCCGTGAACGCATACCACCGTTCTTTCCACGTGGCGCGTTCTTCCGAAGGCAGATTGCGTTGTTTCGCGAAGAGAAAACTGGTGGTCATCAAGGCGAGCCCCATCAGGATGCCGGGGAAGACGCCGCCGAGGAAGAGCCCGCCGATGGAGATGCTCCCCGTGATGCCGAGGATGATCATCGGAATGCTCGGAGGGATGATGATGCCGATGGCCCCCGCAGTCGCCACCACGCTGGTCGCCAGATCCTTGCCGTAGCCCTTCTTCTCCATCGCGGGGACGAGCACGCTGCCCACGGCGGCGGTGTCGGCCGCGGTCGAGCCGGAGATTCCGGCGAAGAACATGGCCGCCACGATGCTGATCATGGAGAGTCCGCCCTTTATGTGTCCGACGAGACTCGACGAAAAGGAGATCAGGCGGCGCGAGATCCCGCCGTGCTCCATGAATCCTCCCGAGAGAATAAAGAACGGGATGGCGATCAGGGAGAACGACTCCACCGAAGTGTACATTCTCTGAACGACGATGAGCGGATCCATGCTCCCCGCGAAGACGAGGGCCACGGCCGCCGAAATGGCCAGTGAAAAGGAGACCGGCATACGGATGACGAGCAGCAGCGTGAAGACCGCGAAAATAGTGGCGGCCATGTCAATCCCTCCACTTCGAAGAATGACGGCCGACAAGGCCGACGATATGCTTCAGCGAATGAATCGCGATGCACGCGCCGCTCAGCGGCAGGATCGCGTAGGGGACGCTCATCGTAAAGGGCATCATCGCCATGAGCTGCCTCTGGTTGAGTTTCACCAGGAAAACCCCCTTCCACACCATGAAGACGGCGAAGGCGAAGATCAAGCCGTACACGGCGACGGCGATCGTCTTCTGCAGCGGCCGCGGCAGACGGATCATGAAAATCTCGACCTCGAAGTGCGCCAGCTCTTTTACGGCGAGGCTGGCGCCGATGAAACTGAACCAGACGAACATGTACATAAGAAGGGCTTCCGACCACGTGATCGGCGCCTTGATGACGAACCGGCTGATGATCTGGAGGAGTCCCAGCACCACCATCGCCGACAGAAGAAGAATCAGCATCCATCGTTCCAGGCGTCCTACAAGAGCGTCTACCCGTTCCATGAGTTTTACCCCCTGTATCCCAGCTCGCGGGAGATCGCCGATGCCGTCTCCCGGATTCGCTCCCCCATCGCCAAAGAGGCCTTGTCGTCGAAACGGTAGGCCGGGGCGCTCACGCTGACGGCGCCCACCGGGTAGCCCCGCAGATCGAGCACGGCGGCCCCTACGCAGCGAATGCCCTCCTCGTTTTCCTCCACCTCCTCGCAGAAGCCCCGCTTGCGGCACGCGGCGAGAAACTCCTCCAAAATCTTCCTGTCCGTGATGGTCCTCTTCGTTCTGGGACGCAGCTCCGTCTTGTCGAGATACGCTTTCAGCTCCGCCTCGGGAAGGAAGGAGAGGATCGCCCGGCCCCCGGACGTGCTGTAAAGATCCCGTCGCGCGCCGATGCGGGAACGCATTCCAACGGGGTGCGGGCTGTCGAGCTTGTCGATGTAGTACGCCTCGCCGGCCTCGTAGACGAAGAGATGCACCGTTTCACGGGCGCTCTCCCACAGCGTGTGCAGATACGGGCGCGCAAGTTCGGCCAGCCCGGAGTGTTTCCGGTACGCGTCCGCCCAATAGAGGACGGAAGGCCCCATCTGGTACCTTCCCGACTCGTCCTTCAAGACGACGGAGTAGTCGCGGAGCGTCGAAAGAATCCGGTGCACCGTCGCTTTCGAAAGATGCGTCGCCTCGGCTATCTCCGTGATGCCGACCTGCCGTTTCTGCTCCGCCATGAAGCCCAGCACGGAAACCGCGCGGTCAAGCACCCTGATGGAGGCTCCCGATTCCCGCTGTACGCCTTCAGTGTCGTCGTCCGAAAAAATGCGAACGCCGACGTCGTTCCCCTCCGTCTCCGCAGGATCTTGTACCAGTGCGCCGTTCATCTTCTCCATAATAATTCCACCTGCCAAAATAACGATTCTTTGGATGAAACACCACTAAGGTACGATACACGAGCCGCGCTGTCAACTCTTTTTTTCCCCTGCGGGTTTCCCGCGCGCCCGCGACGCGCATAGTGAAGAAAAAACTTTCAATGAACGGTTCCCTGCTGTACAATACTCTCTAGTTCCGAAACCGGCGCTTATCGACGTATTCCGAAAGACAAGGGCAACTCCCGCCTTTTTCCGCAACCCGACAGGAGGAGTGCTGTATGTCCAGAAGCATCGTCACGCGACTCGCTCTTTATATAATCCTGAGCATGCTCGTCCTTGGAGGAGCCCTGGCGTTTCTCGCCCGAAGGGGCGTTGACGAACTCTCACGCGCTATGGAGTCGACCGCCGACCGAATTCTCGACGAAGACACACGGAACAAAGCACGGAACAACGAGCAGACCGCCCAAGCCTACGGGAAGGCCATGGCGGGCTACCTCGCCTGGATCGCGCTCCCTCCTCTGTGGGACTACAACTACAAGACGTTGTCCGACTACGCAGCCGGAATGCTCACCGTGCCCGACATCCTCGCAGCGGTCATATACAAGGAAGACGGCTCCATCGCCGCGGGCGAGATGATGATCGGTTCGAAGAACGGCGGGAACGACTCCCGTGTGTTCACATCCGATATCGTGCGCGAAGGGGAGAAGATCGGCTCCGTCGAGCTCGTGCTCAGCACCGCGCACCTTGAGCACATGCGGCGAAAGAGCGAGGAAACACGCAAAGAGTTCTTCGACTCCTTCAAGGCGAATACAGCCGCCACCGAAAACTCCGTAATGCGCAGGATCTTGTTGCTCTCCGCGGCGATCCTCGCCGCCATTCTCGCCCTCATCACGTTCAGCATCCTCAAGATGGTCGCCCCCTTGCGCGGGATGACGCGCGCCATACGCCGCTTCTCCGAGGCGGGCTCCTTCCTGCACTCCGGACGAGGATCTTCTTCGGGCGGCTCCTCCGACCGAAAGACTCCCCTCCTCAGCGGCGCGCTCGAACAGCTGAAAAACGAAATCGAAAGCGCCGCCGCGCCGAAGAGAAAGGACGAACTCGCCATCCTCTCCTCCGCCCTCGTCTCCATGTCCGAGCTGCTTCGTTCACGAATGCGCGTCCAGGAGGCGATGAGCGACATCATGAACGTCGCCGCAATCTCCCGGACGAAAGACGACCTGGCATGGAACTTCATCAGGCTCGTCATGGAAGAAAGCAACTCCTGCATGGCGGCGTTCTACATCCGCAACGAAGCGGAGCCCGGCACGCTCGACCTGATAGCGTCCGTCGGGCTTCCTCCGGACACCGTAAAATCCGTCGCCCCTTCCTCCTTGGAAGGGCAGTTCGGCGCGCCGGTCCTGGCGAACGAGGTGCTTCTCCTCGACATTCCTCCGGCACGTTCGCCCGCCTTTCACACCATCGCCGGCCGGCTCCTCCCCGCTCAGCTGCTCACCCTCCCCATCACGGTACGGGAAGAACCGATCGCCCTCTTCGCCATCGGCTCGCTGACCCCCTTCCCGGAGGAGGTCAAACACGCGTTCTCGATAGTCCGGGAGGGACTGAACGCCGTAATGGCGAACCTCCTCGCCGGAGAGAGGGAGCGCGAGCTTGTCCAGAATCTCCAGGCGGCCAACCAGGAACTTGCGGCGCAGTCGGAGGAACTGGAGTACCAGGCTCGCGAACTCGAAAAGCAAAACGCCGAACTGAACGTCCAAAGAAGGAAATCCGAGGAAGCCAGCAGGCTGAAAACCGAATTCCTCTCCAATATGAGCCACGAACTCAGAACGCCGCTGAATTCCATATTGGCGCTTTCCAGGGTGCTGCGCGCGGAGGGCGAAGAACACCTTACGGACGAGGAGCGGGAATACCTCGACATCATCGAGCGCAACGGAAAGAACCTCCTCGCGCTCATCAACGGCATTCTTGATCTCTCAAGGATAGAAGCCGGACGCGAAGACCTGCGCCTGAAAGAGACCCAGGCAAGCCGACTGCTTCTGGAAACGGCGGAGAGTATGCGCCCGCTCGCCCGGGAAAAGGGAATCTCGATAGACTGCGACTTCCCGCAAGACCTCCCCGCCGTGGTCACCGACGAGGAAAAGTTGCGACGCATCATCATCAACATAGCGGGCAACGCGGTCAAGTTCACCGAGACGGGCGGCGTGCGCTTCTGCGCGACCGTCGACGGCAACGCCGTTCTCGTCGCCATCGAGGACACGGGCATAGGCATCGAAGCGGACGAACTGCCGTTCATCTTCGACGAATTCCGCCAGAGCGACGGGTCGATGGCGCGTAAATTCGAGGGAACCGGGCTCGGACTCGCCATCGCGAAGAAATACGCCGAGATCCTCGGCATCAAAATTTCGGTGGCCAGCAGGCCGGGAAGCGGAACCGCCTTTACGCTGCGCATTCCGTTATCGCCCGTACTGCCCGGCGACGCGCAGCCGTCCGGCTCCGAAGCGGAAACGTCCGCCGACTTCGCCGCCCGCCGCCGCAAACTCCATCTTCATGTCGTCGAGGACAACCCCGTTGCGGCGATGCACATCCGACGGATGCTGGAGCCGGAGGGCTTCCGGATTTCCACCTTCCCCGGAGGGAGGGAGTCGCTCGACTCGATGGAGACGGACGCTCCCGACGGCATCGTCCTCGACCTCATAATGCCCGACATGGACGGCTTCGAATTTCTGAAAGAACTGCGCAGACGGAAGCACGACATTCCGATCCTCGTCCTCACCGCCAAGGTGCTCACGCACGAGGACGCGAAGTTTCTCAATGAAAACGGAATCCGCTTTCTTGCACTCAAGGGGGACGTCGATCCCGAAGACATGGTACGGAAAATCTGGAAGATGATCTCGCAGGCAGCGCCTCCTGCGAAAAAAGAGAGCCTCGGGGAGGGAACTGAAAGGTGAACAGGATACTTGCGATCGACGATAACGCCGACAATCTCGTGGTGCTTCGGGCCATGATGAAGATGCTCCTTCCGGAATGCGTCCTGTTGCAGGCGCTCTCGGGCGAAGAAGGAATCCGCATCGC
>LVBB01000129.1 GCA_001603075.1 Phycisphaerales bacterium Planc_01 | reverse complement strand
GCCACCGACAGGCCTGTCTGTTGGCACGTGGCACGCCATCAGCGGCAGGGGCGAGGGGAACTGGCCCCTGCGGGACGATTCCGGGTTGGCGCAACCCCTGGTGTTCGATGGAGTTGGGTGTGGTCTGGGAAAAAAGATCAAAACATATCAAACAAAACTCTTGGCGCGAATGGTTTGTCTCCTACAATACCCTTGGTTATGGTCATTTGACTATTCGCCGCTGTCGGCGGCATGGTCGTGGCAACGGGGGTGGCTGTGTGAGCCATCCGGACGGGCCGGACCAGTCTGGGAGATGGACGTATGACAACGAGACTTGACCAGCAGCAGGCCAACGCCCGCCGCGAAATCCGCTGCATCGAGAACCGGATCCGGCCGGGCTCTGCCAGGGCGGCCGGAGGCAGAGGCGGCGAGTCGTTCGAGGCGGCCTGCGACGCGGTGGACGCCCTGAAACGGCGTCTGGGACCGTCGTCCTACCGATGGACGTACTGCGACGCCGCCGGCGATCCGGTGGGCCTGATCGTGCGCTGGGACCGTCCCGAGGGCAAGACGATTCGCCCGATCTATCGCGGCTCCGACGGCCGCTGGCGGATTGGCGGGATGCCCCGCCCGCGTCCGCTGTACGAGCTGCCGGCCCTTCTGGCCCGGCCCGACGAGACGGTGTACGTCGCCGAGGGCGAGAAGGCGGCGACCGCCGCCGAGTGGCTGGGCCTGCTGGGCACGACCAGCCCGCACGGCAGCAACGGCGCCGCGATGGCCGACTGGCGGCCGCTGGCAGGACGCGATGTCGTCCTCCTGCCCGACAACGACCCGGCCGGCCGACGCTACGCCGAGACGGTCGCGTCGATCCTTCTGCGGCTCGAACCGGCGGCCCGCGTGCGGATCGTCGAGCTGCCCGGCCTGGGGCCCGGCGGCGATCTGTTCGACTGGTTCAACGCCGGCGACAGCGTCGCCGAACGACAGAGCACGCTGGCGGCCCTGGTCGAGGCGGCGGCGGTTTGCCGTGTTCCGGCAGGGGCGAATAGTCCCGTGCCGGCAGGGGCGAATGCTTGTTCGCCCCTACGAGCAGCGAACGGCGGGGTCGCCACGAGCGAGCCGATCCTGCAATGCTTCGCCGACGTGCCGCCGTCGTTGGTCCGCTGGTTGTGGCCGGGACGGATCGCGATGGGCCGCCTGACGCTGCTGGTGGGCCGCCCCGGCGAGGGCAAGAGCTTCCTGACGACCGACCTGGCCGCACGCGTCTCGACGGGCCGGCCCTGGCCCGACGGCAGCGAGGGCGTCGAAGGCTCGGTGATCTTCATCTGCGCCGAGGACGACCCGTCGGACACGCTGCGTCCGCGTCTCGATGCCCACGGGGCGGATGTGCGCCGCACGCACCTGCTGTCGATGGTCCGCAAGACCACGTCCGAAGGCCGCAGCTACGATGTGGCCTTCACCCTCAGCGACATCGGGCCGCTGGAGCGGTCGTTGCAGATGCACCCCGACTGCCGGCTGGTGGTGGTCGATCCGATCGGCTCGTACCTCGGCAGCGGCACCGACGCCTACCGCGACAGCGACGTGCGTCTGCTGCTGGACCCGGTGGCCCGTCTGGCCGAGCAGTACGGTCCGGCGGTCCTGCTCGTGGCCCACCGACGCAAGAACGCCGCCGTCGCCCACGCCGACGATCTGGCCCTCGGCAGCAGGGCCTTCACCGGCGTGGCCCGCTCCGTCTGGCACCTCACACGCGACGCCAAGTGCCGCGACCGACGCCTGCTGCTGCCCGGCAAGAACAACCTCGCCGCCGAGGGTCGCGGCCTGGCCTTCACCATCGCCGGTGAGACGCCCGCCGTCTGCTGGCAGACCGACCCCGTAGACCTCACCGCCACCGAAGCCCTCGCCGCCGAAACCGCCAACACCGAGAACCCCCGCGACCGTCCGGCCCGCGACGAGGCCCAATCCTGGCTGGCCGACCTCCTCGCCGACGGACCCGTCCCCACCACCACGATCCGCCAGGAAGCCGACGCCGCCGGCCTGGCCTGGCGGACGATCCAGCGCGCCCGAATCGCGCTGTCCGTTGAAGCGATCCGAGGCAATGGCCGCAACGCGTGGCTCTGGCAATTGCCCGACAAATGATGCGCTCCTGATGGCGTGCCACGTGCCACCGATAGGGGTGTCTGATGGCACGTGGCACGCCATCGCACCGGTCGGGGCCACGAATCGGAACCCCACACATGTGGCACTGGGCTGGTTGACTACCGGCGCTTTGTTGCATTCTGCACATTCGAATGGTAGCATAGTGAGAGGAGACTATCGCTCGGAGACGTTTCCAGATGGGTCGGGTGCAGAAGAGCATCATGCGTCAGCACCCGTGAACGAGATTTTTCGTCCGTAAGGGAGCTTCGCACGCCATGAATTACTGGACCGATCTATTCACACCCGAGACGTATGAAGCATTCAGCCGTTCCGATCGTTCCATCTCCGGTTTTCGCGAATCTCAGCGAGGAATGGCAGCCAGAGTGCGTCCCGGGGACAAGTTGATGTGCTATATGGTCAGAATGTCTCGTTGGACCGGTATCCTCGAAGTGATCGACGGGCCGTTCATTGACGACAAGCCCATATTCGTTCCAGAAGACGATCCCTTTGTGGTACGTTTCAAGGTCCAGCCCACCGTATGGCTGAACCGCGAACACACCGTCCCGATGCGGGAACCGGAAGTATTCTCAAAGTTGACCTTTACGCGCGATGTTGAGTCGGGCGGCTATTGGCTCGGTCCGCTCCGTCGAAGCTTACAGAAATTGGACCAAGCAGATGGTGAATTCCTGGAAGCGATTCTTCACCGACAACAAGAGGAGCAGAAACCCTTTGAGTTGGATCGAGATCAGTATGACAGGGCGTTGAAGCGGCGAATCCCACGGGTGGAGGGCTCGGTTGTCGTCAGCGTGCCGGACGACAGCCACGAGGATGAGCTTGCGATCCAACAGCCTTCGACGGACCGCGAATCAATCCGCATACAAGCGGACTTGTGCCGTATCGGAGAGGCGATGGGTCTGAAGATATGGCTCCCGATGGCTGACAGATCCAGAGTTACAGAATGCTGGACGCCGCAGGCAGGAGTTCTTCTCGAGCGCCTTCCGTTGAACTATGACGAGACAACGCTCGATACGATCACGCGTATCGATGTCCTGTGGCTGAAAGGCCGAGCCATTACGCGGGCCTTTGAGATTGAGCACACGACCGCGATCTATTCAGGCCTGCTTCGAATGGCCGATCTGTGTGCTCTCTTGCCGAACATCAATGTCTCATTGCATATCGTTGCCCCGGAAACACGACGTGATAAGGTGTTCCAGGAGATCACACGCCCGGTGTTCTCCCTTCTGGAGCATTCGCCGCTTTCAGAACGATGCACGTATCTTTCGTACGACAGTGTCCATGAACTGACCAAACTGCAGTACTTGGCGCACACGACCGACAGCGTTCTTGACGAATTCGTCGAATATGCCGACAGCATGTAGGCTTTGATTGTGCTCGATGAGCAGGTTACGCATGACGTGCCACGTGCCACCACACACCCCTGTTGTTGGCACGTGGCACGCCATTGCGGGTCGGGGCGCATGGCCGGGGGCGAGGGCGACGCATGCGTCGCCCGTACCGGGGGCCGATCAGTGGCGA
>LVBB01000128.1 GCA_001603075.1 Phycisphaerales bacterium Planc_01 | reverse complement strand
CCATTCCCCTCACCGCCCCACCCTGCAAACCCCGGGCCGAACAGGATTGTACCGGACCCCTTTAATTCTCCCCCAGCCTGCCGTGCTCCGAGATACGGGACAAATGGGGTGTGTCGCTCAGCCCCTACGCTCGTCAACATGCTCCGCTACCGGTCTCCGGAGGTGGGCTGTGATGGCCTGGACTATGGTCATACCTTGAGTAATCAATCTGTCTGTTGCTCTTGCATAGTCCAAGAGACTCGAGAGTCTTGTTGAATACCTCTTGAATCGATGCCAAACTATAGTCACGCAATGTATCGACGTTGTCACCATCCCAGACACCGCTGAAGTGGGACTGATCCCAAGACCTATATACTGGGTTCTTGCCATTCTGTGAGTCAATCAGAAATGTTACTGAAGTGAAGGCCTGTTTTTGAAGTGGATACGGGTTCAACAGCATGAGTTCAGAGGTCATGATTCCAAATGTCGTCGGTGTACCTCGCACAAACCTGACCCATTCATGTGGGAACTTAATGTCGCGCAGCATGGCGACTGTCTCAAGAATTTCCTGTGCAATGTGGAATGATTCCTTCCTTTGTATTTGCTCGAGAGCTTGGCGGAGGTGCGCAAATGCTGGATGCGTGAGGAGAACTCTAACCTCGCACCCATCGCCACGAATTTTGTTCAGGATCGCATTCCGGACACCCTCGTCGCCAAACTTGTCCCATATTAGGCCGCGGAGAGATGTCCCGACTAAGTACAGACAATGCTGTTCGAGCTTGATGGCATCAGCTATCCGTGCGAATGCAAGACATCTTTCTGGAAGGGCAGCGACCAAGCCTACAGTTGAGATGTGCAACAACTGATGCACTTGGTCCTCCAGGCGTTGCCGCAGCGTGTCCATCTTCTCAATCGATGAATGACATACCGTCTGAGACAAATCTGAGAAGCTGGATACCGCCGCTGTCTGGAGGGCAGTTCGTAGGCAGCGTTCGTAGACCAAGCCTATAATGCTAACGGGCCCAAAGGCCACTGCCACCGATAACAGCACAGAGGCTATCTGCGCGTTCGTAGGATGGACGGCGTAGCCCATCCATCCGAGAAACACAGATAGAATGAGCAAAACAGAGTACACGGCAGTAACACCATAGGTTGGGCAGAACTTCGTGGGAAGCAACCCCCTCCTCTTCTTGCCGCAATTAGGGCAGTACTTGAAATCATGACTAAGTTCTGACCCGCAGTTCGAACATATATGGTGTCTATTTGGCGCCATGGGAAACCTCCAAGTACGGTACTGGCATAATGCTCGACCCGACCCACGTATAGCCGACTTTGGATCTGGCAAATGTCACCACCGAGATCCGCGTGCGTCGTGCCAGAACGTCATCAAGATTTTGCCGCGAATTCCCCACACACCTGGTAACGATCCGTAAGAGGCCAGCGTGTTGCTTTGTGAAGCGTCTTCTCTTGAGGATCCCAAATATAGGGCAGTGGTGCGTTACGCACGCACTCTCCCGATTCGGGCGTCCCAGGCCCTTGGCGAAATGGTCTCCAGTAGCGGCATTCCTGGCAGTTCCCGTCCATCATGTTCTCCCTAACGCGCGCGATTACGCAGAACTACTAACCACACTCCCTGTATGTCACGCTCCTTCAGCTCCTCACTAGTCCTGCTCTGCCTCGATCTTCACCTTCGACAGCTTCCGTAGACCCTTCCGATCGAACGTGACTTCTCCTGCGCCCGGCAGCTTAAGTGTAGCGTTTGCGGATGCGCCGAGAAGGGCCGACGCTAGTTGGTCGGCAGGGTGCAAGGGTTCATCCTCGCCTTCTTGTTCTTCGAATAGACTGTTGCCCAGTCTATCAACCAGAGACGCTGGAATCTCAGAACCCGTCTCCTTCTGCCATTCCATCGCCATTTCGACAAGCCAGCTTGCACGGTCCAGATCCAATTCGAATCGCTTCTGGCGGAATTCCTCCATCGCATGCTTGTCAAACCAGCGATTACTCCATCGAATTAGGAATACCCCCATGCCTACGAAGCCCAGCGTGAAAATCGCTTGGCGTACAGCCAGTGTAACGAAGTCCCGCGTGTTAAGACCCTCGCCGGTAGCGAAGTCCATGGCACCGAGCACCGCATATGTAACCGCTCCTGTCCCAAAGAGGATCAACAAGACCACCGACAGGAGCCAAATCGGCTTCCGCAGGCTGCGGGTGCCCTTTGTCAGTTCGAACTTCTCACTGCGCCTTGCGAGTTGTTCTTTCAGGTCTTTTCGTAGCGCACGCCTGGCAAATCGACTCTCCTTCTGATCGACATCGGCAAGTCGCGCCTCAAGAGCCTTTTCTCTCTCAACGAGAGCTTCCTGTCGATCTGCCGCTGCCGCCTCAAGCTTGTCCTTTGCTGTTCGGACCTCTTGCTCAAGCTCATCTCGCTTCTTCTTGTACTCGGCCTCTAAACGATGTCGGTGTTCAGCCAAATCCTCAGTGACGCTCACAGACAACTGCTCAAGTCGCCCAAGTTCAGCCTCACGTCTCTGGTAATGCTCGGCGATCTCTTTCCCGAGCAGAGATGCAACTTCGCCCACGGCGTCCACCGGGTGAAAGTGTTTTCGCAGCAAAGCCACGAACTGGCAGACTTTCGGAGCATCATCTGCAGCGGCGGGGTTCCTATTCGCTTGATCTACCCCAAAGGTGAGCGTATCAACGGTAACCGTGTCGTTTGCGCGCGTGATCGTCAGGGTGAACCCTGCGTCTAAATCAAAAGCAAGGGTCTCTAGCAATTCAGAGCCTTCACGCAGAATCTGGGCAACGAGTTCGTTCTTTGTTGCCTCATCGAGAGAGGTGACGGCTATCGCACCCATGAACACCGGTTGCAGGCGCACCTTGTTGCAGCCGTAAGGACTCTCGTCGAAGACCTTTCGCATTTGGCCCAAGAGTGCCTTGTCAGTCTGCTTCACAATCTGGAACGTGACTTTACGCCAATTTGCCACTTCTGCCTCCTCAACACGAGATATTCGAGCATACGGCTCACAAGCTCGCGCGAGGGCCAACCACCATGCGCTGTCATGTCCGAGCTCTGGCGACGATTTCCGTCCGTCTCGAATCCAAGGTGCCGCAACAACGTCTCAATTGGGTCTATTATGGTGGGGATTGAGGGCATAGACAAGGGGAAAATGCCTGGGAGGGCATTTTTCCTTTGTATCTCGTATCTCGTTGTTCGTATCTCGGGCCACGGGTCACGGGCGACGGGGGACGCATCTACGCTTCTACCCTTTTACGCTTCTACCCGCCGGGCGGGATCGGCGCAGACATTCCCTGTACTCCGCTGGTTTCGCGTATAGACGGCGTCCGCCGGTGGGCGGATGTGGATGGAAAAAACTGGGAAAATTGATTATTGATGGATGATTACTGATGATTTCAGGCTGCAGGCGAGGGCGTCGCTGGTCGCTCGGGGCTCGCTGTAGAAGCGTTGGAGCGTAGAAGGGTAGATGCGTGTGTGAAACGGCCTGCGATTGACTGTGCCGCCATTGTG
Organism: Phycisphaerales bacterium Planc_01; assembly: GCA_001603075.1. Classification (GTDB taxonomy): domain Bacteria; phylum Planctomycetota; class Phycisphaerae; order Sedimentisphaerales; family Anaerobacaceae; genus Anaerobaca. The sequence goes on along the minus strand of LVBB01000128.1, from coordinate 130,814 downwards.
ATTGCCCGCATCTACGCTCCGACGCATCTACGCTTCTACCCGGCCGGAGGCGGGAGGGGCAATGCATTTACGCCTGCTCTGGGAAAAGTGCTATTCCGGCAGTTGCCCCATTACTGTGTCAGTTCCTCGACGTCACCTTTGTCCTTGGCGCGCGGCGTCGCGTTCTTGTTCCTGATGAGGTCTTCGAAACCGATAAAGGCCACCTCGACGCCGCCATAGGTACCCCGAACCACATGGGGGCGCGCCTCCTCGTAGGTGACGCCGTCGATCTCGTTGATCAGGTCGACCCGGGTCGGGGCCACGCCAAAGGTCAACATGTTGCCCACGGTCGTAAACGCTTCGCAAGGCAAATCCTCTTCGCGGAAGCCGAACACAAGGAGCGCCTGCCGAAGGCGGCCGACGTTGTCCTCGCTCCGCTGGAAGAACACGTCGATGTCTTTCGTAAACCGCGGATGCCCATGATAGGCTACGGCGTAGCCGCCCACGATCATGTACTCAACGCCGTGCTCTTCGAGTAACCGTAACAGTTCTTCGAAGTCGGGATGGATATTCATAGAGGAACTTCCCTGCTTCCAGCCGCAGTCTCTCCACTTCGTCCAAACGCTCGGCGGGCGTGCAGGCGCGCCAGTACGCCCGGTCCTGTCTGGTCTGCTCTGCATGGCTCGTAATCGTCAGTTTCATACTCATCGGGCAAGAGTATACCACGGCACGGCGGGCAACGCAACAGAGCCGGCGCCAGTGGCGCATCTTGCCCGGACTCGATTGCCGGCCCCTGCTTCCCCACTTCCACGCGGCGTCCCGCCGCACCAGGCCACGAATCTGCCCCCAGACAAACGGCATGGGCTAAAGCCCATCCTACAAGATCTACGCTCCAACGCGGCACGGGGCACGGGTCACGAGCGACGAGTCACGGCTATCCATCCGGGAAGTTGAGGTGGGCGAAGGGGCCGTGGAGGCGGCGGGCGGCGGTGTCGTGGGCTCGGGCGGCGTCTTCTTCGTAGGTGAAGAGGCCGAGGTTTTTCTGGCGGCCGTTTTTCTTGATATAGGCAGTCCATTTATTGCGTCGGCGGTCGTAGGCGACGCCAAGGTATTGCGAAGTCGCAGCTCGTGAGCCGCAGCCCGCAGCCCGCTTGCGGCGGTTGGCGTTGTTCTGGGCGGTGGTGCAGTTACGCAGGTTGGCGATGCGATTGTCGAGTCCGTCGTGGTTGGCGTGGTCGCAGACGAGGTGGTCGGGGGTGTTCATAATCATGCGGTGCATGAAGATGCGTCGGGATCGGCCTTGGTGCTGGACGGTGCGGACGGCATAGACGGCGTGGGGGCCGACCTTGGCGTGCCATCGGAACTGGGCGAGCCAGGGGTAGTACGCCGGATCGACCTTGGCGAAATGGCCCTGGGTCAGCGGGATCTTGCAGTACGGGCCGTACTGGTCGGTGTGGATCGGCAGGGCCGGTGATTGATGATTGGGTGCGGAGGCCGCGGCGCGGCCGGAGTGATTGTCGATTTCGGGCTGCGGATCGGGGGTCTCGGCGAAGGCTCCGCAGGTGTCGGTCGGCCGGACGCGGGGCCAGCGGGCCCGTCCGGTGCGGGCGTCGGCCACCGGCGGGTTCCTCAGGCAATACAGGGCCCCCGCCACGTCGCGACAGTAACAGCAGCGGGCGCACCGGCTGGAACCGGGCACATCGTGCATCAGTGCGTCCTTTCGGAGGCCGTAGAACGACGCGCCTCCACAAAGGGACGGCGCTGCACGTTTTTGACTAAAAAAGCGGGCCGAAAGGGGGTCGCGACGCGTCTAAGTCGTTATCAGGGCGGGAATAAAAAAAATCTGCATGTCACGGGCCGCGCGCAGGAAAGTGTTGCACGTTTTTGACTATTTTGCGGGCCGAGGGCTGTGGGGTGAGGGGTTTTCGCGCTTGTCTGTGGTGCGGGTGCGGCGATAATGGGGAGCACGGCAAGGTGATGATGGCAGGCTTTCGATTGCAGACTGGAGGACATATGGACGCACAACGATGTTGGACCTGTCGGGCGGCGCTGGCGGCGAGCGTGTTCTTACTGGTCGTGGCGGGGGCAGTCGGCGCGGCGGCGGAGCCTCCATCGCGCCGGACCGCCGTCACGATCGTCGGCGAGGCGTTTCACATCAACGGTCGGCCCACGTACGCGGGGCGGACATGGCGTGGCTGCAAGATCGAGGGCTTGCTGATGAACGCCCGGCTGGTGCAGGGGATCTTCGACGACCTGAACCCAGAGACGGTCGGCCGCTGGGCCTATCCGGACACGGGCCGCTGGGACGCGGAGCGGAATACCGACGAGTTTCTGGCGGCGATGCCGTCGTGGCGTCGGCATGGGCTGCTCTGCGCGGTGGTCAACCTGCAGGGCGGAAGCCCGGAGGGCTACAGCCGGCACCAGCCCTGGCACAATTCGGCCATCGCCGCCGACGGCTCGCTGCGGCCGGACTACATGGCCCGTCTGGCCCGGATCATCGACCGCGCCGACGAGCTGGGCATGGTTATCATGCTGGGCGTGTTCTACTTCGGGCAGGACCAGCGGCTCGACGATGATGACGCCGTCCGCCGGGCGGTGGTCAACACCGTCGATTGGATCGCCGACCGCCATTACACCAACGTGCTGCTCGAAATCGCCAACGAGTGCGACAACGGCGGCTACGAGCGCGAGGCGATCAAGGCGCCGCGTGTCCATGAGTTGATCGAGCTGGCGCAGCAGCGCGCCGCCGAGCGCGGCTGCCCGCTGCCGGTCAGCGTCAGCTACAACGGCGGTTCGATCCCGCGTGCGAACGTGGTGCGTGTCGCCGACTATATTCTGATGCACGGCAACGGCGTCAGCGACCCGAACCGCATGGGCGAGATGGTTCGCACCGTCCGCGCGATGGCGGAGTACAGCCCGAAGCCCATCGTCAACAACGAGGACGACCGCCCCTGGCTGGACGCGCACCAGGGCTGGGGCGACGAGGGCAACAACTTCGTCGCGTGCGTGGAGAACTATGCCTCGTGGGGCTACTTCGACTTTCGTCAGGCCGGCGAAGGATTCGACGAGGGCTACCAGAGCGTGCCGGTCAACTGGCAGATCAGCAGCGTCCGCAAGCGCGGCTTCTTCGAGCTTCTGGCGCGGATCACCGGCGCTCGCCCGTGATGCGCTCCGTGGCGGATAGGACCACGTCACATTGTCGCTATCTCGAATCCTGGGGCATACGCGCCGAGGGCGCCGGAGCAAAAGCATCGGGACCCGCGTCATAGACGACACGGGTCCCGATGCGAAGCGACAGTTTCCACCGCCGTGGGGGCGGAGGTCGTTGCCGGGAGCGAACGCTATTCGGCGACGATGCCGATCAGTTCGATCTCGGCGATCTGCATGCTGTTGGCCGAAGCGGCAGCGCGAACGGCCGTGAAGAGCAGTTGGTAGTGCGCGTAGGCCACGTCATTCTCAAACTCGATGGGCGTGGCGTTCCTGGTAAAGCGAGGCCAAGCCGTCTCGGCGGCGAAGTCCGTCACGTCGCCGGCGGCGATCAGCGTATACGGCCCGTCGATCGTGCCGTTCGAGCCGTACAGCTCAAACGCCACCGGGTCGCGTTCGGGCGCATCGTTGGCCGTCGTCAGCGCCAGGCCCGTCACGACGGTCGCGCCGACCAGCGGAGTCACGCGAATGCCGGTGGGCTCGGTCTCGCCCTTGAAGTGCAGGAACTTCGTGGCCGTATTGTTGTCGATGGCCAGATTGGGCGTTTCGGCGGCAGGCCAATCGCCGTCGTCAGGAACACCCTTCACGACGTCGCCCGGCCCCGTGATGTCGGACAGGGCGTGATCGACGACCTCAGGGTACAGGCGAATGTCGTCGATATACAGGACGCCTTTGGCCCCGGCGCCTTCGATGCCGATCGTCAGCGAACGAACGCTGCCGACGTTGCCGGCCTGCGAGAGGTCGATGCTCCACAGTTGCCACGACGGACGGGTGAGGTTGACGGCGGGGCCGTCGTACGCAATCCTGGTGTTGTTGATCTTGACGTACAACTGGCCGGTGTTGCCCTCGGCGCCGTAGAAGTACAGCGACAGGCTCCGGATGCCGTGCTGCGACCAGTTGGCGGTCAACGCATAATCGGCTTCCGAGGTGGCCACGGTGGTGTTGTCATAGAACAGGGGCATGGACTGGCGGCCGCTGTGGACGATGGTCTGCTCGGCAAAGGGGCTGTTCAGATGGCCGACGGTCGAGCCGGTGTTGTTGACCCAGCCGTCGTGCCAGGTATCGAAGATGGTCTCGCGGGCGTCGATGTTGTTGGTGTAGCTCTCGAAGTCATCGACGACGAGATACTCCTGGGCCGTGAAGCTCCAGACCTGGCCTTGCCAGGTATCGACGGGCTCGGCCTCGTTGACCTCGTCGATGCGCCAGTAGTAGGTCTGGCCGAGCACGAGGTCGGCGGGGCTGTAGCGGTGATCGGTGACCGTGGCGACCAGCGCGGCGCCGTCGGCGACGGCCTGCTCATCGGCACTGAAGATCACCCGATGGGCCGCGGCCTCGCGACCGGGGCGCCAATCGAGGGTGACATCGACCGCGACATCGGCGGCGGCGTCGGCGGGCAGCGGCCCTCTGGCCTGCACCGGCAGGTAGAGGAAGCGGACCTCACTGAGGCCATAGCGGCCGGTGAACCCGTAGCCGCTCTGGATGACCAGGCGGACATAGCGGGCGCTGACGCCGGCGAAGTCGACCGTCGTGTTGTGCGCGTAGGTGTCCGTCGCGGTCGCCTGGGCGAACTCGAAGTCACCGAGGGGCAGCCATTCGGCGCCGTCCTCGGAGTATTCGATCGTCACGTCCTTGAGCCCGAAGCCGAGCATCTTCTCGAACTCACTGTTGTAATTCCAGACCCACATTTCCCAGAGCTTGTAGAGGCGATCGAACTCGTACTGGATGTAGGCCGGTTCGTCGCCGGCGGGCGTGGCCAGCCAGGCGGCGGTGGTGTCGGTCGAGTGCAGATCGGCGTCGAGGCCGGAGCCGTCGACCGTGCTGGCCGGCGTGGCGTCATCGACGGGCGCGGCGTTGCTGGTGGCGATGATGTTCCCGATCGGATAGACGAACGGCTCGACGGTGAAGGACCACACCGGACCGGTGAAGATCGTCGTGGGCGTGGCGTTGACTTCGTCGACGCGCCAGTAATAGGTCTGTCCGAATTCGAGCAGGCCGGCCGCCTCGTAGGCGACAGCGGACTGGCCCTGGCTGACGAGGACGCCCATCGGGTTGGCCCGGCTAGCGGCGGCCACCGCCGCCCGGTCGGCACCGAAGTACACGTCGTGCGAGGCGGCGAACGAGCCGGCCTTCCAGCTCAGCACAACGTCGCGGACCACATCGTCCTGGCCGTCGGCGGGGACGGGGTTGTCGGCCTTGGCCAGGCTTTCCCGCAACGACTGGAGCACGATGTCGTCGTAATAGACGGTCGAGGCGCTGTTGCCGTACAGGTCGACCGCGCCGATCGTTCCGTGCACGTTGTCGTCCCACTGGCGGGTGTCGATCAGGACGCCGTTGTAGTACTCATCGACGGTGTTGTTGTCCAGGTCGATGACGTACTTGAGCTGGACCCACTGGTCGAAGACGACCTTGGTGTCCACGGCGCCGGTCCAGGTCGTGATCGCCCCATTGGCGAGATTGTACTGGGTCTGAATGGACCAGTCCTGATTGGTGTTGTCGTCGTAGCTGTTCAGAAGAATGAAGTACGTGATGCCGGTGCCGCCGGAGGGGATGTACTGCATCGCGGTAAAGACCCAGACGCCGCCGGCCACGTCGAACTCCTGCACGAGGTCGGAGGTGCTGAGGATGGCGACCGATTTGGTTCCGCTGTAGGCGAACGCGTCGGAGACGGGTGCTCCGGCCGCCGCATCGCCGTTCCAGCCCTTCCATCCGCCCTGTCCGTGCAGGGCGCTTCCTGCGGCGTAGGACTCGAAGTCCTCTTCAAACACACTGGCGTTGGCGACAGCCACCATGCCCAATGCGATGACGGCTATCAGCGCAGAACGTAAGAATCTCATCACACAATCCTCCAAAACAGAACTCGCAAGACCGGAGTCGGTCGAACCAGGGGGCACAACGAGTCACCCTGGGCCTGGCCACACCTTGAGCCTTGCCGGGTACGTGTCCAGTATAGCGGCTGGGTCGATAACAATCAAGAAAAACCCCATGAAACGAGCGGGGAACCTCGGCGCAGGCCCTCCGTCGCGGCACCGATTTCGAATGCGCAGGGCGTCCGATGCCTCGTGCGAGGCGTCGCGGCAGCCGGTTGCACCGGCCGCTTCTCCGGCATGGGTCCGGGGGGGGGTGGGATATTGTCGTATCGGCGCTGTATTTTTGCTCTTGACTATTTCGGGGCTTTGCGTCTTTATAGCGTCTTTCCCCAGCTTGGGCCGTGCACGATGACACAGCCAACCGACTGTTTTGGACCTCTGTACGGGGTTTGATTCTATGAAACGCGTGATTGAGGAAGTCTTTGAGGCCGAGGAGAAGGCCGGTGCGATTCTCCGGCAGGCCCAGAGTCAAGCCTCGGAAATTCGCCAGTCCGCCGAGCGTGAAATCGCCGAATCGCTGGGCGAGGCGCGGGAGCAGGCCCGGCAGATCCTCCTGACGGCAGTCGAGCAGGCCAAACAGGATGCCGAGCGGATGCGCGGCCAGAGGCTGCAAGAGGCCGAGCAGGCGAACGAGGCGCTGCGACGCAGCCATGCGAAAGACCTGGACGGCCTGATCGACGCACTGTGCCGCACGATCGAGGCGACGGAAGACGAAACTGGCAGCCCCTCATGGCCGGAGCACTGACCAAATACTCGTTCATCAACGCCAAGCTCCGGGCGCGGATCAGCAAGATCCTTCCGGACGAGGTGTTTCGGCAACTGGCCCAGGCCGGATCGGTGGATGCGGCCCTGGCCCTTCTTCGGGAGACGCCGTTCGCCCATCTCGAAGGGGTCTACAACACCAGCGGCGACCTGCGACTGGCGGAGCTGGAACTGCTCAAGAGCGAGATCGAGCTGTATCGGAACATCCGGCGGTACCTCCACGAAAGCTCGATCCGCCTGGTCGATGTGCTCCTGTCGCAGTTCGAAATCGACAACGTCAAGAACGCCATCCGGATCTATTTCGATCGCAAGGTGCGAGGTCGCACCGATGAGTCGGCGGCGCATTACATCCTGTACGAGCCCATCGTCCACGCGCTTCCGATGGACCTGATCGTCAACGCGCAGAGCTTCGAGGAGATCGCCGGGGTCTGCCGCGGGACGCCCTACCGCACCATCGTGGAGAAATACGGCCCGGTCGTCGAGGCGGAGAGTTCGCTGTTCCGGATGGAGGTGGGGTTCGATCATCATTATTATGGCCAGCTCCGCGCGGCGATCGAGGAGCTGAACCGGGAGGACCGCGAGATCGCGATCCGCCTGATCGGCGTCGAGATCGACCTGCTGAACATCAGTTGGATCATTCGTTTCCAGCGGTTCTACGACCTGCCGCTCGAAGCGGTCCTGGCGGCGTTGATCCCGGGGGGGTTTCACCTCAAACGGGGCACGATCGAGGAGCTGTACCAGGCGCAGAACGTCGCCTCGGTGCTGCAGAACTTCGTGGTGGGCGCGTATCCGGGGCTTTCGGCGCTTCTGGCGTCGCAGGCGTCGGACAGCACGTCGCGTCTGATCCTGATCCGCCGCATCCTGGAAGAGATTCGCCGGCAGGAGGTCCAGCGCATCCTGGCCGGATACCCGTTCACCGTCGGCATCATCCTGGCCTACTTCCTCCTGAAGTCGGACGAACTGAAGAAGGTGCGCACGATCCTGAACGCCAAACACCTGGGCCGATCGCTGGAAGGCATTGAAAGCATGCTATGATTCTCACGACGCAGATGACACAACTGTTCGCCGTGGTGCTGCGAAGGGACAGGGAGCGGGTCACGGAGGCCCTTCTTCGCGAGGGGGTGATGCAGTTCATCAGCACTTCGGAATTCGACATTGCGCGTCCGGACCGCCCGTTGGAGGGCCCGCCGGAGGCGTCTCTGGCCGAACTGAGCGACCTGAGGAAACGGATCGAGGGGGTGCTGCACACGATCGGCACCATTCCGACGCCACCGACGGAGACCGACCTGAAAAATCGGGTGACGGTCCGCCTCGACAAGGAAGCGGAGCTTCTCGACAAACTCGACGGGGAGCGCGACAGCATCCGCGAGCGGCAGCGGTCGCTCCAGCAGGAGATCCTGAAACTCGAAGACATCCGTCGTCAGATCGACCTGTATGGGGTCGAACTGGGCGGCCTCCAGACGCCGGGTCGGCAGTCGATGCTGGCCATGCAAACCGGTCGCATCCCGGCTTCCGGCGTCAAGCGGTTCGAGGAGATGCTCAAGGATCTGCCGGCGCTGCACGTGGCTCTGGGCCGACAGGACGGCAGCGTCCACTACCTGCTGCTGTCGATGAAACGCGACCAGGAGCAGATCGAGCGGATCCTCGCCGGCGCCGACTGGTCCCGGGTCGATCTGCCCAGCGAGCTGCTCTCGGCGCGGAAGGACCTGGCCAAGGAACTGACGGAGAAGCTCCAGCGCCTCACCGAGGAGCAGAAGCAGCTCCAGGAGCGGGTCACGACGTTGATCCGCCAGGAAGAGCCGCACCTCAAGGAGGTATGGGTCAAGCTGCGAATCCAGGAACTGTGCGCCCGAATCCAGTCGAGTTTCGAGACCTCGTCGCGGACGGTCCTGTTCGCCGGCTGGCTGGCCAGCGCCACGAAGGAGCGGCTCAGCGCCAAGATTCACGAGGCCACCGAGGGCCGCTGCTATCTCGAATGGCACGAGGCGGACGGCCGCGAGGCGGCGGCCGAAGTGCCGGTTCAGTTCAACAATCCCAAGGTGCTCGCTCCGTTCCAGATGCTGGTGAGCAACTTCGGCATCCCGCAATACGGGACGATCGACCCGACGCCGTTCGTGATGCCGCTGTACCTGATCATGTTCGGCCTGATGTTCGCCGACGCCGGCCAGGGTCTGGTGCTGGCGGCGGCCGGCCTTCTCGGCGCGCGTCTGACGCGCGACAACGAAGCGAAGCGCGGCACACACAACCTCTTGTGGCTCATCTCCTGGTGCGGGGTTTCGGCCATCGTCTTCGGCGTGCTGTTCGGCTCGTACTTCGGTCTGGCCCTGGTCCGGCCGCTCTGGTTCGACTTCCACGGGATCGTCGCCGGACACGCCCAGACGCGGTCGGTCGTCCGCGACGTCTACGACATCCTGTCGATCACGATCTACTTCGGCATCGCGGTCATCGCGATGGGCCTGCTGTTCAACTGGGTCAATCTGATCCGGACCGGCCGATGGGCGGAGCTCGTCTTCGACAAGGGCGGGCTTCTGGGCGGCTGGATCTATGCCGGCGGGGTGTACGTCGCCTCGTACATGGTGCATCACGGATACAAGGAGTTCCCCTCCGGCGGCGCGCTGTTCCTGCTGGTCGGGCTGCCGGCCCTGCTGCTGCTGATCAAGGAGCCGTACCACCACATCGCCCATGCGAAAGGACACGCCGAGAACGGTCCCAATCCGATCTTCCTGGTGCTGACCTTCCTGATGCAGTGGATCGTGGAGCTGCTGGAGATCTTCAGCGGGTATCTGTCCAACACGCTGTCGTTCATGCGGGTCGCCGGGCTGGGCATCGCGCACGTGTGCCTGATGATGTCGTTCTTCACGCTGGCGGAGATGACCTCGGGCCTCGGCTCGGTGCTGATCCTGCTGGTGGGCAACGTCCTGGTGATCGGGCTGGAGGGTCTTTCGGCGGCGATTCAGGCCTTGAGGCTCAACTATTATGAGTTTTTCACCAAGTTCTTCCACGGGACCGGCCGGCTGTATTGCCCGGTCTCGCTGCGCAGCGAACCGTAATCGTGGGGAAAACGCAACGCCGCATTTCAGGGTGCGGCCGTTCCAATCAAACTGTCGCAATGGACAAGAAAGGATCACACGCAATGGATGAACCGGCACGAAGACTGAAAACGACCATCACGCAAAGCGTTGTGGCGCTGCTGACGATCCTGGCGATCGTCGGGACGCTGTTCTGCTCCAACGCCCTGGCCGCGCACGCCAGCGAAGAGGCGCCGACGGTGCAGCCCGACAAGACCCCGGAAGCGGCCGGCGTCATGAAGTTCGGGCTGATCGCCGCGGCCGCCGCCTTCGGGCTCGGCGCCATCGGCGCCGGGTTTGCGATCTCTCACGTCGGCGCCGCCGCCATGGGCGCAGTGGCCGAGAAGCCGCAGATCGCCGGGCAGGCCCTCATCTTCGTGGCGCTGGCCGAGGGCATCGTGGTGTTCGGCTTCATCACCGCCCTGATGATTCTGGGCAAGCTGTAGCGGTCCCATGAAATACTCGATCATCGGCGACGAAGACACCGTGCTGGGGTTTGCGATCGTCGGCGTGGCGGGCAAAGTGGCCCGGAACGCCGAGGAGGCGCAGCGGGCGTTCGCAGAACTCCTTGGCGACAAGGAGACGGGCATCGTGATCGTGACCGAGCGCGTGGCGGACATGATGCGCTCGACGGTGGACCGGTACGTGTTCACCGAGAGCTTTCCGCTGATCGTGGAGATTCCCGACCGCCACGGTTCGCTGCCGGATCGGCCCGGGATCAAAGAAATGGTCAATACCGCGATCGGGTTGAAGCTGTAGTCGCTGCGACCCGATCCATCCGTCGCGGGAATCGGGCGAACGGCCGGTTTCTCGCAGGGAACGATATCTATGGAGCCAGTTGAGCAAGGGATCTCGGCCCTGATTTCCGGCATCGAAGCGGATGCCCGCGCCGAAGAGCAGAGACTCCTGACGGAGGCCCGGGCGCAGGCCGACGAGAAGCGGCAGTACGCCCGCCAGAAGATCGAGTCGATCCTGACGGAGGCCCGCGACAAGGCCGCCGTCCAGACCGAGTCGATCCGTCGCAAGGCCGTCTCGGACGTGGAGCTCGAGATCAAGCGCCGTAGCCTCCAGATGCGCGACGCCCTGCTGCACCAGATCCTGGATCAGGCCGAGCAGCGGTTCGCCTCGCGGATCGACGAGCCGGGCTACGCGACGACGCTGACGAACTGGATCGTCGAGGCGGCGATCGGACTCGAAGCGGACGCCGCCCAGGTCAACGCCTCGCCGCGCGAGCGGGCCCTGATCGATGCGGCGATGCTCGAACGCGTCGGCGAGCGGGTCCGGGCGCGGGCGGGAAGGCAGGTGACCCTGACGCTGTCGAACGAGCCGCCCCTGAAGGGCCAGGGCGTCGTCCTGACGACCATGGACGGACGCATGGCCTTCAACAACCAGGTCCGAACGAGAATGCTGCGAAAGCAGCGCCAGATACAGAAGCAAGTGTACGATCGGCTGTTCGCCGGCGATCGAGAAGAGTGACTATGATTGACAGAATAATAGGACGGATCAAGCGGGTCAACGGCCCCGTCATCGAGGTGATGGGCATCACCGATGCGGAGATGTTCGAACTGGTCCGCGTCGGCGAAGAGAACCTCATCGGCGAGCTGATCAAGCTCGAAAAGGACAGCGCCGTAATCCAGGTCTACGAAGACACGACGGGCATCGCGCCGCACGACCCGGTCTACGGGGCGGGCATGCCGCTGTCGGTCGAACTGGGCCCGGGCATGATCGGGACGATCTACGACGGGATCCAGCGGCCGCTGGAAGCGATTCGCGCGATCTCGGACATCTATATCCAACGGGGCATCTCGGTCCCGTCGCTGGATCGGCAGAAGCGATGGCATTTCGTGCCGACCGCCAGGGCGGGCGATACCGTCTCGGGCGGGGCCGTCCTCGGGACCGTGCAGGAGACGGAGAACCTCCAGCACAAGATCCTCGTGCCGCCGGGCGACGAGGGCGTGCTCGAATCGATCGTCGCGGAAGGCGACTACACGGTCGATGAGCCGATCGGGGTGCTGAAGATCAACGAATCGAAGAGCAAAGAGCTGCAACTGATGCACCGCTGGCCGATCCGCGTCCAGCGGCCGACGCGCCGGCGTCTGCCCCTGGAGATCCCGCTGATCACAGGCCAGCGGGTGATCGACGCGCTGTTTCCGGTGGCCAAAGGGGGGACCGTCTCGATCCCGGGCGGATTCGGCACGGGCAAGACCATGACGCAGCAGGCGGTCGCCAAGTGGTGCGACGCGGACCTGATCGTCTACATCGGCTGCGGCGAGCGCGGCAACGAGATCACCGACGTCCTGGCGGAATTCCCCAGCCTGATCGACCCGCGCACGGGCCGGTCGCTGATGGAGCGGACGATCCTGATCGCCAACACGTCGAACATGCCCGTCTCGGCGCGTGAGGCCAGCATCTATACGGGCATCACGATCGCCGAGTACTTCCGCGACCAGGGCTGCCACGTGGCGATCATGGCCGACTCGACGTCGCGGTGGGCCGAGGCCCTGCGGGAGCTGTCGGGGCGGATGGAGGAGATGCCGGCCGAAGAAGGCTTCCCCGCCTATCTGCCGACCAAGATCGCGGAGTTCTACGAGCGGGCCGGCTCGATGGAAGCGCTGTGCGGCCAGAACGGATCGGTGAGCATCATCGGCGCGGTCTCGCCGCCCGGCGGCGACTTCTCCGAGCCGGTGACCCAGCATACCAAGCGGTTCATCCGCTGCTTCTGGGCGCTCGACCGAAACCTGGCCAACGCCCGCCACTATCCGGCGATCTCCTGGCTCGACAGCTACAGCGAATACCTCAGCAGCATGACCGCCTGGTGGGAGCAGGAAGTCGGCCCGCAGTGGTTCGCCGACCGCACCGAGATCATGGAGCTGCTGCACCGGGAGATCCGCCTCCAGCAGGTGGTCAAGCTGGTCGGTCCCGACGCATTGCCCGACACGCAGCGCTTCATCCTGGAGGTCTGCACCCTGTTCAAGAACGCGTTTCTCCAGCAGAACGCCTTCGACAAGATCGACGCCTATTCGACCGTGCAGAAGCAGGCCAAGATGATGCACATCATCGCCACGTACTGGCGGCGCGGGTCCGAGGCGATCAAGAGCGGCGCGACGCTGATGAAACTCAAGAAGATGAAGGTCTATCAGGACATCGTGAAAATGAAATTCTCGGTCCCGAACGACGATCTGTCCGGGCTGGACAAGATCGAGGCGCGCCTGGAGCGTGCGATGGATCAAGTGGAGGCCCTGCATGCCTGACGCAAAGAACAGCCGCCTTCTGTCCGGCCGCGAGTACATCGGCGTCGACAAGATCGACGGCCCGCTCATCTTCGTCCGCAAGACCCATCCGGTGGGCTACCGCGAACTGCTCGAATGCGTCGACAAGAACGGACACGTGCGTCTGGGCATCGTCCTGGAATCGTCGACGACCGCCGTGGTGGCGCAGGTGTTCGAGGGCACCTCGGGCCTGACGTTGCCGGGGACGCGCGTCCGCTTCTCGGGCGAGCCGCTGACCCTCTCGGTGTCGCGTGAGATGCTCGGGCGGGTCTTCGACGGTCTGGGCCGGCCCATCGACGGCGGCCCGCCGCAGCGAGGCGACGTCGAACGCGACATCAACGGCATGGCCATCAACCCGACGGCCCGCCAGTATCCGCGCGACTTCGTGCAGACGGGCATCTCCGTCATCGACGGCATGAACACCCTGATCCGCGGGCAGAAACTGCCGATCTTCTCGGGCAACGGCCTGCCCCACAACGAGCTGGCCGCCCAGATCGCCCGGCAGGCCAAGATTCGCGGCACCGCTACGGAATTCGCGGTGGTGTTCGCGGCGATGGGCGTCAAGCACGACGTGGCGCAGTTCTTCGTCCGCTCGTTCGAGGAAAGCGGCGTGCTCGACAACGTGGCGCTGTTCTTGTCGCTGGCCGACGACCCATCGATCGAACGACTGATTACGCCGAGGACGGCGCTGACGCTGGCCGAGCACCTGGCCTTCACCGAGGACATGCACGTGCTGGTCATCATGACCGACATGACCAACTACTGCGAATCGCTGCGTGAGATCAGCACGATCCGGGGCGAGATTCCTTCTCGAAAAGGCTATCCCGGCTACCTGTACTCGGACCTGGCGGAGCTGTACGAACGCTCGGGCATGATCAAGGGCCGGCCCGGGTCGATCACCCTGCTGCCGATCCTGACGATGCCCAACGACGACATCAGCCATCCGGTGCCCGACCTGACCGGCTACATCACCGAGGGCCAGATCGTCTTCGAGCGCGACATGAACGGGCGCGGGATCTACCCGCCGGTGGCCGGGCTGCCCTCGCTGAGCCGTCTGATGAAGGACGGCATCGGGCAGGGCATGACGCGGGAGGATCACCCGCACCTGGCCAGCCAGCTCTTCGCGGCCTACAGCTACGTCAAGGACGTCCGCAATCTCGCCTCGGTCATCGGCGAGGAGGAACTGACGCCGCTCGACCACGACTACCTCGAATTCGGAAAGCAGTTCGAGCAGCGGTTCGTCTCGCAGCGCAAGGACGAGGACCGCAGCATCGAGCAGACCCTCGACCTGGGCTGGGAGGTGCTCCGCACCCTGCCGGTGGAGGAATTGCACCGCGTCACCGACGAGGAGATCGAGAAGTACTACGGCGCCTGATGGGCAAGGCCACCAGGCGAAAACCCGAAACACGAAATCCGAAATCCGAAACGAATTCAAAATGCTGGAAATGATAGAAAGCGGAGTTCCGTTGCGGATACTGAGGTTTTGGCCATTCGTGCTTGTTTCGGATTTCGATATTCGAATTTCGAATTCTGGATTGTCATGGCACAACTGACCTACGCACCGACCAAGACGAACCTGTTGCGGCTGCGAAGCGATCTGGCCTTCGCCCGCCAGGGGTACGAGCTGCTCGACCAGAAGCGGAACATCCTCATCATCGAATTGCTGGCCCTGGTGGACCAGACGGTGGACTTTCAGAGCCGGGTGGACAAGGCCCTGGCCAAGGCCTACGAGGCGCTCGAGGAGGCGATCCTCGACATGGGCCAGCTCAAGGTCCAGTACCTCACGGGCGCCGCGAACATCTCGACGCGCATCACCGTCGGCTCCCGGCGGGTCATGGGCGTCAGTCTGCCGGTGATCGAAACCCAGTTCACCGAACGCGCGCCCTACTACAGCCTCATGGGCAACAGCTTCTGGATCGACAATGCGTTGTTGTTCTTCAAGGAAGTGCTCACGCTGCTGGGCAAACTCTCGGAGCTGAAGATTTCCGTCCTGCGCCTGGCCCACGAGGTCAAAAAGACGATCCGCAAGGTCAACGCGCTCGAAAAGATCGCCATTCCCGATCTCCAGGAGACGGTCCACTACATCCAGAGCCGGCTCGAAGAGAACGAACGCGACATGTTCGTGCTCATGAAAATGGTCAAGGAGAACCTTGACCGCAAGAAGACACAACAAGACCATGGAGGTCAATCGTGAGTACCCCGAAGAAGATCCTCGTGTACGTGGATGGGACCGAGCCGTCGATCACGGCCGCCCAGTACGCCATCTGCCTGGCTTCCTTCTACCGGGCCGATCTCATCGCCTTGTACGTGGTGAACACCAAGGCCATGGAGGACCTTCTCAAGGCGCGAATCTTCCTCCAGGACGAGCAGATGGAATACGAACACGACATGGAAGCCGACGCCCAGCGGTACCTGAACTACGTCAACGAGATGGCGCTCAAGAAGGGCGTCACCATCGTTCCGCAGAGTCGTCGGGGCAGCGTACACAAGGAAATCGTCGATCTGATCAATGAGGAAGAAGTGGACCTTCTCGTCATCGGCGAGCTGGCGCGAATCCGCAGCCGGCGCGACGAGTTCTACGACGAGACCGAACGGGCGATGCGCATGGCGCCCTGTTCGGTCCTGATCGCCAAAGACGAAGACAAGGTCTGGCAAATGTACGAATCGCTGGTCTGACCCGGCGAAGGACTGTGGCGCAGCCACATGGGATTTCAGGAGAAGCAGGGCATGGCGTTTATTGACTTGGTGCAAGAGAAGATCGTCAGGATTCCCCTGGTTTCGACCGACAAGGCGGGCGTTCTGCGCGAACTCGTCCAGATACTCAAAGATGCCGGTGAAATCGAGGATTATGACGCCGTGTTCACGGCCATTCGGGAGCGCGAGGAGAAGCTGAGCACCGGACTGGAGAGCGGGATCGCGGTGCCGCATGGCAAGAGCGCGGCGGTCTCGAAGCTGAAGCTGGCGCTGGGGATCGCGCCGCAGGGGATCGATTTCGCCTCCATCGACGGCCAGCCGTCCCGGCTGTTCTTCATGTTGGTGGCGCCGCCGAACCAGTCGGGCCCGCACGTCGAGGCCCTGGCCGAGATCGTCAAGCTGGTGCAGTCGAAGGCGTTCTGCCGGGCCCTGACGGGGGCCAGGGACGCACGCGAGGTCGTCGAGCTGATCCGGGGCGAGTAGCGCCGATGCGTCGGGCCGGCCCGCGGCAACCAGCGGGCTATGGGCGGGCGGCGGCCTGAAGCGCCTGGCGGGCCGCGTCGATCGTCCGCTCGATGTCCGCCTCGGTATGGGCCAGTGAAACGAACATGGCCTCGTAGGCGCTGGGGGCAAGATACACGCCGCGTTCGAGCATTCCCGCGAAGAACCGTTTGAATCGGGCAACGTCCGTCGCCTGCACGTCGGCGAAGTGGCGCACGGGCCGGTCGCAGAAGAACCCGCTGAGGATCGACCCGACCCGGTTGATGGTCAGGGGCACCCCAGCCCGGGCCGCGGCGTCGGCCAGTCCGGCCTCCAGGGCCGCCCCCAGAGCCTCCAGCCGGTCGTAACAGCCGGGTCGGGCCAGCAGATCCAGCGTCGCGACCGCCGCGGCGGTGGCGATGGGATTGCCGCTGAGCGTGCCGGCCTGGTAGACCTGCCCGATCGGGGCCAGTTGCTCCATGATGGCCGCCCGGCCGCCGAAGGCCGCCAGCGGAAGCCCCCCGCCGATGATCTTGCCCAGGCACGTCAGGTCCGCATCGACGCCGTAACGCTGCTGGGCGCCGCCGAACGCCACGCGAAAGCCCGAAATCACCTCATCGAAGATCAGCAGCGCGCCGTGCTCGTCGCAGAGCCGCCGCAGTCTCTCCAGATAGCCCGCCGCCGGCGGAACCACGCCCATATTCGCCGCCACCGGCTCGACCAGGACAGCCGCGATGCGCCCCTTGTGCCGCTCGAAGGCGGCCCGGACCGCCTCGGCGTCGTTGTAGGGCGCCACCACCGTCAACTGCGCCAGGGCCTGCGGGACGCCCGGACAGGAGGCGGTGCCCTGCTCGGCCACGCCGGAACCGGCCGCGACCAGGAACGAGTCGCTGTGGCCGTGGTAGCAGCCCGCCATCTTGACGATCATCTCCCGCCCGGTGAACGCACGCGCCAGACGCACCGCGCTCATCACCGCCTCGGTCCCGCTGCTGACCAGACGGACCAGCTCGATGGAGGCCATCGCGCGGACGATCCGCTCGGCCAGCGCCGTCTCGGCCAGGGTGGGCGCGCCGAACGACGTTCCCCTGTCCACCGCGGCGTGAATCGCCGCGATCACCTCGGGATGGGCGTGGCCCAGGATCATCGGGCCCCAGGAGCCGACGTAGTCGATATACTCGCGGCCGTCGAGGTCGACGACCTTCGCGCCGCGGGCCGAGGCGATGAAGACCGGTCCGATATCCATGCCGCCGTAAGCGCGCACCGGCGAGTTGACCCCGCCGGGAAGGCGCCGGCACGCCGCCTCATAGGCCGCTCGCGATCGTACATGTCCGTCATGTCTGTCCGTCATAAGGCCGCTATGGTACGTCGATCCGTCGGCGGACGCAACCGGCGCGCTGCGATTGCCACGTTCAGGACCCATCACCTCCGGCAGTTCCGGAACCCGACGCACATTTTTCTTGCATTGGGCAGGCGGTTGTCGTATCTTTAAGCCCTTTGTGTTTCGATGGATACCAGACGCGTGCGTCCCTAAACCCGGAGTTGGAATATGAACTTAGTCAAATGGTTCAGGAAGAACAACAAGAAGGTCATGGCGGTCGTGGTCATCGTGCTCATGGTCGGATTCATCGGCGGCTCGTCGATCAGTTATCTCTTCCAGGGCCACGGCGGTCGGGACAAGGCGGTGGCGTACTACGGCAAGCACAAGATCAACCACTATGACCGGGAACAGGCCCGCCAGGAACTGGAGATCCTTCAGATGCTCGGCGCCGCCCAGGTCCTGCAATCGCGAGACCTGCTCGGACTGCTGCTCAGCGAGGTGCTGTTCTCGCAGGAGCGTGCCTCGGCCGAGGTGATCGACTACGCCCGACAGCTCATCCAACGGAACCGCTATCGCGTCGGCGACAAGCAGCTTCAGCAAATCTACGCCAAGACCGTTCCAACGGACATCTACTGGATCCTGCTGCGGGAGGAAGCGGCTCTGGCAGGCATGCACGTCAGCAGCGAAGACGTCGGCCGGCTGCTCGCCCAGGTGATCCCGCAGTTGTTTGGCGGCCAGACGTACGCGAAGGTGATGCAGAACATGGTCGGTCGGTACGGCATCGCCGAGAATGAGATTCTGGCGATGTACGGCAAGGTGCTGGCGGTGCTCCAGTACACCGAGACCATCTGCTCGATCCAGGCGGTTACCGGCTCGCAGGTCCGCCACCTGGCCAGCTTCGAGAACGAATCGATGAACACCGAGGCCGTGCAGATGCGGGCCTCCTACTTCGCCGACAAGGGCGCGACGCCCTCGCCGGCCGAACTCCTCCAGCAGTTCGACCGCTACAAGGCGGTCTTCCCCGGCGATCCCGACGGAAGCAATCCCTACGGCTTTGGGTACAGGCTGCCGGATCGGCTGCAACTCGAGTATATCGCCGTCAAACTGGCGGACGTCTCGTCCACCGTGGCGGCGCCGACCCATGAGGAGATGGAGACGTTCTATCGCGACAACCGCAACCGGCTCTTCACCGAGCAGGTCGCCGCCGATCCGGGCGATCCGAACTCGCCGCTCGTCGATCGACTGAAGGACTTCTCCGAGGTCACCGGCGAGATTCGCGAGCAGTTGACGCAGCAGCGCATCGCGACGCGTGCCGAGCAGGTCCTGATCGACGCCCGGAACGAGGCGGACGCGCGTCTGGTGTCCTTGCGGGCCCGGGAGCAGAAGCCTTCCGATGAAGAAATGAAAAGCGCGGCGGGCGACTACCAGAAGATCGCTCAGGACGTGGGCATCAAGCACGGCGTGCCGCTCTACAGCGGGCGAACCGGGCAGCTCAGCGCCATGGACCTTCAGAGCGACAAGTACCTGGGCCGGCTGTTCCTGACGGGCTACGGCCAGATCCCGATCCGCCTGAGCCAGTTGCTGTTCTCCATCGAGCAGTTCGGCGAGCGCGCCGTGACCCTGATGTCGGTCCCCGACGTCCAGATGTTCCGGAGCATCGGCCCGGTTCGCGACCTTTCGGGCATGAGCCGTCCGAATGCGTCCGACCAGATCATGGCCCTGGTCCGCATCGTCGCCGTCGAGCCCACGGCCCCGCCGGCAAGTCTCGACGTCAGCTACAGCACGAGGGCCCTTCGCGTCGGCGACGCGCAGGCCGAGGACAGCGTGTACTCCGTCCGCGAGAAGGTGATCGAGGACCTGCGGATTCTGGCGGCGTGGGATACGACCAGGACGCGAGCCCAGGAGTTCGTCGCCCTGGCGGCGCAGGAGGGCTGGGACACGGCGGTAGCGAAGTACAACGAGCTGTACGGCGAGCAGGCCAAGGACGACCCGAACGATCCGAACGTCTTCGAGATCCAATACCTCACGGGTCTGCGACGGATCTCGGCCGAGCAGTTGCAGGTGATCGCCACGCAGGCGGCCGCCAATCCCGCGGCGTCTCAGTACCTGCGTCGGCTACGGGTCGAACGCCGCTTCATGGATCAGCTCAGCGCGCTGATCGGACCGGACAAGGACGAAGTGACCGAGGTTCCGCTGCTTGTGGAATTCAAGCCGGACCAGAGTTATTACTGTCTGCGAAACCTCTCGATCCAGCGACTGACCCAGCCGCAATTCGAGAGCATTCGACCCATGCTGCTCAGTCGCGAGGAGCATGCCGAGTCTCAGTCGATGGCCGCCGTCCACCTCGATCCGGACAACATCCTCAAGCGGATGGGCTTCCGGTTTGCCGAGCAGATCACACCCGTGGTGGACATGGGGCCCCGAGAGCTTCCGGAGGATCCGGTGTGATGGCCCGAACAGGAAAGGACAACGACACGCTCTTTCTCGGGATCGTCGGCCTGCTGGCATGGGTCGTCCCCGGCGGCGGGCATTTCCTGCTGAACGAGAGAAAACGTGCGGTCGTGATCTTCGTGACCGTGATCCTGACGTTCGTGGTCGGTCTGTACATCGGCTCGATCGGGGCGATCGACCCGGTGAGCGCCAAGCCCTGGTACGTGGCACAGTTGATGAACTCGCCGATCGTCTTCTTCCTGGGCCAGATCAGCACATCGGGGCACTTCCCCGTTTACGGACGGGCCGGCGAGATCGGCCAGATCTACACGAGCATCGCCGGACTGCTGAACCTACTGTGCATCGTGAATGCGGTCTACACGGCGCATCTGCGAGGCCTTGACGAGGCGCGTGCGTGAGATGAATCCTCTGACTTGCACCCTGCTGGCCGGCTTCACAACCCCGATGCGGATCGACACCAACGCGGCATCGATGCTCTGGCTGCTGCCGTTGGTCGTGGCCATCGCCATCGTTTACAAGGCGACGAAGGTCGGTCAGATCCGGGCCCGGGCGTTCGCCAGGGAAACGGCGCTGCTGATCGGATCGATCCTGGTGTTCATTGCGGTCGCGGCGCTGGTCCTTTACGGCGTGGCGTGGATCGTCACCGAGCAGCTTCCCGCCATGGCCGGCGGGTCCGCGTTTTAGCCGCCGACCTGTTCGGCGGACCGCTGGAGCACGCCCATCTCGACCAGTGCGTTGTACGCGGCCTTCTGCTCGGCTTCCTTCTTGTTCGCCCCCCAGGCACTGGGGAAGTGATGCTGGTCGATCACCACCTCGGACTCGAAGCACTTGTTGTGATCGGGCCCCTTCTCGTCGAGCAGAATGTAGAGCGGGGCGGCCCCGAACTGCTCCTGGGCGCACTGCTGCAGGAGGCTCTTGTAGTTGCCGTGGGCCTCTTCCGAATCCACCTTCTCGATCAGACTCATGAAGTTGCGAACGATGAACTCCTTGGCCGCGTCGAACCCGCCGTCGATGTAGACGGCCGCAATGACCGCCTCCAACAAGCCGGCCGCCAGCGACATGGGCAGCGATTTGTTCGAGGTCATCCCCTTGCCGACGGTCAGGAACGCGAGCAGTCCCAGGTGGCGCACGACGCGCGCGCATGTGCCGCGCGAGACGAGCATGCTCTTCATCTTCGTCAGCTCGCCCTCGGCGTAGTGGGTATAGGTCTCGAACAGCGTCTCGCAGATCACGGTCGAGAGAATGGCGTCTCCGAGAAACTCCAGTCGTTCATTGCTGTCGAGCCGGTTGTCGACGGCCGAAGAGTGCGTGAAGGCCCGTTCGACAAGGGCCTTGTTGGCGAACTCGTATCCGAGAATTCGCTCAATCTGTTGCAGAACGTCTTTGTCCATATGCGGGATCGGCCCGCCGGCTCGCGCGACGCGACGGCGGACCCAATCGCCCTTCTATGAGCATCCTGCGAGCAGATGACGAATACCGCTCACGCGAACGGCCTTCGTGACCCGCTCCACAGGGCAGCAAACCCATCACATCAGCTTCCTGCGATGATCGCAGGCGACGACCTGCGCCGCCTGCCGCCCCCCTATGGCTCAGCGGTCACTCGAACGGCGGCTATCCCACCATTTGCAGGCTGGCCAACGCCACGAACTTATCGTCCACCATTTCGAAGATGCCGTCAAGCCCTGTGATCGTGAAAATGCCCTTCGTCGCCGGGGCCACGCTGCAGAACACCAGCCGGTGGCCGCAGTCGCCGACCAGCTTGCGCAGCTTCAGGAGTTTCGACAGACTCGAAGAGGTGATGATATCGACGTCCGAGAAATCGATGACCACTTCACAGTCGCCACGATCGCGGACCACTTCGGTAACCGTCTTCAGTTCGTCGCCCAGCTCAGGCTCCTGAGGCAGATCGACGAGAATGATGTCCTCCGACCAATTCTGAATCCCCATGGTTGCTCTCCTTTCGTGTTACGGTGCTTTGGGTACTCAGCCGTATTATCGGCGTGGAAATGGAGGGCATTAACAAAAAACTCGGCCATTCGGCAAGCTTGTCGGGGCGACCCATAAAAGGGCCCGGCCCACAGGATGAAGTCGCGCCGGCGCCTGCCGGCGGGCGGGAATTTCCGATGGTCGAGGATCGCTTCCTCTCGATGCGTCAACTCGCCATCGGAGATCCTCCCTTCAAAGGACAACCGGCAGGACGGTCAGAGCTTCCGGTCGAGCTTCCGATAACTGATGGCCTCGCTGACGTGTTCGGCCCGAATCTCGGTTGCGCCGTCGAGGTCGGCGATGGTCCGGGCGACCTTGCAGATTTTGTCGTGGGCGCGGGCGCTGAGGCCCAGCTCGGTCATGGCGGCCTTGAGCAGCATCTCACTGGCCTCGTCGAGCCGGCAGAAGGCCTCCAGTTGCTTGTGGTTCATCCGGGCGTTGGTCATCGTGCGTCCGTCGCCGAACCGGCGGCTCTGGAGCTCGCGGGCAGCCATCACCCGCGCCCGCAGCGTGTCCGAGTCGATCTGTCGGGCCTTGGAGCGGAGCTTGCCGAACGCCACGGCCGGCACGTCGATGTGAATATCGATCCGATCGACCAAAGGTCCGGAAACCTTGGCGAGGTACTTGACGATCTGGCTCGGCGTGCACTTGCAGGACCTCAGCGTGCTGCCGAAATAGCCGCACGGGCACGGATTCATCGCCGCCACCAGCATGAACTGGGCCGGGAACTGCATCGTCCGCTTGGCCCGCGAGACGATCACGAAACCGTCTTCCAGCGGCTGGCGGATCATTTCGAGCACGTGCCGGGGGAACTCGACGAATTCGTCGAGAAACAGGATGCCGTAGTGGGCCAGCGACAGCTCGCCCGGGCGGGGCGACGAGCCGCCGCCGATCAGGGCCGGACCGCTGGCCGAGTGGTGCGGCGTCCGGACCGGGCGGGTCGCCATCAGCGCCTGATCCTTCTTCAGCAGACCGACCGCCGAGTAGATGCGGGTCGTTTCGAGGCTCTCGGTCAGACTCAACGCCGGCAGGATCGTCGCCAGCCGCTGTGAGAGCATGGTCTTGCCCGCGCCGGGCGGGCCGATCATCATGATGTTGTGGGCCCCGGCCGCCGCGACCGTCAGCGCCCGCTTGACGGTTTCCTGCCCTTTGACGTCCGAGAAATCGACCTCGTAGTGCGATGCGACGTCGAATAGTGCGTCGATGTCGGTGACCGTCGGCTCCAGGGGCAGTTGCTCGGACAGGAACCCGACCGCCTGCGAGAGCGATCCGACGCCGAAGACTTCGATCTCCTGGACCACGCCGGCCTCCTGTGCGTTCTCGATGGGCACGATCATCCGGCCGAATCCATGGGCCGCCGCCGTCATCGCCATGCTCAGCACGCCGTTGACCGGACGGACCCGGCCGTCCAGGGCCAGCTCGCCGACGATGACACAGTCGCGGATGACCGGTCCCGGCAGGAGCCCTTCGCCGATGAGCATACCCAGGGCGATGGGCAGATCGAAGGCGGGGCCGGCCTTCTTGACGTCGGCCGGCGCCAGATTGACGATGGACTGGGTCTTGGGGTATCGGTAGCCACAGTTGACGATCGCGCTGCGGACCCGCTCGGCGCTCTCCTTGACCGCCGCGTCGGGCAGGCCGACGATGATCGGCTTTTCCAGACTCCGGCGGGAGACGTCCACCTCCACCTCGCAAAGAACGCCCTCGATCCCTTCAAGGGTCACACTGTGCAGCCTCGCCAGCATCGGCTTCCTTCAGTCAATTCCGCGCTGAAAGCACCAATTCTACGCCATCTTGCCCATTTCCACAAGCAAATTCCCCTCGTACGATGGCGAAGAAGCCTGCCAGCGGGTGCGACAGCGTCGCTAATCCGCTCGGCGGGCGAAGGTGCGGCAGGCGGCGGCGAGGGCGAAGACCAGGGCGCTGGCCAGGACGATGCAGGCGCCGGTGGGCAGGTTGAGGTAGTAGGAGGCGATGAAGCCGCCGACGGCGCTGAGGGCGCCGAAGAGGGTGGATGCGAGGACGACGGCGCGGTGGCCCCGGCAGATCTGGTAGGCGGCGGCCGCGGGGTTGGTGATGAGGCTGAAGATCATCAGTCCTCCGACGAGCGGCAGGTTGACCGCCAGGATGATCCCGCACAGACCGAGGAACAGGGCGTAGACGAAGGTCTCGTGCACGCCGGTGGCCGAGGCGATGGTCCGGCTGAACAGCAGGACCTTCAGTTCCTTGTTGAACAGCATCGCGAAGGCCGCCAGGGCCAGGGCCGCCACGCCGATGACGACGACGCTCTCGCCGCGTACGAACAGGATACTGCCCCAGAGCAGACCGAGGATCTCGGTGCGGCTGTCCTGCGTCAGGCCGATGCCGAGGAACGTCAGGCCCAGCATCAGCGAGAACAGGATGCCCAGCGCCACGTTCGGGTCGAGTCGCGAGCGTCCCGGACGGATGCCGGCCAGGCTCATCGCGGCGATGGTGGAGACCAGCACCGGCCCGACCGTCGGATTCAAGCCGAAGAGGTAGGCAAAGATCGTTCCCGCCATCGCGGTGTGCGAGATGAACACGCCGATGAATGGCAGCCGCAATGCGACGATATACGCGCCCAGCAGCCCGCAACTGGCCCCGGCGATGGCCCCGGCGGCAATCACCGTATAGAAGAACGGGTCGATCGCAAGACTGGCTTGGCCCAGAAGCACGCTCATCGGTCGCCCTCGCGCTCGGCGTTGACGGTGTAGCGCCGCCCTTCGGCCACCACCACCCGGAACGCTCCGTCGTAAGCCCGGCGCAGCACCTCGGTCGAGAGCACCGCGTCGGGCGTGCCGTCGGCGACAATCCGACCCTCGCGAAACAGTACGATCCGCTCGCACGCCGGCGGCAGGACACCCGTCTCATGCGAGACCATCAGGACGGTGACGTTCGTCTGGCGATAGAGCCGCTCGATGATCTCGGAGATCTGGTGCTTCCAGTTGAAATCGAGATTGGCGCAGGGCTCGTCGAGCATCAGGATCTCGGGCTCCTGGGCCATGGCCCGCGCGATGAGCACCTTCTGCTGCTCTCCGCCGGAGAGACTTCGAAACGTCTGGTCGCGCCGGTTGCCGAGCCCGAGCGTCTCGATCCAACGATCGACGACGGCGTAGTCCTGGCGATCCAGGCGAACCAATAGAGGTTTCAGACTGGTCCGGCCCATCGCGACCACCTCGCGGACGGTGAAGGGCAGCTCAGCGTTGTACTCGGTGGATTGCGGAATGTAGCCGATCCGCTTGCGGAGCCGGCACCTGGCCCACGGGCCCAGCCGTCCGAGATTGACGTCGTCGATCCGCACGCTTCCCTGCGCCGGCGCGATCAGGCCGGCACAGGTCTTGAGCAGGGTGGTCTTTCCCGCGCCGTTGGTGCCGATGATCCCAACGAAGGCCCCGGCCGGGATCGTCAGATGGTCGATCGAGAGGATGGTACGGCCGCTCCGCCGTACGCTGATCTGCGAGAGACTCAGCGATCCGCCCGTCATCGGACGCCGGCCTCAAGCAGGCGCTCGACGTTGCCGCGAAGCAACGCATCGAACGCCGGGCCCTCGGCGACCTGCGGCGGGAAGTTGCTGAAGACCACCGCCTGGGCGCCAAGTCGGTCGGCCAGGGCCCGCGCCAAGCCCGTGCCCTCCTGCTGGTTGGCGATGACGAAACGCACCTGCCGCCCGGCCGCCTGCCGCAGGCAATGATCGATGTGGCCGACGGTCTCGGTGTCGCTGCCGACGAAGGTCGCCACGACGTCGAGGCCGAGCCATTCGGCGAATTTCGCCTGGCGATGCGAGGTCAGAACCGGCGCGGCCGCTGAGCCGGCATCGGCCACCGCCGTTCGCAATTCGGCGCTCAGCGCGCCAAGGCGTTCCTCAATCAATCCCAGGCGCCTCGTCAGTTGCTCGGCCCGTTCGGGGTACTCACCCGCCAGGATCTCCGCGACCTGGCGGCATGCGATCAGATAAGTGTCCGGCACACACAACCTTGCCGGGACGCCGACGCGATGTATCTGGAGACCGTTGTCTCTGAGGCGGGAAAGCGTCGATTCGACCTGCGACTGAAAGTCAAACAGCAGCAGGACTCGACATCGGCCAAGCTGTCGGACCTGGCCCGGCGAGATGTCGAAATGGCCCGGGCACATCCCCGGCGGCGCCAGAGACATGATCTGCACATCGGGCCCACAGAGGTCCCGCACCGCCGCCTCCAGGTAAGAGTTCGTCACGGCGATCGCGGGCGCATCGGTCGCCGCCGCCCCCTCCCGGCAGCCGCCTGCCGGCAGCAGCAGCGCAAGAAGGACTGTCACCGAACCGATAAGGCGAAACGTCTTCATCCGTGGTCTATCTCTCGAAAGAACCGGTCTGATGGCCGTTGCGCAGCCGCAGCCGCGTGATCACGCCGCGGCCCGTCTGCGAGTCGTACCACGTCGCGCGAGGCACCGGATAGTCGAGCTTTCTCATCCGGGCGTCGTCGAAGTTCGGGCCCTGGCTGTAGAGCACCCAACTGACCGGAGAGGTCTTCAGGTTGCTGTAGGTCCGCCCGTCGGCCTGCTCGTTGTCGGCGAAACCGTCGGGGACCCAGAGATACGCGCCCTCCTCGATGACGGTGGTACGGTTGTAAATCAGGGTCCCGACGGATCGATACTTGTAGGTATAGCCCCGGTTGAAGCGGTCCTCGATGCCGGTCGAGAGGAACGTCTCCGGCGGCGGCGCCGGAAGGTAGCCCGCCTGCGTCAGTTCGAGCGGAAGCTGATAGTAGTGCTCGCCCAGCATGCAGTCCACGCGCGTCGGCGGATACTTCTCGTCGTGATCGAACGAATAGGCCTCAAGCGCCAGGCCGATGTCACGCAGCTCGGCGTTGACGGTGAGCACCTTCGCCTGAAGGCGGGCCCGCCCCGTCACGGGCAGAAGAATGCCCATCAGCGACGCGACGACCGCGACGACCACCAGCACTTCGATCAGTGTGAACGCTCGTTTCACTTCGGCCCCTTCAACGACCTGTTATTCTGTCACCGGCTCTTCCTCGATGGACTCTTCCACGACCTCGTCGGTCCGATCGGCCAAGCGATGCTCCGGCGCGGCCAGCACCTGACCGTTGCCATCGTAGTTGACCACATATAGCTCATAGCCATCGACGAGGTTCGCGCCCTCCTGGTTGAGGATGCCGATGATATCGAACGTTTCGTTCAGATTGTACGACCCGGCGTAAATTCCGTTGCCGCGGCCGAGCTTGACGGGGAACGTCTTGACGCCGTCGGTGATCGTCAACGTGCCATGCGGGCCCCAGCCGGCCGGGTCCACCACACTGACACCCTCGATCTTGACCAGCCGAGCCTGATACCGTTCACAGCCGACTTCCCGCGCGGGATCGAAGATGAACTGGTCCAGGTCGTCTTTGAGGTCGTCGAGCGTCACCCGCTCCGGCTTGGCAAGCCCGACGCCCTTCTCGACCAGCTCGATGGTGAAGTCGCGCTGCGGATCGTTGCTGTGTTGCTCGTTGATGTTGTTCTTGCCCTTGTACGACAGGAAGTAGCCGGTGACGCGAATGCGGTCGCCGACGCTGAACTGGGCCGCGTTGAGCCGTGCCAGTTCGGCGACCCACTCCTCGTTCGAGTAGCCGCCGTCCGGCGAGACCCAGGGCAGATTGTTGTACATCTGGCCCATAAAGATCGCGGTGCCGGCAACGTCGTCGCCCTCGCCCTGGAAGAAGAGCTGCCACTGGGCGGCCAGGTTGTACATCTGCGTCATGCCGTCGTCGGGTGTCGGGTCGAGCATGTCGCCGGGATTGTGCAGCACGATCCCTTCGAGCGTGACCATCTCCGTAGCGGCGTAGGTCAGTTCCCCTGCGGCGTTGACCGCCTGAAATTCTCTGTGTGTGACCTCGGCGACCGTGCCCTGCGCCCACAGCGCACCGGCCAGGACCGACCCGATCAGCACACCTGCCAACAGTGCGTTTCTCATGTTCCATCCTCCACGTTTCTACGCAGCCCTCAAGCCCCCCGAAACGGCGCATACGCAACACCATTTCGTGTTACCACGCATAACAATAGCCTACTCGTGCTACCGGACGCAAGGCAAAAACCCACGACGACCTCTTTTTTCTGATCGGCCATCCGGACGGGCCTGGGATCACCGGCCCTGGCGTGCCGGACATCGCAGCGGGCAGGGACACCCGACTCGTCGCTTGACAGATCCGCGTACATGCCCTATCAACATCCCGAAAGATCGAATTCCAGTCATTTTTACATAAGGAGATCTAATGGCATCATCACAAAATGCGTTTTCGATTGAACTGGAGAGCAAGCCTGAGTATCAGAAGCTCTTGGATGGCCGACCCCAGACGTGTGGGATGCGGTCGGGCCGCGTCTACCTCGAAGCGGGCAGGTCCTGCGGACAGCACAGCACCAAGGACCATGAAGAGCTGCTGGTCTTCCTGGCCGGCAAAGGCGTGGTCCACATCGGGGGCGCCGCCGACCTTGAGGTGGGACGGGGAAAGGTGGCCTACATCCCCCCGAGGACCCTGCACGACGTCGAGAACACCGGGACCGAGCCGTTGGCCTACATCTATTGCGTCGCGCCGACCGGCGTCGAATGACCCCGTCCACGACAGCCCAAGAGACCTGAATCGTCGCAACGGGCCCTTGCCAAAACGGGCTGACGTGGTATAATGGGGAATGTGGCTGTGCGCTCTTTTCTTCTATATCTTGGTTTTGAGACGGCTGTATAGATCATACCCTTGTTCTATATTCGGTCATGCAAAAGCCGTCTCCAAAGAGCCGGGGCTTCATCGCTTCGGTTCTTTTTTTGCGCCCCCGGCTCCGCGAGCCCGCCGCACCGGACAAATCCACACGCCCCGAGAATAAAACCGCCCCGATAAGCGTCTATCGCCATGAACGAAGTGCTGCGCCCAGGAGAATTCCATGATGGCTCACACGACAGCGGTTTCATTCATGCCCTGCAATCGGACCGCCCCTGCCGCGCCGATTCGAGTGCCCCCTCGTCGGATCGAGATCACCCGTCGTCTTGTTCGGTTGACCCCGGATCGGCCGACGGGTATACTGGATTGGGTTGGCTGTAATTGAGGCTCCTTGCTCTGTTGGAGAAAAGGCTCATGGACTCGGAAAAAGACAGCCACGTTCAGCAATTCAAATGGCACTTCACCGTCATCGGCGCAGCGCTGGGATTCGTCGTTCTGCTGGCGTTGTTCACCCGCACCTTCGAGAACACCGAGACGCTGCGCAACCTGGTGTTCCTGCTGGGCTCGCTGATCTTTCTCGGGGCCCTGCTGGCGATGCTGTCGCGCGTCTCGGGAATCGTCGAGACGCTTCGCGACAACAGCGCCAAGATGGCCGAGGCGACCAAGGCGCTGGAGGACATCCGGCGGGACCTGGTGCAGATCAACCACTGCGCGCGGATCAGCGATTCGGTCAAGGCGATCGCGTTTCGCGATGACGACCGCCAGTCGTTGCGTGAGGCCGTCTTCGAGAAGCTCAAACAGAAGGACTTCGAAGGCGCTTACGAGATCATCGATGAGATCGGCGTCCATTCCGGCTACCGCGCGCTGGCGGCCGAACTGCGCCAACAGGTGGACAGCTACCGCAACGCCACCGAAGACGAGCGGATCGATCAGGCCATCGAGCACATCCGCATGCACTTTCGCAACGCGCACTGGGCCAAGGCCAGCGTACAGATCGAGGCGTTGATTCGGGAGCATCCCGCCTCGGAAAAGGCCCGGGCCATGCGCCAGCAACTGGTCGACAGCAAGGAGGAGCGAAAGAAGATTCTCATGGCCGCCTGGGACGACGCCGTTCAGCAGCAGGAGACGGACCGCAGCCTGTCGATCCTGCGGGAGCTGGACATGTACCTGACGCCGAACGAGGGGCTGGCCCTTCAGGAGGCGGCGCGGGACGTGTTCAAGACGAAGCTGCACAACATGGGCGTGCAGTTTGCGATGGCGATTTCGGACAAGCGGTGGGAGACGGCGCTGGAGGTGGGCCAGCAGATCGTTCGGGACTTTCCCAACAGCCGCATGGCGACGGAGATCCAGGGCAAGATCGACGTACTGCGACAGAACGTCGAGCTACAGCACGTCTGAGGATACCGCTCTTACTGGAAATCGAAGAGCGATTGTGTCTTGATCATCGTGACCTGATCGGGATAGGCCGCGAAGGTGTGGATGTGCAATTCGCTGCGCCGCGCCTCGAAGTCCACATAGCAGAACGGCTGCAACCCGTCCATTTCGAGTTCCGGGAACTTCACGAAGACGCCGCGATTGCGGGCGAACCGCTCCAGATCGGCGTAGCTCTGCCGATAGAGATTGGGGCTCATCTTTTCGACCTGGAAATCGGTCATGTAGCTGACCCCGCGACTGAGCGTACACTTGTGGGTGCGCGGGCCGCGGAACTGGAACCGCTCGACCAGGCCGCGATGCGGGAGCAGTTGCCCCGGCGTGCTGACGACCTCGCTCAGACACACGTCGCCCGAGAAGACGCTCACGACATGGGTGCACCCGGTGACCCAGATCAGGGCCTCATACTTCTCCGTCTTGAGCTGCCGACAGGCGTAAAGCTGGAACAGCTCGGGGTGCAGAGGTCTCTGAAAAAGACTGAACGTCAGTTGGTCAACGGCGACATTGGCTTGTGGCGATTCCATCACGAAAAACCCCAAAAACGCGGCCATGGATTTCAACGTATTGTATCAAAACGCCCGCAGCCGTTCAAGCGCAATATCAGTACTGATAGGCCGTTACGAGCCCCTTATGGGACGATTGTCTCGCAAGCCCATTGCGCAGCGAGACTAAGGATGATATGGAATTTTTCGCCCTCGTGTTCGAAAAAAAACGGAACCCGTCGGACACTCAATGGTCGAAGACCAGGGCGTTGATCAGGGTGGCGATAATGTCGTAAAACGCATGGGTGCCGGCGGTGATGCCGAAGCCTCGGATGGCGAACAAGGCGGCAAAGTAGACCCCGGCCATCGTCCGAAAACCAAACTCCGTCCAGTTGAACGGGGCGTTGCGTCCGAGTTGACCGTCGAGGACGATGACGTGATGGTGCGCGCTGAACAGGGCCGCCGAGATCAGCACGCTCGATACGATCGCGTTGGAATGGCTCAATCCAAGCAGGTCCTGAAAGAACATCATCAACAGGCAGATCAGAATCAGGCGGAAGACCAGCTCTTCGTAGATGCCGGCCCCGACGCCGGTCACGATGTTGGCCATCAGGGAATGCCCGTTCGCCTCGGTCGCCAGGGGCACCGCCGGCCCGGCGTCCGGTCCGGCCGCACGATCGACGACGCAGGTCGCCGCCGCCTGGCTGCCATCCGGTGCCAACGACGAGTTGTTGAAGAACAGGCTCAGGACGATCAGCGGGACCGCCAGCAGAACGCACTCGACGACCATGGGGATGTAGTCGCCGATGCAGAAATACCATCGCTTGCGCGAGGCCAGTTGCAGACCGATCAGAATCAGGATCACGACCAGCGGCGGCGCGAGCCAGGCGATTCGGCTGCTCGTGCCGAGATACTGGAGCAGTTGTTGGAGCCACACGAAGGCGACCACGCGGACCTGCGAGCGGTTCAGCACGTCGGTATTGATCAGGATCGTGCCGATCTCATAGAAGATGAGAAATGGCATCAGGAAGACAATCGCGTACACCGGCCGGCTGGTGCGCTCCAGATAGGAGTCGCTCTCATAATTGAGCAACTGGCTCGTCGAGTAGCTTGGCTTGTTGTT
This sequence comes from Phycisphaerales bacterium Planc_01, assembly GCA_001603075.1. Taxonomy (GTDB): domain Bacteria; phylum Planctomycetota; class Phycisphaerae; order Sedimentisphaerales; family Anaerobacaceae; genus Anaerobaca. The sequence goes on along the minus strand of LVBB01000128.1, from coordinate 98,996 downwards.
CTTCTTCCGGCCGGCCATTGGTGAAGCACCACAGGGTATTTTCGTTCCACCCCCGCCCGGCGGGCGCGCCGCGTCGCGCGGGCGGATGGCATCCGGGAGTTTACTTGACCGCCGATGGGATTACAATAGCGGCGGCCGTGGCATTATCTGACCCGGCGCGCCACGACAGAGGATGGGCAAGCAGAACCCAAACGCAAAACAGTTGGAAACCGTATCCGATGACGATGCGAGAGCAGTTGATGGACATCTACGAGCGTCTGTTCGACGCGTTCGGCCCGCAGCACTGGTGGCCGGGCCGGACGCGGTTCGAAATCATCGTCGGCGCGATCCTGACGCAGAACACGAGCTGGACGAACGTCGCCCGGGCCATTGCGAATCTCCAGGCGGCCGGCTGCCTGGAGCCGGACCGACTGCACGCGCTCGATGTGGCCGAACTGGAACCGCTGATCCGCCCGGCCGGCTACTTCCGCCTCAAGGCCAAACGACTGCGAAACTTCACACAGTGGCTTCTCGACGAGTACGGCGGCGCGCTCGATGCGCTCGACGCGGTCGAGACCCGCCGCCTGCGCGAAGAATTGCTGGGGATCTCGGGCATCGGCCCGGAGACCGCCGACTCGATCCTGCTGTACGCGATGGATCGTCCCGTCTTCGTCGTGGACACCTATACCGCCCGCGTCGCGGTCCGGCACGGACTCATCGAGCCGGACATCAACTACGAACAGTTGCAGTATCTCTTCGAGTCCAACCTCGAACCCGACGTGACGCTGTTCAACGAATACCACGCCCTGCTCGTCCGCACCGGCAAAGACTTCTGCAAGCCCACCCCCAGGTGCCCCGCCTGCCCGCTCAACGACCTGCCCCACGAGATTCAAGTCGAGAGCGCCTGACCCGCCTGGGCGGCGTGAGGGGTTACCCGGAGAGTTGTGGATAGGCCCCTCGAATCCGACCGGGATGGAAGACCAATTCGCCTGTCTCCAGGTCTCGTCGGAGTTGAGCCAGGTCTGCCCGATAGAGCCGGCCTTGACGGTCGAGCACGCATGTACCCGCTTGCTCGGCCGGAAGGACCGCAACCATCGCACGGGCCTCTTCCAGCATACAGCGCCATCTTCGAGACAACTCGCCAAGGTCCGGCGGCGGACCATCGAACGACAGCCCCTCCAGTTCGGCGGGCGCATAGTGTCCGGAACGCCCAGCCTGCTCCAAAATGGTCAGAGGACCGAAGCCCGGATCCTTGCCACAAGCCGCCCAAGCCAGATAGCCCAAGGGCTGAATCCGGTCGTGACAAGTGATCATGTCGATCCAGTCGCGAATCTCAAGCCGTCCCGCCAACGCCAGGACCTTGTTCGTCGCCAGATCGAATGGATGCAGCACCAGTCCAAACTCCTCGTGCTCGACCAGAGGGAAGAACCGAAAGGCGCTGTCGCGCGTCCACTGCATCAACACCGCCTCGGCACCTTTACCGACGACGGCCTCGACGTATCCGGGGCGTTCGCGCGTGGCGCGCAGTTCGTAGCCCTGGCTTTCGAGCAGCTTGCGGTCGGCCTGCCATGTGGCATCCAGAGCCTCGAGGCTGTCATGAAACAAATCGATATCTCGGGAGACCCGACTGCCGCCCGCCAGGAGGTTCAAGGCCACCCCTCCCGCCACGTAGGCCTCGCCTTGTTCGATGCGGTTGGCCGCTATGAGGCGGCAGAGGGTCTGCTGGAATCGGGTGAGAGCCATTGGTAGAGTTCCCCCGCCTTGCGGAAAGCCTCACGGTCGCCGTATCGGCGGATGTAATCGAGCGTGCGCAGGGCCTCCTGCCGGTCGGTTGGGTAATAATCCGCTCGAAGAAACCACAGACATCGGTCCCGGTACGCATCAACCAACTGGTCGATCTGTCGGCGAACGTCTTCATCGATCCGGTCCATCATGCCGCCACGGTAGCATGTTTGTGCCGGATCGACAAGCCCATCCGGCACACTTCGTTTTGGGGTTGCGGCCCAGGGGGGTTGGGGGTAACCTGTGGGGCATGGAAGGCAAGCTCGATGGCCGTGGTACGATGGCAGTCCCTTTTGGGTGGAGGCACAGACCATGAAATCGATGAGACGTCGCGACTTTCTCAAGAGTACCTTGGCTGCATCGGCCGTCGGTGTGGCGCCGTTCCACATCCTCAAGGCGGGCCCCTCGCCCAACAGCAAGCTCAACATCGCCTGCATCGGCGTGGGCATGCAGGGTTCGAGCAACGCCGAATATCTGGCGGGGACCGACAACGTGATCGCCCTGTGCGACGTCGATTCCGACTGGTGCGGCAAACAGATCCGCAATCGCACGAATCTGCACGGGATCAAGCTCTGGACCGACTACCGTGTGATGTTCGACAAGATCGGCAAGGACATCGACGCCGTGCTGATCGCCACGCCCGAGCACAACCATTACACGATCTGCCTGTACGCCATGCGGCACGGCAAGCACGTCTATTGCCAGAAGCCGCTCTGCCACACGGTCAACGAGGTGCGTCTGCTGACGGAAGAGGCGAAGAAGCATCCGAAGGTCGTCACGCAGATGGGCAACCAGGGCCACTCGGGCAGCAGCTCGGCCCTGTTGCGGGACTGGGGCAAGGCCGGGTCGGTCGGACCTATCAAAGAGGTCGTCTGTTATTCCACCAAGAACTACTGGATCGACAAGCCGGTCGTGGAGGGTTCCACGGTGCCCGAGACGTTGGACTGGGACCTGTACCTGAACCGGGCCGAGATGATCCCCTTCAGCACCAGCTACATGAATCGCGAGTGGATTCGCTACACCCACTTCAGCGGCGCCGTCGGCGACATGGCCGCTCACATCTTCGATCCGGCGTACTACGCCCTGGACCTGCGGGTGCCGCTGAGCGTGCGGGCGGAGGTGAAGACCCCCGCGTTTCCCGGATCGCTTCCCCGGTCGGGCGTGATCACCTACGAATTTGGCCCGCGCGGGGACATGCCCCCGGTCACCATGAAGTATTACCTCGGCGACGACATCGAGTTTCCGCGCCCCAAGCATCTGGAGCCCGAGCGTCGCGGGATCGACAGCGGGTCGGTCATGGTCGGCGAGCACGCTTCGATCATGGCGGGCAGCCACAGCCAGGGCGCGCGGATCATTCCCGAGACCGCGATGAAAGAGACGCCCCGACCGCCGCAGGTGGCGTTCCGCTGCAAGGGCCGAACGCACTTCGACAACTGGACGCTGGCGTGCAAGGGCGAGGACGTCGCGATGTCGTCGTTCGACTACGCCGGTCCGCTGTCGGAGATCATCGTGCTCGGCGACATCGCCCTGCTGCACCCCGGCCGAACGCTGCTGTGGGACGCCAGGAACATGAAGATCACCAACGACGAGGAGGCCGACAAGAGCCTCTTCATGCGGCGCCTGGCGCCGCGCGACCATCTGAACTGGTGCTGATGGGCCGCAGCGAATGCGTATCCCGGAGCTGTGGTGTGCAATGCCGCCAGGCGACAGAGGCCCGGCGCTCTGTCTTTGTCCGCTGGCACATCGCCAAGAGCCGGGAGCATGGGACCTTTTTCCACAAAAGATCGACGCCTTCTGTAACCGAGCCATTTCTGCACGCACTGCGCATGGAAAAGGCAGGCCCGATCAGCACCTGTTTGTTCGATGGATGACTGTTGATACGAGGGAAGAGTCCTATGAAAGCAGAGTCGGTCCTCAGTCGCGTCGTGGTGATCTCCCTGGTGGTCGCGTTTCTGGGCGCCGAATCACCGGGCAACGGCCAGGAACGCACCAGGTCTGAGGTGGACGCACTGATCCGCCAGGCCGGGAGCACGTCGCCTGACTGGTGGGATTCGGTCATGCTGGAACATCCGGAAACACTTGACCTGACCTGGCCGGTCCAACCAGGGTTTCGGCAGGACGCCGCCAGGTTCGAGGAAAGAGGCCGACGCGGTCGCGGACGCGGATTGGGACGAGAGCCGGTTGCGTCCTCCCAGGTGGATGACTACCTGATTCAGGTTGTCTATCCCAATCCGTCGCGGCACAAAGCGGGCATCAAGCTGGTTCATCACCTGATGATCCGGCACAAAGACGACCGGGAGAAACTCAAACGCTCCCTGAACGTCCTGGGGGAGATGTTCTACGAGTTGCTCGGCGACTATGCCCGAGCGGCATTCTGGTGGCAGAAATGCGCCGAGATGGGCGGCGCCGCGGACTCGATGAAACTGGCCCGCTGCTACTTCGAGTTGGGCAGCAAGGCAGCGGCAACAGAACTTCTCTCGCAAACGGACAGCTCCTCCCCACGGAACACCAGGGAGTCGGTCAAACTCTGGGCCAGAATCGGCGAAGTCGACAAGGCCCTGCGCATGATCGATTCCATCCCGGACGGCGGGAGCCGTGCGGCGGGCCGATTCGACCGGCGCGGCACGGCGGGCATGACGCAGAGCGGCAGGTACCTGCTCGCGGCGGAAATCTGCCGGGGCGCCGGGCGATACGATGAGGCGATGGCCTACTATGAGAAAGTCCTCGCGCTACCCGACAGCCAGACGCGCCCGGCAAATCATCACGAAACCGATGACAAGTTCGAGGCCGACGTCAACCGCACGGGCACGAGATTCCTCCAGAAACTGGATCTCACACGCGTCCCGGACGGCTCCTATACGTCAACGGTGGAGGCCTATGGCGGACCGATGACCGTCCAGGTGGTGGTCAGGAACGGCAACATCGAATCGGTCGATGTGACGCGTCATCGAGAAACGTATGAGTACCTGGTCATGGCGCAGCCGACCGCCCGGCAGATCGTCCAGAGGCAGAGTTTCGAAGGAGTTGATGTCATCACGGGAGCGACGGTAACGTCGGATGCAATCATCAACGCCGCGGCCGCAGCCTTGGCCCAGGCCATGCAGTGAGCCGTCGGCGCGTATCGAAGAGCCCACGCGGGGCGTTCTGCTCCTCCGAGAAGGCCCGTTGCTGGAAAGGGTGAGCCACTGCGCCATCTTCTGAAGAGCTTGCGAGCGTGGAGGAAATGGATGCCGGCCCGGCGCGCGGCGCAGGGCCTCTGCCTCGTTCTGTTTCTCGTGCTATTCTTCTATTGTGGGTGGGCCCATCGATTGGACGGCAATGTGGAGAACAGCGAGGGGCGCGGCTACAGCGAGTTCTTTCTGATCCTGGATCCCCTGCTGGCGGTGTCGACGGCCATCGCCGCCAGGACCCTGGTGTGGTCGCTGACGTCGGCCGCCGTGGTGCTGCTGCTCTGCGTCTTCTTTCCCCGCTGGTTCTGCGGATACGTCTGCCCCCTGGGTACGCTGATCGACGTGTTCGACTGGGGCATCGGTCGTCACGTCAGGCGGTTCCGTCTCGCCGGAAGAGGCTGGTGGGTCCACCTGCGCTTTTGTCTCCTGGCCGGCATCCTGGCGGCGGCCGTGTCGGGCGCGCTGTTGTCCGGCTTCGTGGCTGCCATTGCGGTGGTGACACGGGCCATGCTCTACATCTTCGCGCCCCTGCAAGTGGCATTGCTGCAAGGGTGGGATGATGTCCCGGCCCTGAACGGAGGGCAATACCTTTCCATTCTGCTGTTTGTCGCGGTCTTGGGACTGGGTCTGCTGCGCCCCCGCTTCTGGTGCGCCTATGTCTGTCCGACCGGTGCGCTGCTGTCGGTGGCCAGCGTGCCCGGCCTGACCCGACGCCAGGTGGCCGACCGTTGCACCCGATGCGGTCGATGCCTGCGGGCCTGCTCCTTCGACGCCATCGCCGAAGACTACTCAACCCGCTCTTCGAACTGCACGGTGTGCCGGGGCTGCCAGAGCGTCTGTCCGCAACAGGCGATTCAGTTCGTTCCGCGATGGAGTCAGCGCGCGCGGGCCGGCATCCTCTCCGCGTCCAGTGCCCCGACCCCTTGCACGCGCCGGGGTTTCTTCCTGGGGCTCATCGGTGCGACCGGAGGGGGCATCGCCGTGGCGACGGGACTCGCCCGCGAACGGGCCAGGCGGGCCGACTCGTGCCCCGTGCGCCCCCCGGGCTCTGTGCCGGAGGTGCGATTCCGTCGGCAGTGCGTCCGCTGCGGGCAGTGCATCCGGGTCTGTCCCGGCAACGTTCTCCAGCCGGCGGGATTCGAACTGGGTATCGACGGGCTCTGGACGCCGATCGTCACCGCGGATTTCGCGGGATGCAGGCCGTCGTGCAACAACTGTGGTCACGTCTGCCCGACCGGGGCCATTCGCGAACTTCCGCTGGAGGAGAAACGGGCCGCCCGGCTGGGACTGGCAGTGATCGACACGGGTACCTGCCTGCCGCACTGCGGGAAGGAAGCATGCGGCTTGTGTTTCGGCGAATGCGCCGCTGCCGGCTACCATGCCATCGAATATGTGCGCGTGGGTATCGAATATGACCGCGCAGGATCGCCAATCTCGGATTCGGGGTTTCTGGCGCCGGTCATTCTGGAGGACAAGTGTGTCGGATGCGGTCTGTGCCAGGCGCGTTGTCGGGCCGCCCACGTCGTGAACACGAAGCAACTCCGTGAAAGCGCCGTCAGGGTCATAGCCGGGCCGGGCAGAGAAGACCGCATCGTCGCCGGATCCTACCGGGACCTGCAGCTCGAGCGCCGCCAACGCGCCAGGCCGCGCCAGATCGATTCGACAGAGAGCGAATACCTTCCTGACTTTCTGCGTTGACGGGACGCCCAGAATACGAAGATGACCTACAGCGGGGAAATTCTGCCCTTGGCGGAGATGTTCGGGTATGATGATACGTTGAAAGAGGCGGTCGGGCCGGTGGCGGCGCCGCCGAAAGGAGCGGTTGGAGCCTTGAGGAGCATGACCATGAAGAGCAACGAACGAGCGAACGAACGACGAACGATCTCCCGCCGGGATCTGCTGGGCAGTGCGGCGGCCGCAGCGGCCCTGGCCATGGCGCCGGGCGGCGCGCTGCGCCGCGTGGACGCCCAGGCGACGGGCAAGCCCAACTCCAAATTCAACGGCGTGCAGATCGGAACGATCACCTATAGCTTCCGCGACCTGCCCGGCACCGCCGAGGACATCCTCAAGTATGTCGTCCAGTGCGGGATCAGCTCGATCGAACTGATGGGCGAGCCGGTCGAACAATACGCCGGGGTCCCCGCTGCCATGCGCGGAGGCCGCGACATGACCGACGAGCAGCGTAAGGCCATGCAGCAGAGCCGCGAGGCACAGCTTCAGTGGCGTCTGTCGGCCCCGATGGAGAAGTTCCAGGCGCTGCGCAAGATGTACAACGACGCCGGCGTCAACATTCACATCGTCAAGTTCGGCAGTATCGGCGACGGCAACATGAGCGACGGCGAGATCGACTATTACTTCAACGTCGCCAAGGCGCTCGGCGCCCGGGGCATCACGCGCGAGCTTTCGGAAGAGGCGGCCAAACGACTGGGCCCCCTTGCCGACAAGCACAAGATCATGATCGGCTTCCACAATCACACGCAGATGACGCCGACGACCTACGACGGGCCGATCCTGTCGTACGGCAAGCACCTCGGGATCAACTTCGACATCGGCCACTACGTCGCGGGCACCAACCAGTCGCCGATCCCGATCATCGAGAAGTTCCACGATCGGATTCTGAGCCTGCACCTGAAGGACCGCAAGGTCAACAACGGCCCGAACATGCCGTTCGGCCAGGGCGACACGCCGGTGGCGCTCGTCCTCCAGTTGCTCAAGAGAGAGAAGTGGGACATCCCGGCCGACATCGAGCTGGAGTACCCGGTCCCGCCGGGCTCGAACTCCGTCGCCGAGACAACCAAATGCGTTCAGTTCTGCAAGGAAGCGCTCGCCTGAAAGGCCGGCGCCGTCGAAATCCTATACCCGATCACTTTGGTTTGGAGGCCTTGGCCATGTGTGAACAGTGCACGCGACGGGAGTTCTTGGGGACAGGAGTGGCCGGCGGATTGTTGCTGGCCGGCGCAACATGGACACACGCATGGGCCGCATCATCGCCGACGCCCCGGCCGAGGGGCAAGTCGCGGATCTGCGTGATCTTCACCGGCGAGCCGGCGCCGCAGGACCGCGACTGGGGGGCCGACACCCGGCAGGTCGAAGCCGCCAAGGCCCGCCTGGCCAGGGCCGAGAAGGACCTGGGCAACGTCGAACTTCTGATCGGGCACTCGCGAAGCGCCGAGCAGACGGCGGCCCTGCTGGCCCAGGCCGGACCGGGCACGCCGGTGCTGACGATCAACACGCGCAACTTCGCCCTGACCGGCGTCGTCGGGCCGATCCTCGAAGGGGCCCATCCCATGATCGTCTTCTCCCTGCCGGCCAGCGGCCACGACTGGATGTACGCCCCCCGCTGGCACAGCCAGGGCCACCGCGTCAGCCTCATCGCCAGCAGCGACTACGACGAGCTCGAACGAGCCCTCCGCCTGCTGCGCGTCGTGCCCATGATGAAGCAGACGCGGATCCTCCTGTTCCCGCCGGCACGTGGCACCGCGGCGGCCCAGTCGCCCGACGAGGTCAAGAAGCGCCTCGGCGCCGATGTCGTGGCCGTCGAGGAGAAGCTCTTCGACGAGATGACCGCGTCCGTGGACGAGCGGGCCGTTCAGGACGAGGCCCGCTGGTGGACCCGAAACGCCAAGGAGATCATCGAGCCCAACGAAGAGGACATCCGCAAGGCCGCCCGCATCAGCATCGCCCTGCAAAACCTTATGGCCCAGCAGCAGGCCCAGGGGCTGGCCGTAGGCACCTGCATGGGCTGGCTGGCCAAGGGCTTCCCCTGCCTGGGGTTCACGCGCCTGCGCGACAACGGGATTCCCGCCGCGTGCGAGGGCGACATGGACTCGCTGCTGACCATGATCCTGTTCCAGTACCTGATCGAGCGACCGGGTTTCCAGGGCAACGCGACGTTCGACACCTCGCGCAACGTGCTGTGGACCGCGCACTGCACGGCGCCGCTGAAGATGGACGGCCCTGCCGGCAAGGACGCGCCCTATCTGCTGCGCGGCCATTCCGAGGTCGCCGGCAGTGGCTGCGTGCCCGAGATCCAGTACCGCCTGGGCGAGACGATCACGCGCACCAAGCTGGTCAACCTCGATACGATCCTCGCCTCGACGGGCAAGATCGTCGAGGTCCCGGCGAAATCGGTCCACGGCTGCCGCACCCAGATCGTCACCGAGGTCCGCGACGCCGCCAAGATGGCCGCCAACTGGAGCCGCATCCTCGAAACCGAAGATGCCATGACCCTGCTGCACCGCGTGGTCTTCTACGGCGACCACATGACCGACGTCCAACACCTCGCCCGCCTGATGGGCATGACCGTCGTCGAAGAAGGCTGACGCGACATGTAGGGTGTGCATCGCACACCATTTCCTTCGCACGTGGCGAGAGAAGGTGTGCAGTGCACACCCTACGATGCTACCGGACCAGGGGGCGTCGATGGGCGATGCGGGACAGGACCAGATGGTAGGATGGGCTTTGGCCCATGCTGCCTCTTCAATCGGCCGCATGGGCTGAAGCCCATCCTACATGGTTCGTCATGCGTCGTGCGGAGCAGGCGCAAGGTGAGCCATGCCCACTCCGCCTGTGGCGGACCTTTGGATCTTCGTCTCAATTCTCGGGACGGCGGAGCGGGAGTATTCTTACTCTCTCGGTCGATTGATCGAGACAGATCAGAGCGCCCGACTCCAGATGCTCTCGGCATCGGCGGAGCAACGAGATCACAGTCTCGCCCAGCGATGTAGGATCGACATTCTGCGTGCGAATCTGAACGACGCTGGGAGTCTTCGCGCCGGTAGCTGCCAGAATGGCGCCGAAGTCGAGATCGTGTGTGAAGACCACGCAGTCATGGGCCCTCGCGTAGTCCATGATAGCGGCGTCGGCGGCGCTCGGGTCGCCCACGACGGACCAGTGCACCGCCTCAAAACCCGCCTCGGACAGCAGGCTCACCCAGTCGGGCGAGAGGTTCATGTCGATCAGGAGCTTCATGCGGGTAGTGACCCGAGCGGAAGATCGACCTCTTCGACCCGCCAGGCCGCATAGGCCAGCGATTCATCGATGTCCTGCGGTTCGAGATAGGGATACAGATCAAGAATCCGCTGCCTCGAATGGCCCGAGGCGAGCATCCCCAAAACCATGCCCACGGTCACGCGCGTCCCGCGAATGCAGGGCTTGCCGCCCATGACGTTCGGATCGAATGTGATTCGGGTCAGCTTCTTCATGAAGTTCACTGTATCGAATTGTCCTCCTCAGAGCAAGCCAAAGTGATCACCATAATGCTCCGGCTCTACTGGACCAGGGGGCGTCTGTGGGCGATGCGGGACAGGACCAGGATGAATGCGAGCCAGCAGAGGGCCGCCAACACTGTGGCGGCGGGGGCGTTGACCAGCGGTCTGAGGTCATGGGACAATAACCCGGCGGTCAGAACCACCGCGTAGATCAAGGCCATCAGCAGAATCATCGACAGCAACGGTCGGCGGTAGAACGCCAGGTGGATCGTCGCCGCAATCGGCAGCAGGATCCAGGGCCCGTAGAAGACACGGGCGTTGATGACGCGGTAGGTGAGCCGCTGGCCGTAGACGTGAAAATCGGGCAGCAGACGCGACAGGGGGACGGACAGCGCCGCCACGAGGGCCATGAACACAGTCACCAGGACCGCGCCGGTCGCCGCGACCGCCAGCGTCGCACAGAACCGCTCTCGCCGGCCGCCGGCCGTCAGCAGGCTGGAATAGAGGGCGCCGTGGGACAGGCCCATCGCCCCCGCAACGATCGGCAGCGAGGCGAACAGAATCACCATCAGATGCCCGCCGAGGTAGCCGAGGAAGACCGTCATCACGACCAGCAGGAACAGCACGTTCGCCCATTGCGATAGCACCAGGGCAAATGAACTGTAGACCGCTCCCCATGTGCAGCGCGCCACGCTCAAGGGACGGCACTTCACTATACAGCCGAGGAACAGCTTCTCCACCCACGGACGCGGGTGGTCCTTGAGACGTGTCCAGGGCGCGGCGCTGCGATACTGAGGCGAACGCCGTAGCTTGTCGCGGTCGAACACCTCAGCGAATCCGATCCACGGCCGCAGGCAGTTGCGCCGGGCCAGGTCCGCTCGCGTCAGGTACAGCCACATCGCCAGAGCCGCCAGAACTGCGGCCATCATAGCCGCCGGCGGGTGCAAGACGACGATCCGTTCGAGGCGGACGTGCAGGCCAAGCCGCTGGCCGAAGAAAAAGATTGCGATCAGAAAACCAACCAGGGCCATCGGCTGGCGGACGAGGAACACCCACCACGCCCCGGCCAGATAGAACACCAGGCCGGCCGCAAACGCCGAACCCAGCACCAGCAGCCGCCACGCCGGGGGCAGGCCCGGATAGAGCAGAAACAGCGTCGCCCCGGCGGCATTGGCCGCGACCCCGACTGTCAGGATGAACCGCACGACGGTCCGCCTGTGTTGCGGCAGACAGAACGCCATCGGCTTGGTCAGAATCTCCATCTGCACAACTGCCGCCGCCATACCGACCAGAAACGCCAGCACGATCAGCCCGATGAACGTGCCCTTCCCCGCCCTCGGCTCGTCCAGCGCCACTATCAGACTGACCCAGACGAAGACCGCGAACATCAAATACGCCAGCCAAAGCCCCCGCCGCTGGTACAACTGCTTCAGATTCATCGTCAGGACCGACATAGCTACTCTCCTAAAGGCATGCGCGACCCTATGAGTGATCCGCGCAGGCACACGTGTCGCAGGGACAACAGGAACACCACCCAGCCACTGAAGCCAATACCCACGAACAGCAGAAGACGGTTCTGCACGGGCCAGTCCGGAACGCCGAGAGAAGTCAGCACGATCATTAGCAGGAGGAACGCCAGAATGATAGCCGGGGCCATGTTCTCGACCACCATCCGTCTATGACCACGCAATTGGAGAGCGGCCATCCACGGAACGAGGATGCAGGCCAGCCAGATGCTGCGGAGGCGAAAGCTCAGACGTCCTGCGTCGGCGCCGAATACCACGGCGATGACTTCCGACAAACCTGACATGCCAATGGCCAAGGTGACAAGAAATAGAGACGAGGCCATGACGGCAATCACCGTCGCGCTGAACCGCTCGCGCCGGCTGCCAGGTAACAGCAGGTTGGAGTTCACCGGCAGGTCCACCATAGCGACTGTAAGTCCCAGAGAAGCGAAGGTAATCTCGACACCCGTTTCGAAAGACGCCGCCAACGCGGCCGACAGTATGAGAACCGCCGCCAAGCCCCACCTCCAATACGAGAAGATCGGGCCGAACGCCCGATAGAGGCCGACCCAGATATGCCGACGGATTCCCAGAAACGGGTACCGCTCCGCCCTTGTCAGAAACAAACCGTCTGTCCAAGGGGGTGCCGTCCTCTTGACGCCGATCTGGGAGCGCCTCTCCATGGCATCTTCGATGATCAGGCGGTGACCGCGCGCCACGTATCGCATGTCCCCCAAACGGATCCAACAGAAGATACAGACGGCGATGCCAACGGCACCCACCACTGACCTGACGACGGACGCATGCGCATCACCACCGATCCAAACAACCACAGCCAGGATACCCAAGGGAAAGGAGGCCAGCGCCAGAAGCCCCCATTGCAGCCTCGAGAGAACCAGACGAGAAGCGAGCGCGGCCACGCCCGTTGCCGTACCCACAAGGAATGCACCCACAAGACGCAGGCAGATATCGAGGGGTGCCGGCCCTATCCCCTGCGTGAAGTAGGCCCGGTCCCAGAGATGTGGGGCTTCAAGGAACGCGAGAAACAGACCCCACGGCAGCGCTGCCAGAAAAGCCCACCTGCGCAGGGACTGCCTGTATCCCGGCAAACAGAAGGACAGCGGTTTGGCCGTCGTTTCTCGCTCCTGAGTCCAAACGGCGACAAGCACCACTGAAAGGGACAGGCACAGCGAAAAGAACCAGGGAAAGTCGTGGAGACTCGTTATCTCTGCCTTGGGATCGGCCGGATCTCGTGCATCCACAAGCGTCGCGAAGGCAAAGAAGAAGATAACAGCCGCCGGGCCGGCAAATCGCTTGCGCCAAAGCGCCAGCTTCCAGTTGGTCCACACGATGTTCATGGTCTCCCTCTCCAATCTCAGGCGACGACGAGGCGGTAGATGTCTTCCAGGGGCAGGGGGTGAACCTCGGCCTGGCAGTGGATGCGGGCGGCGGCGGCTTCGATCAGCTCGGGCGGCAGGTCATGCACCGTCAGGGTCGCTTCGGACTGGTTGCGGCGGCATTCGAGGACGTTGGCGAAATCCAGCGGCTCGGGCAAGGGGCCTGCCAGCGAGGTCAGGCGCACGCGGCTGTACTTCTCGCGCAGCTCGTCGAAGCTCGCATCGGCGACGATCTTGCCTGCCTTCATGATCAGCGCGTGGTCGATCACCTTCTCCACGTCGCTGAGGATGTGCGAGGAGATCACGATCGTGCGCTTCTGGTCCTGGATCAGTTGCAGCAGCAGGTCGAGGAACTGCGCGCGGGCCAGCGGGTCGAGCGCCGCGGCGGGCTCATCGAGGATCAGCAACTCCGGCTCGAAGCAGATCGCGATCAGGATCGCGAGTCTCTGCCTCTGGCCGGGCGAGAGCGAACCGACGCGGGCCTTGAGCGAGATCTCGTATTCGCCGACGAGCCGCTGCTCCAGCTCCTTGTTCCAGTTCGGGTAATAGACGCTGACGTAGCGAATCAGTTGGGCGGCGGTCATCCAGTCGATCAGTTCGCCCTCCTGGTGGACGTAGCCGATGCGTGCCAGTTCCGCCGGACCAAGCCGGCTCGCGTCGCAGCCCAGGGTGGTGCACTCCGCCTCTGGCGGACTGTCGGGCAGGTACAGGCCGATGATGTGGCGCAGCAGCGTGCTCTTGCCCGCTCCGTTGGCGCCGAGCAGGCCGATGATCCGGCCGCGCTCGATGTCGAGGTCGATGCCGTCGAGGGCCTGGATGCGGCCGAACCGCTTGCTCAAGCCGCGAATCTTCACCATGATCGTCTCGTCACTCATGCTCTTGCCTCCGCATCGCAACACCGTATCGTTCGAAGAGCCGTTCGATCGACTCGTGGACTTCGCTCTCGGGAATATCCAACTGCACTGCCGTGGCGACCGCCTTGGCCAGGACCTGTTCGAGCATCTGGCCCTTGGAGCGGGATTTCTGGTCCCGGCGGATGCGGGCGACGAACAGGCCCACGCCGCGACGCCGCTCCAGCAGGCCCTCGATCTCCAGCAGGCTGTACACCTTGCTGATCGTCATGGGGTTGACCTTGAGCTGGGCCGCCAGCTCTCGCACGCTGACGAGCTGCTCGCCTTCCGCCAGGTGCCCGGCCAGGATCTGCCGGCGAATCTGCTCGGCCACTTGCCGGTAGATGGGCTGGCCGCTATGATGGTCGATCTGCAACAGCATACCGCCTCAACGCTCCTGTGCTCCGCACACTGTATTACTGCACTAATACAGCATACGACGTCCCAGGAGCCTTGTCATTACAGAAAATCTCCATTTCTGCTGAAAATTTCTCCGGCCCACGCCGGGGCGCTGTTCCTTGCCCGTCGCCGCGAAAGAAGGTACACTGAACGACATGCGGAAACTGGTTTACATCGAAACGTCGATCGTCAGCTACCTGACGGCCCAACCAAGCCGCGACTTGCGCGCCGCCGCGTGGCAGCAGATCACCACCCAGTGGTGGGAGCAGCAGCGCGGCGAGTACGACCTGTACATCTCCGCCCTCGTAATCGCCGAGGCCGCACAAGGCGATCGCGAAGCGGCCCAGAGGCGGCTGCGGGTCTTGGCGGACCTGCCCGAACTGACCGTTGACGACGAAATTGAGCGGTTTGCCGCTGAACTGATGGCGGGCGGCGGCGTACCTCCAGCGGCACAGGGCGATGCCCTGCACATTGCCATCGCCGTTGTGCACGAGATCGATTACCTGCTGACATGGAACTGCCGTCACATCAACAATGCCGCCACAAAACCGGTGATCCGCTCTCTTTGTGCCGTTGCAGGCTACAATTGTCCGGAGATCTGTACTCCGCTGGAATTGCTGTCGGAGGAACCGTCGGATGTACAAGGATGAGATCATCGCAGAGGTCTGGCGGAACCGCGAGGCCTACGTTGCCCAGCACCAGCGCGATCTGAAGAAGATCGTGGCGGACCTGCGCCGACGCCAGCAGGAGCACCCTTCCAAAGTGGTAGACCGGCGCCGCCAGAAACGCCAATAGCCCGGCTGTTGACCGCCGGTCGCGGTCGCCGCAGGTGGTGTACGCGACAGGCATCGAGACGCCGCACCGCATCGGGACGCCAAGTGAGGTCCCTGCGCGTCGAACCATTCCCAAAGACACCATCGGGGCCCCTTGCCGTGTGGGCGCCTTGACAATGGGCGGGCGGCAGCCGAGAATCATCCCGCGTGTGACAATGGATCGCGAAACCCTCACGGAAAGGATCGAACGATGCGGCGAAGGGACGTTTCTCTGGTCATTCTCGTGGCGTTGGCGGCTGTAGGTCGTGCGTCCTCGCACGACTACCTCAATCAGGCGTACGGCGAACTGTTGCCCGGCTCGACGCTGGTAGGGGCGAATGATGATTCGCCCGTACTGTGGTGGGCGTCGTCGGGCTGGAAGATCGGCCGGGATCGGGCGTTGCCGGCCGCGACGGGCGAAGCGATCCTTATCGCTGCGGCGAGGAACGAGGCGGAGGCGGCGCAGCTCGTGGTGCGACCCGCCTCCGGCGGGCCCTTGAAGGGTCTGCGGATCGTCGCCGGAGAGCTGGCCGGGCCGGGCGGGACATCGATCGCGGCCGGGAGCGTCGAGGTGCTCGAAGTCCGCTACGTCAACGTCACGCTGCCGACAGACAAGACCGCCGTGGCGGGCGACTGGCCCGATCCCCTGCCCCCATTGACCGGGCCGATCGATCTGGAGGCCGGGAAGAACCAGCCCTTCTGGGTCCGCGTGAAGGTCGGCGCCGATGCCCGTGCGGGACTCTACAAAGGCACGCTGCATTTGACGGCCGAGGGGTACTCGGCTCGCGTGCCGCTGCACATCGAGGTGTACGACTTCACACTGCCGGACAAGATGACCTGCACGACGGCCTTCGGATTCAGTCCGGGCAACGTCTGGCGCTATCACAAGCTGACTACGGACGCGCAGAGGCGCGAGGTGCTCGATAAATACTGGGCCAGTTTCAGCGACCATCACATCTCACCGTACGACCCGGCGCCGCTGGACCCGGTCCGCGCGACGTGGCCCGAGGTCAGGCCGCCGGCGCGGAAGTGGCAAGGCGGGCAGGAAGTGACGAACGAGAAGCACGGCGGCACACGTTCGCTGCTGATCTTCGACGACCGCACCGATGAAAGCGTCCAGGCGAGCTACGAGCCGCTGGTGTCGATCCCCGAAGGCGGTCTGCGGCTTTCGTTCCAGTACCGCACGGCGATCCCGAACCAAGTCTTCCTCGTGACGCTCACCCATCACGACGCGGACGGCCAGTGGATCTGGGGCGGCAACAACGACATCGGCGTCGACGGCAACGGCCAATGGCAGCAGTTCGATCGCGTCATCACGAAGTTCCCGCCGAACGCCAAATCCGTTCGCCTGATTCTGCGGGCTGCGCCCTGGACGGAGGAGGGCGACCGCACGGGCCTGGTCTGGTTCGACGACGTGTCGCTTCGCGACGCGACGACAGGCCAAGAGCTGATCGAGGGCGGCGACTTCGAGCCGCCTGTGCTGCCGGAGGTGGACCGCGACAAGCTGCGCGTGGCGCTCGATTTCGCCGCATGGGACCGCGCGATGGAGCAGGCCATCGACCGGTGGCACTTCAACTCGTTCCGGCTGGGCATTCCCGGCATGGGCGGCGGGACGTTCCACTCGCGGAGCGAGCCGGAACTGCTCGGCTTCGGCGAACAGACACCGCACTACCAGGCGCTCTTTCGAGACTACTGCGGGCGGATCGAGCGGCACCTTCGCGCCAAGGGCTGGCTTGACGAGGCGTTCGTCTACTGGTTCGACGAGCCGGACCCGAAGGACTATGCGTTCGTCAATAACGGCTTCGCCAAGCTCAAGGCGGCTGCCCCGGACATCCGCCGGATGCTCACCGAGCAGGTCGAGCCGGCCCTGATCGGCGGGCCCAACATCTGGTGCCCGATCTCCAACGATTACGACCACGAGGCCGCCGAGCAGCGACGGGCCCACGGGGAGAAGTTCTGGTGGTACGTCTGCACCGGCCCCAAGGCCCCCTACTGCACGCTGTTCATCGACCATCCGGGTACGGAGCTGCGCGTCTGGCTCTGGCAGACCTGGCAGCGCAAGATCGACGGAATCCTGGTCTGGGAGACGAACTACTGGACCAGCTCGGCGGCCTATCCCGACCACCCGCAGAACCCCTACGAGGACCCGATGGGCTGGACGAGCGGCTACAGCACGCCGGCGGGCGCCAAGCGGCCTTGGGGCAACGGCGATGGGCGATTCATCTATCCGCCTCTGGCCGCGGCCGACGCCAACCCAAGCGGACCGGTTCTCGAAGGCCCGGTCGACAGCATTCGATGGGAAATGCTCCGCGATGGGATCGAGGACTACGAATACCTTGCGATCCTGAGCCGCCTGATCGAGGCCAAACGCAGCAAGCTCTCGGTGTCTCAACGAGCGAGCTATGCGGCCCTGTTGGAGGTCCCGGGCGAGATCACGAAGGACATGACCACCTTCACGACCGATCCGGCCCCCATCGAGCGGCATCGCGCCCGCGTCGCGCTGGCCATCGCCGAGTTAACCCGGCTGCCGTAGGGTGGGCATAGCCCACCTGTTGATGGTGCGCGGTGCACACCCTGCCGCTCATCGGCTACGACGATTGTAGTCTTCGGTGCGGACGCCGCGATAGAGCGTCGTGGTGTACTCGAACGTCTTCTGTGAGCGGCCGGGCAATTCGACGGTGAACTTGACGGTGTCGAGGTCCACCTTCTCGTAGCCGTCGATCGAGCCGCTGTGGGTGATATCCCAGTGGGGCGCGTCGAAGTTGCGCGTGATCTCGACCTTGATCGGGACGTCGCGTGTGTTGCGCACCTCGACCTTCCATGTCTGGATGTCGTCCCAGCCGGCGACGTTGCGGTTGCGGTCGAAGCGATGGTTGTCGCTGCGGATCTCCATCAGTTTCGGCTCGACGACCACGTCGGCGACGACACCGAGGTTCAGCTCGACCTTCTCGCCCACGGGAATGTACTTGAACGACGACTGGCCCTCGTACGCAAGGTGCTTTGCGTCGTCCACGCCGCGATAGACCTTCAGTATCCCGTCGGGGATCGGCGTCTCGCCCAGCTTGTGCTCGGCGTCGTTGGCGAAGCTCAGAAACCGCATCACGCGGTCGCCATATCGCTCGGCCTCGTACTTGTAGAGGTTCACCACCGGCACGGCATCGACGTCGAAGCTCTGAAGCCGCTTGGACCAGCCGTTGGGGATCGTCTCGGTGCCTTCGATCGTGTAAAGAAAGTACTCGCTGAGGCCTTCCTTGACGATCTCCTTCCGCGCCATCATGTCCTGAGCCGCGGCCAGCGTCTCGACTTCCCGCATCAGCACGGCGGCTCTGCGAGGGGCCGCTACGGCGGGCATGGGGACGGGGGCGGGCAGGCCCGGCCGGCCGTAGGGGTACTCGCGGCGGGCCAATTCAGCGATCTCGTCGAGCAGGTGGACCTTGCCGACGATCACGCGGACCTGGGCGTTCTCATAATCCTCGCCGCTGTTGTTGGTCACGCGGACGTAGCCTTCCAGCCGCATCGTCTTCTCGTCGGCCGACAGCGTGCCCATGTAGAACGCCCGCCAGGTCAGGCCGCTGGTCAAATAGGAGATCTCGACGGGGACCTTGCCGCTGACCTCGCTGTGAATGTTCCACAGGCCGAGGTTCCGCACGCGGGGCGGGAAGACCAGTTCGGCGATGTCGATCCTGCCGGCGTGGTTCTTCGGCAGCATCTCCAGGCTCGTCGGATCGATCAGCGTGTTCTCCCACGAGAACTGCAGCGCGTTGGCGCCTTCTTTGAGCGTCAGCGCCCGGCTCTCGCGGGCCAGGGTCATGTCGGCCGAATTGTAGATTGTCAGTTGCACAGTGTCGCGGGTGGGCAGCGTGGTCAGATCGACCTTGGCGTTGGCTACCCCGGCGATCGCGAATATCAGAAGAGATGCAATCAGACGTTTCATATCAGGGCTCCTGTTCTGTTTGGCCAATTGGTGGGCGATGCCCACCCTGCAAGGACGTTGCGGGATTGTCAGTTGCGGACGTTGCGGCGGTGATAGCGCATCGTCAGTTCCTGCACCGCCGGGCCGGCGTCGGTGCGCGCGGGAAGCTCGATCTCGAACTCCAGCGTGCTTGCATCCTTTCGGGTGTACTTCAGGTTGCACGTCTCCATGTCCCACTGCCCTTCGATGTGCTGGATCATCGTCAGCGTCGCGGGGCTGTCCTTGAAGTTCTCGATCTTGGCCGTGATGATCTCGTCGGTGTCGTAGAGCACCACGCGGTCGGAATCGTTCTTTCGCAGGTTGATCTGCACATCCCGCATCTTGCGCTGCGTGACCACGATGTCACGGCTGTCGCCGATGTACAGCTCCATCTTCTCGCCCACGGGCACCAGCGGCGCATTGTCTTCGCCGAGGAAGATCGTGCTGCCGCGGCCGTCGTCCTGGAACAGGCGCGCCTTGCCGCCCCACATCGCGAACTGGCCCAGGCCGCTGGCGGCATCGTTCAGGATGCGGTAGCTGACCGGGATGCCGACGTTCTGGTTGTCCAGCCGCTCGGGGTCCCAGGGCAGCCTGGCGGCGTCGAAGGTCCAGACCTTGCGGATTGGGACGGTCGGGGCCTTGAGGAACAGCACCTGCTTGGTCTCCTCGTGGTCGATGCCCTGCTCGAAGGCCTCGCCATAATCGAGCAGGATGCGGGCCTTGTCGAAGTCTTCGCCCGAGAAGTTGCGCAGGACGACATAGCTCTTCAGATCGACCTGGGTCTCGGCCTTGTCCGCGACGGCCTTGTAGGTAATCAGCCGATCGATGTTGCCCAGCAGATAGCTGATCCGCACCGTCTCGGCGTAGTTGCCGCCGCTGCTGATCTCCCAGACCAGGGCCGACTCGCCGGGCGGGTAGCTGACGCTCAGCAGGTTCACGGCGTCGGGATGGTCGAGCACCTCCAGACGGATCGAGTCCTCGTCGATCTGCACGCCTTTCCAGGAGAAATCCACCTTGTTGAGCCCCTGCTGGAGCGTGAGGACTCGCTCCTCTTCGATCAGGGTCGCATTCGGATTGTCCAGCCGGATAATCGTCGCCGCCCGCTCGGGCAGCGCCACCAGCTTGATCCGCGCCTGGGCCATCGGGCCGGCCAGCAGCAAGGCGACCGTCGCTGACAGAATCAGTTTTTTCGCATTCATGTTTCGATCTCCCATTGATGCAGGGTGGGCCATGCCCACCGTTTCTGTTGATGGTGTGCGGTGCACACCCTACCGCCTGCTATTCTGTTCTCTCTGAATCAACACTTGCTCTCTCGTGCCGTGATAGGTCGTCACGGTGTAGGTCAACACCTCTTTACTTCGCGGCCCGACCGTGAGTTTGAATCGGGCGTGGGTGAGGTCATACTTCTCAAACGTCGCCGTCTGACCGAGCAAGTGCAGTTCCCACTGGGGTGTGTCGAAACCGCGCGTGATCTCGATCTCCACCGGCAGCGTCCGGGCGTTGGCGATCTCGATCTTCCACGTGCAGACCTCGTCCCAGCCGGTCACGTTGCCCCGATTGTCGAAGGTGTGATTCTCGGTTCGAACGTCCATGAGGACGGGCTCGACCTTGACCAGCCGGGCCGGGCCGAGGTCCAGCTCGACCTTCTCACCTACGGGGATGTACTTCGTCTCTGTGCCGCCGACATAAGCCAAGTGCTTCTGGTCATCGATCCGGCTGTAGATCTTCACATCGCCGTCCGGCAGCGGCGTCTCGCCGAGTTTGTGCTCGATGTCGTTGGCGAAGGAGACAAACCGAATCGGCTCGGTCCCCCAGCGTTCCTCGTCGTATTTATACAGACTCATGACGGGAATGTCGTCGGTCTCGAACGACAGCAGGCGCTTGCCCCATTCGTTCGGAATCGTCTCTGTCCCCTCGATCGTGTACAGGAAATACTCGCTGAGCCCTTCTTTGACGATCTCTTTGGGTGCCAGCGGCGCCCCGGAAGGGCCCTGGTACAAGAGCAGCACGTTGCCGACCCAGCCTTTCTCCTCCTCACGGTCAGCCTCCACCGCATCGTCCAGACCGAAGCCACCGACAGGCCCTTGGGATCGCGGGTCGTCGTAGGCGTACTGCCGCTGGGCGAGTTCGCGGATTTCATCGAGCAGGTGAATCTCGCCCACGAGCAGGCGGGTCTGGGCGTCCTCGTAGTCCTCGCCGCTGGCGTTCTCGACGCGGACGTAGCCTTCCAGGCGCATCGAGCGCTCGTCCAGCGAGAGCGTGCCCATATAGAAGGCCCGCCAGGACAGGCCGCTGGTCATATAGGTCAATTCGAACGGGACCAGACCCTCGACGTCGGACCGGATCAGCCAACGGCCCAGCTCGCGCAATCGCGGCGGAAACACGAGTTGCTGAACCTGGACCTGGTCTTTGTGCTCGGCTGGTTCGAGGCTCAGACTGGTCGGGTCGATCAGCGTATTGGCCCACATGAACTGGAGCCAGTTCCAGCCCTTCTTCAGCGTCAGGTGGCGCTGTTCGCGGACCAGCGTCAGGTCGGCGCCGTTGTAGATTGTCAGTTGAACGTTCTCTCGACGCGGCAGCACAACCAGTTCGATCGCACTGGCCGGCGCGAACGGCGGCTTGTCGTCAATCTCAGCATCGGCCAGCGCCAGCTCCGCAGGAGCTGTCAACGACTTCGCCGCTACGCCATCCCCAAGCTTCGCTTGAGGCTGCCACTGAGCCGTCGGCGCTGTCGCGTCGCTGCGTAACGATCTATCGGCCGCAACGAGCTTTTCCGGTTCGGCTGCGGCCGGTACGTCGAGAGTGCGTTGACGAAGGCTTTCCTGAGAGAATGACTCCACGGTCGCAGGTTGTGAGGCCTTGCGGCCCGGCCCAAACGTCGAGACGACCAGCAGCGCGACGCCCACAACGACGACCGCCGCAACGGCGCCGAGCCAGGGGCGCGCCCACAGCCGTAGGATCGCCGGACGCCTGGATTGGGTGGCGGCCGCAACGGCGCCGGCAATCAGCGCCTCCGAGGCCCCCATCTCCTCGCGCAGAAGGTCCAGCGAGGCGAACTTGCCCTTGAGACCATCGAGGCGGGCCCGGCAGGTCTCGCAGGAATCCAGATGCGCGCGGATCTCGTGCATCCCGGCCTGTGAGGCCAGCGCGAACGCGTAGTCGATCAGTTGTTGTTCGGTACAGTGTCCGTTCATTTCGTCACACTCAGAGAGTCGGGCAGCTTGCGCGCCAGCGTCGCCAGGGCCCGGGACATCTGGGTCTTGACCGTGCCGAGCGAGCAGCCCATCACGTCGGCCACCTCGCGGTAGCTGAGCTGCTGATAGTAGGCCAGCACGAGAGTAGCCCGTTGCTTGACGGGCAGACTCGCGACGGCCTCTCTGACCTGCTGCTTGCGTTCTTCTCGGACCAGTTCGTCGGCCGGGTCGGGGGCGTCTTCGGCGGCGATGGACTCGGCCAGCGCCGAGCCGCCGTCCTGCCCACAGTCGGTTTCCTGATCTAAAGACAGCATCGCCGTGCGCCTGCGGTGTCGCACGTGGTCGATCGTCGCCCGCGTGGCGATGGTGAACAGCCAGCTCTTGAAGACGGGGCCGCGATACGTGTGGGCCTTCTCGTGGACCTTCTTGAAGGTCTCCTGGAAAAGGTCTTCGGCCTGGTCCCGGCTTGCGGTCATATGGATCAAATACCTCAACACGCCGTCGGCATACCGCTCGACAAGCTCACGAAAGGCCGCCGGGTCTCCACGTAGATGGGCGGCAATGAGGCTCTCGTCTGTCATTGATGTCAACGCTGCAACTCCAACTACCTCCTCCAGACGATCATCGTAGCCCATCGGTTGACAGGGATCGAAGGAAATTCCGTGCAGAAAGCGCATTCGGTCCAACGCGTCCGGGGTGGCAGCCTCAAACGCCTTGGCGTTTGGGGATGGTTTCATGTGGTGACGCTGTTCTGTTGACTCATGATGCAGGCCCGGCCCGCCATCCCCAAGCTTCGCTTGAGGTTGCCACACGCGTGTTTCATGGCTTGTCGAGCGCCCAGCGCACCGCATTGAGGAGCAGCCGGCGGAACGGCGCGTTCCCGAAATCCTCGGGGTGCCCGAGCGAGGTATAGAAGATGCGTGACTTGCTGTATTGGTTGGTCCAGGCGACCGGCTCGGGCTCCTGCCCTGGAATGGCGCCGACGAGCAGCAGTGTCGTGCCGGCGGCCAGCGGGCGGGTCCGGTAAAGCGAGCCATTGCTGGTCAGCGGCAGCTTGACGCCGGCGAGGATGGAGTGGTTCGCCGCACCGGCAGCACACGTCACCGTGCAGACCGGACCGGCGCCGTGGTGGCCCTGGTAGTTGCCACCAAGCACATCGGGATCGAACGTCGGCCAGTCGGCGTGACCGGCCGGTCCGCTGCCGCGCGAGTCGAAGGCGTGACTGGCCGTCCGCAGGCCGATCAGCGGGCCGCCGCGATCGAGGTACTCGTGCAGGTACTTCATCTGATCGGCGGGAAAGGCCCTTCGACGCGCGTAGACGACCACGAGATCGGTCTTTGCGAGGATCTCCATGCCGGAGATCTCATGCCGGTCGGGCCCGGTCTTCTCGGTGCTGCCCTGGATGATTTGGCAGGCCAGGCCGTGCTCGAACTCCAGCTCGCGCGCGAAGTCAGGCAGCGTCTCGGCCGCCCCGTACTCGTCCTCGGCCGAGAGGAAGACCACCAGGGGTCGCCGGTCCTCTTTGAAGCGGAACGGCGGCTCGCCCGTCAGGTCCGTCGAGGCGATCGTGGGGCAGACGAACTGCTCGACGTGGCCGACCACCAGATCGACCCCGGTGAAGTGGTTGACGCCGGGCGGCATGGCGGAATTGTACATCGCGTCGGTCAAGTCGCGCATGAGCACGACGTTCTTGCCGAATCGCGAGAGGTTGCGCAAGCCGAACGGCCGGCCCAGAACGCACATGTTCGTGTGGACGCCCATCAGAACAACATTCTCGATCTTCCGCTGTTCCAGCAGGTTCCAGATCTCGACGCCGGAATCGCTGATGGCATCCGTGTCCTTGATCTTGATACTGTCGATCTGTCGGGTCCAGGACTGTGATTCCGGGCACCGGGGCCGGCAGTCGCAGCCGCCGTCGGAGTGATCGATCGGATAGCCCGCTTCTCTCTCGACGTCGTCCTTCCAGTTGCACCACCGGTCAATCCCCTCGGGCAGATTGGCGGCTCTTGGCGCATCCTTGGCGAGTCTGCGGCCGGGGTGGTCGCCGTACTGACCGATCGTGTCGCTCGGGGCATGGATGATCAAGACGCCGTTGTCGCGCGCGATGGACGCCACGCGATCGATCTGCGGCGCTAATTCGGCCACGCGCCGCGATGCCCCTTGGCACCAGTGCCGGTCCCACATGTCGCAGATGATGATCGCGGTCTCGGATGGATTCCACTGTTCCGTCCGGCACGCAAGACGGAACCCGCCCGGCATCTCGGGCACAGCCACCCGGCTGCGCAGATGCACGGTCGTGGGGACGAGTCCGCCAGAGGCGGACTGGCCCGTGCAGACGGCGACGAGGATGGCAAGGAACAGCATCGTGGTCGAGGCTTTGAGCGTGTGTTGTCTCATGTGAAGTGCTCCCGTGATTATGTCGCAGCCGGCTATATCAGGGCGGTCCAGCCGCCGTCGATGTAAAAGATCTGGCCGGTGATGAACTCGCCCGCTTTCGAAGCAAGAAGAACCGCCGCTCCGACGAGGTCCTGCGGCGTGCCCCAGCGGCCCAACGGCGTCTTGGCCAGGACCCACCGGTCGAATTCGGGGTCTTTCCGCAGCGGCTCGGTCAGCTCGGTGGCGATGTAGCCCGGTCCGATGGCGTTGACATTGATGTTGTACGGGGCCCATTCGACCGCCAGCGTTCGCGTCAGGCCGAGCAGCCCCACCTTGCTGCACGTGTAGGCGGCGATCGTCGGGCGGGCGGCGTGGCAGGCCAGCGAGCCGATGTTGATGATGCGCCCGGGCTTGCCGGCTTCTCGACAGTGCAGACAGAAGGCCTGCGAAAGCAACAGAGCCGAGGTCAGATTCACATCCATCACCCGCCGAAAATCCTCCAGGGAAACCTCTTCACTCGGTGTGCGAACGGTCGTACCGGCGCAATGGACGAGAATATCCATCCCCCCGGCGACTTCCACCGCGTCAGCGAACAGCCGCTCCACGCCGTCGAGGTCCGCCAGATCGAAGGGCATCGCCCACGCCTTGCGGCTTGTCGCTGCTGTGATCTGCCGCGCGGCCGCCGTGAGCTGATCGCCACTTCGCGCCACGAGGGCCACGTCGGCGCCATGCTCGGCCAGGGCTTGTGCGATCGCCAGGCCAATCCCCCGCCCGGCCCCCGTGATCAGCGCCGTTTTGCCCGTCAGATCGAACCTGCGATTCTCCATGCGGCACAGTAGACCAGAACCGGCCGACTGTGACAAGCTCTCCGATGGGCATTCCCGCTGGGACCCTCACACCGCGGGCGTAGCCGGGGGCGGATTTCCGCTTTACAGGGTTGAACCCCACCGGTAGCATGAAGTAGACTTTGGAGCGTACCGATCGACGGGGGCAACCATACGCGTACGTTGAGAATGCATCCGGCGCATGGCTTGGTCGAACGGACAAGGCAAAGGGCATGTGAAATGACAGGCAAGATCGTCATCGATACCGAGCGATGCAAGGGCTGCGGGCTGTGTGTGGTGGTCTGCCCGAAGCAGAGTATCGTGATCTCCGAGGAATCGAACCAAAGCGGCTATTTCCCCGCCAGGAAGACCGACGGCGACTGCACCGGCTGCGCGCGGTGCGCAATCATCTGCCCCGAGGGGATCATCGAGGTCAGCCGGGAGCAAATGGAGCGAATCCGCATCGTAGCGACGCCCGGCAAGCCGGGCGCGCCGCGTCTGATCGAGGAGAAGCGCTAAGGGGATGGAGCAGCGAATCTTACGTCTGATCGACCGGATCAAGGCCCATCTGAACCAAACCTACGGCGACGGGATCAAGCGGGTCATCCTCTATGGCTCGTACGCCAGAGGCGAAGCGACAAAGGACTCCGACGTCGACGTCCTGGTGCTCATCGGCCCGGCTCTGAAGCCTTCCGAGGTCAGAGAAAACCTGAGCGATCTTCTGTATGACATCATCATGGAAGAAGGCGAACTCATTTCCGTGATGGTGATCTCCGAAGAGTACTTCGAGAACCACAATTTCCCCTTCATGTTGAACGTCAGGAAGGAGGGAGTGCCGGTTTGAAGGAATTGGACGTTCTCTCCGCAAAGGCGCGGACGTTCTTGCGTACCGCCGAACAGACCCTGAGTGCAGGCGACTACGATTCCTGTGCCTCCAGATGCTACTATGCCATGTTCCTGATGGCGGAGGCGGCACTGCTTACCAAGAACCTGAGTGCTTCCTCCCACAGAGGCGTAATCCGCTTGTTCGGAGAGCATTTCGCAAAGACGGGAGTCCTCGAGAGTCACATGGGAAGGACGCTCAATCACGCCTATGACAAGAGACTGATTGGCGACTATGGCATGGGTGCGTCCATCAGCCAGGAAGAAGCAGAGGATCTATTTGCGGCTGCTCAGGAGTTCTTCGAGAAGGTCAAGAACTACCTCGATCGCTGGATGAACAGAGAGGCAGGAAAGTGAACGAGCGAGTATTGATGTGTGGCAACGAGGCGCTGGCGGAGGCGGCGATCGTGGCCGGCTGCGACGCCTATTTCGGCTATCCGATCACCCCGCAGAACGAGATCACCGCGTACATGTCCGAGCGGATGCCGCAGGAAGGTCGTGTTTTCGTTCAGAGCGAGAGCGAGCTGGCGGCGATCAACATGGTCTTCGGCGCCGCCGCGACGGGCAAGCGGGCGATGACCAGCTCCTCCAGTCCGGGCATCAGCCTGATGCAGGAAGGGATCAGCTATCTGGCCGGGGCGGAGCTGCCGGCCGTCGTGGTCAACGTCATGCGAGGCGGACCGGGACTGGGCAACATCGCCCCGTCGCAGGCCGATTATTTCCAGGCCACCCGAGGGGGCGGGCACGGCGACTACCGCACGATCGTCCTGGGCCCGTCGAGCGTGCAGGAGATGGCCGATTGCATGCCTCTGGCGTTCGACTTGGCGGACCAATATCGGATGACCGTAATGGTGCTGGCCGACGGGATTCTCGGCCAGATGATGGAGCCGGTGGTTCTCGATCCGAAGCCCCGGCGCGAATTGCCGCCCAAACCCTGGGCATTGACCGGGATGAAGGACCGGCCGCAGAACATCGTACGATCCTTATACCTGGCCGACGGGGCCCTCGAAGAGCTGAACAGCCGGCTCATGGCCAAGTACCAACAGATTCAGGACAACGAAGTCCTGTGCGAGGAGTACAGGGTGGAAGACGCCGAGATCGTCGTCGTGGCCTATGGGATCGCTGCACGGATCGCCCGGGCGGCCGTGGACCAGGCGCGTGACGAGGGCATTTGCGCGGGAATGATCCGCCCGATCACGCTTTGGCCTTTCCCATTCGAGCAGATCGGCGCTGCAGCCGAGACATTTCGGATGTTCCTGACGGTGGAGATGAGCTGCGGTCAGATGGTCGAGGACGTCAAGCTGGCGGTAGCGGGCAAGTGCCCCGTCCTGCTGCACGGTCGGCCCGGCGGCGGCGTGCCGACGATCGACGAGGTCCTCGACAAGATTCGACAACTGACAATACGAGCCGGCGCTGCATAGGCCATTCGAGCGTCTGTGCGATACCGCAAGGTGGAAAGATATGAATACCGTATTCAAGCGAACGCCCGTTTTGAAGGACTGCCCGACGCACTACTGCCCGGGCTGCGGCCACGGCATCGCGCATCGCCTCCTGGCTGAGGTCCTCGACGAACTCGACATCCAGGACCGCACGATCGGGATCGCCCCGGTCGGCTGCGCCGTGCTGGCCTACAACTACCTCGATGTGGACATGGTCGAGGTCGCTCACGGCCGGGCGCCGGCGGTCGCGACGGGAATGAAACGGACCAATCCCGACAAGGTCATCTTCTCCTATCAGGGCGACGGCGACCTGGCGGCCATCGGCACCGCCGAGATCATCCACGCCGCCCATCGCGCCGAGCGCATCACGGTGATCTTCATCAATAACGCGGTCTTCGGCATGACGGGCGGCCAGATGGCCCCGACCACCATGCTCGGCCAGGTCACCGCAACCACGCAACAAGGGCGCAATCCGAGCAACGGCCAGGGCTATCCGCTCCAGGTCTCCGAGATTCTGGCCCTGTTGCCCGGCACGGTGTACGTCGAGCGGTGCGCCTTGAACGGTGTACCCGGCATCCGGCGGACCAAGGCGGCGATGAAACACGCCTTCCAACTGCAACTGGACGATGCGCCGGGCCTGTCGCTCGTCGAGGTCCTCTCGCCGTGCCCGACGTACTGGCGGATGTCCCCGGCGAAGGCCATGAAATGGATCGACGAGCAGATGAGTCAGGTCTTCCCCATCGCTCGGCTGAAGGGTTGAACATGGGATCGGCAAACGGATTGTACGAAGAGATCGTCATCGCCGGCTTCGGCGGCCAGGGGATCATTCTCGCGGGCAAGTTGCTGGCCCAGACGGCGATGAAGGCCGGTCTGGAAGTCACCTACATGCCCAGCTACGGCGCCGAGGTCCGCGGCGGCACCGCCAACTGCATGGTTATCCTCTCGAACAAACCCATCGCCTGCCCGATCGTCAGCGCGCCGAACGCCCTGGTGATCTGCAACAAGGCATCGCTGAGCAAGTTCGCGCCGCGATTGCGAGCCGCCGGATGGCTGATCTTCAACAGCTCGCTGATCGAAGACGTCCATTCCGTACCCGAAGGGGTGCAGGTCATCGGCGTGCCGGCCGAAGAGCTCGCCCTTCAGGCAGGCAGCCCCAAGAGCACCAACATGGTCATGCTCGGCGCCTACCTGGGCGCACGAGGGCACCTCCGCCCGCAGCAGGCAGCCGAGGCGCTGGCCGACGTGCTGGCGGAGCGACATCACAAGACGATCCCTGCCAACAGCGAGGCCCTGCGTCGCGGCGCCGAATTCACCGCCAGCCGTGTTTAGCATGCCGGGCGCGGAGCCCATCGAGCCGAAAGTCGATTGACACACGCCGAGAACCCGCAACAATAGCATCCAGGACACGGGCATACAGCCTCAATGGGCTGGCTGTCGCGCCCCGGCAGGGCCTTTCGACACCACAGAACAGAGGAGATCTCACATGAGCAGGCACTTGGCGTTACCGGAATGGAAAGCAATGCTGGCGCTGCTGACGCTGCACATGGTCTTCGGTCTGCCTGCAACGAGCACAGCGTCCGGCCGCCAGAGCCAATCGCTGGCCGGGCGGTGGCAGTTTCAGGCCGACCCCCAGGACAAGGGCCTCGCCGGGCGGCGGTTCGGAAAGGAACTGTCGCAGACCATCCGCCTGCCCGGATCCATGCCCGAGAACGGCTACGGCAACGACGTCACGGTCGAAACGCAGTGGACCGGGCAGATCGTGGACCGGTCGTGGTTCACCGATGAGAAGTACGAACCCTACCGCCGGCCGGACAACCTCAAGGTGCCCTTCTGGCTGACCCCGGTCAAACACTACGTCGGACCCGCCTGGTACCAGAAGGACATCCGCATCCCGAGCCGATGGAATGCCAAGCGGATCGTGCTGTTCCTGGAGCGATGTCACTGGAACACGCAGGTCTGGGTCGACGGCCGGTCGGCCGGCTCGGCCGACAGTCTGAGCGTGCCGCATGAATACGATCTCGGCGTGCTCGGCGCCGGAACGCACCGGCTGGCGATCCGCGTGGACAACACGGTCAGGGTCGGCGTCGGCGTCAACGCCCACAGCGTTTCCGACCACACGCAGACCAACTGGAACGGCATCATCGGCGACATCGAACTGCGGGCCTGCGACGACCTCCGAATCGACGATGTGCAGATCTATCCCGACATCGAGCACCGGGATGCCCGAGTCTGTGTCACCATCCTCAATCCAGGCGGCACGAGGAACGCGGGGACAGTGACGCTGGAGGCGACGAGTTTCAATTCCGCCCGAAGACACAAGGTCCCTGAGCAACGGGCTCTCTTCGCGATCGACGGCGAGGATACGACGGTCGAAATCAGCTATCCGATGGGCGACGACGTATTGCTGTGGGACGAATTCTCGCCGAACCTGTATCGCCTGACGGTCTCGATCCGGGGAAAGGATTTCGAGGACCAGCGGACCGTCGTCTTCGGCATGCGACAGTTCACCGCGCAAGGGACGCAGTTCGCCGTCAACGGACGCAAGACCTTCCTTCGCGGCACGCTCGAATGCAGCATCTTCCCGCTGACCGGATATCCGCCCACGGATGTCAGGAGCTGGCGGAAGGTCCTCGCGGCGGCCAAGGCCCACGGGCTCAATCATCTGCGTTTTCATTCCTGGTGCCCGCCCGAGGCGGCATTTGTCGCGGCCGATGAGATGGGCGTGATGTTCCAGATCGAGTGCGCCGCCTGGACCAACAGCGGCCCGACCATCGGCGACGGCGCGCCCATCGACGAGTGGATCTACGCCGAAGGAGACCGCATCCTGAAGGCGTACGGCAACCACCCGTCGTTCTGCATGCTGGCCTATGGCAACGAGCCGGCCGGACGACGCCAGGGGGAGTACCTCGGCAAGCTCGTGAACTACTGGAAAGACAAGGACCCGCGACGCCTCTACACCAGCGCCGCCGGCTGGCCCATCATCCCGGAGAACGAGTTTCACTCGACACCCGGCCCGCGAGGCCACCAATGGGGCGCCGGTCTGAAGAGCCGGTTCAACGCGGAACCATTGAAGACCGATTGCGACTATGTCGATTCCGTCAATGAGCACGCCGTCCCCATCGTCTCTCACGAGATCGGCCAATGGTGCGTCTACCCGAATCTCGACGAGATCAGGAAGTACAAAGGCGTGCTGAAGGCGAAGAACTTTGAGATCTTCCGGGACTCGCTCCGCGCACAGGGCATGCTCGGCCAGGCCCGCGACTTCCTGATCGCCTCGGGCAAACTCCAGACGATTCTGTACAAAGAAGAGATCGAGGCTGCCCTGCGCACGGACGGCTTCGGCGGGTTCCAATTGCTCGACCTGCACGATTTCCCCGGACAGGGCACGGCGCTGGTGGGCGTGCTCGACCCGTTCTGGGAATACAAGGGATACGTCAGGCCCGCCGAGTACCGTCGGTTCTGCCGTGAGACGGTACCCCTGCTGCGGATGCCCAAATGCGTCTGGACGGACGACGAGACGTTCACCGGCCAGGTCCAGATCGCCCACTTTGGGCCCGCTCCTATGCCGGCCGCCGTCGTCCTCTGGCAGTTGGCGTATCCCAACGGCCGGCCGCTGGCCTGGGGCCGATTTGAGGCCGTGGACATCCCGATCGGCAACGGCGATTCGCTCGGCACGATCGATCTGGACCTGTCACAGGTCCGGACGCCGACGAAGCTGACGCTTGCCGTCGATATCGAGGGAACGAACTACAGCAACTCGTGGGACCTCTGGGTCTATCCCAGTCGCAGCATCCCACCGGCCGACTCTGACATCCTGATCGTCGAGCAGTTGGATGCCGACGCGCTGCGCGCCCTGCGTCGGGGACGAAAGGTCCTGCTGATGCCGAATCCACAGAACGTCACCGGGGACGTGCCACCGGGGTTCACGACGATCTTCTGGAACACGCAGTGGACCAACAACCAGCCTCCGCACACGTTGGGGATTCTCTGCGACCCGAAGCACCCGGCGCTGTCGAGCTTCCCCACGGAATTCCACAGCAACTGGCAATGGTGGGACCTGATCGCGAACTCGAAAGCGATGGTTCTCGACGAGTTTCGGGAGGGACTGGAGCCGATCGTCCAGGTGATTGACGACTGGAACCGCAACCGCAAGCTGGGCCTGATCTTCGAAGGGACGGTGGGCGACGGCAAGTTGCTCGTGTGCAGCATCGACCTGCGGACCGACCTCGACCAGCGGCCTGTGGCCCGGCAGATGCGGCAGAGCCTGCTGGACTACATGGCCGGTCCTGCCTTCCGGCCGAAGCGGCCGCTGCGCGTCGAGGCCCTCGATGGGCTGCTCAAGAAGCAGTCATGGCAATGAGCCGACTGAAGACCGATGTCGATCGCCGAACCCAACTTTGTCGCCGACAGAGGGCAGACAAAGCGAAGATCGTGTTGTAGAATGGCCGCTCCATTGAACACGAACCAGCAAACAGGAAAGGGAACATGGCCAAACAATCCGGAAACAGGAAGTCCCGTGCGATCTGCAGCTTCTGCGGCCGGGCCGGCAGTCAGACCGACACCCTGATCGAGGGCCCGGAGAACGTCTTCATCTGCCCCGAGTGCGTGGAACTGTGCCACAATATCATCAAGCAGAACCGTCGGCAGGCCGGCGTGCCCCGGGCGAGTATCAAAGAAACGCCAAAACCCAGGGAGATCAAGGAGTATCTCGATCAGTACGTGATCGGCCAGGACAACGCCAAGAGGTATCTGTCGGTGGCGGTCCACAATCACTACAAGCGTCTGTTGCACAGCGATATCGGCGACAGCGACGTCGAAATCGACAAGTCCAACGTCCTGCTGATCGGCCCGACCGGGTGTGGCAAGACGCTGCTGGCCCGGACCCTGGCCCACAAGCTTGAGGTGCCCTTCGCGATCTGCGACGCCACGACGGTGACCGAGGCCGGCTACGTCGGCGAGGACGTCGAGAACTTCCTGCTCCGACTGCTCCAGGCGGCGGACTTCGACATCGAGGCGGCCCAGCGCGGCATCGTGTACATCGATGAGATCGACAAGATCGGCAAGACCTATCAAAACGTCTCGATCACACGCGATGTCTCAGGCGAAGGGGTCCAGCAGGCCCTGCTGAAGATGCTCGAAGGGACCACCGCGAACATCCCGCCGCAGGGCGGCCGCAAGCACCCCGAGCAGTCGTACATTCAGATGGACACGACGGAGATCCTCTTCATCTGCGGCGGGACCTTCGTCGGACTCGAGAACATCATCAAGAAGCGGCTCGGACGCAAGATGATCGGCTTCGGCTCCGAGCTGTCGGGCAAGGCCGATGAGAAGGCCGACCTCAGCAGCGTGCTTCAGCAGGCGATCCCCGAAGACATCATCGAGTTCGGAATGATCCCCGAGATGGTCGGCCGGCTCCCGGTGATTGCAACGCTTGACGCCCTCGATGAAGAAGCCCTCATCGATATTCTCACCCGACCCAAGAATGCGCTCGTTCGGCAATACAAGCGGTTCTTCGAGATGGAGGACGCCGAATTGGAGTTCACCCCGGACGGCCTGCAAGCGCTGGCCCGCAAAGCCCTCAAGCGCGACACCGGGGCCCGGGCCCTGCGGTCGATCACTGAGGAGCTGATGGTGGACTTGATGTACCAACTGCCCGAAGAGCCCAAGCCGGCCCAGTACGTCATTACGCGAGACATCGTCGAAGGCCGAGCCCCCCTGATGGCGGCAAGGCAACAGGCCCGCAAAGAATCGGCCTGACGCCGCGATCGTCTGTCGGGTGAGTCGGACACCGTATGCGAAAGAGATGGCGACAACGCCATCTCTTTTCTTTTCCGGTCACACCGACCGATGCCGTGACATCGTCCCGCCGGCGAGAGCCGACTACTCGACGACCTCGACTTTGGAATAGAGCGGGAAGAGCATGTTGTAGATCGTGATGGCATCACCGTTGAACATGCGGATGCATCCTCGCGAGCCGGCGGTGCCGATCTGTTCGGGCTCCTTGGTGCCGTGAATGGCGAACCCGGTCCTTCCTTTGGCGTCGCCCTCGATGCCGTCCAGTGCGATCCAGCGCGAACCCAGCGGATAATCCGGATCGGTCGCCTTGTACACGCGACCCGAGTCGGGATCGGTCCAGGTCGGCGCGATGAGCTTGCCGCCCTCCTGGACGCGCCACACACCGGTCGGCGTCTCGTAGCCGGCCCGGCCGAGCCCCACCTTGAAACTCCGCACGTAGACGTCCTGCAGGTACAGATCCAGCGTGAACGTCGAGCGACAGACCTTGGCATGGAATGGTCCCTTGACGACCTTGATCGTCTTGCCCGCCTGAAGGCTCTGCGGGCGCGGGATGTTGTTGATCTGCATCAGAAGCTCATAGGGAACCTTATTGCGCCGCCCGATGACCTGCAGCAGATCGCCCGGCTGGACGGTGTAATTGTCGCACAGCGTATCGCCCGCGAACGCCGCCGGACCGAACAGCCATTCCTTCGACAGCTTCGCCAGTTCCTCTTTCACCGCCAGACGCTGGCTCGCCGGCATCGGCATCGACAGCGCCTCGTTGAGCTTGTTGCGGGCGGAAATGACCTGCCGCGGATGGGAGTTCAACATGGTCATCGCCTCGGCGACCACGGCCGCCGCCTTCGCATCGACGGTCGGCGCCGGCGGCAACACCTCGTCCGTCGCCACCGTCGTCGGCTGGGCCGCCTCCTGGGGCACAGGCTCCTGCCCCTGCGTCTCGGCAGGCCGTTCCGTCCGCGCCGGCGTCGGCGTCGGGGCCGGACGGTTCGTCTGAACCGACGCCGTGGCGGGCTCGACAGCCGCCAGCCTTGGCGTGGCGCGGGCCGGCTCGGCCGCACGGCTCTCGTTCGTCACCTCGTTGGCGGCCGCTTCCTGCGGAACCGTGCCGCTGCCTCGAAACAGGATCAAGACCACCACCACAAAGACCACGACCGCGATGGCCAGATAGATCGTGTTGTTCTTCAACCCCCGTCGTTGCCGTCCTGCACTGGAAGATAAGCGAGCCATCCTATGCTCCTTTCGGCTGATCGCAGCCAATTATCCCTTCGTCCGTCACCAGGAAATGGACCGGCTGGTCGTTCTCGGTGACGGGAATGGAATCCACCACTTGTTCGATGAAAGCAAAGCCGCAACGTGATGCGGTCAACGTCTTGTTGGCAAAGAAACGGTCGTAAAACGCACCCCCACGACCCAGCCGATTGCCCCGACGATCGTAGCCCAGTCCCGGAGAGACAACCAGGTCGATCTGGTCGAACGGGATCGGCACGCCGTCGACGGGATTTCGCAACCCCATCGCCCCGGTCGAAAACCCCGTCTCCAGCGAGTTGATGCCCACGGGAATCATATGACGCTGCTGCCACGAAATCTTCGGCACGGCCACCGTCTTGCCCATCTGCCAGGCATGCAGGATCGCCTCCGAGGTGTCCACCTCGTGCGGCAGCGACAGAAACATCATAATGGTCGAGGCCTCCTGAAATCGCTCGGTGGCGATCAGGTGGCGGCACGCCTTTCGGCTCTTGTCCTGACGCTGCTGATCCGGCATGGAAAGCAGGCGGTTCTGCAATTGGCGGCGCAGCTCAACCTTGTCCATCCATAGCCCCCTGATTCCCGTGGGTTGCCGGACGCTCAACCGTCCTGGTACTATCTAACAGCCTTTGCAGTTCCTGTAAACAGCGGCCTATCGTTTTTTCGTACCCGGTGTTCTTGGGAACGTAGTATCGCTCGGGCGGCCCCGGCAGGTATTCCTGGGCGACGAAACCATCGGGGAAATCGTGCGGGTACTTGTAGGCGGCCCCGATCCCCGCCTTCTTCGCCGCCGCATAGTGCGAATCCTTCAGATGGCCCGGCACCGCTCGTGTCGGCCTGGTCTTGACGTCGTCCATCGCCTTCCAGATCGCCGCGGCGCAGGCGTTGGATTTCGGAGCGCAGGCGATATACACAGCCGCCTGGGCCAGAACCAACTGGGCCTCGGGCAAACCGACGAATTCGGCG
Source organism: Phycisphaerales bacterium Planc_01 (assembly GCA_001603075.1). Lineage (GTDB taxonomy): Bacteria > Planctomycetota > Phycisphaerae > Sedimentisphaerales > Anaerobacaceae > Anaerobaca. The sequence continues at coordinate 63,178 of LVBB01000128.1, read as the reverse complement.
ATCTGCACGGCCGCGGCGGCCAGGACCGTGGCCATCGGATCGGCATTCCCGACGTCTTCTGCAGCACAGACCGCGATCCGCCTGGCCACGAATCGCACGTCCTCGCCCCCGGCGAGCATGCGAGCCAGCCAGTAGACCGTCGCATCGGGGTCCGAGCCGCGCATACTCTTCTGCAGGGCGCTGGCCAGGTCGTAATGGCTATCCCCTGTATCGTCGTAGGCGACAGCCTTCTCCTGAATCGACTCTTTCGCCACGCTTAGATCGAATGTTATCGGCCCATCCTCGGCGCCGCCGGCCTGCGACCGCACGCCGACCTCCAGAGCCGTAAGGGCCTTGCGTCCGTCGCCGTCGGCCATCTCCGCCAGAAAGCGCAGCGCCGCCGGCTCGGCCGCCACCGCCAGCGCACCCAGTCCGCGTTCCACATCGCGAAGCGCCCACTCGAGCAACTGCACGATCTCATCGACCGACAGCGGCTCGAACCGAAATACCGTGCTGCGCGAGATCAGCGGTCCGTTCACGGAGAAGTACGGGTTCTCCGTGGTCGCGCCGATCAGGACGATGACGCCCGACTCGACGTCGTCGAGCAGTACGTCCTGCTGCGCGCGATTGAAGCGGTGGATTTCGTCGATGAAGAGAACCGTTCGACCCGCCCCGGTGGCCAGCCGATCGCGCGCCTCGACCAGCACGTCGCGCATGTCTTTGACCGTCGCGGCCGGTGCGCTGAGGTATCGAAATCTCGCGCGTGTGTGGCGCGCGATGACCGAAGCCAGAGACGTCTTGCCGACGCCCGGCGGGCCGTAGAAGATCAGACTGCTCAACCGGTCGGCCGCCAGCATGCGCGCCAGCAGTTTGCCCGGCGCGAGAAAATGCCGTTGCCCGACGAACTCCGAAAGGATTCTCGGACGCATCCGCGACGCCAGCGGCGCGGCCGACTTCAGGTGAGCCGCTTCTGTGGACGCGAACAGGTTTTGATCGACTCTTTCATCACGCATCACGTCCATTATAGGCGCGACCGACGTCGATGTCGAAAGGATTCGCACATCGTTTTGTGAAACACATAAGATGCCGCCCTCTCCGGAGGAGGAACTGGGGAATCTGCACAGACTCTTCAATCCACGACCGCGCGCGTTTCACAAGCTGCGCGTCACGCGACGATCGCGGTTCGTCACATCGAGCGACGCTCCGATGTCACGGAGTCGGCGCGCGGCGCCGCGCCGTTCAAATCAGGAATTTCAAGAGCAGCTTTCTTAGATATCCAAAGCATCCATGTCTCCCAGCTAACCGAAGAGGGGAAGGCTCCGAACCGCCAGGACGGTGTTGAACGTTCGACACGACCGCCCGGCGCACGCCGCGTCCGGCGATCCGCGTCCGGAGCGGCAGTATAACCTCTGTGATCGGCGGATCTTAAAGAAACGACATACGTCACAGCCCGGCACGGTTCCTGGAAGAAGCACTTGATTTCTCACCTTGATTGGTGACAATGGAGGGCCGGCGAGGTCGTGCGAACGGCAAAAATTGTAGCGGCGCCGGCTTTTTTTTATTTGATTTCGGCCTCTCTGCCGATAAACTTCTACAGATACCGACGGACACGGTATGGAGTCTATGGTCAGGAGAAGTGTTGAGATGCGAGTGAGAGACAGGCCAGGTATGGAGACGGGCTTGAGAGTTTTTTTTGTCGTGTGGTTGTAGTTGGCTGACCAGAAAGCCATTGTGAGTGAAGTCATTGAAAGGGAAGTATCATGAAGCGTTGGTTGATTCTGTCTTTGGTAGGTTGTTTGGCTGTCGGCAGCGTGTCGTTCGCCGCGGTACAGAAGGGTGACACGGAACTGGACGCGCTCGGCGCGTGGATGAAGCAGAACGGTGAAGGGGACATGGACGACGTTGATGTCTTCTTCCTGTCGGCCGGCATCGGCTACTTCGTGACCGACAACGTTCAGGTTCAGGGCGCTGCTCTTGGCGCGTGGACCGAGTTCGGTGGCTCTGACCTCGACATCTGGGCGGTCGGCGGCCGCGTCAAGTACCACTTCATGCCGACGAACCAGTGGGTGCCCTACATCGGTGCTCAGGTCATGTGGGCGAATTTCGATACAGGTGACGACGATGGTGACGGCGTCCTCTGGGGTCCCCTGGTTGGTCTGCGGTACGAGCTGAACGCCTACAACGATTTCTTCGTCGAGTATCAGTACCACATGTGGAGTGGTGACATCGACGACTACGTGGACGATGGTCACGGGCTGTTCGTCGGTCTGATCCATCAGTTCAAGTAGGACAGGGAGGTCGGAGAACCGAACCAATCGGAATCTCTGGAATTCTGAATGCCGAGCTGCGAGTCGAGATGACTCGCAGCTTTTTTTTATGCCTCCTCGAAACCGCACGAGGCGCCCTTGATGTCATGCGTGACGCTCACTTGACGGCAGCCCGGGTGTCCGGTAGACTTCGCTGGGCAACGATGCGACGCCGTATGTCGTACGTGCGTCGTGCACGCACCGGCCGACGCACAGGGAGGTGAACGGATGCGTCTGTTGACGAGAAAGGATTCGCGTATGAAGACGAGGCAAGGCATTCTGGGCGTTGCCCTGGGCCTGATCGTCTTGTCGGGCCCGGCCGCACAGGGCGCCGGCGTGATGGGCCCGCCGATCGCCATCCTGGAGGAGAGCCAGTGGAGCGTCGGCATCGAGTACGGCTATGCCCAAACAGGACTGAAGGCCCACGGCACCCGCCTGAACCGGCCTGAGGGCGACGAGGCCGCCTACGGTGCCGAGTTCATCGACCTCGAAGGCCTCACCAGTCGGATGGTCTTCGCGAACCTTGCTTACGGCGTCTGCGACAACTGGGACCTCTTCGTTCGAGTCGGCGCAGCCGACGCGCGGGACCATGCGGTGGTCCGGACAGCCCCTTTTTCCGCCGGCCCCGAGCGGTTTCGCTATGACGGCGACTATGGCCTGGCCTGCGGTTTCGGAACCCGGGCGACCTTCTGCTACTGGGGTCCCTGGCAGTTCGGCGGGACGACGCAGGTGACCTGGCTGGACCCGGCCAAGGACCGATTCTCGTGGTCCGATCCCGCGGTGCCCGGCTCAAGCGTCTCGGGCAGCGCTGACGCCGATTTCTGGCACGTGCAGGCGGGACTGGCCGCCACCTATCAGATCGACACTTTCCGCTTCTGGGCCGGACCGTTCGTCCAGTTCGTGCGAGGCAGTTTCGACCGCCGCGGCCAGACCTTTACGGACGGCCTACCCACGGGAAGCTTCGCATCGTCCGGAGACATCGAAGAGAGCTCTCAGGCGGGCGTCCACTTCGGAGCGATCTGGCAGGTGTCGGGCGGGACGAACTGCTGGATCGAGGGTCAGTACACGAGCGACTCGTGGGTCTTCGGCTTCGGCGCAGCCATTGCCCCGTCCCGCTTCCTCCCCGGCCGCTGAGCGGCCTGTCACCACCTCTTACGCTCTCCTGTCCGCCACAAAGCGGGCGGTCTCCGCGAGAGCCTCCTTTGCGTGACAATCGGGGACCGGCGCCAGCGCCTCGATCGCCGCCGTCACGTACCGACCGGCACACCGACGTGCGTAGTCCAAACTTCCGTGGCAATCGAGCATTTGTTTCAGTTCGTCGCGCGACGCGGAAGGATCGTCCAGCAGGGCGAGCACTTCGGGGCGCAATGAGGGGCCGACGGCGCCGAGCAGGTGGATGATCGCCAGGGTCAGCTTGCTCTTGGTGACGTCGCGCTGCGGGGTTTTGCCTGTTTCGAATTCCTCGCCGGTGATATCGAGCAGGTCGTCCTCGATCTGAAAGGCGATTCCCGCGTTCAGGCCGTAGCGCGCCAGCGCCTCGACCTGGTCGTTGGGGGCTTGTGACAGCAGCGCACCGATCCGACAGCACCCACTGAAGAACGCCGCGCTCTTGTCCGTGATGATGCTGATGTACTCGGGCTCGGTCAGTTGCCGGTTGCGCCTCTGGGCCACCTGCCGCAGCTCGCCTTCACAGACGCAAACGGCCGTCTGCGCAACGACGGCGGCCAGAGACGGATCGAGATCCACGGTCATCTTGAAGACCTGGCTCAGGACGAAGTCGCCCAGCAGAACGGCCGACTCGTTGCCCCAAACGGCGTTGACCGTAGGTCCGCCACGGCGCGTCAGGCCGTCGTCCACAACGTCATCGTGGAGCAGCGTCGCACCGTGGATCATTTCCATCATGGCCGAGACATCGACATGCTTCTGTGTCACCGGCCCGAAACACCGCCCGGCCAGCAGAACGAGGGCGGGCCGAATCATCTTGCCGCCGCGCGTGATGAAGTGATCGAGCATCGGAGCCAGCTCAGCGGCCCAGTCGGGCGCCGAGAGCGAACGGTGAATCCGCTCAGCCACCTGCTTGAGCTCCGCATCCACCGACCGAAATGAGGGAATGTCCTGCCAGGGCGTATGTTCGATTGCGTTCATGTCGATCGGCGATTCCAACTTGCGGCCGGCGCGCCGGAGAGGGGCGGTCACTGCCCTTTTCCCCGCGCGTAGTTGTCGAATGTCTCTCGCAGGAGACGCGTGATCGGTCCGGGCTTGCCTTCGCCGATGTGACGTCCGTCGATCTCCACGATGCCGATGACCTCGGCGGCCGTGCCGGTCAGGAAGAGCTCGTCACACACGTAGAGGTCGTATCGCGTCAGGTTCTTCTCGACGACCTGAATCCCCTGCTCGCGCGCCAGTCGCATGACCACGGCGCGCGTGATCCCCGCCAGGCCACCGGCTTCGATGGGCGGCGTCAGAACGACGCCGTCGCGCACGATGAAGACGTTGTCGCCGGTCGCCTCGGCGACGAATCCCTCCTGGTTGTACATGATCGCTTCCGGCACGCCGCTGTCGAGGGCCTCGATCTTGGCCATGATGTTGTTCAGATAGTTGAGGCTCTTGACCTGCGACGGGAAGGCCAGCGGGTGGGTGCGCCGCGTCGTGGCACTGACGATCCGCATGCCCTTCTCGTACAATTCCTCAGGGTAAAGCTGAATCGTGTCGGCGATGATGATGAGATTGCTGTTCTTGCAGATCAGCGGGTTCAGGCCCAGGGTTCCTGTGCCCCGGGTGACGATGAGGCGGACGTATCCGTCGCCGATGCCGTTGGCCCTGACGGTCGTCTCGACGGCCTGTGCGAGTTCGTCGCGGCCCATCGCAATCGGCAGACGGATGACCTGGGCCGAATCGAACAGCCTCTTGATGTGGGCCGCCAACTCGAAGATCATTCCGTCGTACACGCGGATGCCCTCGAACACGCCGTCGCCGTAGAGAAGTCCGTGATCGAACACGGAGACCTTGGCATCGGCTTCATCGACGAGACCTGCGTTCATCCAAATCTTCAACGCCATACGCGAATCTCATGCCTCCAAGTCCATTGCGGCCGAATCGAGCGGGCCGGCCGGCCCGGCCACACCATCGTCGTCGACAGCTCAGATCTTCACTTTGCCGTCCGTCAAGGTGATGACGCGCTGGGCCCTTCGAGCGACCCGCTCATCGTGCGTGACCATGACGATCGTCTGGCCGGCCTGATGCAGCCGCTCCAGCACGGCCAGAATATCATTTCCCGTCGCCGAATCAAGGTTCCCGGTCGGCTCATCCGCCAGCAGCAGTCGGGGCTCGTTCATCAGCGCCCGGCCGATCGCCACCCGCTGGCGTTCGCCGCCGGAAAGCTGATAGGGCTTGTGTTGCGCCCGGTCCTGCAATCCCAGTTGCTCCAGCAACTCCTGGGCCCGCCGCCGGGCCGCCGCGCGGGTCCCCCACCAACCAACGATCCCGCGAGAGACCATTGCCGGCAGAAACACGTTCTCCAGTACATTCAATTCGTCCAACAGATGGTAGAACTGAAAGACAAATCCGACCATCTCGTTGCGATACCGATTCAGTTCCCTGGCCCTCATCCGGCTCAGGTCCCGGTCGTCGAAGCAGACCGTTCCCTCGTTGGGCCGATCCAGGCCGCCCAGCAGGTGCAGCAGCGTGCTCTTGCCGCTCCCCGAGGCGCCGATCACCGCAACGAACTGGCCCTGCTCGACCGCCAGGTTCACTCCTTTGAGGACCTTGACGGCCGTGGCGCCCATCCGATACGACTTATGCAGGCGTTCCGCTTTCAATATCAAAGGCCGTTGCCCCATATGGACTTCACTTGCACTGAATCGACCCGCCGCCGGCGCGCAAGAGCGTCGGCCGGGCCGCCCTTCTATAGCGGATTTCTCCCGCCGCCACAAGCAAAACCGCAAATCCCTCGGCCGGACCGGGACTGCCCGGCCGTCACGTTCGACCGCCGTGAAGCGTCTCGACCGGCCGCAGACGCGCCGCACTGTAGGCAGGGACCAGCGCGCCGATCAGACAGGCCACAATCGCGAAAAGCGCGATGACCGCCAGCGTGTGCACTCGCACCTCGTGCGGGATCTCACCGATCGCATAGATGGTCCGATCCCAGAGTTGGAATCCGAACCGCTGATAGAGCCACTCTTCAATGCGGTTGATCCTGGCGAGAAACAGCCAGCCGCCCGCGATACCCGCCACCGAGCCCAGCAGGCCCACCACGAAGGCGAAGCCCGAAAACAGCCCCATCACGCCGGCGCAGGAGGCTCCGACGCTCTTGAGCACACCGACGTCCCTGGTCTTGTGACTGACGATCATGTAGAAGACCACGAACACAATGAAGACCGTCGTGATCCCGACGAAGCCGAACATGACGCTCATCAGCGTCTCTTCCTTCTCCATCGGAGCGATGAAGGCCCGGCGATATTCCTTCCAATCCTCGACCGTCACCGTCTCCAGGAGCCGGCCGTCGGGGGCATCGATTCGCTTCTGTTTGAACTGACCCCACAGCCCGCGCACCTCCTCGACGCCGACGCGAAGGTCGGTGCCGGGGCGGAACTTGATGTGGACGGCACTGACTCTCCTTCGCTGCCCGGCCATGCAGAGCGACTGGGCCTGCTCCAGCGGGATGTAGACCGTCGAGCCGTCGACGCGGGCGATGCCGCTGTGCGAATTGTCGCTGTAGTAGAACTGCCGATTGCTCACAACGGTCGTTCCGGCCATGGCCGGGGCGCCTCGGGCGTTGAGCGGGAAGCAGGTCAGCGAAAAGGCCGCTCTGCGCGGGCGGGCGTCATGGGTGTACTGGCTGCGGGCGTCCCGCCACAGAACCAGGTCGATCCCCAGGACGCATCCCAAGGCGTTCGGCTCGTAGACAGGGACAAAGGCATTGGCCGGGTCGTCGGCATGATAGCCGAGGGTCTGCGCGAAGTTCGTGACCCGGCTGTGCCGGACCGGATCGACGCCGAGCAGCTCGACGTATTGCTCGCGGTCGTACTGTGGGCGGAGCAGCGCGTAGTTCTTGACCACAGGCGAGACAGCCTCGACGCACTCGATGCGTTCGAGATCGTCCATCAGCTCTTCGTAGTAAGGGAACCCGACGAGCGACTTGGTGCCAACCACGCAGTCGCCGACGAAGTCGTGGTTCTTCTGCTTGAACTGGCCGACCAGGCCGTTCATCACCGTCATCACCACGACGACGATGAACACGCACAACGCGACCGTCAGCACCGCGAAATGCGTGATGCGTCGCTTGAGCAGGTACCGGATTATCAGCGTCAGCTTATACATTCTGCACAGGCAACGGCCTCACTCATAGCGCAGGACCTCGACCGGTCGCGTCAGGGCCGCAACGATGGCGGGCGTCAGGGCCCCAATCGCCGCGGCCCCAATCGCCAGTGCGACGATCGGCAGCGCGGACGCCCAGTCCACCTCGTTCGGGATTCGCGCGAACATGTACACGCTGCTGCTCCACAGCTTCAGTCCGAAGAGCACGCGGATCGCCTCTTCGATCGAGTTGATATTCTTCGTGATCGCATAGCCGCCGACGGCCCCGATGGCGGCGCCGACGACCCCGACGGTCATGCCGAAACCGAGGAAGATCCAGGCCACCGAAACGCTGGCGGCGCCGCAACTCTTGAGGATGGCGATGTCGCGCTGCTTGAGGCGGACGATCATATAGAAGATGCAGAAGACCAGCACGACGACCGTGAAGCTGACGACGCCGAAGATCAGCAGGAGCACACCCATCTGCTTGCGGATCTCCTCGACGTAGCGGCGCTGCATCTCGCGTGCCGTGACGATCTGGGTCGCCGTCCTCCGCAGATACTCGCTCCAGCCCAGTTGCCGCTCGGCGAAGACATCCCACAGGCCGCGAATCTCGGCCACCGCCAGGGCCGGATCGGTCCCGGGTATGAGCCTGATGTTGATCGTCGTAGCCGGGGCGTCCTCGCCCGGATAAAGCACGTCGGCAAGGGCCTCGATCGGAACGTAGACGAAACCGGTGTCGAGGTCGTGCACGCCCGTGAAGACGATGTCGGCAATGTGGAATGGCAGGAGCTTGCGTCTCGGCGTCCGGTCCGAATCCGCGTCGTCAGGCGGCGCTCCGGTGGTGATCACGACCCGCTGGCCGAGCATCTCCTTGAGGACGGCGGCCTGGTCGTACTCGTCCGTGTTCGGGTCGGCCTCCGCCACGACGCCGATCCCGACGAACCCTCCGGCCGCCTCCGGCATCCCGGGAACGTCGAACGACGGTGCTCCCGACAGGTGCCGCTGACGCAGCAAGGCATCTTTGAATCCGGTAACGTGAGCCCGAGAACCGGGCTCGATCCCCCAGACGCTGACCGGCCGGACGTTTCCGATCCCGACGTTCAGCAGCCCCTGGGTGGATAGCGTTCCGGTAGCGGCCTCGACGATATCCATCTGTTCGAGCCGCTCGACGAGCCGGGTATATCCGTGGATCGGCATGTCCGGCGGAGCGATCACCACGTCGCCGAGCATCTCGACGGCGCTGCGCTCGAAGGCGTTGATGAATCCGGTGAACAGGCTGGCCACCACGATCAGCAGCGAGACCGACAGCGCCACGGCTGCAATGCTCAGGAAGATGATCCGCCGCTTTCGGAGGTACCTCAGCCAGAGGAACAGTTTCAACATCGAGACACCTGGATACTGCAATCGCACGCTCGGTCCGCATCGGACCGCTGTCTCCAAGCTCTGCGCCGCAGACTACGAGTCCGCCGTCGGCGCGTCCACCGGCTTCAGGTGCGGGAACAGGATGACGTCGCGGATCGTCGTCGCGCCGGTCAGAATCATCACCAGCCGGTCGATTCCGATCCCCAGCCCGCCGGCCGGCGGCATCCCGTACTTCAGGGCCTTGATGAAATCGGTGTCCATCGTGGCCATCGTGTCTTCCTGCCCCTTGAGCTGCACGAGGAAGTTCTCATATTGCTGGGCCGGGTCGTTCAACTCCGTATAGGCGTTGGCCAGCTCCATGCCGGCGATGAACAGTTCGAAGCGCTCGGCGTATCGCGGATCGGTCTTGCTGCGCTTCGTGAGCGGGCAAAGGATCGCGGGGTAGTCCAGGACGAACGTCGGATCGATCAGCGCATCCTCGACGGTCGCCTCGAACACCTCGTTGACCACGACGGCATCGTCCATCGCGGATTCGTCCAGCTCCAGCGCGCGGGCCTTGCGGCGGACGGCGTCGATATCGTCGATGTCACAGCCGCTGTGCTCCTTGAGCAGATCGGCATACCGGGCTCGTCGCCACGGCCGCGCCAGATGGACGTCGAGATCGCCGAACTTGACGGTCGCATCACTGCAATGAGCGGCCACACACGAGCCGATCAGCTCCTCGGTCAGGTCCATCATGACGTTGTAGTCACCGTACGCCTGATAGACCTCGATCATGGTGAATTCGGGATTGTGCCGCCGGCTGAGTCCTTCGTTGCGGAAACTGCGATTGATCTCGAAGACCCGCTCCAACCCGCCGACGAGCAGGCGTTTGAGGAACAGTTCGGGCGAAATGCGAAGGTACAGATCGAGGTCGAGACTGTTGTGATGCGTGATGAACGGCTTGGCGGCCGCCCCGCCGGCGATGGCCTGCATCATGGGCGTCTCGACTTCGAGAAAGCCCCTGGCTTCGAGGAACTGGCGGATGGTGGCGATGATGGCGCTTCGTTTCTTGAACCGCTCCATGACCTCCGGATTGGCCCACAGGTCCACATACCGCTGGCGATAGCGCTGGTCGATGTCGGCCAGTCCGTGGAACTTCTCCGGCGGCTGCGAAAGGCACTTGCTCAGGAACGTCAGGCCGTTCTCTTCGACCCAAATGGTGATCTCGCCGGTGCGGGTCCTGCCGAGCGGACCGGCGGCGCCGATGAGGTCGCCCAGATCGAGCAGCTTGGCCAGCGGCCACTGGTCCTTCAGGATGCTCTTGCTCAGTCCGACCTGAATGGTGCCGCTGCGGTCCCGCAGGGTGATGAAGATCAGCTTGCCGATGTCGCGGAACAGAACGATCCGTCCGGCGCAGCGCGCCTGCTGGCCTTCCTGTTCGTCCTGGAATCGCGCTTTGATCGACTCGGCCGGCTCGACCTGGTCGTAGCGCGAACCGTGAGGGTCGATCCCCAGGGCCGCGAGCTTTTCGATCTTGTCCTGTCTCTGCTGCTCGAACTTGTCTGTATCGCTTTGACTCGTCAACGTCCAGCCTTCCGCAATCGGCCCACCCGTCAGTTCATCGCCGGTGCATCGGCCTCGATCAGCCGGGCCCTGACGACCAGCAGGCCCACCGCCAATTGCGGATCGGCAGCGAGCGTCTCTTCCAGCGTGCGTTTCTTGTAGGAATCACCGTGCTCATCGCGGGCCGACTGGACGAGAACGTCGTTGTCCCTCTGCACATCGATCATGGCCTTCAACTCGTTGCTGTTGAGTTTGATCTCGACATCCGGACCGACCCCCCAGTCCTTGCCCCCTTCCTTCTCGACCGCCTCGCGGCTCTTGACGCGCTGCCCGGAGGGAAGGTGGTAGTAGGCCATGGTGTATTTCAACTGGGCGCCGCCGCCGGGATAGTGCGTGATGCCCTGAACGCTCCCCTTGCCGTGGGTGCGGCTGCCCACGAGAACGGCCCGCTCGTGCTTCGGGTCGCCCAGCGCGCCGGCGACGATCTCCGAGGCGCTGGCGCTGCTCGAATTGATCAGGATCACCAGCGGATAGTCCGGATGCGTCCCCCGGCGATGGGCATACTCGTAGCTGGGGATCATCCCCATCTTCGGTTGCGTCCGCACGATCAGACCTTCGCGGACGAACTTGTCCACGATCTTGACGGCGCTGTCGAGGAGCCCGCCGGTGTTGAAACGAAGATCGACGATCAGCCCCTTGAGCCCCTGCGCCTCCAGCTCGCGCAGCACGGTCTCGAAGTCGGCGGATGTCTCGCCGGAGAAGCTCGTGATCCGCACGTAGCCGACCTGGCTCGTCGGATCGACCACGTGCAGCCATGTCCCGGCTTCGGTTCTCTGCCAGCCGCGAATGGTGGGCACGATGATGCGGTCCCGCGTGATCGTGATCTCCTCGGCCTTGTCCTCCAACGGCCGCTTGACCGCCAGAGTCACGCTCGTTCCCTTGGGCCCGGTGATCTTCTTGACGGCGCACGTCAGACTCATGTCCTTGGTGGGAACGCCGTCGACGGCCTCAATTACATCGCCGGCGTCCAGGCCCGCGCGGTACGCGGGCGTATCGGGCAGCAGACTGGCGATGGTCAGCAATCCCCGCGGTTTGGAGATTTCGATCCCGATGCCTGAGAATTCATTCATCATCATCTTCTCGAAGTCCTGCACCTGTCGCGGCCAGACCATGACGGTGTACGGATCGAGCGTCTTGAGCGCCGCTTCGGCGAAGTGGGCGATGAGCGGCCGACGCGGCAGTTGCACCGTCGCATCGTTCAGCGACAGGGCCTTCTTCAGGACGGCCAGAAAATCATCCTTGCCGAAGTTCTGTGCCCGGGACTCGACATCCTCTCGCAGGCCCGTCAAGGCCACCGACCAGGCCGTCACCTTCTCGGGCGCCGGCGCCGGGAACGAGCCGGCGGCGTTCGGATCGCGGGCGCCGGCGATCACCAGCACCTGGGCCAGGTGGTCGCAGCGTCTGATGGCCTCGGTCGCCATCTGAACGTAATCGATACTGTTGACATAGTGCAGGCTCAGGGCATCCATGGCCCGCTCGAACATCCGCTCTTCGACACCCTCGAAGCGCTCCGTGCGGGTTTCGCAGGGGCTGTCCTGGAACGACCCGGCGACGCCGGCCTTGTCCAGAAGCTCCTCGGCGTGGTCCGAATAGCCGCGATTGTTCGGATCGATGGCCTGCAGCCAGTAGTAGTATCCCGCATAGGCGTCAAGCCACTTGCCCTCGGCCTCGAGAATCACGCTGCGGTCGATGCTGACCTGAAGGACCTTCTGGACGAACGGATCGGCCAGCAAGGCTGTCTTCTGCTGCTCGTTGGCGAATTCCCTCGCCTTGACGAGCACCGCCAGAACGTCCGTAACGTCGTTGGGCTCGTTGGGTTCATCGTCCGCCAGCACCAGCGAGTCCTCATCGATCTCGGCCACCGGTGGGGGATCGATTCGCGAAAGGTCCACAACCGCCTTGAGTCCTTCCAGCTTGGTCAGTTGCTCGGCGTATGCCTCGGCGCGGGCCGCCCGGCGTCGTTCATCGATCTGCCTGTATTCTCGGACGATCTGTTCGAGCTGTTCGGCTCGCCGGCCGTGGGAGACCCTGGCCTTCTGGATCCACTCCTCGGCCTCGTCGAACAGACCCTGGTAGATCCGCTTGCAGGCCTCACGGACAGGATCGACCTGTGTACCCTCGGCGCCCGCCCTGTTTTCGCCGGTCGTCCCCGCGCCGGAGGCAACCGGTCGGCCCGACTGAGCCGAGCAACGGTAGTCGCCAAACCAACCGGAGAGAACCAGGGTCAACGTGCACGAGAGCAGGACCAGGTTCCCAACGCGGGCTCGCCAGGCCTTGCTTTCGTCACGACGCGAGCCCGACGAAGGCCCTCTTGGTTCTTGGGTTATCACTGACCGTTCCTTTCAGCTATTGGAGACCCCGGCCGCAACGAGGAAGTCCACACAATGAACCCGCCGGCGATCCCGGACCCACCGGTCCGGGATCGCCGGCCAGATACGAAGGTTATCGCCCACGCCTCTACAGGCACTCCTGCGCCTTGCCGGCACAGCCGAGGACATGGAGTTTGTGGCGGACCATTTCGCGAATGGCGTCGCGGCCCGGTCCCAGATACTTGCGCGGGTCGAACTCCGCCGGTTTCTCGGCGAAGACCTGGCGAATCTTGGCCGTCAGGGCCATTCGCAGGTCGGTGTCGATGTTGACCTTGCACATGGCCATCTTGGAGGCCTTGGTCACCATCTCCTCGGGAACCCCCATGGCATCGGGCATCTTGCCGCCGTACTTGTTGATCAGGTCTTTGAACTCCTTCAGCACGCTGCTGGAGCCGTGCATCACCAGCGGGAAGCCCGGCAGCCTGCGACCGATTTCTTCTATTACGTCGAACGCCAGCGTTGGTGCGGTCTTGAACTTGTACGCCCCGTGGCTGGTCCCGCAGGCAATGGCCAGCGAATCGCACCCGCTCTTCTCGACAAACTCCACCGCCTGGTCGGGGTCGGCGATGTGTTTGCTGACGTCATCAACGCCGACGACGTCCTCTTCAATCCCACCAAGCTGCCCAAGTTCGGCCTCGACAACGACGCCGCGAGGATGAGCGTACTCAACCACTTTCTTCGTGATAGCAATGTTCTCTTCGAAGGGCAGGTGTGAACCGTCGATCATGATCGAGGTGAATCCGTCGTCCACGAACTCCTTGCAGGTCTCGAAAGTATCGCCGTGGTCAAGGTTTATGGCAACAGGGATGTCCGGGTTCTCTTTGACCACAACGTCAATGATGGCCTTGAGATAGCTGTTCTTGGCATACTCCCTCGCGCCGCGGGAGATTTGGAGGATCAGGGGCGCCTTCTCTTCGGCGATCGCCTGAACGATCCCCTGCGTGATCTCCATGTTGTTGACGTTGAACGCACCGATGGCGTAGCCATTCTTATAGGCCATCTCGAACATCTTTTTGGTGTTGACTAACGGCATAGTCTGCTCCTTACATAGTGTCCAAACCAGTCAAAGTCATCCGGATTCCGTTTTCGACGATCCCGACAGCGGCCCGAGAGGCCCCAACCCCATTGAAGCGCTCGAATCCGACGGCAAAGCCGGGTCTCAGTACATCTCCGACGCCCCCAGCTCCATGTACCGGCGCAGGCCAAAAGCCAGCTCCGGCACACCCTGCGGCCAGAGACTGACCACGAAGCTCTGTTCGTCGAGCGATTCATCGGCGCTGAGCGTCATCGCCAGATTCATCCGATGGTATCTGCGAATCAACGTTATATCACTTCGGGTGCTCTGGCCATAGTCAAAATCGTACTGCTGTGAGAAAACTGCGGTGTATCTGGGATCGATCACGTAGGTGGCGGCGAAGGTAACGGCGTTGGAGCCCCTCTCCCGCCCGCTGACGACGCGTCGCAGGTAGCGGCTGCCCACGTAGTAGCTCAGATTGGGCCAGCACAGGCGGGAGAACCCCACATCGACCTGCCCGAAGACGCCGCTCTGCATGTCGTAGTGCGCGTCGGCCAGGATGGATGTGGTGTCGGTGAGCCGCAGCACGGCATCGGCCCCGATGTAGTTGCGGCGCGGCCCGAACAGGCCCGTGGCCCGTCGGTCCTGCGGCAGCAGCACGCTGCCCGAGGGGTTCGTCAGGGGGATGAACGGCTGGTTCCAGAGGATCCGGTCGGGTCCGGCGCCGGCATCGGCCGAATCGTTGACCCACACGAAATCCAGATCCAGCTTGAGCCAATCGACCGTCCTGCGGCCGTCCGGCCCCCCCGGCCCCCGCTTGGTCTGCCAGCGCTGGTAGATGCCGAGATCCAGGACATCCCGTTGCTCGCCGGCCCGGTGGCTTTGTGTATACGCCACCGCGGTGAGCTGAGGGCTGACCACATGCCGAAGCTGGTCCAGATCCCAGAACCGGGACCGGACGTTCGGGTAGACCCGCCAGAACGGCGGCGCCGACATCCGCACGCCGCCTTCGCCGAGCCACAGCGTGTCCTGCCGCTCAACGAGCGAGTCGTCCAGCGCCGAACCGAACCCTCCGCCATCCTCATAGGCAAACGTACCGGCCACAAAAGGCACGACCTTCGACCGGCCCACCGTCAGCGGCATGTCGATCTCGTTGCGGGTCATCGTGTACATGAAGAACTCCTCCGAGCCTCTCGAAGGGGCCTCTTCACTGTAGAGATAGCGATACCGGCTGATCTGATTGCCGCTGTAGAACGTCAAGCGGTCCTGGAAGAACGACTGGCCGGTCCAGTGGAACTGGGCCGTCGGCATCTCCTCGACCTTGTCGAGGAAATCGTTGATCCGGGCCTTGCCCAGAAGAGACAGGCCCCAGTTGTTCTCGATCCGCTTGAGGTGCAGCACCGTCTCCTGCTCTTTTCCGACGTTGAATTCGCTGCGATAATACTGTTGCAGAAAATTCTGATCGGACAGATAGCTGGCCTCGGCCGTCAGTTGCCATCCGAAGGGCAGGAAGTGGCGATGCTGAAACTTCACCCGCCCGCGGACATCCTCGGAGAACTCGACGTCCTTCTGGGACCGGCTGAGCCGGTCGGTCCCGTCGTCGTCGATGGCGTAGCCGAGGAATTTACCGAAGTAGTCCTCTCGTTCGTACTCGATATCGACCCCGCCTCCGACCCCTCGCTTGTCATAGTAGTCTACCGAGAGCGTGCTGTCGGTGCCCTCCGGCTCGCGCAGCCCGAGGATGCGACTGAGGAACCACTGCGTCTCGACAGAGACCCCGTATGTCCGGCTCTGACCGACCCGTGCCGATCGGATGGGCACGTCGGGCCGCTGGAGATTCGGCCGCAGCGAGGGCAGACCGAAGATCGTGGTGTCATAATACTTGAAGCGAACACCGTCCATCTGCACGTCAAAGCCGGCATCGGCAGAGGCGGCGTCGGCCCGTTCATCCTCCGCCACCCGGTCAACGACGCGCACCGTCTCAGCGGTGGCCGACAACTGAGGCGTGTGGAACTCGCTCGTCGTTATGGTGACGCCGTGGGCTTCGAATTCGTTCGCCGCCACCTGCTTGAGCCGATTGGCACGAATATAGACGGGGATGTTCCGCACCGAATCGAACGTCTTCATCACGGCATCGTCAATGAGCCCACGCTGGCGGCGCAGATCGTAATACAACTCGTTGGCACGAATGGTCCGCTGGCCTTGGCGGACATGAACGTCGCCGCTGACGTAAATCTCCCCGACCCCCTGCCGCCGCCCCGGCAACGTATCGGTCCCCACACGATCGGCGTCCTTCGGATATCGCCAGAGAACGAGATTGTCGGCCTCCATCTCGTAAACCGTCGAACCGGCCCCCTGTGGGTCCTGCTGCTGCCACCATGCATAAACCCGCCCCATGATGGTAGTCACTTCGACGCCAGCTTCCGTCGTAATCTCGACGGTCAGAGGCAGGTCGGTCATGGGCGCCCAACTGAGCGTCTGCCCGGCCTCAGGATCGGCCCGACGCGGGCCAAGAAGCGCTGCGGCGCCCCGCGCTCTGGACGAGTCGGACTCGGACAGAGCGTCGAGATCGGCCGACTCGAAGGCGTCGAGGGCCCGCCTGTATAGCAGCAACCCCTGCGGGCTGCCCGTCTCACTTTTTTCGGCGACGACGAAGACCTCGCCGTCAAGATCGAACCTGAGCACGGCGGCCCTGCCTTGTTCGACGGATGCCACCCTCAGGCCGGCGTTCTGCAGGGCGGCCGTCTGCTCCTCTGAGATCGAGCCGCTCAGATAGATATAGACCCGGTATCGGGTGGGTGCGGGGTCCTCGGCATCGGCACCTTCCGCATCGATCCGTACCACGGCACTCGGGGCCGAAAGGTCCAGGGTCGCCACCGCCGCCTGGAAACCTTCCCGACAAACCAGCAGATGCTGTCCGGTCCCACTCTGCTGGCGCAGCAGATCCTGGGTGACGATGCCAAGGTCCTGAACAAGCAATCGCGGCTGTGCCGACGCCGACTCGCCCGGCGTCCCGGCGGGAGCGTTCTCCCGGCCGGCCGACGCCGACAACGGCAGCATCCACAACAACACAGCTACGATCGATAGACGGTATCGCATCCTGCGATGGTCTCATAAACAACAACTTGGGCATCCTGCGTGACTTATGTCTGGCCGAAATTATAGCCTGCCTCTACGACAACGCCAGCAAAAACCCCGGCCCGCCGCGAGGCCTCTTGATCGGGCCGATCCGATGCGATAGAAAGGGCCCGTCGAAACACAATCGACCACACGCAAATGCCTTGAAACGGATGACGAATATGGCCCGACAGGACTACACGCCACACCAACAGAACATCATTTCGGGGTACTACAGGAACCTCGATACGATCATGCTCGCCAAGCTCCAGGAACTCGTCACCGAATTGTACCTGGCCGACACGCAGACCAAACGCGACCGCCTCTGGAAGCGCGTCGAACAGGCCATGACCAAGCTGGGCATCCCGGCAACGCTCGCCGAGCACATCCTGGCCTCCAAGGACATCGAGATCCTCGCCGCCAATCTCCAGGACTGGCTCAGGAAGGGCAACGCCGGCGCCGGCAAACGATAGGGCCGCCCGCCTTCATTGCCCTCTGATCGGCCTTCCCCTGGAGTCGTCGCCGTTGTATACTGTAGTCACCTCTCCAACAAAGGCGCAGACGCGGGTCCGGGATTGGTGCGGCCGCTTGTCCATGGGCGCTTGGGTCGGATTCGGAGGATCGAGCGAACACGATGGAGAACGATATGACGGAAGAATACTCCCCGGCCGCCAAGGTCTACCCGACTGAGAATCTGGGCAAGTACAGCATCCTGGACATGCTCAAGTACTTCGAGGAGCACGGCGCGATGCGGGTCTCCGACCTGCACATCAAGGTCAACGCGCCGCCGGCCTACCGCATCGACGGCAATCTCGTCAAGCTCAAGGGCCCCAACGTGACGCCCGAACTGGCCAAGCAGCTCATCTTTCCCCTGCTCCGCCAGCACAACGTCTCCAAGCTCCAGACCCAGCACAGCGTCGACTGCTCCTACCGGCTCGGCTCGCTTCAGTTCCGCATCAACGTCTTCCGGGAGAACGACGGGATCGCCGCCGCCATTCGGGCCCTGTCGCTCGATGTACCGGCCGTCGAGGAGATCGGCTTTCCCAACGACGTCTGGCACGATATCATCAATCTCAAGCAGGGACTCGTCCTGTTGACCGGGATCACCGGCGCCGGCAAGTCCACCACGATCGCCTCTCTCATCGGACGCATCAGCGAGAAGAACGCCTACCGCATCTTCTCCGTCGAGGACCCGATCGAGTATATCTTCCAGCAGAAGTACTCGATCGTCTCGCAGCGCGAGGTCGGCCGCGACGTGCGGTCCTTTCAGGACGGCCTCAAAGAGATGATGCGGGAAGACCCGGACGTCATTTTCGTCGGCGAGATGCGCGACGCCGAGACCATCGCCATGACCCTGATGGCCGCCGAGACGGGACACCTGGTCTTCTCGACACTGCACACCCGCGACGTCACCGGATCGGTGACGCGCATCCTCGACTACTTCCCGGAGGGCCGCCAATCCGAAGTCCGCAACCAGCTTTCGCTCGGCCTGGCCTACATTCTCTGCCAGAAGCTCGTGCCGCGCAAGAACGGCCAGGGACGCGTCGTCGCGATGGAGATTCTCAACAACAACTACGCCTGCGCCAACCTGATCCGCACCGGCAAGATCGAGCAGCTCTACTCGCAACTCCAGACCAAGACGCGCGACCGACAGGATGAGAAGATGATCACGATGGAAAAGCACTTGTCCATGCTCGTCAAAGACGAGACCATCGATCTGCTCGAAGCCCAGAAATGGGCCAACGACCTGAAGGCCTTCGTGGACTGCATGCAGCGAGGGTAGTCACTGCGGTTCCCTTGTGTCGGACGGGCAGCCGCCTGGGTTCGCTTGAGAATGACGATTGAGTTCAACTGTCCGAAGTGCGGCGCGTTGATCGCGTTCGACAGCAAGCACGCCGGCCGACGGGCGCGATGCCTGACGTGCGGGCAGAAGTTCCTCATCCCCGCCCAGAGTTTCAAGAAACCCGAGAAGGTCGCGGCGGAACCCGAGCAGCCGCCGGAACCCGTCCCCGGCTTCTATCGCGCCGTCTTCGTGGGCAACTTCAAGCTGTTCACCGACCCCGGGAATGCGACGACCTTGGTCTTCGTCGCGGCAGTCGTCTGCTTCCGATTCTTCCTCGCCCAGGCCTGCTGTCTGAACTACGTCGTGGATTTTCTCATCTGGGGATGGCTGTTCGGATTCTACCTCAACGTGATTTACCAGACCGCCTTCGATGAAGACACGCTCCCGGAGATCTATCTGGGGACCTCCATCACGTTTCTATGGTACGTCATCGCCCCGCTTCTGACCTTCGGTCTGACGCTGGCCTTCGTCGAACTGCCCTTCTTCATCGCAATGTGGCTGTTCCAGGATTCGGGGATCACACTGACCAATTTCGGGTCGGGCGTCGGCCCTGCATACCTTCTCCTGCAATTCTTCTTCGTTCTGGGCCTGTTCGCGTTTCCGGCCGCCATCCTGACCACCGCCGTGGGCAAAGACATCGCGCTGTTACGCCCGGATTATCTGCTCGTCCCGGTGATGCACGCCTTCGCACCGTACGTGACGTGCGTCGTGCTCCTGGCAGCCGCCTGCTTCCTCCAGACGCAGGCCGCTCAATACACCGGCGCCGGCCCGACCGCCACCGCCCTGCACCTGGCCCTGAACCTGCTGGTCCAGGTCGTCGCCATCGTCGCCATGCGCGCCATCGGCCTGCTCTATCGCCACTACGCCTGCTACTTCAAGTGGTAGCCCCGGGCCGAACCGGCGCATCACCGTGAACCGTGCAGGACTCTCGCGAGCAACTGCTGGAGCAGTTCCATGGGCAGGCCCATGACGTTGGTGAAGCTGCCGTCGATGCGCTCGACGAACTCGTCGCCGGTTTCCTGGATGCCGTAGGCGCCGGCCTTGCCTTCCCACGTGCGGCCGGCGATGTGGGCAGCGATCTGCTGGTCGTTGAGCTGGCGAGGATAAACGGTTGTGACCTCGGAGCGGACGATCTCGACGCGGTCGGCCAGCCGGAGCAGGGCCAGGCTGGTGATCACCTCGTGGGGCCGGCTGAAAAGCTTCCTGGTGATCCGTTCGGCGTCGGCCTCGTCGACGGGCTTGCCGATGATCTCGCCTTCGCAATCGACGATCGTGTCGGCGCCGAGCACGATGCGGTCGGGGTATCGCGGCGCGACGCTTCGCGCCTTGGCCAGGGCCAGGACCTGGGCGTATTGTGCCGGGCTGTGCCCGTCGGCGGAGAATGCCTCTTCGTCGATGTCTGAGGGAACCACATCGAATGCATATCCCGCCTGGGTCAGAAGGTCCCTGCGGCGAGGTGAAGCGGAGGCCAGGATCATTCGTGCCGTTGAGTCATCCATGCCGCCGCCATCCTTCTCTTCCCTGCGTCTCACCGAGCGTTCCTGGTCACGTCTCCGTCGTCGGCCCGAACGAACGCCACCCCTCCGACGATCCGATGGCAGAAAAGCGAGTATTCCTGCTCCAGGCGATCGAAGTCGCTTCCGACATACCGTTCGAACAATCGCGGCCCCACGACACGATTCCATTGGACGGTCCTGGGCAGATTGCGGTCTTCGGCGGTCCGGCTCGCATCCGGGTCGAGGGGCCACTGCCCCAGCATGCCATCCCACAAGAGCCGATGGTAGCGGGTCACGCGCTTGCCGTGATCGGCCTCGCGCAGAAACCGTACGAGCGCATAGGACTGGCTGTAGAACGCCATAACCGCCTCGTTCTCGTCGGTAGCGAGGACCTCGCCCGGACTGGTCGCGATCAGTTCGCCAAGCCGCATCTGCTTGCCATTCATCAGGGTCTCACTGAGGGCCCCGAGCCGTGGGTAATTGCGGGCCGCATCGAACGAGTACATCCCATTCTCATACGTGCAGGTCTCGAACAGCATGGCAATGCCTTCGTCCAGCCAGCTCGGCAGGCGGTACTTGAAATGCCGATTGTTGAACTGATGCCATCCTTCGTGCCCGATCGCCGACAGCGTTCGTCTGCGGCCGATATCATACACCACGCAGGCCCCATTGAGATAGTAGGCGCCCGTCTTGATCCGGCAGAAGACCGCCGCCTGGTCGCCGGCGAAGGCGTGCGTGAAGCTCTCCCATTGCTGGCGGTGGGCGAACAGGTAGATGTCGAATTGGGCCACCGTCTCGATCGGCTGCGGCAACTGGTCGTTGTAGGCCCAGTAGGCCGATTCGACATAACCCGGAAGGGTGCGGAGCAGCAGCGGTTCGAGGAGCGTAGTGAAGATGCAGTAGTGGTCGGTGGTCAGCTTCAGACCCGGGCCGTATGGGTTGTCCCAGAGCTCCACCGACTGAAGGGCCGGAAGGCTCTCGCTTCGCAGACGCTCCATCGTCAGGACGTGGGCGTCGCCTGCCCCAGCACCATCGGGAGATTCCGCGGGCGCATGCCGGGACGGCGAACACCCGGCCAAACAGAAAACCACCACGAGGGCAATCATGGTGAGCTTCCGAGCCATACTCTCTCCTCCGTGTCAGGATCCTTCTATCACCCAGGAATGCGACTTCCGCCCGGTCGGGACAACGACACACCACGACCGGCCATTCGCGGAGGCCGCCGGTTCGAGACTGCAATATACCAAA
The DNA here is from genome assembly GCA_001603075.1 of Phycisphaerales bacterium Planc_01. Lineage (GTDB taxonomy): Bacteria > Planctomycetota > Phycisphaerae > Sedimentisphaerales > Anaerobacaceae > Anaerobaca. The sequence continues at coordinate 41,540 of LVBB01000128.1, read as the reverse complement.
GTATACCAACTGCCACCGTCGGAGCGGACTGCTTTTCGTGCAATTGCGCCGCAGAATCGACACGGGGCCCGATAATACCGACATGCAGGGTAGAGCGAGACGACTCTAACCACCCCGTTGCCGTCACAGCCCCTTGAGCGGGGCCCCGAACACCTCGGCGGTGAACAGGAAGACCTCCGTCTTGGGGTCCTTCCAGGCATCGGCCGCCAGTCCGGCTTTGTGCGAACAGCAGCAGGAGAGAAATTCCTCGGCGGTCCAGCCGGTCTCCGTGGCCACCTGAGGCAGAAAGCACCCGGAGGCACAGCCCCTCTTGATGTAGATCCCGTCGATTCCCAGGCGAAGACTCAGAGGATCGTTCGTTTTCTTCAGGGGCGAGAGGACGGAGACCTCGACGTCCATCTCATGCAACTCGCCCGGCGTGATCGGGTCGCCGAGGAAGCGCGGGTCCTCCGTCGCCGACGCCCTGGCCATCTCGGCGACCACCTGGGTCAGCGGCTGGTCGGCGGTGAAACGGCCGATGCAACCCCTGAGGCGGTCTCGGCTCTTCAACGTGACGAAGCAGCCACAATGCGCGTTCAAGACCGGATCGTCGGAAGGAATCTCTACTGATGGGCTCGCGGTGCCGCCGACAGCCGCCTCGACCGCCTGCCTGGCAATCCGCAACACGATCTGTCTCTGCTCGAAATTCATGGCCGAACCCGTACCTATGGGGCAAAGAACGCGCCGAGCTTGCGAACCAGAAAGACTACGATCATCAGGACGACGATGGCCACGATACTGGCCAGGTTGAAGTATTTGTCGATGATCCGCCGGGCCTTCTGCCCGAAGAAATAGAACAGCAGGCCCTCGGAGCCGAATCGCATCGTCCGAAAGACCAGACTGACCAGCACGAACTTCGTCAGGCTGACCCCGGCCATGCCGCCGACCCAACTGAAGAGCATGTAGGGAACCGGCGTCAGAGCCGAGATGGAGATCGCCCAGAAATCGTATTTCTCGTACATCTCCAGGGCGAGCACTGCCTTGCGATCCAGATGGAGCGAACCGACACTGATCAGCTCAAAGAACGCCACCACCCTCTCGCCGCCGATCAGCAGACCCAGCAGGAAGGCGATCGTCCCGCCCAGGACGGAGAACAGGGCGCAGATCAGGCCGTATCGGATCGCACGCCTCGGCCGACCCAGGCTCAGACCGATGACCATGATATCGGCCGGGATCGGCACGCAGATCGGTTCGGTCAAGGCGATGACGATCAGCGCAGCAACGCCGTGTTTCGTCTCGGCCCAGTGAAGCACCCAATTGTACAGCCGTCGATGCCAATGCCACCGGGTGACATCGTTCGCCGCCTGCGGTTCCGCCACGCCATTTGCCATAGAAGCCCACCAACTCGGTTCCAAACGCTCAACAAGATAGGGGCCGGCGCGTATAATGTCAACCGATCGGTCGCAAACCGCTTGCCACAAGGCCCGGTTCCAGGACGGAACAGACAGGATTGAAAGGCATCGATGACGCATCCACAACAGTTCGAGCCACTGGCCGAGGGCCTGCTGGTCCGGGCGCCGGCCAAGGTGAATCTCAGTCTGCTGATTGCCGGAAAGCGTCCGGATGGATTCCACGAGATCGAGACCGTGATGGCCAAGATCGACTGGTACGACGAGTTGAGAATCCAGCCGGGCCGGGGAAATCGGATCGAGCTGGTGTGCGATGGCCCCTGTTGGGCACCGGACGGGAAGGACAACCTCGTCTATCGGGCGGCCGAACAAATCCTTCGCGTTGCCGGCCGATCGGAAGGCGTCCGCCTGACCCTGACCAAGAACGTCCCCGCCGGCTCGGGACTGGGCGGCGCCAGCAGCGATGCCGCGGCCACACTGACGGGCCTCAACAGGTACTTCGACCTGCAACTATCGCCTTCCCAACTGGTGGATGTGGCTGCGCAGCTCGGCAGCGATATCGCCTTCTTCCTCGGCGGTCCCTTGGCCTTGTGCACCGGACGAGGGGAGAAGATTGCCCCGCTGACCACAAGGTTCGATTTCACCGCCCTGCTGATTCTTCCAGACATAAACGTTTCCACGGCAAAGGTTTATGCTCATTACATCCACGATGTGCCCGAATACGAACGGCTGAGCCGAGCGGCCCGGACGCACATCGCAGAAGGCCGGATCGATCGGCTTGCGCGGATGTGCGCAAATATGTTGGAGACAAGCTGTTATCGTGTCTGCGCGGAACTGGGGCAGTTGAAACGGATTCTTGAATCGCTCGACATAGGGCCCGTCTGCCTCAGCGGAAGCGGATCGACCCTGTACGTATTAGCGAATCACGCCGACCCGGCGGATTTCGATCGTTTGCGGGCCCGAGTAGCGAGCGAAACCGGCCACAGCAGCATCGTCGTGGGGAACAATCCGTGGTAGAGTGCTTTGAAGGGAGCTGAGCGTCCCGATACCACGGGTTTCGACAGACCGCCGGCCGGTAGAAGACACCAAAACGGAATACCCCCTCCCGGGCCCAACGGGGCGACAGCCGGCACGCGATCCGACCAGCCCAAAGCCAGCCGATCGCGGCCGCCGATACTTCGCAGCCTATGCGGTCAGATCTTCCAGAACTCGGTCGAGCGCCAGATCGAGTCGCTCGGTCAGATCGTACCTGCCCTCGGTAATCTGCCGTCGAAGGGTCAGTACCTTCTCACGGCGAATCTCCGGCAAGGACGCGATCTTCTTGAGCACCTGCCCGATAGGTGTGTTGTGAATGTTGTCGAGGATTTGTTCCATGACCATGTCCTGGTCCCGGGTCAGATCCGCCTCAAGGGGATTTGCCCAGTGCTCGTCATGAACGAACCAGTTGGAATCGAAATCCGGCATGTTACCTACCTTGCCAAAAACAAGCCTGAACAAACGGCCCCATCCACGGCCGACAAAAATCCAAACCACTATATGTTGTGCGTCTCAAGAAACCCACTCAAACCTCAAATCACTATTGATATCGACACAACCGGTTTGAAAACTTTAGTCAAGTTTTGCCTCGAATCCATGCATTTGTGGCAGAAATCTTGACCCAAATGCAGAAAAACAGCGGCATTTCAGTACAGGGGGCAACGATGCCGCACACAGGCGGCCCTTGTCGAACCACTAACGGCTCGGGCTGGCCAAACGGCAGACGTGAATCTGGGCAAAACACTACATGTAGTGATCTCGCCGGAATCACCCCTCGACGGAAGTTATTCCGGTAAAAAACTGGGGTATGCTACTGATTCGGCCGAATCAGTAAGAGTACTGAAAGGTCAGGTCCATATCCCAGCGGTCGGGCATGCCCGGCTTCTTCGTCAGCCGGATCCGATCGCAATTGAGGTTCACCCACATCGAATGGATCGTCGAGAGAAATTTCGCCCCCTGGACAATACTGACATCCACCAGGTTCACCCGCGCCTGCTGGCTTTCCTTTCCCCCGGAGGTGACGGGGATCCCCGTGCTGAGCGTGTAGTTGCTCGATGGAATGCGACAGAGATTCGCCACGCGGTCGACCGCTTCGGCATAGGTGAACCTGCCGAGGCTCTTGCTCTCTGCAGCGATCTTCAGGCGGTCCGGGTCCTTCTCCAGAATCTCGACGATACTGGTCTTGGCCTCATCATAGAGCTTCCGATCATCCTCCCAGGCCTTCTCGGCCTTCGGCAGATACATTCCCCAGACCAGCAGAGGCCACAGGCCCACGAGGATCGGGGCCAGCACGTAATAGAATATCGGGTTCTTGAATACATCACGCATGGCGATCTGCTCCCAGCCTACTTCTTGGGCTCAACGGTAATTGTGAACGTGTCACGGCCGCCCTTCTCGACGTAGCCTTCCTTCTTGCGCGCCAGACCGGCCTTCTCCATCGCGTCAAAGACCTTCAACGTATTGGGCCGCCTGGAAGTGTCGCCACTGATGACGATGTTGGCGCCGCTGATCGTAATGGTATCGACATTCAGGTCGGTCTGACCCGCGCAGGCGTTGAGCGCCTGCAGCACCATCGTCAGTTTGGCTGAGATGGTCCCCTGATCGGCCCCGATACCCTTGTTCGCCCGGATCTTTCTCAGGGCGCTGGCGAGCTTCTGGACCGCAGCGCGCATCGTTTCCGGCAGCTTCTCTTCGCCCGGCATGACCGCCAGATAGTCGGGCTCCAGCATCTCTCGCTGTACCGACCGATATCGGTTCACCAGCATCAGTTGCGTCTGGACATAGACCCCGAGGGCCAACAGCAAGACCGTCACGGAGATGCTCAGGAACCGGACGGCCCTCTGCAATCTGAGGGTCTTGCCCAGATACGGCATGTGATCGTTGCGGAAGTTGGCGCCTTTGTCCTTCTCCGACTCGGGCAGCGCGGCACCATAGGCGATGGCGAAGTCTACGACGTTGCGGCAATCGGTCAGCTCGCTGCGATCGATCTGCGCCATCGCAGCGAGGTCGCAGTCTTCGACGTCAAACGGAACGCGGGAGCCGAGTTCTGAGGCCATTTCACCGTTCAAAGCGTCCAGGACGCACAGTCTGGTCGTAGAACTGCCCGGACCGCCCAAGGCCGCCGTCACCAGGGTTTCGCGGGTCAGCAGGGCCTTACGGTCCTGTGACGGTCCCACTGGAAAGGCCCGCGTGAAGGAGACCTCGTCCTGATTGGCGGCGCCGACCAGGTAGCCGCGGGCATCCGAAAGCAGGGCATAGACGCGACCGCCTTCCTCCGGCGTGCCGTAATGGGCCAGATATCTGGACAGGCACCACGCGTCCGGACTGACCGCGACCGGATCGATGCCGTTGCTCTGCAACGACAGCAGGATGTCGGACAGAATGCTCCGCTGTGCGGTGAACACGTCCAGATGGGCCCCAGTCTGACCCTTCGAGACGATCCGAAAGGCCACCGCCATCTCGCTGATGTCCGTGGCAAGCGTCTCTTCGGCGTCGAAACGGACGGTGGCCGCGATCTTCTTATAGTCGCTGAACTCGCTGTGAACGCTGTGCTGCATGAACAGGGCGCAGTCCAGGGCCACCGCAGACTCGGTGAATTTCAGGCCCCGTTCGGCGCATGCCCGTGCGATCCGGTCGGCCAGCCCCTGCTGTCCGGACGGCTCGTCACCATCGAGATCGAGCGAGAAAGCCCCCAGCAGACGGGCCTGCCCCCCGTGCGGAACGAGGCAGACGACGGTCGCCCGATCCTTTTTTAAGTATATGCCTAAACGCTTTCGTAGCTCCATGCTCAAGTATCTCCCAGAATCAGGACGGCCTTTTGCCTGTCCCAAAGGGCGCACAGGAAGCGGCCCTTACTTAGTCGGATATCACAGCGATCCGCTTTACTTTGCGACCGTCCTTGGTGACGCCCGCCACGGCAACCGTCCTGGCCACCCCGCTGACCGCCGTGACCCGCACGGTGAAGGCTGTGCTGGTCGTCGTGAGAAAGGCCTGGCATTTCTCAATGGCCGCGGCATGGCGGAAAATGTCTTTCTTGGCGTCCTCAATGTCCGAAAATGGTTTCACTCGCCTGCGCTGGATGATCGCATCGGCGATCTTCGGGGCATCGGCGATGCTGCCGAGGGTCAGGGCCGCTTCGAGGACGTGGCGCGGGGCCGTGTTGATGTTGACCTGTCGGGTCGCCCAGAGCCCAAGGTACTTCATCGCCGACTCGTTGCGCGTGCTGCTGACAACGCTCGGCCGCGTGAAGATCTCCGTATCGATCAGAGAGCTGTGGAATAGCCGGGCGAAGGCCGCGTTTTGCTGGTCCATCTGCTCGGTCACGGTCACCGTGGTTCGCATGGGACGCTGTACGGGCGTCTTGCTGCCCGCCGTGGAGGTCCGCGTCACCCGTTCCCTCAGGCTCGTCGGAGCGGTGGTCGCCACCGACAGGGCTTTGAATTCCACGGCGAACGGTCTGACCTTGCCCACCGCAGCCAGGTCCTCGCGGAGGCCCTGGATCTCGTTGGGCCGATAGCCCATCCATTCGCAGAACGTGACGAACCCCGCCCCGGCCTCGGCCTTGAGCTTCTCCTCCTGGATGAGCGCCCAGCCGAGGGGGTACTTGGCGTTTTCATCCTCGATCTCGATCGTCACCTTGGCCGAGCCGATCTCGAACTCGACCGGTTCGGTCACGAGCGGCCAGCGGGGACCGTACGGACCCGGTATGGTCACGGATGCCGTTGCGGAATATTGGTTGAGGTCGTTTGCATCCGTTGCCCTCGTATTCCTGGTCGTCCCGCCCCCGGAAAGCCGGCGGGCATCGATCGCCCTCTCAGCCGCCAACTGGGCCAGCAACTCCTGGTACTGCGGCTCGGTCATGGCGAACACATCGGAGAAATCGGGGGCGTTCGGATCGCGGACCACCGAGGGCTGCAGGTCAGCGAGCGAAGTCATGGCATACTTCATGGCGGAGGTGCAGGCGTATTGGGCCTGCGCATAATCGACGATAAAGCGGTCCCGATGCCGACGCGCGGCCACCTGGGCGCTCAGGGTATACCCGAGCGTCGAGAGGATGACCAGGATCACCAGCGTGACCAGCAGGATCACACCCCGGCGTTCCCGGGCGCTATCTCCGTCTTGTCGGCAGAATCGGCTGCACATCGACTCGTCCGCCTCCAGAACCACCTTCGACTTGCGTACCGGCGTTGTTGGCGTCTGTCGCCTTGGTTTGCGAACCCTCGGCGGCGAATCGGATCGCCCGAACCCGGTCGACCGCGATGGTCCGGCTGATCTTCTGCTCATCGAACACATCCAGCGTGCCACGTACGGTTTCGTACGGCTTGGCGAACGACAGGATCACGCGGACTCCAGGCGGCGCCGACGGGCCCGGCCATCGGTCCACGGCGCCGTCTCCTCGGGGCACTTCGATCCGGAAATACGTCACGCCCCGGCAAAGCGGCACGAACGTGTAGTTGCTCTCCCAGTCTGCCCGCTGCGCGTCGAGGAGTTTGTCCTCGAGCCCCACTCCCGTGCGACTGCGGTAGATCACCATGCCGGGCACGGCGCTGTCGTAGTCGTAGCCGGCCCGCCAGATGATTTCTTCGAGCGTCTGCTCCTTGTTCTCGGCGTCTTTCAGTGTGCGGCGGACGATCAACTCGGCGGTAACGAATCCGTTGTCGAACCCGTTTCGGATCTGTACCGCAACGTTTTCATCGGCGCCCAGGGTCCGGTCCAGGTCCTCGGCGATCCGCTGCAGGATCTCGGTCGCCAGAGAGGGCGATTCGATCCGGTCCAGGACGGCTTCGGCGGCCCGGTTGGCCTGGCCGTAGACCCCGAGAATGGCGGTGAGCACCATCGCCCCGATGACCAGTGCGGCGAGCATCTCTCCCAGAGAGTAGCCCCGGCCGTATCTCGATTGTCCGTATGCCGTCTTCATGGCGAATTCGCCAACCCAATGCAATTGTTCTTCGGGATCAGTTCCGCCGGCTCCTGAGCAACTCCATGACTTCAGGGACCTCCATCTTCTCGAGCTCGTCATAGCGTAATCCGGTGGCCGGGTCCACACCGCTGCTGGGTGTCGAGGTGTCGGTTTCGCGGCCGCTCCGGCCCGCCGTCTCCTGGCGCATCAGCGCCAAGGCCGCAATCGATTCGACCTGGAGAGCTTTCTCCTCGTCGGTCGGGTCCCCATGGCTACGCACATAGATGTCCAGATTGTGCTTGATGAACGCGCCATCGGCGGTCGTGAGAAGGCCGTTTTCGACCCATTGACCGATCGTATCGGCATCGACCCCGGCATAGCGGGCGGCCCCTTCGACCGTGTCGAGAAGCTGCTCGGCGGCGAGTGTTTCGAGGTCCTCATCATCGAGGAGTTCTTCGGCCTGCTGATCGGTCAGCGTCGTAATCCAGTGAACCAGTTGGACCGTCTGGGTCTGGCCGGTTGCATCGGTGTACTCGGCCGAGCAGACGGCGCGAAGCCACATCTGTCCGGCCACCGGCTCAGAAAACGCCTCTACTACCGTGCGCCAGGTGATATTGGGATATCGCTCGCTCGTGCCGTATTCCACCTGCTCGCTGAGGGTCTCTGAGGCCAGGAGCTTCTCCATGTTCTCACGGGCCATCTCGAACGCCACCGTCTGGAAGGCGGAGTTGGCGGCCGTGGCCACGCAGCGCTGGATCACGAGCAGCACGCTCGAACTGGCCAAAGCCAGGATGGCCAGAGACGTGATGACCTCCAGAAGCGTAAACGCACCCGTGCGGAGGGATCGCGCCATTCCACACGTTGTGCTCAACGAATTGGACCGGTTTGCGTTCATATCCAGGTGCCGGGGCTGCAAAGAAGCCCCGAAATCAAAACGACGACACTTGCTCCTTGGCTTTGGGACGCATCAGTTCCGGGTTGCCCGGAAGCACTTGCACGATCGGGGTCAGCCTCCCGACCGCGACGGTATGGACCTGCTCGCTCTCATCGAGAAAGACGACCTTGCCCCCGTATTGCCAGCCGGAATGCCCTGCGCGAAACTTGGCACGACCCTCGTTGGCATAGGTGCCGTCGTCGAATTCGACGTACGAAACGCGGCAACTGTCGCCGAAGTGCCCGTCGACCACGATCTCTTCATCGAGCACCTCGGCCAGATTCGACGAGCTGATCCGGCGAAGCAGGTAGGTCTGCTCGGTGACATCCACGATCACCTCGTAGCGACGCCCCGTCTCGGCGGCGGTCGAGGCCGCCATCTGCATGGCCGAAACGAAACCCTGCACTTGCGCCTTGAACGTGCTGCGGCGCAGCATGCCGAACAGGTTCACCTGAGCCATCAGTACGAACAGCGCCAGCATGGACAGGACGACGATCAGCTCGATCAGCGTGAAGCCGCCGATCCGATTAGCGGTCGGTGCTGAGCAGGTCCGCATTGTAGCCCTCGCCGCCGTCCTGACCGTCGGCCCCGAGGCTCTTGATGACGAACGGCTTGCCGCTCTCGGGATACAGTTCGTAGATGAACTCGTTGCCCCAGCCGTCGGTGGGAACATCCGTCGTATCGAGGTAGCCGCCGGGCTGGAAATTCTGAACGTCGGACGGCGGTTCGATCAGGGCGTACAGTCCCTCATCCTCGGTGGGATAGCGATTCGTGTCCATGTAGAACTGGTTGACGGCGCTGGCCAACTGCCGCAGACTGGCCTTGGTGGTCGTGACCTTCGCCCGCTCGGTCTGCCCGACGAAATTCTTGACCACGACGCCCGCCAGCAGTCCGAGAATGATCAGGACGGCCATGAGCTCGACCATCGTAAAACCGGTTCGGACTTGTCGCTTTCTGCTCTCCTTCATAATCCATCCACTCCTGTACACACTAAAAGTTCACTACGGAGATTCGTAAGATCGGCAGGATGGTGGCGTAGGCGATCACGCCGACGACACCCGCCATGAAAATGATGATCACCGGCTCCACCGCGGCACTGAGACGCTCTATCACTACGTCGGTGGAGGACTCGAGGTTCTCGCTGATGCTCTTGAGCATCGTCTCCAGCTCGCCGCTCTTCTCGCCGACAGCCACCATATGAGCGATGGCCGGATCGATCACACCGCTGTCGCGCAACGGCGCGGCGATATCCGCACCGGCGAGGATGCGCTCTCGGGCGTGCTGGATCGCCCGCTTCATCAGACTGTTGCCCGTCGTTTCGGCCACCACGCGAAGCGACTCGGCCATCGCCAGTCCCGAGCCGATCAGCGTCGAAAGCGTCGAGGCGAAACGGGCCACCACGCGCTGCTTGATCAGGGGCCCGAAGAACGGCAGAGACAGGAGGAACTTGTCCCGCAGATACGCGCCGCGTTCCGTGCTGAAGATCTTGCGGAAGGCCAGGACGATCGCCGCCAATCCGGCGAGGATGACCAGAATCCACCAGCTCATGACGATGTGGCTGAAATTCATCAGTTGCGCCGTGATCCAGGGCAGTTCCTGTCCGGCCCGCTCGATCTGCGCGCCGATCTTCGGGATGACCTGGGTCGTGAGGATCAGGACGGCCAGAAGACAGAAGCAGATCAGCACGATCGGGTAGATCATCGCGGTGATGACCTTCGCCTCGACTCGCTGGCGTTTCTCCATGAAATTGGCGATGGTCCGAAGGCTGCCGCCCAGCGTGCCGGTGACCTCGCCGACCCGCACCATCGCGACGTAGATCACATCGAAGTAGTCGCGATACTCACTCAGGGCGTCGGTGAACGACTCGCCGGTCACGACGCGGTCGCGAATCTCGGTCAGCGCCGTCTTGAACCGATGATCCGAAGTCTGAAGCGTCAGGACCGACAGGGCTTCCGTCAGTTTGATGCCCGAGTTGAGCAGTGTGGCCAGTTGCTTGGTGAAGTCGACGATCTGCGACTTGCTGACCTTGCGAAGCGAGGAGAGCAGGAGTCGCTGGCCCTGAGCGGCCGAGGAGATCTCGGCAACAGACGAGGGGTGAACGCTGCGCATGCGCAGTTGCTTGCGGGCGGCGTAGGGACTCTCGGCGGTGATCGTCCCTTTGACCTTCTTGCCCCCTGCGGCGATCGCCGTGTATTGATATCTCGGCATACGATACTCTGACCGTCAAAACTCGTGAAATCCTTGAACCGTCCACGTCGCGTCGACGCCCGGCCGGCCCAAAGGCCGACCCTACGATACGTCGGCCTGGGTCACTCTCAGAACCTCCGAGACCGTCGTGATCCCGGCCAGGACCTTGCGGGCCCCGTCCATACGTAACGTCTGCATGCCCGCCTGGACGGCCAGCCTCTTGATCTGTCCGGCCGTTTCCTGCCGGTAGATCATCTCCTGGATCGACTCGCTGATGAGCATCACCTCATAGATGCCCGTTCGCCCGCGATAGCCCGTCTGGAAACACCGCGAGCAGCCCTCGCCGACGAAGAACTTCGCATCCTTATGCTCTTCGACCGATTCGAGCCCGAGGTCTCTCAGTTCGTGGGGCGCCGGCGTCATCGGCCGCTTGCAGTCGGGACAGACGCGACGCACCAGCCGCTGTGCGATGATCGCAATCAGCGACGAACTGACCAGATAAGGCTCGACACCCAGGTCCAGCAGACGGCTCACCGCGCCGGCCGAATCGTTCGTGTGGAGCGTGCTGAAGACCAAATGGCCCGTCAGCGACGACTGGATCGCCATGCGGGCCGTCTCGATGTCGCGGACCTCGCCGACCATGATCACGTCCGGGTCCTGACGCAGGACGTGCCGAAGCGAGGTGGCGAACGTCATGCCCTTCTTGCTGGCGACCTGGATCTGGCTGATGCCTTCAAGCTGATACTCGATGGGGTCTTCGATCGTCAGAACATTCTTCTCGGCCGAGTTGATTCGATTCAGATAGGCATAGAGACTTGTGCTCTTGCCGCTGCCGGTCGGGCCGGTCACGAAGATCACGCCGTGAGCGCGATGCAGCAGCGCATCGAGCTTCTTGAGGTCCTCCGGCCACAACCCCAGTTCCTCCAGGGCGAACACGCCCGTGCTCTTGTCGAGCAGACGCAGCACGCTGCGCTCGCCGAAACTGGTCGGGACGGTGCTCACGCGGAGGTCCACCTCGCGCTGCCCGAGCCGCACGCTGGACCGGCCGTCCTGCGGCATCCGGCGCTCGGCGATGTCCATCCCCGCCATGACCTTGATGCGAGAGGTAATCAACGGCAGTACGTTGCGGTTCAGCGTCAGCACGTCATACAGGATGCCGTCGATCCGATAGCGAATCTGGATCTTGGTCTCGTACGGGTGCACGTGAATATCGCTGGCCCGCAACTGAAGGGCGCGGAACAGAATGTCGTTGACCAGCCGGATCACCGGCGGGCGGTTGACCACGTCGAGCAGGTCGTCGGAGGCCGAGACCTCGTCGACGAGTTGATCGAGGTTCTGCGAGTCCAGCTCTTCGGCGACCTCTTCGATCACCGTGTTGCGCTGCTCGTAGGCGACGTCGATCACCGCCGTGATGGCCGCCCGCGTCGCCACCGCCGGCTTGACCGGCATCCCCGTCATCTTCGAGACGTTGTCCAGCACGTTGGCGTCCAGTGGGCGGGACAGGACGACGGTCAGCTCGCCGTTGCTGTCCTCCGACTTGATGCCGATCAGGAAATGGTGCTGGGCATACATCGGTGGAACGGATTCGATGAATTCGCGAGGAACGGACTTCTCCGAGATCTCCGGCAAATACTCCCAGCCCAGGGACTCGGCAAACAGCTTGAGCACCACGTCTTCGGTAAAGTACGGGCAACTGAGCAGCACCTCGTCGAGGCGTCCCTGCCCGGCGTTCTGGTCCAGGAAGCTGGTCAGTTGTTCGACCTTGACCAGTCCCGTCCGTTGCGCTGTCTGTATCAACAAGTTCTTCATAGACTTGGCTGCCTGCGTATCCGGTCTTCCTGTCTATTGGGCTTCGAGGACTCGTTCCGGCTGGACCGGTTTCGACTTGATCCCGGGCCAGTTCTGGTAATTCTGAAACTCCTTCTCATGCTGCTCGAAGGCCAGCCGGTTCCGCTCGCTGAGCCGCTCCAGTTCCTGCATGGCGCGGCCGTTGGCCAGATCGGGTCGAATCACTTCGGCCTTGACGAAGATGTACAGCTTGCTCTCCCGGTCGGAATTGCTCACGCCTCGGAACAGGCCGCCGACCAGCGGGATATCGCCCAGGATCGGGACCTTCTTGCCTCCCTTGTTCTGATTGAGCTTGAGCAATCCACCGAGGATGATCGTGCTTCCATCCGGTACGGTCACGGCGGTATTGAGTTCGCTGGCCGTCGTGTTCGGCGGCTTCTTCGGGTCTTCACTCGTGAAATCGGAGCGGACGAGCTTGATGTTGAGACGCAACAGGTCCCCCTCGCTGATGTGCGGCGTGATGTTCAGCGTGATGCCGGCCTCATACGGCGTGTAATCGGTGGCCGTCTGAATCAGCGTGGTGTCGGTGCCCGCGCCGCCCGAACTGACGGGGATCGACGAGGTCTTCTCGACGTAGGTTGTGTCGGTCGTCTTGATTTCACCCGGCTCGTTGTCGTTGACCAGGATTTTCGGCTTGGCGAGCACGCGCCCGTAGTTCTTGGACTGCATGGCCGTCAGCAAGGCGTTGATGTGCTTGTCGCCGTAGAACGCCCGGAAGTTGTCGCCGGTCCACTGGAAATCGGCGAACTGACTGCGGTCGCTCTGCGCCAGTCGGTCCAGAATCGTTCCCGACGTGACGCCCTCGGCAATCCCCCCGGTCAGGCCCGACGTGTACGCCAGGTCGGGAATGCTGTGAATCACGTTGAGATCGTAGTTGAACGCATCGGTCTTGGTGATCTCCACCAGGGTCACGTCGATCAGGACCTGCGGTCGACGCTTGTCCAGTTGCTTGACCAGATTCGAGATCCACTCCTGGTTCTTCTTGCTGGCGTACACGATCAGCGAGTACGTATTGGGATCGGGAACGATGGTGATCTCCTGCTCGCGCCGTTTGGTGACGCTCGTCTGGATCTTGCCTTCGGGGTCCTGATACTCCGTCGTCTCCTGGATCAGACTCTGGAACACCTCGGCCAGGTGGCCGGGCGAGGAGTTCTCGAGGGGATAGATCCGATACGGGATTTCGTCCTCGTGCGTCTCACTGTCCACGAAGCTGATGATGGTCTCGATCCGGGCATGCTGTTCGGCGGTGGCATTGACGAGCAGCGAGTTGGTGGCTTCGACCACCACGACCTGGGGCTCGCCGACCGGTCCCTTCTCGTCCACTTCCGGCGTCATGCCTGCCGCCGTCGGGCTGACGGCTGCCGCCGCTCTGGCTGCCGCAGCCGCGGCGGCCGCCTGCTGTGCAGCGGTTTGCTGCCCGGTCGCGCGCGGCTGGCCCGTGAGGCGACCGGCGGTGCCCGTCTCCGGCAGTGTCGTGATGATCCCCAGTTCCCGCAGCTTGCTGCGAACCTCTTCGGCGTCAACGTGTCGAATCCGATAGAGCTTCATCGAACGCAGGTCCTGCTGCTCGACATCCAGTGAATCAATCAGGTCCTCGACGAGGTCCAACTGATCCTTGACACCGATCATGAGAATGCGATTGGTTCGTTCGTCGGCGTCCAGATACACGCCGGGCTTGGCCGTCGTCTCCGTCGGCGTCGCGCCGCCGGCCGCTCGGGCCGCCGCCGTCGCCTGGGCCGCCTGCTGGGCCCGCAGACGAGTCAACCTCTGACGATAGGCCACCTCGGATTCACCCGCGAGCTTCGGCGGCGTGGCGCCCGTCTGATCGGTGCCCACCGTCACCGAAACGCTTTCAAGCTGTTCGGCCAGGGCCTTGACCTTCTCCGCCAGGCTCATCGCCATGGTGTACCGGAGCTGACGGAAGCGGAATCGGCGTGGCTCGCCCGGCCGATCCACCATGCTCAGCAACTGCTCGATCCGCGCCATCCGATGGGCATAGGCCGTAACGATCATCGTCCCGCTCTCCGGAATGGGCGTCACACCGATAGACAGCCGCATGCTGTCCAGGAGATTCTGGGCGCTGGTCGTGTCGATGTACTGGAGCTGGAACACGCGCGTGACGACCACGTCGCCGGCCTCCACCGCCCGCCCACCGGGACCCACAAGCCCGGGGTCGACGTCGAGCGCCTCGGTGACCGGGACGATCGTGACGATATTGCCTTTGTGTCGCGTCATGACGAGATTCTGAAACTTCAGCACGGACTCCAGAAGAAGATACAGATCCTTCACCTTCATCGACCCACGCAGGTCGCCATTTAACTTGAGTGTCACTTCCCCCGTGATCTTGGCGGGGTCGTAGATGTAATCCAGATTCATGTACTTGGCGACGAGGTCCAATAACTGGATCACCGGGAGCCTCTCGGGCAGGTTCAAATCGACGATGCGGTCGTCCTCCGACAAGGCCGCCCATTCATATCCGCTTGCGGCGGGGGCGGACGGCGACGTCTGGCTCGACGGCTGCGGCACACCGGCGCGACCGGCCGAACTGACTTGGGCCGGCACGATCTGCCCGGGCCGCAGCAAAGACTCTCTTCCGGGCCCCTGGGCGACACCGGCGGCTGAATCCGCAAGCGGCACCGAGGCCGAATTGACGTCGGCCTGTCCCAACGCCAGGTCCAGAGCCAGAGGGTGGCGCTCGGCTTCGAGCAGACGAGCGGGCAGCAGCCCGATGTTGGACGTTCCCGCGCGATCAACGCTCAGTTCACTGGCCCACAGACGCGTCTCGAGGAGCTTGCGCTGCATGTCGTCGGGCAGGATGATCTTTTCTGAATCGGCCTGATTGGCCGAGACCCCGGACCAGGCCGGCGATGATGTTCTCGGACCCTGTGCGGCAAGATTCGGTTCGCCGGCTGTCGTCGGAACGACGCCCGCGACGCCCTGGCCGGACGAGGCCTTTCGCTGTTCCAGCACCTGCGGTCCCAGCTCGACGGCAAGGACGATGTCCTGGAGTTGGAAGATTGGCGCAATGGCCCAGATCGAACCGTTGTGTACATCGACGATGGCCTTGGCCATACCCGTCTGAAGCGGAGGATGGGTAAAGCTTCCGATGCAGATGCTGCCTACGGCGGCGGCAATTCGCTCGTTGGACGGCAGACCCCGGTCGCTGGACATCGGCCCGATCTGTCGCACCTCGAAGTCGCCTGGGGCATCGACAAGCCCCAGAAGGGCCACCGCCTTCTGAAGGTCCTCCGGCCCAGCCGTCACCAGCAGGGCATCGGTCCCCGGCATGCGGGAGGCGGTCGCCAGGTTGAGTCTCGAGAGGAACTCCCTGGCGCGATCGGGAGAGATGTGGGTCAGGGAAATGAACCGATGATCGGTTCCCCCGGACGGGACGCCTTGGCCGGAAGCCGACAAGGGTCCATTGCACAGCATGCAGAGGCCAAGGAGAACCGCAAACAGTGCGTTGTGACGCCTCTTACTCGAGAAATGCCGTTCCGTCATCGCTCATTACCCCGCATCAAAATCACCCTTCTCCATGCTACTTCAAAGACAACGGTGTCTTCTACGTCAAGAAAGCCGACGCCAACCTGTCTGGAGCGGATCGTCCGGTCCAACCAGCCGACGTTCGACGGTGGCTGTGCAAAGAACCACGGCCCACCTGCTCGGCAAGCCGGCTCGAACACACCCAATCCCACCTATTCAGACATTGCAGAAGACCGGAAGTTCCCACTCGGCCCACAAAAAACAGCGGTGGCAGCACTGGCATCGGGAACCGACCGCACCGGCGGCAATCGCATGCCCGAAGTGCGGGCCCGCCAAAGGCGCGCGACGGGACAATCCAATCCGCTATACCCGATAATCGTGTGGCCGGCGGCATGGCGCGTCGGGCGCCCGACGGTCGCTCGACGACGGAGACTCGAAGTAGTGGAAAGGACGTCCCGAAGGGTCCGAGAAGGGGCGGGCAAGGACCGAGAAGATTATTTTCGAATGACGCGAGGAATATTGAGTTTTCGCCGCACTTCGCTGAGCTTGTCGGCCGGAGAAGGGGCAACGGACTCATTCAATTCCCTGCCCAGATCCTCGACTTTCTCGGCTTCTTCAGGACTGACGCGAGACGATCTGTACTCGGCCATCAGTTTCTTGACCGCCTCATCGGCATCCTCGGGCGTCGAATTGGGATCCGGCGTCGATGAGACGCTCTTCTGGAGTTCCCGGAGCCGGCCGATGAGGTCTCCCACCTCCTGTTGCTCCTGTTCGTTCATTTGGCCGTCGCCTTCAGCGACCGCCGATTCGGACGCCCAAGGCCGCCCACCCGGCTGGCCTGTAATGCGGCCGTCGGCCGGTACAACGACAGCGGCACGAGAATCGGCCTGTGGGGCGGTCGAACCACCCACTTCGAGAAGGCTGGACGTGACCGGGACGGATTCGGTGACCATCTCGACGTCGGCATGGCCGTCCCAGCATACGATCGATCCATTCCGAACCTCCTTGATGCGCAGATGTCCGATTTCGTCTCCCTCCCGTACCCAGCGATAGGTCTTGTCCGGAAGACGCACGTAAGCGAAGCTGTTGGCCACACTAACGGTCGTACCGACGAGGTCGAACTTCGCGGAAGACGGCACCGGTTTGGCCACGGGCCGGGGCTTGGCGGCCGTCGGAGCCTGCTTGGCCGTCGCACTGACCGGGGCCGGAGGCGGATCGAGAATGTTTTTGAAGGCCTCTGCCTCTCGAACCAGCGGAGGCGTGGTGTCCTGCCCGCTCTGGGGGCTTTCGCCATGGGTCTTCACCCACGCTTCGACCACGCTGGGCTCGCCGACGATGCGTTCGATCTCCGGGTCATTTCGCATGGCAAAACCCACCAGAAGGTTCGGGACCAGCGATCTCGGTCCGGCCACCAGGACCAACACCAAGCCCGCCACGAGGATTGCCACTACCGACGTTATGCGCAATGTGCTTACCATAGGCCACCTTTTCTCCTTGGTGTTTTGACACGGTGCGCGACCTACGGTTCCCTCCAATGCTTGATTTTTTCCAGATACTCGGCCTCGTTGCCGGCGTACCCGCTGCTGTGCTCGGGCGTGTGGCAGTCCAGGCAGGACATCTTCGGCTCGGCTGTCGCCGTCCAGCCGGCGTTGCGGACGTGCTCAGAGCCCGGCCCATGGCAGTTTTCGCAGCCGACATCCTTCAGATGCGGCGTTTTTTGTTCTGAAATGAAGCCGCTTTCACGATCCATGCCGATCACGTGGCAGATCACGCACTCCGGATCGCGGTCCGAACCAACCCGCACGAGCGTGGCGAAGGCATCGGCGTGGGCTTTTTCGCTCCAGGCGGCGTGTTCATAGCTGTGGCACGACTGGCAGGCCTGGGAGCCGACATACTGCAAGCCCTCCGGCAGGGGGATGCGCGGGTATTTCTCGAGCAGTTCGCTGCGTCGGACAAGCTCCTGGTATTGCCGGTACAGGTTCACCAGGGCCCCGTCGTCGGCAAGTGTTTCCTCCACAGGGATGTCTTCGAGGAACAGTACGGGCTCGGTCCCCGGCCCGGGAAATCGGACCCTCAGGCGGCTGACGTACCGCCCCAATCGGGCAACCGCAAAGACCAGGGGTCGCTCGCCGGGCTCGCTGTAGATCCGAGGCTCGTCGGATTCCGATGGCACGACCAGACAATCGGCCCGGGCCGATTCGGCCCAGATGCGACGGGATTCGGCGTCGGCGTTCCGCAGGATCAGGATATTGACTTCATATTCGCCCGCCGGATGGGCAAACAGCTCGGCCGCCGACTCCGGCCGATCCTTCCGGGCATCCACAGAGAGCAAACGGGCGGCGACCTCGCGGTCCCGGGCGATCCGTCGCTTGACGAAGCCGGTCGGAGGATCGTTTCGGTCCGGCTCCCACGGGGTGCCGATGACGGCGAAGGGGCCGTTCTGAGGGGCCGACAGACCGAGCGTCCGTGCGGTTTCCACGTCCTCGTCGGTCAGGTGCACCACGTCGTATTCGAGAAGCCGGAAGGCTTCGAAGAGGATCCGAAACTTGATCAGGTCCTGCTCGCC
This sequence comes from Phycisphaerales bacterium Planc_01, assembly GCA_001603075.1. Lineage (GTDB taxonomy): Bacteria > Planctomycetota > Phycisphaerae > Sedimentisphaerales > Anaerobacaceae > Anaerobaca. Next base: position 23,199 of record LVBB01000128.1, on the reverse strand, counting down.
TGTACCGGCGACGAGGGTCCCGGTATCGACGGCCACCCGTCCGGCAGCCGGCACCCGATCGAAGATGGCGGCCCGTTTGGACAATCCGCCCAGTTGGCCGCCCGAGCAGCCGCAAGGCTTCAGGGCGCCAAGCTCGCTGCCCGTAAAGAACACGGACACCTCGCCGGCGTCCTCGGTCCGACTCGACACAGGCGACCGCGGCGCATCATCGGGACAGGAAAGACCACCGACCAGCACGCAAAGACTTATCAACACGAACGTTACGCTTGCTCGACCGATGGATGCGTCATGGATCGACACGACAGTCGGCCTCCTCAATAGAAGCCCCGGCATTGAACGGCCAACGTCTCGCCGTCCTTGATCTTCACTTCGATCAAATCGGACAGGACGGCTCGCTCGCCTTCGGCCGGCGGAGGCGTAATCCGAAGCGTCAGTTGATAGCGATTCTGGATCTTCGCCTTGCTCACGAGCGTCACAATGCCCTTCTGCGAGGAGACGCTTTCGATCTCGAAATCGTCCTGGTAGTTGCTCAGCACCCAGATCTCCCGCTCCACAGGCTGAGTCGCCTTAAGATTGAACAGCATGATGGTCGGCGGGTTGACCGTATATTCGGGCAGGACGTCATATAGAATACGGACATTGCGGCACTCCGGATGCGTCAGGTCGATGCTGATCTGGCCGCGAAGATTGCTCTTGAGCTTCTCGATGTCCGCGATGGGCTTGAGGACGAACTCGGTCGCCTCGACACTCGGATCGAAGTCGGCCCGGAGTGCCGTGGCGGTGGTCCGGAAACCGGTGATCGCAAACGGCCGTCCGTCGAGGCTGGCCAGGGTGATGTCGCCGGCCCCGGCGTTGTCCTGCCTGAGAAACAGCTTGAGGGTCGAAGGCTCGAAATGCACCCGCGGCTTGATCGTGGCCGTGATGGTCAGCGTCACAAGGCCCTGGGCCGGATCGTTGGATTGGATGTAGAGATTCCGTCGCATCGATCCCGGCTGGCTGGTGGCGCGGTAGTCGATCTCAAGGACCCCACCCCGGCCCGGGGCGTATTCCTGGCCGGGCTTAACCCCTTTGGTCACCACGCCGCAACAGCTCCGAACCTGCGTGATCCGCAGCGGGGCCGTACCCCCATTGGTGAAGGGGAATTCGGCCTTGTGCGAGGTGTCCGGGCCGATTTCTCCGAAATCGTGCTCGACCGACGTCATCACAATCCGTGGAGCGTTGCCAACGTGAGGATTGGCGATCTCCACCATCTCGGGCGGGTCGGTTTCTGCGCCCTCGGCCGCCGCCGGCGGCTCGCGGGGAACCACCCGGGTGATCTTGACCTCGGTCTCGGTAACCGGAGCCTGGGATCCCGACGATTCCTCCCGGCAACCCAACTGGCACGCCAGGAGCATGGCGAACGCCGTCGCCAGGCCAACGAGAGGCAGCAGAGTCGTCCTTCGATGACAGACAGCCGTGTTCTCAGTCATTTTGTCTACTCCCAAACCTGTTGAACGTTCCGGTCGCTCTTGGGGGCCTATTTTACCGTTCCGGCACTTCGCAGACAAGCCGCTGGAAATATCGGCGACCGGTCCTGATCGACGACAAATTTCTCTTGAAATCTACGGCCTTGCCATTACAATGTTGGGTTTCGAGTCTGTTCGGGAGTCCGTTCTTATGAAGAAAGACATACATCCACAGTACCACAAGGTCGTCGTGCATTGCGGCTGCGGCGCCACCTTCGAGACCCGTAGCACCTCGAAGGAGATCCACGCGGAAATCTGCTCGATGTGTCATCCGTTCTATACCGGCAAGCAGAAGTTCGTCGATACTGCCGGTCGAATCGAGCGATTCCAGAAGAAGTACGGAACGTCGTACATCAAGAAGAGCCCCAAAGACGCGCAGTCTTAGCCGGACGCGGCGCGCGGTGCATGCTCCCCTGCCGTCCCGCCATGGGACGGGAGCTTTTCGCCATTGCGGCGCCGCGTACGTATGCGCGGGCGGTCAAGCCGCCTGAGACCAAGCTCACCTCCTGACCCGCAGAACCAATGGGCAACACACAAGACAGTGTCCTGACGAAGCTCGGCCAGATTGACGCGCGGTACCGCGAGATCGAGTCGCTGATCTCCGAACCGGCCATAGCCAAGGACCCGACCCGGCTGGTCGCCCTGTCCAAGGAGCAGGGCAAACTCCGCGCCATGGTGAGCAAGTACCGCGACTACATGAAAGCCGCGGCCGGCGCCGAGGAGGCCGCGCAGATGCTTCACGACGGGACGATCGAGCCGGACCTCAAGGCACTGGCCGAAGAGGAGCTCGAACAACTGAACGCCCGCAAGGAACAGTTGCTCGAAGAGATGCAGAATACCCTGGTCATGGCCGACGACCTGCAAATCGACGCGGTCATCCTGGAGATCCGGGCCGGCACCGGGGGCGAAGAGGCCGCGCTGTTTGCACGAGATCTCTACGGCATGTATACGCGATACGCCGACGGCCGCCGCTGGAAGGTCGAGCAGCTCGACTTCAGCCCGTCGGAAATGGGTGGATTTCGAGAGGTGATCTTCAGCGTCAAGGGCGAAGGCGTGTGGGTGGAACTGGGCTATGAAGGCGGCGGCCACCGGGTCCAGCGCGTTCCCGAGACGGAATCGCAGGGGCGCATCCACACCTCAGCCGCCACGGTCGCGGTGCTTCCCGAGCCGGAGGAGGTGGACGTCGAGATCAATCCGGACGACGTGATCGAGCACGTTTGCCGATCCAGCGGCCCCGGCGGACAGAACGTCAACAAGGTCAGCAGCGCCATCAAGCTCGAACACATCCCCACCGGCATCACGGTCAGCATGCAGGACGAGAAGAGCCAGCACAAGAACCGGGCGAAGGCCTGGCGGCTGCTGCGAAGCCGCCTCTACGAACTGTACGAGAGTCAGCGTCGCGCCGAGCGGGACTCCCAGCGCAAGACGATGATCGGCTCGGGCGACCGCTCGTCGAAGATCCGGACGTACAACTTTCCGCAGAATCGCGTCACGGACCATCGCATCAATCTGTCGCTGTACAGCCTGGATCGAATCCTCGCCGGCGACATGGAAGAATTGATCGCGGCGATCCGCGACTACGACCGGCAGCAGCGATTGAAGAACCTTTGAGACCTCGGACGCACTGGGCGACCGGCGGCGGAACGGGGGCATCCAACGGGAGCGTATGATCGTCGTCGTCACAGGAATGGTGGGCCTGGACAAGAAGAGCTACCTGGAGACGGTCTGCCGCATCGCCGCGCGAAACGGCAACGAGGTGTTGCTGTGCAACGTCGGCGATATGATGTACGCCGAGGCGCCCGATATCCCGCCCGGCAAGATTCTCGATATCTCCCTCAAGCGGCTGCACTCGCTGCGTCGCAGCGTGTTCAAGGACATCCTCGCCAAGGCCCGCCAGGCTCCGAATCTGATCGTCAACACTCACGCCACATTCCGCTGGCGGCACGGGCTCTTCCCGGCTGTCGATTTCGACCAGATGCGGCAGCTCGGCGCCGACATGTACGTCTGCCTGATCGACGGCGTCACCACGATGCACCAGCGGCTGTTGGAGCATCGCGCCGTCGAACACACGCTCAAGGACCTGATCGTCTGGCGCGAAGAGGAGATCATCAGCACCGAGATGCTCTGCAAGGGGATTGACGAGACGGCTCCTTTCTACTGCCTGGCCCGCGGCGTCGAGGCGGACACGACAGAGACGTTCTATCGGCTCGCCTTCGAGCGTCACGTCCAGAAGGCCTATCTGAGTTTCCCGATGACGGCGGTGGCCGAGATGGACACCGTGCTGGCCGAGATTCACCGTTTTCGCTCGCAGATGAAGCGGCACTTCATCTGCTTCGACCCGGGCGATCTGGAAGAAGCCGTTCTCCCGCTGCATGCCGCTCGTGCCAAACGGGAGGGCCGGGACCACATCGACGTGGAAGTCGGCGGCCGGCAGATCCGGCTCAGCGCCGAGGAGGTCCTCCAGATCGAGCGGGACATCAACAGCCAGATTTACGCCCGCGATTTTCTGCTCATCGACCAGGCCGACATGATCGTCAGCTTCATTCCCGCAATGTCCGACGGGCGGGCCGCCATCAGCAGCGGCGTCGAACGCGAGCTCCAGCACGCCCACGAAGCCGCCAAGGAGGTCTACGTCATCTGGACCGCCCAGCAGCACCCCTCCGTCTTCATCACCCAGACCGCCAACGCCGTCTTCCGCACCGTCGCCGAGGCGCTGACCTTCTTCGAGAACCGCCACCCCGTACCATAGCCCTGGTTCTTGCGCGTTGATCCCGCAACGCATGGGAACGTGAATCATTGCCAACGGTCGCTTTGCCGTGTATCCTTGTGGCAGGTCGGAGAGGTGGGCGGCCAACGTCATTGCCACTGTGCAAGGAAGACACGACATGGTCAGAGCACAAGACTCGGTGAAGCAGATGATTCGTCGTATGGTCCGGCGAATCATCACAGACTTCGCCCCGGACCAGATCATACTCTTCGGCTCGCACGCTCGCGGTCAGGCAGGACCGGACAGCGACGTAGACCTGCTCGTGGTAATGCCCGTAGAAGGCTCGAAAAGGGCCAAGCAGCTTGAGATCAGGATGGCGTTGCACGATGTCCACATCCCCAAGGACATCGTGGTAAGCCGACCCGAAGAGTTTCAGTGGCGCAAAGACACCGTAGGCACGATCGAGCACCCTGCCGCACATGGAGGGCAAGTCCTGTATGCGCGGCAATGACGAGGCCATGATCGTCGCGGGCGAATGGATGGCAAAGGCGGAGAACGACCTGAAGTCCGCCGCATCCGGCGGGAAATCGGCAGACTGCTCGCTGAGAAGCCTCCGTTTCCGGATGGACGGTCGTGACGAGACTCTTGTCACTGTCGCTGACACAGTGAGACTTGCGGCGGTCCTGGCCTTGGCGTACCATGGCGTTGCCAGAGAAAGAAAGATGGTCTGATTTGCGGCATTACCATCATGACTGTTGAATCACAGACATCTCCAAAGGACGCGAACCAGTCGAGTGAAGAAATGGCTCGGCGGATCGATCATACACTGCTGAAGGCGGAGGCGACCCGGGAGCAGATCCTGCAACTGTGCGATGAGGCAGTGCGTTATGGCTTCTGCGCCGTCTGCGTCAACGGACGATGGGTTTCGACGGCGGCGGAGAGGCTGCACGGCAGTGGGGTCCACGTGGCATCGGTCGTGGGTTTCCCGCTTGGGGCCGACACCACCAAGGCCAAGGTCGCCCAAACGAAGGAGGCGATCCACGATGGGGCCGATGAGATCGACATGGTCGCCGACCTGGCCGCCATTGTCGAAGGGGACACGCGCTACCTGCTGCATCAGTTGCAGGCGGTGTGGAATGCTTGCCGGGCCATGCGACCGCCGGTGCTGCTGAAGGTCATCATCGAATCGGCGGCGCTGACGACCGAGCAGAAGGTGCTTGCGTGTCGGGCGGCCGAACAGGTCGGCGCGGATTTCGTCAAGACCAGCACGGGGCTGCATCCGGCCGGCGGCGCGACCATAGAGGACATCCGCCTGATGAGGGAGACCTCGTCGCGGTACAAGATCAAAGCCTCCGGCGGCATCCGGACGGCACAGCAGGCCATCGCCATGATCGAGGCGGGCGCCGAGCGGATCGGCACATCGGCCGGGATCGCCATCGTGGAAGAGTTGCGGGCCGCACGCCGATGAGACCGTCGCGGTGGCCTGGGAGGGTATCGTGATGCCCGAGCGATTTGTCAGCGAACCGATCCAGCCGACAGCAGGCACATTCGATGCGGCGGGGATGACCCGGGGCGAGCCGGGATTGCCGAAGCAGTTCACCTGGAGAGACCAGCACTATACCGTCGCCGAGGTCATCGAGGCGTGGAAGGAGGATGGGCCCTGTCGCAGCGGAAGCCCGGAGATGTATCTGCGAAAGCACTGGTACAGGGTTCGCACGGCCGAGGGCCCCGAAATGACGATCTACTTCGAGCGGCAGGCCCGATCGAAACAACAGAACAGGAAACGCTGGTGGCTGTACACCGTCCGCTCGCAAGAGCCGGTTCGATAGGCGGGCCATGGACACTCGATTCTGCCCTTCGGAAATCACCTCTGCCACGGATTCTCGCATCCCCTGCACGCTCCACGCTCGCACGATCCGCACCGCGGTGCCACTGCCCGCGATCAGTGAGGTCTTCGCCAGACGACGGTCGGCGTCGATCCTGGGGGCGAATGCCGCCGTCGTCGATGGCCCCCGGTTCAGCTACTGGGCCGCCGAACCGAAGGAGACCTTCGAGTTCATAGAAGGCGGCGAAGAGCCCTTCGAAAAGCTCGAAACCGCCCTTGCCAGATATACACTTCACAGAGGGGCAGCGGGTTTGCCTGACGGCCTGTTCCGTGGGGGCTGGATCGGTCACCTGAGCTACGAGTTGGGCAGGTACATCGAACGACTGCCCTGCAGGGCCGTCAACGACCTCGCCTTGCCCCTGATCCGGCTGTGCTTCTATGACCGCTTCCTGGCCTACGATCATCGAGAGGACGCGTTCTGGCTCGTCGCGTTGGAGTTGCCCGACGACCGCCAATCGCCCCAGGAGAAGATCGAGACTCTGGAGCGGCTGCTGGATGAAGCGCAGGACATAGATATACCCTGCCCGCCGGCAGCCGATATCGAACACCTCGATACGTCCGAGATCGCAGACAACATTGGCGAAGGCCCGTACCTGCGGGCGGTTGCACGGATCCAGCGGTACATCGGGGACGGAGAGGTTTATCAGGTCAACCTCTCGCATCGCTTCGAACGCCCTTTCGCAGGCCGGCCCATCGAGCTGTTTCACTGGCAGAACCGATACAACTCCAGCCCCTATGCGGCCTTCGTCGATGCAGACGGATTCCAGTTCGTCAGTGCCTCGCCCGAGTTGTTCCTCCGCATCGACAACGGCTGGATCGAAACGAAGCCAATCAAGGGCACCCGGCCGCGCCAGAGCGGCAACGATCCGCGAAGCGTTGCGGCTAATCGCCGAAACCGCGACGAACTGCGGTCGAGCGAAAAGGAGAAAGCCGAGCTGAACATGATCGTGGACCTCGAGCGAAACGACGTGGCCCGCATCTGCCGGCCAGGGACGCGACGCGTTGTCCAGCCCCGAACGATCGAGGCCTATCCGACCGTCTTCCACGCGGTGGCCACGGTCGGCGGCCGGCTGAACGGGGGAACTCGCCTCAGCGAGATCCTGAGGGCCATGTTTCCCGGCGGGTCCATCACGGGGGCCCCGAAGATCCGCGCAATGGAGATCATCGACGAATTCGAGCCGACCGCCCGGGGCGTCTATACCGGCAGCATCGGCTTTATCGGTCTCGATGGCACTGCCTGCTTGAACATCGCCATCCGAACGGTTATCATCGCTGCCCGCAAGGCCTTCGTCCAGACCGGAGGGGGAATCGTCGCCGATTCGGACCCGGAGGCTGAGTGGCAGGAGACGGTCGTCAAGGCAAGGGCCCTTCTTGCCGGGATCGATGCCGTGCAGAAATCGTGAACGGAAACGTTCGTCCGCATCGTGAGGCATGATGGCGGAAAAGGTGTTTCTCAACGACAAGCTGGTCGAGGTTGAGCAGGCTCATGTGTCCGTTCGGGACAGCGGCCTGCTGTATGGTGCAGGTCTGTTCGAGACGATGCGGAGCCGCAACGGGATCGTCTTTCGACTGGAAGAACATATCGAGAGGCTCCTGGCCAGCGCCGAGGCCCTCTCGATCCATCACGCGTTCGACAGAGACTCGCTCACCAAGGCCACCTGCGAGGTCCTCGCCGCCAACGAACTGGCCGACGCCCGGCTGCGACTGACGCTGACAAACGGCCCGATTGCCGAGACCATCGAACAGGCGTCGCCCACGCTGCTGATCACGGCGACCCATCTGCAACGCTATCCGAGCGAGTATTATCAGACCGGCGTGATGGTGGTGCTGTGTCCGTATCGACAGAACACCACAGAACCTATCTGCGGCCACAAGACCACGAACTACTATCCCCGGCTGCTGGCGCTGACCCTGGCGAGACAGAGAGAGGCCGCCGAGGCCCTCTGGTTCACGACGGACAATCGGCTGGCGGAGGGATGCATCAGCAACGTCTTTCTCGTGAAAGACGGCGTGCTCTACACCCCTTCGCTGGCGACGCCGGTGCTGGCAGGCATAGCGAGACGGGCGGTCTGCCAAATTGCCGGCGACGAATCCATCGAACTGATCGAGAAGGACCTGCACATCGCTGATGTGCTGGAGGCCGACGAAATCTTCCTGACCAATGTCGTTATGGAGGTCCTGCCCGCGGTGCGTGTCGAGCGGCACACCGTCGGGGACGGAAAGGTCGGGCCGATCACCATGCGACTGCGAGAGAGGTTCCTGCAAACCATCGAAGACGAATGCCGGAGACGAGAATGAAGGTCAAGGACATGGCCGGCGCGGTCGAGCAGATCGCGCCTTTGGGCCTGGCTCAGAGCTGGGACAATGTGGGCCTGCTCGTGGGCGATCCCGAACGCCGGATTCAGAACGTGCTGCTGACCATCGACGTGACCAAGGCCGTCGTCGCCGAGGCCAGGGCGCTCAAGACGGATCTCATCGTCAGCTACCACCCGGTCATCTGGGACGGACTGAAGCGGGTCCTCGCGGATGGCCCGACACAGGTGGTTTACGAGCTGATCCGCTCGAATATCGCGGTCTTCTCGATCCATACGGCTCTCGATGCGGTGGTCGGGGGCGTCAACGACGGCCTGGCCGACATGCTCGGGATCGTCGACGCCAGGCCACTGGGCGATTACGTCGAGTATTCCCCACAGGAGAACTACAAGCTCGTGGTGTTCGTGCCGGTCGATGCCATGGACAAGGTGGCCAACGCGATCTTCGCCGCCGGAGCCGGCGCGATGGGGAACTATCGCAATTGCGGCTTCGGCACGGACGGAACCGGGACGTTCCTGCCGCTGGAAGGGGCCCATCCGGCGATCGGCAAACGAGGCCGACGCGAGGCGGTCCACGAGATGCGTTTCGAGACCATCGTGCCGGCCGAGAAGCTCGACGCCGTCGTGGATGCGATGAAGCAGGCCCATCCCTACGAGATGCCCGCGTTTGACATTTTCCGGCTTTTCGGTTATGGAAGCCGGTTTGGCTTGGGCCGCTTCGGCGCGTTGGCCCAGCCGGCGAAGGTCGCCCGACTCATCGAGCGGGTCAAGAAGCAGACCGGCGCCAAGGCGGTGGGGCTGGTGGGCGATTCGAAACGGCTGGTCCGAACTGCGGCGGTGTGCGCCGGGACCTGTGGCACGATCCTCCACACGGTGATTGCCAACCGAGCCGACCTGTACCTGACGGGCGAACTGAAGCACCACGAGGCGCTGGCCGCCCAGGAAGCCGGGCTGACCTGCCTGTGCCTGAGCCACACGGTCTCCGAGCGGTTCATGCTCAAGAAGCTGGCCCGGAAGTTGAAGGACCGGATCAAGCCGGTGGCCGTTCGGATCAGCAGGAAGGATGCGGACCCGTTCACATGGAAGAACATATGACGCAAGAGACGAGACAGACACTCGCCGAAGAGCCGCAAGAGACCCTCGACGAGATCAATGAATCAGCCGAGGCGGAGCCGTCAGTGGCCGACGAGGTGGACGGCAACGTGCCGTGTGACGAGGCCGAGCCTCAAACGCCCGAGAGGATCGAAGTCGAATTCTCGGTCGATGGCATCGGAGAACCGCAAGACGCCGACGAGGTCGAGGAAACCGCTGACGAGACAGAACCCACCGACTTGGAGAATGAAGCTCCGCCGGCCGACGACGCAGAATCGACGCCGACTGTCGAGTCGGTGATCGAGGCGATCCTGTTCGCCAGCGAAGAGCCGCTGAGCGACAGCCGCCTGGCGGGCATCGTCGAGAGCACGACCAAGCAGGTCCGCGACTGCATTGAGTCGCTCAACGAGAAATACGAGCGGAACCACAACGCCTTTCGCATCGAGCAGATCGCCGGCGGGAATCAGATGCTGACGCTGCCAGCCTACAACACATGGCTTAAGAAGATGCTGAAGGTGCGCAGCGACAACAAGCTCAGCCCGGCGGCGATGGAAACGCTGGCCATCATCGCGTACAAGCAGCCCGTGATCCGCGTGGACATCGAAGCCATTCGCGGCGTGGCCGTCGGCGAGGTGATCCGCAGCCTCATGTACAAGGGCCTGGTCAAAATCGTCGGGCGCGCCGAAATCCTCGGCCGGCCCATGCTCTACGGCACAACCAAGAAATTCCTCGAAGTCTTCGGCCTCAACTCCCTCAAAGACCTCCCGAAGGCCGAAGAGCTCAAGAAGCCCGATTAGCCAACGCGCCGGTCAAGAACCTACCCTATCGCTCGGCTCTGGCAACCATCGTGGCCTGTCCGGAACCTGGAGGGGGGGCCAGTTCGTGGCAGGCGGCCAGCGCCGCGACGATCTGGTCGGGCTCGGACGCATCGACGTAGTAGACGGTTCCGCCACGGGCCTCGAAATCCTCGGCAAAGGCCTCCCAGCTCTCTTCGTAGCGTTCGATGGCCTTCGCCCAGCCTGTGCCCTCAGCGGCCAACGACTCCATGATCTCGGGATTGGTGTACCGCACGACAAGGTTCCTGTCACGCAGAACGAAGGCGGCGCCCGCGGTCCTGTTCTCGACGTTCAGCCGACGATCGATACGGACGTCGTCCAGCCCCTGGGCCTGAAGGTACCGGCGAACGGTCTGCTCGCCGTCGGTCTGCCGAATCTCGTGCAACCTCTGCGTCGAAGCCGATGGTCCCCGGTAGACGGGCGGGCGACGCCTGGCGCGACCGGATGATGTGCCCTGAGGCGCTGCGTGCACCTCAATGACTGGGCACGGCACGCAACACGGCGCATGCCACAGGTGATAATCGACGACAAGACCGGCACTGCGGTAGTTGAAAGCGTGCGGCGTATAGCGTACGCCCTCATAGGCCAGCCCCGTGTTGCGTGCGTTGAACACATGCGGCGAGTACTTGACCCCGCCCGGAATCAGGCCTGAATTGCGGTAGTTGAAGGCATAGGGACTGTAACGAACCTGGTAGCGCTCCGAGCGATGGATGTTCCCGTGCCCCACCGCCGGCGCCAGCGCCACGACGGCGACCAGAATAGAAATCCGTTTCATTTCGTTCTCCTTTTCTTAGGTGAAGGTTTCCTCCTGAGGTTCCCTTCTCATCACCCTCTCCTAAGCGGATTGTAGGGGCGCATCATCGTTCGCCCGTACTCTGTGCCAATCCTCCTTTCCATTACCCTTCTGCCGTCGGTGGATGGTGATCTCGTGTCGGTGCGCGGTCCGCACCGCGTCGTACGTTCGTAGTGACGCCGTGATGCGCTATTGTCTTTCTGTGGGAGCAGCCCTTACGGGCACACTACAAACGGCGCAGAGATGAACGTATGAGATGCCATCAACCTCCTTGTCTGTCCTGATCCGAACCCACTGGCCCTTGCAGGGCCCCGTCCAGCCTGACGCCTCCGGCGCCGGGCTCGATCTGCACCGTTCTTTCTCCGTACCGAACGATGCACGAGCGGCCACTTGGGCTCTTGACGATTGCTTCGGCGAGCATACCATTTTTCCACGCGATGTCAAGTGTGAAACCGCCGCGTGCCCGCAGGCCGGCGACCCGGCCGTCGGGCCAGGCGCACGGCAGGGCCGGCAGCAGCTCGATGATATAGCGGCCTTCCGGGTCGCGCCGGTGGCTTTGCATGAGCATCTCGGCGATGCCGCTGGCGGCGCCGAAGTTGCCGTCGATCTGGAACGGCGGATGGGCGTCGAAGAGATTGCCGTACACGCCCCCGCCTTTGTAGTCGGTCAGCGGCGAGTCGGTCAGCGTCAGAAGGTGCTTGAGCATCCGGTGGGCGTGGTCGCCGTCAAGCAGGCGGGCCCAGAAGTTGATCTTCCACGCCCGGCTCCAGCCGGTGCCGCCGTCGCCGCGAAAGATCAACGACTGTTTCGCGGCGTCGAGCAATTCGGGCGTATCGACCGAGATCTCGCTGCCGGGGAACAGGCCCCACAGGTGCGAAACGTGGCGATGCTCGTTCTTCGGATCGTCCTTGTCTTCGAGCCATTCCTGGAGCTGGCCGTGCCGGCCGATTTGGTTCGGCGCGATGCGAACGCGCAAGGCGTCGAGCTTCGTCGCGAACTCCTCATCGACGCCCAGCAGGCGCGCCGCCTCAGCGGTGTTGGCGAAGAGACGGCGAATGATCTGATGATCCATCGTCGGACCCATGACCAGCCCGCCGATCTCGGGGCTGTTGCTGGGCCCGCTGATCAGCCATCGTTTCTCGCTTCGCGGGTCTTCGATCAGCGTTTCGACGAAGAACTCGGCCGCCCCTTTCATCAGGGGATACGCCCGTTCGCGGAGGAATTGCCTGTCGCCGCCGTAGACATAGTGCCACCACAGGTGCTGGCAGAGCCACGCGCCGCCGGTGGGCCAGATGCCGTGGTTCGAGGCGTTGATCGGCGCCGTGCCGCGCCAGAGGTCGAAGTTGTGGTGCAGCACCCAGCCGGGGGCGTCGTAGTGCTTTCGTGCGGTGGATCGGCCCGACTCGGCGATCTCCACCAGGGCATCGAACAGCGGGCGGCCGCACTCGGCCAGATTCGTCGGCTCGGTCAGCCAGTAGTTCATCTCGGTGTTGATGTTGACCGTGTACTTGCTGTCCCACGGCGGGCTGGTGCTCTCGTTCCAGAGTCCCTGAAGGTTGGCGGGCTGGCCACCGGTCCGCGAGCTGGCGATCATCAGATAGCGGCCATACTGGAAGAACAGGGTCGCCAACTGCGGGTCTTCCTTCTCGGCATACTTCAGCACGCGCCGATCTGTGGGCAGGTCCGTCGTCCGCGCCGGGCCCAGATCGAGCGTCACACGCCGGAACAGCGACTGGTGATCGGCCACGTGGGCGTTGCGCAACTGTCGCGGCGTCTTCTCGGCGGCTCTGCGGAGTGCCTCGGCGCAGCGCTTCCCCGGATCGGCCGAGAGGTCCTTATAGCTCCTGACGTTGGTGGCCATGGCGATCGTCAGCGTCGCGGCGTGGGCGCTCTCGACCCGGATCTGTTCATCGTTCACGGTGGCCCGGCCGCCGTTGACTCGAATCTGACAGCGGCCTTCGAACCGCACGGCGCCGGGGATCACCTCCTTGGTTCCCTGCACCTCGAAATCGCGGGCCCGTCCGAGGATCGCCAGCGTCCGGTCGTCCACCTTCTGCGTCCGCACATCGGCGTTGGGGCTGGTCAGCGCCGCGGTGAAACTCAGCGCACCGGGCTCGTCACACGAAATCCGGACTACAACCACTTGATCCGGAAAGCTGGCGAAGGTCTGTCGCGTATAGGTCACGCCATCGACCCGATAGGTCGTGGTGGCCACGGCGGTGTCGAGGTCCAGCTCGCGATAGTAGCTCTCCGCATTCTCGTGTCCGGGGAAGCGCAGCGTCAGGTCGCCGAACGGTTGATAGGGAACCTGACGCAACGGCGACGACATGAAACGCTCCATCGCCAGTTGCTCAGCCTCTCGCGGTTTGCCTTCGAGCAGCAGCCGGCGGATTTCGGGGAGGTATTGGGCCGCGCCGTCCTGGGCGTAGTCGTGCGGCCGGCCACACCAGAGAGAGTCCTCGTTGAGCTGGTATCGCGCCTCGGCCGTGCCTGCGAACACCATCGCCCCGAGTCGTCCGTTGCCTACAGGCAAGGCGTAGGTCCACGTTTGAGCCGGTTCGGCGTACCACAGTTTCATATCGGATGGCCCGCCGTCGCTTGCGACACCGACAGAGACGGTGCAGATGGCGAATGTGAGCACGGCGAACCGAACGATGTGACTTCTCATGGTCACTCCTCTGTAGTTGCAGGATGTCCCGATGGCGCTTAGACGGTGAAGAGGCGACGCCTCTGGTCGTACAGGACGATCTTGTCACGACGGATCTGTCGTCGGTCGATTCCGAGCAGCCGGAGCGGATTGTCGAAAGCCATAGATACCAGCTCTCGATACGTGACCAGATTCAACGAGGCGAGATGGTTCATACACGCCAGAAGGGTCGCCGAGGAGCCCGCCATGTACCCGGTCGCTGGATTGTAGAGACGGCCCGTCGGGTCGAGCACGACCTCGGCCCCCATGGACTGGTATCGGCCGGGAGCCAGGCCCGCCAGCTCCGAGGCGTCGCTGACGGCAATGCAATTGGCCGGGCTCTTGGCCCGCAGGATCGTCTTGAGCAGCGAAGGGGGCAGATGGTGGCCGTCCGGGATGATCGTGGCCACGAGATCGTCGTTGGCCAGGCCCGCCCAGATGGGGTTGTCGTGGCGGGGCAGCATCGCGCCGACGCCATTGCCCAGATGGGTCAGCGCCTTGGCTCCGGCGGCCGCACATCGCTTGAGCTGGTCTTCGTTGGCCATGTGGTGGCCGAGCGAGACGACGATCCCCTGCTTCGCGGCGTGACGGATCAGCTCTTCGACGCCGTCGAGGTCGCCCGCTACTGTCAGCATCCTGATGGTCCCATCGGCCCACGCGATGAGCCGGTCGAGGTATTCGATGCTCGGGGCCCTCATCCATTCGGGGTTGTGCGCGCCCCTGGCGCCTTCGACGGGCGAGAGAAACGGCCCTTCGAGATGGATGCCGAGGAGACGGCCCTGGCACTCGGCCGTTCGCGCGGCTTTCGCAATCAGCGGCAGGTTCCGCTCGTAGGTCTCCGTCGGGCTGGTGATCAGCGTGGCAAGAAAGGCGGTGGTCCCCGCGTCGAGCAGCGCGCCGCAGGTGCGAACGACGTCCTCTTCGCTCAGATGGGCGCCGGAGAAATCCACGCCCTTGTAGCCGTTGACCTGGAGATCGATCAGTCCCGGGATTTCCATGATTCCACCGCCCGTCACGAGTTCACCGACAGCATCGAAGCGGCCGCTTCATCGAGGAAGATGGAACAGTGCTCGTGCCGCTGGAGGATCGACGCCGGACATCGGGGCGTCACGGGGCCCTCCAGCGTGTTGCGGACGGCCTCGGCTTTGCGTCGGTCCGGAACGGTGACAACGATCTTGCGACTCTTGAGGATCTGCTGAATGCTCATCGAGATGGCTTGCGAGGGAACGGCCTTCAGCGACGCGAACCAGCCTTCGCCGAGCTGCTGCTGCCGGCAGCGTTCGTCGAGATCGACGACCAGATACGGCTGCTCGGTCTCGAAGTCGGCGGGCGGATCATTGAACGCCAGATGGCCGTTCTCTCCGATCCCCACGCAGGCGACATCGATCGGATGGGCGCGGATCAGGTCGCCGAGCCGGTCGCACTCGGCGGCGGGGTCCGCTGCATCGCCATTGACGAAGTGCACGGCCTGGAGCGCGCCGACTTTGTCGACGAAACGCTCCTGAAGGTATTTGCGGAAGCTGGCGGGGTGGTCGCGCCCCAGGCCGATGTACTCATCGAGATGGAACATCGTGACCTTCGACCAGTCGATCGCGTCGGAGACGGTCAGTTGCTCGAGCATCTCGAACTGACTGGCGCCGGTAGCGAGGATGATGTTGGCCTGGTTCTTGTCGGCGATGGCCCGTCGGATGGCGCCAGCGGCGGTGCTGCCGGCGGCGGCCCCCATGTCGTCCTTGCTCTTGTAGACGGCTCTGTTCACAGCGAACTCCTCAATCGGTTTGCGATTCAACGCGATCATAGGCCGCCGGATCCGCCCTGTCAATGCCGTGGGGTGGTGTCAGGGCGTACGGCAACGGGGATTTGTCTTGCATTCTCCATCATGTCTTCTCTATAAGGTGAAGTGATATCACCAGGGGCCTTGAGGTCGCTATCGGCTGTCGCCACGTTGAAAGGACCGTGATGAAACGCACGTCTGATTTTCTGATCCTCTCTCTGGCCGCTTCGCTTGTTCTGGCGGTCGGCGCCGTGGCGCAACCAACCGTCGTTGCTGACGATTTCCTCACCTCATTGGACAAGGGCCATCCCAGACTCATGCTCAAGGACAAAGACCTGATGTGGCTCAGGGCGGCGATGGTGGAGGACTCGGCTCTGCAGAAATGCTGGGACGACGTGCGTGCCGACGCCGAGGCGTGTCTGAAGAGGCCGCCGCTGGTGTATGAGAAGGTCGGACCGCGTCTGCTCAGCGTCAGTCGGGATTGCCTGCGTCGCATCTACTCTCTGGCCCTGGCCTATCGCTGGACCGGCGACGAACGCTATGCCGCCAAGGCCAGGGCGAATCTCCTGGAGGTCTGTGCATTTCCGGATTGGAACCCTTCGCACTTCCTCGATACGGCCGAGATGAGCCATGCGGTGGGCGTTGGGTACGACTGGCTGCACGCGTATCTCGACCCCGATACAAGGGCCACGATCGTTCGGGCCCTGATCGAGAAGGGCCTGGAGCCCGGTCTGAAGGTGTACGAATCCAACGGCTGGTGGGCTCGGAGCGATCACAACTGGAACCAGGTCTGCAACGGCGGGATGATCGTGGGGGCCCTCGCCATCGCCGACATCGAGCCGAGCTATGCCGAGCGGATCGTCCCGGCGGCCGTCGAGTCGCTGCCTCTGGCGCTGAAGACCTACGCGCCCGACGGCGCCTGGGGCGAAGGGCCGGGCTACTGGAGCTATGCGACGCATTATACGGCGTACGGGCTGACGGCTCTCGATACGGCGCTGGGCAGCACGTTCGGACTGCTCGACGTCGAAGGCCTCTCGAAGGCCGGAGATTTCCCGATCCACACAACGGGGCCCACCGGCCTGTACCTGAACCTGGCCGATGTCGGAGAGCGCAGTGCCCGCCGACCGATGGCCTGCATGTTCTGGCTGGCCCGCACGTTTCACAATCCGCTGTACGCATACGCCGAGCACGAGGAGATTGCCAGGCGACCGGCCAGTGCGGCCCATCTCGTCTGGTACACGGCCAAGCCGCGGGCCAGTGCCGCCCGACGCCAGCTCGACCGCTACTTTCGCGGTCCGGTCGAGGTCGTCACGATGCGAAGCGCCTGGGACGACCCCGACGCGCTCTTCGTCGGGATCAAGGCGGGCTACAACCAGGTCAATCACGGGCATCTCGATCTCGGCAACTTCGAGCTGGACGCCCTCGGCGTCCGCTGGGCCCGCGATCTTGGCGCCGACAACTACAACCTGCCCGGCTACTGGGAGAGCCGGCCGGGAGGACAACGCTGGTCGTATCACCGGCTGAATTCAGCCAGCCACAACATCTGTATGCTGGGCGGCGAGGACCAGGACGCCCTGGCCAAATCGACCTTCACCAGCACGAAGATGAACGAGACCGATCCTTCTGCGATCGTCGATCTGACGCAGGCATATGCCAGGTTCGCCAAGTCCGCTTCTCGCGGCGTGAAGATGGTTGGCAGCCGGAGGGCGGTGCTCGTCCAGGACGAGTTCGCCATCGAGAAGCCGTGCGACGTGGTCTGGGGCATGACGACCGATGCGGACATTCGGATCGAGGAC
Organism: Phycisphaerales bacterium Planc_01; assembly: GCA_001603075.1. Classification (GTDB taxonomy): domain Bacteria; phylum Planctomycetota; class Phycisphaerae; order Sedimentisphaerales; family Anaerobacaceae; genus Anaerobaca. The sequence goes on along the minus strand of LVBB01000128.1, from coordinate 5,813 downwards.
GGTTCGGTCGCCAGATTGAAACTCGATGGCAAGGAGCTTGTCGTGCGACTTCTGAGCCCTGCAGGAGCGGCGTTCACGGTCGGCTCGGCCGAGCAGGAGCCGCCCCAGAGGACGAACAAAGGAGTCAAGCGTCTGCTGGCCCGGCTGGCCGATGCGCAGGGCGACGTGCGTATCGCCGTCCTGTTCGCACCTGTCCGGGCCGATGGACAGCAGGCCGGCATCCCCGAGATCAAACCGCTGGCACAGTGGTGACAAGTGGATCCCCAGACCATCAAAGGAGACGAAACGATGCAACGACGAGTGCGCAACAGCCTGACCGGCGTGTTTGTTGTGGTGATGCTGCTGAACGGACCGGTCACGGCCCAGGATACAGATGAACCGCAACTCTGCGTGGGCAACTACCAGACCGAGGAAGAGGCGAAGGTACAACTGGCGCGGTTTGCCCAGACATATTCGAACCTCGCCGAATGGCAACAGCGGGCCCGGACCAATCGCGAGGCCATTCTGCGCGGCGCGGGGCTGTTGCCCCTGCCCCAAAAATGCGCGCTGAACCCGATCATCCGGAACCTGCGGCAATACGACGACTACACCGTCGAGAACATCGCCATCGAGAGCCTGCCCGGCGTCTTCGTCACCGGCAGCCTCTATCGCCCGAACGCCGGCGCCGGGCCGTTCCCGGCGGTTCTTTGTTCACATGGGCACTGGAGCAGTCGTGAAGACTATGGCCGGTTTCGTCCCGATATGCAAAAGCGATGCGGGACGCTGGCCCGTATGGGGGCCATCGTGCTGTCCTACGACATGGTCGGCTACGGCGACTGGGCCAACGCCGGCTGGGAACACCGACGGCCCGATGCGCTGAAGATACAGCTCTGGAACAGCATTCGCTTGCTGGACTACCTCTGTACGAGAGCGGACGTTGATTCGTCCCGGATCGCCATCACCGGGGCCTCCGGCGGTGGCACGCAGACGTTCCTGCTGACGGCGGTGGACGATCGCATCGCGGTCTCGGTCCCCGTCGTGATGGTCTCGGCCCATTTCTTCGGCGGCTGCGTATGCGAGAGCGGCCTGCCCGTTCACAAGAGCCGCTTCCATGAAACGAACAACACCGACATCGCGGCGATGGCCGCCCCGCGTCCGCAGTTGATCGTCTCCAACGGCCAGGACTGGACGAAGAACACACCTGACGTCGAGTTCCCCTACATCCGGAACGTGTATCGCCTGTACGGGGCCGAATCCCGTGTGGAGAACTGGCACCTGCCCGACGAGGGCCACGACTACGGCTGGTCCAAGCGGATCGGGGCCTACAGGTTTCTCGCCAACCATCTGGGCCTGTCGCTGGCCGACGTGATCGGGCCCGACGGCCGCATCGACGAGACCCCTGTCGTCATCGAGAAAATCGAGGATCTCTACGTCTTCAACGCCGGGCACCCGCGCCCGGCCCACGCCGTCGCCTCCGACGCCCCCCTGCCCTGGAACTGGTGAAAGCCGTGATCGGTCAGCCGAGTCACGATGCTCGGGTCACGCGGGATTTGACTTGCAGGGGCGCGGCAAATCGCGACAATAACGTCGCCCAACGCTCGGAGCACCGATCGTGGGGCAAGTACGGTTACGCCGGCACCGACCGCGTCCTGCAACTGGTCGCCGAGAACGAGAACCTTCGCGCCAACCTCAGCGCCGCCGCCCACCTGATCCACGGCTCGACCGAGGGCCGCTTCCGCGTCACCTACTGCCCGGGCCGCCTGACCCAAGAGCAGATCGAAAGCGTCAACTTCCGCTACACCGACCTCGGGAAGATGATGGCCAAGTACGACCCCAAGAAACTCAAAGACGGCTTCAACGCCGTCGATGGCGAAACCATCTTCTACATCTCCAACCCCGCCCTCGGCCTCTGGTCCACCCGCACCCGCTTCCTCTGATGGACACCCGCAAACCATTGTCATAAAAGAGTATACATGAATTGGGGTGTTATCAGACTGTTCGGGAACCCAGAATTCTGAAGATTGGACTTGAACAACAAGGGAATTAAGACGATATTATATGTGGAGACTCAGCCAAGGGGCTGCTACGGTGGCCCCGAACGCGTTGTCTCCTCTTTTTTTGCGCTCACCGGGCCTCGTAGGGATCTGAAACGTAGAATGCGCCGTGTGTCTTGAAGACCTTTCCCTCACGACACCCCTCGCCATGCCAGATGATGTTCTTGATGAGCCATGCGAATAGCTCAATCTCCGGGCGCACAGGCTGAGTCATCTCTGGCAATCGCCAGCCCCAATTCAGGCAGTAGATGCACAGGTCCGCGACCTGCACACCATAGGCCATATCCGATTCGACGAACATCGGCACAGGCACAATCCACTGTGTGCGCTGCCGCCCATGCGTGGTTCGTGTGAAATACGATTCCATTCGTCGAACAAGCTTCCGGTCCGCCTGCTTTTCGGAACCATCCATCACCAGCAAGCCCATTTCACGCCATGACTCGAGAAAATAGAAATACCGCTCCAGCAAGAATACCAGGTCCTTCCGCAAGAAGTCCTCAAGCATCGTCTTCGGTCTCGGCAAATGGGGTATTGCCGCAGCGAATACCTTCGCGTCGTGACTGGCAAGCAATTGGATGACACCTTCGGCTACATGAATGCAAGCCTGGCCATATGCTGTGAACTCATCTCGCCTCGGCGTTCGCCCCTGCTTGCCGTTGTTCAGGAAATTGAGCGCATGTTTGCGACGTGACGCATCGTCCATGCGTGGCCCCTGACGCTCCCACTCGAATCGGTCCTTATCGAGGAGTCGGGAACCCTTGAGCTCCGAACCAAATTGATGAAGGTGCGCTCCAAACGTGCACTGTTCCAGCGTCTTCACGGCCGAGATGAATGGCCACAGCTTCGATGCATGGATCGCGAACCCGCCATGGACTTCATAAGGCATAGTCCGCCGATCGTGCCCACTCTCGTCAAGAAACAACAGCCAACTCATATCGCATGCCTCGCCAGGCGGTTCAGAGAAACTCCCGCAGCAACGCCACGCAGTCACAATCCCTGATCTGCACTTGGCTGGACCTGTTTGGCCTGTCTTTTTCGCTGTGGCCCAAGCCTATTCCAAGCTGATTGGTAATCCCATGAATCTCCTTCTGCGTCCAGCCCATGCCGGTCCCGTAGATGCGCTGCATCGGCTGCAGCACTTCAGGCAGTCCGAGAGCCTCCAAGTTCTCCTTCGCATAGCCAAAGCCAAGGAAGAAGATGCGATCCGCCTTCGAGATTCGCTCCCGCGCCTTTTCGATGTTCGGATTCTCCTTCTTCTCATGGACAATGTGCAGGTTGTCCGCCACTGCAGGCAAGTTGAGGTGGGGCAATGCCCCGTACTTGCCATATTCGGGTGCGTTCTGCGGATCAGTGACCTGCCAATCCAATGGTGCAAGCGCTCCGTATACATGTATGGTAACCAGTCTGTTGACCTGTTCGGCTACTGTCGTTGGATCAGCTTCCTCGAAACTGTTCAAAACGCTCTCATAGAGGAAGTGTTCGAGTGAACGGTCATAGTTGAATGTGACAAACGCGACGTTGTTCTTGCTGAGCTCCTGAAGGCCACTCCTGTCAGTAAGATCTCGCGACAGCCTGCTGAACAGGTAGAAGTACCAATCCTGGTTCGGATCCTTGACGCGTTCTCTGAAGTGACTATTCTGCTCCGCGAAGAGGATGCTCATGCAAATGGCCATCTTTCCGATCTCGGCGAGCGCAGGGTTCCTCGCGAGAAAGAGGTCCACTGATTCGGTGCTGGACCGGTCAAAGCGTTTTTCGAAATCACGACCGTCTTCGAGACGCGGATATCCGCTGTTGATTCCAGCAACACCAAGACCTTCACGATCGGTGAGCAGCTTCTTATATCTGGACACGAAGTTTGCGATGATGTCCGATCTGAGCCCCCTCGCCGTAGGGAACCCATACGGGCAACTGGCACCGGCGCCAAGCACGAAAACGGTTCGCTTCTCGATCATGGCAATTCGTTCCTCATCGAATAGGCGCGTAAACGCACACCCTGCTCTGGACAGTTCCGAGTCTCTCCGGGGGAGTATATCAGGTGGCAGGTCGGTCCTGCAAGCTGATGTTGCCTTCGGCTCGATGGCCCAGGTCCTTCGCTGACGCTCAGGAAGACAAGAGGGCCTGGAGGACGGCAAAGCCCAGAACCAGTGGAGAATCGGGGTTGGGGGGGATTTGGCTTGCGTGGGCGGAGGAAATCGCGAGAATGGTTTGCCCGCATGGTGCGGGGCGGGGGTGAACGCACCGGGCGGGTGGACGTAGGATGGGCAGGAACCAGCAACCGGATATCGAGCAAAGGAGCGCGGCATCATGGCGAAAGCGGATATTGGCGTGATCGGTCTGGCCGTCATGGGTGAGAACCTGATCCTGAACATGGAGAGCAAGGGCTTCACGGTCGCCTGCTTCAATCGGACCGTCTCGAAGGTGGACGACTTCGTCAACGGTCGGGCCAAGGGCAAGAAGATCATCGGCTGCCGTTCGATCGACGAGCTGACGGCAAACCTCAAGAAGCCGCGCAAGGTGATGCTGATGGTCAAGGCCGGCGCGCCGGTCGATCAGTTCATTGATGCGGTCCTGCCGCACCTGGAAAAGGGCGACATCGTCATCGACGGCGGCAACAGCCACTTCCCCGACACGATCCGGCGGACCGCCTACGTCGAGGGCAAAGGCATGCTCTACATCGGCACCGGCGTCTCCGGAGGCGAAGAGGGCGCCCTGCTGGGGCCGTCCATGATGCCCGGCGGATCGCCCAAGGCCTGGCCTGCGGTCAAACCCATCTTCCAGTCGATCTGCGCCAAGACCGACGACGGCGAGCCCTGCTGCGACTGGGTCGGCGAGAACGGCGCCGGCCACTTCGTCAAGATGGTCCACAACGGAATCGAATACGGTGACATGCAGATGATCTGCGAGACCTATCAGATGATGAAAGAAGGTCTCGGCATGACCAACGAGGAAATGCACAAGGCGTTCGCCACATGGAACAAGGGCGAACTGGATTCCTACCTGATCGAGATCACGCGTGACATCCTGGCTTACAAGGATGAGAACGGCAAGGCCGTTATCGATCTGATCCTCGACACCGCCGGTCAAAAGGGCACGGGCAAGTGGACCGCCATCGAGGCGCTGGACCTGGGCCAGCCGCTGACGCTGATCGCCGAGGCGGTGTTCGCACGGTGCCTGTCGGCACTGAAGGACGAGCGCGTCGCGGCCTCGAAGATCCTCTCCGGCCCGAAGACAAAGTTCCAGGGCGACAAGAAGGCGTTCCTCACAGACCTGCGTCACGCCCTCTATGCAGCCAAGATCGTCAGCTATGCCCAGGGCTATCAACTGATGCGTGCGGCGGCGGCCGAGCACCAGTGGAACCTCAACTACGGCGGCATCGCCCTGATGTGGCGCGGCGGCTGCATCATCCGCTCGGCCTTCCTCGGCAAGATCAAGGAGGCCTTTGACAACAATCCCGATCTGACGAACCTGCTGCTTGATCCGTTCTTCAAGAAGGCGATGCAGAAAGCCCAGGCCTCCTGGCGTCGTGTGGCGATGACGGCGGTCGAACTGGGCATTCCCATCCCCGCCATCAGCACGGCGCTGGCGTACTTCGACGGGTACCGTCACGCCCGTCTGCCGGCGAACCTGCTCCAGGCGCAGCGCGACTACTTCGGCGCGCACACGTACGAGCGGGTGGACAAGCCGCGAGGCGAGTTCTTCCATACCAACTGGACCGGCCGGGGCGGCGAAACCTCCGCCTCGACCTACGTCGTCTGACACCGGCGCGGCAGGGGCGAATGA
>LVBB01000127.1 GCA_001603075.1 Phycisphaerales bacterium Planc_01 | reverse complement strand
TCCACCGTCTATCCCCCGGACCGATTGCACCAACGCGCCAATGATGATCGAAAGGGCTGACCCCGAAGACGGCCGGCGGAGGTTGGCTGTGGCTCGGGAAGAGGGGCGTTTGCGATGGCCCCGGCGGGAGGTTTGGCCCGCAAGTCCGGCCGAAGCGGGCGGCGGACTCGCCCCGAGAACGCCTGACGGCGTCAGCACAAGCGGCCGTGGGCAAAATCCTGGCGTCGGGGGGCAAGCGGGAGTTTACTCCTGGGGTGCGGATGCTTATAATGTAGGGTTTGAGCCCGTGGAATCCCGACAGATGCAGTCGATGCTTATTTGACATGGTGCCCGGGGGACGTACCCCTATTTTACATGTGTAGCAGTTCGTGACGCGCCGGGTTGGGTGCGGGGGAACGAAGGGTTCACAAGCCCGCCCCGGTGAGGTTCCGTGGAGGGAGCGCCTCCCGAGCGGAACGGGGCGGGTTCTTTATTGCGTCCGCGAGGCCGTCCGGACATCGGCATGCACAAGGGCCCCGCGTCGTCGCCGGCAGTGCCGTGGTCGACCTGGGTGGGGCATACCGAGTACGCAACCCGTTTTGGACTCTGCATGGGCTGAAGCCCATCCTACGGGGTTTCTTGGATGCCGTAGAGGAAGCGGTTGGAGCGGAGGAGGAGGCGCTGGTTGCTGATGGCGGGTGAGGCGTTGAAGTCGCCGGGGTCGGATGCGAACTGGTTCTGGGCGAGGATATGGAATTCGGGCCGGGCGGGCAACACGAAGGTGCCGCCCTTTCGCGTCACGACGTAGATCCTCCCTCCGGCGGCGACCGCGGAGGCGTAGACCGCGAACCGCTCGACGACGGGCAGCTTCTCGCGGTACCGAAGCGCGCCGGTGGCGGTGGCCACGCAGCAGGCCTGGCCGTAGGCGTCCACCCAGTACATCAGGCCGTCCACGATCACCGGCGAGGGCGGGCTGGCGACGTTCTTGCCGGACCAGACGATGTGCGTGTCGGTGACATCGCCCCGGCCGCCGAGGCGCACCGCCAGAGAGCCGTGGTGACGCGGGCCGCCGCCGTGGATGTAGGCGACGCCGTCGTGGACCACGGGGCTGGGGATCATGTCGTCGTCGATGCCGGTGCGGGCGGACCAGAGCTCTCGGCCGGTTTGCGGATCGAGGCCCCAGACCACCGACGGGACGGAAACGACCAGTTCCGCGCGGCCGTCTGCCTGCTCGGCCACGATGGGTGTGCTGAACGACAAGCCCGTTTGCGAGAGGTCCTTGCGCCACACTTCGCGGCCCGTTCGGGCATCGAGCGCGTAGAGGGCTTTGCTCTCGTCCCAGGCGTTGACGAAGACGAGGTTGTCGTGGAGGGCGAGGCTCGTTGCAGCGCCCCATCGTTTCTGGTCGGCGCCTGTGCCGACGCTGGTCTGCCAGAGTTGCTTGCCGTTCGGGTCGAAGGCGAGCACGCCGGTCTTGCCGAAGAAGACGTAGATGCGCTCCCCGTCCGTCACGGGGGTCTGGCTGGCATAGCCATGTTCGCGCAGCATGCCCCGGTAAGGCTCTTCCGGGAGAACCGCCGGCACGGCTGCATCCCAGAGCAACTCGCCATCGGCGGCGCGAACGCACACAAGATGACGTTTGAGACGACTCTGGTCGCCCGGCTCGTTCGGGTCCAGGCCATAGCCGGAATAGCACGTCACATAGATGTGGTCGCCGAAGACGATGGGGCTGGACGAGCCTGGTCCCGGCAGCGGCGTCTTCCAGGCGAGGTTTTCCGTGTCGCTCCAGGTCAGAGCCAGACCGGTCTGGTCACTGACGCCTCGCGCGCCCGGCCCGCGGAACCCCGGCCAATCTCCGGCCGATACGGGCCCTGCCCATGCCACCACCCCGACGACCATCCACGCTGCTGCATACCGTCTCACTGCGATACTCCCCTTGCCTGTCCAATCGACACGTTCCTGCCCCTTCGGGAAATCCTCCTGGCGCGGGCTTCCACCGGTCGCATTGTACCGGCCGGCTCGTGTCATGGGCAGCATTTTCCGACGCGCAAACTGGAACAGAGGCTGTGGAAGCAGCCGCAGAGGCAGAGAAAGGCCACTTGCGGAGCGCGAATCGCCAATCCGCACTCACACGCTTCTCTATGCGTTCGGCAGGCGACGCACCGAGGCGGTGACCGGCCTCGTCAGGCACACTCGCTGTCGGTATGGCGGGCTCGACGCGCAGCGGCGCGGAGTTCGTACTGGCCCTGGAGCCATTTGAGGAACGGACGCGGATTGCTTCCGACGCGGCCGCCGATGCGGAGGGGTTTCAGCTCGCGGCTGTGCCAGAACTCCTCCGGCGTGGGGGCCCCGCTGCTTTCGCCGCGGTAGAGCGTGGTCTGCTTCCAATCATAGACGGTGAAGACGTCGCCCCGGTCGCTGGTGAAGACGTGCTTGCGTGAGACCTTGCATCCGTCGCTGTCACGGACCTCGCCGAACAGCTCCACGAGGCCGACGGGTGGAAACTCAAATAGCGTCAGGCCGTCTGTGCCGCTGGTATCGACCTTTGGATTCAGCTTGTACATTGCCGTTGCCTTCCCATCGAATTTCTGTCGATTCTGCACGCAGAAGGCCGGGCTCCGTCCGGCGGTCGGCACCGTCCCTCTGCAGAAGACAGAGAACCTATTGTACCGAAACACCGCAATCTAATTCGACGCGTAAGTCGGATACGGTGATGGGCAAATGGCACGGGCGACATAGCCTTTTGCTCAGCCCGCGAAGCCTTTCGACCTTGTCGCAAGGGCCCCCGCAGCGGGGTGCGGGCGCAGGGTGTGCGGGCCGGCCGGAAGGCGTCATTCCAGCCGGGGGAGGTCTTCGAGATTGCGGCGGACCTGTTCTGCATAGAAACTGTCGGGGTAGAGGTTGACAAAGCTGGTCAGCATGTCCCTGGCCTCGGCCAGGAACCTGCGTTTCTCGGCCGCCGAATCGTCCTCCTGCTGATAGAGCCGGATCTTAAGCCGAGTCAGTTCGTACAGCGCCTGCATCCCCCCGTCGGTATTCTGGTATTCGCGGTTCAACTGGATCAGGCGCTCCGACCGGCCCTGGTCGTCGGCGATGAGCTTGGCCTTGGCCAGCAGGATGTTGTCGCGCAGGCCATCGTCGGGGCCGGCCAGCGACAGGAGGGTGTCGAGCTGCTGGGCATACTCCAGGCCTTGCGGATTGAGCATCACGAACTTGGCCAGCCGGTCGGCGGCCCCCTCGCTGCCCTTGAGGTTCTCGTCGGCGATCACGGCCTTCAACTCGTGCACGCGCCTCTGCAACTCTCTGAGCTTGATCCGTGTCATCACCGTCGCCGCCGGCGGCCGGAACGCGCTGAACAGCGAATCCGAGGCCGAGGCATTGTTGTCCTGGGCGAGCTGTTCCTCGACGAGGGTCTGGGCCTGATCGAGAAACGTGCCGGCCTGGCTGAACCGACCTCGTCCGGCCAGATGCTTGGCAATCCGCCAGCGGGCCTCGGCCGATTCCGGCGACCCGCCGAAATCACGATACAACTGGAACCAGATCTCTCCCGATCGTTCGCGGGGGTAGTCGCTGTAGAAGTGCAGCACTTCCTCCCGGCGAATCCGAGGCAGGGCCGGACTGTACTCGCTCAGCATCGCCTTGTAGTAGATCGCGATCGGCATCCGCCTGCTGGCGGAACGACGCTCGACGATCTCGGCGTGCAGCCACTGCGGCATCCACCAGGATTTCGTCGGATGGATGAAACGCTCGTACTGCTCATTCAGCCACTGGCGTTTGTCCTGGTACTTCAGTTCGTCGGGCACGATGAACCAGCTCGGCCAACGGTCGAGGCTCAGTTGGATCTGGATCTCCGTCTTGAGCTCCTCGCGCAGAGGGATCGGATCGCTCGGCAGGAAGTACGCCGCCAGCGTTTTGCGCGTGGCCGGGTCCATGATGGTTCGATCGAGGGCCTCACGGATGCTGCGATCGTGAAACTCGGCGACCTCCTCCGGGTTGTTGCCGGCGATATAGAACTGGTAGTCCAGCTCGTCGAAACCGATCTTCCATTCGAACACGCCCAGCGCCAACAGCAGCGTCGTCGTGGTGAAGACCCAGTTGAGTCCCGGGCGGTAGCGGGTGTAATGGCCGATCCCGAGGACCAGTCCGGCGATGGTCAGGCCGACCAGCCAGGCCCAGATCCACGGAGCGAACGAGAAGCCCCACTCCAGCGGCTCCAGGCCGGGGGCCGGACCGAAGAAACCCCAGTAGAGAAGCTGCGGGGCCGTGCACAGCGCAATGGCGATGATCCGCGATCGGAAGCGGAGCGGGCGCGACGCCACGAGGAAACAACTGAGCAGCAACGACAGCGCGAACCCCGGCAGGTTCGCCAGGAAGAACACCGCCAGGATAAAGATGAAGCTGTGTCCGAAGCTCATCAACTGAGCGATCAGGATGGGGACCACCGCCAGGACACCCATCAGCAGACCGAGCACGATGATCTGCCAGGGATACTCGAAGATGCTGGCGCCGGCCAGAGTGGTCGCGCTGAGCCGCCAGAAATCCGGGGCCGTCTGCGACTCGAGATCGAACGCCCAGAACGTCCCGGTCACGATCCGCGACCAGATCAGGCAGGTGATCCCGAAGGAGATGACCGCCAGCAGCCAGCATCGCTGCACGTTCCTGTGGCTGTAGTGCAGTGTCGGACCGACAGCCAGAAGGGACTTGGGCGCCTTCGGCGTCTTTTCGGTCTCTTTGTTTTCCATAGTCCTACGAACGTCCGACTCACCCGTCCCGATGTGCGTCAGGAGGCGGCGCGCAGGGACGCACGGCCCGACATCGACATCGTTCGGGCCGGCGACTACGTCCCTTCGCCGCTACTGGCCAGGTACTCGACCTGTTCCGGCGTCAGTTTGTCGATGGCAATCGACATCGTCCGTAGTTTCAATCGGCAAACCTGCTCCTCAATCTCCAGCGGAACCGAGTGGACCGCGATTTCCAGCTTGCCGGCGTGCTTGAGCACGTACTCGGCCTGGAGGGCCTGGGTGGCGAAGCTCATGTCCATCACGCACGCCGGGTGCCCTTCGGCCGCCGCCAGATTGATCAGACGGCCCTCTCCCAGCAGGTAGATGCTCTTGTTGCGGCTGATGACATACTCGTCGACGTGGTTTCGCACGCCGCGGTTGACCTTCTTGCTCATCTTCTTGAGGCCGGGAATATCGATCTCCACGTCGAAATGGCCACTATTGGCCACGGTGGCCCGATGCTTCATTGCCCGGAAATGCTCCGGACGCAGCACGTGCTTGTTGCCCGTCAGCGTCACGAAAAGCTCGCCGACCTTGGCCGCCTGGGCCATCGGCATCACCTGGAAGCCGTCCATCGCCGCTTCGAGGGCCTTGATCGCGTCCACTTCCGTGATGATGACGATCGCCCCCATGCCGCGGGCCCGCATGGCGAAACCGCGACCGCACCAGCCGTAACCGGCCACCACGACGTTGCTGCCGGCCAGCAGGTAGTCCGTCGCGCGGATGATCCCGTCGACGGTGGACTGGCCGGTCCCATAACGATTGTCGAACATGTGCTTGCTCTTGGCGTCGTTGACCGCGATGACCGGGAACTTGAGCTTGCCTTCCCTGGCCATCGCCCGCAGGCGAATCACGCCGGTCGTGGTCTCTTCCATGCTCGCGACGATCCGCCCGGCGTCCTTCTTCCGCTTGGTGTGCAGCTCGTTGACCAGGTCGGCCCCGTCGTCGAACGTCACGGTCGGCTTGTGGTCCAGCGCCGCATTGAGATGCTTGTAGTAGGTGGCCCGGTTCTCGCCGCGGATGGCGAACGTCGGGATGCCGAAGTCCTTCGTCAGCGACGCGGCCACGTCGTCCTGCGTGCTCAGCGGGTTCGACGCGCACAGCACGGCATTGGCCCCGCCGGCCTTGAGCGTCCGCATCAGATTGGCCGTCTCGGCCGTCACGTGCAGGCACGCCGCGATGCTCATGCCCTTCAGAGGTTTCGTCTTGGTAAAACGCTCCCGAATCGCCGCCAATACAGGCATGTCGTTGTCGGCCCAGAGAATCCGTTTCTTCCCTTCGGGAGCCCGTTTCATATCCGCTACGTCGTACTTCATCCGTCAGTCCTTTCAAAGTCCTTTGGTGTCAAAGGCGGGATTCTACGCCCCCGACCGGGCCTACGCAACCCTTATCTGCCGCCCGCCGGACAAGGAGCGATGGTGTTGTGACGACGCCCATCTGATGCATGGACGTCCCGGCACGACAGGCGTAAGGTCCGAATTGTCGAGCCGAGGTGCCGTCAGAAGCCGCAAAAGTGCTACGTGTTTACCCGTATTTTGTCGGGTGTCCGTTCCGGTTCGGTCGGTACGGCGTCGTTGTCCCAGACGTCGTGAAACGCCGCTCAGGACCTGCCGCCGACGGGCCGGATCGTCCCCTCGCCGCCGAAGACCGATAACGTCCGCTTCGCCGGTCCGTGCCCGTGGAATCAGACCGGATACCTCTCTGGACTGCCCGTCGGGATGGGGGACCCAGCGACCGGGGCAAGCCGGGACCGCCACCGAAGACTCCCGCCCGGCCCGATCTCGATTCTGGAAAGCGCTGGACACGGGATCGCCGATTATGGTAGAATGATGATGAGTGGTTATAATGTAAGAGTACCTCTGGGAGGAGGGTTACCGATGAATGCGCTAACCCGTGCAAGAATTGCATGTCTTCTGGGCGTGGTGTGCTTTGCGTCGTTCAACGCCGCACACGCCAGAACAATCTACGTCAACAGCAGCGGCACCGGGGACTACACGACCCTCCGCGCGGCGGTCGGGGTGGCGGCCAGTGGAGACACCATCGTCCTGGCGCCGGGCACCTACACCGGCGGCGACGCGGCCGACCTGCTGCTGATCGGACGGGCCTTGACCATCCGCAGCACCGATCCGAACAATCCGGCCGTCGTGGCCAGGACGGTCGTCGACTGCTGGGTCCAGGACGAGGCCGGCCATCGCTTCTTCGACCTTGGCTCCAACGCGCAGTTGACCCTGGCCGGACTGACCGTCATCAACGGCGCTCGCAGTCACTCCGGCGGCGTGGTGCGCGCCGAGAACTCCATTCTGAATATCATCAACTGTACGTTCGCCGACAATGCGGTCCTCGAATGGGGCGCCGCGTTCCGCTGCGAGGACAGCCAGGCCACGTTCCAGGGCTGCACCTTCCTGCGCAACGCCTCGGCCACCCTGCACGGCGGCGCCGTCTACGGCAAGAACAGTACGCTTACGGTGATCGACTGCCTCTTCAGAGAGAACACCGGAAACGGCATCACAGGCATCGACAGTCGCGTGACCGTCACCGACAGCATCTTCGAGAACAACAACGGTCTCGAAGGCGGAGCCATCTTCAACCACGTCGCTCTCGGAACGGAGACCGGAGACCATCTGATCGTGACCCGTTCTACGTTTGCGGGCAACTCGGCCACCAAGACCGGCGGCGCCATCCACAGCTACGCCTCCAGCGTCACGATCTCGCTGTCCACCTTCACGGGCAATACGTGCCTCCTGGACGGCGGCGCCATCTACAACCACCGCTGCGCCACCCCCTCGATCGTGAACTGCATCTTCTCGGGCAACCAGGCGGCCGGCCTCGGCGGCGCCGTGATGGACTTCTATCAGAGCTACAGCCAGATCGTCCACTGCACGTTCGTCGGCAACGAGGCGACCAAGGGCGGCGCCGTCGCCAGCCAGCGTCAGAGCCACCCGCAGATCAGCCAGAGCATCCTCTGGCAGAACGAAGCCGCCACAGGCGACAGCGTGTACGTGTGGCAGGATCTGGTGGGCACGTCGTATTCGCAGGTGAGCATCGCCTACAGCAACGTGCAGTCGGGGCGTTCCGGCGTCTTCGTCGAGCCGGGAAGCGTCCTGAACTGGGGGCAGGGCAACATCGACGCCGACCCGCTGTTCACCGGCCTGCTCTACAACGATTTCCACCTCTCGCAGAACTCCCCGTGCATCGACGCCGGCGATCCGACCTACGTGCCGCCGAGGGGCGAGACAGACCTCGACGGTCTGCCGAGACTCTACGGCGTGGCCGTCGATATGGGGGCCTACGAGTTCCAGGGGCTCGGACCGGTCTACGGCTTCCGCTCGCGGACTTCGGCCAAGCAGTTCTACACGATGAGCGCCGACGAGCGTGACAAGCTCATCCAGCTCCAGTCGGCCGTCTGGCAGTATGAAGGCATCGTCTTCTACGCCTTCTACGACGGCTCGGCATCGAACGTCGCCCCGGCGTACCGATTCTGGTCGGATGCGCTCGGGTCGCACCTGTGGACGACCAAGGAGCGAGAGAAGAACAAGCTGATCACCGATCCGTCGTTCAACCGCGTATGGACCTACGAGGGCGTTTCGTTCTACGTGTACCCGCCCGGCAAGCAGCCGTTCGGGACCATTCCTCTGCACCGATTCTGGTCGAACAGCCTGCGCCATCATTTCTATACGACGCAGGAGAGTGAGAAGAACATGCTGGTCGCCGGATTCTCCGACGTCTGGATCTACGAGGGAGTCGCCTGGTACGTCTATCCCACGCCGTACCAGCTCACCACCGTGACGTTCGACTTCTCGGGCGCATCGCAGGAGGCCTGGTACACCGTGACCCTCCGTGCGGAAGTGGACGGCAAGGAAGCCACCATCGATCTTCCGGACATTGACTTCGTTCCCAGCAGCACGCACATGCGGATGACCACCGACTTCACGAAGCTGACGACGACCCTGACGGAGTTCCGCATCCGCAGCGCGGAGATCTCACACACCGCGGCCATCCGGGCAGGCAGCGTGCAGATCCCGTTCTCTCTCTCGGGCCGCGGCACGTTCGAATCGGGCGTGGCGCGCGGGCCGTTCACCATGGACTCGCTGACCGGCCGATTCGCCGACTTCGCGGACGCTCCTCAGACGTTCGACGCCCAGAAGGACACGTTCACCTGCAGCGGCCTGGTGCGCCTGGGCGACCAGACGCTGGCGTTTGACCGTTCGGCCAGCGCCGTCGATTTCGAGTTGAGTTCGTACGGAACGTTCGAGTCGCTGGATCGACTGCCCGATGGGATCAACGCCCGCGTGCCGCTGACGTTCCAGTGGCACCGGCCTCGGGTCAAGGACCTGCTCGTCGAGGCAACGGTCGACGGACGCCGCGTCCAGCTCTACATCACGTATATGTACGCGGCCACAGAGGGACTCTGGCAGGGCGCCGCTGTCCGCTGACGAATCGCAAAACGGCAGCCACGTCCAACGAGTTGCGATGACCGCGACACCGATCGGCAGACGGCGTCAGGGGATCTCGTACAGATGGACGTCCCAGGGCGCAAACTGGTCGGCAAAAACGCCGTCGTGCGATTCCAGCGTGCGATCCTCGTCCAGGACAGTGACTGTCCGCCGGCCGGGCAACCCCTCGATCTGGAATTCGGCGGAGGCGGCCGCCTCTCGCATCCCAACGGCAAACAGATACGTCCTGCCCTCATGGCGTTTCAGCATCGTCGCAATCGGGACGCCGGACCCGTCGGGGACGACGCGGACGACGCTCGCAATTGTTGGGCCGTTCAGGACGGACGCCAACTGCGCGATCCGCCGGTTGATCCGAGTCACCGCATCGAGCATCTCGACATCGGCGAGCAGCGCCGCTTCGTTGAATTTCGGCTGCCATTCGTGTACGAAGTAGATCAGCCCCTGCGAGCCGTGGACGAGGGCCATCCAGACCTCGCACCGCACCTGATGCGGCGTGGGCTTCCTGGTAGGATGGTCGATCTGCGTGCACTCGATGCAATTCCAGACGCCCTTGCGCCCGCCCGTCCACTCCACCAGACGCGACACGCCCCGTGCAACGTAGTCGAGCCGGCCGGCCACCTGGGGGTTGCGGTGTGTAACCGGGTAGATGTCGAACGACGCGATGTCACAACCCTGGACGTAGAGCGGATAGTCTTCCGGATGATTCGTCCGCACGCCGCGTCCGTGCCATTGGTCCCAAGCCACCCCCTGGCCCAGATTCAAGAACACCGGACGACTCGGGTCGGCCGCCCGTATCCGCTCGTAGTCTTCCACGATCTTCGCAGGCGGGATCGGTGGGCCATACCCCTTGCCCTCGCCAAGCGACTGTGCGTTGTCCGGCTCGTCGCCGTGCATCCAGGCGACGATGATCGGGTCGTCCCGACTCGCCAGCCCCACGGCGTTCTGATGGCAGACGACCGGCATACCCGCCTGCCTCAGCGACGCCAACTGCACCTCCGTCGGCCCTCTCCACAAGCCCACGTAGAGATTGATCCCCGCCGCCTGATAGCGCGGAGCGTTCGCCGGACTCTGTAGCCAGACCGCGATCGGGAAGAAGTCCTTCTCCGCGAACCGCCCCACCCGCCAGGCATTCGAAGACTCGGCCTCCTGCGATCCCTGTACAGAGGCAGTCATGAGCATCGCCGTCATCATCCCCAGCACAAACCTGTACGACTTCATCCGAATCCGCTCCCGACAACGTTCTACTGGCGCGACCAGCGAGATGCGGCGGGCACCCACCCGCCATCGGCACCATCATAGACCTCCCGTCGCCCGCATGCGACCTCAAAAACAGGCCTTTTTTGCCCTCCCCCAATGACCGAGGTTGCGTCGCCCAAGGCAGATGCCTATCATGGAGCAGTACACGACTGTCGAACGATTCACGGATCTGACATGCAAGGCCATGCCGCGACGAAAGGAGGCCGTGGAATGTCAGGATCGATTGCACTTCTGGTCCTCGGCGTACTACTCGTTTCGATGGTGTCGTTCTGGCTGTATGCGGAGCGCTGGCGTCCCTTGCGTCCTTCGACCTGGGCCGTTATGCGGAAGACCGGCTGGCGCGCCGTGTTGAATCTCAGCGCCGTACGCGCCTACGTTTACGGCCGCTGGACCAAGCAGTACCTCAACGTGCTGAACAATCGGGTCTTCCCGCGTCTGAGCATCGCAGGAAGGAAGCGCTGGGCGGACCGCTATCACGGCAAGGTGCTGACGCACGATCAGGCGCGGGCCATCGTTACTCTCAACCGAGAGATCCCCCGGCGGGACTTGGAGCAGATCATCCCCTATCCGATGGCGCGTGATCTGGTGCTGGCGGGACCTCCCGAGGTGGCCGTCTACTCCTGCGGGTGCCGTCAAACGAGAGCGAACCCCTGCCTGCCGATTCAGGTCTGCATGGTCATCGGACAACCCTTCGTGGATTTCATCCTGGAGCATCACCCCAAAACCAGTCGTCGCCTCAGCCAGGCGGAGGCGGTCGAGCTTCTCGATGCCGAACACCAGCGCGGCCATCTGCACTCTGCCTGGTTCAAGGATGTCATGCTGGGCCGGTTCTACGCGATCTGCAACTGCTGCAAGTGCTGTTGCGGCGGGATCGAGGCCATGCGCAAGCACGGGGTCCCGATGGTCGCGTCGTCCGGCTATGTCGCCCACATAGATGAAACCGCATGCACCGCCTGCGGCGCGTGCGAAGAGGCGTGTCCGTTTGGCGCGATCCGGATGAATGGAACGGTCGCCCTGGACTGGGATACCTGCATGGGGTGTGGGGTCTGCGTGAGCCAGTGTCCGGGGCAGGCGATCCACTTGGTGCGAGACGAAAGAAAGGGCGTACCTCTTGATGTCCGGCTACTGGATTCGTGAGAAGCAGAGCCCTCTCGCAATCATCCATCCACCCGTTCACAGTACGGCGGCGCGCCGGGCCGACTGGATGTGGTGGTGTCTCTTCTGCTTCTTTCGTGTGGCCAGCCGGTACAGCAATACGGGCAAACGGGGAAGCACACCCGCAAGATCTCGCCCATCGGCAAGGCCGATACGGCGGGCCTTCCTGGCGATGTGC
This sequence comes from Phycisphaerales bacterium Planc_01, assembly GCA_001603075.1. Classification (GTDB taxonomy): domain Bacteria; phylum Planctomycetota; class Phycisphaerae; order Sedimentisphaerales; family Anaerobacaceae; genus Anaerobaca. Next base: position 12,396 of record LVBB01000127.1, on the reverse strand, counting down.
CAAAGCTGCGCCGAATCGTAGAACGCCGCTCGAATCCGGTTGCGAATCTCCTTGAGTTCCTTGCGCCCGTATCGGTCGGAGTAGACCGGACCGCCGATGCGGTCGAAGTGATAGCCCGGCGTGGACTCGACCACCTCTTTCAACGGCGAGAACTTCTCGACACGCAGCTTCTGGAAGCTGATCGTGTCCAGCCCGATCTCCTTGGCGAATTTCGGGATGTAGAGCATCTCCTCGGCGCTCTCCCCGATGTTGCCGTAGATGAAGTATCCATGGAGATGGAAATCGTACTTCGTCAGGACGGCGAACGCGTCGCGAATCTGCTGCTGCGTGATGCCCTTCTGAAGCTGCTCGAGGATTCGATCGTGCGGCGATTCGACCCCGAACAGGAACAGTTTGAATCCCGCCTGTTGCGCCTTATCGAGGACCCTGGGGTGCCGGGCGATGTCGACCCGGGCCTGGACGATGAACATCTTCTTGATCCCGTTGGCGATGATCCGGTCGCAGATCTCCTCGCTGCGTTTGATGTTCGTGAAGAAATTGTCGTCGCTGAACAGCACGATATCGGCGGTGATCGTCTTGAGCTCCTCAATCACCGAATCGACGGGGCGCTCGGTGTAGCTGCGCTTCTGTCCGAGCGGATTGAGGCTGAACGTACAGAATTTGCACTTGAACGGGCAGCCCCGTGTCGTCAGGACCGTGTCGAAGGTGCGCCGGCCGAACCGGACCCCGTACTGCGACCAGTAGTAGTCGTGCGTCCGCAGCGAGCGGTCGGGAAACGGAATGCCGTCCAGCTCGGGCAGAGGCCGGTTCTCGTTGTGAACCACCTTGCCGTCCTGCCGGTAGGACAGCCCGCGAATGTCTTTGCAGGGCAGCCCGTTGCAGATATCGCGAATGATCTCCTCGCCTTCGCCTCGGACGATCATGTCGATGTTCGGACAGCGCTCGAACAGGTACTCGACCTCCAGCGTCGCCTTGTAACCGCCGACGACGGTGGTCACCTCGGGCGGCAACTGGGAGATGAAGTCGCAGATGTCCTCGAACCGGGTTTCCCAGCGAACGCTGATGCACAGCAGATCGATCTCGGCCCGGATGAACGCGCCGAGGGCCTTCGGGTCCTGGAACGCCTTATGATACCGCAGGTCCAGAAGGGTGATCTTTCCCACCAGGTCCTTCATGCTGGCGACGATATATTCGAGTCCGGTCGGTGGGAAGATCCCCATCGTCGCGGTCGAATCCCCGAAGTATGGATTCAGGGCCAGTGCGTGCTTGTAAGTAGTCATTGGACCATTGTACGGTCCCGTACCTGCCCCCGTGCAGACAAATCGCCTCGCCGGATCACGAATTCCGAAAGATTCCCCTTCTCGCCCCAGGCCATGACAGGACGGAGCTTCTTTTACTCATTTTACCACACAGACTTACGTCACACTGTATATCCCATTAGGACGGCTGTCTGGCCAAGAGCATTCAGCGCCTTACCTTGGCGAAGATGCACGTCGTTTCGCATCGGAAGAAGATGGAGCCGCTGTGATCGTCGTCGTCTGCTGTCTGGCGGAATCGTCCGCGTTACGTGCCGCGTCCGGCGGGCGGAGCGACCCCGCCCCTGTTCTCTATCCCCACGAACTGGATGAGCGGCCTGGCCTTCCGTCTCCGTATCTGGCGGAAGACGCAACGGAGATCGTGACAGCCGTCCTGAAGAGCGGCGAGTACGTGTGCATCCCTGTCACCGTCGAGAATGGAAAGTCCCTGCACTACAGCTACAGAGTCCCGTTCGCCTGCGGCAAGGACCGACAGCTCCACGTCAATCGTGATGACTTCCCGACACTGGCCCAAACCGGGCTTCATGCGGACGCGGAACTCGATGCCACCACGATGATCACGGGGTTTTCCGTGGATCTGATCACCTACATCGGTCGGCCCGGGCGGTTTTCCGGAGCCGGTTTCATGGCCGACGATGAGACGATCCTCTCAGTTCTCAAGGGCGATAACAACCTGGTCAGGAAAATGGGGCTGACTCATCCCCAGATGGCCAGGCCGCTCTATCACGTCTGGAATATGATCCTCCAGGACATCGAACGCGGCACATTCAAAAGGTTCTCCAGCATCCCGCGTTTCTTCTACAACGACCAGGAGATCACGCTGCGTGCCGAATCGACGAAGGGCTGGCAGATCTCCATCTTCCAGGATGAAATCCAGGGGACCTTCGATATCCACGTCCGACGTACGCTCACGGCGGCCGAGAACTCCTTCCTGCGCCGTATGTATCGCGGTCTTTCCGACGCGCAAATGACCGAATTGCAGGAGAAGCTCACCCACTTGCGCCTCAGCGAGATGCTCCCCTACTACATCATGGGCTACGGCTTCTACGAGGGCCATACCAGTTTCCGGGCCGACCCGATCGCCATCGCGTGCATCTTCGGGCTGCGGAGCGTCGAGGAGATCGAGAACGCCTTTCCCGGTCGTTTGCATGCAACCCTCACCCACCACTTCACCGAGCCGGTCCGGCGTGATGCCCGGGGCGCGTCTGTGTTTCGGGCCAAGTCCCCTTCGAACCCGGTGGTCACGGATTGAAGGGGTAACAGGAAAGGAGGAATCGTAGTGGCGTCCGTCAGGGCAGAAGCTGCGCCGTCTGCGGGGCCGGACGAGGTGTGGTTCGGGCCTGGACCCGGACGAGCGGGAAGCCGCCCTCATGGCCGCTGTCGGGCAGCCCCCGGATGCGGACGGCGGCGAGCCGGACACCGGGCGGCACCTGGGCCAGGTCGTAGGGCACGACAGTCACGCCGGACGCCTGCACCACCGCCGGGCCCGGCACGAGAATGAACAGATCGTTCGTATCGCTGACCGCCGCCACCTCCGGAAAGCCCTTTACATCGGCCCCGGCCACGAGCAGATCGGCGCCGGGGGCATCGTAGAGCACATCCGGAAACTGGAGCTGGACCCAATCGCCCTGCGGCAGGACCACCGCCACGCCGTCGCCTTGCCGCTTGCCGACCAGCACGCTCGGCGGATCGATCTCCACCGGCGCGCCCGGATCTTCCAGATCGATACAGGTCCAGCCACAGGGTTCGCTGCTTCCGCTGACCCTCGATGGATCGCTGAATCCGTCGCAAACCTCCAGGGCCGGCCTGGCGACCGACTTCGCGGGAGCCGTCCGGCTCATGCCCGATGTCCACCCCCCCAGGCCGATGGAGACCGGGACCGCGAAGACGGCCGCTGCCGCGATCAGACCGGCCTTCGACGCGACTGCGCCCAATACAGTCGCGCCGAGGCCGATCCGCATCGCATCCTGGCCGATCAGTACCCCCGCCGACGCCGATCGGCCCATTCCAGTGGTAACCGCTCCGAACACGGTCAATCCTGACACGAGGTGCATCCCGCCCAATCCATTGCGTCCAAGCTGTTGACGAAGCGACTTTTTGGCTCGAAGGAACAGCAACCGGGCCCGAAGCTGGGTCCCCCCCATAACCTCGGCAATCTCGACATAAGAAAGGTCGTGAAAGCAGCGCAGAAGCAGAACGCTGCGATGGTTCAGCGTCAGGGCGGCCATCGCCCTGATGACCGCCTGCACGAGTTCCTGCTGGATCAGCTTGTCGCAGGCGGACAGCCCGGCCTCGGAGAGCCGCTCGGCCAGCGCCGCATCGTCGAGCGAGTCGATGGACTGGCGCACGAGCGTGTGGCGCATCTGGCGGATGTGTTGGCGGATCTTGTTCAGCGCGGTCTTATAGAGCCAGGCCCAGAAGGCCGGTGCATGGCCGATTCTCAGCTCGCCGAGATGCTCGACCATCTCCAGCAGCGTCTCCTGGCAGAGGTCCTGCGTCAGGTGGAAATCGAGCGTCATGCGGTAGATGTACGCATAGAGCCGTTTCTCGGCGACCCGGCACAGCCGGGACACGCTGTCGCGGCAGCCGCTCTGGGCCCGGCGGATCAGGTTCAACTCAAGTTGTGAGCCGTTCGCCTTCATTCGATCTTTCGGCACTGCTTGATCCGGGCGCCCCGTCGTGGAACGGATAAGCCCGTAGGGGGGATCGCGTTAGGGCCCTGCGCCGCGCGACGCACCTGGGCCGGCCGCGATCCCCTCCGATATGGACGGGCGTTTCGAGGGCCCGTTACAGAATCACGCGAGATTTCCTTGAAATGCACCCGGCAAACGGCGGATCATCGCCGTCAGACCCCTCATGGTCGTCTGCCCCCCCTTCCCCCCACGCGATATTCTCAACAATGACTGGCCGACTTACGGTGATTACAAGGGCCGGTTTTGGTCAAAAACGTGCAACACCTTTTTGCGCGACAGGTCGTGACATGAAAAAATTCTTTATCCATGCTTTCATAAGGACTTAGCGGCGTCGGAACGACGGCTTGGGACATCTTTTTTCGTCAAAAACGTGCAACACTTTCCCATTGTGGAGGCGCGTGTTGTTCGCGCCCTGTGACGAACGAGCCGCTCCGGGCAGGCCGGCGGAGCGGGCTATGAAAGGAACCAAATGATGAGCGAGCGAACGTGTGCGGCGTGCGCATATGCAATCCAACCGACCCCCCAGCAGCAATTCAACGCCTTCATGGCCCGCTGGACCTGCCCGCTGACCTGCATGAACCACCCCGATTCGCCCGGCGTCCTGTACGACACCTGGCCGGGCAACACCTGCCGGAACTTCCGCGCCAAGGCCGAGCCCAAGCAGCAAACGGACCTGCCGGAGCCGCCCAACGACGCAATCCGCTACATCGCCCTGACGCAGGGCAAGTATGCCATCGTCGACGCCGCCGACTACGCGTGGCTCAACCAATGGAAATGGTGTGCCGCCCGTACCGGCAACCAGTGGTACGCCTACCGCAAGCACTACGGCAAGACGCTGCGCATGCACCAGCTTATCATGAACCCGCCGACGGGAATGGTCGTCGATCACATCAACGGCAACGGACTGGACGACCGTCGCGTCAACCTGCGCATCTGCACGCGACGCCAGAACGCCTGGAACCACGGACGCCGCAAGCCCGAGAACGCCAGCTCGCAGTTCATCGGCGTCTTTCGCGACAAGAGAGCCCCCGGCAAGTGCCATGTGCGAGTCACCCGCGACGGCCAGGCGACCAAACTCGGCCCCTTCGACGACGAAATCGAAGCCGCCAGGGCCCGCGACCGCGTCGCCGTCGAACTCCACGGCCCCTTCGCCTATCTCAACTTCCCGGAGGAAGCCCCCGCTGACAACAAGGCATCCAACCAGGGATAGGGGGCCTACAGACGGCGATACACATCGCGCCGGTGACGCACATAGTACACGACCACTTGCCTGGCGTCGGGGTCAACGCCGTATACGATCCTGTAGTCGCCCACTCTGATCCGGTACAGTTCGTCGGTTGCGCTCAGCTTGCGCACGCCGCGTGGAAAGGGCTCGTCCTGCAGAGCTTCGATATGCCCAAAGACGCGCACAACGAGCGATTGCGGCAGCGCACGCAGGTCTTTCTCCACCGATGGCTTGAGGATGACCCTATAGGATGCCATCTTTCTCCAGCCGGCGCTTCATCGCTTCCAGGCTGATCCCCCGTTCATTCCGGCGTTCGGCGATCGTCGCCAGATCGTGCAGGTCTTCCATCAATTCCTGGTAACGCTTCAGGGACAGAATCACAGCGGTCTTGTTTCCCTCGGCGTCAACGACGTATTGTTCTTGAGCGGCCATAGCCCGTTCACTCCTTCTTCGCGATTGCATCGAACCCGCCAGTATACCCACCCCCTCCTGCGAAGTCCACCATCGATCCAAACCGCTCGTTTACGACGTCGCTTCTTCGACGATGCGGATTTCGTCGTCGATCAGGCCGCACAGCGCGTACACCACCCGCTCGATCCCCTTGTCCGCCGGGCCAAATACCGCTGGAAGACAGACACCCAATCCCGACGCACGCTCCAGGCGATGACAGAATAACTGGCAATTGGAGATGCGACCCGGACCACCCCCGGCGGTGGTGATTCACTTTGAAACCGATAGCTGGGTTTAGCCAGTAGGAGTGTGTCAATGCGTTAGGCAGACGTGGCCGTTGTTGACCAAGTGTTCGGTGTAAGCTGCTTCGGTTAAGGGGCACTCAATTAACCTGTCCAAGTCATATCTGGCAAGCTTCAACTGCTTCGCCATCAGCCCGAGGAGACCATCGCCGTACTCGTCGGACCCATGACTCAGTCGAGTTCTTATGCTCGTCTTCTTGCCGCAGGCGAAGAACCAGAGCATTTCATGATGCCTGCAATCGACTATCTGAAAGCCCTTATTGGTGAGGGCTTTGCGAATGTCTCTGGTTTTAATTGCGCTCATTCAGGGGACCCGGTCTCGCCCTTTGTAAGATTCAACATCGTGTGTTTCAGGCCCAGCGCATCAGCTGTGAGATTATCGTCTTTCTCACATGCGATGTGATCCCAGCAACATGCAAACTCTTCGCAGAAGGCTTCGATAGCATCTTCTCTTGTGGCTCCATACGCCAAGATGTCGAGGGGGTCAAATCGATATGTCCACACCCCGCCCGTGAAAGCCTCACGCACAGGAATGGGCTTATTCAATGGAAATTGCCGCCCCGAGCAGTGGATTGTGGACAACCACACCAAACCTGCCGCAATGGGTCTATGGCTGCACAGCCCTTCTATTTCTTCGAACGAAGAAGCGAGTGAAGTCCTGGAGCTCGGGGGAACGAGCGGCATAGCCAACGGCTGAATACCCAACTCCAAGGTACCGCCGGCAACTGCAGTCGTCATTGAACACCTCCCGTCTCACCAGGCAACTCTTTGCATAGGATTCTACGCTCTCCAAGGAAGTCTGTTCCAGCGTAGACCTGCATCCTGTATTCGCCAGGATGAGGAAACTCTAAGCCACCTATTCGAACAATCACGTTAGCCACTTGTCTAACATCCTCGAATTGACCAGGGACCTCGGCTTCGTGGATCAACGCTTCGTCATTTTTGAGATCTACAATGCGAACGCGTATGGGCACTTGTCCCCGACCATTTGTCAGTTGACAGAAGACGAACAGTGCATCATGGCGCGCAGGAAACCTCGGGGCATTAATCGTGTCGAAAATGCCTACCACGGTTCCCTTGCCGGTCAGCGCATCCAAGATAACGATGTCACAGACAATCGCTGACAGCAATACAGGGGGAGGAATTTCTCGGACGTTTCCGACCAATTATCTATCTCCTCCTATGCCCAGAGTATACCAAACCGTGTATACAATATCAAGTCCTCTACACAGGTGATTGCCAGACGCAAAACCCCCTATACTCCTATTTCGACCGCTCGACAATAAGAAATTCACTGGAATTATTGCAGAAAACCTACCGGAGGACAGTCCACGGGGATAGTCCGGGGTCACCTCTCCAACTGCCAGTTATTGTCAGGGGCACAGGCTGTGCCCTTCGCGGGTACGATGCCCGCGGGGCATTAAAGCGGTCCGGCGTTGACGAGGTGTTCCTCGCAGCCGTGTGATGGATCGCCGTCGTAGCCGCTGGGTTGCCGGGCCCAACCCCGCTGCAAGACAGACCCCCAACCCCGACGCACGCCCCAAGCGATGACAGGATCATCGGCAAGGGGAGATCTGGCCCCGGACGACCCTCCCCGGAATTCCGCAAGCGCACAAAAAAGGCCCTTGCGGGCCCCGATAGCATAACGCCATCCACCTCCAGATTCCCGGATTGTGCCTCATCATACCAGCCGCCAACCAGCCCGTCAACCGAAAGATCATCCCTCTTGGCTGCTGGTCCCCTGCTCCGATTTCCCCAAGAAACCAGCAATCCTGGTGCGAAGCTGGTCTTCACGGGAAGCACCAATCTGGCATTCCCAGATGACCATGACGCCCCAACCGTCTCGACGCAATTGCCGCTGCGTCCGCTTGTCCCTGGCCGCGTTGCGCTGCATCTTGCCAATCCAGTAGTCGCGCCGCGACGAAGGCACGCGGCACCGAGCACAACCGTGCATATGCCAGAAGCACCCGTTGACGTTGATCACCTTCCGCAGCCGGGGAAACACGAGATCGGGCGTCCCAGGAAGCGACCGCACGTGCAGACGATACCGGTACCCGAGCGAATGGACGAGCCGACGAACGAAAAGCTCCGGCGTCGTATCCTTCGACTTCACCGCTGCACGCTTGGGCGAGTGCTCCTGTCCCGAAGACAATATGCGGTCCATCAACAATCGGAAGACACCCCATCGACCATCAAGTCTCGTCGTCCACCAGCAGCAACGTGCCGATTGTACCTGGTTATCAGCTCGAGGAGGGCGCGCTCATATCCCCATTCTTGGTCGATGGCAGCGGAGGTTATGCGCCAGCTAATGAAAGCATCAAAGGACCATATGTTCGGTGCGCAATCGCCAAGGACGCCATCGAGAATCCGCCGTTTAAGGCTCTCATCGCGACGAGGGACAATGGCCGTGACCGTAGACCGCTGCGCAAGATCGAAGCATTCAGCAAGTGCCTTGTCATAATTCGCGGGCAGGTAAACATAATGCAGGGCGGATATGCGAAACGTTACATCTGAGACGGTCTCTATCGCAAGCGTCCGTCCGTCCCCTCGTGGCCATGTGTCTATGAGCAGGTCGAGTGAAGCTCTGATCAAGTTTATGGCACCCTCATCCTCATCTCGCGAGTTAGCGTCCTTAATCTGAGCCAACAGATTGCTGGCGACCGCTCCTGCCGTCAGAATTCCCCAGCCTTCGCACAGTGTGAGCATTTCTATACTCCATCTGGGAGACTATCTCGTCTCCAATGCAATCCGCGAAGTCCAGACTGCGGCCACGCTTCGCTGGTACCGGCACTGGGCCGGCAATACACGTTGCGGATCCTTCCACAGCTTGAAGACTGGTGTGGCAGCAACATTCCCGACCACAACAAGCCAATACTCATTTCCACGCACCTTCGCCTCGGACCATTCACGATCCGTGAATTGAATCGCGCCAGACAGCCCCTTTAGCCCCTTGACCTCGATCGCCCTTTGTGGCATCCCAGCTATGCCAAAATCAAACCCGAGGGCAGAATCGCGCCGGTCAACCACGTTGCGGCGCAAGACACCAATCCACGATTCGCAATTCTCCAGGAAGAGACTCTCGGCTCGCCGTCCGGTGAACAGACGCTCCGCCACGTTGTGTGCAGGCGCACGAACCCCGACAAGCGAATCGTACAACTCATCTGTTGCCCTTTCATCTCTTCGGAGAATGCGGTTCACACACTCCACCAATGCATCGTCACTCAGTTCGGAAAGATCCCCCATGACCCGTTGCCTGTTTGGGCGGATGGGTCGATGTCGCCATCCTCTTCGCGAGTTGTCATGAAAGGGATCGAATTCATCACGCAAGTTCTTGAGGCTTGCCGGGGGTACTCCTAGGATTTCTGCCGCACGGGAGAACGCCGTCCTCCATGTCTTCACCCCTTGCGCTGCAAGATACCGTTCATCGAGGCGACTCATTGCGTATCCGACGATGATGGCTACAGTACCGAGGCGATCCTTCTTTGAGTCTCCCATCTCAACTCCGTTGTCAAACGCATCGTAGTCTCGACCGTTATCTGGGAATTCGCTGGAATCCCGCACATCATATCGCGGCCCACCCTTTCATCATCCATCGCGGGTGCCATTCTACCGGGGTAACTGCGATCTGTCAGATACAATTTCGGGCCGAATGCAGGGCGAATCATGATTGGCCCCTACGATGGGCGGCCAGGGCAAGCCGGGCGGGGTTGCTTCGGAGAGACGAGCGGGGCGAGGCTCATCTGTGTGGCGATTGACAATCGCGTTCTGGGTGCTATACTGGGCCCCAGGATGGCGATGGAACTGATCATATACGCGGATGAATCGGAGAGCCGAGGCCGATACTACTCGAATTTCTTCGGTGGGGCGCTTGTCTCGTCGACGGACCTGGCCCACGTGACGGAACGCCTGGCTTTCGCCAAGAGGGAACAGAACCTTCACGGCGAGATCAAGTGGATCAAGGTTACTCAGAACTATCTTGAGAAATACAGGGCGGTAATGGATGCGTTCTTCGATCTGGTGCAGGAGTCACGGATCAAGGTGCGCATCATGTTCACAGCCAATCGACACGTGCCACAGGATTTGACTGCCGAACAACGTCAGAACAAGTACTTCCTGCTCTACTACCAGTTCCTCAAGCACGCTTTCGGGCTCCAATACGCAACCGCCAAGGGCAAGCCGATTCGCTGCCGTTTCTACCTGGATGCCCTGCCGGACACGCGGGAACGGGTCGCGCAATTCAAAGGCTTTCTGAAGGGTCTCGAACGGACCTCAACACTTCGTGGCCACATCGAGGTCGACCCCGAACAGATTGCGGATGTCAGATCCCATGATCACGTCGTGATGCAGTGCCTCGACGTGGTGTTGGGGGCAATGCACTTTCGTCTGAATGACAAACACGAGGACAAGCCGGCGGGGCAACGGACACGAGGCAAGCGCACGATCGCCAAGGAGAAGCTCTACAGGCACATCAACAGACGGATTCGAGCGATGTATCCCAACTTCAACGTTGGCATCACCACCGGAGGTGGGGCCGGCAGCGGCAGGTGGCTCCATCCGTATCGCCACTGGCAATTCGTACCCCGACATTTCGAGTACGACGGCCGATACGAGAAACCATGAAAAAACCCCGTCGCCACTACTGTAGTACCCAGCGTGGTACGTTGGGCTTCATGGCGGACAGGGCTTAGCTTCTATTATACAGTATATCCATCCCCGTCAACATTTTGTTCGCCCTGCATCGGGATTCGCGCACAAAACATGCCTCAGACGCGAGAAAACAGCTTATCGGGCGTCGTCAACGGCGCATACCGAGCCGGGGAATTGCTGGTTTCACCCACACTTTTCGAGCGAATGGGGGGAATCATGATTCGCCCGTCCGATGGGCGGAGGAATCGCGATTGCTGCAATACGAAGCCCGCACGACGCATGACGAGATACCAGATACGAACTGCGGCGGCCGCCGTGGGGCGGCGGGCGGGTTCAGCGCATCATCAGGAGGGAGGCGAGGGGGATTTCGATGATTCGAGGTGTCAGGTACTCTTTCGGGGTCTGCCTCGCGAGCGGATGGGGGCAATTAAAGGGGTCCGGTACTCTTTCCGCCTCCTCCTCGGGGACGGGTAGTGGGCTGCAATCTGCGACGCGGGGCGGCTGCGTCAACAACTCGCCCGGCCGACGATGTGGCGTACGAGCCACGACGGTTCTTTTTTCGCCCTCGACGGCGAATGCCGCCGGGCCCAACCCCGCTGCAAGACAGACCCCCCATCCCGACGCACGCCCCAAGCGATCACAGGATCATTGGCAAGGGGAGATCTGGCCCCGGACGACCCTCCCCCCCGCGTCTCGTCTAACCGTCTGCGCTAGCAATCTTACGGAAGTGCCATTCGTACCTGGCACCTTCAATTCCTGGTACCTTTGATTCCCCAGGTGGTTTGCCGACGCCGATAAGGACCCAGGAAACCACTACCTGCCATTCGCAGGTACGGCATTCGCTCCACTCGGACTCGAAATGCGAGATACCCGATACGAGATACGAACTCCCCTGCTGCCTATATTCCCCTCGGATTCCCGCCTCGCAGGCTGGCGTCAATCCCGTAATTGGTGATTGGAGATGCACCCCCTGCCCCCACCGCTATGCGGCCAGGAGGACGTAGTCGATCTCCCTGTCCTGCAACCACTGTTCGTCATGATGCGGCGCCTCGAAGAGTACATATCGACGATGCAGCTCGCTCTGAAGGTCGCGGAGAATGGGTTCAGGCTCCTTGGGAAGAGCTTCATATAGGCGAGCAGTGCGCTCACAGTCTCCCTGCTCGCCAAAGGCATGCAGCCGCAGCACGTTCGCACATGTCTGGAAGGTTGGTGAGGTCACCTCGTCCAGGATCTCAGTCGCCTCCTTGTACTGTCTCTCGTGCATACGACAAACCGCCAACGCCGTCTGGAAATACGCTCTTCCCACGGGTCTCGGATCGTGGGCCACCCCATACTCGAATATCTTTGCCGCCTCTTCCCTCGCGCCTCGGCGTAGAAGGATCATTCCGCGGATATGGTAGGCAATCCAATCCTGCTCCGTTACGGGATCGGCATGCGGAAGCAGGGCCAATGCCTCTTTCCAGCGATCCATAGCAGCCAGAACACCGGCAGTACCGGTCTTGGCTACGACGTTTTCAGGGTGCTTCGTCATGACCTCTTCATAGGCCGCCAGCGCTTCGGGCAAACGGTTCAGCGCCTTGAGGACCTCGGCACGACCGGTCTTGGCGAAGACGTCTTCCGGGTGCTTCGCCATGACCTCTTCATAGGCCGCCAGCGCCTCCGGCAAACGGTTCAACGCCTTGAGGACCTCGGCACGACCGGTCTTGGCGAAGACGTCTTCCGGGTGCTTCGCCATGACCTCTTCATAGGCCGCCAGCGCCTCC
>LVBB01000126.1 GCA_001603075.1 Phycisphaerales bacterium Planc_01 | reverse complement strand
GCTTCGGGGAGATCGTTGGGCGACGCGCTTCTCGACGAACTCCGCATCTTCAAATGGATAGGGGAAGGCGAAAACGCCCGCTGCTTCGATTTGGTGGAAGGCATCCGGGCGGGGGGCTACTCTCTGAACAGTTTCTTCGAGGCAAAAGCTGTAAAGAACTCGGCCGACGAATTTTTCGACACGAAGGCACAAGACGCCTCCTATACGGTCGCGTTCACGCTCCTCGTCTTCGACGGCGTGACGAACGACACTTCGCGTCTGGTTCAACCTCTCGAGGGCGCCGGAATCATCGTCTTCGACGGACTGAAGGACGGGAAATACACCGATCCGCTCATTCTCGCCGCGCCCCGCCCGAAGAACGCGCAGGCGCAGGGAGGTTCAAGCGGATGCGCCGTATCCTCCGGAGGAATCGCGCAGACGCTCCTGCTCCTTCCGGGATTGCTTCTCCTGTTGCGGCGAAGAAGATAACCAGCTGAAAAATGCAAAGCGCCCCTTCGATAAAGAGGGGCGCTTTTTTGTCGCTCTATTCCAAACGGCTTACTTCTTGCCGTAGACGTCCTTGGGATTCCACGCTTTCCAGACGTTTGCCACCAGATCGGGGCCCGGGTTGAGCACCTTGCCGCCCGGAGTCCAGCCGGAGGGGGTGACCTCTTTGCCGCCGGTTTTGCGCACAAGCTGGTATGCCTGAACCTGGCGCAGCGTCTCGTCGACGTTCCGGCCTACCGGGGGGGAGAGGACTTCCATCGCCTGGATCACGCCGTCCGGGTCGATGAGGAAGCGTCCTCTGAAATCCACTCCCTGCGCGCCACTGTACACGCCGTAGACGGTTCCGATGGCGCCGCCGCCGTCGGAGGCCATGTGGAAGGGGACTCCGACGGCTTCGATCATCTTGGAAAGTTCCACGTCGTTCCATACTTTATGGACAAACTGGCTGTCCACGCTCATGGAAATAACCTCCACGCCCAATGCCTGGAATTCCGCATAACGGTCGGCAACTGCCGACACTTCCGTCGCTCAGACGAAGGTGAAGTCGCCCGGATAAAAGCAGAGGGCAACCCACTTTCCCGCGAACTGCGACAGTTGCACCGTGGTGAATCCACCCTTGTAAAACGCCGGCGCAGTGAAATCAGGCGCCTTCATGCCAACCATTATACCCATTCGAACAGCCTCCTTCTTCACTTCTTCGGCGGGCGCAATCTCGGCCCCCGAACTTTCGATCTCCGCGGCGGGAACCGTACATCCAACCTTGTCCTCGCTCATAAAAAAACTCCTCCCTTCATACCAAAACAAAACTTTTCAAGAGACGTAACAAGAGAAAAAAACAAGTTTCCGGCATAAAATCATTCTTGAAAGCGACACGCACCATCTGTTTACTTATTAGTATATGGGAAGACTTTTAAATGTCAAGTATTTTTATTGCTTTTTGCGCGCCGCATTCCGGGAGACACCAGAAAAACTTTGCGCTTTTCCCCCGAGAATGCAAGAATAAGAGTATCACTCACCGGAAAGAAGGAGATCGCATGGGCATCGCATCGGATCTTATTCTCGTCGTTCTCGCGGGGCTCGTCGGAGGACTCGTCGCCCGGCGGCTGAACCAGCCGCTCATCCTCGGCTATATTCTGGCGGGCATCGTCGTCGGCCCGTACACCGGAGGGATCACCGTCGCGGACGTCGACCGCATCGAAAATCTTGCGGAGATCGGCGTCGCGCTCCTCCTCTTCTCCCTGGGGCTCGAATTCTCCCTCAAGCAGATCCTCCCGATCAAACGAATCGCCCTCGGGGGAACCGCCATCCAGGCGTTCCTGACGATCGCGCTCGGGTTCGCCATCGGGCATTTCATGGGGTGGGGCGTCGTCCCCTCGCTCTGGTTCTCGGTCGCGATCATCTCATCGAGCACCGCGGTCATCCTCAAGACGCTCTCCTCGCGGGGACAGCTCGGCACGCTGTCGAGCAGGGTGATGCTGGGCATGTCCATCGTGCAGGATATCGCGGTCATCCCCCTGATGGTGCTGCTCATGGGGCTGGACGCCGCCGGCTTTTCGCCTCTCGCCATCCTCTTGCCCGTCGTCAAGGTCGTCGCCTTCGTCGCGGCGATGCTCTACGTCGGCGCGAAATTCATCCCGCTCCTCCTGAAACACGTGGCGCGATGGGAATCGCGCGAACTCTTCCTCCTTGCCGTTACCGGCATCGGCCTGGGCGTGGGGTACCTCACCTACGCGCTCGACCTCTCCTTCGCCTTCGGCGCATTCATGGCGGGTCTTGTGCTCAGCGAGTCCGATTACGGCCGCCGGGCGCTGAGCGACCTGATTCCGGTGCGCGACGTCTTCGGCCTGCTCTTCTTCGTCGCCATCGGCATGCTGCTCGACCCGGCCTTTCTGCTCAAGCATATGGGCGTGACGCTTGGACTCGTGCTCGCCGTCGCCGTAGGCCGGGGTGTCATTCTCTCGGCGACGGTCAGGCTGTTCGGCTTCCGCAACGTCATCCCCGCCGCCGCCTTCTTCGGGATGATCCCGATCTCCGAAATCGCGTTCATCCTGCTGCAGGCGGGGTTGGACTCCGGCGCGGTTCCACGGGACGTCTATTCCTTCGCGTTGAACACGGTCATCCTCTCCATGCTCCTCGGCCCTCCCGCGACCGGCCTGACCGCGCCCGTCTACACGCTCGTCAAGAGGCGGCGGAAAACGGACGCCGTGCAGACGGTCAATATATCCCCGGAAGAGCTGTCCGGGCACGTGATCGTCGCCGGAGGGGGGCTCTTCGCACGCCATATCGGGCTCGTCCTCCACAGCATGCGGCTTCCCTACGTCGTCATCGAGCCGAACCACGCGCACTTCCTCGAAGCGAAAAAGGAGGGGCTGCGCCTTCTCCTCGGCGATCCGGGACAGGACGCCGTCCTTGAGGCGGCGCGGGTCGAGAAGGCGAAACTTCTCGTCCTGACGCTCCAGGGCGCCCTGGAGATTTTGGACGTTGTCCATGCGGTCAGGAAGCGCAATCGCACGCTCCGGATACTGACCCGCGACGTCCGGGGGGAGGACGGAGAATTCCCCGATTCGGACCACGAGATTTCGCGCATCATCCAGCCGGAGTTCGAGGCGGGGCTCGAAATGGCCCGACAGGCGCTCATCCACCTCGACGTTCCCGGCGCGACGATCCACAGGGAGCTGGAGACGCTCCGGCGAAACGTCTACGGTCCGCTTCGCGAGAGCAATGCCGACTACGGTCTTCTCTCGCAGCTGCTGCACGCCGCGTCGACGCTGGAACTGGAGTGGGAGGCGATACGCGCGGACGGGCCGCTCGCGGGAAAGACGATCGCCGGGGCGAACATCAGAGCCGCGTTCGGCGTGTCGGTGGTGGCCGCGCTCCGCGACGGCGCGTTGATCACCAATCCCGGAGGCGGCTTCACGCTTCGGGAGGGGGATCTCGTCGGTATCATCGGCACGCCCGAGCAGAATCAAAACTTCTTCTGCTTCCTCGACGAGGAGCATGAACGATGCCGCTGCGCATCCCTGGAATCCCGGGCAACGGAAAAAGGAGAGAACGAAGAATGAAACCTTCGCGACGCATCGAAGAGTACGGCATCCGCATCGGCCGCATGCCCAAAGGACCCCGGAACACGATCGCCGACGTCCCCGAAGTATCCGTCGGACACTGCACGCTCGCCGACGGCGCGGTACAGACCGGGGTGACCGCCGTCATTCCGGCGACGGGAAACCTCTTCCGGGAAAAAGTCATGGCGGCGTGCCACGTGATCAACGGCTTCGGCAAGTCGTGCGGCATCGTCCAGATCGAGGAGATGGGCACGCTCGAAACGCCGATCCTGCTGACCAACACCTTCGGCGTGGGCGCGACTTCCGAGGCGCTCGTCCGCTCTATGCTCGGCGCGAACCCCGACATCGGCAGAGAGACCGGGACGGTGAACCCGGCGGTCTTCGAGTGCAACGACGGCTTCCTGAACGACATCCGCGCGCTTTCGGTCCGCGAGGAGCACGTATTGCGGGCGATCGCCTCGGCGGACCCCGATTTCGAGGAGGGCGCGGTCGGCGCGGGACGAGGAATGTCGTGCTACCAGCTCAAAGGGGGAATCGGCTCGGCGTCGCGCATCGTCGAGTACGGCGGCGCATCCTTCACGCTGGGCGCGCTCGTGCTCTCCAACTTCGGCCAGATGGAGGATCTGACCGTGGACGGACGAAAGCTCGGCGGCGCCATCTTCGGGATCGCCCCTCCCGAGAACGAGCAGGGGTCGATCATCGCGGTGCTCGCGACCGACGCCCCTCTCACGGAACGCCAACTGAAAAGAGTCGCCCGGCGCGCCTCGGTCGGCATCACGCGCACCGGGGCGTTCATCGGCAACGGGAGCGGCGAGATCGCCCTTGCCTTCACGACGGCCAACCGCGTCTTCCACGACGAAACATCCCCCGTGCGGCGGATCGGCATGTTCAACGAGAACAAGATCAACCTCCTCTTCCGCGCCACGGTGGAAGCGACCGAAGAGGCCGTGCTCAACTCGATGGTATGCGCCGAAGCGGTCACGGGGAGAGACGGACACACCAGGCGCTCTCTCGCGGAATTCGCGGAGCTGTTCGCGGCGGAATAAAGGAATACCCCACAAACACATGGTCATCCTGCTGGGAAACTACTCCTTTTCCGAGGCGATGCATTGTGGGAAAGCCGGGAAATGACATTCCCGTGTTCATCTTCGCTCTACGCAAAGGAATTTTGCAGGCGAGGCGGGAAGGCGCCTCCTGCTCGATTCTCTTCGCGCCTCGCTATGGCGTTGCCGCTCTCCGGTACCGTATAATAACTGACGAAGGGTTTTTGTGCCCTTATTCCGAGTGTGAAGGGTGGTCTATGCAATGACGAGCAGACTCACGAAAACACGGACCCTCGCGGCGGTCGCGGTGGCTGCGCTGGTCGGCGCGGGGTACTTCATCTGGGGAGCGGTCCCCGCGAAGCGCGGGCAACCGGAAGCGGTCCGCGTCGCCCGCCCGGTGAAGACGATGGTGGTTCCCGTCTCCGGAGGCGGGGGCG
>LVBB01000125.1 GCA_001603075.1 Phycisphaerales bacterium Planc_01 | reverse complement strand
AAGCCGGCGCCTGCCCGGCGACGAACAGACGCAGCGTATCGGCGCCGTTGCCCGACCAGTTTGCGTTGGTGAACTGCCGCTCGGTCTCGGAGTAGAACGGAGAACTGCTGTTGTCGTACTGCAGGGGCATCGACTGGCTGCCGCTGCGAACGATCGTCTTCTCGGCAAACGGCGTCGTGATATAGCCGACCGTCGAGCCGGTGTTGTTGACCCAGCCGTCCAGCCACGTGTCGAAGATCGCCTCGCCGGCCTCGATATTGTCGGTGTAGGTCTCGAAGCCGTCGATCAACGCAAACTCCTGCGTGGCGAAGCTCCACAGATCGCCGGCCCAGACGGCATCCTCGCCGACCTCATCCACTCGCCAGTAATACGTGGTGCCGAACATAAGCTCGGCCGGCGTGAAGGCGGCCTGCGCAGGACCGCCGGCCACGGCCAGGTCGTCCTGATCCGTACCGAAGTATACCTCGTGAGAGACGACATCTCGCCCGGCGCGCCACGTCAGAACGGAACCAACACTTGCCTCAGTCGCACCCGAGGCGGGCTGAGGCTCTCTGGGGTGAGCGGGAATGTACATGAAGCGGACTTCACTAAGACCGATCTGCGTCAGTGCGCCCCAATTATCGCCTATGGTGAGACGGACATACTTGGCGGGGACGCCGGCCATATCGACAGTCGTGTTGGCAGCGTAGCCGGGCACGGCCGTCGCTTTGGCGAATTCAACGTCACCCAGAACGGTCCACTCGGCGCCGTCGGCGGAATATTCCACCGTGACATCCTTGGCCCCAAAACCAAGCACCGGCTCGAACTGCACGTTGTAGTTCCAGACCAGAAGCTCGTGGAGCTTGTAGACACGATCGAACTCATACTGAATCCAGACAGGCCTCTCCGCATCGGCGGTGGTCAGCCACATGTCCTGGCTTTCGGTCGAGTGGCCGTCGTTCTCATCGAGTCCGGAGCCGTTGATCGTGTTCTCGGGCACCGCATCGGCTGCAGAACTCGATGCGGTTACGATCACATTCTGGACCGCATAGGCGAAGGGTTCCGTCGTGAAACTCCAGACATCGCCCTGGAAGATCCCGCCAGCGGTGAGGACCTCGTCGATCCGCCAGTAGTAGGTCGTCTCGAAATCGAGCAGCCCGGCCGGATCGTACGTCGCGGCCGACTGGGCCTGACTGACCAGCACACCCATCGGATTGGCCCGGCTGGCGTTGCCGACGGCGTCGAGACTGGTTCCGAAGTAGACATCGTGCGCCGAGACGCCCTCACCCGGCTCCCATCTCACAACGACGTCGCGAGGCACGTCGGTCGCCTCCTTGGCGGGGCTGGGCGAGCGGGCCGCCTCCGGCGGGATGGCCAGGACGATGTGGACGAACGAGATTTTGGCATTGCTGGCGCCGGCCGCGGCATCGGCCGTGATGGTCAAGCGACCGTCAGTCACCTCTACCGTGACTTCATACTTATCGAAGTTGCCGGTCTGCCCATTTGGATCGACGATAAGGACTCCCTCGACGAGCATCGTATTGGTCTGATCGCTGTTGGCAGGGTCGCCACATATCATGAAGATGTTATACACGCCGTTTTCGATCTCGATCTCCCAGATCGCCGGTGGCGAGGCCTTCTGCAGGTGGTTCAGCGTGTCATACCGCTGATCATGTGAATTGGCGTTGTTGCGGTCGCGGGCGTCGGCGGTGATATTCCGATTCCAGCCGTAGCTCCAGCCATTGCCTCGATCGCCGAAGACCTCACCGTAGTCAGGTAGATACCCATCGGGAACCACCCGGTCGCCTTCACTGTTGGACTGGAAGTTGATGTAGACAGTCTGCCCCTGGGCTGCGCCCATGACACCGACAACAATTCCAAGTAGCACCATGAACCACACACATCTTCTACTCATGACAATCCTCCTTCAAACAGGGTCGTAACAGCTTCGCTCCGGCTACGCGCCGGGTCGCTTCCCTCCACCATATCGAATCGTCCCGCCCGGCCGCGCGTAGACCGCGACCGCCGTCTCTTGTCTTGGAACGTTGTCTCCTATCGAATCGATCAAATGAGGTATGATGCCATACCGTGAGGCAGGCGCAATCGCTGCCTGAGAAGGAACACCCGGCCCCCCCTGACCGCGTGTGCAAACTGGTACACACCATCAGGGCCTCCGATCCTGACCGTACAGCGCGACCGCCCTTCGAGTAGACGGCCCGCATCACCACAGAATCTGAAATCACCACACCCGACCTGTCGCGCGTGCCCAGACCGCTCGCAACCGGCTCAACCCATTTTGTACCATATTCGGCGTCTGTCACGCAAGGCAATTCTCGCCGGCCTTGAAGACGCCGGGGCCCCATCCGAGCATCGGCCAGCGACAGTCTCCCGACTCCAACAATCTCGGCATCGCCGACCGGCGGCGGGGTTTTTGAGATTCAATTCACAATATCCGATAACACCTCAACCGCCCTGCTGCCATTTGAAGTGCCCTGTGCGTCTGGCCTGGACTACGCCTCAGAACCGGTCCTTGCGGACGACAGGGACAGCGAGTAGAATCGCGCGCAAAGCGGCATCTGCATTGTTGCATCGCCGCCCTTGAGAGAACCTGGATAGTCTCAGACACACACCAATATGCTCGGCGTATTCCTTCCAGCCATTGTCGCCGCCTATCTGGTCGGCGCGATTCCGTTCGCTCAGATCATCGCCCGACTGCACGGCAAGGACCTGCGGACGATCGGTTCAGGCAACATCGGTGCGACGAACCTGGCGCGAGCGTGCGGGCGCAAGTGGGGTTATGCGTGTTTTGCCCTGGATGTACTCAAGGGCCTCGTCCCGGTGGCAGCGGCGAGGATCGTCGCCGGACGCCTGCTCGAAACCGACACAGCGGTCGGTCCGGGGTTCCTGGCTTTGTGGCTGGCGGTGGGCGTGGCCGCCATCCTGGGGCATGTCTTCCCGGTCTACCTGAAGTTCAAAGGGGGCAAGGGCGTTTCCACCAGCTTTGGCGTGGGCCTGGGGCTGTGGCCCTACTTCACCGTCGCCGCTGTGGTCGCCTTGGGGGTCTGGCTTCTATGCGCTGCGATCTGGCGATACGTCTCGCTGGCTTCCATCTGCGCCTCGGTCACCTTCCCCGTGACGCTCGCCGTCGCCATTGCGGCCAAACACGACTGGGACCTGGCCAATCTGTGGCCTCTGCTGATCGCGTCGATCGCCATTCCCCTGCTGGTCATCGTCCTGCACCGCAAGAACATCGAACGACTGCTGGCCGGCACCGAAAGCAAGATCGGCAGCAGGAAGGATCGCTCATAGGCGTGGCAGACTGTCACGAGGCGGCGATCGGGACCAGGCAGAGGAAACGCAGAGGGACGTCGCTGGTGTTCTTGAAGCAGTGTTCGGCCCCGCCGGGCATGAGAATGGCGTCTTCGGTGCCGATGGGTGAGGTCTTGCCGTTGCAGACCACCACACCGTGACCGGCAACAACAAAGACCTCGTGCTCGTGCGGGTGCGTGTGCAGCGGGGTTTGGCCGCCGGGCTGGACCTCGAACATCCGCATGGCGAAGGTTGGCGCGCCGTCGGGCTTGCCGATCAGCAGCCGCATCTGGACGCCCTTGGCGCCCTCAACCTCGACGGGTTTCGTGGGAATATCGTTGCTATTTGCCAGCTTCATGAACGTCCCTCCGTTGGGTCATTTGAGCTTGCGTTCGAGAATCTCCGAAACCACCTTCGGATTCGCCTGCCCTTTCGTCTTCTGGATCACCTGGCCGAGCAGAAAGCCCCGGGCCTTCTTGCTCTTCTTACTTTCCGTTACTACGTCCTGGACCGCCTGAACGTTCTCGGCCAATACCTGATCGACGATGCCCTCCAGCTCGCCGGCGTCGCTCGTCTGGATCAGGTTCAGTTCCTGAGCCAGTGCGGCAGGCGCCTTGCCGGTGGCGACCATGGATTCGAGGATCGTGTTGGCGGCGGTGGCGCTGACCGTTCCGGCGTCCACCATCTTCGCCAGATCGGCCACCGCAACGGGCTCAAGGTCCAGCGACGACAGATCACCTCCTCGGTCCTTGGCCAGCTTCAGGCCAACCTGGGTCAACAGATTGCAGACTCGTTTGGGCTCGCCTCCGGCCGCCAGCGCCCGCTCGAAGAAATCGGCGGTGGGCCGCTCGGCCGTCAGGACGCCGGCGTCGTAGTCACTGAGTCCGTACTGCGTCACGTACCGCGTTTGCCTGGCCAGCGGCAGTTCGCACAGGCGCGATCGAATCTCGTCGAGCCACGGGGGCGTGGTCGTCACGGGGACAAGGTCGGGATCGGGGAAATACCGATAGTCGTGGGCCTCTTCCTTCTCGCGCTGGAGCACGGTGACTTCGTCCTGGTCGTTCCAGCCCCGCGTGGACTTGTTGCCCATTTGCAGGGTCACGCCCGTCTCCAGAAAATCGTCGAGCTGTCGCTGCACCTCGTACGCGACGCTGCGTTCGAGCGCGCGGAAGCTATTGAGGTTCTTGACCTCGACGATGGGCGTTCGGAACTGCCCGTCCGGCCGCGTGATGGCGAGATTGATGTTGGGCTCGAAGCGCATGTGCCCCTTCTGCATGTCGCCTTCGGAGACGCCCAGGTAGCGCATGATCCGCTGCAACTCCACCGCCAGGGCGCGGACCTGTGAGGGGCTGTTCATGTCGGGCTCGGTGACGATTTCCAGTAGCGGCGTTCCCGCCCGGTTCAGATCGACCTGTGAGAAGTTGCCGGCAGTGTGGAGGTTCTTGCCCGCATCCTCTTCCAGATGGGCCCGCAGGATGCGGATTCGCTTGGTCTGCCCATCGTCCAACAGAATCTCGATGTATCCATGGCTGCCGATCGGCAAATCGTACTGGCTGATCTGGTAGTTCTTCGGCAGGTCGGGATAGTAGTAGCTCTTGCGGTCCCACTTGGTGAACGGTGCGACGGTGCAGTTCAGCGCCATCGCCGCCAGCATCGCGTATTCGACCGCCTGACCGTTCATGACCGGCAGCGAGCCGGGCATCCCCAGACAGACCGGGCAGACGCGGGCGTTGGCCTCTTGGCCAAAGCTCAGCTCGCAGGAGCAGAACATCTTGGTCTTCGTGCAGAGCTGGACGTGAATCTCCAGGCCGACGATCACCTCGTACGATATGTCACTCATGGCTCCACTCATTGGACCATCGCCGGTTTCTTCGTATGCCAGTCGGTGGCCGCCTCGTACATGCGGGCGATCCGCAGCAACTTCGCTTCGCTGAAGGCGGGCGTGAGCACTTGCAGGCCGATGGGCAGGCTGTTCTCGTCGAGGCCGCACGGCACGCTGATACCGGGGATGCCCGCCAGATTGGCCGAGATCGTGTAAATGTCACCCAGGTACATTTTCAGCGGATCGTCCACCTTCTCGCCGATCTTGAACGCGGTTGTTGGGGCCACGGGCATAACGATCGCGTCGCATTTCTCGAACGCTCTGACGAAGTCGCCGCGAATGAGGTTACGGACTTTCAGGGCCTTGAGGTAGTAGGCATCGTAGTAGCCGCTCGAGAGGGCATAGGTCCCGAGCATGATGCGGCGTTTGACTTCCTGCCCGAAGGCCTCCTCGCGCGACTTGGTATAGACCTCGACATAGTCGGCGGGGTCGGGCGTGCGGTAGCCGTAGTGGACCCCGTCGTAGCGGGACAGATTGCTGGACGCCTCGGCCGTGGCAATCACGTAATAGGCCGCGATGGCGTAGTCGAGGTGCGGCATATCGATCTCGACAATCTGCGCCCCTGCGCTGCGATAGACGTCGAGAGCCGCCTCGAGAGCCGCGCGGACTGATGGCTCGGCGCCCGCGTTGAAGGCGGGCGCGACGCCGATTCGCAGGCCTTCGACAGGCTCGTCAAGGCCGTCAAGGTAGTCGGCAATTGGTGCGACGTTCTCATCAACACTGGTACTGTCGGCCGGGTCGTGCCCGGCGATCACACTCAACAGAAGCGCCACGTCCGCCACCGTCCGCCCGAACGGGCCGATCTGATCCAGACTGGAACCGTAGGCGATGAGACCGTAACGCGAGACGCGCCCGTACGTGGGCTTGAGGCCCACGACGCCGCAGAAGCTGGCCGGCTGGCGAATGGACCCGCCCGTGTCGGAGCCGAGCGCCACCGGGCACAGCCGGGCCGCCACCGCCGCCGCCGAGCCCCCGCTGCTGCCGCCGGGGACGCGGTCCGGGGCCCACGGATTGACCGTCCTGCCAAGGGCGGAGTTCTCCGTGCTGGAGCCCATCGCAAACTCGTCCATGTTCGTCTTGCCGACGATCACGGCATCGGCGTTGAGCAGCCTGCGGATTGCGGTGGCGTCGTAGGGTGAATGGAAACGCTCCAGCATACGCGAACCGCATGTGGTCGCACCAAACGTGGTGCACAGCACGTCCTTGACCGCCACGGGAACGCCCGCCAGCGCGCCCACCGGCTCGCCGGCGGCGATTCGGCGATCCACGTCTCCGGCGCGGGCCGCCGCTTCATCGCGGAACAGGCTCAGGAAGGCGCCAACCGTCGGTTCGAGCCGGTCGATCTGTGCGAACGTCTCGGCGACGGCCTCGGCACTGCTGATCCGCCGGGTGGCGATGGCCTCTCGAAGCTCGATAGCTGTCAGGTCTGGCAACGTCATAGCCGGACTACTTCCGCTCGGGGCCTTTGCGATGGCTCAGGAGCCATTCGTAGAGCTTCGGATTGTCGTAGGTCGCCGTCCAGGAATCGTGCTGGGCTTCCGGATAGACGGTGAATTGCACGTCTCCGCCGGCCGCCTTGACGGCCTCGACCATTTGTTCGGACTGGGCCAACGGGACCACGTTATCCTTGGCGCCGTGGAAGACCCAGATGGGCACATCCCGCAGTTGCCGGGCCATGCGGGGTTGGCCCCCGCCGCAGATCGGCACGATGGCGGCGAATCGCTCGGGCCGGCTCGATGCCAGGGCCCACGTTCCATAGCCGCCCATGCTCAGACCTGTTAGATACACTCTCGACTCATCGACCTGGTACTTCTCCACGAGGTCGTCGAGCAATGCAATCAGCACCTGCACTTGGGCGGGATCGGACCACGACCGGGCGCTGGGGCATTGCGGGCTGGCCACGATGAACGGCAGCGATTTACCCCGTGAGACCAGCTTGGGCGGGCCGTGAACCTTGACCTTGTCGAGGTCGCTGCCGCGCTCGCCGGCGCCGTGGAGGAACAGCATCAAAGGCCACTTCTTCGAGGTCTCGCCATATCCTTCGGGCAGATGCAGCAGGTAGTCGATCTCAACGGCAACCTGCTTGTTCAACTGCATCGGCCGCTGCCCGGAGGCCGGCGTTGGCTTCGAGCGGTTCGCCCGATGGCTCAGCAGCCACTCATAGAGTTCGCGGTTGTCATAGGTAGCGGTCCAGGAATCATGGTTTGCCTCCGGATACACGGTCAGCCTGGCGGTGCCGCCGGCCCGCTGAACCGACTGAACCATCTTCTCCGATAGATCCAGGGGCACCACCGAATCCTTGGCGCCGTGAAAAGCCCAGACCGGGACATTCGTGAGCCGGTCGGCCAGATACCACTCGCCCCCGCCGCAGATCGGCGCGATCGCAGCGAACCGTTCGGGGTGTCGGCAGGCCAGCGTCCACGTGCCGAAGCCCCCCATGCTAAGCCCTGTCAGATACACCCGCTCGGGGTCTACGGCATACTTCGATTCGATCTCATCCAGCAGCGCCATGAGCGTATCGGTCTTCTCCGTCCACCACTGTCCGGCAGGACACTGGGGCGAGACGACGATGAACGGATAGTCTTTGCCCTGCTCGATCCGCTTGGGCGGACCGTGCTTCTTGACCAGTTCCAGGTTGTCGCCTCGCTCGCCGGCGCCGTGCAGGAACACCAGAAGCGGCCAGTTCTGCTCCTTCTCGCCATAGCCGCCGGGCAAGGAGAGCAGGTAGTTGCACTCCAACGCCTTGGAAATGTGTTTCGTGAGCTTCTGTTCGGTCTGACCGGCCCCCATAACGGCATCGTCTCCCCAAATCCCAGCGATCCACAACACCGCAAGCAACAGTCCTATCCGCCTGACGTCTCTCATGCTCCGTACCTCCCAACACAGCGACCTTGCCATTGCCGGCATTCGCAAAGCGGCGCCTTACGCCGCCGAATTGTCATCGAGAATCTTCGGCACCTTGAAGAACGATCCATCCCGCTCGGGCGCGTTGGCCAGAATCCGGTCCGTGCCCAGCGAAGGCTTGATTTCATCCTCGCGGAAAACGTTACCGATCGGCAGGCAGTGGGCCAGCGGCTCGACGCCGTCCGTATCCAGCTCGTTCATCTTCTCGACGTACCCGAGGATCGCCCCCAACTGGCCGGTGAACTCATCGATTTCGCTGTCAGTCAGTTGAAGACGGGCCAGCTTGGCCACCTTGCGGACCTGTTCGGCGTCGATTCTCTGCGACATCGCCAATTCCATCCAAAGAAAAAAAGCGAGGCAGACCTTGCCTCGCTTCGGCTTCTCGACTGCAAAGGAAGGTCGTGTTTAGCTGGCCGCTTTCTCCGCAGGCTGGTAGTCGCGCTTGACGGGTTTGACGATCAGCCCCATGCGAATGGCCTTGGCGGAGACCCGGATGCGACAGACCTTGCCATCGACGACGGCACGGACCTTTTGGATATTCGGCTTGAACTTGCGCTTGGTGATGCCGGTGACCTTCTTACCGACACCGCCCAGCCGTTTGGCCTTACCGCGACGGGAAATGCTCTTTCCCGAGATCGTTCGCTTGCCCGTAAAACAGCATACTCTCGACATATAACCTGCTCCTGCATCAACATTTGCTGCAATTGATCGCATTCGTCGTGCCCGCCCATCGACGGACGGAGAAACCGGTATTTTACCGAATCGAGGAGGTATTGCAAGACTTACCTACGGCGGAAGGCAGAAATTCTGCGTTCGCCGTCGGCGGCATCACCTGGAGGCCGACCAGTCCGAAACCTGCTCACTTGGCCTGCACAGCGTCGACCTCGATCTCGAAGAGCAGGTCGTCTCGGCAGACATCGTTTTCGGCGACGATGACGGGAAATGGGGCGAGGGCGTTGTCGCGGCAGTAGGTCCCCAGGAGCGGGGCATCTTCGGCCCGTTTGAAATAGGCCAGTGAGCGAGTCACGTCGGCCCAATCCATACCCCTTGACTGGAGAATGGCCTGCACCACCTCCATCGTCAGCCTGACCTGGGCCCTGGTGTCGTCGAGGAAGACGGTGCGGCCTTCCTTGTCGATGCTGGCGGTTCCGGACACATAGAGGCGTCGGTGGTCGGGCATCGCGACCTCGACGGCCCGGCTGAACGAACTGCCGTAATCCCGCGCCGACGACTGCAAAGGTGAGGGCACGGTGTAGACTTCCACGCCGCGGGCCTTCGGGCTCAGGGCCAGCAGCCCCGCTTCGAGGGCGGCGTCGGCGGCATTGCCCCCGCCGATCCCCGTGCTGGCCGGGACCAGCCCGTCGAAGACCTTCTTCTCCTCAAAGAACCGCGTGCGAACGCGGTTGAAGTCGCTGTACCAGTCGAGAATATCGTGGTTGTAGAACCACGTGCGGAACACATCCGAGAAGGCCAGCCCCTGCCCCGTAAGGACCTCGTCCATCCAGCGGAGAATGCCGTCGGCCTGCTCGGCCCTGTCGCGCGAGGTGTCGGCCGGCAGCAGACCGGTCAGGCGGCAATATCGTGCGGCGGCGTCCTCGAAGAGGCTGCCGACGACCCGCCCCCTCGACTGCACCCGCGTGACGGTCATCCCGGAGGCGATCCAGATGTAGAGCCCGCAGAGGTTCTCGGCGCGGGTGTTCTCCACCCAGCCGGTCGGCAGGCCCGTCCCGTCGATGGCCCGCGCCAGATCGGGCAGCCACCGTCGGTCCTGGGCGGACATGCCCAGCACCTCGGCGCTGATCACCTGGCCGCCCAAGGCGTGCACCACCTCGCCGGCCCTGCGGAACAGCGAATCGGGTGTCTCGCCCTTTTGCGGAGTCACCGTGATAAAATGCTCCTGAACGGGGCTTCGATCCAGCGTGATGACACTTGAATCTGCGAGGACTTGTTTGTGGATCAGACCCAAAACTGCCACTCCTTCGCCGAACGGACAGATAAAACGATTCTCTGTTCCAGACAAAGCCAAACCTGTATTATACCAATAACGGCCGCTCGGGACAACAACTTCAGAACCCCGAGGAAAGATTGCCCATTTTAACTCGCCACGAAGATAGCCCTGCCAATGGACCGAATATAACCTTCGCCGCGGCCCAGGCACCCGTGCCCAAACGCACCTTTGGCCACACCGAATCCCGTCCTCAGACGCCGCAGGGAAGATGCGGCCCATCGTCTTATAGGACCGCAGACAACGAATATCCCATCTGTCATGCGGGAATTTCTTCCGCAACCAGACGTTTCTTCCGAGTCCGTCCGGACGAACCGGCATCTTCAGCTTCGTTTCAGAGCGGACGCCATAATGGGCAGGTTTCCGCTCCCGGGGCTGCAATGGGCTCTTCAGGCCGGCAGAGCGGCTCTTGCCGCGTTCCACTTCGTCCCAGCCGCAAAGCCATCGGCCGACCCAACCACTGCGTCGCTTTGTGGCACAGGATTTGCGGGCGGATACCAGTATCTTGAATGCAATATCCGTCGTTCGGGAAAAGCGAGCGACCCGGCTCAGTGTCCGGCGTTCGACTCATGGTCTTGTCAATAAGGAGGCACCAGATGGACATCGCCAGCGTTCTTGCGAACTCAGGATACAGTCTTCACGCCTTGGGCCAGATGCCTGAGGGCGCATCGAAACCGAGCGAGGAGGAGATGGCGCTGCGTCTGATTGAACACAAGGACAAGAACGGCAACGGCACGCTCGATGCGGCCGAGTTATGCATCTCCGAAGAGGCCTTCAAACAAGTCGACGCCGACGGCGACGGGGAACTCAACGCTCAGGAACTCATCGAGGGCGCCGAACAGATCCGCAAAGCCATGGGCCCGCCGCCCGGAATGCCCCCGATGCAGGGTCGCGCATCGGACGAGACCGACAGCACGACGAAGACACTTCTGGACTACATCAAACAGAACCAGGAGGACGACGAGACCACGAAGACGGTCCTGGACCTGCTGTTCTGATCGGAGCGAGGCCTCTTCAGGAGGCGTCGCCCTTTCGTTCGTCCCTTCGGCGGCCGTTCGAACGGGGTGATTTCGCCCGGACCCGGCCGCCTTTGGTCTGCGCGGCGGCCGGGGGCGCCGCCTGCAACGCGGCCACCTCCGCCTTCGTCAGCGGTCGATACCGGCCCACGGCGAGGTCCCGCAATTTGAGCTTGCCAATGCTCGTCCGCTTGAGGCTCTTGACCGGGACACCAACGTTGGCCAGCATCCGTCGGACTTGTCGATTGAGCCCCTGGCTGATGGTGATCTCGACTGACGACTCCTGGTGGCCGGCCTTGAGCACCTTGATCGCGGCCTTTCCCGTCTTGCCCTCCGCCAGCCAAATGCCCCTCTTGAGCCGCTGCACCGCCTCGGCATCCAGCCGGCCTTTCACCGTTGCGATGTAGGTCTTGGGCACCTTGTAGCGTGGATGGGTCAAATGGTTGGCCAGTTCGGCGTCATTGGTCAGGACAATCAGCCCGGTGGTGTCGGCATCCAGGCGGCCGATGCAGAAGATCCGTTGGGAACATTGGACCAGATCGACGGCGACCTTGCGTCCCTGGGGATCGCGATTCGTGCAGATCACCCCCTTGGGCTTGTTGAGCGCGAAATACACGCGTAGGGGCGGCTTGAGACGCTTGCCGTCGACGGAAATCGCGTCTGTCTGGGGATCGACAAAGGCCGGCAGGGAATCGACCACGCGTCCGTTGACCCGCACCACCCCGGTCAGGATCAGTTCCTCGCACTCTCTGCGAGACGCCACACCAGCCGACGCGATCACCTTTTGCAGTCGTTCTCTTGCCATCGTCCGTCACCTACAAACCCAGCACGCCCCATCGACCTGCGGGAAGTCCGCCTATCCCAAGCCGAGCGTCTCCAGTCGCTGACCGATCCCAATCCCGTACACGATCGCCACACACAACAGCCCCCAGAGGAGCATTCCAACCTGAAAGGGGCGATCGTGCAGGATCAAACGCACCGGATCGGAGTACACCCCCTTCTGTGTCAAAGCGCTGAACCGGAAGATACAATACAGCACCAGCGGGGTGGTGTAAACGAGGTTGTTCGTACCGAACAGTTCCTTCGTACGGTAGTCCATCGCATACAGCAGGAAGCAGGCCACCGCCAGCACGCTGGTCACATCGAGCATGTGTGCCAGCAACTCGGGGGTGTACTCGCCCAGGGTCTTGCGGAAGGCCTCGCTGTTGGCCTGGAGCTGGGCGATCTCCCCGCGACGCTTGCTGAACGCCAGGAACAGACACAGCGCAAAGGTGCAGATCACCAGCCAAGGAGAGATCGACACCTCGATCGCCACCGCCCCGGCCACCGCCCGGAGCACGAAGCCGGACGCAATGATGATGCAGTCCAGAATCATCACGCGCTTCAGCGCCAGCGAGTAGAGCACCATCTGCACCATATAGGCGGCCAGAATGAACGCCAGCGCCGCAGACAGCAGCCCGCCGGCAATCAGGGCCACCGCCGCCGAGACACCGGCGATGGTCATGGCCTTCCCCACCTTCACGCGACCGGCCGCCAGCGGTCGATGGCGCCGTTCGGGATGGATGCTGTCGGCCTGGCGATCCAGAAGATCGTTGACGATGTAGATGGCCGAGGCCGCCAGCGAGAAACAGACGAATGCCCACACCGCCTGGCCCAGCGTCGTCATCGCCTCGCCCAGAGGCTGCTGCAACTGCCGGGCGAAGATCAACGCCGCAAAGACGAAGACATTCTTGATCCAATGAACCGGCCGCATCAACAGAAAATAGTCTTTCATACCGTTCCCCGACACGTCGGTGACAACCACGAAACTCGACAATCCACATCACCTTGACTCCGCATAGAAGACCAGTATACACCGGGATCGCCCCCGCCATGTAGGACAAAAGCAGTGACCCCCGCGAGTCGGTCGATCCGGTCACATCCGGCGGAGGCGAAACCCTTGCCGTCGTCCCGCCCAATATGATAGGATCGGACACAAGGATGTTATGTGGATGAGAAGAAACGCGACCGGCAGAGTGTACCTATGGCGACAGACACCGTGCGCCGAACGGCAATGAGGGAGTCTGCCAGAGACCGCCGTAAGACGGGCACGACGGTGGCCCTGGCCGGCATTCTGCTTGTCGGACTGGTCCTGCGCATCTCCTATTTGCGCGAGCACGTTCATTCCCCCGACTTTTCGCTGCCGCAGGTGGACGCGGGCTACTACGACTACTGGGCAAGGGCCATGGTGACCGGCGATTGGACGGTCCCCAAGAACCTCAGCGACCTTCCCGATCCGGAGATTCGCACCAAACCCTATTTTCATCCGCCTGTGTATCCGTTCTTCCTGGCCGCGATCTATCGGCTCACCGACGGCAGTTATCTGGCGGTGCGTGTGGTCCAGACGGCTCTGGGCCTGGTCAACTGCCTGCTCGCCTACCTCCTGGGCCGCCGGGTATTCACGCGGGGTGTCGGGCTGCTCTTCGCCCTGTTCATGTCGGTCTACTGGGTCTTCATCTTCTTCGAAGGGGAACTGCTTTCTCCGACCCTGCTGGTCACGCAGGGCCTGCTGCTGCTGTATCTGCTGATCCGATGGACGGACCGTCCCACATTGGCGTGGGCAGGCGTCGCCGGTGTGGTCTTTGGCCTCTACGCCCTGACGCGGGCCAACGTCCTGCTGTTCGGGCCGGTGGTCATTGCCTGGGCCTTCTGGCTGTCGCGTCGCCGCGACGGCATCCGACCGTTCCTGCGAATGGCCGGCGGTTTCTGCCTCGGGGCCATGCTGACCATCGCGCCGGCGACGATCCGCAACTACATCGTCTCCGGCGACCTCGTTCTGATCACCACCAACGCCGGCGTCAATCTCTACGTCGGCAACAACGAGACATCCACGGGGACCTACTCCGGCATTCCGAATCTGCATGGCCTCAGAATCGATAACGAATACTATCCTTGCGTCATCGAGAGCGTCGAACGCGTGGTGGGCCGGAAGATGAAGGACTCGGAGGTCGCCGCCTGGTTCGTTGACAGGGCCGTCGCTTATATGCGCGCCCATCCCCGGCAAGTCCTCAGACTGATGGCCATCAAGGCGGCTCTGTTCTGGGGACCGGTGGAGGTGCCCAACAACAAGGTGCTCAGCAGCGAGAAGGCCAGTTCACCCACCCTGCGGTACCTGCCGGGGTTTCCGATCGCCCTGGCGTTGGCGGTCTTCGGCCTGATCTGGCTGATCGCCGGCGCCGCAAAACGCACACCCGACCCGGAAGACCAGGCCGTGACGCCGCCGGCCAGAGGCGCGATCGAGGCGTCCGCCCTGATCGTGCTGTTCGTCCTGGCCACATTCGCGTCGTATCTGCCGTTCTTCATCGCCGGACGGTTCCGCGTCCCCATCATCCCGTTCCTCCTCTTGTTCGGCGCCTATGGGATGCACGAACTGGGCCGCGCGCTCGTCGCCGGGCAATATCGCGCGGCGGCCCTGCAGGTGGGCCTTCTGGCCGTCCTGTTGGTCGGTGCTCATATCCGCCTGGTTCCCTACGAGCCGCAGCCGGCGCAGCGTCATTTGCTGCGGGCCACGTGCTATCGGCTGGCCGACAAGATCGACCCGGCGATCGAGGAATGTCGCGCCGCAACGGAACTCGACCCCAACAGCGAGGAGGGACATCGACGCCTGGCCGACCTGTTGATGCTCCGCGGCGATCCGAGCCAGGCGGTCACCCACTATCAACACGCGGCTCGCCTGCAACCCGGGCGTTTCGAGGTCCGGTACAATCTCGCCATGGCCCTCATCGCGCTGGGCGACCACGATCAGGCTATCGACCAACTGCGTTGGGCCGTGCAGATCCAACCCGAGGCCGCCGAGGCCCATTATCGTCTGGCCGGCCTTCTGCGACGGCAGGGACAGATCGAATCGGCCATCGCCGCCTACAGCCGAACCATCGAATGCCATCCGGACCATGTCAGGGCACGCCGCGATCTGGCGGCACTGCTGTTGTCCCAGCGTCAACCCCAGGAAGCGCTCGTTCAGCTTCAATGGATCGCCGCCCGCGGCGACGTCGGCGCGGACATCCACAATCTGGCGGGGGTCGCATGGAAGCTGATCGGAAATCTCGACGAAGCCGTCGCTTCATACCGCCGGGCCCTTGCGATCGATCCCGACTATCACCTTGCCCACAACAACATCGCCAATGTCCTGGCCGCCCAGGGCCAATCGGACGAAGCGATCGCGCACTATCGACGGGCGCTGGAGATCAGGCCCGACTACACCCAGGCCCGCGA
Organism: Phycisphaerales bacterium Planc_01; assembly: GCA_001603075.1. Lineage (GTDB taxonomy): Bacteria > Planctomycetota > Phycisphaerae > Sedimentisphaerales > Anaerobacaceae > Anaerobaca. The sequence continues at coordinate 26,295 of LVBB01000125.1, read as the reverse complement.
GGGCCTGAACGACATCCTGCGCGCACGAGGTTCGTCGGACGGCCCTCGCCAGGCAGAGGAGATCCCGCGATGAACGCTGCCGCCCCCGAAATGCCACCAGAGCAGATCGTTCGCATGATGCTGAGCCGGCCATGATTACGACCGTCGTATTCGACCTGGATGACACTCTCTACGATGAGATCGACTACTGCCGCAGCGGTCTTACGGCTGTAGCGCGGTTCCTCGGCAAGGTCGCGCCGGTGACCTGCTCCGACGACGTGTTCGCCTGCCTGTGGAAGCATTTCATCGCAGGCAACCGAACCAGAACGTTCAACGTGGCCCTCGACGAGCTGGGGGTCCCCGGCGACGAGGCCCTGATCGCTCAGCTCGTCGAGGTCTATCGAAACCACCGGCCCGACCTGACGCTGCCGGAGGACAGCCGTCGCGTACTGGAGACGCTCGCCCGCTCGCACCAGCTCGCCCTGCTGACCGACGGCTTCCTGCCCGCCCAGCGGCTGAAGGTCCAGGCCCTCGGCATTGAGGCCTGCTTCCGCGCGATCGTGTACACCGAGGAACTGGGCCGATCCGCCTGGAAGCCCTCACCGCTGGGCTTTGAAAGGCTGGTTCGGATGCTGCAGACCGCCCCCGATTGTATGGCCTATGTCGGCGACAACGAGAGCAAGGACTTTGTCGCCCCCAACCGCCTCGGGATGCTGACCGTCCAGGTCCTGCGCGAGCGGCGTCTGCACTGCCAATCGAGCGATCGAGCCGAGGAGCAGGCACGCCTGAAGACGGCCCGAATCGACGATATACCGAGCCTTCTGGTCCGATATTAACCTCCCTCGACACACGTCCACATTGCCCTGCCCGGCGGGGTTCTTTTTTCTTGACTACGGCGTCGCCAAAGGCGATAATATGGTGAAATTGGTAGCTATGGGCGATTTTTGTGTTCCGAGGAGTCTTTTTATGCCGCCAGGTAAGAGACGTCAAAGCAATGCCATGCTCTATACGCTGATCACCTTCGTCGGACTGTTCATCGTCGCGACGACGGTTGCGGTCATCTACTACGTCAAGGCCGAAGAACTGCGCACCACCACCCAGGAAGCGCAAAGCGAATTGAGCAAGATGGCTTCGGCGGACGAAGTGCGGCGGGTGGGAGACATCGTCGGAACGAAGCTCCCCGGCCAGAGCAACCTCGGAAGCATGATGGAGTACTTCAACCGGATCGCCGCCGTGGTCATGGGCCGTCCGGTCCAGGTCACCAGCGCCGAAGTGAACGTCGGCAATGTCACCAACGCCTTCCGATCGCTGGTCGAGCAGGCCAGCCCCTACATCAATATCGCAGCCCCCGACCCCAACGCCACCACCTCCGACCTGGCCGATCCGAACCGGGTATCGTTGCGGTCCATGGCGAACGATCTGCTCGCCAGGCTCAAGCAGACCACCGAACAACTGGACGCCAGGACCCAGCAGTTCCAGAAGCTCCAGCAGGAATTCAACGACGCGACGGGACTCTGGCAGCAGACGGCCGACGAACTCAATGCCCGAATCGGCGAATACGAACTTCAGGTCCAGCAGACCAAGTCCGACTACAACAACCTGCGGGCGTTGCTCGAGCAGAGCTCCGAGCAGCGCGCGGGCAACATCCTGCGACAACTGGAGGACGAGCGGGCGCTGTCGCGACAGTTGAACCAGGACCTGCTCAAGGCTCAGGCCGATCTGGAGATCGCCCAGCAGCGGCTCAGCGGCGCCCTGACGGAAGTCGCCAAGACCCAGCCATCGCCCGACCCGGAGGCACCGGCCTACAAACCCGACGGCAAGATCGTCCTGGTGGACGAGGCCGCCGGCATCGTCCACATCAATCTGGGCTCGGACGACCGCGTCTATCGCGGCCTGACCTTCTCTGTCTATGACAAGGCCCCCGGGGTGCCGAGAGACGGAAAGCCCAAGGCCCAGATCGAGGTCTTCGCCATCAGCAAGACGACCTCCACCGCCAGGGTCCTGTCGTCCGAGAGAAGGAATCCCATCGCCACCGACGACATCGTCGCCAACCTGATCTGGGATGCGGGCAAGAAGAACCACTTCGTGATCGCAGGGGACTTCGACCTGACCGGGAAGGGACAGCCGACCTATGACGCCAAGGCCCGAATCGCGGACCTGATTCAGAGATGGGGCGGCGCGACTTCCGATGAGGTTTCGGCCAAGACGGACTTCGTCATCCTCGGCACCGAACCGCGGGTCCCGCGGGAGCCGAGCCTCGACGAAATCGCCAGCGATCCGACGTTGAGAGATCGGTACGACTCGGCTCGCCAGCAGCGGGAGTACTACAACCAGGTCCGCCAGCAGGCCGGGGCGTTCTACATCCCGGTATTCACGTTCGAGCGATTCCTTTACCTCATCGGCTACGAGAACTACATCGGAAAGCCAGGCGCGTTCTGATCGCAGAGCCGCCGTAGCACCGACGGCACAAACAGTATGCCCCGGCGGTCGGGCTTGTCCGACCGTCGATGCGGCAGTGTCGTCGCTTCATGCCGGCATCTTCGGCTCGATCCCGATGGAGGCCACGTGGACCTGTCCGGTGTACTGCGCGGCCTCTGCAGATACGGTGAACCCCTTCTTCATCGCCACGAAGGTCACCGTCCAGTCGGCCCGGATCGCCGCGCCGAGAGGCTGGCCCGTATCGCAGTCGAGCCCGGAGGGGATGTCTACCGCCAGAACCGGCACCTTCAATCCATTGATGGCCTCGACCAGACGCCGGTAGTCTTCTCGCAGCGGCCCCTGCAGGCCCGTCCCGAACAGCGCGTCGACGACGATGTCCGCCCCTTGCGCCAGTGCCGTGACGAGGGCACGAACATCCGCACCGCCAGGGTCCAGTTCGCGAACGTCGGCGCCCAGCGCACCGAGCACATCCAGGTTGATCCTCGCATCGCCGCGCACCTTCTCGCGATCGGCGCAGAGGACGACGCACACCACATAGCCCGCATTGCGCAGGTGCCGCGCGATGACATAGCCGTCGCCCCCGTTGTTGCCTGCCCCGCAGAAAATGCAGATGCCGCGCGTGGTCTTGTGGCCAAGCCTGTCCATGATGAACCCGGCGCAACTGCGTCCGGCGTTCTCCATCAGCGCGATTCCCGGCAGACCGATCTCCTCGATCGCCCATCGGTCCACCGACCGCACCTGATCCCGGCTCATCACGCGCAGCGGTTGGGCTGCTCCATGTGCATCCATGCCCGACCTTATACCGGCATCGCGTCGTCATCGTCAAGGTGGTCTCATAGCCGATGCTGTCCGTGTTTCCCGGTCCTGCCGCCATCTCGCTGTCGGCCTGCACCCTCGGCGCAGATTGACAGCGTCGGTCGCGACCGGTACAATGCGTCGCGTCCTGGGCGGGCTCGGCTGCAATGCAGGCCCGAACAGGCCGCACCGACGTTTGGCTTCGATGCGGAATGGGTTCGGTGAATTTCTCTCGGTCATGTACGGATGCGCATACTGCTGACAAACGACGATGGGATCTTCGCCCCGGGTCTGGCGGCGATCTACAAACAGCTTATCCACCTCGGCGAGGTCCTGGTGGTGGCCCCCGCGGACAGCCAGTCCGGGGCCAGCCACGCCGTAACGTTCTTCGAGCCTCTGGCCTGCGCGAAGGCCGACATCGATGGCCTGTTCTCCGGCTTCGCCGTCTATGGTTCGCCAGCCGACTGCGTGAAACTCGGAGTGATACAGCTTCACAAAGACCCGATCGACCTGGTCGTCGCCGGCATCAACAACGGTGCCAACGTCGGCATCAACGTCTATTACTCCGGCACCGTTGCCGCGGCGATGGAGGGGGCGTTTCTCAGCATTCCCGCGGTGGCCCTGAGTCTGGCGGCGGAAGCGGAGATGGATTTCGACGGCGCCGCCGAGCACTGCATCGACGTGCTCGAGCGACTGGGGCCGCTGAAACCGCGAGACGTCATCAATGTAAACGTCCCGCTCCTGTCGCGCGGCGAGCCCAAAGGCATTCGCGTGGTCCCACAGGCCACCAGCGGATTCCACGAGTACTACATCCCTCAGGGCGACGACGAATCCCGAACGTTTTTCCAGTTGGCCGGAGGAAGACACCGCCAGGAGCTGCTGCCCGTCGATACGAGCGCTCTGGCCGAAGGCTTCATCACGGTCACCCCGTTGCGCCCCGACATGACCGACCATGCAAAGATTGAGCCGGTGCAATCGCGATTCAATGACAACGGTTCGTAGCGCATCGAGAGGAACACTATGGCGCAAGAGAAGGCATCGCAGATCTGTATCGTGACCGTCACCGGTGTCGACAAGGTCGGCATCGTCGCCAAGCTGGCAACCGTCATGGCCCGGGCCAATATCAATATCGTCGATATCAATCAGAAGATTCTCGAAGATACCTTCGTGATGACGATGGCCGTCGATGTTGCCGAGGCCGCGATCGGCATGGACAAGATCAAGACGCACCTCGACCGGGTCGGTAAGGACATGGCCCTGAAGATCACGATCCAGGACGAAAATATCTTCAAGGCCATGCACAGGGTATAGGCAATGCGAATCTCCGTCGAAGAAGTCTACGAAACCGTTCGCATGACCCTGGATCATCACTTCGATATCCGCACGGTCACACTGGGGATCAATCTGAAGGACTGCATCGACCGGGACATCGCGCCGCTGACCCAGCGTGTCCGCGAGCGGATCGTCGAAAAAGGGCAACTGCTCAACCGTTGCGCCGACCTGATCGTGCAGAAGTACGGCATCCCCATCACGAACCGCAGGATCGCGGTGACTCCCGCCTCACTGCTGCTGGAGCCCCTGCCGAAAACGAAGGCCACGGTGGTGCGATTCGCCAGGGCGCTGGACGCGGCGGCCCGGAAGGCCGACATCGACTTTCTGGGTGGGTTCGGCGCCATGGTGCAGAAGGGCACCACCGCGGCCGAAGAGAACCTGATCGACGCCATCCCGGAGGCTCTGTCAAAAACACAGCGCATCTGTGGGTTCTTGAACCTCGCCTCGACGCACGCCGGCATCAATATGAACGCTGTCGCCAAGATGGGGCATATCCTCAAGGACCTGGCCGGCCGCTCGGAGAACGGGATCGGCTGCGCCAAGATCGCCGTCTTCGCCAACGTCCCGGAGGACAATCCGTTTATGGCCGGCGCGCACCATGGCATCGGCGAGCCCGACTACTCGCTGAACATCGGCATCTCCGGTCCCGGCGTGGTCCGCAACATCGTCGCCAAGAATCCCGATTGCGATCTGACCCAGCTCTCCGAGGTGATCAAGCGGACCGTCTTCAAGATCACCCGGGCCGGCGAGCTGATCGGCCGCGAGATGGCCGGCCTGATGGGCGTGCCGTTCGGCATCGTCGATATCTCGCTGGCGCCGACCACCTCGACCGGCGATTCGGTGGCCGAGATCATTGAGGCGATGGGCGTCGGCCAGATCGGCTCACCCGGCTCGACGGCCGCGCTGGCCCTGCTGATCGACGCCGTCAAGAAGGGCGGCGCCATGGCCTCGGGCAACGTCGGCGGGCTTTCCGGCACGTTTATCCCGGTCAGCGAAGACGAGGGAATGATCCGCGCGGTGCGGGATGGGACGCTGAGCCTGGAGAAACTCGAGGCCCTCACCAGCGTCTGCTCGGTCGGGCTGGACATGTTCGCCGTGCCGGGCGATACCCCGCCGGAGATCATCTCGGGCATCATCGCCGACGAGCTGTCCATCGGCGTGGCCAACAACAAGACCACGAGCGTTCGGATCATCCCCGCTCCCGGCAGGAAGGCCGGCGACATCCTGCATTTCGGCGGCCTGCTCGGTTCGGCCCCCGTCATGAAGGTGCCCGGGGTCTCCACATGCAGGTTCGTCCAGCGCCGTGGACGCATGCCGTCGCCGATATTGTCGCTGCGGAACTGAGTTTCTCCCATCCGGCCGCCGCAGAACTCCCCCTGCGCCCCCGCAGGGGCTCGGGCGGTCTTTTTTGGTTTCTCTTTGACAGTCCGGCGGCCCTGCGGTATATTGGGGGCGTGTGTGGTGTCTATGATGTGGTGTCCCGCTGCTCCAGTTGTGCCAGAGAGGCTACGGATGAAAAGGAGAGGGCTAACGCTCATAGAGTTGGTGGTCGTCGTCGGAATCATCTCCCTTCTGGTGGCCTTGTCCCTTCCCGCCCTGGTCCGCGTCCGCAATCAAGCCCAGGCAGCCGTCTGCACGCAGAACCTCAAGACGCTTTCCTTCGCCTGGCTGCTCTACAAGGACGACAACGACGACCGTCTGGTTGGCGGCCATGTGGGTCAGTCGGCACATGATTGGGTCCAGGGCCCGGCCGGAGTCGGCACGCTGATCGAGTGCAAGAAGGAAGGGATTCGCCGGGGCGCGCTGTTTCGCTACGCGGGCAACGACGTGGATGTTTACCGCTGCCCTGCCGATCACCGCAAGCTCGTGCCCGGCCAAGTCGCTTTTCGCAGCTATTCCATCGCCGGCGGCGCCAACGGCGAACTCTGGCAGAACACCTATGTTCCCGTCGAGAAGTACTCTCAGATCCTCCAGCCGGCGACGAAGTACATCTTCGTCGAGGAGGCCGACCCGCGGGGCTGGAACAAGGGCTCCTGGGTGCTGGACCCGAAGAACAAGATATGGGTCGATCCGCTGGCGATCTGGCACAGCCGGGCGCGCAGTTCCCTGGCCTATGCCGACGGACACGCCGAGGTCCATCGCTGGCTCGACAACAGCACCATCGAGATGTCACGAGAACAGCAGTTCCTCTATCCGGTTCCCAGCGACGAGGGCAACGATCTGCACTTCATGCTCAGTGGGTTCCCCCGGTCAACTGAGACGCTACCGACGCCGTAGCCGCCTGAACCGCCGCTTCGTCTGCCAGGTAGTAGTGCCCCATGGCTCTCAGATCGTCATCCAGTTCATACACCAGAGGAATACCAGTTGGGATGTTCAACTCCGTAATCGCCTCGTCGGACACGCCGTCCAGATACTTGACCAGAGCCCTCAGGCTGTTCCCATGGGCGCAAATCAGCACGCGTTTGCTCTTCTCCAGCTCCGGCACGATCGCTTCGTGCCAGTACGGCAACACCCGCTCCAGCGTCGTCTTGAGCGATTCCGTCCCGGGCAGCAGGTTGCGCGGCACATCCGCGTAGCGTCGATCGTGACAGGGGTGTCGGCTGTCGCTCTCCGGCAGCGGCCCCGGGGGTGTGTCGTAACTGCGGCGCCAGATCTGGACCTGATCCAGACCGTACTTGTCCGCCGTCTCCTTCTTGTTCAGCCCCTGCAGGGCGCCGTAATGCCGCTCGTTCAGACGCCAGGAGCGATGGACCCCAATCCACATCAGATCCATGTCGTCGAGCAGAATCCACAGGGTGCGAATGGCGCGCTTCAGGACCGATGTGAAGGCCAGATCGAAGGTGTATCCTTCCCGCGTCAGCGCCCTAGCCGCCTCGTGGGCCTCGCCGATCCCCTGTTCGGACAGATCCACGTCGGTCCAGCCCGTGAAGCGATTCTCCAGATTCCACGTGCTTTGGCCGTGTCGAACCAGAACCAGTTTCACCATATCCACGCCTTCTCTTCCGAGGCTTGCCAAGACGAGCCGAACGTGCGCCGACCGGATGAGCCTTGCGGGTCTTTCGGCGCGTAAAGCCGCAGCCAGCTCGGTGGCACCGCCGTGTCCACAGGCCGATCGCGATGACCCCGAGTATCTCCCACCAAGAGGCATGCCGGATAGAACGCTGGAACCTGCCGCCAGGTCCGACTGGCACGTTCCCTACAATTTCACCGGCTTGCAGAGGTTCTTTTCCTGGGCCGCAACGCGACCGCAGACCTTGCACATATACTGTCCGTTGGCGACGAGTTCCTTGTATTCCTTTGGATTGCTGATCTGGTACCCCAGGTTGTTGAGGTAGCACAGGTGTCTGTCGTGTCCGGCGTGTGGCATTTCGGCGTTGGCCATAAACGCATCCTTTCTCTGGTTCATCATGTCGGTTTGAGTGCCTCATTAGGCCACCCAAGGCGTCGCCCTGTCAACCGATTTCCCGGTCGGCAGGCACACTATCTACAGACGCCGGTCTCGCCGGGTTCGCACGGGTCGCAAACATCGTCCCGCCCGGAATGTCACGCCCGTCTGGACCAATCACACCTCGACCTTTCCTCTGATCGCTGCTATACTGCACACCGTACACGATCGCCAATCGAATCCGGAAGAATCGACATGACAAACGGAGAGAACGCATGGATTACCGAAGGATCATCCCTTGCCTGGACGTCAAGAACGGCCGCCTGGTCAAAGGCGTCAACTTCGTCGATCTGAAAGACGTCGGAGACCCGGCCGAGAACGCCGGTGCCTACAGTGACGCGGGCGCCGATGAACTGGTCTTTCTCGATATCACCGCCACGCTGGAGAACCGAAAGACCCTGCTTGACGCCGTTCGGCGCACGGTGGACCGGATCTCGGTGCCTCTGACTGTCGGCGGCGGGATCAGCAGTTGCCAGGGGATCGAGGAACTGCTTGCGCTCGGGGTGGCGAAGATTTCGATCAACACGGCCGCCGTGCGCAACCCCGACCTGATAAAGGAGGCGTCCGAGAGGTTTGGACTTGAGAAGATCACCGTCGCCATCGACACCGCCAGGAATGCCAGTCTGCCCTCCGGCTTCGAAGTCATGGTCAGCGGCGGCACCAAGGGCACCGGCCTGGACGCCGTCGAATGGGCCCGGAAGGTCGAGGGACTCGGCGCCGGGACCATCCTCCCAACCAGTATGGACACCGACGGCATGCAGACCGGCTATGACATCGCGATGACCCGGGCCGTTGCCGACGCCGTGTCGCTTCCCGTGATCGCTTCCGGCGGCGCCGGGACGCTCGCACATCTCTATGAGGCCGTCGTCGACGGCCATGCCGATGCCGTCCTCGTCGCCTCCATCGCCCATTTCGGGACCTACAGTATCCAGGAGATGAAGGCATATCTCGCCGGACGCGGCATCCCCGTCCGCCCGTAGCCGACGGCTCATTATCTCCAGCCAATCCGCCGTCAGCAGAGCAGCCTAAGACGGGCTGCTCTTTCCCTTTTTGGGCCAAAGTCCCCCCGCCGTCCAACCGATAAGGAGGAGGGTGACGGTGTGTAACGGTTTGTCATGGCTGCGTGAAACGACGATATGTTCAGCAAGCTCAAAAAAGACGGGTTTCTTCTCAAGACCAAGCTGTTCACGCTTCGCTGGTATCCCAGCGGTCGCAGTTGCATTCGGATCGGGAAATCCCGCCGTCCGCCACAACAGATGCCGCCGCTGATGGTGCGCAAGCCTGAGTGGCGTCGATAAACCGCGTTCCCACCCTCCCACACTCGCGGCCCCGAGAGCCTGCCCCTGCTCGTTTCCGTCGCCCCGCACGGCCGTTGCACTCCCAGACGAGGAGCCGACCATTTATCGGACACTCAGGCCTTCCTGACAATCGCCATTCCCGCTCGGCCAAATGAATCCCCGACCTCCCCAAAAACCCACAACCCCCATTTATTCACACCTTCCCATTTTTACTCAAGTTTTTCTTTTGGCCCTACCGATACTATCCCACATGAAACAAACAACCCATATTAACACAAGATGCTTCAACAGCCACAAAGGAGAGATCGATGGTTAAGGAAGATATCCTCGCCCGGTACCTGGCACCCCTGCTCCGAGGCGATCGGAGAGCCTGCCGCTGTGTCGTGGAAGAGACCATGCAGAGCGGCATCCCGGCCAACTCGGTGTACCTGCACCTGATCTGGCCCGTCATGGCCGAGATCGAGCGGCTTTCCCGGGCGGACAAGATCACCTCGGTCCAGGAGCATCTGGCCACACGCATCAACCGGACCATCGTCGACCAACTCCAGAACAAGCTGCCCCGCCGGCCCGCCCGACACAAGAAGGTGGCCGTCGCATGCGCCCGCGACGAGTTGCAGGAACTGGGCGCCCAGATCATTGCCGATCTGTTCGAGAGCGACGGCTGGGAAGTCCGCTTCCTCGGCGGCGGCCTGACCAATGACGACGTCTTCGCTTTCATCAATGAATACGCACCGGACATTCTGTTCATCTACGGCACCGCACCGAAACAGGCCCCCGATGTGCGCCGACTGATCGACAGAATCCGAAGCGTCAATGCGTGGCCGGACCTGCGGATTGTGGTTTCCGGCGGATTGTTCAATCGAGCCGAAGGTCTGTGGGAAGAGATCGGCGCCGATGGGTTCGCCGCCACGGCAGCGGACGCCCTACAGGTGGCGGCGGACGAATCTCAGGTGGCCGATCCCGAACGAAGAACGGTCAACCGCCGCAGACGCAGGCAGCAGAACGCCGATCAGGAGGTCGCCGGCGCGACGGCATAGAATGCCCGCCATGCATGGAATCCCGTGCCGGACGTCGGATCGTACCGGCACGGGATTGTTCTCTCAGAATCGCCGACGGCCTCACCCGGCCAGACGCTGCAACTTGTACTCCACGCTGTCCACCAGCGCCAGCCAGCTCGCTTCGATCACGTTCTCCGAAACGCCGACCGTCCCCCAGATGGACTGCTTGTCGCGCGACTCGATCACCACCCGGACCCGCGCGGCCGTGCCTTCTTTGGCATTGACCACGCGAACCTTGTAGTCGAACAACTGCACCTCTTTCAGGGCGGGATAGAACCGTTCGAGCGACTTGCGCAGCGCCGCATCCAGGGCATTGACCGGACCGTCGCCCTCGCCGACCACGTGCTCGATCTCGTCGCCGACCTTCAGCTTGACCGTCGCCTCGGTAACGAGTTCGCCGCCCTTGCGCTTTTCCACATCGACGTGGTATTTGATCAGCTCGAATGATGGCTTGAACGTCTCCATGACCTTGCGGACCAGCAGGTCGAAACTGGCGTTGGCGGCCTCGAACTGGTAGCCCTCGTTTTCGAGGTCCTGGACACGGGCGAGGATCTTGCGGGCCAGCGTCTTGTCCTGAACGATCTTGGCCTTCTCCATCTCGGCCAGGATGTTCGACTTGCCGCTCAACTCGCTGATCAGGAATCGCCGCTCGTTGCCCACCATTTCGGGATCGATGTGCTCGTAGGTCTGCTTGCTCTTACGCAGGGCGTCGACGTGCAGCCCGGCCTTGTGGGCAAAGGCGCTGTCGCCGACGTACGGCAGGTTCATCACCGGAGACAGGTTGGCGATCTCGAACACGAAGCGGGATGCCTCCGTCAACAGTTTGATCTTCTCGGGACTCAGGGGCTCCAGGCCCATCTTGAACGCCAGATTCGGGACGACCGAGCAGAGATTGGCGTTGCCGCACCGCTCGCCCAGACCGTTGATCGTTCCCTGGACGTGCCGGGCGCCCGCCCGGACGGCGGCAAGGGCATTCGCGGTGGCACAGTCCGAGTCGTTGTGGGTGTGGATCCCCACGACGACCGAGCCGAACGCGTCGCAGACCTGCCGGGTGATCTCGAGCACCTGGTGTGGCAGAGAGCCCCCGTTGGTGTCGCAGAGCACCAGTGCATCGGCCCCCGCTTCGGCCGCCGCCGCCAGCACCTTCATCGCATACTCAGGATTCGCTCGGTAGCCGTCGAAGAAGTGCTCCGCGTCGAAGATCGCTTCGAGCCCGTTCTGCTTGAGATAACGGATCGATTCGGCGCAGATCCTCAGGTTCTCTTCGAGCGAGCAGCCCAGCACCAATCCGACGTGGAGGTCCCAGGTCTTTCCAACGATCGTAGCCACCGAGGCCTTGCAGGCCAGAATCGAATTGAGGGAGGCGTCGTCTTCGACGGTGCAGTCGGCCCGTCGCGTGCTGCCGAAGGCGGTCACCTTCGAGCATTTCAGGCCAAGTTTCGCCACCTCATGAAAGAACTGCATCTCTTTCGGGTTGGAGGCGGCGTAGCCACCTTCGATGTAATCGACCCCCAGACCGTCGAGGCACTTGGCGATAGCCAGCTTGTCCGCCAGAGAGAAACTGACGCCTTCGGCCTGCATCCCGTCGCGGAGGGTCGTGTCGTAAATCGCAATCTTCGTCATTCTTACTCCCGATACCGTTTCATGCGGCTCCTCCGGCCGCCTGGCTGACATCCTGTTCGTTCGAATGGAGCGTAAACGCTCTATTGTATGGGCAGAGGGGGTCGTGTAAAGGCCAAACTGCCCAACGGACCCATGTGTGTCACGTTGATCCTGCGGGAATCGGGACTTTCCTTTCGTGCCGGCCGAGCGTATAATTCCCCCCTGCCGTGCCGAAGGACATGGCGCGGCAATGAGGACGGCAGGAACGAACGATGGGCTATTTTCGGGACAACGTGGAACGGGTCGCGGGCTACACGCCGGGGTTTCAGCCCAAGGCGACGGACGTGGTCAAGCTGAACACCAACGAAAATCCGTATCCGCCGTCGCCCGCCGTGCTGAAGGCGCTGGCGGGGATCGGGCCGGAGCAGCTTCGGCGCTATCCCGACCCGGTCGGCACCACCTTCCGCGAGGCGGCCGGGCGCGTCCACGGGGTCGCCCCCGGGAACATCATGTGCTGCAACGGCGGCGACGACCTGCTCAGTATTGCCATCCGGGCTTTCTGCGACGCCGGCAGGCCCCTGGCCTATCCGGTGCCCACGTACACGCTCTATCCCGTCCTGGCCGCCCTGGAGGGCTGTCCAACGATCGAAGTCCCCTTCGATGAGCAATTCAATCTTCCGCCGGCCCTGGTCAAGAGCGGCGCGGCGCTGACCATCGTCTGCAATCCCAACGCCCCGAGCGGGACCTGCGTGCCCGTCGAGGAACTGGCGTCGCTGGCCGACGAACTGACGGGCGTCCTGCTGATCGACGAAGCGTATGTGGACTTCGCCGACCGCGACGGCATCGAACTGGTGCGGGAGTTCGACAACGTGATCCTGCTGCGGTCGCTGAGCAAGGGCTATTCTCTGGCGGGGCTGCGTTTCGGATACGCCATCGCCGACGCCGAACTCATCGCAGGTTTGATGAAGGTCAAGGACTCGTACAACGTCGATGCCGTCGCCATCGCACTGGCCACCGCGGCGATCGAGGACCAGGCCTACTTCAAGGCGAACGTTGCGAAAGTCCGCGCGGACCGCGCGATTCTGACCGAGCAACTGCAAAGCCTGGGCTTTGACGTCTTGGAGAGTTCGACAAATTTCGTTCTGGCCCACGTAGGGGCGAAAGATCTTTCGCCCTCAACAGCGGCCTTGATTCATGAGGAGCTGGCGAAGCGGAACATCTACGTTCGCTATTTCGATGTCCCCGGACTGGACGACAAACTGCGCATCTCGGTCGGCACGAAGCTGCAGAACGACAAGCTATTGACCGCCCTCAAGGAGATCGTGGGATAACGCGACTCCGGCGTCGAGTTGGAGCAGCTTCAGAATATGGTCTTGTATCGTGGCCGAAATACGAAACTCGAGTATCGAAATTCGAAACAAGCACGAACGTTCAAGGGCTCCAAAAACGAAACGGTGCCTGCAGCGAGAAGGTTTGGGACATTGAGATTTCGATCATTCGTTTTTGTTTCGGATTTCGTGCGTCGGATTTCGAGTTTTGACGCGGATGTTGTCGCGTCAATAGGGTGCTTATGATGGAACCACGGACTGCACAGATTCATCGCAAGACAAATGAGACGGACATCACGTGCCAGTTGAACCTGGACGGGGTGGGCCGGTATGAGATCGACACGGGCGTCGGCTTTCTCGACCACATGCTGACGCACGTCAGCAAGCACAGCCGGATCGACCTGACCGTCAGGGCCACCGGCGATCTGCACATCGACGCGCACCACACGGTCGAGGACGTCGGCATCTGCCTGGGCCAGTGCCTTCTGGAGGCGTTGAGCGAGAAGAAGGGCATCGCCCGCTACGGGCACAGCTCCGTCCCGATGGAAGATGCGCTGGCGAACATCGCACTGGACCTGTCGGGCCGGCCGTTCTGCGTCTACAGCGCCGAGTACCGCTGTGAGAAGATCGGCGATTTCGACGTCGAGTGCATCGAGGAGATGCTGCGGGCGTTTTCGAATGCGGGCAAGTTCAACCTGCACGTGAACGTCCCGTACGGCACGAACGGCCATCATATCGCCGAGGCGATCTTCAAGGGGCTGGGCCAGGCGCTGGCGGCGGCCGTGCGCATCGTCGGCACCGACGTCCCCAGTACGAAGGGGCAACTGTGATCGGGGAACCGACACCGGCGGAGTACCGGATCGGGATCGGCACGGACATCCACCGGCTCGTGCCGGACCGGCGGCTGATGCTCGGGGGCGTTTACATCCCCTATCCGGCGGGCCTGCTGGGCCACAGCGACGGCGACGTCGCGCTGCACGCGGTCACCGACGCCCTGCTCGGTGCCGCCGGGCTCGGCGATATCGGCACGCTCTTTCCCGACACCGACGCCCAGTGGAAGGACGCCGACAGCAAGGAGTTCATCTACGCGGTCCGCGAGCTGCTCGAAAAGAAGGGCTGGGAGGTCGTCAACGTGGACCTGACGATCCACACGGAGGCCCCGAAGCTCGGCCCGCTCAAGGGCCAGATCCGCCGGTGCATCGCCGGCCTGCTCGGCATCGATTTCAGCGCGACCAATGTCAAGGCCAAAACGAACGAGGGTCTCGGCGAGATCGGCGCCGGCGACGCCATGGCCGCCACCGCCGTCGCCCTGCTCCGCAAGAAACCCCGCCGAACGCTCTGACAGAGTTCCTTTCGCACACCCTGCACACAGTCGATTCCTGTCACAGAAGGTCGGTGAGGAGAATCGTCGCGATGTACGCTGCGATCATGGCGACAAGCAGGGCGCAGAGGGCCGTCGCCAGCAACCTTCTGAAGCTGGTGTTCATCTGCCAGACGGCAAAGCGGTTCTCACAGTCCGGCATCAACCGACCTTCTGAGAATCGGGGCAACGTACCCGGACGGACGTAGCAGGGACGAACCTCTTCGATATCGTCCTCGTTGGGCCATGCATCCCGGACCGTGACGCCCTCCAGGCAACAGAGATATCCGCCGTCCGTCCAGAGATGAAAGAGGATCAGGCCCTCGGGGTCCGACTTCGGGCGGGCGATGGCCCCGTCGAACAGTGCATCGTGCAGTTCCTCGGTCTTCAGCATAGGAGGTAAGGACGAAGGCACGGAGATCTTGGTGTAGAAGCCCACACCCGTGTAGTCCCGCTCCAGGGCTGTGGCGGCGGCGAACTGCTGGCGCACCACCTCCATCCCATCCACCGATTTGGACAGGATCGCCTCGATGGCCGCTCTCTCCAGCCTGCTGAACTCCATGTCGGGCCTCTCTCTGTGCGGAAGAGCCGCACGGCGCCACAACGGCCTGTTGCACGTGTCCATCGTACCCGGCCATCCCGCCTGTCGCAAGTCTCCGGCGTCCGGTCCGTCGCGGACCGGCCAGGCTGCACGGAGACGAATCGCGCCCGCATCGCAGTTGACCAGGTCCGGCTCCGCTCTTAGAATACGCCNNCGTGACCGGAGACGATTTCATGCCCTCGACCTGGAGGCAGAAGCGCGACATCGTCCGGGGCGTGTCAGATCTAATCCTCGACCTGAGAACTCGCTACCCCATCGACCTGCTCGTACACACCAGGCCCATGCACCGCGAGTTCGTCGAGAGGCAGAGCAGCTTCGCCCGCCAGATCATGAGCGAGGGGGTCCGACTCCTATGAGGAAGGCAACAACAGAGTGGCTCAGGTCGGCCGCGATGGACCTCGACAGCGTGGCCCAGATCGTCCATCTGGAGCACCTGACCCCTGTCGCCGCCTTTCATGCGCAGCAGTGCGTGGAGAAGTGCCTGAAAGCCGTTCTCGAAGAACACTCCAGAAAGGTGCCGAAAGACCACTCGACACTGAGGCTCTACGGTTTGACCAAGGAACTGGTTTCCCTCGACATTGATCTGAGCACTCTGACCGACCTGGACGGTCTCTACATCGACGCCCGGTACCCCGGCGAGCAGGGACTGTTGCCAGGCGGCAAGCCAACCGTGGAAGACGTCGAGGAGTTCTATCGAATTGCCAAGAACATCTATGACTGGATACAGAGACTCTATGGCTCTACAGCTTTACAATAGTCTGACGAGGCGGAAGGAGGAGTTTCGGCCGCTGGAAGAAGGTCGGGTGGGGATCTACGTCTGCGGGCCGACGGTGTATGGCCACGCGCCAGCCTGCTGAACTCCATGTCGGGCCTCTCTCTGTGCGGAAGAGCCGCACGGCGCCACAACGGCCTGTTGCACGTGTCCATCGTACCCGGCCATCCCGCCTGTCGCAAGTCTCCGGCGTCCGGTCCGTCGCGGACCGGCCAGGCTGCACGGAGACGAATCGCGCCCGCATCGCAGTTGACCAGGTCCGGCTCCGCTCTTAGAATACGCCCATGTCAACCCGGACGACGACACTCTCGGATGCGTTGCGTAGCCAGATCGGCGAGGCGCTAAGGCCCATGCACCGCGAGTTCGTCGAGAGACAGAGCAGCTTCGCCCGCCAGATCATGAGCGAGGGGGTCCGACTGATATGATGGCGGCCTGCGACAGAGAGATCGCTCTTGAGTTCAAACGGCGCGCCGATAAACTGGCACCGATCCTTCAGTTCTACGTTTTTGGGTCCAGGGCCAGAGGGGATGCGACGGCCGGCTCGGACCTGGACGTCTTCCTCGTGATGGGCCACCTTGACGCGGGACTCCGTGAGAAGATTTCAGAGGTCGCCTGGGAGGTTGGGTTCGACAACGGTTTGGTGCTTTCCACCTTTGTCGTTACCGCCGAGCAACTGGAGCACGGCCCATTGGGGGTCAGCCCGATCGTTCGGCAGATCGAGAAGGAGGGTGTCCCACTGTGATTGACGCACGGCTCAGAGAACTCGTCACGCTGAGGATGCAGCAGGCTGCCGAGACACTCCACGAAGCCCGCATCCTCGCCGGTGAGAACACCGGCCGGGGCGCGGTAAGCCGAGCCTACTATGCCATGTTCTATGCAGTCCTCGCCCTACTTGCAACGAGAGGGCTCGGCTCATCGAAACACAGTGGGACAATCGCCCTGTTTGACCGCGAATTCGTGAAAGTCGGAGACTTCCCAAGAACACTGTCTCGATCGCTTCACATGGCGTTCGAGCACCGGCAACAGGCGGATTACGGCGAACTAACCCCACCCGACGAGATGGTCGTGGCAGGCATAATCGAGGAGGCAGAGACATTCGTCCAGAGCGTTGCGACCTACATGAAAGGCAACGGCTTTCTGCCCCTGGAATAGGAGACTCATTTGACCACGAAAGATGCTATGGCTCTACAGCTTTACAATAGTCTGACGAGGCGGAAGGAGGAGTTTCGGCCGCTGGAAGAAGGTCGGGTGGGGATCTATGTCTGCGGGCCGACGGTGTATGGCCACGCGCACCTGGGCCACGCCAAGAGCTACGTCAGCTTCGACGTGCTCGTGCGATACCTGCGCTACCTCGGCTACCGCGTCACGTACGTGCAGAACATCACCGACGTGGGGCACCTGACCGACGACGCGGACGAGGGCGAGGACAAGATCGCCAAGGCGGCGGCCAAGGAACGGGTGCATCCGATGGCGCTGGCCGAGTTGTATACGCGCAGCTTCTTCGAGGACATGGACCGGCTCTGCTGCGTGCGGCCGGACATCAGCCCGCGCGCCAGCGGCCACGTCATCGAGCAGATCGAGCTGGTCCGCACGCTCGTCGAGAAAGGCTATGCGTACGAGGTCAACGGCTCGGTCTACTTCGACGTGGCGCGCTTCAAGGCGTACGGCAAGCTGTCCGGGCGCAACATCGAGGAGATGGTCGCCGGGGCGCGCATCGAGCCGTCGCCCGAGAAACGCAACCCTGTCGATTTCGCCCTGTGGAAGCGGGCCGAGCCCAACCACATCATGCAGTGGCCGAGCCCCTGGGGGATGGGCTATCCCGGCTGGCACCTCGAATGCTCGGTGATGGCGATGAAGTACCTCGGCAGGACCATCGACATCCACGGCGGCGGCCTGGAGAACCAGTTCCCCCACCACGAGTGCGAGATCGCCCAGTCCGAGGCCGCCAACGACGCCCCCTTCGTCCGCTTCTGGCTCCACAACAACATGGTGACGGTGGACGGCCAGAAGATGGGCAAGAGCCTGAACAACTTCATCACGCTCAAGCAGGCCTCCGCCGGCAAGCACGAGCGGCTGACCAAGGCCTACGAGCCTCTGGCCATTCGCCAGCTCATCCTCCAGAGCCACTACCGCAGCCCGCTGGACTTCTCCGACGCCGCCCTGCACGCCGCCGACAGCGGATACCAGAGAATCGCCGAGGCCGTCACGGGCCTGCGCAGGCAGCTCAAAGTCGCATCGGAAGGTCCGACGGACCAGGACGTCGCCGGTCAGCTCGACGCACTGAAGGCGAAATTCGAAGAGGCCATGAACGACGACCTCAACACATCGGTGGCCCTGTCGGTCCTGTTCGATCTGGTTCGCCTGACGAACACGCTGGCCGGCTCGGCAACGCGTGAAACGCTCGGCGCAGTGGACGACCTGTTCACCCGGCTCGGCGGCGACGTGCTGGGGATCGTCAAGAGCGAATACGCCGAGGCGGCCGGCGGCAACGACGAGGCCGTCGGCAAACTGGTCGGCATCCTGATCGAGCAGCGGGCAGCGGCTCGCAAGAACAAGGACTTCGCGGCCGCCGACGCCGCTCGCAAGCGGCTCGACGAGGCGGGCATCGTGCTCGAAGACACGCCGCAAGGCACGCAGTGGAGATGGAAATGAGGGTCCTCGGGATCGATCCCGGCTTGCAGTGCTGCGGCTATGCCTGCATCGACACCGACGACGATCGGGAGACCATCATCGAGGCGGGCGTGCTGCGTACCGACGGCGAACTGACGCTCGAACTGAGGCTCAACCAGATCGCGGCTGATATCGAGACCCTGCTGGAGCGGTTCCGGCCACAGGTCGTCGCGGTCGAGCAGTTGTACGCACACTACGCCCATCCGCGCACGGCGATCCTGATGGGCCACGCGCGGGGGGTGATCCTCCAAAAGAGCGCCGCGGCCGGTGTCGAGGTCAAGAGCTTCAGCGCCACGCGGATCAAGAAATCGCTCACGGGAAACGGCCGGGCCTCGAAGGAGCAGATGCAACGGACCATCCAGACCGTGATGGCCCTGCCGGAGCTGCCCACGCCCAACGACGTGGCCGATGCAATGGCGATCGCGCTGTGCTGCGGCAACGCACTGGCGCGAGAAAGAAGATAGGACCGATGCGACTATGATTGCCAGGATTGAAGGGAAGCTGCTGAAGGTGGATACGGAGACGGCGCTGGTGCAGGTCGGGCCGGTCGCCTATGAGGTGATGCTGCCGGGCTACTGCATCGGCGTTCTGTCGGAGCAGATCGGCGCCGATGTCGCTCTGTGCACGATGGAATACTACGAAGGAACACTGGGCGGCGGCAATCTGATCCCGCGCATGATCGGCTTTCTCAACTCGGCCGAGCGGGACTTCTTCACGAAGTTCACCAGCGTCAAAGGCATGGGCATCAAGAAAGGGCTGCGCGCCCTGAGCATCCCCATCGGCGCCATCGCCGACGCCATCGAGAACGGCGACGAGAAAATGCTGACCGCCCTGCCGGGTGTGGGCAAACGGATGGCCCAGCAGATCGTCGCCGAATTGAGGGGCAAGTTGCTCTCGTTTGCCACCGGCGTCGAGCCGACCGAAGCCCGGCCCAAGTTCAGGCCCTTCCAGAGCGAGGCCCTCGAGATCCTCGTCGCCTGGGGTGAGAAGCGCAACGAGGCGATGGAGCTGATCGAGCTGGCCTGCCAGCGGCACCCCGATATCGACACCGCCGAGGCTCTCGTCCCTCTGGTCTACCGCCTCAAACAAGGCGTCGAGGTCTGACCTGTGCCGGGGTCGCGTCGACCGAGTCGCGCGGATTCATCGAAAGGAAGAAATCGCATGACCGCCTACAGTGTGTCCCCCACCACCGGGCTGCCGGGCCTGGACCAGACGCTCCACGGCATTCTGCCCGGCGACAACATCGTCTGGCAGATCGACGCCATCGAAGACTACATGGCGATGGTCGCCCCCTTCTGCGAAGCGGGCCTCAAGTCGGGGCGGCGGATGGTCTACTTCCGATTCGCCAGTCACGAGCCGGTGGTCCCGGAAGGCTGCCAGGTCGAGCTTCACGAACTGGACCCGGCGGACGGCTTCGAGACGTTCATCGCGGAGATTCACGCGGTCATCGAACGCACCGGCCGCGGGGCCCTGTATGTGTTCGACTGCCTGTCGGAACTGGCGGCCGACTGGTATTCCGACTCGATGCTCGGCAATTTCTTCATGCTCACATGCCCCTATCTCTACGACCTCGAGACGGTGACGTATTTCGCATTGTTTCGCAACTACCACAGCGCGCAGGCGATCCGGCCGATCCTGGAGACGACCCAGTTGTTTCTGGAGTTGTACCGCCACGCCGGGACACTCTATGTCCACCCGCTCAAGGTGCAGTTCCGGTATTCGGCCACAATGAACCTTCTGCACGGGCAGGATGGCGATCAGTTCCGGCCTGTCACGTCGAGCGTCCTGATCTCCCGCATCCTGT
This sequence comes from Phycisphaerales bacterium Planc_01, assembly GCA_001603075.1. Classification (GTDB taxonomy): domain Bacteria; phylum Planctomycetota; class Phycisphaerae; order Sedimentisphaerales; family Anaerobacaceae; genus Anaerobaca. Next base: position 5,812 of record LVBB01000125.1, on the reverse strand, counting down.
CGTCGGTCAACTGGTCCGACCTGCACACCGACATCCGGCCGGGATTCTGGGAGCGCGAATTCGACAGGGCTCGCAAGGTCCTGGACACAGCCCAGGCCGGTCGCTGTTCGCCGGAGGAGGAGCAGGAGGTCTTCCAGCACCTCAGCCGCATGGTGATCTCCCGCGATCCGGGAATGCTCAAGCTGGTAGCCCGGTATCTCTGCCTGGAAGACGTCTTGAGCATCTGGCGACGCATGATCGGCTCCGGGCTGATCGGCGGCAAGACGGTCGGCATGGTCATCGCCCGCAAGATCCTCCAGCGACATTCGCCGCGCTTTGCCGAGTTGCTGGAAGAGCACGACTCCTTCTACGTCGGCTCGGACGTGTTCTACACCTATCTGGTCCGCAACGGCGTGTGGTGGCTGCGGCAGAGGCAGCGAGATCCCGACAGACTCCTCGAAGGCGCCGTGCAGGCCCGTCAGAGGATCCTCACGGGACAGTTTCCCGAAGACATCCGGACACAGTTCGAGCAGATGCTCGACTACTTCGGCCAGTCGCCGATCATCGTCCGCTCCAGCTCGCTGCTGGAGGACAACTACGGCAACTCGTTCGCGGGCAAATACGAGAGCGTGTTCTGCCCCAACCAGGGGCCGAGGGAGCGTCGCCTGGAAGACTTCCTCTCGGCGGTGCGGACGATCTATGCCAGCACGATGAGCGAAAAGGCGCTGCTCTACCGCGAGCAGCGCGGCTTGCTGAATCATGACGAGCAGATGGCCCTGCTGGTCATGCGGGTTTCCGGGGCCATGCACGGCCGGTACTACTATCCGCATGCGGCGGGGGTGGGCTTCTCGTTCAATCCCTATGTGTGGCATGAGAAGATCGATCCGAACGCCGGCGTGGTGCGTCTGGTCTTCGGGCTGGGCACCCGGGCCGTGGACCGCTCGGACGACGACTACACGCGCGTCGTCGCCTTGAATGCGCCGCAGACGCGTCCGGAATCCAATTTCGAGGAAGTTCGCCAATGCGCGCAGCGGAGGGCCGACTACCTCGACCTGCAGGCCAATCGACTGGCGTCGGGCCACTTCCTGGATCTGGTGGCCGAAGGGACGGACGTGCCCATCCAGATATTCGCCTCAAGCGACCAACTCCCCGGCAGCAGCATGGGGCGCACGGGCAAGGCCTGGGTGCTGACATTCGACGCCCTTCTGTCTGAGACCGACTTCGTCAAGGACATGCGAGAGATCCTGCGGACGTTGCACGAGGCGTATGAACACGCCGTCGACGTGGAATTCACCCTGAACTTCGTGGACGCCACCGCATACCGGATCCACGTGGTCCAGTGTCGCCCTCTGGGCGTCAAAGGCACCGAGACGCCGAGGCCGGCGGCCATGGAGGTCCGGCCCGACGATGTGATCATCGAGGCCGGCGGCGCCGTGATCGGGCAGAGTCGGCGGATTCGAGTCGATCGATTCGTCTACGTGGTCCCCGAGGTCTACGGGCGGCTTGCGCTTCAGGACCGATACGAGGTGGCCCGGCTGATCGGGAAGGTCAACCGAACGATCCAGGAATCGTCCTCGCCGTGCACCATGCTCTTGGGACCGGGCCGCTGGGGCACGAGCGATCCCTTTCTCGGCATCCCCGTCGCCTTTGCCGAGATCAATCGCGTCTGCGTCCTCTGCGAGATCGTGGCCATGCGCGAGCACCTGGTCCCCGATGTCTCGCTCGGAACGCACTTCCTCAACGAGCTGGTCGAGACCGAGATGCTGTATCTGGCCATGTTCCCGCAACAGGGCAACAACGCGCTGCATGCGGAACTGTTCGAAGGTTCATCGAACCGACTCGTCGAACTGGTGCCGGACGCCGACAAGTGGACCGACGCCGTCAAGGTCGTTGACGCCTCGGCGATGGCCGGAGAGAATCGCGGGGTCTTTCTTGACGCCGACGCCTTCAAACAGAAGGTGATCTGCTATTTCCAGCCCCTCAAACCGTGACGGTCGATCCTGGGCCGCAACTCCGCTACGGATTGACGCTGTGGGCATAGCTATGTGAGCTGCTGGAACTGCCCGGAGCTACGGACATGCCGGAAGTCTCAGCGGTGGCGCTGGTACCGGGCCCGTTGGCCGTCGTGGTGCTCGTGGACATCGAAGAGGTTGCGACGCCGCCCCACGGCCAGTACCAGTTGGGCCAGTTCGGCCAGCATCCGAGAGTGCACGTCGGGGGCTGCTGGTTGTTACCGCCACACTGGCTGTAGTTTCCGCCGGACAGCGTATTGCTGCCACTGACTACGGCTCCGCCCGCGTTGATCACGGTGTGTTGCACACCGATATGGACGCCGATGTCTTGGCCAAACATGCCGGGCAGGAGCACCCTGCCGATCGTCCGACCGCCGACCATCCCGATACCGCCGGCCTCAGCAGCAGTCAGTATGGTGCCCCAACTGGTGCTGCTGATCGCGACAACCACAAATGCTATCCACACGGTCCTCTTCATACTTTACCTCCCTGCAAGAACTCGTTCACCCAACGTGCACCGACTCCATTTCGACAGGCGCACTGCCTTCATCAGGCACTCCGGGGATCGAAAAACCAGCTCGTCACACGACCGTGATCCTCCGTTGCCGAGGCCGGCGAGCCGATAGGCTGATACAATGGCGTGCTCGTTCGAAGGGACCCTCACTCCGTATCCCTGCCCGACGAGAATCAACCGTCCGGCTCCATCCGGCAATGCCCCATGTGATACACACAACGACGGTGTTTGTCAAGGGAAAAGAGGGAACACAGGGAAGATATTTGGTGTTACGTGACGAAGAATAGGGCGCGAAACAGAAAAGTCACCCTCCCCCGCATCGGGGAAGCACCCTCCTTGGCCCACAGCGGCGCGCCGGGCTACCGATCACCCGCCGACTCCGCAATCCAAGCAGGCGACTATTGCGCTGGTTGACAGGGATTGCAGAACCACGACGGCCACCAGGGCCAACAGCACGGATCGCAGCATGCGACTTTGAACGACGCCGAGCCCATGGCGCCGATCTTCGTGTAACTCAGACACCCCGAACCACATCGGACATGGATCTTGGCCAACACCGAGTAGGTTCCCGGACACAAAGAAACGGACACGTCTTCATTGACAAGCGTGCAACCGCCACACCTGCAGTTCTCGCATTCGAGGTAGATGTCGATGACGACCATGTTGCCGCGCACGCAAACCACGGGATCACATGCCGCCTCGCAGTCGTACGGGATGCATGCGCGAACGTTGATCGTCGCCTCTTCACAGCACACCGCGCACGCCGGAGGCGTCACACATGCAAAGGAACCCCACGCGGCCGTACTGAGACCCAAGACGATCAGGAACAACAATACATGCTTCTTCATAGGTCACCTCCTTGTTCTTCCGTTTCTGCTCCATTTCGATCGGCCCTTCCCCGACAGGCCGCTTTCCGCAGAATCGTGTGGTCTCGACCATGTTCCGCTTGTCCCTGTCCCGACACTGGAAGACGGCGGCCTCCGAGCGATTCGCCCTCGCCGTCGCAGGCCGCCTGTCCATGGACCGCATCTCAATCCTGTCGTAGGATGTCCGGATGCAGAAAGGTGGTCAATTGTGGCAACTACGTATTCGGTCTCATCGTTTTCAAGGACATGCTGGAGGATTCGTTCCGCTTCAAGCGATGCGTGGGGACCGGCGAGAAGCCGGACGGTGCCCGATGGGGCCGCGATGGATCACTTCTCGATCAGATCGAGAAGCTGATCGGCCAGGTTTGCATCGAGTCCCTGCAGGATTCTCTGTTCCTCGATCGCCAACCCCCTGTCGCCGGCGCGGAGGTAGGCGCGACCGAGATTGTAGTGCGCCTGGGCATGGCCCTGGTCGCACAGGACGGCGCTCTGGAAACGTGCAATCGCTTCGTCGTAGCGACCGGCTTCAAGGCAGGCTTTGCCCGATTGGACTTGGGCGTCGCTGATCTGCGGATCGAGTTCTTTGGCGTGTTTGAAGGCCTGCATCGCTTCCTCAAAGCGTCCCAGATTGGAGAACACCAGGCCCAGAGAAACATATGCCTGGGCCGAATCGGGCCTGATCTGGACCGCTCGCTCGTACGATTGCAGCGCCTCGGCGTACTCGCCGAGGACGGAACGGACCTTGCCGAGACCGATGTGGGCCTCGTAACAGTTGGGATCGAGTTCCAGGGCCTTGATGTAGCAGTTGACCGCCACAGGCGCCTGATTGGCCGCACCGTAGGCGTTTCCCAGAAGCACATGGGCCAATGGATCGTCGGGTTTGACGCCGACGAGCTTCTCGCAGGCATTCACGGCGTCCTCCGGACGGCCGGCGGCACTGTAGTGCTTACCCAAGAACGTGTAGGCGTTCGCCCGATCGGGATAGACGGTGGCGATACGACTGAGCACGCCGGCCCGCACGGAATCGAGGCGAATGAGCCCGGCCTGGGTCGCCCAGAAGACACCCAACAACACCAGGGCCACGATGCCCAGGCCCCATGTGAGGCGTCGCCGACGCGGACGCTGCCCTTTCGGACGGGCGTTCCGGGCCGAGGTCGTCCCCCTGGCAGTCGATGGATTCGGCCGCGTCGGCGCGAACTCCGCTCGATCAAAAGACAGAGGTCTGGGTCGTTCTGGTGTTCTATCCGACATCACATGCCTGCTCTCTGCGGAGAAGAGCCGTTCCAGCGGCTCCACGCCCCATACGAGACGGTGCTCTGAAAGCCGATCGGCCCCCCTTGAAAGCTTACGGAATACCGAGCCGACTTCAAAAGCCCGCGGGCCACCGCTTCTCAGCGTCGCGCTGCGGAGGGCGGACAGACATCCCCATCCACCTCCACCGCTGATCGGCCGCCTCTGCGCAATCAGAGCGCCGCGAACGGGAGTATCGCAAGACAGCCCTCGTATCAGCCGATCCCGACGGAATCCCCCACGGCCTTCGTTCGCTCGGGAACGAGGCGGTTCACCGCTTCGAATTCGAGAAGTACGGTCCGAGAAGAATCGAATGACCGCGTTTCTTGGCCTTCTTTTCGGAGCTCTTGGGCCGGACCCACAGACGGTAGCAGCCCAGTTGTTGTTCCTTCAGGTCGGATTTCTGCGGTGAACCCATGTACCCACCTCTCTCCAAAGACTTGTTTCTGCATTCAGCCCTGTTTGCGAACCGTCAGACGGCACAGGCCGCACAGTCGTACACCGGGCAATCGTTCATTTCCGGGCAATCGGGGTCGCCAGCAAGGCCCAGACCTTCGGCCTCGTGCTCGGCTCGGCAATAGTCATCCCAGATGTAGTCGGCATTGGGATGGATTTCGAAATACGGCCGGGCCGTGTTGACGATTGGAAACTGGACCATCTCGTGGACGTCATCCAACCGTTCCCGAATCTGACGCAACACGCGCGTGATCTCACGATCATCGCCGATCCCCAAGGCTGCCTGCAGGTCGTCGTAGGTGATCCTCGTGATCCCCATGCTCGCCTGCTCGGCCACCCAGGTGCATACCTGTCTCTGCTCGCTGGTCACGTCGAATCTGAATGCACCGATCGAACCGTACTTCATAGCCATCGTCTCCATTCTGATGAGCATCTGCGGCCCCTTGCCATGGTTCGACCATCGACAGAATGGAGAGGGAGCTTGAGCGCGGATGCACAGGAAGGATGGCGCGGACCGCCGAGAAATCTCTGCGTCCTCTAATCTCCGCGACGATTGCCGAAAAGTGATTCGACGGACACTCTCCGTCGAAACAAATGACTGGGCCGATGGATGTTATCGGAAAATGGCGATGCACCCAATCCTGTTCGGCCCGAGAATTGCTGTGTCTTGATGGAGCAGGATTCGAGGCGTAGAT
>LVBB01000124.1 GCA_001603075.1 Phycisphaerales bacterium Planc_01 | reverse complement strand
TATCGGGGCCTTGCCGGCCGTCTATACATCACTTCACTGTAGAGCGCGCCTGTCGCCAGGCCTGCTCCTTTACGACTGCCGCTTCCGCAGTCTCATCCCCGCAGCGCCCAGACCCAGCACGCCCAGCAGAACCGCACCAGGAACCGGAACAACAGCCGCATCGATGCTGCCGCCAGGTACACTGTACTCCCTTAGCTCACCTTGGGCATCCGTGAACCAGCCGCCTGTCGCGGTCAGCTGGATGAGCGTGCCGTTCCACGGTTGCGGCGCGCTGAAGACCATCGAAACACTACCTTGGTGGCCGTCGAAGGAGTCATCTACGAGTGGGGCAAAAGTCACGTCCGACAAGCTTCCCGCGAACACGGCGCGACCCGCCATACTGGTCCAAGAACCGCTAACACTGCCAGCGATCAAGTCACCGTCGAAATCCGTGAAGCTAAAGGAGCCCGAGCCAGATGCCGTGCTTGTGGTGATGTCTGTAATGGTCATCGACAGCACGAAGCCTTCCAATCCCGAACCCCAAGATCCAGCGGACCCGCCGAACTCGGCAAGTCCCACCGGCGAGAGATTGCGGTACAGATCGATCTTCGTATTGGTCCACACCTCCGTGACGAAGGAATCGACCCCATCAAACGAGCATACTGGGTTGCTGACGCTAAAACCAAAAAGATCTGCCGAAGCTGGTGCGGCGCCGAGGGCCAGAATCGCTGCCATGCATAGGAGTATCATTGTACTTCTCATCGTTCTTACCTCCACCGAAAAGGAAACTGTCGTTGATTAGGCAACCTTGTTCTTGCGAAGTCTCATCCCGGCAGCACCCAAGCCCAGAACGCCCAGCAGAACCGCACCCGGAACCGGAACGACGGCCGTCCCAGAAAGCTCTGAGGTCTTCAAGAAGATATCCCCTGTGCCGCCCACGTTCCGAACCGCCACCTCAACAGCAAGAATACCGTTGTTGCCGTTGATCCAGGCGACATCGACTGCAAACGGATATGTGGCCCAATCCACATCGTCACTGCCGTCGCCATACGTGCCGATATTCCACGTCCCGGCGCCGCCATTGAAATTCACGGTGACCCACTCGTAGTTGCCAATTCCATCGGTATCTTCATCGTAGAAGTAGAGCTTGAGGGTCGCGTCGGTGACGTAATGGCCGGCGCCAATGTCGATTGAAGGCACTGCATTCAGTACGTCATGCTGGTAAGTGAAAGGCTGGCCCTGCACAATGAATATGCCGAAAGGATGGTTTGCAGGATTGCCAGGATCGCCGCCGGCACGGAAATCCAAGAACTGGCTGAAGTTGACTACTGGATCGGCGGAAACGGTTCCGGCGGTGAGGGCCATCAGGCAGGCCACGACGATGGCGATACTGAACTTCTTCATAGTACTTGCTCCTTCTCTTTTGTGAAACTCTGTCATGATTGGCTTTGTTTGCCCTCCGCTCGTTCGAGCGGAAGGTTCGCATCGGCGACGGCGGGCCCGGCACAACGGGCGAGGCCGTCAGGGCTCATGACAGGCTCGGAGGGGCCCGAGAGGCAAGTACGTCGGAAATGAATTGCGAAGTGCGCACCAGGGACGGTATCGTGCCCTGGTCGTAGAGCGGCATGAGACGATCAGGCATCACGTCCGGCTGGACGAAGCAGACCGCCGCATGACAGTAGGCATCGGGCCCCACAGCATGGCTGTGGCCGATCTGCTGCGGAGCACCGCTGTGGTACCATTCGGGAATGAAACCGAGCGAAGTTCGACGAACCCAGTGGCCCGAGCGGAACACGCCCAGACCGAGCAGGGTATAGAGGCAGAAATCCAGACTGCTGCGGCCGTCCCGCAGTGTGATGGCCGGTTCGGCTTCGTCCGCCTGCGCCGTCTCGGCGAGGCGCTCGCCCTGCGGGACCACGTCGGCGGCGATGGGACCACGGTCCGAGAAACCGAACAGCAGCACTTCCTGGCACTGGGCCAGGTCGAGCGTATAGGCCGCATCTGAGGTGCCGTCCACCACGCAAACGGGCGAAAGCCCCGCATGCGCAGAAGCGGCCACGACGAAGATCGCCGCAACCGACAGGATGGTTTTTCTCAACTCGACCATGGATTCAGCTACCCAATAACCTAAAGACACACACTTTGACAATGTGATGATAGCACAATCTTACCTATATTGTCAACGGGAAGTTTATACAAAAGTCTCGGTTTTCCGTTTTTTCTCACTTCTCCGCAACGGCGGCACACACACACACCGCCTTTACCCTCTATTCCCTGCTCACATCCCCCTATTGTACCCGAAAAACAGGGCCAAGTCAATAGAGGTTAGACGTGAATCCTGTAAATATAGGGGCTTTGCAGGCTTCATTCATGGATTTGCCGGCCTTACAGCGTATCGCAATCCAGGCCGCCGCTGTCGTTCGGCACCCCGAGCCTGCCGAGGGGGTCTGGCCATAGAGGAACCGTTCTCCTGGTTCGCTGCCGGATTTCTCCACTGCGCCTTGGCGGGGGCCAAGGCTCCGGTCGAAAAGACAAACGGGGAGGATATGCCCAGGCGGGACGGAGGCCCTTCCCGGGGGTCTGATGGGGAATGGTTGGACACGGCCACAACAGCGACCGTCGCGGGGTGCTTGAGCTGCGGGAGCAGGAAATGCCGAGACAGGGGCGGCTATTGGCCCCGGGGCTTGCGTCGCCCGATGACGACGGCCTTGTGCTGCGGCTTGTCCTCGGGCACGGTCAGCATGGCCATGATCCACAGTTGCCCGAACATGAGCATGACCGCCGCGGGCATCATCACGAGGCCGGCGAAATCGTGGAAGAATTTCTCCGCCACCTCCGAGCTGGCATGCAGGAACAGGACCGCTGTGGCGACGATCCGCAGCACATTGCATAGTACAGCCACAGGAATACTGGAGATCACCAGGACCGCCTTCTGCCATCGCGGGCGCTTGACCATGTAGGCGACGAACACCGCCACGATGATGAACGCCGTGAGCATCCGCAGACCGCTGCACGCCTCGGCCACCCCCATCGGAATCCGCTGATCGAGCGTGACCACGTTGCCCTGCTGGCTGACCCGCACGCCAAACACCTCGAGGACGAACACCGACCCCGTGGACGCGAACCCCTGGAGCGGCCCGCTGATCATGTTGTGGATTCGTCCCGGCAGCGGCACCATCAGGAACAGAAACAGCAGGATCCACTTGACCCGCCAGAAGACCGCCGTCCCCGCGACCATCAGGACCAGGGCCGCGACCGCCAGGACCAACGAGTAGCGCTCGGCCGATTCGAACAGGAACAGCACCCCGTACGCCCGCGCCGCCTGCGCCAGCACCAGCAGGGCCAGTCCGCCCAGCCAGCACGGCTTCAGCGGCAGGCGCGCGAGGTGCTTGCGATCCACCCACAGGAAGAAGATCGCCACCAGCGGAACGAGCTGCCCGGCCGAATAGTCGTCATCCCGTTGCCATTCTTTGAACATATCGACCGCCGTGGACCAATAGGCCCATCCGGTCGCCACGACCAGAAGCGCAACGAGGGGAATCAGCCACGCCGCCGTCTGCGACATCGCGCTGTCGGCCGACGGTGTCAGGGCCACTCTGCGTCGAATCACACGTTCAACCACGTTCAACTCCTCTTTCTATGGATCCAAAGCCCGGCTCGGCTCGCTTCAATCCGGGTCTGCCTCGGCTTGCTCGTCCTGGAAAAGTGCGGCGATCAAGGGCGCCGACTCGGTCGCGAACGCGGCGGCCTGCCGCATGGCCACTTCGGCTGGCGTGGTGTCGCTGATCGCGGTAATCACCTGCACCTGGGCGATGTACCCAATCGGCGTCCAGATCACCTTGTATCGCCACTCCGCCACGTCGCGGCAGTATTGGCCGTCGACGAGATAGTAATACAACACCAGCACCCTGTTGCCGGCCAGCGTGCCGCGACTGAATTGCATCGCGTTGCAGGGCAGCACACCGCCATCGGCCAGGGGCAGGTCGGGCGACTGGCGCGCCACAAGCGTAAAGCCGCTACCCGTGTAGCAGACTTCCGGACGGTGCGGCATCAGATCGCGAGCCCGAACCCCGGAGGCGATCCACAGCGAGACGGCCCCCAGGCCGCCGCTCGATACGTACTGGCGGTTGATGTGCGCGTCGGTGTCCGTCGCCTTGATGACGGCTTCGTCGAGCGGCGTATCCTGGCCGGCCCAAGCCCCGATCTGCAGCGGCAACCGGTCCAGCGCCTCCTGAGCGACGGGCGTCGCATCGACCGGCGACTCAACCCGCGCCGCCACCGCCCGATACCCCAGCCCGAACGCCACCATCAAAACGCTCGCCACCCCCGCCGCAAACACAGCGGATCGTTGATTGAGACTCCTGTCTTGCGACATTCGCAATTTCTCCATCCGATATGCGAGAGATTCTGTTCCGATCGCGTGCAGGCCATCCGGAACGACGGATCAAAGGAGGATCAGCGCTTACCGGTGGCCTGTGAGTGCTATCACCGGCCTCGGACGTTCTGCCTGCGGCGGTCGTGCCGTCGCAAGGCGAGCATGGCCGCTGCAAGGGCGATGTAGGGCAGGAGGAAACCGGCCAGAGAGCCGCTTTCGCCCGGCGCCAGCGAGCAGCCGCCACCGCCGCCACCACCACCTCCACTGGAGCCCCCACCGCCGCCACCATCGTCGCCCGACCAACCGCCGTCGCCGCCGTCATCGACGAAGGACTCGAGCAGATAGTACGGCGTAAAGTGCGTCGTCTCGAATCGCAGGGCCTTCAGTGCCGACGAAATGTCGATGACCCGTGGATTCGTGATGCCCTGCTGACTGAGGGTGCCGGTCTGGGAGACATACCAACAGGGCACCGGCATGCCGCCGCTGAAGCTGGCCACAGGATACGGGATGGTCAACGTCACCGGCCGGCTGAACTGCAGGCCGCTCGGCCCGAAATCATAGGCCAGAACGTTAGACCCGACCATGGATTGAGGGTTGAGAACCCGCGTGATCTCGATCGTCACATCCTGCGGACTGGCCCCGGAGGGAATCACGGCCGAGACATGCGAGGCGGATGTCGGCGAGGCGGTCCCCACCGTCCCGCCGGTTGCTGCCGTGATCGGCGCCGTCGCCAGCGGCTCGGGGGCCATGTACGTGCTGCCGGCATAGTAGACGTACTTTGCGACGTTGCGATTGTCGGTCCAGAGCACATATGGGTATCCATAGAGATCGACCCCGACGGCCGGCTCGGTCTGGTCCGATCCGGTTCCGGCGTCGCCAACGAGGACGTTGGTCCGTTGCCCGGCGGCGACGTCCACAAGATAGAGGTCGGTGTCCCAGCCGTTGGGATTGAGGTTCCTTGCGTCCACCCAGCAGACGAACACACCCAACCGGTTGCCCGTGCTGCCGACGGTGGCGATGGTCGGGGCGGTCTGGTCGGCCCCGGAAGTATCGTCAACGATGTTCGATCCGGCCAAGGCGCTGCTCGGCATGCCGCTGGAAGAGGCATAACGAATGTCGCGGTTCCCGGCGGCGTCATCGACCCAGGCGAAGTGCAGCATCGTTCCGGCCGATTCGGTCGCTATCACCGCCGCCGTCTGGTGCCCCGCTCCCGTGGCGATTGGGACATTCGTCCAAGGGCCGCTGTTCGAGGCCGCGCCATAGATGTCGCTGGCGCCGTTGCGGCTGTCCGTCCAGACAAGGTACACGTTGTTCGACGCATCGACCGCGATCGCCGGGGCCGTCTGATCGGCGGCGTTCGTCGTGACCTGCGCGACGGTCTTCGTCGCAAAGGCGTTGCTCGACGTGGCGATGTAGATATCGGGATTGCCGGCGTCGTCGCCCTGCCAGGCCACGTGGACCCGATTGGGCGACTGCCTGTCGACCGCCAGCGCCGGGCGAGTCTGGTTGTCGTCGGAATCGGTGATCCGCGTCTCGGCCGACCATGTCAGGCCGTCGGAGGAAGTGCTGATGTAGATGTCCCAATTGCCCCGGCGGTTGTCCTGCCAGGCGACGTAGAGCCGGTTGTCCGTACCGATGCCAATGGTCGGATAGGCCTGGTCGGCGCTGTTCGTGGTCAGCCGGACCGAGCTGCCGAAATAGGCGCTGCCGGGCGGCAGGCTGCATACGTAGATGTCTCTCTGCCCGGACGGGCCCGCCTGATAGGCCGCCCAGACATTGCCCTGGCTGTCGCGGACCGTGGCCGGACGGCTCTTGTCGAGATCCTCAGGGGCCCAACTGGCTGGACGGTTGTCGCCGAAGACCCGCATTTCGGTCGTGAACGAATAGACGTGTGGTGTCATGCCATTGCCGGCCAGGTCCGACGCCGTGACGCGGACCGTCACCAGCTCGTCAAAGGCAAACGATGTGGCCGGCTGGTAGGTGTACCGATAGCTGGCGCTTGTGCCCGTGCGACGGCAGACACCATAGGCGCTCTGGTAGCTGGCGGTATTGCCCGAATAGACGAGTTGATCGTTGACACGAATCGTCACGGTGCTGGCATCGACGCCCTGTCCGGCATCGGAGACGGTCAGACTGATAGCCGGATTCAGCGGGACCTGAATCGCGTCCGCCGCCGGATAGCCAGGGGCCGCCGTAGGGGCTGCCAGGTCCGCTACGACATTCGCTACGGCGATGGTGATCTGCTCGGAGTCTGTCGATTGCCCGTCGCTGACGGTGAACGTGACCGAATAGGAGCCGGCCTGCTCGTAGGTCGGAACCCAGGTGAACGTCTGGCCGACGAAGCTCGCCCCGCTCGGCAGATTGCTCGCCGAGTACGTCAGCCAATCGCCGTCCGAGTCGGTCGCGCTGACGGTGAACGTGAGGGTCTGGCCCTCGTTGACGTTCTTGTTGCCGATGGCCGCCAGGACCGGCGCATGATTGACCGTCTGTTGAACTGTGATACAAATCGTCTCAGACACACTCACCTGCCCATCGGTGACGCCGAAGGTGACCCAATACGTCCCGCTCTGGGCGTTCGTGGGGGTCCACGTGAACGTTCGTGTCGCCGTATTGAACGTGGCCCCGCTCGGAAGACCGCTGGCCGAGTACGTCAACCCATCGCCGTCCGCGTCCGTGGCACCAACGCTGAACGTCAGCGTCCCACCGGTGGCAACCGTTCGGTCGCCGATCGGCGTAAACACCGGCGCATGGTTGCCGCTGCTTGTAGTGGTGCCCGAGGCGATATTGGATAGAGCCGACACCGTGGTACCGCGGTCGTTCCTCGTCTTGACGCCGACGTAATAGGTTGTGCCCGAAGTCAGGCCGGTCAAGGTGAACGACTGCGACTGGCCGACATCGCTCGGTGCTGGTTCGCCCTGAACCTGCGTCGCCCCGGCCCAGTTGGCCTCGGTCAGCGGGCTCTGCGCGTACCGAATATCATACCGCCCCGGCCGATCCGAACTGCCGTCCGCTCCCGGCACCGTCCACGAAAGCACCAGAGAATTCCGCCCCGCCCCCGACACCCCCAAATCCCCAATCCCCTCCAGCACATACTCATACGCCCCAATATCCCAGCCCCCCCCCACCGGCCGCGCCCGCCCTGCAACATCCCTGCGAATGTCGATCCCATACAAATTCTGAAATACCTGGTAGGCATCTGACAGCACTCCCGCATCAACGCCCGGGGAGTCTCCAGTCAAGCGATACGTCGTCGCCAGAAGCGGATTGGCCTCGATGCAGTCCGCTCCCTTGCCGGTGCCCGACTGGAAGGCGGCCAGCCCGTCGTACGTGGTGCCCCAGTACAGTTGGGCGTTGCGATTGCTCTGGTAGAGGAGATTGTTCGTCATCACGGACGTGGAAAGGCCAGTGCCCTGCAAGGAGATATGATAGCCGTCCGTGTCATTTATGTCGGCGATCAGGTTGCCGGTAATGGTGGCCGGATGAGTCAGGATGTCCGCCCCGATGCCCATTTCGCAGTCGATGATCGTGTTGTTGACGACGACCGTGCTGTACGTGTTGTACCAGCGAATGCCGATGCCCTTGCGGTGGGGACTGTAGGCGTTGGAGTAGCTGGCGTCTCCTTTGACGTTGTAGATCAGGTTGCCGATGACGTAGTGGTCCGAACAGCCCGTGCTTACGATCCCGTAGATGGATTCGTAGACCACGTTGTTGATCCACCAGATGTACTGTGGATCGTAGTGGACCACCATCGCCTCACCACTAGAAGAACTACGGTTGCGGTAGCCCCACGCTTCGTTCTCGGAGACGATGACGTGATTTGCCTGCTTGATGTCTACGGCGTTCTCCCTGTCGTCGTGCATGACATTGCGGCCGACATACAGTTGGTATGAGGTAAAGTTCGCGCCGTGACAAAACTGAACGGAGTCGCCGCCCATGTGGTGGATATAGTTGTCCACCACCCAAACGTCCTGCGTCTGCGTCCCGACGTTGACGCCGTGGTTATCGTTTTCTGTCGCCGCCTCGCTGTCGCCTCCGTGGTGGATATGGTTGCCATAGACGACGATGTCGTGAAAACGGTTGTCCGTCGCCCCGTAGATTGACACGCCCGTAATGTTGCCAACCTCGCCGACGTTCCACAACTCACAGCTGCGGACACATACGTGATGGGCGTTGCTGCCGTCATGAGGACGAATCTGGAACGTGCCTTGGACTTTGAGATTCTCCCAGATGACGTAGGAGCCTTTCGTGAGGAAGGTAGCGTTGATGCTCGGCAGGTCGGCTGCGTCCGCGCCCCGGACAAACGCGGGCCATGTCTCATTGCTCTCGAAGGTCTTATATCGCGTACCGGACTCATTAATGCTGTTGCGGACCTCGATAACACTGCCGGCTGGGATCATGTTGGGAATCGTCTTGCGGGGGACCGATGGCGAGCCATACGTGTTGCCCGAGTCGGTACTGCTGGGATGGTCGTTGTCCACGTAGTGGGTGTAGTAACCGCCCTCAGCGTTCTGGCTGTAGATCAACGCGGGGTTGCGGCTGGCGGGATTGTCGTACATCCGATAGGTCTCAAAGATCCCGAATTCAGGGGTGGGGATGCCGATGGGAGGCTGCCATGTTTGGAAGTTGGCGGCAATGGACTTGTTGGAGTCCATCGTGATGCGGCCGACCAATCGCTTGCCCCCCACGTCGCCGGACCAGTGGCTGAAGCTGTAGCCAGCGTCTGGCCTGGGGATCAGTTCGACGGTCTCGCCTTCATTGTATTGGGCCTTAGCGGGGTTTATTGTGACCGAGCCATGCATGGCGGTAACGGTCAGAGTATAGGCTGCGGCTTGTGCATGTATCGCCGCGCCGCAAACCACAACCAGAACGATCAGCGAGAATATGGAACCCCGGTCCACCATGCGCGTTTCTTTCTTCATTGTTGCACACATATCAATCACCCTCCGGCCTGCCGGGCGTGCGATGTCTGGCCGGCGCTGCCGATATCGATCCGGCATGTCAACGGCTATACTGGCCTCCCAGGTACAGCGGCTGATCCGCCTTGCGGAATCCGCTGGTCCACGTAGATGACTTTGCCTGTCGTCGATAAAGGGATTGACTCAATGAGTTCAACGCTTAGCATCAGTTGACTATCGAGCTTGCGACCGAGATTGCGCTGAATCCGGTCGATATCGTGTTCTCCAAACCCCTTGCCGGGCACGACACGCAGAACGGCCTTTCCTCGCATCTTCTGCATGAACTGGAACTGTCTGACCCGCACGAATGTGTCGTCGTGCATGTTCAGGGCCGTCCACGGGATCTCCGAGCCGTCTGCCGCGATCAGCACTTCCTGAGTGCGGTGGCCCCGGATATCGCGGATGATAGGTTGTTCGCGGCCACAGGCTTCGCAGCGGTCGGCCACATACGTCGCCCAGTCGCCCGTGCGATACCGGATAAACGGCATCACGGTGTTGATGAAGCCCGTCCCCACGATCTCGCCTCGCCGGCCCGGCGTCGTCACCGGCTGGCCGTCTTCGTCGAGCAGTTCGAAGTAGCCATATATGGGCCAGACGTGATAGTCGGTCGCATGCTCGCATTCGGCCGCCAGGACGATCTTCTCGGTGTGGCCATAGCAGGAGAAGTACCGACAGCCAAAGACCTCTTCGACCATCTGTCGCTGCTCGGGATAGACGATCTCCGATTCGGCAATGATACCACGAACGTTGGCAGGAGCCTGCCTGCCCGTACGACGAAGGAACCGGGCCAGCGCCGCCACGGTCGATGGGTACACATGCAGATAACACGGCCCGATCGTCGCGATGTGCTCGATGTAGCGTCCCATGTTCTCATCGGACATGTGGAAGCTACTGTAGTGATGGTGCCGCAGAAGCGGATCGTATTCGTGATACAGCCCGTCGCGGTCTGCCCGTACCACACGGCCCCGCAGTACGGCCATCGGCATCCCCAGCTTGTATCCGGCACGTGCCCAGCTCGACGTAAGGTAGGCATACTCGACGGCCGAACGACTCGCATTGGCGTAGAAATACAGCGGCGAGCCGCTCGTTCCACCTGTGGAGATCTGGTCGACATCCCGTGCCGATACGCTCTTGGTGCACATGTCTGCCAGATTCTCGGTGATGACATTCCTGTCCACTGTGGGAAGAGACCGGATCTGCTCGGGAGATTGCAGCCCATGCGGCTGGAAACCGACGGCATCAAACTGCCGTCGGTAGAATATCGTTCTCTCATAGGCAAGGGCGAGAATCGCACGAAGGCCTGCCAACTGATGCTTCCGCGCCTCCTCCGCTTTCCACCACTGTGCGCTGCGAAGTCGCTCACGATGTTCCCTGAACGTCCTGCCCAGAAGCCACTGAACCGGCACCGGCTCCAGGAGCCTTCCCACTGTCTGCTTCAGAAAGGCTGGAGCAGACTGCAGAATGTTCTTTCGCGAAATCGCCTTCTTCATGGGATATGGTCCAGCCGCCACTCACGTTGCCGGCAAAGCGTTGGCCTCTGTCGCGAGTTCCTCTACTGATGCATGCGAATCGCTTGTCGCACGCTCCACATGTCCCCCCCACCCGAAATGCGGGGTGAAGTGCATGTTCACCTCACGCGAGAGAGTTGCCAACGGCTGGGTACAGCCTTCCGACAGCGTGCAGACCACATCGGCAGCGTCAAATGCTGTCAAGGGTAACGAATGGGCCGTAGAGGCTCGCTGCAGCAAGGGCAATCGCTGCCAGTCGAAACCCATCACGCTTGCACACGCCAACTCGACCGCTACCGGATTGCGTCCGGCGAGAACGACGCCGGCGGGTTTCGGCGTCGGGTCCAACGGGCCGTTCCCCTCGCCGCCCACGATCCCATCGACGAGGCAGAACACCTGCCTGGCTGGGTGATCCTGGAGCGAACCATTCTTATCGGCATACAGCAGAATTCGATTCAGATCGAGGGCCATTCGCCAAGTCGTGTCGTTGCCGTGCCAGTTGCCGGAGCGAATGGCGTCTTTGTTCGTATCGCCGAACACACGCTTGCCCATGGACTTGATCGGTCCGGCGACCATGGTACGCAGGGGGCCGAAGAGGGGAAACACCCGGCGAAAGCACTCCATGCTCTTGCGCTCGATGCGGTGCATCAGGCCATCGTCGGCGTACTGATCCCCGCCTTGCGAGGGGGTGCCTTCACGATGGTGCGGCAGCCAGTTCTTGTTGCCGTTGATGCCCACGAGGTTCTTCAGGCACACCGTGATGCCGGTCTTCTTGTGCGTCTTGAGCTTGGGCAGGTTGATGATGCAGTCGGCGTCGAGGATGGTCTTCGAGATCATATACTCGTGAACGCCGCCGGTGTGGTGACTGCGAATCTCGTGGGTATCGTACTCGGAGCCATAGAGCAGATGGCACAGATGCTCGATCTCAGCAAACATGGAATGGCTGCCCAGGTCCACCTTGACATAGCCGGCCGGATCACCAGGCAGTGGGTCGTGCCCGACAATCACACCGTCGATCTTCCGCGCCTTCTCAGGCCGCAGATCGTAAACCTCCACGTCGAAGCCCGCATGCCGACGGTAGAACTCCTGGATCTCATCCAGCCCTGCGATCTTCCGGATAACATCGAAGTCGGCATCGTTGTGCGGGGCATCGGCAATGATAATCCGCCCCTGGCCCTTCAGAGCAACGTACACGTAGTCGAGGGCCGCTCGAATGATCGACCCATGAGTGATCAGACAATCATCATGTCCTGAATGGGTCTCGCGAAACTCGCGCACAAAGTTCGGTTTCAAGACCACCGTCTGCCCTGGCTGGATGATCTGCCCCAGCGGATTCCAGTTGCTCTGTCCACAGTGCCCTGCGTCACATTCCAGCAATCGCAACGCGTCGCGCACTGCCTCATACGCAGGGTTCACTTCTTTCGCCAGTGCATCAGAGCCGAAAGGATACTCGGGACACAGCCCGCCAGGCGAGTACGGCGGCTGCAATGGATAGCCTTTGTTGCCGGTAGAGACGGCCATATGGGTCGATGTCAATGAATCATCGATAACAGACATGGTACCGTCCGTCCTCATGCGGTGCGAAAACCCGCCAGAATGCCGTTCCATCGTTCGATCGTGGCCTGTGTCTCATAGCGCATGGCCGATTGCCGCGCCGCCTGCGAGAAACTTGTCAGTTTGACTTCGTCCGAGAGCAGTTCCACGAGACGATCCGCAAAGAGTTCGGGCGAACGTCGCGGGACGAGATAGCCATTGACCCCATCCTCGACCAGATCGGCCAGGTCCCCCACGTCGGACACCACCGCCGGCAAGCCACTCATCATCGCCTCCATCATGGATAGGGACAGCCCCTCTGAATCCGACGTAAGCACAAAGACCTTCGCCCGCTGCAGCCAGTCTTGCACATCATTCTGGTGTCCGGCAAATGCAACATGGCGCTCAACGCCCAGAGCTGTGGCCATCCGTTCGAGTTCTTCTCGGAGCTTGCCATCCCCCACGATGGTCGCATGGACATTGGGGATTCGCTCGGCGAGATTCCTTACCGCTTGAAGGAAGACATCCATCCTCTTGATGGGAACCAGACGACCCGTGAGGATCAGATCGATCGAACGCACTGTCTCATCTCCAGCATGGAATCGACGTGAATCGATACCGCCGGATACGACGTGGAACTCCGTATTGATCCCTCGGTCCTGAAAGAAGGTAACGGCCCTGGTACCCATCGTGACAATGGCATCAAAGCTCGATATGATCCTCAGAAGACGATTCTCAACAATCGAATCCACTGTCTCCATCTTCGCAAAGGGATTGTCCTCCGAATGGACGCCACCATCCTGAATCTCGGCCGGTCCACCGACACAGAAGTACATCGACCTCGCTCCCGCCAGGCGCCCGACAATAGCTGCCGTGATCCCATTGAGGATCAGATGGAAGCCGCCAACACAATGAGGACGCCGGCGCATGGCCGCCCATCCGAATGTCAGTAGTCGTGCTGCTGTCGCACCCATGACTCGGATCAGCCACTTCGGCGGATAGAGTGCCATAACCTTGGGCAATTCCGGCACTGGATTGGTGGAAACCATGTACAGGCGTTTGCATTCCTTCGATGCTGACAGCGGACCCAGGTGTGCCAGGATCCAATTGGCCGAGTCGAACCGTCCCGTCAGCATGATCTCGCAGCCCTCGGGGCCGATAGGGCGCCGTTTACGCCCGATCCAGCCGGCAACACGAATCGCGATCAGCGACCACAATGTGATCTGCCGCACCCAGAAATGCCATCCGCACCGGCGCAGTCGCCGACGAAACGAGACCGCCTCTTCCGCTTGCCCGACCTTATTGTCGGCGGCGACGTCGACGGGGGCGCCAATCTCAGCCACGGATTCGGTGTTCATCGTGTTGGAAACTCCAGTGAGGGCCAAGGCAGTGAAACGCTGGCCTGCCCTGTGTGGTCGGATGCGTTGCGTTTGAGGTTCGGCACAGCCACGCCGGCAACGGTCATATGCGTCCTGGTCGGGTCGGGAACGTAGAACGTCAGTCCGGCCAGATCAGCGGCAGGCAGCGCAGCGCTGGATGCCGTGCCCGCCTTTGTCGTGACCTCGATATGCAGACCTTTGTCATCGATCACACTGCCCACATCGATCTCCCGAACGGCACGTCGGTACCCCAGCAGGCGGCGCGTTGTCGTCACAAGAATCTGACCGCTGTGAAACGCATCCGCCAGCCGATGGAACGCCCGCACGGCATCTTCACCAAACGGCATACGAGGATCATCAACCTTGCCCAAGTGCGTGTAGAGCACACAGGTGCCCTCTCGTTCGATCAGGTGATCCAACATATCGGGCGTCAGCACTTTGCCAATATGGCGACCCTGGTCGCACGAACTGACGCCGCCCCAGTGCGGGTTGCACCGCATGAATTCATACACGCCCCTGCCATCTCGCAGCGTCGCATGACGGAGCGTCTCATTCGGACCGTGCATCGCGTATTTCGCGTTGCCTGCACGGGCGAGCCTGTGCTTGGCCGCCTCCTTCAGGAGCGTCCGTCCGGATGCGACTGGATGTGCGCCATCGAAGATGCCGCGCAAGCGGGGACGAACATCCTGTCCGATCGTGCTCGTGACCCGTCCGCGCCAGACGTATTGGATGCCGTAGTCGGTCGTCAGATCAGCGTGATAGGCCTCGTGACCGACCTCATCGCCATGGCCCTGCATGATGTCCGGATCGAAATTCGTCGCTGCCGTGCCATGATCGACCCAGACCTGGAGCCTGCAATCATGCCGTGCCAACTCATCCAACGCCCTCGCTGCATGTTCGCGCGTTGTAGCCAGATCGCCGTAGGAGTGCAGGCAATCGACATGCCCGCTGCGGATCAGCGCGCGAATCATCTCCCGGCCAGCGTCGTCTGTGTTCCAATATGCGAATTGGTCCGGCGGCATATCAAAATAGATCGTATTGCCGACCTCGAGCCCGACACCGGGTCCCATCGCCGTCTCGGCCGTCGTATTGAGAAACCGCACGATCTCCCAATACACATGCCGATCCGGCGTCTCATCCAGATCGCTGCAGATCGCCAGCATCGCCCGATACGGATACGGCACCGCCCGCAGTTGTACCGACGCATCCGTTCGCTGGCTTGTCTTCATCTCTGGCGCTTGATCCAGGATCATTTCCGGTGGAAATCCTCAATGGCCTGGAGATAAACCTCGCGCGTCCGGGCAGCTACTTTGGCCGGATGGAAGCGATCGAGCGCGATCTCCTTGCCCTTGGCCCCCATCGATCGCCGCAGTTCGTCGCTCTCCAGCAGTTGCCTCAGCCGTCGCGCGATGTCGTGCGGATCGTTCGCATCGACCAGAAAGCCCGATTCGCCGTCACGAACCATGTACGGCATCCCGCAGCGATTCGACGTCACCACCGGCACCCCCGCCGCCATCGCCTCCTCGATCCCCATCGGCGAGTTCTCCTCCAGAGAGACCAGCGCGAATACGCTTGTTGCAGCCAACTCCCGGAGAACCTGTTCCGTGCCGATCTTCCCGAGCAACGAAACACGTGGTTCCAACCCGCCCTCCTGAATCCTCTGCCGCACCTGCCGGACGTAGGTCTCGTCGCCGAGAGAACCGGCCAGGCGGAGTTCGCAGTCGATCCCGCCGGCAGTCAATTCCGCCACGGCATCCACCAAGGCAAGGGTATTCTTGCGAGGCGTCACCACAGCGGCGCTGAAAATGGTGAGATGTCGCCCCGCTTGGGCGACATCGAAGAACCGTTCTGCGATCGGGTTGTCAATATCGTGAATGACGCCGGTGGCAATCCCGCGCAGGCGCTCCCGTACATACGGACTGATCGAGATGATGTGTGGCTGATCCGCCCACCCGACCGTCTCGACCCGACGCCAGATCCACGACCGCAATCGTGCGAATCGCTCCCCGGAGACGAGCGTATCGCCATGGATGAACCCGTGAATGGTGAACACGCGCGGGATAGGCATCCCCTGGACCACGAGACCATAGGTATCGTGCGCATGAATCACGTCCGGCTCAAGGTCGCGCAGGTAGCTCTGCACCTGCCCTCGCCCCGGCCCAATGGCGTTTCGCAGCATGCTCCCGCCAGCCCACGGCAGCCGATGAACGCGCACGCCGTTCCACGGCTCCACACGGGCACAGCGACAACGACGGTCTGTGGTCACCACATCAATGTCAAGATCGCCGCCAGCGGCCAGAGCTTCGACAAGATTGACGCTGACGGCCTCGACGCCCCCCGCCGGCGCCGCCGGATCGTCCGGAAAAGATGTCGCAAAGGCCAGCTTCAAGTCCGAGTTCTCCTGACACTCGAATCGGCAACTTCACAGAAGACGCGCTCGAACCGGGCCATCGCCTCGTCTATCGCATGGTTTGCCGCAAAATACTCGCGCGAGGTCTGCGATGCCCTCCGCCACTGCTGCGACGATGCCAGAAGCCCCTGAATGCCGGCCGCCAGTTGGGGGACATCAGTCCCCACGGCCCCCAGACCTTTGCCCGCAATCAGGCCGTCCGGGTCGACTGTTGAGACAATCGGCACACCGTAGCTCCAGGCCTCCAGGAAGGTGTTGGGAAACCCCTCGAAGTCGGACGTGCAACACATCACCTTCGCCCGCCGGTAGAAATCCGCTACCCGATCTCGCGAGGCCGCACCGTGGACGGTCACGTTCTTCAGGGTCCGCGCCCGCTCACACACCTTGCGGGCATACTCGCTATTGGCAGCCGGACCTACCAGATCGAAGTGGACATCTGGGCACAACTGGGCCAAGTCCAGCAGCCGGTCCGGCCGTTTCTGCTCACAGATGCGACCGATCCAGAGCGCCCGCTGCGACCCATTGCGGTTGTGGTTGCAGGCGGCGTATTCCGCGTCCGATGGTCCCGGACACGGCATGGGAATGACCAGCGAATCGCGTGCGAACCCTTCAAGCAGCATCTCCTGCTGCCTGCAGGTCTGCACGATCACGCAGTCGGCGCGATTGAGGCCATAGCGATACAGAATACGCTCGCGAAGCGAATGCATCTCGGGAAGGCTCACATCACAGTCGGTATCGTTCGCCACCGAATAGATGAACTTGCGGCCGTGCCGGCGGCACCACATCGCCACCTGACCGGTAACATACTCGCCGCAGTTGTGGTAATAGACATCGGCGTCGGCTCGTTTCATCGCCGCGTTCAGACTGCTCCACCGAGGCCGGAAGAACCGCAACCCAGGCAAACCCGCATCCTGGCGGCACAGCTTGAATACATGCACGCCGTCGATCACCTCGCCGTCTTGCTGGCCTTCATCCCAAGTAACGAGACTGACCCGGTGCCCCCGGGCCGCCAGCCACTTCGCCATTAACGACGTCTGCCGCTCCACGCCGCCGATATGCCCGCCATTGCCGCCCGCCAGCGCCCCATACGCGAAATGCGCCACAAGACACAGACGAAGATCGCTGTTGCAGGCAATGTATTCAGTCATTTGCTGCCATTCAGTGAAGACCTGTAGCAGGTGAAAACCTTATCGACATATGCCTCCATGCCAAATGCCTCGGCCCGTCTTGATGCTTCGAACGCAAGTTGTCTTCGCAGCGGCTCATCCTCTATCGCCTTACGCAACCGCTTTGTCAGGTCCTGTACATTCTCTCTTTCGAACAGGAGGGCGTTTTCGCCGTCGGTAGCAACGTCTGGGATACCACCCACCGTGGCTGCCACACAGGGCAGGCCTGCGGCCATAGCCTCGACGAGGGCCAGACCCTGGCCGTCCGATCGGGAAGGGAAGACGAAGATACTGCTGGCCTTGAGAATCTCCGCAATGTCGCGACGATGGCCCAGCAGATGCACTCGGTCGGCACAGCCGGCTTTTGTCGCCATGGAGCGGAGGCTTTCTGCAAATACAGCCTCCTCCGGACTGCTCGTGCTGCCGACCAGAAGCAGATGCAGGTTGGACCTGTCAACGGCTAACTGCGCAAAAGCGCGTACCAGAATGTCCCAGCCCTTGACCGGCACGGCGTGGCCTACTGCCGTAAGGACTATGTCAGAATCCGTCAAGCCCAGTTTCTCGCGCACACCATCACCGGATGCCACAGTGAATCGCTCCACATCGACAGGGCCGGGCACGACGACGGTCTTGCGAGCAGAGCCACCTTGACGGATGAACTCCTGACGGACCGCCTCGGTCAGCGCCAGTACACTGTGACTGCACCAGGACGAAATCCGATTACTGAGACACAGACTCTGAACACCAGACGGTGCTTCACCCGTCTCATAGTGCGATGACATCGATAGCTTCGACCAAATGCGCACCGGAACCCTGGCGAGAGTCGCTCCAAGCAGAGGACTTGTATGGTCGTTGTGGCAGTGGAAGATGTCACATTTCAGACGTCGCAGCAGTCGAAACGTTCGCCGGATGCTCGCCGCGTCGAAGTTGCCGCGCGAACGCGCCTGAAGCACAATCTCGCACCCCGCCTCGGTGAACGGCTCGACCAGCGCCGCATCGTCGGGCATTCGAGACAGCACGAGAACGCTGCGCCAGCCTTCCTCGTGACAGCGCTGAACGACCGCCAGGAACCGCTGCCACTTCGAATTCGCCGATTTCGGACACCCCGCCCAGAAGTGAATGAGAGTGACCTGCGTCTTCATTTCTCGCTTGCCATCTCTCCCAGTAACTTGCCGCTATCAGCAATGAGTATTGGACATGACGTTTTCACTGATGAACTGATGCTGAAAAGCGTCACATAGCCTCGCATACTCCTTCTGATAATTCTGAATCACGCCTCTAACAACATCCTGTTCATCTCTATCGAGAAGCTCCTGCCAAGCCGCCAATTCAGTGCAACTCAGTGTCTGCGGCAGAGCACTGCAATCGCAGTTCTGGACGCCCACAAATTCCAGTATCCGTTTGACAGTGTCTCGCGGCCGCATCACCAGTTCAGTGTACGTCGCACGGGCGACACGTTCGGAGGCCAAGTGATCGAACTGCATGAGAACACCGTGATTCTGAGATATCCATGCCTCGGGTAGCCTGGCAAAGCCTGCCCCTGGGTAGTATCGCGTAAGGTCGGGGTGATCTTTGAGAAACGCTCGCAGGCCAATGTGTCCATGTCGCACTGAGGGCGAGCGGTACTCAGTCCGATCTTTGAGATGAACCGTCTGACACAACTCTCGTGTGATCCTTCGGCATGTTCCTAGCGTTGGCCAGCACCATCTGAGGTTGTTCTTCAAAGTGTACCAGCATGCTAGTTCGCCGTCAGGCCAGTAATGTACAAAGGCCGGATAGGACTCGTTGCTGGTATTGCCGCGCTGGAAACCTCGTTTGGCGTAGGCCACCAAGCCCATGACATCCCGCACAACATGGACAAAACGGCTTTTCGGGAGGCATTGTGCCACAAAACCGATCTTGTTCATCAGATGTGCATTGTCATTGACGAGCAAATACCGATTTCTGGATCGCTGCTGCACGTGTGTCTGGATTGCCTCTCGCACACCATCAGTGACCTGCGAACTATAGGCTGGATAGCAGTATGTCCCAGTGGCTCTGGCACCAATTCGAAGTCCATAGAATTGCCAGAAGGTTCGACTCTCACAATCGTCGTCTGTGAGCGAGACAATCTGCGGCCATACTCTCTGCATCAAACGTCTGAGCAGGGTCTTTCCACTGCGCATACTGCCTACAATGAATAAAGGGGGCAGTGATGTCTCCATCCGATACGTCATTTGCCCCGGTCTCCTTTGCCTGCATGATTGGCCCGAAGAAGGCACACCGTCATTGGACTCAGGGTTATCCCCCACCAGATAGGGCATATCTGTACGAGGTCGAGGCCGCACGCGGTAGCCATAAGCTTGAATTCCTTCAGACTCGGACGCATAGAACTAGCACGCGGCGCATACGATGGCGTCTCCGGCGACAACAGAGCCCTCGCCATGTGGAATAACCTTCGAGTCATATTCGAGAACGCCAGAAGCGGCCCCATCAATCCCCGAAACCGTACTTGAATGATAACACCTTTGGATGCGACCCGGAAGAACTCCTGCAATGCGGCCGTGCGGACGGCATCCGGAACAATATTGAAGAACCTCATGCACAGGACATAGTCAAAACTTCCCGTTGGATAGCGAAGATTCGTTGCATCAGCCGTACTAAGCGAAATGTTCGGGCAGCGATCCACAATGGAGGGAGGGATGCAGTCGATCATGTCCTGAGAGATATCGGCACCGTGAATACAACACCCATGCTCAGCCAGAATAGGGAAGAATCGTCCGGTTCCGCAAGGAATATCCAGGACATGCAAACCGGATGGGAGACCGGACATAATGGCATCAATCGTTTTCAGTTCGCCCTGCCACCGTCTCCGATTAAGACAACTCTGTGTTCTATTGTTGTCATACGACAGAGCTTCGTGGCTCCGATAGCGAGTCTTCGCGGCATATTCGGCCATTATCAGTCTCCAGCTACTTCACGCTAGCCTCGCACTGGCGAGAGAAGTCACCCGCCGGTGCCATTGTGTCCCTTGTGACCACCAAGAGAAGTTGTGGACAATCTACAGAATGGATACCTGATTCCCACTCGCCCATGTATGTGGCGCCGCACTTGCGCAGACAAGACATAGCGCCAGTAGGCGATTGCCAGCAGAATTCCTCCACTAACGCTCCCCAGCCACAGGGCACGAAGAGGTTGCGCGGACATGAACAACCGAGACGCAATA
The DNA here is from genome assembly GCA_001603075.1 of Phycisphaerales bacterium Planc_01. Lineage (GTDB taxonomy): Bacteria > Planctomycetota > Phycisphaerae > Sedimentisphaerales > Anaerobacaceae > Anaerobaca. The sequence continues at coordinate 20,022 of LVBB01000124.1, read as the reverse complement.
AGACATGCCGCTAACGGGACTGTGCACAGCATGGGTACGCCCAGACTCCTGCCCAGGAATGTCGTCCAAGGTATTTCCACGCGTTTGCACGTATGAACGACTACGTACCCGCCATAGGCGGCGGTCAGGGGCAGACCCACCGCTAGGGCAACACCTTCGAGGCCGAGTTTCAATGGGCCCAAGGCTAGAATCACGAGCCCAACCGAGCAGACGGCGGCCGACAGATGGACCATGCCGGGTCGGCCATGGGCGTTGAGACCGGTCAGGAGACTCATCGCCGGCATAAGGGTAAACATAGCGAAATTGCCTAGTGCCACGAGCGCCACCAGCGTTCCGTTGGCATACTCCGGCCCCATCCATAGCAGCATCAGCGGTCCGCCCATGATCGCCAAGCCGATCGTTAGTGGCAGGCTGATACAGGCGGCGTACCGCGTGGCGCTGACGAGTAGTTCTCTCAGTTCCTCGCGCCGGCTGGCCGAGTGCATCGCGCTGGCAGTTGGCATCACGACGAAGGACAGTTTGCTGACCAGCATGTGCGTATGCTGGGCGAGAGACCTCGGTCGCGAGTACAGCGCCAGGGCCGCCGGCCCCAGGTACGTGACCACAAGAATGCTAGACGTCTGGTTGAGCAACAGGTTCGCTAGACGCGGCGCGAGCGTTTTGACTCCGAAACTGAATGCATCACGAATCATGGCCAATCGAACGAAGCGAAGTCCCACCTGCATACCACGGCAGAGCACAAGAGCACAGACAACATGATTGAGGTCGGTCAGAACCAAGCCAATGAGACTGACTAAGGCAAGCGAACGGATACCGAGGCCCAGTTGCAGCACAACGATCATACCCACAAGCGTGGCTGCGTGCCAACCGGCCTTGATGTAGTTGTGGATGTCCCAGCGGTGGCAGCCGGTGATGACGCCGGTGAAGGCTGCCAGAGCAATCTGGATCGCGAGGCTGGCCCCGAGGGTCAACAGGACGACTTGGGCATCGCCGATCCCGTCGCCGAGGCGCTCGCCCCAGAAGGAAGGCAACACGTAGGCGAGTAACCCCGTCAACACCAGAATGACCAAGGCCATGGCGCTCTGGAGGAACATGACCGAGCTGACGATGCTGCTGACCGAATCGATTTGACCGCGAGCGCGGTACTTGGCGACATAGCGGCTGACCGACGAGCCAACACCCATCTGAATCAGCCCGAAGTAAGCGACCATGGACCAGGAGAAATCCCAGATGCCCAGGGTCTCCTGACCGAGTTTGCGGTCGATCATGCGGGGCATGATGAACCCCGCAACGATGAAGACCATCTGGCCGGCCCAGCTAATGATGACATTCCATGCCATGCGGCTGCGGCCGGTCAGATCGGGGGGCTCGGTAGCGTTCGAAATCGGAGGTGCGGGGGCTTCTGTTGCGGAAGGACTTGTCATGCAGTGGTGTCTCGGTGCCTATATATATCCGTATCGGCGATTCATCTCGCCGGCGACGGCGTCAAATGTCTCGAGGTCGGGCTCGGTCAGAATCTCTCGCCAGCGTTCGTCGAGGCGGATCTTGGAGGTGGTGTCGAGGCGCATGCCATTGCCGACGACGTGCTGCTCGACCGACCGAAATTCCTTCGGCTGCCGGCCGGGTTCAATGTCGAGGAACCGATGCAGCCGGTCCAGTGTACCTTCGGGCTCACGGCAGTAATCCTCATAACCGACCTCGATCCATCGCAACCGGTCCAGGCCTTGCAGGACGTGCTGGGCCTCTTCCATGCAACGTCGCCATTCATAGGCGGCCTGGCGCATGGAAAGCCGTTCAGCTTTTCGGTCACCGCCCGAGCCGCCGGCCCGCTTGCTCGGGTCGCTGGCATCGGCAAAACCGGCCGGGTCCATGTAGGTCAGCGCCACCGCCCGGCCGTCGCGGATCAGGCGAATGACCCTGACGTCCAGTTCGGGGTTCCGCAGCAGGTACTTCAGCCGCAGACCGACCTTGGAGGAATCCACGACGACTTGGGCACCGGCAAGCTCGGCAACCGTCGATGCCAAAGCGGCATTTCGCCTGTGAATCTCCGACAATGCGGCGCGCCACGCCCGAGAAAGCGACAGGCTTACATCGCGGATGCATTCAAGGGCCGTGCTTCGATGCATCGGTTTGAGCAAACGCTGGGCGTATCGCGACTGTACGCTTCGGTAGTCAGTGCCGGCACAGGCGAGATCGAACGCCACGCCGCGACGGCGCATGGCCTCGGACACTCTCTGCCAGAATCCGCATTGGCGAATGAATTGCCCGCAGGAGCAGCGGTAGCGGTCGAGGTCTCCCATCGCCTGGGGCGAGAGGTTCATCTCACCGATCGTGGCGATCTGAGGATGCGAGCCGAGCAGCATGCTCAGCAGCGTCGAGCCCGAGTGGCTGGCCGCCAGGATGTAGGCCAGTCGTGTCACTGCCACGCGGCCTCCTCCGCATGGGCGTAGGCCACCTCTCGTTCCGGGATCGGCAATGGCACGTCCCAGACCGAATCGGCTTGCAGCACCTCCTGGGCGCGTTTCTCCTCCACATGCACGCGCAGAGCAAGCAGCATCGCCGCCCATACGGTCAAGGTACTGGCCGTCGGATAGAAATACTGCGAGCCGATGCCCGCAAACAACTGGGCGAGCATCAGCGATAGCGACAGGCCGCCGACCGCGGCGTACAGGCGATTGCGGCTGCGGAACAATCGAGCCGAATAGACGAGCATCGTCCCCCAAAACAGAAAGATAGGAATCGACCCAAGAATGCCGTTATCGAGCAAGGTCTGGAGATACATGTTGTGCGGATGAGGGAACGACTCACCGTAATCCGCCATCAGTTTGTCACGCAGGCCGATGCGAGCCATTGCCAACCGACCATGCCCGACAACCGGCGATTCACCGATCTTGTCGATGACGTATGGCCAGATCAGCGTCCGGCCAGACGTCATCTCGTAGTCGTTAACGGTCTTCTCTCCACTTGCGTCCGTCTGTCCGAATCCCTGGAGCATGCGTTCGGCCGTGCCGGGAAAGACCATCGGCAGCACGATCAGCATGACCGGCGCCAGGAGAAGGTACTTTCGCCATTTCAGGAGGCACAGTGTCAGCCCCGTGGCCCCCCAGGCCAGGTAACCTGCGCGACCACCCGTTAGCGCCTGACCAAAGGACACCATGCCGGCGGCCGCCAGAAGCAGGAGCCAGTGCTTCTTCTTGTGAACCAGCGGAAGGGCCGCCAGCATCGCCCAGGATGCACCGGCCAATATGGCGGACAGATTCGGGGCGCTGTAGCCGATGCTCAGACATATTTTCAGACGAATGCGCTGTATCCTCTCATTCTCGCCGCCAAGAGCCGATTCGAACGGCATGCGCTTCATCACCTGCATCGAGAGCAATAGGTACACCGCGAGGATACAGACCAGGGCCATAACAACCTGCTTGCGGCTGCGGCATCCGTCGAAGAGCAGAATGCCGGGAAGGACCCATTTGACCGTGTTGATCAGTTCTTCGCTGATGAGACTTGCGAGAGGATAGTGGCCGAGATAGCTGCGGTCGAAAACAGCTCGAAGGAAACCAAGGACGATGACCCCGAGATATAGAATCAGCAACACGCTCGCATGGCGAGGCATGTCCCAGGTGAGGTTGTCACGGCGTCGACTGGCGATCCAGGCCAGGAGGATCATCAGGAACAGGATATTCCACAGGTTCAGACCCTGGATGCCCAGCATGGTCTTCGGCATGTCCTCGTGCTCGATGACTCCCATCAGCAGGATCAAGCCGCAGAGGCTTTTGAACCAGTCCTTCCATGCATAAATGGAAAGGCCGGCTACTACGAGGTACAGGGCTGTTATGCGAATGCTCATGATCAGTTGCTGAGGCTCAGATTCGCTCCGTCTGGTTGGAGATGCTGTGCCGGCCTGGCTTCTGCCGTGGCGAGCAGGTGTTCGGTCAGGGCGTGGAAGGCCCAGGCTTGGGACCAGCGCATGTAGGGGATGCGGTTGGTACCGTACCGGGTCTTTCGGAACCAGGCGTGGCCCTTGCAACTGAACATGTTCGCGAGCGTCCAGGTCAGGATTCGGTCGGCGAGGTCTTTGTACCGCTCACCGGCCTGAGAGAAGAAACAGATCGCCTGAGCCGGGGCGTGGATGTCGATCGGGTAGACCTGGTCGTGGTAGTACTTGGGCGTGCCATCGGCCAGGAAGAAACGCTCGGCATAGAATCGCACGCCCTTTTCATAGGCGTCGGCGTACTCGCCGGCATGGCCCTCGTCGAGGATGTACTTCAGAGCCTGTAGATTGAAACCCGTGTGGAACGAATCAATCCACCTGTATGCACGAGTGTTGCCGTAATACCAGGAGCCATCGTTCTGCTGGTACTTCATCGAGAAGGCCAGGCTCGAGACGGCCGCGTCTTCGCAGCGGGGATCGTCGGCATAGCGATTCAGCCGGGCCAGGACGGATGCGCCCAGCATGTTGGCGTTGTGGACCACATCGGTATCGGCCGGCGTATAGCTGAAACAGAAGGTGTCGCCTTCGTGCGTTCGATGCAGATCGTTCAGGATGAAGTCCTTGATGGGCACGGCCATGTCCAGCGCCTTCTGCAAACCCGTGTACTCGTAGCAGTCCAACAGGGCATGGCCGATGAACGCGCTGTTGACGATGGTCGGTGTCCCGCGCGGCCGGAAGAAGGCCCGCGATTGCCAGTCGAAATTGTAGCCCCAGGCGTTTCCGGAACAGTTCGTGGACTTCAGGCCTTCAAGCAGGTCGAGAAGGTAATGCATTCTCTTCAGGTCTTCGTCGCGGCCGTGGAGCTTGTACAGCTTGGCGTATCCCCAGAGGAACAGGCCGATGCCCTTGGGGTTGTGTCCCTTCCTGACACCCAGCAACGGACGCAGGTTCACGGGCGAGCGGCGCAGGAGTTGCGTGAAGGCCATCCGCAGCATCTTCGACCTGTCGCCAAGCATACGAAGCAACGGACTGTTCAGCGCATCGTAGGGATCGTACCCCGCATAGTCGGCCGCCTCGACGAAGGCTTTCAAGTTGTCCAAGTGGGATGTGACGTTCATGATTGTCGCTATGCTCTGTGGCCAGCGTCCATCGTTTGCGGGTTTCTTGAAGCCCCCGCTGAATTCACTCGCTTCCAGACGCTCTCGGACATGGTCACACAACGGACACTCTCGCTGCGACTGACTGCCGCCAGGAATGCATCGAAGTGACGGTCGTTGATGAAGTCCTTCGTGTGGCCGATCATGACCGCGGGGTTTCCTCCGGGGCTGTCCAGTTCCTTCAGGCGCTTGAGCATTTCCGGGCAAGAGAGTTTGCAGTAATCAAGCTGAGAGGCATACTTCGCCGTCATCCGCCGCAGGAACGTCCCCACGGACGGAATGCAACTGATCGGGCTGGCGTTGGCATGTGCATTGCCGTTCCCCGATGCCTTCTCCATTCGCCGTCGCTGCATGGCGGCCCGGAACGCCACCGGCTTGAAGTTGCTCCAATAGGGCTCCATTCTGCAAGCCACCGGCAGTTCCAGAATGTTCTCACCGGGCGTGCCTTCCGCGACCAGTTCGGTATCTGTCGTCCACCATGAGCCGTTGTCCGTCTGGACATTCGAATAATCGACGTCGAATGGTGTGGTCCGGCGATATCCTCTGACGACGGAACTGTCCACCTTCAGACCGGCTTTCTTCATAGCAGGGATGACCTTGTGAGACGGCTGGGCGTAGAAGCCGCCCGCCCTGAAGCATATGCACTCGTATTCCGCCTTCACAGGTCGGATCATATCTTCCAGCGTCTGCTTTCCGGCATGAAGGGCACCGGTAATGGACATGAGTTCGTCCTTGTTACCGAGACCGCCCGGCAGGTCGGCCAAACGCCAGTAGGCGTTGCGCAGCTCCCAGACGCCACGATCGTGCACGGCCCCAATCCACTGAGGGTGCAGGTGCAACTGGACATCGTGGCCTCGTTCGATTGCATTGACGGCCTGGGTCTTCATCGCTTCGTATGGAGAGTAGCCGCGTTCATGGCGCAATTGTCTGTCGTATCGCTCGAAGGCCCAGTACTCGCCGACTTCGAACATGATCGTCAGCTTGGCGCCGTGTCGATCGCAGATATCCAAGAGGCGATCGGTCGGGTGGATGACGTCTCGCATCACATCGCCGGCGCCATTGCCGAAGAGTTCATAGTCGAGACTCAGGATGAGCTGGATCAAAGGGACTCCTGACGGGATAATACGACTTCACCGCCATCTTGGATCGGTTCGGCGTCTTGCGTCCAAGCTTTCCCGTTGCTGGGTGAATGCCGCTTCTGAACGCATTGCGAGGACATGGCTATCGCAACCGGCCCTATCTCGACCCGGATGCCTCACGACGACCGTTTCTTCTTCGGGCCGTAGCCGTAACCATAACCGTAGCCGTAGCCCTGGGGCTCCAGGGAACCGACGAAGACGGTGCCGAGCATGGTGCCGCCGGCCGCATGCAGGCGGGCCATGGCGCTAAGGACGTGGGCGCGCTGCGAGACCTGCTCTCGCTCGACCATCACCGTACCGTCGACCTGTCCGGCAAGGATTGTCGCGTCCGCCACCGGCAGGATCGGGGAGGCATCGAGCAGGATCACATCGTAATGGCCTTGTCTGCGCACCCGGCTGATGCACGACTTGAACGCGCCATTGGCGATCTCGTCGAAGGTCGTTTCGCCATTGCTGCGATTGCCCACCGGCATGACCTCCAGGCCGGGGGTCTTGGTGGGATAGATCGGGAGTTTGCCGATCGTCTTATCTCGCAGGATTTCCACGAAGCCCGGCTGATCGCCCAGGTCGAATCGCTTCGAGAGGGTTTCCTTGTGGAAGTCGGTGTCGATCATGAGAACCTTCTTGCCGGTCTGGGCCAGACTCTTGCCCAGGACCATCGTGAAGCTCGATTTGCCCGTGCCTTCATTGGCGCTGGTGACCAGCACGGTGGCGCCGCTGCGTCCGCTCAGCCGTGCCAACAGCGCCGTTCGCAGGACACGAATCGACTCGTTCAGCATGAAGTGGTTCTGCTCGAGCTCGTTGCACAGAGACTTGCCCGGCGGCCTCGTGGCCGTAACCAGCGGGATCTGCCCGAGGAACGGGACCTTCAGCGGCTGCGGGATGTCTCTGGCTACATGAATCGTCTGACTCCGGGTCGCACGCAGGAACGCCGTACCACTGCCCAAGCCGACACCACAGACCAGTGCCATGACCGTGAAGATGATACGCCGATCTTCCGTCGGCTGACTGGGCGCGAAGGCCGCCATCAGCACCTCGATGGAACCGGGGACATTTCGTTCCATGTTCTTCTCTTCCAGGCGTTGACGAACCGCATCGAACAACGTTCGCTTGTGCTGTAAGGCGTTGTTCTCCCGTTCGAGAGCCTGTGTCCTGTCGAACAGCGCCTTGAATTCGCCCTGCTGCTTCTCGACTTCCACCGCCAGAAGCTGCTCTTCCTGCCTGGCCCGGGCCAACTGATGCTCCAACGGGACCCCCACGTCGTTCTGTGAGGCGCCGCTTGGATCGCCGAAGGTCATGGGGATTCGAGCCGTGCCTCGCAGGCGGTCTCGCCAGAGTTCATCCAGTTGCGCCTCACGTTCGGCACGCAGTTCCTTGGCAAACTCCAGGTCTTTCTGGAGTCGAATCGCCGCTGGATGGCTTGGCCCAGCCACGCTTGTGGCCATTCGGTGCTGGATCGTCTTGATATCCGTGTCGAGCTTGCGCCATTCGGCATCGACGTAGTACCTGGGCTGGTCCGGCTCTTCGCCTTCGACTCCACCAACGGCCCCGTCGTTGCCCTGGACAGCAATCTGCTGCATTTCCCATTCGAGGATCGTGATCCGGCTTCGCAAATCGTCGAGCCGCGCGCGCGTCTCATCCAGACGCATCCGCTTGCTCGAGACCAGTTCCTGCGGCATCTCCGTCCCGAGTTCCTTACGCAGGTCTGCGGAGACCCGTTCGCGGCTCTGGATCTCCGTTTCCAGCGATCGGTGCTGTTCCATGAGTTGGCGATAGAGTGCATCGGCCGTCTCATCCGACCTCTCGCCGATGTACTTGATGTACTGGTTCACCACCGCGTTGACGATGGTCTTGGCGTCCGGGGCGCTGGCGTCAGTGAACGAGATATCGATGATCTCGGTTCGCGGGCGCGGCCGGACCGAAAGACTTTCCCGCAGTCGTTCCATCGGTGGGATCGCATTGCCGCTGATCCGCTCCTTGAGCAACTGCGGCGGATCTCTGTACCATTGCGTCTCCTGGACGTCCCTCTGCTCCAGCACACGGTTCAGGACCGTCAGACTTCGGATGATAGAGACTTGGGTATTGACGAACGAATCGTAGAAGGGAATCGGACCGCTGTCTTCGGTCCGAAAGACCAGACGCGGGATGATCGGCCGAATGCGGATTTCACCACGGGCCTGGTACTTCGGCACGGTCTGCGTCCATATCGCCGCGATGATGGGCGCCGAAACGAGAATCGAGACGAGGACAATCGTCCATTTGAACCGCAGGACGGACATGAGGAATTCCATCGAAGACCTCGTACCCGGTCCGGCCGAGGCGACGCCCCACGGGCGATCCGCCGGAACAGCGGCGACCGCTGCCGTCGCGGGTGTTGCCCCGCGTCGGCTGACTTCCGCCGGCTGAATGGCCTCACGGGACGATCCGTCGGACATCAGGACGTCCACCACCCGGCTGATCTTCGTGCGACCGTCCGACCGGTTGGGGGTGTCCTTCTCGTTGCGTGCGATCGGGTCCAGAGGGTGCTGAACTTCCCGCCCCGCCGGATCATTCGGTTGGTCCAGGCTCATCTTCTCACCACGCTCAGTTTTCGGTCTGTTGTCATCGCCTTTGAGATTGCCACTGGGCTACTCACCTTTCGAATGTGGGGCCTCGCGTCCAGGCTACTCGGGCACGCCAAGCCGAGCCGTCATCTGCATCCCGCCTCACGGGCGGCGCAGACTCCGTCTCCGTCGGTTGCGTCTTGGCCTTCCTCCGTGATTGGCCTGGGTCGGAATCAACGCCTTCCGCCCGGAGCAGAATCCCCCAGGCAATGGAGGCTTTTCTGCGACCTTCCGTCCATGTCTGTCCGTGAGAAACGCCGTCAGAGAACCTGCCGGCACCTCTTCGCCATCCCTGAAATGCCCTGCTGCCGATAATGTACAACGATCGATGGCCCGTCAAGCTCCATTCGTGCCGTCTGCTCCCCTTACGGGGACCGCGACGCCCCGACGGGCTCGCACCTTTCGGTCGCATGCCGGCGGCCCGCGCACGAACTCCTGAGGGTCTCAGTCGATCGGTCGAGCCTGACACGGAAGATAATTCGTCACAAACGAGAGGCGACTTTTCAAATCGTGGCAAATTCCGTCTCCCCCACAGAGCTTTGGAGTGATCGCGCGGGCACACACTCGTGATGCCGTCGTTGGGAAGTACGCCATCTCCGTCATAGCGAGTCCCTCCGTCCTCTTGCCGGGACCGAGAAAACCTCGAATATAGGACGACGTTCCCAGGATGGGAGGACTGTCGGATTCGTTTACTGCCGGGCGGGCTTCGTCGTCCATTGGCTGGCGCCGACGGACCCAACGAGCCTCTTGGAGAGCACGCGTAGCATGAATGGAACGTATACGGTCTGTCTTCGGAACCTCTTGTGAGGTTCGGTCACCAGTTGAAACAGCCACTCCGTTCCCGTCCGTCGGAAGATCGCCGGCGCCCTTCGGATCGTACCAGAGACCACGTCGAAGCTCCCTCCCACGCCCATGCAGAATGGTGCGTTGATCTTCTCACGGTGCTCGGCGATCCAGTACTCCTGCGTCGGTGACCCCATGGCAACGAACAGCAGGTCCGCCCCACTGGAGTTAATATGTGAAACCACCTGAGCCGAGTCTTTGAAGTAGCCGTCTTGATGACCGACGATTCTCAGATCAGGATACGCTTCCTGAAGTTTGGCACAGGCTTCGGCGTTCGATTCGGGCGAAGCGCCGAGCAGAAAGACCCCCCAGCCTTTCTTGGCGGCATGTGGCACGATCCTCAAGAACAAATCGCAGCCGGTGCACCGCTTGATACCCTGTCCATGCAGAATCCGAGCCGCAATCGAGACGCCGACGCCGTCGCAGATTCCAACGTCCGCACGATTCAGGAGATCCAGCAGCCCCCCTTCGTGCCAGGCACGAAAACACTTCTGGGGGTTGATTGCCACCCAGAACGTCTTCTCGCGTGCCGCCACTGTCGCTTCAATGCATGCCAGAGCATGCTCGTACGATTCAAACGGGACAACAGGAACGCCCGCCACGTTAATCGCCCTGGGAATACACGGTGTCCGTACGGATACATCACCCTCAGCTATCAACATAACGACTCTCCTCCCTTCACAACACGCCAGGGACGGCCAATCACGGCCGATCCCTGAATTCACTCCACCAAGCTTCGCCCGGCCGGGGGGACGCTGCATCCACGCCATTCAAGGCGCGGCTCCATGCATACGTCCTTGCCCTCAAGACCCTCCTCCCGAGGGGAATCGTACTCCAACATGGTCGTTCCACCCTCAACGGCCAGCCGCCCCGTCGACGCACAAGGCGCCACCGTTGGACCGGAAGCCCGTGAGCGTCCGCGCGTCGATTCGACACCGCGCGCACCGCCCATAGGTTACGATAACCCCCGGTCGCTACTCGCAGGGGATGCCCCCGAATATGCGTGGGGCACAAACGACCCCTGACAGTATCTATATCAACATTATATTAACCAAATGGCCCATTTTCAACTCTATACTACTCCCTATTTTCACCTTGGGTTCTCGCTACCCTTCGTCTGGACCATGGTTTTCCGATAATACGCGTGCTCGGCGTATTGACCGAAGCATGCGAAAGCCGGTCGCCCCCCAGGAGCCACCCCGGCGGGCAGGTTACAGATTTTTTTCCTGGCCGGACCGGCAATTGTGCGATCAACGGCCCGTTCACGTCAGGCCGGCGGCTGGTCAAACCCGCCCGGTTACGGTATTATGGACGTCCGAACTCCAACGGAGCAGCCGGGTATTGGGATGAGGAACCATCATGATCCAGGACGTCAGAGCGGTATTGAGCAGGCATTGGGGCTATGACGACTTCCTGCCCCTCCAGAAACAGGCTATCGAGAGCGTGATCCGGGGCAGAGATGCCATCGTGGTCCTCCCCACCGGCGGCGGAAAATCCCTCTGTTTTCAGGCGCCGGCCTTACTTTTTTCGGGCCTGACCATTGTTGTTTCGCCCCTGATCGCTCTGATGAAGGATCAAGTCGACGCCCTGACCGAGTGCGGAGTCCCTGCCGCCCGGATCGACAGTACGCTTCCGCCGGAGGAGTGCAAAGACGTCGTCGGTCACATCCGCGCCGGAACGCTCAAGCTGCTCTACGTCGCCCCGGAGCGCCTGCTGTCGGAGGGCTTTCTCGCCCTGCTGCGTCGGGTCGAGGTCTCATTCATCGCGGTCGATGAGGCCCACTGCGTCAGCATGTGGGGCCACGATTTCCGGCCGGAATACCGCCAATTGGGCACTCTCAAGGACCGTTTCCCCAAGGTCCCCGTCGCCGCCTACACCGCCACCGCCACGGCCAAGGTGCGCGACGACATCGGCGAACAGCTTCACCTCGACCGACCTGAGATGATCGTCGGTTCCTTCGACCGGCCCAACCTGGTCTACCGTGTACATGCGCGCACAGACCGGATCCGGCAGACCTGCGAGGTCCTGGACCGCCACCGGGGCGAATCCGGTATCATCTACTGCATTCGTCGAAAGGACGTGGAGAGCCTCTGCGCCGAGCTGGTGGCCAAGGGCCACAAAGCCGCCCCCTACCACGCCGGCATGAGCGCCGAGGGGCGCAAGGCCAACCAGGACGCCTTCATCACGGACAAGATCGATACGATCGTGGCCACCATCGCCTTCGGTATGGGCATCGACAAATCCAACGTTCGCTATGTGGTCCATACCGGCATGCCCAAGACTCTCGAACACTACCAGCAGGAAAGTGGGCGAGCGGGCCGGGACGGCCTGGAAGCCGAATGCTGCCTGTTCTACTCCGGAGGAGATTTCGGCGTCTGGAAGGGCCTGATGCGTGATATGGAGCCCCAGGCCCGGCAGATTGCGGTCGAAAAGCTCGGCGAGATGTACAATTACTGCACCGGCGGGTTTTGTCGGCACCGGACCCTGCTTCGCTACTTCGGCCAGGATCTGAACAAGGCCGATTGCGCCGCCTGCGATGTGTGCCTGAGCGAAGTGGACTGCATGGAAGACTCCCTTGTGATCGCTCAGAAGATCCTCTCGTGCATCCTGCGGCTGGGCGAGCGATATGGAGCCGGCTACACCGCCCTGGTCCTGGTCGGCTCCCAGGACCAACGGATTCTTGAGAACCATCACGATGCCCTGACAACCTACGGCTTGCTGAGCGAGCACCCAAAACGCACCGTACACGACTGGATCGAGCAGCTTGTGGGTCAGGGCTGTGCGTGTAAGGCCGGCGAGTTCAATGTCCTGGCGGTTACGGACAAGGGCCGGCGCGTTCTCAAAGGCATCGAGCAACCGCGCCTGCTCCGACCGGCCAAGAGACCGCCCCAGAAGACGCCGATATCCGCCGATTCATGGGAAGGGGTAGACCGCGGGCTGTTCGAAGCCCTGCGCCGCCTGAGGGCTAAACTGGCCGCCGATAGGAAGGTCCCAGCCTATATCATCTTTGGCGACAAGGCTTTACGGGACATGGCTCGACAGAGGCCCCGTACATCCGAGGAGTTGCTGCAGATCAACGGCATCGGTGAGAAGAAACGCCGGCAGTACGGCAAAGCCGTCCTGGCCACCATCCGGGAGTACTGTTTGGCCGACGGCCTTGAGATAGACCCGCCGGTCCGGTAGCACCGGCCTGCCTTTGGCCGACCTGAGCGCGAGACCGCCCCCCCCCCAAATAAAAGAGGCGTCGCGTACGCCACGACGCCGGAGAAAAAGATGAAACGGTTTCCACCACATATATCGGTCAAATCTGTCCGAAATGGCCAGCTTTTTTTCATGTATCATGCCACACCTCTGCCCGCCATGTCGGCCTCGAAAGGGCCTGTAGCGGCAGTCAGGTGCTTTTTCCTTGACCACAAACACGCCATTCGTTATTGGTTGGCGACTATTCACGACAGGTTTTGCCGGCGATGGGCGGGCCGCTTGATGTCGGATTTCTGCATCGCGTCTCGCCGACGGATGCCGGAGCGCCCGAGCCGGGCAAAGAGGGATCGATAGGTCGGCTGGGCAATGACAGGGGATCTTGTGGAAGACAAACGCGTACGAGTAGGACTGGTCGGCTTTGGAACAGTCGGGACCGGTGTCGCCAAGCTGATCGGCGAGGGCGCCGACGCCATCGCCGAGAAGATGGGCGTGCGTCTGGAACTGGCCTGCGTGGTGGACGTCGACACGACGACGCCCCGTCCGGTGCCGTTGCGCGAGGGCGTGCTGACCAACGATATCCATCGACTCCTGGCCGATGAGAGCATCACGATCGGCGTCGAACTGGTCGGAGGCACGGGCGTCGCCCGCACCATCCAGCTCGATATGCTGCGGGCGGGCAAGGACGTCGTCACGGCGAACAAGGCCCTGCTGGCCGAGCACGGCGCCGAACTCTACCGCGTGGCCCGCCAGTGCGGCCGCTGTATCGCCTTCGAGGCCAGTTGTGCCGGCGGCGTCCCGATCATCGGCGCCATACGCACCGGCCTGGCGGCCAACAACGTCCGGGCCATGTACGGAATCGTCAACGGCACGTGCAACTACATCCTCTCGAACATGAGCGCCAAGGATGAAGAGTTCGCCGTGGCGCTGGCCCAGGCCCAGAAGCGCGGGTTTGCCGAGGCCGACCCCACGCTGGACATCACCGGCGGCGACAGCGCTCACAAGCTGGCCATCCTGGCGTCGATGGCCTTCGGATACGAGATCGCTCTCGACGACATCTTCGTGCAGGGCATCGACGGCATTGCCAAAGAGGACATCCGATACGGTCGGGAGATGGGCTACTGTCTCAAGCTCCTGGCGATCGGCTCAAAAGACGAACGCGGCAGGGTCTCATTGCGGGTTCACCCGTCGTTTATCGCCGCCGGCAGCTCGCTGGCGCGGGTCGACGGCTCGTTCAATGCCATCAGCATCTTCGGCAGCGCCGTGGGCGAGACGCTCTACTACGGGCGTGGGGCCGGCATGATGCCGACCGCCAGCGCCGTGGTGGCCGATATTCTCGACGTAGCGATGGGCAACTCGCGGACGACGTTCGAACACCTGCGGCTGAAACCGCGAGAAGACGTGATGCCCCTGATCGAGGACATCAACGATTCGGTGAGCCGGTTCTACATCCGGGTCATGGCCAAGGACGTGCCGGGCGTCGTCGCCTGCTACGGCAGGATCCTCGGCGATCACCAGATCAGCATCTCCGGCGCTCTGCAACACGAGGGTCGGGGTCCGGACAACACGGTCCCGGTCGTGATCACGACCCACCGGACCCAGGAACGGAACATGGCGGCGGCATTGGCGGAACTGGCCCAATCGGAGTTTTTCACCGGCCAACCGGTGTGCATTCGAATCGAGGACATTCCCGAAGACCGGGACGTCTGACGGCCGGGCCGGCGTATCGAAGGCGTCGTTTGGGTCGCCCCCCATCGAGCGATGGAGGCCGGCCCTGCAAATGGCGGAACAGGTAGCATATGACCAAGTATGTAATTATCGTCCCGGACGGAGCGGCCGACGAGCCGATCGAGATGTTCGACGGCAAGACCGCCCTGGAGGCGGCCGAGACGCCGAACATGGACCGCATCACCACGCAAGGCCGCCAAGGGCTCGTGCGGACGGTCCCGGAGGGCATGGAGCCCGGCAGCGATGTCGCACAGATGAGTCTGCTGGGCTACGATCCGGCCCGCTGTTACACCGGCCGGGCGCCCATCGAAGCGGCCGCCAAGGGGATCAAGCTCGGCTCTGCCGATTGGGTCTTCCGCTGCAACCTCGTGACCATCGCCGACGGACGCATGGCCGACCACAGCGCCGGGCACATCTCGACGGAGGAATCGGCCAGTCTGCTGGAGGCATTGCAGGCCCGGATCGCCGACGAGCGTCTGTCGCTGCACACCGGGGTCAGCTATCGCCATCTTCTGGTCTGCCGGGGTATGGACTTCGACGTGCGGACATATCCGCCGCACGATTTCCTCGGCACCGACGTGGAAAAACTGCTGCCCAGAGGCAAAGGAGCGGATCTGCTCATCGAGTTGCTGAACCTCTCCCAGCAGGTCTTCGCCGACCACGACGTCAATCGGGTCCGGCGCGACCTCGGCGAGAATCAGGTCAGTTCGATCTGGCTGTGGGGCCAGGGCAAGCGGGCCCATCTGGAAAGCTTCCGGAAGCGCTTCGGCCTCCGTGGCGTGGCGATCACCGCCGTCGATCTGGTACGCGGATTGGCCAAGCTGGTCGGCTTCGACCTGATCGAGGTGCCTGGGGCGACCGGGCTGTTCGACACGAACTACCAGGGCAAGGCCGCCGCCGCCATCGAGGCCCTGAACGACCATGACCTGGTCTTCGTACACATCGAGGCGCCGGACGAAGCGTCTCACGGGGGCAACGCCCCGGTGAAGAAGGCGGCGATCGAGCAGATCGACCGGCACATCGTCGGGCCCGTTCTGGAGGCCCTCGAACGCTTCGAGAACTGGCGCATCCTCGTGCTGCCCGACCATCCCACGCCGGTCCGGCACGGGGCGCATTCGGCCGAGCCCGTGCCCTTTGCGATGGCCGGCACGGGCATCACCGGCATTCTCCACCTCGGCTTCGGCGAATCCAACGCCGCCAAGTCGGGATTTCGAATCGACAACGGGCACGAATTGATGGAGTATTTCCTCAAGAGCGCCGTCTGACGGCCTGCCTCCATCACCGGAGCCTTCCCGCCATCGCGGATTCTGTAGCTGAAGGGGACGAAATGAAAGTCGCAAAATTCGGCGGTTCTTCTCTGGCGGACGCCGGACAAATACGCAAGGTGGTCGATATCGTCAAGGCCGATCCGGATCGTCGGATTGTCGTGGTCTCGGCGCCGGGCAAGCGGTCGGCGGACGATGTCAAAGTCACCGACATGCTCATCGCCCTGGCGAACGCCGTCATCGCCGGCCGTTCCTGTGCCTGCGAACTGGACGCGGTCGTCGGGCGATACGCCGAAATCCAGCGAGAACTGGGCCTTGACGCCGCCGTCATCCATGAGATCGAGGCCGACCTGCGCAGCCGAATCGAGCAACGGTCCGCCAACGATGCCCAATTCATCGACACGATCAAGGCCTCCGGAGAGGACAACAACGCCAAGATCGTCGCGCAGGTCTTCGCCAACCAGGGCGTGCCGGCCCGGTATGTCAATCCGAAGGATGCCGGCATGCTCCTGAGTGACGATTTCGGAAACGCCCAGGTTCTGCCCGAGTCCTTCACCAATCTCAGGTCCCTGCGCGACGAGAAGAATGTGCTGATCTTCCCCGGCTTCTTCGGCTATACCCGGCAGGGACAGGTCGCGACGTTCCCGCGCGGCGGCTCGGACATCACCGGCGCCATCGTGGCCGCTGCCGTGGAGGCCGACGTCTACGAGAACTTCACCGACGTCGATTCGGTCTTCGCGCTCGATCCGCGTATCGTGCCCGAATCGCCGCCCATCAGTCTGCTGACGTTCCGGGAGATGCGTGAGCTGTCGTATGCCGGCTTCGGCGTGTTCCACGACGAGGCCATCGTCCCGGCGGTTCGCGCCAGAATCCCGATCTGTATCAAGAACACCAATCGACCGGAGGCACCGGGGACAATGATCGTGGCCGAGCGGAAGTACGAACAGGGCGAGGTGACCGGGATCGCCAGCGCCGACGGATTCAGCGCGATCTATCTGAGCAAGTACATGATGAACCGGGAGATGGGGTTCGGCCGACGACTGCTTCAGGTCCTCGAGGACGAGCATCTGTCCTTCGAGCACGCGCCGTCCGGGATCGACGACATGTCCGTCATCCTGCGGAGCCGGCAGTTGACGCCGGCCAAGGAGGCGCAGGTGCTCGATCGCATCCGCACGGAGCTGGAGGTGGACGATGTGACGATCGACCACGGCCTGTCGCTGATCATGATCGTCGGAGAAGGCATGCGGTACGCCGTCGGCGTGGCCGCCCGGGCGTGCGCCGCCCTGGCCGATGCCGGCGTCAATATTGAGATGATCAACCAGGGCTCGTCCGAGATCAGCATCATGTTCGGCGTCAAGGAAGTCGACCGCAAGCACGCCGTCCATGCGTTGGGCCATGCGTTGCTCACGATCGCCAAGAAGCCTTGATCCGATCGCGAAAGCGGCCCTACGTTCTGAGCCGACGTTCGCGAGCCGTTGTGATGGGTGCGGTCCTCATCGGGTTCGCCGTGCTGGCGTGGTTCGATCGCGCCGTTGTCACACCGCATCGCGGCGGTGCGAGTCGTTCCCCTCAGCATACGACCGCCCGCGATCTGGCCCGGTATCATGGAAAGGCCTTCGAGGTGGCCCGCGTCGTGGACGGTGACACGCTGGACATTGCCGCATCTGACGGCGAGAACGCCACGACCCGCGTGCGGCTGCTGGGAATCGACGCGCCGGAGACGCACGCACCCGATGATCGGCCGGCGCATTTTGCGATGGAAGCGGCGGCATTCGCCCGCGGACAGCTTTCCGGCCGGCGCGTGACTGTGCATCTCGAAGAGGATGGACGCACGCGCGGCCATTACGGAAGGCTGCTCGCCTATGTGGTTCTGCCCGACGGCACGGTGCTCAACGAACAACTGCTCGCCGAAGGCTACGCCTATGCCGACCTGCGATTCCGGCACGGGTTCTATCACAAGTACCGTCAATTGGAAGGCAGTGCGCGCGCCCTGGGAAAAGGCCTGTGGGCGGAGGCGAAGCGGGACGACCTGCCCGCCTGGCTCCAGCGAATGCGACCGGACCTTCTGGCCGATTAGCGGTGGACGGCAGCCGGGCGGCAGACTACAGATTGTACTCCTTGATCTTGCGGTAGAGCGTGCGCTCGCCGATGCCGAGGATCCTGGCGGCCTTCTCGCGGTTGCCCTCCGTCTTGGTCAGCGTGTCGAGAATGGCCTTCTTCTCGAGGTCGTTGAGCGAGACGCCGGCCAGGTTCGCCGGCGCGGCAGTGCCGCCGGTCAACTGCCGCCGGCGCGAGATATCCGGCGGAATGTCCTGAACGTCCAGGCGATCGCGGTCGCACATCACAACCATCGTCCGGACGACATTCTTGAGCTGCCGGATATTGCCCGGCCAGTCGTGGCCGGTCAGGATGTGCATCGCCGCGTCGCTGATCCCCCGGACCTCGGAGCCGATCTCCTCGGCCGCCTCCTGCAGGAAATGCCGCACGAGCAGAGGGATGTCTTCCTGGCGCTCCCGAAGGGCCGGCAGCGAGACGTTGACCCCCTTGATACGAAAGTACAAGTCCTCCCGGAATTTGTTCTGCTCAATCAGGCTGTTGAGACTGTGGTTGGTCGCGCTGATGATGCGCACGTCCACCGAGACCGCCTTGTTGGAGCCCACGGGGATCACCATACCGTCTTCCAGAACCCGAAGCAGCTTGGCCTGCATCGTCAGCGGCATGTCCCCGATCTCGTCGAGAAACAACGTGCCCTTATCGGCGATTTCGAACAGACCCTTGCGGTCCGTATTGGCGCCGGTAAAGGCGCCCTTGACGTGGCCGAACAGTTCGCTTTCCAGCAGCGTCTCCGTCAGCCCGGCGCAGTTGACCGGCCGGAATGCCTTGTTGCGACGCAGCGAGTTGTCGTGGATGGCCCGCGCCAGCAACTCCTTACCCGTTCCCGACGGCCCCTCGATCAGAACCGAAATGTTCGTGGGCGCGACCCGACGAACGATCTCGAAGATGCGCTGCATGGTCGGGCTCTCGCCCATGATCCCTTCGAAAAGAAAATGCTCCGGATTCCGCTCCGTCTGCGCCCGTCGGGCGTCAACGCCGGCGGCCCGCCGGCTCGCCTGCTCCACGAGCGTCCGCAGTTGATCGATGTCGAGCGGCTTGACCAGATAATCGAAGGCCCCCTGCTTGATCGCCTCTTTGCAGTTCTCGATCGTCGCATAGGCGGTGATCAGAATCACCTCGGTCGAATCGCTGTTCTGTCGGGCCTGACGCAACACCTCCAGGCCGTCGGCACGGCCCTCCAGCTTGAGGTCCGTCACCACCACGTCGACGCGCCGGCTCTGCAAGACCTCGATCGCGTCTTCGCCCGTATAGACCGCCAGCGCCTTGACCGGCAGTCGGTCGAGGGCCTCTACGATTCCGTCGGCATGGTCGCGCTCGTCGTCGACGACCAGGACCACTGGCTTGTGTTCTGTCATGCGCTTGCCTCGTTCGATGCGGTATCGAAGCCGACCAGGGGCAGCTCGATCGTGAACTGGCTGCCTTTGCCCGGCTCACTGTGTACGGAGATGGTGCCGCCGTGCGACTCGACGATCTTCTTGGCGGTGGCGAGCCCCAGCCCCGTCCCGCCGGAACGCGAGGAATGGTACGGGCGGAAGATCGTCGCCAGCCTCTCGGAGGGAATCCCCCTGCCGGTATCGCTGATCTGTATCACGGCCCTACCTGCACGCCGGTGTGTCCGAACCATCAATTCGCCGCCGGCGTCCATGGCCTGCTGGGCGTTGATCAGCAGGTTCAGCAAGACCTGCTTCAACGCTCCGGCGTCCACCCGACAGCTCAACGGCTCGGCCGCCAGGCTATGCCGCAGCGTCAGCGAATGGCTGCACGCCTGCGGCAGGTAGAAATCGATCATGTCCTCGACCAACTCATTCAGGTTCATCATGACCGGCTGCAACTCGGGACGCCTCACGTACCGGAGGAAGCCCTCGACGATCTGTTCGAGCCGGTCCGTCTCCTTCTCAATGACGTTGATCTTGCGCATCGCCCCGGCCAGATTGTGCTGGCTGCGGTCGATCGACGGCTTGTGCGGCTCGCGAAGATCGACGCCTTCCAGGGCCTCGCGCGTGAGTTTCAGATTGACCTTGATCGTGGAGAGCGGGTTCTTGATCT
>LVBB01000123.1 GCA_001603075.1 Phycisphaerales bacterium Planc_01 | reverse complement strand
GACCCATCTCATGTACCGGCCATGACCGGTCCGTTGGGACAGTCTCAGCGGTGCAGATCGTCGGCAATCAGGCAGCCCTCGCAGGGGCAGAAGGCGCGCAGGTTGGCTTCGGGCGTGCCGGGAGGAACCTCACAACCAGGCTGCAGGATGAACTTGGCGCCGGCGAAGGTGATGCACCGTCGGGCCGCCTCGGCGACGTCCTGCGGCGTACCCTGCAACAGCACGGCGGTGGGATCGAAATTGCCCGCCAGCGTGACGTCGGGACCGACGGCCTCGCGCGCCGCGCCCAGCGAGACCATCCAATCGACGTCAATGATGTCGGCGCCCGTCCGGGCCATCGGCGCGATGTTGTTGGCGATGTTGCCGCAGATGTGCAGCTTGACCGTCGCACCGGCCTCGTGAATCGCGTCGATCAACGTTCTTTCGAACGGCAGCACGAACTGCTCGTACATCGCGGGATTGATAAGGCTGGCGACCGCATCACCGACGCCGATCATGTCGGCGCCGGCATCAATCTGGGCCCGCGCAAAGCGAATTGCGTTGTCCACGATGACCTTGGCCGTCTGGAGATACATCTCGGGCTTGTCGATCAGGTCCATGAAGGTGTTCTCGACGCCCCGCAAGTCGGCATATTCGGCGATGGGGCCCTCGACCCAGCCGAGAACGCTGTGGGTCTGTCCGACGGCCGCCGCCATCCTCGCGACGCTCTCGACGCGCTGCCTGGGACGCTCGGCCTTCTCGATCTCGAACGACGCGACGCGTGCAACGTCATCGGGCTCGCGAATCAGCGATCCCTTGGGCTTGCCGACCCCTTCGGGCGGATACTCAAACTCCATGCCGTAGGCGGACGCCTCGCGCCAGGGGTCGCTGATCGCACTGATCTGGTCCAGATGGAACGTCCCTGTCACGGCCTGCTGCGAGGCGGCGAGCACGTCGGCGTCGAGGTAGTAGTCCCGATAGGTGCGTCCGATGAAGTGGGCGGACCAGGCCATGAAGATCGGCGTCACGGCCAGGCGGTCGATCGGTTCGCCTCGCAGGGTCGCATAGATTCGCTCTTTCGGTGTCATCGTGCTTGCCATCGATCGCTCCTGTCGCCGGATCGGCTCGGTTCGTCGGCTTCGCCACCCGGAAGCCCGCGTACCACGCATGATAGCGATCCCACAGACAATGTCCATCCTCTTTCGAATGGCCTGGATTTGTCGGGCGATTGTGAGAAATCACTTGGCGTGGATCGGGCCGGTCTGATAGAATTCGCCTTCTTGAGAGTGCATATTGGAGAACCGTCTCGCTATGAGATGTGCGATTGGGCAAAGGCAAGAAAGATCACTTCGCACCCCGTCCGACCGAAGGTCCACCGGCGGGGGACCCGCGCGATAGGGAGGTTTGCTACGATGCTGAGAGTAGGAGTCGTTGGGTTCGGATTCATGGGACGAATGCACTTTCGCTGCTGGGACGCGCGAGACGATGCCCAAGTCGTCGCGGTCTGCGATGCGAATCCGAACATCAAAGAGGACACGCACAGGGCGGTGGGCAATATCGACGGGGCGGCCGGGGACATCGATTTCACCGGGATCGAGCTGTTTGCCGATTTCGACCAGATGATCTCGAAGGCGGGGCTGGATGCTATCTCGCTGACCCTGCCCACCTATCTTCACGCCGAATTCTCCGAGCGAGCCCTGTCACATGGGGTCAACGTGCTGTGCGAGAAGCCGATGGCATTGACCGTGGGCGACTGCGAGCGCATGATCGCGGCGGCGCAGAAGAGCGGAAAGGTCCTTCAGATCGGCCACTGCCTGCGATTCTGGCCCGAGTATGTCAAGGCCAAAGAACTGGTCGACGGCGGCCAATACGGCAAGGTGGTCGCGGCGATGTTTCAGCGGCTGGGGTCGCCTCCCGGCTGGAGCCTGGACAACTGGTTCACGGACGAGAAGCGCAGCGGCGGCGTCGCGCTGGACCTGCACATTCACGACACCGATTTCGTTCAGTATCTCCTCGGCGTGCCGAAGGCGGTGTGCAGCCAGGGGGCGGCCGGTCCGAAGGGGCAGCTGATTCATATCGTCACGCAGTACATCTACGGCGACGACCAGGTCGTCACCGCTGAGGGCGGCTGGGGGATGATGCCCGGCTTCGGCTTCGAGATGAGCTTTAATTTGGTCATGGAGAAGGCCACGATCGTCTACGATCTGACACGGCAGCCGGCGTTGCGGGTCTGCCCGGCCCAAGGCGAGGCCTTCACTCCCGAGGTCTTATCTCAGGACGGTTATGTCCGACAGGTCGAGCATTTCGCCCGGCGCATCCAGGGCCAGGCGGTGCCGCCGATCATCACACTCGAGCAGTCCCGGGACTCGGTGAAGATCGTGGAGGCGGAGAGGGAATCGATCCGCAAGCGAGAGCGAGTCACAATTCGGTAATTGAGGGAAGGAATAGGAGACGCACATGAAATGCAGGAATTGGCCCGTAGGCGTTTGCAGTTGGTCGCTCCAGACAGACGTTCCCGGTGTTGCCAAGGCGATGAACGAGTTGGGTCTGCAGCACGTGCACCTCGCGGTGGCCGGCGCGACCGGCGCCGGGCGCGAGCGGTTCCTCGCCGCGGTCCGCGCACAGGACTGGACGATCACCTCGACCATGATGAATTTCGCGCACGAGGACTATTCGACCCTGGACACGATCAAGGCCACCGGCGGCGTCGTCCCCGACGAATACTGGCAGGGCGATCGCGATCTGTTCATCCAGGCGGCCGAGGTGACAGCCGAACTGGGCGTCAAGTACCTCTCGATGCACGCCGGTTTCATTGACGAGACGAATAAGGAGCACGCCGCGAAGGTGACCAAACGCATCAGCGCTCTGGCCGATGTGGCGGAGGAGAACGGTGTGATCTTCCTGCTGGAGACGGGCCAGGAGACCGCCAAGGAGTTGCGGCACTTCCTGGAGGAACTGGACCACAACTCCGTCGGCGTCAACTTCGATCCGGCCAACATGATTCTCTACGACAAAGGCGACCCCATCGAGGCGGTCCGGACGCTGGCGCCGTGGATTCGGCACATCCACATCAAGGATGCGCTGCGCACCAGCCAGCCGGGAACGTGGGGCGCCGAAGTGCCTTGGGGCGACGGTCAGGTCGGCATCGCCGAGTTCCTGGCGGCGCTCGAAGAGGTCGGTTTCGATGGGGCACTGGCCATCGAGCGAGAGGCGGGCGACGATCGTTTCGGGGATATCCAGAAGGCAGTCCAGCGGTTGGCTGCCGCGAAGTGACATGACACACGGTCGCCTGGCGATTCAAGGAGAATGAAATGACTTTCGGGATGGATTCAGCCCTGTATTGGAAGCTCAGCGCGTTGATGGCGTTGGAGTTCGCGGTCTGGGGCGCGTGGTATCCTGTCTTGGCGGCGCGGCTGCTGGGGCCGCTGAAGTTCAGCGGCAAGCAGACCGGCTGGGTCTATTCGGCCCTGCCATTGGCGTGCATCTTCATGCCGTTGCTGGCCGGATACCTGGCGGACAAGTACTTCAACGCCGAGTACATTCTGGCGGTGGCCCACCTCGCCGGCATGGTGCTGCTGTTCATTGCGAGCTATCGCAGAGACTTCAAGTCGCTGTTCACGGTGATCCTGCTCTACGCGCTGTGCTATGCGGCGACGTTGCCTTTGGTCAACGCACTGATGTTCCATCACCTGGCGAAGAACAACGTGGATACAGCCCAATCCGCCTACATCTTCATGTGGGCGCCGATTGCCTGGGCGGTGGCCGGGTACTTCCTGACCGGCTGGCGATGGATCTTCAAGACCGGCGAACAGGGCCGCGATTGCCTGATATTGGCCGCGGTCTTGTCGGTGGCCATGGCGGTCATCTGTGGCGGCTTCATGCCGAGCACGCCGCCGGCCGGCGAGGCAGGAAGCTCGGCGCTGGGCATGCTGAAGATTCCGACGTTTCTGGTCTTCCTTCTGATTTCGATGGTCGCGCCGGGAATGATGCAGTTCTACTTCCTCGGCACCGCACAGTTCATGCAGGACAACCGCATCCCGGCCAAGAACGTGCCGGCCTCCATGGCGATCGCTCAGGCTGTGCAGGCGGCCGCCACGCTCTTTGTCCTCAGTTGGCTGGTGGGCAAAGGAGGGTACAGGTGGACGTTGGTGGCCGGAGCCGCTTCCTGGGTGGTCCTGTTCGTCATCTATATCATCCCCCGTCCGCCGCTTGTAATCGCCGTTTCGCAGGCCTTTCACGGATTGGCCTATGTGTTCTTTATCATCGCCGGACAGATGTACGCCGGGGCGGTGGCGCCGGAAGGAGCGGGCGGCTCCATGCAGGCCCTGATCTTCACGGCCCAGAGCGGCGTGGCCTTGTTCGGCGGCACCCAACTGGCGGGTATTGTGATGGACAGGTTCAAAGTGGGCGATCAGTTCCAGTGGCAGAAGGTCTGGATGGTCCCGGCGGTCATCATGTTGGTCTGCGTGATCGCCTTGGTGCTTTTCTACAAAGGGACGGTGCCGCTGATCTGACCGTGCTGATTGGTCTTCGAACGAAAAGGGGGCTGCCTGTGGTGCAGCCCCCTTGCTGTTTCCCGGGGAGCAGCCCTCAGACGGTAAACCTGCGAAATTCGGCGATCAGGGCGGCGGTCTGGGGGCCGGGTTTGCCGTTGCCGATGACCGCGTCGTCGAACTTGACCACCGGGACGATGTCCTTGGTGGTCACCACGATGAATAGCTCGGTGGCCGAGGCCGCCTGTTGTGGCGTCAGGCACTTCTCCACGACTTCCATCCCGAGGTTCCGGGCCGCCTGGAGCACGAATTTCCGCGTGATGGACGGCAGGATGTTGGCTGAGAGGGGGGCAGTCCAGAGGCTGCGGTCCAGGATGCCGAAGAAGCCCGATCCGGCGCCCTCGGTGATCAAGCCCGCTTCATCGACCAGAATCGCCTCTCCACAGCCCTTTTCCGCCGCATCCTGACGGGCCAGGACGTTGGCCAGCAGGTTCAGCGACTTGATGTCGCAGCGCCTCCATCGCCAGTCGGGGTGGGTCGAGACGGTGATCCCCTCGGCCTTGTCCCGGGTATCGTCGGGCACTTCGCTGACGGTCAGGAAAAAATTCGGCTCCAGATCGGCGTTCCAGACGTGATTTCGGGGGGCTGAGCCCCGGGTCACGTGGAAGTAGATCTTGGCATCGGGCAGACCGCTGGCGGCAAACGCCCGTTCGACCCGGCGGCGAACCTCGTCGATATCCACGCTTGTGATGCGGACCTCCGCCAGGCTGCGGGCGAACCGGGCCAGGTGGTCATCCAGGGCGAAAAGCCGCCCGTGATAGCTGCGCAGGACCTCATAGACCCCGTCCCCGAAGTAGATTCCCCGATCAAAGTAGATCGGATCGAGCGATTCGACAGGCACGATCCTGTCGTTGAGCATGGCCAGTTTCATCAAGGCACTCCGAAAAGGCATCCGTTCACGTCCGGGCACCACCGGTGGCCCACAGAATACGAAAAACCCGCAGAAATGTCTTTACAAAAATGGCCCGGAGGCGTACTATATCGGTTTTTCCAAGATTGCAGTCCTTGACCTGGAGCTATTGAAATGTACGCAGTGATCGAGCAGGGCGGAAAACAACACAAGGTGGCCGAGGGCGATCGCCTGAACATCGAGCTGGTGGACGTCGATCCCAAAGCCACGCAGATCGAGCTGGACAAGGTCCTGTTCGTCGGCGACGGCGCCAACAGCCGGCTCGGGACCCCCTATGTGGATGGGGCGAAGGTCATCGCGTCCTTCGACGGAGCCGCCGAGGAGGCTGTGGTCAAGGGCGAGAAGCTTTACGTCACGTACTTCCGCCGACGCAAGAACAGCAAGTGCCGCATCGGCCATCGCCAGAAGTACCTTCAGGTCACGATCGACAAGATCCAAGCCTGAGACGCACTGACGAGCGTCGCTTGAGCGAGTCTGCCGGCTCGGCTGCATCACGCGGTCGAGCCGTTTCTTTTCCGTTGCTTCTTCCGTTCGGCAAATGGGGCCGGTTATCGGCGGGATCGCTTGTCGCCGGCCAAACGTCCGAAAACACACCACTCATCATGCTTCCTTCCGTTCGTCCGATGCAGCATGCTGCGGCCCATCCGACAGCTTCGCCCGGCTTGATTCCCGTCGAATTCGATTGACCCCAAACGCACGATCTGCGATGATGACCGGCCCTTAGACGGTAGGATTGTGTGGGGCAGGGCCGCCGACCCGCCAGACCCTTCAAATGAGAGGAAAACGGTGCCTTTGAGCGCAGCAAGTATCAACATCGACGACTCGGTGCTGGTCCAGCGGTCGCAGCGCGGCGATCTGGAGGCCATGGAGCGGCTGATCCTCAAGTACCAGGGCCGCATTTTCAACGTGATCCTGAAAATCTCCGGCAACTCCGACGATGCCGCGGAACTTACGCAGGAGACGTTTGTCAAAGTCATTGAGAGCATCGACAAGTTCAAAGGCAGGAGTAGCTTTTACACCTGGGTATTTCGCATTGCCGTCAACCTGACGCTGAACTACTGTCAGAGAAACGCCAAGATGGCGACTCGTTCTCTCGATGCCGAGGAAGACGAGTCCGACAGTCAGGCAAGGCAGGGGCTCAAGGATTTCTTGAGCGACGAAAGCGCCGCCGATCCGGCGGTCCTGGCACAGCGTCGGGAGTTGTGTGATCTGGCAAAGCAAGCCCTGTTGAAGCTCGAAGAGCCTCAGCGGGCGGTGATGGTGCTCCGTGATATCGAAGGCATGAACTACGCCGAGATTGCGGACGTTCTGAACATTGAGCTCGGGACCGTCCGGAGCCGGCTCAGCCGTGCCAGGAGCCATCTGAGAGAGGTTTTGGAGGCTATGCAGAAATGAAGGCGAATCCACAGATCGATGAGCTGCTCTGCAGTTTCATTGACGGCGAACTGCCGCTCCGCCAGCAGACGGAGGTGCAGCGCCTGGTGGCCCGCGACGCAGAGGTGGCACGGCGTCTGCGGCAGCTTCAGAACTGCAAGAATCTGGTCAACGCCTTGCCGGCCGAGCCGGCACCGATCGATATGCTCGAACAAGTCAAGCGGTCCCTGGAACGACGGACGCTGCTGGACAGCCATGCGGCGCCGACCGTGTCGCGAGCCGGGGCGCGGCACCTGAAGATTCGTCGATTCCTGGCGGCCGCTGCGATGATCGCCCTGATGGGGGGGCTCGGGGCGGTCGTTTATCAGATCGTCGCGCCGGTTTCGCCGGCCGTATCGGTCCGACCCGTGGCCGATGCGCCGCGTCCGATCCAGGTGATTCCCAACGCGCCATCCGTAGCCCCAGCGCCTGTCGTCGTGGCCGGACAGGGGTTCTCCGGACGACTGGAACTGCGGACGGCGTCGCTGACCCAGGCCGACGCATTCATCAAGGCGGCCATTGAAGACAACGGCCTGAAAGGGTTCGCCGAGACGCAGACCCTGGCCGATAGAAGAGTCTACCGGATCGAATGCAGCCGGGAAGGGCTCGACCGCCTCGTGGCCGATCTCGGCACGATCTGGACGAATTTCGACTCGGCGACATTGGTGGTCGATACGGACCGCTTCGCAGACCCGGTTGTTATCGAGCCGGTGACTGTGCGTCAGATCGCACAGATCGTCAAGCAGGACAGCACCGAAGCCAGCGTGCAAGTGGCCCGCGGCGTAGTGGTCCTGAATAGCTTTGCCCAGGCAATGCCTGGAGGGGATATCCTCTCGACCCCCGAGAACAACACGACCATGATGATCGCCACTCCCGAGATTCCCAGGCCGCGGCTGGCCTCGAACGATCCGGCGACCAAGGCGATTCCTGCCCCGCCGCAGGGCGGAGTGCAGACGACCATGACAATCGTCCTCCTCAACACGCAGTGACCGGCAAGTAGCGCACGGAAGCGCTTTCTTCCGGCCGCGCCGCAACGGAGAGCAACGGAATGCTCGAAATCGATCAGTGCTGCCTCGTCGTCGTCGACATCCAGGGCAAGCTCGCCCAGTTGATGGCCGACAAAGAAACCCTCTTCCAGAACGCACGCATCCTCATCCAGGCGGCCAAGATCCTGGAGATCCCCATTCTCTGGTGCCAGCAGGCGCCACAGGCCCTTGGGCCGACCGTGCCCGAGATCGCCGAATTGCTGAGCGGCATCGAGCCGATCGACAAGGCCAGTTTCAGTTGTGTCGGCCACGAGCCGTTCAACATCCAGCTCGATGCGCTCGCACGCAGGCAGGTGCTGCTCTGCGGCATCGAGACCCACGTCTGCATTTACCAGACAGCCATGGACCTGATGTGGGAGGACTACGATCTGACCGTCGTCGCCGACGCCGTCTCGTCCCGGACCGCTGAGAACAAGCGAATCGCCCTGGAGCGTA
The DNA here is from genome assembly GCA_001603075.1 of Phycisphaerales bacterium Planc_01. Taxonomy (GTDB): domain Bacteria; phylum Planctomycetota; class Phycisphaerae; order Sedimentisphaerales; family Anaerobacaceae; genus Anaerobaca. Next base: position 32,305 of record LVBB01000123.1, on the reverse strand, counting down.
TGGCGTTCGAGGGCGTTCCCATTGCCAGCGCCGAAATGGTCCTCTTCGATCTGATCAAGACCGCCGAGCACCCCCAATTCAAGCCCATCGCCCGCCTGGTCAAATAGTCGCAGTTCGTAGTGTGCCCGTCAGAGCCTGCCCCGAGCCTGCCGAGGGGGCATAGGTCCTATCGGTCTTATTGGTCCTATTGGACCGATAGGACTTGTGAATAGAGCAGGGGATGCCCCGCAAAAAAACCTTTGAAGAATTTCATTTTTGTGCTTGCGGATTCTATTTCTGTCGAATAGTATCGGTCCGTGTCGAATAAGGAGCAGCGAAATGGCGGAATCATCGAAGCAGCAGAAGGGCCGGCGGGCGAAGACGCCGGAGGAACTCACCGAGGCCGAATGGACCATCATGAAGGTGGTCTGGGAGCAGGAGCCGTGCACCGCCGGCGCTGTGCAGGAGGCGCTGGCCGACACCAAGGACTGGGCCTACAGCACCGTCAAGACCACCATGGATCGCATGGCCGAGAAGGGCTACCTCGTCGTCGAGCGGATTCGCAACCTGCAACTGTTCCGCTCGGCCCTCAGTGACGTCGAGGCCAAGCGGGCTGAGTTCCGCAAGATGCTCCAGCGGGCCTTCGACGGCGCGCTGACCCCGATGATGCAGTTCCTCATCGAGCACGAGGGGCTCTCCAAGGACGAGGCCGCGCAGTTGCGTCAACTCGTTCGCAAAGTCGAAACTGGACAGGAATGACGACCATCCTTGTCTGATTCGAGATGGCAGATTCGGGAGTGCTGGAAGAATGGAATAATGGAAGATTGGAGCGTTGGAAGACGGAGTCGCCAGCGCCACACCCCACGATTCCAGTATTCCATTGTTCCTGCGAAGAACGGGCCGCGTTTGCAGCGTGTGGCTCTGTTAGTTTGCGGAGGTCGAATATGGATCGCGTGATCGATAGTGGAGTCGAGATGCTCAACGCCGTCGGGCAGATGTTCTGTTCGCACGCCTGGAGCGTCTTCGTCCAGGTGAGCGTCCTGATCGCGGCGCTGCTGGCGCTGGACCTGCTGCTGCGGCAGCGCGTTCGCGCGGTGGTTCGCTATGCGATGTGGATGCTGGTGTTCGTCAAGCTCCTGCTGCCTCCGACGCTGTCGCTGCCGACCAGTATCGGCTACTACCGGCCCGAACACAAGACGGTTTCTCAGAAACAGACCGAGCCTGTTGTGGAGCAGCCGGCGCCGATTGCTGAGGTTCGGCCCGTTCGCCGGGAGCCGGTTGTCGTTTTGGCACCCGCCGTAGTTGTTTCGCACGCCGACGTGGTTCCTGCGCCGGCGGCTCCTGCGGCTGTCCGGCCGGCGATCACCTGGCGAGGCTGGGTCTTCCTCGGCTGGTTCGCGGGCGTGCTGACCCTTTCCGTCTATCTGCTGCGGCGGGTGCAGTACGTCAGGAAGCTGATCCGCCGGAGCACGCCGGCGTCGGATGCGCTTGCGGACGTGCTGACTCAGTGCGCGGCGGTATTGCGGCTTCGGTCCTGCCCGGCATTGCGACTGTCGGACGATGCGCCGGGGCCGGCGGTGTGCGGCCTGTTCCGTCCGGTCGTGCTCATGCCCACATCGTTGGCGGAAGGCCTCCACGGCGAGCGTCTGCGGACGGTCCTGGTCCACGAGCTGGCCCATGTCCGCCGGGCGGACCTGTGGGTCAATTTCGCCCAGACGCTGCTGCTGGTCGTGTATTTCTATCACCCCTTGCTCTGGCTGGCCAACGCCATCGTGCGGCGGCTGCGCGAGCAGGCGGTCGATGAAACGGTGCTCGTGGCTCTCGACGCGGAGGCCGAGAGCTACGGCACCACCCTGATCGATCTGGCGGAGATGACTTTCCACAGGCCGGCGCTCGGCCTGCGTCTAATCGGGATTGCGGAATCCAAAAAGGCGTTAGAAGGGAGGATTAGACACATGATCACACAACCGAAACCGAGAACCGCGAAGTTGGGCCTCGCCGGCCTGCTGGCCATCGCACTGGCCGCCGCCGTGCTGCTGCCCATGGCCAGGGCAAAGACGGAAGCGGAAAAGCCGCTGTTCATTGCGCGACTGTCCAATGGCGTTACCGCTGAACTCCTGGGCGTGTGCAATTGGCCGAACGAGAGGAGTATTTGCTGGAAGCCGGACGGCTCGCCGCTTGCGCCTCCATTGCAGGCGACGAAGTCGCACGTGGTCCCGGCGAGCAATCGCTACGGCTTCATGCTGCGCGTGGCAGGCCCCGACGATCTGGAAATCCGATGGAATACGATCGAAGGCGCCGACAGTTGGGAAGGGTCGTGCGACGTTGTGACCATCGATGGAATGCGTCTCGACGATTGCACCGCCGCGGTGGCGAACATGAAAGCCGGACAGCAGCAGACAGCGCTGCGCGTCGGTCTTGCCACCGGACCCTGGAGCACCATATCGAGCCACGACGGCAAGCGGATGAATTCGGGTGGACGCAGCGGCGTGCTGTGGTCTCAGGCGTTCGCCGATTCGGCCGGGACGTATGTCGTCGCGACCGCCGAATGGCTCAAAGACAGAACGGAGCGGATCATCGCCATCGACGCAGACGGCGTGATCCACGCGCCTCCCGGCGGCTCCGTCGCCTCGGGGAACATGGACCAGATGACGACACGTTTTCCCGGTCTGAAGCCCGATCAGGTCCGGGAGTTCCAATACCAGGTCCGACCCTACGAGTGGGCGCAGTTCAAGAACGTCTCGCTGCGAGCGGCGCACAAGACCGTCGTGACCGTCGAGCCCATAGTCGCCGAGGGTGGCACGTCCCGCGTCGGTGATGAATCTGCGAGGCCGGATCGCGATCATTCCCGTGCGCAACTATCGGCACTGGGGCGGACGCTGTTGATCTACGCCAACGACCACGATGACAAGTTGCCTGGAACGCTGGCCGAGGTGCAGGACGAGATCGATCAAGCGGGTGATCTGTCCTCCTCCTGGGTGCAGGTGAACGTCGCCTACCTGGGCCGGGGCATGACGGTGAGTAATGAGCCGGATGATCCGGTGGCCTACGACAAGACGCTCTACGAACGCGGCGGCGGCACCAACGTGCTGCACCTCGATACGTCTGTGGCCTTTGAAAGTCCCGAACGCCTGGAGGAACTCGGCATCGCGCCGGATGAGCCATCGCCGGCTGTCCTTCGTTGGTCTGCCAGGCGCCTGCGCGCCCTCGGTCGGAGCCTGATAATCTACGCCAAAGACCACGCAGACACATTTCCGGATACCCTTGACGACTTGCAGTCGGACAGAGCGACGGACCCTGCGCAACGGAGCATGGAGCAAGAGCTTGCGCTGATATATGGGGATCGTTATGCGCAGCGAACGGGCTTTGAATGGGAGATGGACGCGCGGCTTCTGCCGTGGTACCGCGAGCACGTGCAGTACCTCGGCAAAGGCGTCAAGGCCAACGACAATCCCGCACGCGTGCTGGCCTACGACCAGACCCTCCTGGCCGAAGGCAAGGGCACGAACGTTCTCCATGTCGATGCCACCGTCGACTTCGTCAGCCCCGAGCGGTTCAAGGAACTCATGCCTGCAAAGGCGGCCGAATCCCTGCCCGACATCTTCATCCTGAGTCCGTCGCGGGTCGGGTTCAACGTCTTCGACGCCATCAACTCCCGGACGCAGGACTGGACCTGGAACAAGGCGGGACGCTATCACGCCAAGGAAGCCTACGACGAGATCTTCGACGGGACGCACCATCGCACCTCGCACGACCTCCTCGTGTTGGTCTTCACGCTCGATAGCGAGGACCGCATTCCCGCCGGCTATGAGGACCTGCTGCCCATGCCGTGGGACCGGATCGAGCAGACGCTTCGGCAGGGGCAGACCGTGGAAGTGTCCAAAGAGACGCGCGGGCTGCACGTGATCCTGCTGGCGGCGCCCGCCCCCGACGAACTCAAACGCCTGATCGCTCAGTCGAAGCTGCTGGCCGATTCGAAGAACATCGCGCGAAGCGCCGTCACCGGATGCGACGTCGCCATCGAGGATTTCAAGTTGCGTGCCGATCCGGACCTGGGTACCTTCGCGGCCATCGTTTCGATCCGAAACCGGGGTGTCGCCACCTGCCCCAAGATCGCCGTCCACTTCTATCGAGGCGATCCCGAGATCGCCACGCCGATGATGCACGGCGCCGGACCGCTCGAACCGGGCCAGACCTGGAACGAAGTCTCCTCGCAATTCGCCCTCCGCGAAGGCGCCAACGAAGTCCACGTCGTCCTCGACCCTGGCAACCTGGTTGCGGAACCCGACGAAACCAACAACCGCGCCACGCTGCGCGTCGTCATCCGCGACGGCCGGATCGCCGAGCAGTCTATCGTGCCTGCCCCGACCTCCGCCGTCTCGCCGGAGTTGCGGGCGGCAGTGGCGCAAGCAGTCCGTGAACAGGTCGAGAATCAAGCTCGTGCGACGGTGATGAGCCATCTCAAGCAAGTGGCCTTGGCCGCACATCTGTACGCCAGCGACAACGAGGGCGTTTTTCCCGATACATTGGAGATGCTTGAGCCTTATCTCGCGCGTGACGAGGGCCTTTGGGTGTGGGTACGCGAGAACGTCGAGTACACAGGAAAGGGCCTCAATCCGGCCAACCTGGCGGAGCGAGGCAAGCCCATAGCCTACAGCCGGCTCGCGTCTGACCAGGCCGTTATCGCATTCGTCGACGGGCACGTGGAGTACGTGATAGGCCCCCGGCTCAAGGAACTCGGCATCGAAATCCAGCCGGGGGGCGACCGGTGAGTCTGCCATCGACGACGCTGTTCCTCCCCGAGAAAAAATCCGACTCCCTAAGGCAAGACCGTTCGCGGGTTGTTATATTGGTGGGTACACGTCGTTTCCCGGTATGGGCTTTTCAGAAGAGCCCGTGAGCGAATGATCTGGATGCAGGCAAGGGAGAACACTATGAAGGCGAAGAGCATCGTGTTGGTTGTGGGGCTGGCGGCGATTCTGGCCGGGCCCGTGGCGGCGCAGGACACTCTCGGTGACCTGGTCGCTCAGGGTGGATATGACTGGCTGGCTGGCCGATGGGTCGCGACGACCGACGAGGGCCAGGAGGTCACGTTCGAGCAACGGTGGGTGCTGGACCGGCACGCCATCGTATCGAGCTTCCAAATGGGCGACCTGGCCTATCACGGCCTGATCGTGTACGTTCCCTATCGCGAAGAGATCCTCCAGATCGGCGCGGACAACCAAGGGGCCGCCTGGAGCGGGGTCTGGCGAGATGAATACGGCACGGCGGTCTATCGGATGGAGCGAAAGCAGCCGGATGGCGAAACCCAGAGGGCGGAGATCGTTCACAGCCGCATCGACGCCGATACGTTGAAGGCGACGATGTATCCGATCGAGTCCAACGGCTATCGTGCCTCACAGCCATGGGCGACGCTCACCTACAAGCGCCAGAAGGCGGGGGCCCCGCAGGCTGCCGCTCCCAGCGCCGGCTGGACAAATCGGATGACGCTCAGCGACCTGCTGGCACAGTATGGATACGACTCGATGATCGGCCGCTGGGCCGGACGCAACGAACAGGTCGATGGCGACATCAACGTACAGTACACATGGGCCCTCGACAAGAACGCCGTGCTCGTCGAGGCGAAGATGGGCCGATTCGATTACTACGGGATCATCACGCTGGCCCCGTCGGGCGAAGAGGTCGTGCAGGTCGGCGCCGACAACATGGGCGGCTTCTGGAAGAGCACCTGGACGGAGAGCTACGACGGCGTCGTCAACCGGCACGAGATGCGCCGGCCCGATGGGACCGTTCAAAGGATCGAGCACGTCTACAGCCAAATCGGCAAGGACGGCTTCAAGGTAACCGAATACGGCGTCACAGCCAGTGGCTACCGTGAATCCGGCTCCGGCAGCGCGACGACGTTCAAACGTCGCACTGAGACATCGGGGAAGTGATTCGCTGCACAAGATCGGCATCGAGGGCCCAGCCTCCGCTCGGTTGCTGGGCCCTTTTCGTATCGGGACTCGCTCAGAAGCGAAAGCGTGCCCCGAACATGTAGATCGGGCCGCCGAAGTCGAAGCCCGAGTCCTTTTTGTCGATGTCGTACTGGAACTCAAACAACAGTTCGGCGTTGTCGCTCACGGCGACGTTCAGGCCGGCCATGACGAACGGGAAAAAGCCGTCGGCTATGGTGTCCGTGTCCTTGCGGCGGTCGGCGTACGTGATGTAGTATCCGGGGTAATACGGGTCTTCGATAGTCTCGTAGTACTGGTCGCTCCAGGAATCGAGGAACCAGAAATAACCGATGCCGGCCCCGAGATAGGGTCGAAGCGGACCGTCCTGCCCAAACGGGTGCAGACGGGCAGCCAGACGGATGTCGAGAAGCGATAGAACGTCCTTGTACGACTCCTCGATCAGGGCGCCGTCGACGATCTCGGCGTAGTAGTCTCTGTGGGTGCCCAGCGACGAGCCGCCGACCGACAGGGCGAAATCCAGACGCTCGTTCGCAAAGAGCTGGCTGGATATCTCCAACTCGTAGCGGGTTCGTGTGGTATCGCGCAGGCTCACGGGGCTCTCAAAGGTCTGCACGCCCATCTTGAGCGCAATCCCCGGACCGTTGCCGGCAGAGACGCACGCCGCCATTCCGAACAGCATGACGACGGCCGTCGCCACGGCTGCGGTTCGGAGATTCGGCCGTATTTGAGGCTTTCTCCCGGCACTATCACCTGGGACCACCTGTGTCCTGTACGGGGCTTCTGTCGATGCCATTTCACTGACCTCCTTCATTGCATTTACGCCCTCGATTGTAGCAGATTTCGCCTTCACCCCGTAGAGGCATCTCGACGGCCCTGGGTAACACCTGACTCAACCGATGCGAGGCAACGGCATCCCGCGGGGGTTCTTCGCACCCTTTCTTGGCGCCGGGCGTTGCCAAGAAGGCTTGCCTGGACGCCGTGGATCAGCTACTGTACAGAGGCTCGGCGTGACCCCGGTTGCGTTTGGAGCTCTGTGGACTCATGAAGACCAGGCAAGTGAAGGGAGACTGAGAATGGGCGTAAGGATGATGGGGTTCTTCCTGGTGGCTGTGGCCTTGGCGGGCTGTGCCCCAACGGAGTCGGGCATCGAGGATCAGACATTTGGCGGCGACGTAGCGTTTCTGCAGAAACACACGGAGGTCGTGGTCTTGAAGGACGGCTCGGGCAACGGCCAGGTGGCCGTTCTACCGGCGATGCAGGGCCGCGTCATGACCAGCACCGCCACCGGCCCCGGCGGCACCAGCTTCGGGTGGATCAATCGAGAACTGATCGCCTCCGGCGAGACGCTGGCCCATATGAACCCGTTCGGAGGCGAGGACCGCTTCTGGATCGGCCCGGAGGGCGGACAGTTTTCTATCTTCTTTGAGAAGGGCGTTCCCTTCGACCTGGACCACTGGCAGACTCCGGCCCCCATGGATACCGAGCCGTTCGAGCTGGTCTCGAAGTCCCAGGACTCGGCTGTTCTGCGCAGGACAATGAAGCTGTCGAACTACTCCGGGACCACGTTCAACGTCCAGGTGGATCGCCAGGTCCGCGTGCTGGATCGCGAACAGGCCTTGACGCACCTTGGCGTTCCGGTCGGTCCTTCCGTGAAGATGGTCGCGTTCGAGTCCGACAACCGGATGACCAACGTCGGGACCGAACCATGGAACAAGCAGACGGGGCTGCTGTCGATCTGGATCCTGGGTATGTTCAACCCATCGCCTCGGACGACGGTGGTCATTCCGTTCCACGTCGGCGACGAAAGCGAACTTGGGCCGGTCGTCAACGACGCCTACTTCGGCAAGGTGCCCGCCTCGCGGCTCGTCGCGAAGGACGGGGTCCTGTTCTTCAGCGGGGACGGGCAATACCGCAGCAAAATCGGGCTTTCTCCACAGCGGGCGACGGACGTGGCGGGAAGTTATGACGCCGGCGGGAAGGTGCTGACGATCGTGCAGTACAACAAGCCACAGGGTGTGTCGGACTACGTCAACTCGATGTGGGAGCTTCAGGACGAACCCTACAGCGGCGACGTCATCAATGCATACAACGACGGTCCGCCCGAGCCGGGCGCCAAGCCCCTGGGGCCGTTCTACGAATTGGAGACTTCGTCTCCCGCCGCAGCCTTGGCCCCCGGGCAGAGCATCGTGCATACGCACCGGACATTCCATCTGGTGGGCGACGAGGCCGAGCTCGACCCGGTTGCGCGGGCCCTGCTGGGGGTGAGCACTGCCGAGATTGCCTCGGCGTTACCGTAGAAACGCTCGGACGCACGGCAGAAGACGCACACAGACAGGGTACGGAACCAGATTGATACTACTGCAGGTACGAGGATCATGCTGCATCGGAACCGGATAGGAACACATATCAAAGAACTCCTGTTTCTCTTCGTCGCCTCGATCGCGCTGAGCGGTTCGGCTGCGGCGGATCTGGCCGGACGCATCGAGAAAGTCGTGGGAAAGGCCAAACCGGGCGACTATGCGATCCACATCGTCGAGCCCGGTTCCGCTGCCGTCATATACAGCCACAACCCGACGAAGGCCATGACCCCGGCCTCCAACATGAAACTCATCACCACGGCGGCGGCCCTGCGTTATCTTGGTCCGCTCTTCGAATACCGGACGCGAGTCGGGCTGTGCGGCAGCACCCTGGTCGTCATCGGCAGCGGCGACCCGCTTCTGGGAGATCCTGTCACCGATGCGCGGTACGGTCGCAAGGATGGCTGGATCTTCGAGCAGGTGGCCCAGAGCCTTCAGGCCATGGGCGTCGAGTCGGTCGCAGACGTCGTCGTCGATACGACGGTCTTTGACGATCAGCGGGTCCACCCGAACTGGCTCGAAAGCGACTTGAACCGATGGTATGCCTGCGAGGTGTGCGGCGTCAACTATCGCGGCAATTGCATCCAGGTGACGACCAGCAATCAGGGCGGGCGCGTGGCCGTTCGCGTCGAGCCGGCCACGTCGTTCATCGAGATCGCGAACGAAATTCAGGCCGTCTCCGACGGTCCCAGCGCCGTCGGCGCCTATCGCACGCGGCAACCCAATCGCATCATCCTTCGCGGCCGGTGCCGGGACCGCGAGGGTCCGTTCGATGTGGCCATCGAGCAGCCGGGGGGGTTCTTCGGTTTTCTCCTGGCCGAGCATCTGGTCCGCGCCGGCATCCCCGTCAGCGGTCGCCTTGTGGAGAAGGCCTTTGACAGCAACTGCCCCTTCGTGCCCGTGGCCGAATATGCGACCCCTCTGATCGACTGCCTTCATCGCGCCAACAAGGACAGCCTCGGGCTGGCCTCCGAGGCGTTGCTCAAGACGATTGCCGCCCACCAGAGCCCGGACAACAAGAACGGAAGCTGGGAACGGGGCCGTGAGTTGATCGGTGAGTACCTGATGGGGTTGGGGATCCCGCATACGGAGTTTCACATCGACGACGGCAGCGGCCTGAGTCGCGACAATCGCCTCAGCGCGCAGGCTATCGTCACGGTTTTGCTCGATGTCTACGCCGGCGGCAACTGGGAACTCTACCGGACGTCTCTGGCCGTTGGAGGCGAGGACGGTACGATCGGGCGGTATTTCAAGGACTCGGCCTATCGGGCCGACGTCCTGGGCAAGACCGGCTACATCAGCGGGGTGCGGTCGTTCTCCGGCGTCTGCCTGACCGGCCGGGGGCCGTATCTATTCTCGATCCTCTCCAACCGCAACAGTCTCAGCCGCGACGCAATCAATGCCATCGCTCAAGCCGTCATGGACGAGTATCGCAGGAAGGACTGAACCGAGCAAGGCACATCGGGCGCCGAGAGCGGGCCGATTCACCATTCGGCCAGTTCGCCGAGCAATTCCTCGACGAGGTCCTTCATCGTGACGATCCCCACCGGGACCTCCGGGCCGTTTCGACGCGTCCGCGTCACCAGGACGATCTTCACCTGATCGCGTCGCATCGCATCGATGGCGTCGATGACGGGGGCGCCGCCGTCCATCTTCCGCAGCGGAAGGACGAATCGCTCCAGGTCGCGGAACGGTTCATCCGCACTCAGCACGTCGTATACATCGACATACCCGACAATCTGAGTCGGCATATCCTTCCAGACCGGCAGCCGCGTCAGCGGACGTCTCCGCAGTGCATCGAGCAGGACCGTCCGGTCCGACCGAATGGAAACGGAGTGGACCTGAGCCAGAGGAACCATCACCCCGCTGAGCCGAAGGCCGGGGATGCTGACGATCCGATCGACGATGTCCGTCTGGACCGAACTGAGCAGACCTTCCTCCTGCGTGTCGCGCAGGATCGCCTGGACCTGGTGACGCTGGGCGGAGGCGATCATCGTCTTGGACGGCAGCGACGATCCGATCGCCCGGCCGAAGAGATATGCCAGTCCCCTGAGCAGCGGCACGATTCCGCACCATGTCAGAATGCGATGCGTGACCAGCAGCATCGGCGAGAAGAACGCCATCAGGACGTCGGCGCGGCACAGGAACACGTTCTTCGGCAGAGACTCGGCGAAAACGAACAGCAGGGGAGCAGTGACCGCCGTGGCCAGCAACTCGGCCACGTGCTCCGATTCCACGGCCTCCAACAGCAGATACGTCACGCTGCTCGTTGCGGCGTAATTGGCCAGGTTGTTGGCAACCAACAGCGACAACAACAGCCCTGCGCCGTCGGGCAGGAGACGACTGAGGACCATCTGACGCCACTGCCCCTTCTCGGCCCCGAGGCGGACGCGCAGTCGACTGACACGGTACATCCCCGTCTCCAGTCCGGAGAACACCGCCGAGAGCAATACCGTCAATGCAGCCAATCCGGCAATCACGATCTCACCTGCTGTACGTAATCGGTTCGAGTCTTAGAATCACAGTCTCGATGCGATGGCGTCGGATCCGCTCGACGGTGAATTGAAGGTTCTTCAGTCGCGTCACATCGCCCGGCCTGGCGACTCTGCCAAGAAGGGTGGTGATCAGCCCGCCGATCGTTGCGGCTTTCGTTTCATCGAGATCCAGTCCGAACGCCTCGGCCCAGTCGTGAACGGGCAGATTGCCGGACAGACGGTATTCGAACGGCCCGAGTTGCGCGACAGATTCGTTGCCGACGCCGGGTTCGGCCGCGCCGAAAAGCTCCTCGGCGATGTCCTCCAGACGCACCGAGCCGGCAATGCCGCCATACTCATCCACGACGATCGCCTCGTCGGTCTGCGTCTTGCGAAAGAACTCCAGCAGGGATTCGACCGTCTTCTGTTCCGGAACGAACTGCACCGGCTGCACGAGCCGATCCAGCGAGGCGTCCGGACGCAGAAGCAGTTGCCGAAGATGAACCATGCCGACGACTCGATCGATGTCCCTGACGTAGACCGGCACCTTGGTCAGCCCGTGCCGACGCATCCGCTCTCTCACCAGCAACGGTGGATCGGAGACGTCGCAGGCGACCATGTCCACCCGAGGCTGCATCACGTGGCGGACCTTCAAGAAGCCCAGTTCCACCACTTCGGCCAGAAGCCGGTTCTCGTCCTCGCTGATCAATCCGCGTTGCCGACTGAATTCGATGAGCGAACGGAACTCCGCCAGCGTCGTCGCCTTGGGCAGACGGCGATGGCCAAGCAGCAGTCGGAGGGACGGCTCGACGACCAGCAGACGGGCGAGAAAAGCCAGGGGCCCGAAGACCTGAAGGCACAGAAACGCCGGCAGGGCGGCGGCATGGGCGAATCGCCAGGAATTCGAATAGGCCAGCGACTTGGGCAGGATTTCCCCCAGCAGCACCAGCGCCAGGAAGGTCAGGAACGCGAATGCCGCCGCTGCCGTCAGCCCCCATTCGGCCTTGACGCGGAGCACGAGGACGCTGGAAACCGCGAAGAACAGGACATTGACCGTGATGTTGCCCAGCAACAGGCAGTTGAGCAATTGCCCCGGCCGCCTGAGAAGGGCGGCCAGGAGCTTCTGAACGCGAAGCCGGGAACCGTTGAGTTGGTTGAGCTGACGGCGGGTGAGATTGAACAACGCCGTTTCCGAGCCGGAGAAGAAGGCCGAGCCGGCCAGAAGAAGCAGCATCGCGGTGACGTGACCGATGTTCTCAAAGACGGCAGCGATCGGGATCATGGCGACGGCGAGTCCGGGAGGCGCACGCGAAACGTAGTGCCCTGGCCCGGATATGATTCGACGGAGATGGTGCCCGCGTGCGCGTCGATGACCCGTTTGCAGAACGCCAGACCGACTCCGGAGCCCGAATATGCGGCAGGGCCCTCCTGGGCGGCTTTGGTTGTGAAGAACGGCTCGAAGATGCTCTCGATGTTCTCCGGAGCGATGCCTTTGCCCGTGTCGGCCACGGTGATCTCAACGGTCGGACCGTTCTGAACGGCCGTGATCTTGAGCAGGCCGCCGCCCGGCAGCATCGCGTCTCGCGCGTTGAGGATGAGGTTCATGATGACCTGCTGGATCTGTACGGGCACGCAGGCGATCTCCAGCGTCTGCGGCACATCCATCCGGACAACGATGCCGTCCTTGTTGAAATCGCGGCACAGACAGGTGAAGACCTCCTCCACCAGGGCGAAGACCGACACCCGGTGCCTGTCCTGGGGCCGTCCGTTGGCCATTGTCAGCATGCTGCTCATGATCTTCGAGGCGCGCTCGCAGTTGCGCACGGTCTTGTCCAGCACCTTGGCCACAAGGTCGGCGTCCTGGGGGTTCCTGGCCGCCAGGGCTGCGTAGTTGGCCAGCGGGGTCAGGAGATTGTTGATCTCGTGGGCGATCATGCTGGTCGCCGAGCCGAGGTTGGCCAGGGCCTGAAGCTGCACGTTCTGCGATTTCAGCGCGGTGTATTCCTGCTCCTTCTTGGCCAGCCGCTGGTGCAGGGCAAGGCGCTTGTCGATGATACTTGCCAACAGGCGACTCCTTCTGTAGAATGCGATCCGTCGTATCCGTACAGACAGTATTATCTGTTGAGAATCGGGCTCTTACAAGCACCTGTGTCTACATCCGCGCGGTTTTTTTGTGAACGACGCGACGGGGTGCCGCAAGGGAATGCACGGGGACAGCCGTCATGGACGAGCAGAGGATTCTGGACGAACTGCTGGCCCTGTTGACCGCCGGCGGCGTGACGATTCGCAGCGAGCCGCTGGGCGGCGCCGGCGGGGGCCTGTGCGCCGTTCGGGGCCAGAACGTCTTCTTTCTCGATACCCAAGCCGGATCGGGCGAGTCGGCCGCTCTGTGCGCCGAAGCCGTGGCCAGGGTGCTCGACGTCGAGAGCATCTACATCCGCCCGGAGGTGCGTCGATTCATCGAGGAGCATTCCGGGTCCGCTGCGTGAGAACGGACGCGGCCAAGAAATCACTTGAAATCCGGCCGCAATCAGGGCAAAACAATGGCAGCATCCGCGATGGAGTCGGCTGACGCATCGTGGCTGACACGATGATCTATACCGGGAGCTCGACCCATGAGCCAGCAGCAGCGTCGTTCCAAGCCGGACAAGTTGCCCGTCATCCTCGTCGTGGATGACAACGCACAGAACCTCGAGTTGATCCAGGCCTATCTGGAGGACGTCGAGTGCAGGACGGTGGTTGCCTGCGACGGGCTCGAGGCCCTGGACGTCGTCGCCCGGACCAAGCCCGATCTGGTCCTGCTCGATGTGATGATGCCGAAGATGAGCGGGTTCGAGGTCTGCCGCCGGCTGAAGAGCGATCCGGCCACAAGCGATATCCCTGTGATCATGGTGACGGCCCTCAACGAGTTCAGGGACATCGAGCGCGGCATCGACTCCGGTACCGACGATTTTGTCAGCAAGCCCGTCAATCGCCTCGAACTGCTCACGCGCGTCAAGACCATGCTCAAACTGAAACATCTCAGCGATACGCTCCAGCGCACCATGGCCTATCTCAGTGAGGTCGAGCGGCAGGCCCAGGCAACGTAGCCGCAGCGCTATCGCTCGAACGAGCGGATACGGTCGGCAGGGGCCTTTCGTCGGCCGCAAACGCCCCTTTCGGCCCGCAAGCGTCTCATAACAGCCTCCTCCGAATCCCAACAACCGCTACAGGGTGCACAACCGCCATCCCGGAGCGCCCCCCGCGCGTGACAATCCGCCGTCCTTGTCAACACAGGTTAACCCCCCTCCGAAATTGGACGATACTCTGTCAGAACGCTTTTTGACGTCCCTGATATTTTGTGGAGTGAGGGATGAGTGGATTGCTTGAGATACTCGGCAGGGCGATTGCCGTTGACACATCTGATTTGATCTGGCACTGGTTGGACGAGCGCCGCCAGAGTCACGCCGAGTCGCCTTCCTTGCAGGAACGCCACCTCGGCCACATCATCGACCTCCTCGGCGACGGCAGAGACGATGCAGCTCTGGAGCAATTGCGGCTGTATCTCTTCGAACACCCGGCCTGTACCCTCGGCCGAATGGCGGCGGCCGGCCTGGCCCTGAGGTCGAACAGCCTCGAAGAGGCGGTTGCGGAACTCCAGTCCATCTACGTCCGCCAACCCACCAACACCCTGGCCCTGTACGCCCTTGGGCACTGCTACGAACGGCTCGGCCATCCGGCCCAGGCCATCGAGTTCTACCAGGACTGCCTGAAATTCAAAGGGTACCTCCAGTTGCCCGCGCAGCGGCTTGCGGCAATCTACTTCAAAGAAGGGCGTCTCGACGACGCTATCGCCCAGTACGAGCCCCTGCGCCATCACTACCCGGACGACATCTCGACTCTGGTGATCCTGGGATATCTGTATCTGGCTACCGGACAGCCCGCCAAAGCCATTGACACCTTCAATACCGCCATCTTGATCCACCCCGACAACTTCACCGCCCGTGATGATACGATCGACGAGATGGTCGCGGACGGGAATCTCCAGGAGGCCCTGGATTCGGTCGATCTGCTGCTTTCAGACCAGCCCGAACGGGCCGACCTGGTCGCCCTGCGGGCCGATCTGCTCGCGGCAACGGGCGCCACAACGGATGCCATCGCCCAGTATCAGCACGCCATCCGGCTCTGTCCGGACTACCTGGAAGCCACGATCAAGCTCGGCACCAACTACCTGAAGATGCACGCCGAACAGTTGGCGGCCCAGCAGTTCAACCGCGCCGTCGAAATCAACGACAAGATCGTCGAGGCCTACGTCGGCCTGGCAGCGGCCCAGAAACTCGACGGGCAGGCCCAGGAGGCCCGCAATACGCTGTCTCTGGCCGCCGCCATCCAGCCCAACAGTGCGTTTCTCTACGCCGAGACCGCCAAACTGGTGCTCAAGGCGGCCCTCGAGGCCAGCCTGATCCCGGCACCCGACGACGGTTTCACACTCGAACAGGCCATCCTCCAGGCCCATCGCAAGCATATCGCCCACTTCCCATACAATCCCGATCTGCACTATCGGCTCGGCATGCTTCAGCTCCACGCCAACCGCCACGCCCAGGCAGCCGAGTCGTTCGACACCGCTCTGCAGATCAACCCGACCTTCGGCCGCGCCCGAACCAAGCTGGCACTGTGCCTGCTCGATGCCGGACGGGAGGCGGAGGCCCTGGAGCGAATCGATCCGCCGGCGTGCTTCGACCCGGCGACACTCGAACTGTACTACCGCACGGCGTTGCTCTATTGCCACCGGATCAAGTTCGCCTCCTCGATGATCAACCTCCAGCACCACTTGGCCACCCATGCCGCCTCGGACCATGATCCTGCCACGAACATATCGATCGTCCTGCAGAATCTCGGCCTGGCTGACACGGTAGGCCTGATGTGGGAGAATCTCTGCCAGACGGCTGCACACGCGTCCGCCTCAGCCGTCTGAGAAGCCCCTCGAAAGCCATCTACGGCCGGTTTCAACGCCCTTGGCGGCCCCAGGGCGAATGAAACATAACATATCTTATAGGACGTTGGATTTGGTCTTGTTCTCGCGTTCCATGCCGGCCGGCCACGCTCCTCTGGCCCCTGGGGAACCTCCGCTGTATAATGCGACGGACGGTTCAGGCCGCTTTCGCGGCCGCAGTCAAGAGAACGTTCGGAGATGCGATGTGATCCGGGGAACGCAGCGATTCGGGGCCCAATGGTCGACGCCTGTGCGAATCATCACCGCCGTGGTGATCCTCGCGGCGATTCTTGTCGTTGGCATCATGCTTCGAATTGGTACGGGGCCCGGTCCTGCCTGGCTGAACCCGCTGGCATTTGTTCCGGCGGGGATTCTCTCGATTACGATCCTTTTTGCGCCGCTGGGATTCACGGTCGATCCCGTCGGGATCATCATCCACCGCATGGGTCCAAACGTCTATGTTCGCCACGAGGAGATCGCCGCCATCGAGCGGATCGAGCCTGGACACCTCGGCTTGGCGATTCGTGTGCTTGGCTCTGGCGGCTTTTTCGGGTTCTTTGGAGCGTTTTACAGCCGTCGGCTCGGGCGATTCCGTGGCTACATAACCAACCGCAGAGACCTCGTGCTGATCACACTGCGGAACGGCAGCAAGCTGGTCGTCTCTCCGCATCCCGCCGACGCGTTCGTGGAGTACGCCCAAAGGGCCTGCCCAAGGTCCGATAAAGGGCCATAGAAAGGAGGGCGGTTGGCGCCTGGCGCAATAGCGTCAGAAGTCCGCGATCTGCTGGGATGGGTCGCGCAAGGACAGCGGCTTGCCGAGGATCTCATAGTGCAGGATCGCCCGTCTCAATGCGTCTGCGTCGCTGGAGTCGATCAGGTAGGCCGAAGAGACCGGCTCGGCCATGGGCTCAGGCGGTGATTCCGTCGGGAGGACAGGCGCTGGCGGTGTATCCGGACCGAGACCGTCGGTCGGCTCGGCCAGGTGACTCCTGGACCCGATGGGTAGAACGTGTCGCCGGCTCACATCTGCCCGGCCCAGGCGATGCTCTCGAACGGGGCGTTGTGGTCTTTGCTGGGGGGGCTGCGACGCCTTGTGTTGCTCGTAGACGAGGACGGGTTCACCGCCCCGCCGAGCACGCATGACGACGCGCCCTGGCTTCGGTCGGTCGGCAGCGGGAGCTTCCTCCTGACGAGAGGATTCGCCTCGCTGCTGGGATGCGCCAGGGCGGTTCTCGGCCGCCCGCATGACCTCTTCGGCCTTGCGGGCGAGACGCTCCTGCCATGTCGGCTGGCGCCGGCGCGGGGCCTCTTGTCGGTTCTGCGGTGCGTTCTTTCTCGCTCCGGCCGCCTTGATCAGACCGCTGATCGCCCAGAAGACGGCCACCGCAACGATGAAGAGGATATTCATCCACTCCTCGCCGTCACCTTGAGCCAGCCAGTGGAGTTGTACCATCCAATTTTGCATGCAGCCGCACTTTCCACGCGCGCCGGCGATCGAGAGACCACTCGGTCCACGTGCGAGAACTCTATTCGCTCTTCTTCGGCTTGGCGATCGACTCGCGCATCTGCGTGTCGGCGCCGATGTTCTTGAGTCGGTAGTAGTCCATAATCCCGAGGTTGCCCTTCTGGAAGGCCTCGGCGATCGCCAGCGGGACCTTCGATTCGTTCTCCACGACGAGCGCCCGCATTTCCTGCTCACGGGCGACGGCCATGGCCCGGCGTTTCTCGGCCTCCGCCTTGGCCCGGCGCATGTCGGCTTCCGCCTGCGCCGCCTGAAGCTGAGCCCCGACGTTCTCACCGACGTCGACGTCCGCGATGTCGATCGAGAGAATCTCGAACGCCGTGCCGGCATCGAGCCCTTTGCTCAGGACCGCCTTGGAGATCTTGTCGGGATTCTCCAGCACGCTTTTGTAAGTGATGGCGCTGCCGATGGTCGTTACGATGCCCTCGCCGACACGCGCGATAATCGTCTCTTCCGTTGCGCCGCCGACGAGCCTCTGGATATTCGTCCGAACCGTCACCCGGGCCTTGGCTCGGAGCTGGATGCCGTCCTGGGCTACGGCATCGATGGTTTCCTTGCCCTTTTTCGGATCCGGGCAGTCGATCACCTTCGGGTTCACACTCGTCTGAATGGCATCGAGAATATCGCGGCCGGCCAGATCGATCGCGGTCGCCGTTTTGAGGGTCAGATCGATGTTGGCACGGTTGGCGGCAATCAGCGCCCGCACCACGTTGGGCACGCGCCCCCCTGCCAGATAGTGGCTTTCGAGGTCCTTCGTGGTCAGTTCGAGACCCGCCTGAATAGCCGTGATCTTGCTGAGCACGATGCCCCTGGCGTCCACCTTACGCAGCCACATGCCGATCAGCTCGCTGAGCTTGATATCGGCCCGCGAGAAATACGCCTGGAGCCACAGCCGGGCGAACTTCAGCAGAATCAGCACGAAAACCAGTGCCGCAAGACCCACCACAATGAGGATTCCCACGAGCACGGGATCCATGCCTTGCGGCTGCTGCATCAATACACGTCCTGTCTCGGACATCGATCCATCCTTTCCCTAAGCGTCCTCGGTTACGCGAACGGTCAGTTGCGTTCCTTCGACCCGAATCACCTTGACGGTTGCCCCCTTCTGAACGTATCCGGTCTCGGCGACACACTCGATCCTGCGGCCGTCAAACCGGCACATGCCCACCGGACGCAGCGGCGTCAGCACCTCCCCGATCTGCCCCAGGAGCTTGATCAGCTCGGGACTGTCCGGTATGGCGTCTCCCCGCTCCCGCACCGGGCCGGCCAGGATCACGTGCTGGCCGAACCGCGTCTTCGGCAGCAGTCTGTACGCGCCGATCAGCAGCAAGGGAACCATCACGGCGGCGACCAGAACGCCGAGCCACCCGGCCAGGCTGCTGAAGCGGAAAAAAATAGCCACTCCGCCGACGACGCAGGCCAGCGCACAGATGCTCAGAAGCCCGCCGCTGGGGATGAACACCTCCGCTACGATCAGTGCCGCACAGGCCACGTAAAGAACGATCGCAAACAACAACCACCAACCCATGCGTCTATCCCTCTTCAAGACCCTTTCGCCGATGTCACCGGGAGCGAGACATCCGCGACCATCCTACGCGCTATCACGGCCTTTGACAACCACGCGATTGCCGTGGATCTCGATTATCTCCACCGCGGTCCCGCGGTCGAGGAACTCCGCCGTCGCGACGACATCGACCATGCTGTCGCCGAACCTCGCCTTCCCGACCGGCCGCAGATCGGAGATAGCCGTGCCGGCGTCGCCCACACGGACGCCGCATCGAGGACTGTCCACCGAGGCCGTCGCGGCAGCTCCATTCGCCATCGCTGGCGTGGGCATCAGAATCAGGCCGCTCATGAAGCGCAACTTCGGCAGATAACGCGACAGCACCGATGCCAGAACGAGGAATCCGACGAATCCATACAACATCCCCAGCACCCCGTTGGTCAGGACGGTCCAGTCTTCCGGACCTTCAGGCCACGGCAGTTCGCCCGGCGCGTTCTTGACGAGCATGCCGAACAGCCCGCCCAGGACCAGCAGGATGCCGAAGATGCCCGCCACGCCGAAGCCCGGCAATACGAACAGCTCGACCAGAAGCAGAATGACGCCGGCGAAGAACAGTACGATCTCCACCCAGTTCGCCAGCCCGGTGAGGTACTTGCTGCCGATGATGACGGCGAAGCAAATGACCGCGACCAGTCCGGGCAATCCCACGCCGGGTGTGCTGAGTTCGAGATAGACGCCCAGCAGGGCCAGCATGACCAGCACGCCCATGACCGCCGGCGAGTTGAGCCAGCGCACCATCTCCTCCGACCAGGTGGTCTGAAGCCTCATCGGGGGCTCTGCGAATCGAACGCCGTCCCGCCCTTCCAGGAACGTCAGTGCCTCGTCCAAGCCCCCTACCACCGCACGGGCCACGCCGTACTCCAGGGCCTGTGAAGCCGTCAGCGTCAGCAATTCCTCGCTTCCAACGATCTGCTCGGCGCCATCAACGTCATATCGGTCGGCATCGCTCGGCAGGTCTCTGCGCTCGTAGAACCCCCATTGTCCTGTTTCGAGGTCTTTGATTCGCCAGACCTCGACCTGCATCGTCACCATCGCCTTCAGCAGCGCCTCGGGATACCCATTGGCCTCAGCCGCCCGCTGGAACGCGGCCCGGATGAAGCTCTCGGCCTTCTCTCGCTCGACGCCTTCGAGCTTGCCCCCCATCGAGATCGGCGCGCAGTCGCCAATCGTCGTATTCTGGCGCATGATGACGTCGTTGCACGAGACGCTGATCAACGCGCCGGCGGAGATCGCCTCGGTCTGGACGTAGGCGACGGTGCGGGCACGGCTGCCGACCGTCTGGATGAAGTACTTGGCGATGCTGTCGGCCGCATCGACCAGGCCGCCGTAGGTCTCGATCTCATAGATCAGATAATCGGCCCCCGCCTGCATCGCCGTTTCGCTGCGTCGCTCGATGGAATCGAGCAGGCCCTGGTCGATCATCCCTTTGCAGGGGATCACCGCCGCCTTCGCAGGGCGTGGGGCCTTGTCGGCCTCAGCCGTGAACGCCGATACCCCCAGCAGCATGCCGACGATAAGGGCAACGACAATCGAACGTCTCTGTCTCATGGCGGCAATTGTACCGGCCGGGGACTGCCCTGGCAAGATTCCGACGCAGAATCGCCCCCCCGCCGCCCTGCCAGGCTCACAGATCTATGCGAGACTGCACAGCACATCCACGCCCTGACGGATCTTCTCGTCGGTCGTCGCGAAGCTGATCCGAAAATGGGTGTCCTTCTCGCTGAAGACGTTACCAGGGATGACCAAAACGTTGTTCTGGATGGCCTTCTTCACGAATTCGGTGCTGGAGCCGCCGGGCGCCTTGACGAAGGCGTAGAACGCCCCTCCCGGCCGGGCCAGTTCGAACGTCTTACCCAGACCCTCATATAATAGATCGCGTTTCCTGGCGTACTGGGCGACGAGATCGCTCACGTCGTAGTCCAATGCCGCCATGGCCGCCCGCTGGAATGGACTGGGGGCGCAGACAAACGTGTACTGCTGGATCTTGATCATCTCCTCGATCACCGGCCGCATCGACGCCGGTGCCGCCACGTAAGCCAGACGCCAGCCCGTCATCGCGTAGCTCTTGCTGAACCCGCGCATCAGCAGCACTTTCTCATGGTATCTGGCGATACTCGGGCACGAGCCATCGTAACAGAACTGTTCGTAAATCTCGTCGGTGAGGACCAGAATGTCCTTCTCGGCGGCGATCTTCGCGAGGGCGCGCACCTGTTCGTCGCCGTAGACGATGCCCGTCGGGTTGCAGGGCGAGTTGAGGATGATCATCTTCGTCTTGTCGGTGATGGCCCTGGCGATGCCCTCGACCGGCAGGCCGAAGTCGGGATAGGAATCGACGAAGACGCACTTGCCGCCCAGCAGGTTGACCACGTGTTTGTAGATGACGAAGTATGGGTCGGGGACGATGACTTCGTCGCCCGGGTCGATCAGGGCCAGGAAGGCCAGCAGCAGCCCCCCGCTGACACCGCTGGCGACGAGCACACCGGGGTTATCCCAGCCGAACTCCGCGGCCATCTGGGCAGCGATCTTGTCCTGGAGGTCCTTGTCACCGGCCGTCTGAGAGTACCGGTTCATGCCCGTCTCGATGGCCTTGATGGCCTCGCGTTTCAGCGGCTCGGGCACATCGAAATCGGGCTGGCCGATGGAGAAGTTGATCGGGTCTTTCAGTTCGGCCGCCAGGGCGAAGACCTTTCGTATCCCGCTTGAATCGATCAGACCTGTCCGATCCGCCACCAGTTTCTTCATCGTTCACCTGTGCAAAAAACGGTATCTACGACCCTGTTGTATGTCCGACGGACAATCCCTGTATGATACCCTTTCACGTCGCGTTTTCCAAGTCCAAAAGCCGCCTGGAAAGAATGCTTGAGGGCGATCCTGCCCCACAGTACATTAGCGGGCAGGCGGCATAACCCGATTTCTCAGTCTGTCGATGAAAGGCAAGACGATGGTCATACACCGAATGAATCGTCGTGAGTTTGTGGGGTTGTCGGCTGCCAGTGTCGCCGGTGGGATGCTTGGCTTCGGTCCGGCTGCGGCGGCCACACCTGCCGGCGACTCATGGGACCCTGCGTCGCCGCTGATGGTCACGGGCAAGGCCTTGCGGGTACAGCCGGTCCTGATGTACCGCGTCGCACAAAGACGGGAGGCCACCTCGTGGAAGTCCTGGGGCGGCGTGCAGGACGACCAGGCGGCCGAGAAGGAATGCGCCCGAATCACCGAGGAGTTGCGGACGCTGGCAACGCAGGCCGGTTTCCCGATGGAGATGCTCCCTGTCGTGAAGGTTCGCTCGCCCGAAGAGACCGCCCGAGTTCATCAGAACGACTACGACTGCGTAATCGTCTACCCCGCCACGGGATCCGGCGAGACTCTCAAGGCCTGCTTCGCACAGCGAAAGGACCGCGACACGCTGGTCTTCGTCCGTCACCGTTCGGGGCCCTCATACTACTGGTACGAGGCGCTCAGCACGCGGTACCTGGCGACCGGCAGCGCGCAGTTCCTCCAGAACTCCTCTGTCGATCACGGCCCCGTTCACGTCGATGACGTCGTTGTGGACGATGGCGGCGAACTGCTGTGGCGGCTGCGGGCCCTTTACGGACTGAAGAACTTCGTCGGCGCCCGCATCGTGGCGTTGGGCGGCCCATGGGGCAAGTACGCCCCCGATGCGCCCCAGGTGGCCCAAGACCGATACCGGCTCAACATTATCGACGTCCCGTACGACGAGGTCTCCGGACGGATCGAGGCGGCTTTGAACGACAAAGACCTGCTTCGGTCGGCGCAGCGCATGGCCGAGAGGTATCTGGCGATTCCCCAGACGACCCTGATGACCGACAAGGAGTTCGTGACCAACGCCTTCCTGCTTCACGGTTTGTTCAAAGCCCTGATGCGCGAGCATGAGGCGCCGGCCTTCACCATTCGCGGCTGCATGAGCACGATCCTGCCCATCGCCAAGACGACGCCATGCCTGACGCTGGGTCTGTTGAACGACGAGGGCCTGATCGCGTTCTGCGAGTCGGACTTCGTCATCATCCCGGCGGGTATCCTGCTGCACTACATCTCGGGCAAGCCCGTTTTCATGCACAATTCGACCTTCCCTCACAACGGGATCATGACCGCGGCCCATTGCAGCGCCCCCCGCCGCCTCGACGGCGTCCATTACGAACCCGTCAAGATCATGACGCACTACGAATCGGAATATGGGGCCGCGCCGAAAGTCGAGATTCCCGTGGGCCGGCAGGTGACGTTCGTCGACCCGGAGTACAGCAGCCGCCGATGGATCGGCTTCACCGGCGCAGTCAAGAGCAACCCGTTCTACGAGGTCTGCCGATCCCAGCAGGACGTCGAGATTCAGGGCGACTGGAAGAAGCTGTGCAGCGAGGTCCGCGACTCGCATTGGATGATGGCCTACGGCGACCATCTCAAAGAGCTGGGCTACGCCGCACGCAAGATCGGCATCGATTGGACGGATTTGTCCACCACATAGTGACATCGGCCGCACCCCGTCGCCGATCCAGGAGATATGACCATGACGAAACGGAATTCACTCATCTTGTGTCTGGCTCTGGCAGGGGCATCGTGTGCTTGGGCGACACATATGGCGCCTCTTGACATCGGCGACGTCAGCGTCGGCGGCGAGATCGGTCGGCGGATCGACATCACGATCGCCAACAACGTGCTGGTCATCGACGCGGATCGGGACTTCCTCGAACCGTTTCGACGCAGGAACAGCCAAGGCGGCTACATCGGCCTGGGCAAGTTCATCGACAGCCTTGTCCGCTTCGCCGCCTACAGCAAAGACCCAAAGGTGCTCACCCTCAAGCAACACGTCGTCCGTGAGGCGATCGCCACACAGGAGGCCGATGGCTATATCGGCGTCTGCCGTCCGGAGATGCGAATGTGGCACCTCTGGGACATCCACGAGATGGGCTATCTGGTCATGGGGCTGACCGCCGACCACGCCTATTTCGACGAGGAGCCATCGCTTGACGCGGCCAAAAGACTCGCCGATTACATCATCACGCGCTGGTCCGACGACCCCGACCGCAAAACCGAAGGTTGGATCTCAACCTACGTGGCCACGACGGGATTGGTCGAGGCGATGCTCGCCCTTTCCGTTCGCAGCGGCGACGAACGATATCTGGATTTCGCCGTCCGACACCGCAAGCTGGCCGAGTGGGACACGCCGCTGATTCAGGGCCGCTGGGGTAACCTCGAAGGGCACGCCTACTACCACATGGCGCACTGCCTGGCGCAACTGCGACTGAACGAAATCCAACCCAACGCCCGACTGCTGAACCAGTCGCGGGCGACGCTCGACTTTCTCGTACGAAAGGACGGCCTGCTGGCACCGGGGCTCTGCGGCTATCACGAATGCTGGCACAGCAACCAGCAGGGATTCTACAAGCTGGGCGAGACGTGCGCGACCGCCTATCTGATCCGCTGGCTCGACGCCCTGCTGCGTCACAACGGCGATCCGCTCTACGGCGACATCGTCGAGCGAGCGATCTACAACGGCCTGTTCGCGGCACAGTCCCCCAACGGCCGTCGCCTGCGTTACTATGCGCCGTTCGAGGGCAAGCGCGAATACTTCCAGGGCGATACGTATTGCTGCCCCTGCAATTACCGGCGTATCGTCGCGGAACTTCCGGAGATGATCTGCTACCAACGCGACGACGGCCTGGCGATCAACCTCTACGCACAGTCCGCCGCCACGACCAGACTCGCCGACAACGTGACGGTCGATATCCGCCAGGAAACGGACTACCCCAATTCCGGCGAAGTGACGATCCGCCTCACACCCTCAAAGCCCGTCCGCTTCCCGCTCTTCTTGCGCATCCCGCGCTGGTGCGACGAGGCTCGCATCACCGTCAACGGCGATGCCGCGGAGATGACCGCCGCCGGCGGCGCGTTCTTCCCCCTCGTTCGCACGTGGCGGGCCGGCGACGTGGTCCGGCTGCGCATGCCCATGCCCTGGCGGGCGATCCGAGGGCGAAAGAGCCAGGAAGGACGCGTGGCGGTCATGCGAGGCCCCCTGCTGTTCTGTCTGAACCCGCAGAAGCAGGACGGCCTCGACCCGGAGACCATGAAACTGCTGCGTCTGGACGTCTCGTCGCTGCGAACGGGCGACGCAGACAAGACGATTCGTCCCGATGGACTGACCTGTCAGGCGTCATTCTGGAAACCGGAGGACTACAATGCCGCCGGGCCGGCGGAGCAGCAATTCACGTTGACGGAGTACGCTGATCCGGGAGCCGAATGGACGTACTTTCTGGTCCCCAACCCTGACGCCGACGGCGCGGTCGAAGACGAGCTGGCCGACTGTGAAATCCCGTTCTAACCTGCTGCGAAACAAGGACAAGCATGAAGACGACGTTCTGCGCAATCGCGATCCTGATATTGGCTGTTCCTGCGATGCACATGTCCGCCGACGACGAGACGGACGGCTACGAGCTCGTCTGGGCGGACGAGTTCAATCGCGACGGTCGGCCCGATCCGAACCACTGGGTCTACGAGCACGGTTTCGTGCGGAATGAGGAACTGCAGTGGTATCAGCCGGACAACGCCCGCTGCGAGAACGGCATGCTCACCATTGAGGCCCGGCGCGAGCGGCTGCCCAACCCGAACTATGACCCCGAGAGCAGCAACTGGCGGCGCAGTCGGTCCCACGCCGAGTATACGTCCGCCTGCCTCAAGACCGCCGGGCGGCACAACTGGACCTTCGGCCGCTTCGAGATGCGCGGACGGATCGACACGCGCGCCGGTCTGTGGCCCGCCTTCTGGACGCTCGGCGCGGCGCGTCCCTGGCCCGGCTGCGGCGAGATCGACATCATGGAGTACTATCGGGGCATGCTGTTGGCCAACGCGTGCTGGGCCAGCGACCGCAGGTGGGTGGCGATCTGGGACGATCTGAAGAAGCCCATCACCGACTTCGGTGATCCCGACGAGTGGTCGTCGAAATTCCACGTCTGGCGGATGGACTGGGACAAGGACAACATCAGGCTCTACGTCGATGACGAATTGCTGAACACCATCGAGCTGAGCAAGACGATCAACCGCACGCCGGACGGGGCCAACCCTTTCCACGAGCCCCACTACATCCTGCTCAACCTCGCCATCGGAGGCACCAACGGCGGCGATCCCTCAGCGACCGAATTCCCCGCCCGTTTCGAGATCGACTACGTCCGCGTCTACCAGAAGCCCTGAGCCCGCCGCCTCGGGAGAAGTGTATGGGTTCCGTCCGAGGTCAAGCGTTCGGGCGGCCGACGCAGTGATACTCAATGCCGGCCGAGCGGACATAACCTGGATCGTACAGGTTGCGCCCGTCGAAGATCACCCGACCCGACAGCTTTCGGGCGACGAACTCGAAGTCCGGATTCCGGAACTGCTGCCAGTCCGTCAGAACGACCAGCCCATCCGCGCCGTCCAGGGCTTCGTAGTGGTCCTGACAGAACGCGACGGACTCGCCGAGGACCTGCCGCGAGACGGGCATCGCCTCGGGGTCGTGCGCGCGCACCTGAATGCCGACCTTGAGGAATTCCTGAACACAGAAGATCGCCGGCGATTCGCGGATGTCGTCGGTTCGGGCCTTGAAGGCCAGTCCCCAGACCGCGAGGGTGGTCCGATCTTCTCTCCCGGCGTAGTAGTTCAGCACGTGTCGAGCGAAGCGATCCTGCTGCTGTGCGTTCACCTGCCGGACCGCCTTGATGATGCTCATGGGAGTGCCGTGCTGTTCGCCCGTATGAATCAGCGCGCGGACGTCCTTGGGGAAACAGCTCCCGCCGAATCCGGCGCCGGCGAACAGGAAGGCGTTGCCGATCCGCGTGTCGCTGCCGATTCCGGCTCGGACCAACTCGATGTCGGCGCCGACGACCTCGCACAACGCACTCAGTTCGTTCATAAAGGAAATGCGCGTCGCGAGCATGCAGTTGGCCGCGTACTTGGTCAGTTCCGCGCTGGCCGGGTCCATGAAGATGATCCGCTCCTTGCGACGCATGAACGGCGCGTACAGGTGCCGCATGATCTCGCGCACCTTGGGGTCCGTCGCGCCGACGATGATCCGCTCGGGCTTCATGAAGTCGTCGATGGCCGAGCCCTCTTTCAAGAACTCCGGATTGCTGACGTAGTCGAACGGCTGATGCGTCTTGCCGGCCACCAGCGCGCTGACCTTGGCGTGCGTGCCGACCGGAACGGTGCTCTTGCCGACGAGAATGCGGTATCCATCCATGCACTCGGCGATGCCTTCGGCGACGCTGTAAACGGCCGACAGATCCGCCGAGCCGTCCTCACCGCTGGGCGTTCCCACGGCGATGAACAGCAGCAACGATTGCTCGACCGCCTCCTTCAGTGAGGTCGTGAACCGCAGCCGGCCCGTGGTTCGCGTTCGGTTGACGATCTCCGTCAGCCCAGGCTCGTAGATCGGGATCGCTCCGTCGCGGAGATTCCGGATCTTCTCCTCATTGCTGTCCACACAGATGACGTCCGTGCCGGAATCGGCCAGACAAGCCGCCGTCACCAAGCCAACGTAGCCTACACCAACGACCCCTACTCGCATCCGAAACTACCTCCAACTTGGTCACAGGGTACAGAACTCGGTTCAGCGCGTCTCCAGAAGGCCCTTGGCCTCCGTCCGCTCTTCGGGCGTGAAGACGGGCCTGGCCTGATCGATCTCCAGTGCGCTCGTGATATGCTTCCTGGCCTCGTCCACATCTCCGAGCCGGGCACAGATTCGTGCGAGATTGAGCTGGGCCTTGGCGCGTTGCGGCGTGCCGGGAGCCGTCAGCCTCACCAGAGCCTCGAAGTCGGCCCGGGCATCGGGGAATCGGCCGGGCATCTTCGAGAGGATCGTTCCTCGCGTATCCAGGAGGTGCCGCCGGTGGGCGTCATCGAGGTCTGTATCCAGGCCGCGGTTGGCCAATTGCAGCGCGGCCGCATAGTCGCGATCGTGTTCCTGAAGGATCCACGCCAGATCGTTGAGGACCTGGGCGTTCTTGGGATGCTGCTCCAGCAGTTCCTGATAGACCTGCTTGGCCCGCTCCATCTCTCCGGCCTGATAAAGAGCCGAAGCCAGGCCCAGCCGAGCATCCAACAACGTCGGCCAGGTGGCGACGGCATGCTCGAAGAGCTTGAGGCCTTCCTTCTTCAGGGCCGCCGAATCCATGGCCCGCAGAACCGATGCCGCCCGGATGACCAGAGTCGGGTTCTGTTCGGCGCACTCGATGTACGCCGAACTGGTCTGCGTCAGTTCATCGTATCGCTGCTGCACCACCATACACAGGAATCGCGCATGCACCACCGCCTGACTCTTGGGGGCGATCTGCTCGGCTCGTTCGATCCATGCATACGCCTGATCGAGGTCGCCGCTGATGCGGTAGAGGTCCACAAGAACCACGATCGCCTCGAGGTTCGCTCGCCCTTCGGCGCTCTGGCAGTAGGCCAGCAACTCCGGAATCGCCTTGGCCGCCGTCCCCAGAGAGGCCGCGATCTGGGCACGCGATAGCAGCAGTGGCGCGCGGTTCGATGTCGCCCGGCCCAGCTCGGATTCGATCAGCGTTTCGGCCTCGCCGAGCAGAATCGGATGCCGGCTCTCCACGGCCCGCGACACGATCGCATTGACAGCCTCTGCCTTGTTGGGATCCGCGTCGGGAATCCTGCGGGCCAAGCCGATCGCCTCTTTCAGAACCGCCTCATTCGGCTGCTCCAGTCCAACATCCATCAGCGCACCAAGCGCCGACGCATGATTCGGGTCCGCCGCAAGTGCCTGCCGCGCCAATTCGATCGCCATCGGCGTGTTCTTCAGAAGCAACTCCGCGCGACTCCTGGCCGCCAGCAACGCGGGATGCCGCGGATTGGCGCCGGCTGCCCGGATCGCGTAGTCGCGCGCCGCCGCATACTGCCCCGAACGCATCGCCATTTCGATCAGCGTCAGATGGGCCTTCACCGTCGTCGGCTGCAACCTCACCAGTTGTTCCAGCTTGCCCTTCGCCGCCTCGACCGAGGCCGGGTCGCCCGCACGCAGCAGCTCGCTGATGCGCATCCCGATGAGATCCGGGTCCTCCGGATATTCCTTCTCCAGAGCCGACAGCATCGTCAGGGCCTTTTCACGGTCCTGACCTTCGTCTCGCTGAAACAGCGTCTGCATCAACATTCGTCGCAGCGTCAGACTGTTCGGATACGCCGCAATGCCCTCTTCCAGCACTTGCACCGCCTCGGCGACACGGTCCCGTCGCGAGTAGAAATCGCACAGCAGAGCATATCCCGTGGCCCTGTTGTCCTCACTGCCTTCGAGGGTTGTCAGCTTCTTGTAGTCCGCCTCCGCCAGGTCCCACTGCTCCTGGCCGGCGTAGTAGTTCGCCCGCAGCAGATAGGCGGTGAAATCATCTCTGTCCACGACGTACTCATTGAGGAGCTTCTGGGCCTGCTCGTCCTGCCCCTCCGCCCGGAGGATCGCCGCACGCACGCCCGTCCCGACGAGCGAACGGGGCGCGATCCGCTCGGCCTCGTCCAGATACGCCAGGGCCTGGTCGGCATCTTTCGTTTGCCAGTAGAGCAGCCGCGCCAGCAGGATACGAGATTCCACGTCGCGTTCGTCGTTGGAAATCCGCAGCCGAAGTTCGTCGATCGCCTGAGAGTAATCCCCCGTGCGAAGCGCCGATCGAATGTTCCAGGCGCTGGCCACACTCGGATCGGCCTCGACCTGTCGCCGGACGGCCTCGGCGTCCGCCACACGATCCTGCCGCTCCAGCAGCAACATCAGCCGGTCCGCTATCGCTGTTGCCGACGGATTCCGGGCCAACGCCTGCCGGCAGACATCCTCGGCCCGCTTGACGTCGCCCAGCTTCTCGTACAACTGCGCCAGCAACAACGCCGGGCCGGCCCACTGTGGGTCGGCGTCGATGCAGTATTGCAGCAGATCGGCGATCCCCTGCTGCTGGGCACGCCACTGCTCGCCGGCCAGCCACGTCGAGGCTCGATAGTAGCGCCACGTCAGACCGCTCTGGCCTTCCGCCCGCTCCAATTCGCCGATCAGTTCCTCGGCCTTCGCCCGGTCCTGCCGCACCTCACGCGTGTCGAGCAGCAGCGCGCGGGCACGAATCTCCTTCGGATCGCCCGCCGCCAACTCGCTCAGAAGACGGATCCCCGCGGCACGATCGCCCTGCGTCAGTTCCAGCATGGCCCGCCGCAGCGCCACGGACCGCCTGGCCCGCTCGCCGGAGACCGTTTTTTCGGCCACCTCAAGCGCGCGAATGGCCGCGGCCGCATCGCCGTTGTCCGCTTCGAGCCCGGCCAGCAGTACCCAGGGCTCCGCCACTGGCGGACGCTGGGCACAGATCGCGCGGGCCTGCTCGATCGCGCGGGCTGTTTGCCTAGTTTGGGAGTAGAATCGAACCAGTTGCAGCGCAATGCGCAGCGGCTGATCGCTCTGCTCCATCGCCTGTTTGAGTCCGTTCTCCACTTCGGCCAGCTTGCCGGCCCGGGCGTCGGGTTCGGCCTGTGCCTGGGCAATGTGCAGGCCGATGACAGATTGCAGGACTTGAATGTCCGCCCGTTTGGCGTTCTCTGCGTTCTGGCCCAGTTCGGCCAGTTCCTTGCCGATCTCCAGCAGTCGCCGCACGTCCGCCGACTCGGACGGTCGGACGGCGGTCTGGACGGAAGCCTCCAGCCGCAGCAGCTTCATGCCGATGTCGCCGGGATTACGCTCTTCCACGACCCGGGCCACCTCAACCGCCCTGGCCCAGTCCTGCAATCGGTAGTATTCCCTCGCCAATTGGACCAGCATCGCGGTGTCGCCCGGCCGAAGCTGCAGATACCGGCGGATCGCATCGGCCGCCCGCCGGGGCTGGTCGGTCCTGCCGAAGGCCTCGGCCAGAAGACGCCACAATTCGGCGTCGGAGGTTCCCGCCCCTGCCACAGGTTGAAGGGCATTGATTACGGCGTACAGGTCCCCCTGGGCCCGGGCAACCAGGGCCCGAAGATACGCCAGTTCCACGCGGTACGAGGCCGCATCCGGGCGGGCGTATAACAGCTCTTCATACTCGGCCAGACTGGCCGCTGACTGCGGCGCGCTTTGCTCGCCGCCGGAGGCAACGTACAGGCGGATCGCCAGTGGGAGGATTCGGAACCGATGCGCCTTCTGTTCGAGCGAATCAAGGGCCTCCTGAACCCTTTCCATCCCCTCGTCGATCGTGCCCTTGCGAATGGCCAGCTCGATGCCCACCAGCGACCGGGCGAGGATCCAGTCGTCCGGATAGAGGAAATGCTCGCGGATCGCCGCCTCGGGCATACCGTCGGCAGCCTTAAGCCCGGCGTCGGCGCGGTCGAACTCGCCCAGCATCATCCATTCGCTCGCCAGACTCAGGCGCACCCGCGGGTCATCGCTATCCTGCTGCTCGGCCGCCAGCAGGTCCTGGTGGGCCAGCGTACGTTTCTCGATGGCCGCCGCCTCAGAGCCCGCCGGACTGAGCCGATAGAGCCTCGCTCGGGCCACCAGGGCCGGGACGCTCGTAGCCGAGCGGGCCAGGGCCTTGTTGAGCCAGTTCAGTGCGTTGGCCTGGGCCTCGGGGCCCTCTTTGGCCGCCTCGATCGCGCTGATCTGCACGCAGGCCTGCACATAATCGTCGGCGCCCTTCGGGTCGTTCTCCAGCCGCCCGATCAGCGGTTCGAGAACCTCACGGGCCCCTTTGGCGTCCTCCATGCGGACCATCGCCTCGGCCAGCCGCAGCGAGGCCTTGGCGTTGTCCGGGGCGTGCTCCAGCCAGCGGCCGGCGATATAGGCCAGTTCGCTGGCGTTGCCGATCGAGGCGTAGATCATCGCCAGCTTCTCGTAAGACTCCTCGTCGCTCGGGTCCAGTTGGATCACCCGGCGATAGGCGCCGATCGCCTGCAAGACGTGTGGGCTCTCGAGCGGCCGCACGAGCAGCCGAGACTGCGCGTATTTCTTGAGGATCTCCACATCGTCGGGGTTGCGGCCGAGGTACTCCTGGAAGTGCTTGTACGCGGCGGTTTCATCGCCCTGCTCGAAGGCGGCCGTCCCCGCCTCTAAGTCCCGCTTCGAAAGGATATTCCTTCGCACCTGCCGGGCGACCACCAGCGAGACCCCCAGGCCCACGATCACCACGATCAGAATGACGAGCACTTTGACGTTGACTTTCGCACAGCGGTTCACACAACGCATGATCAGGTTCCCTCAAGCAAGAACGTTGCCGGTTCATGGACGTTTCCCATGCCGTATGTATCGACCAGCGACGCGCCGGGCCTTAGCGGACGGGCGCTTTTTCGGCCAGCCCGTCCACAACAAGGCCCCGCCCCTGCCGACCATGCCCATTCCGGGACCGCAGAACCGCCGATTCAATGCGAAGCAACGAGGGGTTATCGGAGGCAAATCCGCCGAGCGACCGCACCATCGCCGACGGCAGCGCAAAAGAAGCGGCCGGCAAGGCCCGATTATCGGGGCCTTGCCGGCCGTCTATACATCACTTCACTGTAGAGC
>LVBB01000122.1 GCA_001603075.1 Phycisphaerales bacterium Planc_01 | reverse complement strand
ATCCTGCTCCATCAAGACACAGCAATTCTCGGGCCGAACAGGATTGGGACGAACCCCATTATAAGATCGATGGATGACGAACATCGTATGCAGATGGGTGATGGAAGGTGGGCCTGAGGCGGGCGGTGTGTTGGCGGATGGGGTGCTTCAGGACCGGATCGGCGGGGAGGTGGACCGGCAGAGACACGAGGAGGCCCGAAGGGCATCGCTTGACGTCGCCGGTGGCTTTTTGGTAATCTGGTGTCGTTCATGGATCAGGGCCATGATATGGCAATGATGGTGTGAGGGAATGAATCATGGCGACGACAAGTCACGTTCGTACCTGCCTTCTTTGGACTGTTCTCATCCTGCTGGCCTGCCCAGGACGGGGCCTGTCGCAGGACGATCCGGGGCCGGGCGAGTCGCCCTCTGAGGGCGGCGTCTCGGGCATCGTCGTTCCAGCGGAGTGGACGCTGCTGGACGAAACCGAGTTCGATCTGTACCTTGATGCCGGGCGGCACCTGGGCGTCCATTGTGATGCGGCGACACAGAGGCTCAGCACCATTGCCCCCATCCGCAACCATGAACTGACCGCTGCGGCCGAGGCGGCCGCGAGCAAGGCGCCGCGATGGATGCGTCACGAGCTGACCTGGGTCTTCTCGCAGATCCCCGCCGATGATCAGGATCGGTGGGCGGCCGCCGTCAACGACGCCAACGATCCCTACATCGATGAGATCGCCTTCGCCATCGCGCATGCTTCGCCACAGTATCTGACCAGCGGTTACGGCAGCCCGGATCTGTTCGTGCGCAACGCCAAGCTCATCTATGAAAACGCCGCCGTGCTGGACTACGTCGAGGTGATCGACGTCGGCACGTCGGACGGCGACGACGACTATTATTCCACGACGCGTTACGTGCAATCCTTCACCGCCGGCACACGCAGCGGCGTTCCCAGCGTCACGACGATCGACGCGCCGAGGGATGTCTATTACTGGTACGTCGTCCATCCGAAGGTCTCCAGCGAGATCCCGGCCTATATCGATCCAAATCTGGCCGAGAGCAATCGGTCGCACAACGAGAACATCGTCTCGGCGCAGGACGGGTATTTCTGGCGCGATTATCTGTTCAACCACGCCGATCCGGGGTATCCCGTTCTGCGGGACCGGCTGTCGCGATGCACGATCGCCGGCGACGGGACGAGCCTGGGCGGCGACAGCGCCATCGGCGCCGTCAACGGTTGGATCAATGCGTCGATGAGCTTCACCAGCGAAGGCGAGCGCCCGCATCAGCCGATTCGCATCTACGACAAGCACATCGGCCGTTGCGGCGAGTACGCCGACCTGGCGGCGGCCGCCGCCCGCGCCGCCCTGATCCCCTGCACCAGCGTCGCCTCGACCTCGACCGACCACATCTGGAACGAATTCTGGCACGAGCGCTGGATCCAGTGGGAGCCGGTGAACCATTCGGTGGACGAGCCACTTGTCTATGCGACGGGCTGGGGGAAGGTCTTCGGGACGGTCTATGAGATCCGCAGCGACGGCCGGGTCCGCAGCGTGACCGACCGTTACACGCCGAGCACGGCCACGATCGACGTTCATGTCACCGACGCTCTCGGCGCTCCGGTCGATGGGGCCGAGGTGCGTCTGTACGCCAAGAATCCGTCCGCTACGAGGTTCCTCTCGGACTTCTACGCACTGACCGACAACGAGGGCCGCTGTTCGTTCGTCGTGGGCGACCGTCTGGACTATGCCGCCCGCGTCGCGTCGGCCGTTGGCAGCGAGCCGAATGCATCCAACGAGCGGATCGAACTCGTCTCAGCGGCGGTCGCAGGCGAACGACATACGCACTCAGTTGTGCTGGGAGGCCTGATGCCCGCACTCGAGGCCGCGCCGGTCGAGGTCTCGGCGGCCGACGACAGTCCCTATCGGCTGGTGGTCTCCTTCGCCGTGCCCGAGCAACTGCTCGCCGGCGACGTCTGGGCGGACGACGTGGCCCCGTATACACAGCATCTGGAGAAGGTCGAGGGCGGCCGGATCGATTTCTTCATGACCGATGCCGCCGAATACGAACGATTTACCGGCGGCGCACCGTTCGAGGCGTTTCATGCGAATCTCGGTGCCGCCGAGGGGCAGATTCTCGTCCCGGTCCCACCAACCGCCGATTGGCACTGCGTCTTCTCCAACGTCGCACGCATGAACAACCTCCAGCACCTCGTCGGGACCGTCAGGCTCTACGCTCGCTGATCGCCCAACCGCTTGGACCATCCGGCAGCCGCCCGGACATCAAGGACGCTTCGCCTGGGAATGCGATGCATCTTGACAGAGGGCTTGGATAGTGGTCTATGGAGATCAGAGAGTCGACTCTGGTCGTGGCAAACGGCATTGCAGGAGTGAACGGCGATGGTGGAAGAGACGAAGAAAGGCGAGGGCATCGGGGGGCAAGACGGCGCGGAGGTGCCGGTGTGCATTCGATGTTTCCGGCCGGTGGATCCGCTGGCGCACTATTGTCCCAATTGTGGCGCGGCGACGGGGCAGCTCACGCACTATCTGCCGTTTGTGAACATCCGCTGGCAGGCGAGCGTCTGGGGCCAGGCCTGGCGCCAGATCGGATACCGCGACGTTTCGATCCCCGGCCGGTTGTTCCGACTGCTCATGATCGTCTGGAACGCCCCGATCATGCTGATCGGCCTGCTGTTCCGATCCAACGACACCAAGGAGAGCACCCCAGACCCATGACAGGGCCCAGATCAGGCGAAATTCCCTGTCCCGTTAAGCCTTTGTGCGAAATAGCCGATCAAGAGATTGGCACGAACCGTGCCGAAGACGCCGAGTAGAAGTGTCGGATTCGCCAGACTCTTTCTCAGGAGATCGAAAATGAAGAAGACCATTCTATCGCTGTGTGTGTGTCTGGTTCTCTGCTGTGTGGCGGCCGATGTATGGGCTCAGGGCCAAGGGGGCGGCGCCCGCCGCACCGAACGGCCCGCCCGAACCGATGAGGCCCAGAAGGCGGCCCAAGCCAAGCAGCAGGCCGAACAGAAGCGGGCAGGCCAGCAGGGCAAGGCCGCCGAAGACGCGGCCGCCGCAAGGGATCAGGCCGCTGAGAAGGCCGCACAGGCCAAACAGCAGGCTGAACAGAGGCGGGCAGGTCAACACGCTGAGGCCGCACAGGCCAAGGGCAAGGCCGCCCAGGATGCAGCCGCAGCCAAAGGGCAGGCCGCTGAGAAGGCCGCCCAGGGCAAAGGCCAAGGCCATCAGCAGCAGTTGCGGGCCCTGGAGGCGCAACAGCAGCGCCACCAGGCCAAGCACATGGAACGTCAGGCCCGGCTGGCCCGAATCCGCGAACTGGCGGTGCAAAAGGGCGACGCCGAGATGATCGCACGCGTCGATAAGCTGATGGGCATGCAGCAGCAGGTCCATCAGCGAAAAACCGCCCAGGTTCAGCAGCAGAAGAGGGCGATGACCAGCGCTGAGCCGGCGCCCGTACCGGCCCCGCCGGTCGAGAGCGCCCCGGAACAGGCGCCGCCTGAGAACTGAGCGGGCCTGCCGAAGGGATCGAAGCACACCGAAACGCTGTCTACGGAGATCGAATGATGCTGCGAAACATTGCTGCCGTGTGCATGATTGTCGTATTGAGTTCGCTTTGCCTGGTCGGCTGCTCGGACAATGACCAACAGGCACCGCCTGCCGAAGAGGTCAAGACCGCCGAAGAGTACAAGGCGGAGGCGGAACAGGAGATCACCGAAGAGAACGTCGCCGACGAGCTGGACAAGCTCGAGCAGGAGATCCAACTGGAGGCAGGCCAGTAGCCTCAGGCCGTCGGCACGAAGAACCTGAAGGAATTCAGCAGAGGGCATCGGCGGGCTGGGGGTCTACCCTGCAGGGCTGGTCGGCCTGCTGTTTGGCGCCGCCGGTCGGAGGAACGAGAAGGCTCGGTCATGAGGTTCTGTTGGGCGGACGGAGCGCCCCGGCTGCCAGCCTGGCAGACGGAGCGGGGGCGACTGCAATTATGCCAGAGGAGGCCCCCGGAAGCGATATCGCCATAACCACCTGCCATATAACCACTTAAGATTCCAGCAGGCCGTCAAAGCATCCTTGGCACGGTATTTGCAACTCACCGTGGCGGTAGGATGACTATGATGGCAGAACGATCTCAACTCGGTGATGTGAATGTCCTGGCCAGTGCGGCCAACTGGGCGTGGCCTGAGGCCTTGCGCAGCCTGTTCAGGCCCAGAGGCATCAATCTCATGGTCGCCGAGAACACCAGCGATTTCGTTCACATTCTCGGGCGGACCCGCATCCACACGACGATTGTCGATATGGACTCCGAGCGGGCCAATGCCCTGGCCACCATCAGGATCATCCGTATGGACCATCCGCTGCTGCCGTGCATCCTGCTGACCAGCCGGGTCGATCAAGATGTGCTCGGCAAGGCGCTTCAACTCGACGTCTTCGGCGTGGTCGGCAAACCGGTGAATATGGAGGTGCTTCAGCAGCTCCTCAACCGGCTGTTCCTGAAGAAATACAACAGCGATATCTTTTCGCGGTGACTTGACTAAGTGCAGTAGATGCAAACAGTTACGCATTGAATGCCGATTTGAATACGACAGTACGGTCAACCCCATGCAACCAAGTGGAAAGGAGTAGGCACAAATGAACATTCGACCATTGGCGGATAAGGTCCTGGTGGAGCGCGTCGAGGCGGAGTCAAAAACGGCCGGCGGAATCGTTCTGCCGGATACGGCCAAGGAGAAGCCCCAGAGAGGCAAAGTGGTCAACGTCGGCGAAGGCAAGCGGCTCGAAGACGGCACCCGCAGAGAAGTCCAGGTCAAGAAGGGCGATCTGGTGCTGTTCACCAGCTACGCCGGCACCGAGATCAAGGTCGACGGCAAAGAGTACCTGATCATGGACGAATCCGACATCATGGCCGTGATCGAGAAATAGCCCGCCGAAGGCCGCCAGACAGACTTGCACCCATTCGGATCGATAGCGAAGAAGGAGAAAGAAGGATATGGCAGCGAAGAAAATCGCATACGGCACCGACGCACGCGGCGCCATTCGTGAGGGCGTCCGAAAGCTCGCCGGCGCCGTCAAGATCACGCTCGGCCCGTGCGGCAGAAACGTGATCCTCGAAAAGTCGTTCGGCTCGCCCACCGTCACGAAGGACGGCGTCAGCGTCGCCAAGGAGATCGAGCTGGAAGACGCCTACGAGAACATGGGCGCCCAGATGGTCAAGGAAGTGGCCTCGAAGACCTCGAGCGTGGCCGGCGACGGGACCACGACCGCCACGATTCTGGCCGAGAGCATCTTCGAGGAGGGGCTCAAGAACATCACCGCCGGGGCCAACCCGATGCAGGTCAAGCGCGGGATCGAGCTGGCCGTCGAGACGATCGTCGACGAGCTGTTCAAGATGGCTGCACCCGTCGAGTCGACCAAGCAGATCGAGCAGGTGGCCACCTGCTCGGCCAACCAGGATGCCGAGATCGGCAAGAAGCTCGCCGAGGCGATGGACAAGGTCGGCAAAGACGGCGTCATCACGGTCGAGGAAGGCCAGTCGTTCGAAACAACGGTCGAGTTGGTCGAGGGAATGCAGTTCGACAAGGGGTATCTGAGCCCGCATTTCGTCAACAACGTCGAGAGCATGTCCGTCGTTCTGGACAAGCCCTACATCCTGGTCCACGAGAAGAAGATCAGCTCGATCAAGTCGCTGGTCCCGCTGCTGGAGAAGGTGGCCAAGCAGGGCAAGCCGTTGCTGATTATCGCCGAAGACGTCGAGGGCGAGGCCCTGGCGACCTTGGTGGTCAACAAGCTGCGCGGCGTGCTCCAGGTGGCCGCGGTGAAGGCCCCCGGCTTCGGCGACCGCCGCAAGGCCCTGCTCAGCGACATCGCCGTGCTGACGGGCGCCGAGGCAATCTTCGAGGATCTCGGTCTGAACCTCGAGAGCATCGAGCTGACGCAGCTCGGACGGGCGAAGCAGATCACGATCGATAAGGACGCCACGACGATCATCGAGGGCGCCGGCAGCACCGAGGCGATCAAGGCCCGCATCGAGCAGATCAAGGCCGAGATCGACAACTCCACCAGTGATTACGACATCGAGAAGCTCCAGGAGCGCCTGGCCAAGCTGGCCGGCGGCGTCGCCCAGATCAACGTCGGCGCGGCGACCGAGGCCGAGATGAAGGAGAAGAAGGCCCGCGTCGAGGACGCGCTGCACGCCTGCCGTGCCGCGGCTGAAGAGGGCATTCTGCCCGGTGGCGGCGTCGCCATGCTGCGGGTCCTGCCCGCGCTGGACAAGCTCAAGACCAAGGGCGACGAGAGCGTGGGCGTGGACATCGTCCGCCGGGCCGTGGTCGCTCCCATCAAGCAGATCGCGACGAACGCCGGGCTCGACGGCTCGATCGTGGCCCAGAAGGTCATGGAGAGCACCGAGAAGAACTTCGGCTACAACGCCCTGACCAAGCAGTACGGCGATATGATCAAGTTCGGGGTGATCGTGCCGACCAAGGTCGAGCGGACCGCCCTGCAGAACGGCGCATCGATCGCGGCCCTGCTGCTGACCACCGACGCCGTCGTCAGTGAGATTCCCGAGAAGAAGAAGCAACCCGCCATGCCTCCGGGCGGCGATATGTACTGATGCGACAAACGCCGAGCGGGTCCCGAACGGGACCCGCTTCTTTTTCGTACACTTCCCAGGAAGGAGTGCCGAAAATGGTCTTTCGCTACTATTCGAATGCGTTGTCGCAGGCCTCGCGCAGCGTGGCCAGTGCGATCATGATCGTCGGCCTGCTGCTGATTGGGTTCGGCGTCCTGATCGCCGCGCTGCCCCAGTTTTTCGCATATCTGGCGGCCGGGGTGTTCTTCGTCGCGGGCCTCGGCTGCGGCGTCACCGCCATCAAGATCTTCTGGGCCCAGAGCCGGATCGACCGCGCCGCCGAGAACGAACCCCAGGTCTACCGCGAGAACGTCCGCATCCACACCCACCACCCCGACGACCTGTAGACCCTGTGCCTGTGCAAATCCCGGTCCCACCTCCAACACCGCCCCGTAGGTGTGCGCCGCACACCATTGCGCTATCTCCAGCGGAGGGCGTGGAGTTCTTGTTCGGTGCGGATGAATCGGACGCTGCCGTCGTTGAGCAGGACGCAGCCGCCTTTCGGGTTGTGGTTGTCGAAGGTGAACAACTCCGCCCCGCCGTGCTGGTTCCACCCCGCCTTCGTTTCGAACAGCAGCACCATATCCCCCGGGGAATTCGGCTCGCAGATCGGGTTCATTGCATAGTGGCACTTGCCTTCATCTGCGGCGGGACATCTGAGGGGACGCACGCTTGCCCCAGTTCCTGTTCGGTCCCATGTTTGATAGGGTAGGACTGCCGTATCACACCACTCATCCGGCGGCGGATAGGCGATGGCACCTTCTCCGGATGCAACGCATGCCGAGAACTCGTGAGGCATGGTCTTTGAGGACAGACGACACCAGAGGTCTTGTAGATTGCGCGCACAACGGATGCGCAAATCAAGCGGCTGTACGCCTGGCAGCGCAGCGCGAAGGCTGGGAAGACGGCCCGGATAGCGAAACACCTGTCCACCTTCACTCAGAACCGAGCCGTCTCGGTCGATTACGAACGACGCGATGCGGGCACCGTCGCGATAGCTCGTCACAACAGCAGTGGCGTCGACGCAGAGAAATGCGCCGTCATGCCCCGTACGAAGATCTTCCGCTATGGCTCTGAGGCTCGATGTGTCGTCAATTGTGGCACGCGTGAGCGATCGCATTCGTTGCTGTTCGTCCTCGCTCAAGAGGGCCTGTTCGTCGACAAAGGGGAACAGGAACGGCAAGGCGGAAGGCTTGAATTCGATAGCGACGCGCGTACCGAAGACTGTATCGGTAGGTGTGACTTCCCCGTATTCACTCAGGCAAGGAATCCGGACATTCTCAACGACAAAAGTCAGCGTCTGCTCGCCCATATCGAATCTGTGTGGGATAACCACTTGCTCCTTGCGGTCCAGGGTTTCGCTTATCATGTTGGCATATGGCAGCGGAAGGTTCATGCTCGGCAGGCCCTTGTCATAGTAACCTATCTCGATGCACAATTTCGTACATAACGACTGTCCGCGTCTTCCGCCGCCCGTGAGAATCCGGCGCACTCGCACGGGCAAGCTCAGTGACAGAAGCTCCGTGCGACTCGTACCAGCCGGTAGGCGGACGTGCTGTCCGGTGGGTGGTTGGACAAACAAGTCCGAGAAGAACCCGAGACGCCTGCGCACCAAGAGTGTCTTGCCATCTTCGCACACAAGCGCCTCAAAATTACTCTTACCTTGGCTCATGCTCTCGCAAAGCCAGAGGTCGTGCGAGGAGCGGTTGGTGATGTGGTAGTAGCATTCCAAGGCTCGGCCGGTGACCTCCAGTATCGTGCCGGTGATCGTGACCACGTTCGGCTCGGTCGTCGGGGCATCGGCGGCGAAGGCCGCTGCGCAAGTGGCGACAATCATGGCGGCGCAGAGCCGTCTTGTTCGCATGGTTTCAACGCGCTTCCTCATGGTCTTCCTCCGCAGGCTGCAGGGAGTGCACCGCGCTCCATATGGAGTTGGTGTGCGATGCACACCCTACCGTTTACTCATCGACGCTTCTGCTCTTTTACGCCGGGTGCGGCTTATGCGAGTTTGTCGCGGTTGTCGTAGATTTTCCGGATGGCGTTGGCGATGTCGTCCATGTCGGATCTTTCGGTCAGGAGCATGTTCTGGCCGAGCCAGACGGCTTCCTGGCAGAGCTGGTCGTTGCCGGGGTAGTTCAGCTCTTTGCGGTACTGGTCGAGTCGGGCCTTGGAGAAGCTGCGCGTGAAGTTCTTGGAGGTCAGGGCGTCCTCGATCAGCTCGTCACGGTACTGTGGGCCATATCCGCCGGAGCAGGGGATGCCCTCGGCGCTCAGCGCCGCCATGAACTTGGCTCTCGGCGCGTTGTTGAAGTGCTCCTTCTTGTAGCGGAACGGATACAGGTGGTACACCGCCCGCGTGGTCCCTTCGTACAGCTTGCAGGGGATGATCCCCGGGATATCCTTGATCTGGCTGGTCAGGTACTGGCCGTTGGTCCAGCGCCGCTGCGTGTCGGCTTCGAGCCGCTGCATCTGGTTGAGCAGGATGGCCGCCTGGTACTCGGTCATCCGGCGGTTGGTGCCGATGATCGGATAGCCGGTGGCGCCCTTGACGCTGCCGTACGCCCGCCCGCAGTTGTGGAACGAGTGGATGCGGTCCATGACCTCGTCATCGTTGCCGACGACCGCGCCGCCCTCGCCGCAGGGCAGGTGCTTGGAGTTCTGGAAGCTGAAACATCCCAGGTCGCCGATCGTGCCGCAGCACTTGCCGCGATACTGGGCCAGCCACGCCTGGCAGGCGTCCTCGATCACGACGAGGTTGTGCTTCCTGGCGATGGCCATGATCCGGTCCATGTCGGCAGGGATGCCGAGGATGTGGACGGGCATGATCGCGCGGGTCCGCTCGGTGATGCGCTCCTCGATCTTGTCCGGGTTGATCTGGAACGTCTCGGGATCGGTGTCGGCGAAGACCGGCAGGGCCGCCGAGTTGAGCACGACGTTGTAGGTTGCGATGAAGGTGTACGGCGAGACGATCACCTCGTCGCCGACGCCCACGTCGAGCGCGTGCATCGCGGTCAGCAGGGCGTTGGTCCCGTTGACGGTGCAGGTGCATCGCTTGGCGCCGAGCAGTTTGGCGTACTTGCCCTCGAACTCCGTGACGGTCTGGCCCTGGCCACGGAACCAGTTGCCGCTGCGGAGGATCGTCAGGATACGTTCCTCAGCCGCCGGGTCCCAGATGGGCCAGGCGGGCCATCGCTTGGCCCGAACGGGCGTGCCGCCCTGGACGGCCAGCTTGGCCGCGCCGCCGAGGCCGGCGAACACCGGAATGCTCCCGGAGGCCGCCGCAATCGCACCGGCCGAAGCCGCTCCCATGAATTGCCGTCGAGTGATTCGCTTTGCGTTCATATCCGACCCCTTTC
Organism: Phycisphaerales bacterium Planc_01; assembly: GCA_001603075.1. Lineage (GTDB taxonomy): Bacteria > Planctomycetota > Phycisphaerae > Sedimentisphaerales > Anaerobacaceae > Anaerobaca. Next base: position 87,638 of record LVBB01000122.1, on the reverse strand, counting down.
AAGTGAGTGTCGCATGCCAGGTTTCAAGTGCGAAATCTCAAGTTTGTAGATCACCTGCCCCGCAAGGGGCTCGGGATGCTGATCAGATCGGTCTTCGGCGGATTGTCGTCGTTGACTCTCGACAAGGTGTACACGGTGCCGTCCTTGCCGATGGCGATGGCGTTGACGTAATAGGGCCTTCGGCCGTCGGCGAAGAAGATCGGCCCGTGGTCGGTATACTTGCGGGCGGGAATGTCGTAGGTGATCAGGTGGAGGTTCTCGATCCCCTTGGACTCGCCCATTGCGGTCGTCGCCTTTCCCGCGACGCGTTTGCCGTCCACGTAGACCGGCCCGCCGGTGAGGTAGTGCAGGGTCTTGCCGTCCGGCCCGAGTGCGAAGCCGAGATAGCCGTAGCTGAACTGGTCGAACATGCCGCTGCGTTTGGAGGGCAGCGAGGTGATGCGATCGACGATCTGGACCTCGGGGTCGCTCGGGTCGAAGCGGAACAGATAGCCCGAGTTGCCGTGCACGCCGTAGACGGCCCGCTCCGGCTCGTACCAGACGGTCTGCCGCCAGTTGTAGCCCATGTGGCCGGCCGACGTCGGGTCGTAGAGGCCGAGGTAGTCTTTTCGCATGTCGTCGCCGACGACCGGCTCGATGGCGTCGCGGTCGTAGCGATAGCGGAAGATGTCACCGTCGCCGACGGTGTAGTAGACGCTGCCGTCGTGCGGATCGACCACGAACGAACGGCAGAGCGTGCGGTAGTTGTCGCCGGTGCCGTTCTCGCCGAGCCGGGAGACCGGTCCGAGGTCCTTCAGTTCCTTTTTCGCCAGATCGTAGCGGAGGAAGTGGCCGGCCGGCCAGGTCAGGCCGTAGAGGCGGCCGCGCTTCGTGTCCATCGTCATGGTGAGAATTCCCTCGCCGCGCGGGGCGGTGGCGAGGTCCTCGAATTTCTTCGTCTTCATGTCGTAAGCGAGGAAGTGACCGCCGGGGTACGGCTTCCAGCCCTGCGGCGGGATGCCGATCTTCTCCATGCCGTCGATGATGCTGTAGTAGCCGACGTGCGTGGCGAAGTAGAGCTTGCCATCCCGCTCGGCGAAGGGCACGTGCGATTTGCCCTGGACAATGGTCTTTGTGTTCTTCTCGCCGCAGGCCTCGGTGACGTCGCCGAGGTGCTCGATGGTGTCGGTGGCCGGGTCGTAGCAGTACATCTGGGCGCCGACCTCATACGACTCCGAGCTGAGCACGTAGTAGATCCGCCCGTCGCTGCCGGTGCCCATGCCGTTGTAGGTGTCGTGGGCGAGGGCGAAGCCGGAGTCGTGGATGCGGGCGATCAATTTGGCCTGCCCCGGCTGAGCCGCGAAGAGCACGACCAGAAGAAGGACAGACAGACGGAACACTCGACACGGAATGCTGCGATGGATGCGATTGCGCATTGGACCTCTCCTATCTGCACGACATCTTTGCGGGAACGCGGTTCCCGTCACATTGCGTCAGATGCGCGCCGCCGGGCGGCACGGGTCCATTCTACGACGATCCCGCCGGGATTTCCAGCACGCAGAGTCGGTTCCAAACGTCCAGGTCAAACAGCCCCGCGGCCGCGCGAAGGCGCAGACCTGGAGCCCCTCCGGGAAAGATACCGTAAGTCTATCAAGAGAAGGGGGTTACATCAATGGGCGATACTGGACTCGAACCAGTGACCTCACGGGTGTGATCCGTGCGCTCTAACCAACTGAGCTAATCGCCCGCGTAAGGCGGTATTAGAGCCGATGGCATGGGCCTCTGTCAAGCCCGAATCGCGGGTCAATTCGGCCGGGGGGTGGATTTCTATATGGCGACGAGGTTGATCCGGCCGAGTTTGACACCCTTCATGCTCAGGATGTTCTCGCCGACCCTGTTGATTTCACCGACCTGGCCGCGCAGGACGATGATCTCGAGACAGTCGTGCTCGTCGAGATGCACGTGCAGCGAACTGATCGCGTGCAGCAGGTGAGAGTGCTGCACGGCGATGAGCTTCTCGGTGAGGTTGGCGGCGTGGTGGTCGTAGACGAGGAAGACGGCAGCTACCGCTTCGGCCTGCGGGTCGCCGAGGCGCTCCTGGCTCAACTGCTGCCGCACCAGGTCGCGAATCGCCTCCGAACGGCTCTGGTAGCCCTGATGGGCGATGAGCGTATCGAATTGGGCCAGCAAGTCGCTGTCGAGCGAAATGCCTATGCGTTCGAGATCTGCCATAGAAGCCCTTCCTGCCATGCACGACTAATCGGTGTCTTTGCGGATGACGTAAACGGCCTGCTCGGCCAGCAGGTTCGGCCAGAGGCGGACCGGGCTGGGCCGGGTCTTGACCAGGGGGACTCGTCGCTCGATCGTGGCGCCCAGGTGCCCACAGAACTCGTCGAAGTCCTTCAGCGACAGGCAGTGGATGTTCGGCGTGTCGTGCCAGCCGAACGGCAACTGGCGCGTGACCGGCGCCTTGCCCCGGCACATCAACTGCACCCGCGAACGCCAGTGCGCGAAGTTCGGGAAACTGACAATCACCTTGCGCCCGACCCGCAGAAGCTCTCGGAGCACCCGCTCGGGGTCGCGAATCGTCTGCACCGTCTGGGATAGAATGGCGTAGTCGAAGCTCTTGTCCGCATAGCTGCCGAGCCCGCGTTCGATATCGTATTGGATGATCGACAGCCTCTTGCAGACGCAGCCGAGGACGAGATCCTGCTCGCGCTCGAGCCCGCGTCCATCAATTCGCTTGTCGTGTCGGAGCCTGGCGAGCAGCTCCCCGTCGCCGCAACCGACGTCGAGCACGGTGGCATCGGGCTCGATCAGCGATTCGACGAGCTGGTAGTCGACGCGGGCCCGCTGCGCCTGTTCGTGGCGACCGGCCGGCGAGGCGTGTCGATGGCAGCAGATGCCCTCGATCTCGACCTGCTTCGGACGCGCCGTGGCGGCGAGGAAACAGTCCACGAACGCGCCGAGCGTCTCGTTCTCCAGCAAGAAGGCATCGTGCCCATAGGATGAGTGGATGTTGCAGAAGCTGACATCCCGTCCGTTGCCGGCCAGGGCGTCGACGACGGCCTCGGACTGGGCGGGTGTGAAGAGCCAGTCGCTGCTGAAACTGACCACGAGGAACCGCGCGCGGGTGTTGGCAAAGGCCTGTCGGAGCGAGCCATAGTCACGGGCCAGGTCGAAGTAGTCCGAAGCCTTCGTGATGTACAGATAGCTGTTGGCGTCGAATCGATCGACAAAGGTCTGGCCCTGATAGTCGAGATAGGTCTCGACGGAAAACTCGGAGTTGAAGTCGTAGCTGTACTTGTCGGCTGTGCGGAGCTGGCGACCGAACTTCTGACGCATCCCTTCCTCCGAGAGGTACGTGATGTGTCCGATCATCCGGGCGATCGCCAGGCCGCGGGCAGGCAGCGATTTGTCGTGGTACTGGCCGTTGGCGAAGTTGGCGTCGGCCAGGATGGCGTTTCGGCCGACCGCATCGAAGGCGATGGACTGGGCGCCGAGGTGTGTCGTCGTGGCGACGGGAATCGCCGCGTCCATCATGTCCGGACAGGCGATTGACCACTGAAGGACCTGCATGCCGCCGATCGAGCCGCCGATCACGGCCAGCAAGTGCCGAATGCCCAAGCGATCGAGCAGCAGCTTCTGGACGCGCACCATGTCGGCGATGGTGATGATGGGAAATCTCAATCCATAGGGTCTGCCTGTGGCGGGATCGATCGAAGACGGGCCCGTGGTTCCGGAGCAGCCACCGAGGACGTTGGAGCAGAGGACGAAGTACTTGTCGGTATCAATGCCCTTTCCGGGCCCGATCATGTCCTCCCACCAGCCGGGCTTCTTGTCGTCGGCGCTGTGGTAGCCCGCCGCATGCGCGCTGCCGCTGAGCGCGTGACAGACGAGAATCGCGTTGTCCCCGGCTTCGTTGAGGCGCCCGTAGGTCTCGTATGCCACGTCGATGGGCCCAAGCTTCTTGCCGCAATCGAGCAGCAGCGGCGCGTCCGCCTCCACCACGCGGAGGATCCTCGTCTCGACCAGACCAACAGAGTTGTCCCCAAAAGCCGTCATAAGCCAAACCAGTATAGACGGAAAACACCGCGTGTAAACCACCCGACAGCAAATGACGGATGCGCGCAGGGCCTACGAGAGGTGCCGGCGGAGGGGGCATACCGGAAGACGGCCCGATCGACGGGTGCGTCGCCGCCATAACGTTCCAAAGGGTCGTCGCGTTCAGATGATCTCGAGACGGCGGAGAATGGCCTTGGTCCAACGGGCGCTGCGGGCCTGCGACATGATCGCCAACAGCACGACAAGGAACCAGTATCCGCTGAAGCGCAGGTAATAGAGAACGGCGTGCATCACCCCCGAGCCGTCGCCGGAGACCCACTTGGCCAGCTCGGCCGGCGTGTAGGCCGCGCCGATGACGCTGGAGCCGATCAACTCCTGCCACGGCACCACCAGCACGAACATGATCAGGGACAGGAAGAACGCCCGGGCGATGTGGCTGATCCCGCCCAGCCGGCCGATGAGAGAAACCATCAGACTGAAGAACATGGCCAGACAGAACAGCCCCGCCGTCAGAATCAGAACACCATCCACCAGTTCGATCGTGCGCCGCACATGCTCCCAGGTCAGCTTTTCAAGGAGAGGTAACCGTACGGTCTTGCGGGTCGGCGCCGCCTCGGTCATGGCCTCGCTGCTCTGCGCGACCGTCTCAGCCGCCGCCGCACTGACCGCCTCAATCTCGGCAATCGCGGCCGCAGGAGCGGGTGGGATCTGGACGACCCCCAGATTGACCAGCCAGAAGGATGCCTGGACCAGCACGAGACAGATCACCACGAGCAAAAAGAAGAAGTTCTTCCATCCTCGGAAGATCCCCACCGCTTCCAGGCAGTCGGTCGTTTCGACCATGTGGCTCTGGTTGACCGGGCCTTCATTCATTTCAGGCATCTCCAATTCCTCGACTCACTCGGTTCCCCGGAGACAAACAAACGCCATCCCTCCTCGCTCGCGTTCTCGCAGGCATGACGGCCCCGCGAGCACTCACAGTCATTATGCGTGATGGCGACCGGAAAGGCAATGAAATTTCCCCGGACGCGGGTTCCCGTCTGCGTCGAGGGTCTTGGCGTTTGGCCGGCTCACTGGCCCGCATGGAGCGGGACGCGGGCGGCGGCGATGGCGTGCGAAAGCCCGCAGGTGACCAGAGCCAACCTCTGCAATTCATCCCCGGTCAGCGCAGACGGCATGTCGCGGCTGACCAGCAGGAAGCCGAGCGGTCGCCCCAGATCGTTCAGTGGAAGCGTCGCCAGAGACACCTGGCTGAGTTCCCTGGCATGGCCTTGCAGCCCGAGGGCGAGCAGATCCGCCAGACTGCACGGGCGATTCGCCTTGCAGATGCTCTCGACCAGCTCGGATCCGAAGTACTCCTCGATCGGCTGATCCTCGATCGTCGGGCTCTGGCCGGCATGGAACGCGCCCAGACCTGAACCGTCGGAGCGACGCAGGAAGAACGTGACGTCGGCCCCGGGCAGGGCATCACGGATGACCTCGTCCGCTCGTGTCAGCAGACTCCGCAGGTCGGCGACCCCCAGCAGGGACTGGTACAACCTGGCGGCAAAGCCGATATGGTCGAGCCGCTTGACGAAGGCCCGCTGCGCGCCGATCAAATCGTTGCAGAGGATATCGATCTGCCTGGCGTGCCGTTTTCGCTCTTTGTTGAGCTTCCTGACAAGCAGGCGCAGTCGTTGTTGTCGCTGGCTCTGACTCATATGGCTCCGGGGTCAAAGGGTCCTATCATCACGGGACAGCCCGATGCATACAGTTCGGCCGCTCGGCGATCCCGCTTTAAGAGCAAGCGTCAATCTCCTCGGTCCGCAGACGCCGACCCATAAACAGGCCTGTATCACAGGTGAAGCCGTTCGCAGGGGCGCGCCTGCGGTGCGCCGACGCGGAAGAAAAAGGGCATACGACGCACTACCGCCTCGATTTTCGGACGCAAAACAAGACGCGTGTCTCCGCGCCCAGCGGTTCGGCCGGGGCATCAATCGATGAACAGCGGGCGGATGTGGCGGTCGTAGAGGTTGGCGGTGACCTGACCGGCGATGATGTCTTGGTAGCGATCCAGCGCCTCTGTGAATCGCGATCCCATCTCCGCCGCGATCTTGTAGCCGACGTGCAGCAGTTGACGAAAATGTGGGTTGTAGCACGAGCAGAACGGATTGTGGCGCAGCGCCTGAGCGAACAACGCGCCATCCCAGTTGGCAACGAGCCGTGGGTCGGGCAATCGGGTCGGGTCGATGTCGATGACGGTCGCATAGGGGCCGCACAGCTCCTCCATGCGGGTCACAGCTCGACCGAAGACCTCCTTGGCGATCGCCAGGCCCTCACCACCGGCCAGCGCCAGGCCGATCAACTCTTCCAGCCACGTCGTGCCGGCGGTCTTGAGATGCAGGCCCGCATCGAACTTGCGCAGGGCGTCCTGGATCGGCTCGTAGATCGAGAACTTGTCACTGCCCGAGTGGATACTGAGCTTCAGGTCGTCGGGCAGGCCGAACTCTCTGACGGCATATCCGACCACCGCGAGGTCCTGCTCGAACTCCCAGGCGAACCGCCGGACGTCGCCGACATAATCGACCCCTTTGTTGAAGCGCCCGCTGAACCTCGGCGCCACCGTCTGGGCGGCGATCCCCTCATCGCAAATCGCTGCGAGGATCACGAGCAGCTCGACGGGTGTCTGCGGCGTATCCGTCTCGTCCATCGACACCTCCGTCACGAATCGCCCCGCACCCTTGCGCGACGCGATGTGGCGATGGATCCGGCCCGCCTCGTGGACCGCTGCCAGATACTTCGACGCGATCGCTCGCAGGTCGGACACCGCGATCTCGAAGGTCGTCGCACTGCCGTCCATCCGGAGAGTACCCACCAGGTCCCTGTGGCGTGACACGAAGGCATCGACCTTCTCTTTTCCAGCAGGGCGTCCGATAATCTCGGCGACGTCAAGCGTGAAAAAGTCGCTTGCCTCGACAAAACCATCGACGTTCGCCAGACTGATATGATCGGCATCCACGAAGTACGCCCCGTCCCAGGCGCAAGCCGCGACGGCCTCGTCGGCCTCGCGCCGAACGTCCGCCGGCTCGGTCCCGATGATGGTGTGCTCGCGATGGGACTTGTTCCAAACCGGCGTCACGGCGACGCCGGCCTCTTTGGCCTTGCGCAGCGCCGCCAGTTGCGCTTTCCCCTGGCGACCGAAGCGATCCCCCATTCCGAGCGAGTACTTTCCCAGCTTCATCGGTCACCTCACAGAGCTTCTACCCTCAGTCGCCGAGGTTGCCCACGCGCGACAGCGCCGCCGCACCATTGGAATGCGGGGCATCCAGGCCGTCACCCAGGGCCCCGAAGTCGCACACGTCGTACACGTTCGCGACGCATGCGCTGCAAAACGTACCCAGAAGGGCTGCGGCCACCCTCCACAGGCTCACATTGTGTCCGCTCATCTTCTCAATCCTGCCAACGAACTGCTGTCGTACGATCAAAGGGCAAGAAAAAACCCCGCAGCGCATCCGTTCGCCACGGGGCAATGAAAACGATTGGACCATCGCATTTCATCGTAACCGAACTGTACTGTCGCTCTCTACCGCGTCTTCTCCATGGTCATCGGCGGGGACTCGGGCGATTGGACAACCACCCCGAGGGTGCCCAGCGCGCCGGCAACGTCCGGCTGCCTTGGATTCAGCTCGAAACTCCGGCTCAGGTGCTGTCTGGCCTTCGCGGTATCGTTCTTGCCGAGGTAGTAGAAACCCACCTGCTTGTTGACTTCAGCCGAATCCGGCCCGACGGCCAGTGCCTGCCGGAAACATCGCATGGCATGGTCATCCAGATCGACCTTCTCGAACTCCCATGCCAGACGCAGCAGCTCGCGCTCGTTGGTGGAGATCCAGTTGATATAGCTCGAAGCATACTGCTCGGCTTTGGCCTTCTGTCCCTGATCGATGAACAGCCTCACCACCCCGGCCTGCGCCGCCCGCAACGCGGGATCGAATCCCAGCGCCACGTTGTAGTGATACTCCGCCTTGGTCCACTGTCCGGACCGCGCATACAGCCGGCCCAATTCATAGTGCGCCTGGGGATTCTCGAACCTTCGCTGCACGTCCGCCAGCAACTCCCGCTCACTCCGCTCGGACGGAACCACCCCCGTGGAATCGACGCTGCTCTGCGTCGTCGTGGCACACCCGGCAAGGACAACCGAAGCCACCGCGAAAAGCAAAAACGCTGGCAACCATCTCATCGCCGGCGTCTTCCTGCTTCTGCGTTCCCCCGTCATCCAGCGCCTCCCTATTCTAACGTTGACCACAACTCGGCGACGACCTCACCTGTCACTGACGCGGGTATTGTGCCAGCGAGCTTGAGAGATTGCAAGGGAAAAAAGGAACATGCTTCCAATAAAGTCGCGAATTTTTCGCCGACAGCGTGACAGCCATGATTCGCACGGCTCTCTCGCGGCGACGCGTAATAAAGTTGGCGTGCGGATCGACATAGCTATAGTGGCAAGATAGGCGACTTGGCGTCTTCTGTCGCGTGAAACAGCCCGGGCAACACAGGTGGTTCGAAAGGTTTTGCTTTGCAGGTGCATAACTGGCAGCGCATCGCGGAAGAGCACGCATCGGCCGTATGGCAGACCGCCTATCGTCTGCTGCGCAACCACGCGGACGCAGCCGATTGCTTTCAAGAGGCGTTCCTGGCGGCGTTTGAGCTCTCGCAGCGCCAGTCGGTGCGCAACGTTCGGGCCTTGCTGCTGCACCTGGCGACGACGCGCGCAATCGACCAACTGCGCCGCCGCATGCGGCAGTCACGCCACGAAGCCAACGACGACGACGTCGAGGCGGTCAGCGCGCGGCCGGGACCCGACGTCGTGGTACAGAACCTTGAGTTGGCCGAGCGATTGCGCGCCGCGATCGCGCAACTGCCGCCGCAAGAAGCGAAAGTGTTTTGCCTGCGGTACTTTAACGACCTGAGTTACCGCCAGATCGCCGGGGAATTGACGATCACCAGCGGCGCCGTCGGCGTGCTGTTGCACCGCGCCAAAGGAAAGTTACGTCATCTCCTCGAACCGGTCGAGGCGGAAGAAACGAGGTTGCCTTATGGAACGTGAAGACGACATTCTGCAACGAGCGATCGAGCAATTCCGGAACGAGCAGATCCCCTCGCATCCGCCGCAAGAGGTGCTCGACACAACGCTTACGAAACTCTCAGAGGCGACCTGCGGCGTAGATGCATCGCCCGCCCGCCAGAACGGACACCGCATCCGTCTGATGACCAAGCTTGCAGCGGCGGCGGCCCTCCTGATCTTCGCGGGTTATGCCGTCGGCAGGCTGTCAGCGCCTCAAACTGCCGATCTCGATCGCCTGCAAGAGGCGCTCGAGAACTCTCTGGCGGCCTCGATCGAACCGGCTGTTCGCCGCAAGGTGATCGAGGACTTGGGCCGACAGTGGGAATCTACCCTCGAAGCCGGTTACCTGGCCCTGCGAGAGGACCTCACGGAGCAGTACCGTACCGATCTGCTTCAGGCTGCCGCCCAAACCCTGGCGGTCTCGAACGCAACAACCCACCGCCTGCTCGAAGACCTCATCGCCTCGATCTACGTGGCTCAAGTGCAGAACCGTCAATGGGTTGCGGCCGCTCTGGCGGAGATCGACTCCACCCGGCATCAGGACAGTACGCAGTTCGCCACGGCCCTGCTCAGCCTGGCGGTCGCCACAGAGGACCAACTCGAACGCACCAGGAAAGACATGGTCAATATGCTCGCCGAGACCCCCGACCGTTCCCCGCTTCTCGACCAGCATGACTCAACCACCAAGTAAAAGGAGCAGAAAGATGAAGCCGATCATGCGAATCTACGCGATTGTTGCCGCAACCATCGTTCTCGCCGGCATCGTACGCAGCCAAGTGGACACCGACATTCCAGAGGCCCCCGTCGCCCCCGTAGCTCCGCACGCCGTGAGCGCCCCCGAGCCGGCCTTCATGGACAGACTCCTTGCCAACCTGCCTTATGCGCGCTTGGGTGCGGCGTCGCCACCACCACTCTTCGTCGTACCCGCCCGAGAAATGACCGTCGAGGAACTGACGGAAATCTCCGAAGACATCACAGTAATGAGCCGCATCCTTGAGAACAGGCTCAGCCAGGCGAATCTCCTGCCCGATGCCCAGGGGTTGGAGTTCTTCGTCACGCGGGGGTACCGCGCGGCGTTCGGGCGCGACGGCAACGTGCCACCCCGCATGTATTTGCAGGGTTACGGCGTCGTGTTCGCCATCAACGTCGATCTCCCGCTGGCGCCGGGCCCGCACGTCGAAACCGAGGAACTCATAGAGCCCGCAGACGAGGGCGACCCCGTCTGGGTCAGAACCCGTGAGGAACTCTATCAACCTCAGAGACCGAAACGTCGCAGCGCCACCGAAGAGGCCGCGCCAAAATACAGCGCCGAACGCTTGGAGACTCTCAAGACGACCATCATCAATACGCTCGTCCACGCGGCGAATATGCGGCATCTGTCCGCTGATGAGGCCATGGTGGTCACGATTACGGGGCCGACGACCTTGCGTGGTGAACTCGCAAGGCGGAAGATCGTCGGCGGACCACAAGCCGGGCCGGAGGACTGGCTCAACCTCTTGCAGGGAGAGATCGCGGGCATCCCTGTCACGGGTTCCTCGACAGCTTTGACCATCCGCGCCAAGAGCGCTGACATCAGCGCACTAGCCAAAGGCGAGCTGACGCAAGACGAGTTCCGGCAACGGGTGCAGGTGATCTCACATCCCGTGGTCGGCGAAGGGACCGCTCTCTCGACGTCACCTTCCTCAACAGAGCTTGGACGCCGGCAAACGAGGTAAGCCGGCCCAGTGCAGGAAGAAACCCAGAGGAACTGTCCAGGGTCGGTGCCGGCGATATGAGGAACCAATAGGCCTCGGTCCAGCGCCCGTTCCACGCAAAGAAATGTGACCCCTCCCTTACACTGAAAGGAACGACCTCCCATGAACAGCATTACCCAAATTCGCCATCGCCGTATGACTTTGCCCTTGCTCATCGTGTTCTCTGTTATGGCCTGGTGTCAGGCCGGTGTGCCTGACGGATCCCCTGTCCGAGAAGAGGAGATGGACGTCTCGCGTGATGACGTTCGCTTGTCGGGAACGCTCACGCTCCCTGTCGGCGAGGGACCGTTCCCGGTTGTGGTACTCATCAGTGGATCGGGACCACAGAATCGCGATTGGGATTTCGATTGGAACGGAGAGTATTTGATGGGTCGGATTGTCGCGAACGATCTGGCTCGCCATGGGATCGCCGTGTTTCGATACGATGACCGTGGAACCGGCAAGTCCACAGGCCAAGGCGAGGATATTCGTGACTTGACCCAGGACGTTCTGCACATCGTGGAATCTCTGCAGAAGAAGACGGTGATTGGGCCGGTGGGGCTCTGTGGTCACAGCCTCGGTGCGGCTGTCGCGCTGCACACAGCAGCGGCATGCGATGGAATTGACTTCCTGATCCTGCTTTCCCCCCCTTTGGTCACAGGCAAAGAAATCATGCTCGCCCAGGCCAGAGAGATGCCGGACATGTATCGTTCATCAAAAGAACAGACGAACGAAGAGGCGAGCCTGGACGGAATGGAATTCGTGCGAAGCATTGCGGATGTCAGCGGAGATGACCAAGCCCGGGAAAAGGCCATCTCCATCTTCGTGAAGATCTTTCGCTATCACTCGGCCAACTCGAAATCCGACGATCAGAGCACAGGCAACGACGCCGAAGAGCGCCTCCGCAAGGACGCGCAGAACCTCGTCGAACACTTCCGCTCGCCTGCGAATCAGTTCTTTCTGCACTACGATCCTGTTTCAGATTTGAAGGGTGTCGCGTGTCCGATTGCCGTTCTTTTTGGTGAAGGCGACCGGCATGTCAAGGTGGATGTGAACCTCAAACCGCTGCTCGATGGCGTGACACAGTCCACGATCTCCAATTTCACCCTGAAAGTCATCCCGGAGATCAATCACTTCTACACATGTCCGCCCCACCGGACGAAGGGACAAATGTATCCAGGAGTCACGGACTTCTTGGGGCGGTGGGTCCTCAATTCCATCTGACATCCCGGCCCCCGTGCGATTTTGTGCCTGCCGAGGCCGCAGGCAGGCACACACCCACCGATACCCTTCGAGCCCCCGGCGCACAGACGCCGGGGGCTCGTCTTTCGTTCTCTACACGTCGAGGTTCTGGACCTCCAAGGCGTGGTCCTGGATGAACTTGCGGCGTTTCTCGACGTCGTCGCCCATCAGGATGCTGAACAGGCGATCGGCCTCGCCGGCGTCGTCGAGCCGCACGCTCAGCAGCGTGCGCGTTTCCGGATTCATCGTCGTCTCCCAGAGCTGATCGGCGTTCATCTCGCCGAGCCCTTTGAAACGCTTGATGTCGATGCCCTTGCCGCCGATCTGGCGGATCGCCGGGCAGATGCCTGCCAGCGAGGCAATGTCATAGCTATCGTCGCCGTGCGTAAGCTGGAACTTCGTCGGCAACGTCTCGCCCGATTCGGTCTTTTCCTCGGTGAGCAGGAAGTCGTTCATGTCAAGACCGAACTCGCTCCTGAGCCGCTCGCCGATCTGGTTGATTCGCGCGACCTCGTGGAGTTCCTCCGCCATCACGTGCGATTCTTCCGCCTCGTCGCCGTTCTCGGCGGCCAGGCGCCTGTCCTCTCCGATCTCGTCGAGGCGTTTCTCGTAATCGGCGGCCTCGTAATAGGCTTCCTCGCGCCCCTGGTAGCGAATCACGAAGCGAGGCAGTTTTTCTCCATCGTAATGCGCCTCGTGGAACTTGTGGAAGACGATTCCCCGGCGTTCGAGAACATTGACGATGCGCTCGGCGTCGGCAAGCATCTTGACCAGCTCGCCGAACTCGCCGTCCGTCAGCCTGCGAAGCTGGAACGTCGGCGCCTTCTTCGGCGCGCCGTCGCTCTGGGCGCCGAGGGCGAGGCCTTCGCGGATGCCCAGCGAGGTGCCCTCGAGGCCGCGCTCGACCATGCGCCGGCGCATTTCGTTTTCCGTCAGCACATACTCCGACTTCTTCTTGCCCTTGGACCGAACCTCGTACAACGGCGGTTGGGCGATGTAGACCATCCGCCGATCGATCAGGACGGGCATCTGCCGGAACAGGAACGTCAGAAGCAACGTGCGAATGTGCGCCCCGTCGACGTCCGCATCGGTCATCAGAATGATCTTGCCGTACCGACACTTCTCGACGTCGAATTCATCCGTGCCGATCCCGGTGCCGAACGCACTGATCATCGTTCGGATCTCCTCGTGACCGAGCATTTTCTCGAGGCGCGCCTTCTCCACGTTCAGGATCTTGCCCCGCAGCGGGAGAATCGCCTGGATCGCGCGATCCCGGCCCCCTTTGGCCGACCCGCCGGCCGAATCGCCCTCGACGATGAAGATCTCCGTCGTGCTCCGTTCGCGGCTGGCACAGTCCCAGAGTTTGCCAGGGAGATTCGCATTGCCCAGGGCGCCTTTGCGGCGCGTCAACTCGCGCGCCTTGCGCGCCGCCTCGCGCGCGGCCGCCGCCTGGATCGCCTTGTTAAGAATCCGTTTTGACTCGGAGGGGTGTTCTTCGAGATAATGACCGAGCTGCTCGTTCACGACGGTTTCCACGAAGCTGCCGACCTCGGGGTTCGTCAGGCGCACCTTGGTCTGCGCCTCGAAATGCGGATCGGCGAGCTTGACGGCCACGACGGCGGTCAGGCCCTCACGCAGGTCGTCGCCCGTCGTAGCGTGACCTTCCTTGAGCAGATTGTTGCTCTTGGCATAGGCGTTCATCGTTCGCGTCAGTGCCGTGCGGAACCCGGACAGGTGCGTGCCGCCGTCGATGTTGCGAATGTTGTTGGCAAAGACGAGCACATTCTCGTTGTAGCCGTCGTTGTACTGCATCGCGACCTCGCAACTGAGCATCGCGTCGGTGTCCTCTTTCTGCATGTAGACGATGTCGCTGTGCAGAACATTCTTGCCTTCGTTCAGATGGGTTACGAATGCTCGGATGCCCTCGTCGAACTTGAACTCCTCTTTCTTCTTGAGGCGGTCGTCGCGGAAGGTGATCTTCAGGCCGGCGTTGAGGTAGGCCAGCTCGCGAATCCGTTTGAGAAGCGTGTCGGAGTTGAATTCCAGCTCGCCGAAGATTTCCTCATCGGGTTTGAACGTGATCTTCGTTCCGCGTTTCGATGTCGCGCCGATGGTTTCGACGGGCCCGCGTCCCTTGCCGCGCTCACACTCGAAATGGTAGTGCTGGCCGTCGCGATAGACGTCGGCTTCGAGCCATTCACTCAATGCGTTGACCACGCTGACACCAACGCCATGCAGACCGCCGGCGACCTTATAGCTGTCGCTGTCGAACTTGCCGCCCGCGTGCAGGGTCGTCAGCACCACCTCCAGGGCGCTGACCTTGACGTCCTTGTGCATCTCGACCGGAATGCCGCGCCCGTTGTCTTCCACCGAGCAGGTGCCGTCGACCTGGATGCGCACGAGGATCTCCGTGCATTCGCCGGCCAAGGCCTCATCGATCGAATTGTCGAGCACTTCATAGACCAGGTGGTGCAGACCGCCGACCCCACGGTCGCCAATGTACATGTCCGGGCGCTTGCGGACCGCCTCCACACCGCCCAGGACTTTGATACTGCTGGCATCGTACTTGTGTGCATCCATATCCATCCTCGAATGCGAACTCGCTTTCGTACCGTTTGTCTTCCAAGAAACCGCGCAAGACCTTGCGCCTCACGAAATTCTGCTGCCGCGCGCCCCCGGCCACGTCGTGCTACCGGGCTCCGGACGCCATCGCAACGGTCATCCGCCGCAGCGCCGCCCGTGGACAGAGCCTTTGCAGCTCCGCCAGAAGCTCAGCCTTGCACAGTTGCACCTCGTACATATAGCTGGCTGCATCGACGACCACCTTGATGCAGCCCCCGGTGACGCTCTCGATGCGACAGTGGCGGCGCAACGCTTCGGGCAGGATGCCCTGCCAGGCCTGGCTCACCGAATCGCACCGCGCGTGGACTGGAGCGAGCCGCTCGACCAGATCGCCGACCGCATCGCCCAATCGGCACGCCTCCGTCGCCCCCACCGCGGCGCTGCCGGCGCGCTGCCGTTGGGCCAGGCGGCGATCAACCGAGGTTGATTGGCATAAGGACATAGAGAAATTCCGCCCCACTCTTGATCAGGCCGGGCCGATCCGACTGGCCCAGGTCGAGCTCGAACGCCGGCTCGCGTATAACCTTCAGGACATCCATGAGAAACTGCGGATTGAAGCCGATGTCGATCGCTTCACCGCCGTATTCGATGGGCATGCTCACCTCGGCGGCCCCTGCCTCCGGAGAGCTGCCCGAGAAGACCAGCGACTCCGGCCGGACCGACAGCTTTATGCCCTTGGATTCCTCGCTCGTCAACAACGACGCCCGCCGCACAGCGCTCAATGCAAGTTCCGTAGACAACTTCAGGCTCTTGTCGTAGTCTGTCGGAATGATGTCTTCGTACTTCGGGAAGTTCCCCTCCACGAGGTTAGAGCTAATCACAACATTGCAGCAGCGAATCAAGATCTGATTGTCCACCAGCTTGACGGCGACCACATCCTTTTCGCGGGAAGGCAGTTTCTCAAGAAGGGACATTGTTCTGGCGGGCACAATAATCTTCTGCTCGGCGTGAGCGTCCTTCGGAGCCCGCTCCAAGCTTACGCGACATCGTGCCAGCCTGCGGCCGTCGGTTGCCACGAGAAGGAGTTTCTTGCCCTTGATCTCCCAAAGGACGCCGTTGATCGCATAGCGGCTGCTCTCTTTGGCGGTCGCGAACAGACACTGCTGAATTCCGAGCTGCAACTGCTCCAGCGTAATCGCCAGATCACTGTCGCCTTCGTCGAGCCACGGCACCTTCGGATACTGGCTCGGCTCCTGGCCGTAGATGGTGAATCGGCTGTCGGTGCCCCGGATCTCACAGGTGCTCTCCGTGGCCTCCAGAAGAAGAACATCCTCCGTGCTTGTCCTGACGATGTCGGAGAGGTGGTTTGCCTCAACCACCACTTCGCCCTCCCGTGCGATCTCAACCTCAGAGACCAGATAGTTCAAACCGACCTCAAGGTTCGTCGCGCAGATCCTGACCTGTTTGCCGGATGCGGCAATCCGAACGCACTTCAAAACGGGCTTGGGCGTCCGGCTTGGCACCACGGAAATCACCAATCCAAGAGCCTCGGCCAGCGCGGCACGGTTGAAAGTGACCTTCATGGCAGACCTCTACGTAAAGGGTTCGTCACGGTGCAAGCACGCAACAGGGCTTCTCCAAAACAGCCCCACAGTGTAAGCGAGCCCGTCCTCTCCGGCAAGCGTTTTTCCGCGAAAACCCCACCCGCATGCATGCGTGGCGAACTTTCCTGGAACCGCACGCCCCCTTGG
The DNA here is from genome assembly GCA_001603075.1 of Phycisphaerales bacterium Planc_01. Taxonomy (GTDB): domain Bacteria; phylum Planctomycetota; class Phycisphaerae; order Sedimentisphaerales; family Anaerobacaceae; genus Anaerobaca. The sequence continues at coordinate 71,208 of LVBB01000122.1, read as the reverse complement.
TGACTATAGCAACTCGGTTGAACCGACGGCTCCCCTGCAATCCGGGGGACGTTTCTGCGACGATGTGGATGATGGCCAGGATTGATAAAGATAATGGGAAAATAGGGTAGTAGTATTAGTCATATAGGCTCTGGGATTGTTAGTACTGGCAGGGATGCTTTTATAAGCCCTTGCGAGGGCGGAAGATGAAGCGGTCGGACGCCTTGGCGGGACGTGGAAAAACTGTTACGTCTTGTGTGGGCGGACTTGACAAAAACAGCATTTGGCAGTAACCAACAGGCTTGCCGATCACTTTCTAACCGGAAGAATCGGAGGATGTAACAATCGGCGCTTGGTTCTCACGGAGCTTGCTGATGTGCCCTGCAGGTCGGTGGCCGGCGCTTGAGGATCGTGTTGTCGTGGATGGTGTCGCGCGTGGGCCGCGGTGCTGGTGCCACATGCAGACGCACCGGAGGGATCGTGACAGACAGGACGAGGCCGGCTCGATCGAGTCGATGGAAGGGCACACAGCCATTGGGACGCACAAGAATGTATGTGAGCGACAGCAGCGCCGGTCCGCAGCCTTCTGATGAGGGCGGTCTTTTTGTTGGAATCGACATTGGCAGCAGCGCCTTGCACTGTATCGTGCTTGACGCGGGCCGCTCGGTGGTCTATTCGCCGGGGCCGATAATGCACTTCGCCAATCCTCTGGGAGCCTTGGCCGAAGCTTGGGCGGCGGTACTGGGTCGGTTCGACCGCAAGGCGATCCGCAGCACCGCCCTGACCGGCAGCGCCGCGGAGAGTTTCCCCACGGTGATGCACGGAGCGCTCTACGTATACGACAGTGTCGCGATCCCGAAAGGGGCCGAGGTCATCGCTCCACAGGCCCGTCAGGTGTTCCACATCGGCGCCAAAGATGCCTATTTCTTTAATCTGGGCAATATAGGAAGCTTAGGTGTTATTCGCGAGTGGCGCACGGGGACGAAATGCGGCGGCGGATCGGGTATGCTCATCGAGAAGCAGTGTCGCCGCCTGTTCCAGGGAGAAGTGCCGGCTCCGGAGCTGGAAGACGCCGGAGCGGCAGACCCGTCACAGAGGGATGCCGTCGCGGCGCGCAACCGGCGGAAGCTCCAGGATCGCGTGGAAGAGATGTTCCGCCGGGCGGAGGCCGAGGCGGCCCAATCGACGGAGCCCAGCGAGTTCCTGGCGCGCTGTGGTGTGGTGGTCCAGTCGGACCTGATCCACAAACAGAACGAAGGCGCCACGCGGGTAGACAACTTGGCGGGCTTGTTCCGCACGGTGGCGCGAAATTACATGATCGACGTGCTCGGGTCCAGCGAGTTCACCGGCCCCGGACAGACCGCCCAGGCGATCTCCACCGGCGGCGTGTTCGGCAATGACCTCATCCGCGCCAACCTTGCCGAACTGCTGGGTGTGGCGATCGTTCGGCCGGAACACCATCAGAATATTGCCGCCGCCGGGGCGGCCCTCAAGGCCCTGGAAGAAGGCAATCGTTTTGTTCTCGATCTCAAGCTGCTCGACAAGGTGGCCGAGCACAGCCGTCAGAAGCGCGTCTTTGCGCCTCCGCTGCGTGACAGCCTCGCACGGGTCCACGAGCGCAGCGAAAAGCTCGCGGCCCAGATCCCGGCGGGCACGGAGGTTGTTCTCGGCATCGACGGCGGTAGTACGACGACCAAAGGCGCTCTGGTCGAGATCGAAAGCGGCCGGCTCCTTGACAAGCTCTATATCAAAACGCACGGCAACCCGGAGGAATCCCTTAAACGCGTCCTGCGTTATCTGTCGCGGCACAAAGACAATGTCGTGATCCGGGGCGTCGGTGCGACCGGCTCGGCCCGCAAACTCTACGAGAAGATTCTGCTGAGCAAGAAGAAGGCCCAGCAGACAGCCGACCAGGGCGCGACGCTGACGGACCGCATCACCGATGAGATCACGTGCCACGCCCTCGGCGTCAAACACTGCAATCCCGAGATTGACACGATCTTCGAGGTGGGCGGCCAGGATATGAAGTTCACATGCTTCTCGGCGGACGGCACGGTCAAAGAGGCGAAGATGAATTACAGTTGCCAGGCCGGCTCCGGGCAGACCCTGGAGAACATGGCTGACGTGATCAACCTCGACGTCGAGAGTACACTCCAAGAGGCCGCTCTGCGGGCGAAGCGCGTGCCGATCATCGACTCGACCTGCGGCGTCTTTATGGAGATGGACGAGAATCGGCTGATCGCCGAGGGCTTCGGGCGCGACGAGATCGCCGCGGCGATCCTGCGGGGTACCGCGGGCAGCTACTACTACAAGTTCGTCGGCGGCGCTCAGCACGTCGGCCGCAAGTGCTCCGCGCAGGGCGGCCCGGCCCTGGGCAAGGCGTTCCTTGCGGCACTGGCACAAGTCACCGAAGGGACGGTCGAGGCCTATCCGCACCGGGAGATGTTCGGCGCCTGGGGCCAGGCCCTCGACATCCTCAAGCACATTCGGCAGCTTGAGGCCGAAGGCAAGGCGCACCAGACCGCGTTCCGCGGCTGGGAGATCGTCGATATGCCGTTCGGCAAGCGCAAGGTCGCCTGCCGCGATCTCTTCGGGCAGCGCTCCTGTGGCATGCGGGACTGCCAGCTCGAAGTGTTCCACATCGAGGACGATGAGATCATCACCGGCGGCTTCTGTCCGCTCGGCAATTCCGAAGCCGTCAAGAAGCCCAGGACCAACTACGTCGACCGCTACCACCGGATCTACGAGAAGCACTTCAAGAAACAGGGCTGTCTTCAGAGCGAACTGGCGTCGGCCACACCGACCGGTCCAACGGTCGGGATCAAGCGCAGCATGGCGACCCTGGCCGAGAAGGGCATCTGGAGCGCCGCTCTGTTCCGCAAGCTGGGCTTCTACCCGGTCGTCTCGCCGCGCAGCAACAGCGAGATCGCCAAGGTCGGTGTGGACAACTCGCGCACCGAGTTCTGTATCGCCCGCAAACTGGCCACCGGCCACGCCGCCGTGCTGAACGACGACCCGGCGATCGAGTATCTGTTCAACCCAAGCTTCATCGAACAGCGCCGGCCCGAGCGGCCCGACCTGAAGTATTGCATCTACACCGAGTCCGAAGGCTATGTCCTCAACGACGTGCTCTCGCTCGACAAGAGCAAGCAGTTCAACCCGATCCTGCACTTCGGGGACCTGCCGCTGCTGGTGCGCGAGATTCGCAAGGAGTTCGCCCGCGTCGGTTTCTCGTTCACCGATCGCCAGATCAAGGACGCCACCGCCTACGCCGACGGTGCGGAAAAGCAGTTCAAGAACGACCTGTACAGCGAGGGCGATCGCTTCCTCCAGCGCGTCGCGCGCGACGGGGCCAAGGCCTACGTTGGAATCGGGCGCGACTACGTCCTGCTGGATCCGGAGGCCAGCTCCAACTCCGGCTCCATGTTCTCGCAGGTTCGGGGCCTCGACTATATTCCGCAGCAGTTCCTCGAACACAAGTTCATGGATATTCCGATCGACAGTTTCGTCGAGAACGAGTTCTGGGTGCAGAGCGTCAAGATTCTCAAGGCGAACCTGTTCGTGGCGGACCATCCGAACCTCTTTCCGATCCGCATGATCAACTTCGCGTGCGGCCCGGACAGTCTGAAGATTTACCAGGAAGAGAAGATCCATCAGGCGGCCGCCAAGCCATTGCTCGTGCTGGTGACCGACGCCCAGACGAACAACGCGCCGTTCGTGACGCGAACCGAGGCCCACGAGCGCGTCGTCGCCGAGAGCCACCCGGTTTCCGTCGACCTCGCCAAGCTGCAGGGGTACTCGACGAACACGTACGACAAGCGGATCTGGCTGATCCCGTATATGGGCGACGCCAGCTATATGGGGGCAGCCGGCCTGAATGCCTTCGGCATCAGCAGCCAGGTGCTGCCGACGGACACGCCGCGCGGCTACGAGGTCGCGCGCAAGCACATCTACACCGAGGTCTGCTATCCGCTCAAGGGCGTCGTCGGCGACGCCATTGGCTTCCTGCAGGAACAGATCGAGAAGACCAGTCGGCGCGAGGTGGAGGAGCGCTACCTTGTTATGCTGCCGACGACAAGCGGCCCGTGCCGGTTCGGCAAATACACCGAACTGCTCCAGGAGTTCATGCGGCTCGAAGGACTCGAGAAGGTCCCGGTGGTCGGGCCGTCGTCGGAGACCGATTACATCGACATTCCCCTGCCGGAGAGCCTTCGTCCGTCGGACCGGATGAAGATGCAGCAGATCCTCTTCAAGGGGATCAACGCCTCCGATCTGCTGGAGGACGTCTTGCGGCGCTTCCGCCCGTATGTCGAAGACAAAGCCGAAGCCGATGCGCTCAAAAAGGAGCGTCTCGGAGCCGCCGCGGCCCTCATCGCCGCCGGAGCCGACACCGCCGCGCTGGTCCAGTGGGGCCGCGAGACGGTCGCCAAGTTCCAGGCCCTCAAGCAGCAGCCCCACGAACGCTTCCCCCTGGTCCTGTACATCGGCGAGATCTACATGCGGCAACATGACCCGTACACCAACCAGGTGATCCGCCAGCTCGAAGACAACCAGTTGGAGGTCGTGCGCGATCCGATCACCGACTGGCTGCTCTACGTCAACAAGATGAATGTGCGCAACAACAAGCGCGACGTCCACCTGGGTCTTCGGTCATGGAATCTCGGCCGGGCCTGGCGCGCGACCGGGCAACTGGGCAAATCGCTGCTCAAGGCGCGGTACATGGACCATGTCGCGCACAAGCTGGCCGAGCCGTTCCACGAGGTGCTCGCCGGCCGGCATGTCCTGCCGCACCCGATGGAGATCATCGAGAAACTCGAACGGGAGCATGAAGGGCACGGCAATATCGAAGGCGAATCGCCGCTGAGTACGGGCATCGCCTATTACCTCATGCACGACCTGATCCAGCCGCACGGCGACGCATGCATCTCCGGCATCTTCCATGTCGGACCGTTCACCTGCATGCAGGAGGGCGTGGCCACGGCCAAAATTGAGGGGATGATGAAAGAGTTCCGCAAGAAGAACCCGGACCTTGTGTTCCCAATCATCCATGCCTTCTTCGGCGATTCGCCCAACGCGAGTCTGCCGGCGGAGATCGCCGTGTTCCGCGAGCAATGCTACCAGAAGCGCGAGCTGCTGCGCGGCGGACACGGCGCCATCGGACCGCATCCGGCGGAGATTCGCAGCTACACGCCCGCCCGAGCCGGGTCCGATACGAAGCCGTCGCGCGCCCAGCGTTGAGTGTTCCGGGTGGCAGCCGCAAGCGCAGCTTGGGGATACTGCGCCGGCGCTATTGCGTTGCTTTGGCGTGCGTGATCTTGAGTACGAGGGGGTTGGGCCACTTCGAGTCATTGTAGATTCGCTGGGCCCGCATGACGGAAACGTGCAGGCCGTCGGCTTCCTGGCTCCAGCGCGTCTCGGGAATGACCTGGGTGTTGTATTCGAGCACGCGACCGCTCTGGCCCAGCACGGAAACCACTGTCCGCTCGGTGGCCATGATGCTCTTGAGTGTGAACTCCTTTCGGTCGCCCCTTTTCCAGTCGGGAAGCTTCGTGAGAAAGGCGTAGACCGTATCGGTGTCCTTGGCCTTGGTGAACCAGATCTCGCCTTCGCGAATGACATGCCAGGGGCGAATCTCATAGATCGCCTCACGGTTGATGAACATCCACAGGGCGAGTTCGCGAATCCGCCGCTCCTGCTCGAAGGGGATGGTGCCGTCCGGCTGCGGGCCGACGTTCAGCAGGAAGTTGCCGCCTTTGGCGCGGATCTCAATGAGCATCTCGATCAGTTGCGTGCCGGATTTGTAGTCTTCGTTCGTCGGCTTGAACTGCCACTGTGTGCCGAGGGTGTAGCAGGCCTCCCACGGGCCGGGCATGGGCTCGTCCGGCGTGTTCTGCTCCGGCGTCTCCATCTCGCCGCGCGTGATGACCAGATTCGGCTGAAGCTCCCACGCCAGCTCCTTCAGCTCATCCGGCTCGCCGTCGATGAACAGCACGTCGATCGGGCCATACTTCGTCAGCAGTTCGCGAAGCTGCGCCTTGTTGTGCGCCATCAGCTCCGGATTGTTCTGCGGCAGCGCCTCAGGCCGCCGCCGGCTCACGTCCTTGCCCTGGGTGTGCAGCAGCCAGAAGTCGTCGGGCGAGAAGTACACCCCGACGGCAATCCCGTGCTTGCGCAGGCTCTTGAAGAGTTGTGCGGTGATGTCCTCGCGATATGGCGTATGGCGGATGTTGAAGTTCGTCGTCCGCGTGTGAAACATGCAGAAGCCGCTATGGTGCTTCGTCGTGAAGACCACATACTTCATGCCCGCCAGCCTGGCCAGGCGCGCCCATTCGTCCGGATTGAACCGCTCGGGATAGAACGTCCTGGGCAGCTCGAGGATGAACCGGTCGAGATAGTCCTGCGAAGCGCCCACCATCGAGTGGCTGATCACCGAGCCAAGCTGTGAGTCCACGCTCCAGTGCACGAACATCCCCAGCCCCTGGTCCATGAACCACTCCACCCGCTCCGCCTTGTTGCCCGCGCCTGCACCGGTAGCCATCACACCCAACGTTAACACCACGGCAACGAATCGAGAAGCAATCATGGCGATTCCCTCTGGTAGGGGCGAGGCATGCCTCGCCCTCAGGGTTTCTGTTTGAGTCGTTCCTTGCGCTGTTGCACGCGCCGCTTTGCGTTCTCATACCGGCGCTTCTCTTCGTCCGTCTCGGGCACGAGGGGCGGGGCGGTCACGGGCTTCTTGTCCTTGTCCAACGCGACGAACGTCAGGTACGCGGTTGTGGCGAGCTGACTTATGCCGGTCGTCGGGTCTTCACGCGTCACGCGGACACCGACCTCCATCGAGGACCGGCTGACGTAATTGACCGCCGCTTCGAGCACGACGTGGTCGCCGATCCGGATCGGGGCCTTGAACGACAGCGAGTCGATGCCCGCGGTAACGACCTCGGTGCCGCAGTGCCGCTCGGCCGCCATCGCCGCGACCATGTCGATCCACCCCATGATCGCCCCGCCGAACGCCGTCCCCTGCGGGTTCGCCTGCTGCGGCATCACAAGATACCGCGTCACCACGGCACTGTCACGGGGCGTCTTGCCCGCTTGGCTCATCGGCGTGTCCTTTCGCTGTTACTGGGTGGCTTCGCGGAGGATGTCGAGGTAGAGGGGGCCGTAATCGACGTACTGCTGGCCGCCGGTCAGGGCGGTGTCGCTCTCGGAATCGTCCTTGCTGGTCGTCGGCTGCGTGCCGGCGGTGGCCTCGATCTGGGTGTCCTCGTACCACTCGTTGAAACTGGTGACCATCATGATCCGCCCGCACTTGGGGTCGAGGTTCGGCTTGGCGACGTTGGCGATCATGGCGCGGAAGATGTCACCTTCCTTGGAATCCTCGACGTCGCTGAAGTACCGCGCCCGGCCGGGATGCCCCTTGCGCACGGCGGTGTCGTTGTAGCCCGGTGCGATGGCCGGCATGAAGGCGACGCCCACGCTGTTGGCGGCCGCTTTGGCGGCGGCGTAGTTGGTTGCAAGAAGCTCCAGTGCGGCGCGCGTGCCGCCGCGCGGGCCCACGGACTGGCCGTAGACGTCGTAAGCGGTGACGGCGTCGAAGTTCTTGGCCCATTCGGCCTTATAGCCGGCCCCGAAGACATCATCGCCGACGAGATACAGGTTCGGGAACTTCTCGCGCATTTCGCGCAGCGCCTCGTGGCCCTTGTTGCGGAAGTACTCCCGCGTCAGATACACGAAGATGACCGGCTTGCCGTCGATCCGCAGGTAGTGTGGATGGTCGAAGTACGTCTTCTGCAAATACGTCAGGTCGTCGATCCACCGGCTGTAGTCGGGCCTGGCGAACGTCCCCAGCCGGCCTGTGGATTCGTACAGGATCGCATACTTGAGCTTGCCGGCGTCCGGATGCTTGAGGATCACGTCGCGCAGCGTGGTGTCGGTATAATCGCCCGGCCGCCACCAGCTCGACGCCCAGAACGCGATCCCGCCGCGAACGCTCTGGGCGATGTGGTCGCCCACGACGTCCGGGTCGCTCGAATCGTATCGGCCCAGCTTCGGCGCCTGGGGCGGGACCAGCCGCTGCCGCATCGCCTGCCGCCAGTTGCTCGCCCCCCGCTGCCCCTGCGCGCGATACCACGGATAGTAGTACACGCCGACCATCGGCTTGGCGTTGACGCTGGAGGCCTCATTTGCCAGCGCGGGCACGGCCCATACGAGCGCCGCCAATGCGAGAACAACAACCTGCCAACCTGCCGTGCGCCGGCCCAAACGGCCTTCCACCCGTGCTCCCATGAGGGGACCTTCAAAAAGTCTTTCCTTGGAGTTCTTCATGGCCCCATAGTGTCGCGCTCGGCTCGATACGTCAAGACGCTGATGTGGAAGAGCCTTCTGCTGCCGGACGGTTGACGCGGACTGGTCGGGCGCAGACAATGCGGGTCGCCAAACGAATGACCCTCAACGAACCGAAGTCCCTGGAAAGGAAGGCATTATGTCGCTCTGCGTGAAAACCACCGGCCTCATCGCTTTGAATGTGACGCTCACGGCGATCCTCATTGCCTTCGTCCTCCCCGGCTGCAGCCAGAACCAGGACAACTCGCCGATCACCATCACCAACTCGCAGGGCCGATTGTCGCTGAGCGTCACGTGCAGCATGGACGGATCGGTCGCCTACGTCACCGACGGCCGCAACGTCTACCGCTACGAACGACAAGCGCCGGACCACGTCGAGGCCTGGCGCTGCATCCTCTCCCACACCGAACGCCTCGAACTGGCCAACCGCCATGACAGCCGCGAAGAACCGCCAAACCCTCAGTGAGGCGCAGATCGGCGGCCTGATGTCTGTTGCGATCGTGACCTGCGAGCGATCCGTGTGGTCCTTGGCGCACGGAGTCCCGCAACGTACATCGGGATCAGGGTTTCAGACCTGACTCCGAGCAGGCCCGCTGCCACAGATCGTGGACACCCAGGGTCTCCGCGTAGTATGGGATCGCCAGCCGGTCGAACGCGTCAATCACCGGCTTCAGTGCGCCGAGCAGATCAGGCTTCTTCATGGCCTCGGTCTTTCAGGTATTCTCGGAAGCGATCCGCCAGTTCGGCTCCGTACAGATGGTGAACCAATAGCGCTTGCAGTTCCGCCTCCCGAAGATGCGCATTTCTACGCGCAATCGCCCTTCGCGACAGGCTCAGCGTCTGGTTTCGGTGAGCAGGTCCAGGGCGGCGGCGATGAGGCGTTCGCCGGCGCCGGGGGCGAGGTGGGTTCCTCGGGTGGATTCGTAGCCGGCTTCGGTGTAGGCTTCCGCGTGGCAGACGTAGCCGATCGAGTCGTTGGTCATGCTCGTAATGAAGAGCTTGTCGATACCCGCCTTGTCCTTGATCGCCAGGCCGACTTCGACGAGGACCTCGCCCGGCAGGCCGAGGATGTAGACGCCGCCCAGCCGCAGCACCTGGACCTCCGTCACGATCTCCTGCGGCGGTGTGTCCTTGGTCGCCAGCGTCAGCGTGCGGCGGCGCGCGTCGAGCGTGAGGTTGTCGGTCGTCGCGACGAGCTGGAGCCTTCGCAGCACTTCAGCGCCCAGGGCTTTGCCGAGTTGCTCGCAGGGGCCGACATCCCGGCGGATCGGAACGACGTTGCCCGCCAGGCCCAGGGCGAAGAGACTGACGCCGCCTTCGGTCCGTTCGACCACGCGCATGGCGTGCGCGGGATAGTCGGCGGAGATCGCCGTGCTGCGGAATGGATAGACGCTGACGGGATGACAGCCGAAAGCGAAGAGCGAGCCGATGATCTGCCCATTGGGGTCCTCGACCCTCAGCACGGACACCGCCGGATCGATGGGGCCGAAGGTCAGGTCCGCCTGCTCGGGGGGCATCGTGAACGTCACGATGGTGCGGCCGTCGGCGCGAGCCTCCACTCTGCGCGTCGCCGCGATCTCGGCCGGCAATGTAAACGTTGTCTGCACCTGGCCATTGGGCCGCTTGGGCCTGCGGTTGTAGGCGACCTCGGGCAGGGCGCCGGTCGCGACGCCGATCTTCGCGTCCTGCATATCGCGATGGGCCATCTGCACCACACTGGCGAGCTTGCCGATCACCGTGTGAACGTAGGCCTGGTCGATGTCCTCCGGCGCGATGCGGCTGGCGGGCGGGAGCTTGGCATTGGTGAAGATGTCGGGGCCCGAATGCGTGTGCGTGGCGCAGACCATGACGTTCTGCCCGGGGATGCCCACCCGCTCGGCCACCAGCGCGCGGACGGGATTGGTGATCTCCTCCAGCGGCGCGTACAGCAGATCGACCGAGACGATCGCGACGGTGCTGGCGCCGTCGCAAAGGACCAGGGCCCTGGCGTAGAGTTCATCCAGCACGGAGTCGCTGGGTTTGCCCTGCGAGCCGATCAGCTTCAGGCCCAGCGGCGGCGTGATGTCCACCTTCGCACAGCCGGCCCGCAGTCCGCCACAGGCGGACCGGCTCGTCGAACAGGCACACAACCCGACCACCACAGCCAATGCCAGCCTCAGAGCCAGATACATTCTCATTGTCGAACTCCCTTCTCAGAACCGTAGGCGTTGTCGAGCCATTCTAATCGACGCGATGTGCCAAGGCCAGTCCGAGAGCACACGATCCACACGTTCTGGGGGCTTGTTTGTAGCGTGCCAGTAAGAGCCTGCTCTGAGCGCAGCCGAAGGGGCATACGTTCCCAGACAAAGTAACGCCTCACGGCGTCACGATGAACTTGCGTGAACCAGGACCCTGTCATTCCGAGCGCAGTCGAGGAATCTGGCCAGGAATCAGACGCATACCCGATCTGTGGCCAGCCCCCTCGACTGCGCTCGGGGTGACAAAGGCGACAGAAGCAGCCCTGCCCGAAAGTGGTCTGGTTCCCGCAATCGCGGGTGGAAGAAAACGGTTGCGGGCGGGCGGGCGAAGGGGTATAAAGGAGGTCACGGGGCGAGCGGGCGATTCGGAAATGAAAGGGTCTGGCAATGGCACACGGCGATCTGACGAGGCGACAATTCATCGCGGCCGCATCGGCCGGCTCCGTGGCGGCGGTCACGTCCGGAACGATTCCCGCCTATGGCAACCTCACGAACAAGGCGAGCAAGCTGGCGATCCTGGGCGGGCAGCCCGTCCGCCAGAACAAGGCCTGGCCCGAGTGGCCCTATTGGGACGACGAGGTGCTCGACTCGTTGATGAAGACCGCCAAGAGCCGCATCTGGTGCCGCATCCAGTCGCCCTCCGGCGCGGTGCCCACGTTCGAAAAGGAATACGCCAAGCTGACGGGCGCGCGCTTCTGCGTCGCCACCGGCTCGGGCACCCAGGCTCTGCACACGTGCGTCGAGGCGATGGGCATCGGACCGGGCGACGAGGTCATCACGTCGCCGTATACCGATCCCGGCACGATCGCGTCGATCCTCTCGGCGCGGGCGCTGCCGGTCCTGGCGGATCTCGACCCGGCGTCGTACCAGCTCGACCCCGACGAGGTTGAGCGGCGGATCAACGAGAACACCAGGGCGCTGATGCCGGTGCACATGATGGGCCAGCCGGCGGACATGCGGCGGATCATGGCCATCGCCAGGAAGCACAATCTCAAGGTGATCGAGGACGCCTGCCAGGCGCACCTGGCCGAGTTCGACGGCAAGACGCTCGGCACCATCGGCGACGTGGGGTGTTTCAGCTTCCAGTCGAGCAAGGTCATCGCGTGCGGCGAGGGCGGCGCGGTCATCGGTAGCGACGAGGACCTGATGGACCGCTGCTACACGGTGCACAACCACGGCACGTCGCGCCGGGGCCTGACCGAGACGATCGGCCCGAAGTACCGAATGAACGAGTTCGAGGCGGCGGTCCTGCTGGGGCAGCTCTCCGGGGTGATGGAGCGGTTCCGACGCCGCAACGAAAACGCCGCGTACCTCACCGCGCGCCTCAAGGACATCCCGGGCCTGACGCCCCAGAAGCTCTACGAAGGCACGCAGAGCGGCTCCTTCTATCTCTACACCATGTCGTACCACAAGGAGCAGTTCAACGGTGTACCGCGCGCGACGTTCTTCAAGGCGCTCGCGGCCGAGGGCGTGAGCCTGAGCCCGTACATCGCTCGGGGTCTGCACCACGAGCCCTGGATCGACCACATCCTCGATTCGAAGGTCTACAAGAAGATGTATTCGGCCAGGCGACTGCGCGAGTACCGCGAGCAGTGTGCCTGCCCGAAGTGCGATCAGGTCTGTGAGGAAATGGCGATGCTCTGGGCCTCTGGGCCTCTGCTCGGCACGCGTCAGGACATGGCCGACATCGCCGACGCGATCGAGAAGGTCTGGACCAGTCGCGACGAACTGGCGCGGCTTTGACCGGCCCGTCTCGTGGCATGACGCGGACGACAAGCGGGAGGGATTGTGCAGTGGCCAGTGAGGATTCGCCCGGACAGGGGCAGCAGGCGGTGAGGATTCGCATCGTGTTGGCCGACGATCACGCGATCGTCCGGCAGGGACTGGGCCGAGCGATCCAGCAGGAAGACGACATCGAGGTCGTCGGCCAGACCTCGAGCGGCCGCGATGCGGTCGAGTTGGTCCGCACCCTCCGTCCCGACATCCTGGTCACGGATATCAGCATGCCCGATCTGAACGGCGTCGAAGCCACACGTCGGATCATCGGCGAGTCGCCCAGGATGAAGGTGATCGCGCTGTCCATGCACTCATCGCGGCAGTTCGTCGTGGAGATGTTCCGAGCCGGAGCGAGAGGGTATCTGCTCAAGGATTGCGACTACGACGAACTGGTCGCCGCGATTCGCACCGTCGCCGCCGGCAGGACCTATGTGAGCCCGTCGATCGGGGATGTGATCGTCGAGGATCTCCTCGGCGGTGGGGCCGTCGGGGCGCCGTCGGCATCTTCCGTGTTGACCCAGCGCGAACGGGAGGTACTCCAGCTCATGGCCGAGGGCAGGACGACCCGGCAGATCGCCCTTCAGTTGCACATCAGCCCCAAGACGGTCGAGGCCCATCGCCTGCGCATCATGAACAAGCTCGACATCGACAACGTGGCCCAACTGACCAAGTACGCCATCCAGGAGGGGCTCACCTCACCGGAATTCTGATTCCGTTCGTCGTGTGCTCGTAAGGGCATATTCCGGGCCCGACCTGTAACGCTCCCCAACAGCAAGCGTCCTTGAAACAGCGGCACCAACGGGATATAGTCTCCGAGCATCGGCGCCGCCGGGGCGCAGGGTGCTCGAAATTCGCATGAGAAGGATCGATCGTTGAATCAGGCACATATCGCACGCATTGCCTCGGAACTGTCTCTGAGGCCAGGCCAGGTGGCTGCGACCGCCGGCCTGCTGGAGGAAGGGTCCACCGTTCCGTTCATCTCTCGCTATCGCAAGGAAGCGACAGGCAGCCTCGATGAGGTCGCGGTCACCGCGATCCGCGACCGGCTGGGCCAGTTGAAGGACCTCGACGACCGGCGCGACGCCATCCTCAAGTCGCTTACCGAGCGAGGTTTGCTGACGGAAGAGTTGAACAAAGACATCCTCGCAGCCGAGACCATGGCTTCGCTGGAAGACCTCTATCTGCCGTACAAGCCCAAGCGCAGGACGCGGGCGACCATCGCCAAAGAGAAGGGTCTGGAGCCCCTGGCCGAGTTGATCTATGCCCAGGACCCGGCGGTGGACCCGACCGCCGAGGCCGAGGCGTTTGTCGACGCTGCCAAGGGGGTCGAATCGGTCGACGATGCGCTGGCGGGAGCGAGGGACATCATCGCCGAGTGGATCAACGAAGACCAGCAGGCCCGGGCGCAGATGCGCGACCTGTTCAACACGAAAGGCGTGCTCAAGTCGCAGGTCATCCCGGGCAAGGAGGAGGAAGGCCGCAAGTACGAGGACTACTTCGAATGGGAAGAGCCCGTCGCCAAGGCGCCGTCGCACCGAATTCTCGCGATGCGAAGGGGCCGGCGGGAGGGCTTCCTTCGGCTCCAGGTCGTCGCCCCGGAGGACCAGGCGCATCGCATCCTCGAAGGGCTGTTCGTCGAAGGGCACTCGAAGAGTTCGGCCGTCGTCCAAGAGGCGCTGGCCGACAGTTGCAAGAGGCTCCTGGCGCCGTCGATGGAGACGGAGATCCTCGCGTCCGCCAAGATGCGGGCGGATCAGGAGGCGATCCGCGTGTTCGCCGAGAACCTGCGTCAGTTGCTGCTGGCCTCGCCTCTGGGCCGCAAGAACGTCCTGGCGATCGATCCGGGCTTTCGCACCGGCTGCAAGGTCGTCTGCCTCGACCGCCAGGGCCAGTTGAAGCATTCCGACGTGATCTATCCGCACACCGGTGACGTCCGCGCCGCCGCCGATGCCGCCAGGTTCGCGGCCCTGTGCGAGAAGTTCGACATCGAGGTGATCGCCATCGGCAACGGCACCGCCGGCCGCGAGACCGAGGCCTACGTCCGCAACATCCCGCTCGCCCGCAGCACGCCCGTTGTCATGGTCAACGAAAGCGGTGCATCGGTCTACTCCGCCTCGGACGTCGCCCGCGAGGAATTCCCCGACGAGGACCTGACGGTGCGCGGCGCGGTGTCCATCGGACGGCGCCTGATGGACCCGCTGGCCGAACTGGTCAAGATCGATCCGAAATCCATCGGCGTCGGCCAGTACCAGCACGACGTGGATCAGCCCCTGCTCAAGCAGGGCCTTGACGACGTGGTCGTCAGTTGCGTCAACAACGTCGGCGTCGAGGTCAACACCGCCAGCAAGCAGTTGCTCCAGTATGTCTCGGGACTCGGCCCGCAACTGGCGCAGAACATCGTCAGCTTCCGCAACGAGAACGGACCGTTCGACTCGCGCAAAGCGCTGAAGAAGGTGCCGCGTCTGGGCGAGAAAGCGTTCGAGCAGGCGGCGGGCTTCCTGCGCATCCGCGACGCGGCCAATCCGCTCGACGCCAGCGCCGTGCACCCGGAGAGCTACGGCCTCGTCGATGCGATGGCCTCGAACCTCGGCTGTTCCGTCGCGACGCTGATGAAGGACGCTGCGCTACGCACGAAGATCCGTCTACAGGACTACGTCAGCGAAACGGTAGGGCTGCCGACGCTGAACGATATCATACAGGAGCTGGCCAAGCCGGGACGCGATCCGCGCCGCCAGTTCGAGATCTTCCGCTTTGCCGAGGGGATCAATAAGATCGAGGACGTGCAGGCGGGGATGCGCCTGCCCGGCATCGTCACCAACGTCACCGCCTTCGGGGCCTTCGTCGACATCGGCGTCCACCAGGACGGCCTCGTCCACGTCAGCCAACTGGCCGACCGGTTCGTCAAGGACCCCAACGAGGTCGTCAAGGTCCAGCAGCAGGTCATGGTTACGGTCCTGGAAGTCGATCTGGCCAAACAGCGGATCAGCCTGTCGATGAAGGATCCTTCCAAGGCCGCCCGTCCGCCCGCTCGCGGCCGCAGTGGGGCCCGCGAACATACCTCATCGCACGGGCGTACAAACGAGGGGTGGTTCCCAAACATCGGCTGATAAGGGCTTTACGACAGTGATCGAACGGCAGGAAATCATCGACGACAAGCACGACATCCTGACCCATCGGGCCAGGCGCAACACGATCTACATCCTGACGCTCGATCCGATCCTCGGAACCGACGTGGCCGAACGGATCGGCGCCGACCCCCGACTGAAAGGCTACGAGATCGTTCAGCCCGGCGCCGGCACGATCCGCGATACGGTCGAGACGATGGAACGGGCCGCCCAGGAGACGACCCGCGCCCGATTGCTTGTCTTCGACGTTCGGCGGGCCGGCCTGCCCAAGCTGCGCAAGGTCCATCGCGATATTGTGGGTTTCAATCGCAAGGATTTCAACAACCTCTGCTTCAGTATTCTGATCGGAGACGGGCCGCCCATGTTGTATCAGAACGGGCGCGGGCTGGACGTCTTCACGATCTACCTCGGCGCGCACCGCGTCGATTATCATCCGGCGGTCTTCTTCTACGACCCCCTGCTGCACTACGAGCCCGCCGAGGCGCACCTCGGCGCGATCGACGACGAGTTTGCCCTGCGCAGCGACGTGCCGCAGCGCTTGGCCCCGTACTTCCGCAAGGGCCAGGAGACCACAGTGGAGGCCGTTCGTCGGTATTTCCGCGCCGTAGACAAGCCCGACGAGGTCCGCCACAGGAGACGGCAGATGCTCAAGCGGCTCTACCGGCGGCAGATCCACAAGCGACTGCCCGGATACGAAGACCAGATCAAGGCGTGGATGAGCCGCAAGGGCCTGCAACTGGCCACCGAGAAGATCAACCTCTATCCGATGTACTTCGAGGATTGGGTCTACAAACTCATGCACAAGGCCCAGCGCAACGCCGAGTCCACCGAAGACACACCGTAAGCTCGCCAGCATCACGCCCATACAACCCGGATCAGCGCGTGGCAGGCGAGTTCGCCGACGGTGCCGACCGTCTGTAGGGGCGAATAATCATTCGCCCCTACCCCTTGCGAACACCGGATCGCGGCGGTTTGATCTTGACAAGACCGCCGGCAGCGCAGACAATAGACACCAAAGCGACGCACCACTGACGACGAAGCCAACAGCAATGAGACTACGCCTTCGAAGGTGGCGCAGCGCGAGGACTCCTTTTGGGCAAAAGGAGAGCGGAAGCCATGGGCGCGGCAGAGCAAACAAAAACCGACCGGGCATTCACCCTGATCGAGCTGCTGGTCGTGATCGCCGTCCTCGCGATGCTGATGACGCTGCTGCTGCCGGCGTTGCAGCGGGCGCGGAAGCAGGCGCGGGCGGTGGTCTGCCAGGCCAACCTGCGCCAGTGGGGCACGTTCATGGCCATGTCCGTCAACGACAATGGCGGGAGTTTCTGGTCCCCGGATTGGGGGGTCCCGAGGGGCGGTTACGGCCCAGGGGCGCGCACCTGGCCTTACTGGGGGCTGTGGAACCTGTCCGGTCGGGAGGCGGGCGAGGGCATCGTCTGTTGTCCCATGGCCGTGAAATACCTCGTTTCCGAGGGGAACGGGCTTTCAAACGGCGGGACCTTCGTGGCCTGGACCGGCGGGATAGCTCATACCCCGTGGACGCCTTACGGCTGCGAGGTATTCTACAGCAGCTACGGTCTCAGTACCCACGTGGGCTGGAACTGGCTGCTCGACATCGAGGAGTCCAAGGAGAGGCGGATCTGGCGAATGGCCGACGTCCGCGGTCAGAACCGGATTCCGGTGTTGCTCGATAGCGCTTCGTATTACGGCGAGTCGTACTGGGACGACTCCGGACCGTCCCCGCCCGAATGTGACGCCATACCGACGCTGGATGTCAGGCCGTGGGAATTGCGCAACACCGTGTGCATCAATCGTCACGACGGCGCGGTGAACGCCCTGTTCATGGATTGGTCGGTCCGCAAGGTCGGTCTCAAGGAACTCTGGACGCTGAAGTGGCACCGGGAATTCGACACCGCCGGACCCTGGACTCGTGCCGGCGGCGTCCAGCCCGGCGACTGGCCACAGTGGATGCGCAACTTCAAGGACTACTGAGATGAATGCTTGCGATGTTGTCATTCGAACTGGGAAGCCGGCAGACCCACGACTCTGTCATTCCGAGCGCAGTCGAGGAATCTGGCTGCGAACAGAGGGCAAGTCCCGGCTCTGGCCAGATGCTTCGACTACGCTGCGCTCCGCTCAGCATGACAAAGAGGCAGAAGGCTTCGCTCGGGATGGCAAAAAAGGGCACAACCTTGCTCGGGGTGATGGACACTTCTGGACGAAACGGCTTCATGTCGGTCATCACGTCCATCCAATCATCAATAGTCAATCATCAATAATCCATTCCAGAGCCTTCACACTGATCGAGCTGCTGGTGGTGATCTCGGTGGTGGCGATGCTGATCGCCCTGCTGCTGCCGGCGATCCAGAAGGCCCGGCGGCAGGCGCAGGCGGTGGTCTGCCAGGGGAATCTGCGTCAGGGCGGAATCGCGATGTTCGCGTTCATGACCGACGCCGAGGGGCAACTGACGGACTTCGCCCAGAGCGAAGGGATGTCGGACAGAAGCGGAAACGAGTCGCGGCTCATGTGGTTCCACCCGCCCTACGCGGAGTGCCCCGAACTGCTGCTGTGCCCCGTGGCCCGGAAGGTCCTGCCGGAGACGCCCTATGGTGCGGGCACCGCGTCTTCGGCCTGGCTTCGCGATGGACGGGAAGGCAGCTACAGCCAGAACTGCTGCGCGTTC
Source organism: Phycisphaerales bacterium Planc_01 (assembly GCA_001603075.1). Classification (GTDB taxonomy): domain Bacteria; phylum Planctomycetota; class Phycisphaerae; order Sedimentisphaerales; family Anaerobacaceae; genus Anaerobaca. Next base: position 53,065 of record LVBB01000122.1, on the reverse strand, counting down.
GGCGTGGGCTATCTTCCCGGCAGAGCCGGCCTGCGCTACTATTCCTGGGACACCTGGCGGCTGAAGAGTGCGTCCAATGTGCCGCTCTTGGGCGACTGCATCGAATGGATAACGCTGGGACGCGTGAGCCACTTCAGCAAACCGCCCTCGTACGAGGGCTACTACGGCGACGCGCTGACGCACTGGGCGATCGACCGCCACAGCGGCGGGGTCAACATCCTCTTCGCCGGCGGCGCCGTGCGAAAGGTGGGTATCAAAGAGATCTGGACGTTGCGCTGGAGTCAGGACTTCGACACCGCCGGACCCTGGACGAAGGCCGGCGGCGTGGAATCCGAGGACTGGCCCGTCTGGATGCGCAAGTTCAAAGACTATTAGGATGCACAGGCGGCGTTCCGTTGCCTGGTCCGCCGCCCGGCGGGACTTTCGTTGGGGTCGCGTCTATCGCGGCTTCTTCAGCACGGCCTGCCAGTTCTCGTAAGCGGCTTCGTAGGCCTTCTTGAGCTTCTTGTTGGGCTGGACCTTTCGTACCGGTTCGAGGCCGACGAAGGCGTCCTGCGGGCCTTTGTAGATTCCGGCGCCGATGCCCGCGCCGCGCGCGGCGCCCTGGGAGCCGTCGGTGCTGTACAGTTCGACGGTCGCGCCGGTGATCGTCGCGAATGCCTCGGCGAACAGCGGACTGAGGAACATGTTGGCGTTGCCCGCCTTGACGGTCTTGAGCCTGGTGCCCATGTCGCGCATGATCTCCAGTCCGTAGTTGAGCGCGAAGACGATCCCCTCCTGGGCGGCGCGGAGGAAGTGGGCCTTCTTGTGGATGTTGAAGTTCCAGCCGTGGACCGAAGCGCCGATGTTGCGGTTCTCCAGCGTCCGCTCGGCGCCGTTGCCGTAGGGCAGGATCACCAGCCCATCGGAGCCGACGGGCACGGTCGCGGCCAGGTCGTTCATCTGTGGATAGTCCAGCCCCTCGCCGGCGACGTTGTGCTTGAGCCAGCTATTGAGGATGCCGGTTCCGTTGAGGCACAGCAGCACGCCGTAGCGCGGCTTCTTCGCGGTGTGGTTGACGTGGACGAAGATGTTCACGCGCGATTTCGGATCGTAGTTGCTCTGGTCGGTGACGCCGTAGACGACGCCGGAGGTGCCTGCGGTCACGGCGACCTCGCCCGGCTTGAGCACGCTCAACGACAGCGCGTTGTTGGGCTGATCGCCGCCGCGATAGCTGACCGGCGTGCCCGGCGCCAGGCCCAGTTCGGCCGCCGCGGCCGAGGTCAACTCGCCCTGCACCGAGAACGTCGGCACGGTCTCAGCGATCAGATCGCTCGATATGCCGTAGTTGTCCAAAACGAAATCGGCCAGCCGGTCTTTCTCGAAGTCCCACATGATCCCTTCGGACAGGCCCGACGGCGTGGTCCGAATCTGGCCGGTCATCTTCATCGCGACGAAATCGCCCGGCAGCATCATCTTGTCGATTTTCGCATAGACCTTCGGCTCGTTGGCCTTGACCCAGGCGAGCTTGGAAGCGGTGAAATTGCCGGGCAGGTTGAGCAGGCGTTTGAGGCACTTCTTGGCGCCGATGTCCTTGGCGGCTTGCTGGCCGATCTGCACGGCCCGGCTGTCGCACCAGATGATCGCCGGCCGCAGCACCTGCTGGTTCTTATCGACCAGGACCAGGCCGTGCATCTGATAGGAGATGCCGATGGCCTTGACGTCGGAGGCCTCGAACGCCGTACTGGCCTTGATCTTCTGCGTGGCGAGCCGGACGTGCTCCCACCACGTGGCGGGGTGCTGCTCGGCCCAGTCGGCCTGTTTGGCGATGATCTCCAGTTCCTTCTCCGGCGAAGTCGCCGAAGCCAGCGCCCTGCCCGTGCCGGCGTCCATCAGCGTCGCCTTGACCGAAGAACTCCCAACGTCGTATCCCATCAATAGTGCCATGTGCCTGTCCCTTTAGAATTGGTGTGCATTGCACACCCTACGTAGTCCGAAATCAAAGATCAAATATCAAACGGCAAAATGGAGGAGGTCATCCGCCGAAGGCGGATTCCACGATCTTGATTCTTTCTGTTTGCACTTTGCTGTGTCGGTTATTCGTATTCCCATTTGAGGATCCACGGGTCCTGGGTCCGTTTCTGGAAGGCCTTGAGTTTGGCCTTCATCTCGTCGAGCTTATCCTGATACTTCGGATCATCCGCCAGGTTGACCACCTCGTGCGGGTCGTTCTGAAGGTCGTACAGCTCGAATCTCGGCCGATGCAGGTAGGCCTCGACGGTTCGCCTGCCGTAGCGCGTGTTGCCCCGCTTGAGGTTGCCCTGCCAGGTCGCCGATTCCCACAGGTCGCTGGCAAACGGGTACTCCAGGCCGTGGGCGATGTTCCAGATCAGCTTGAACCGTCGCTCGCGCACCACGCGCATCGGGTAGTACATCGTGATCTCGTGAAACGTGTGCGACGCGTACGTCGTGTCCCAGCCGTCGACGCGCTGGCGTTCGAGCACAGGCCTGAACGAGCGGCCGTGGAACTCGCAGTCGCTTGGCGTCGCGCCGGCGAAGTCCAGAATCGTCGGCGTCAGGTCCGCGTAGTTGACCAGCGCATCGCAGGCGATGCCCTTGTTCTTCTGCCAGGGTGTGCGGATGATGCAGGGCAGGTTCATGCCGGGTTCGTACAGCGTCGTCTTGGCGCCTGCGAAGGCAATGCCGTTGTCGGAGAGGTAGATCACGATCGTGTTGTCGTATTGTCCGACCTGCTTGAGCACGTCGATCAGATGACCGACGCCCTGGTCGACGCGCGAGACCGCCTGGGAATACTGCGCCAGCTCGGCCCGGCACTCGGGGATATCAGGCAGGTAGTCCGGCACGACAACCTTCTCGGGATCGTATGTCACTTCCCGGACGCCTGGATAGCCCTGCTCGCGATTGCCGAAGCGGTCGGGCTCGTGCGGCAGATCGGCGGCCTTGCCTCCGCCGCGATGCGGGTCGGACATGCAGAAATAGAGGAAGAACGGCCTGGCGTCATCGGAGGCGACGAAGGCCCTGCAATTGTCGGCCATCTGGACGGGGCTGCGGCTGTTGCCCGGCAGCGCGACGTCGAATCTGTACACTTCCTCCGGCGCGACGTGGTACTTGCCGATGCGGGCCGTGCGGTATCCGGCCTGCGTCAGCAGCACGGGCAGACTTCGCACGTGGTCGAAGCTGTGGAAGTGATGGTAGCTGTGCTCGTGCCCGTATTGGCCGTTGTAGTGGTTGTAGAGGCCGCTGAGGATGACCGACCGGCTTGCGCTGCAACTGGCCGTGGTGCAGAACGCATTGGTGAAGCGTACGCCCCCAGCCGCCAGTGCATCGAGATGCGGCGTCTGGATGACGGGATTGCCATAGCAGCCCAGGTCGCCCCGCCCGTGATCGTCGCTGACGATCAGAACAATGTTCGGCCGCCGCGAAGCCTCCGCGCGCGAGCCCGTCCACGAGAACGCCGCAAGTGCCGCAGCACCGGCCGAGAGCCTCAGGAAATGTCTCCTATCCATGCTGGATGGCATACACCACTCCTTCAGACGTTGGCCGGATCGGGGTGGACCCAGGGGCGGCGGTAGGGCCGGGCCAAGAGGCGGTTGGCCTCGTCGTCGCCGACTACCTTGCCCTGCTGCGGATCCCACTGGAGGGTGCGGCCGAGCGTGCAGGCCATATTCGCCAGGATGCACGAGGTCGCGGTGATGTAGCCCTGCTCGATGTCGCAGACGGGCCTGGTCCGCGTCTCGATCGCATCGAGGAGGTTCTGCCAGTGGCGCCGCATCGGGGCCGCGACGTGCCGCTCCAGGTCCTTCTCGGTCTCGTCTTCGGGATACTTGTCGTATTCGTAGAGGGCCTTGCCGCTGAGCCGCTCGCCCTGGCCTTGCGGGATGAACTCATACTTGTGGACATCGACCTTGAGCGTGCCCTTGTCGCCATAAATGACGCCGCCCCATGGGTACTCCGGATCGGGGGCGCTGCCCCAGGTGCGATGGGTCCAGACGACGGGCAGCTCGCCGAAATCGAACGTGGCGATCTGGGTGTCGTTGGTATTGGCGGTGCTCGCCTTGTCGACGAGGATGCCGCCGGTAGAGCCGATGCGCGTGGGCCAGCCGAGATCGAGCAGCCAACGGACCATATCGAGCATGTGTACGCACATATCGCCGACGATCCCGTTGCCGTACTCCATGAAGGCCCGCCAGCCGCGCGGGTGGACCCAGCGGTTGTAGGGCCGCATCGGGGCCGGTCCGGTCCACATCTCGTAGTCGAGGTGTTCGGGCGGGGTCATCTCGGGCGCCTGGCCGCGCGCCCGCATGTGATAGTAGCAGCAGATTTCGACATGGGCGATGTTGCCGAGCAAGCCGGCCTCGATCACGCGTTTGCGGGCCTCGATCAGGTGCGGCGTGCTGCGGCGCTGCATGTTCACCTGGACCACTCTGCCGTGCTTTTTTGCGGCCGCCAGCATCGCCTGGCCCTCGACAACGTCCACGCTGATGGGCTTCTCGACATACACATCGGCGCCCGCCTGGACCGCCGCAATCATCGGCAGCGCATGCCAGTGGTCGGGCGTGGCCACGTGCACGATGTCCAACTCTTCCTGTTTGAGCATCTGGCGGTAGTCGCCGTAGGTGCGAGGCGTCTTCTTGGAAGCCTGACGGGCGGCCACCATCTGGGCGGCCTCGGCCACCATGTTCCGGTCCACGTCACAGAGGGCGACGACCTCGACCGGGGCGATCTGGAGCAGCCGGAACAACGCGCTCTTGCCGTACCAGCCCGTCCCGATCAGGGCGACGCGCTTGGGCTTGGGCTGCGCGAAGGCGGGGACGAGTCCCCCAAAAGACGATAAGGCGATCCCGGCGGCGGTGGTCTGAAGGAACTGGCGACGATTCATAGCATTTCTCCTCAATCTGTGCGCAAAATGAACGGATCACCATCATGGCCGGTCAGAAGCGATTTCGCAATGGTTTTCCGACGGAAGCACCGACCGGGTGCGATTCCTGTTTTGCGTTTGACCGCCATCTGCGGGGTCCCTACAATCAAGGGCCGATGAGCAGGTCCCGCTGGACCTACGCGACCGATCAACGGATTCGAAACAGGACGATGAAACGAGGTGAAGGAACATGAAGAACCAAGGGCTATCCAAACTCTCCCGTCGTGACTTTCTGGCGACCACCGCCGCGTCTTTCGCCGCCGCCGGCCTCATGGGCGCCGGCTGCGGAAGCGGACTGAGAAACCCGTTCGCCAAACGCCAGATCCCCGTTGGCGTGCAGCTCTACTCGGTCCGCGCCGAGTGCGCCAAGGACCTGCCGGGCACCGTCGCCAAGGTGGCGGCGATGGGCTACGACGGCGTCGAGTTCGCCGGCTATTACGACTATTCCGCCAAGGACCTGCGCAAGATCCTCGACGACAACGGTCTGAAATGCTGTGGCACGCACACGCAGATGGATACGCTGTCCGACGCCAACCTCGACGCGACCATCGAGTTCAACACGATCCTGGGCAACAAGTACCTCATCGTCCCGTGGCTGCAGCCCAACGACGCCAGCCCGAAAGAGGCCTGGCTGGCGTACGCCAAACGATTCAACCAACTGGCCGAGAAGGTCCCGCTGCACGGCATGGTCGTGGGATATCACTGCCACGCCCATGACTTCCATGCCATCAACGGCGAGGTGCCGTGGGACATTCTGTTCGGCAACACGGGCAAGCACGTCGTCATGCAGATGGACACGGGCAACTGCATGGACGGCGGCGGCGATCCGGTGGCCTATCTGAAGAAGTACCCCGGCCGGTCGCTCACGGTCCATCTGAAGGAACATTCGAAGACGAACAAGAACGCCATCATCGGCGAAGGCGACGTCCCCTGGAACGAAGTCTTCTCCGTTTGCGAGACCATCGGCGGCACGCAGTGGTATATCATCGAAGAGGAGAAAGACGTGTATCCGCCGCTCGAAGCCATCGAGCTGTGTTTGAAGAACTACCGCAAGCTGCGCGCGTGACGACGCCGGCCACCGTGGCGGGCATTTCGAGGGGAACGGCGCGTCACGGGACAAGAGGACATTGACCGCAGGGGCGAATCTTCATTCGCCCCTGTGTTCGTTTGGTGCATCGTGCCGTCCGGGACATTGGCGCGTTCTTCGCACGATCACGTCAGCGATTCGAAGGTCACGCTCAGGTCGGACAGGTCGACGATCGCCACGTGGCCTTCGGCGGTCATCCAGTTCCTCGCAGCCCCCGGATTGACGATCAGGGTCCTGCCGACGCGGTGAGCGTCCTGATGATGGGTGTGGCCGTAGACGACCAGATCGTAGGCCTGGCTGTCGATCGCACGCCGGACCGAATGGGGTTTGTGCGCCATGAAGACGGTCCTGCCGTCGAGCTCCCCATCGAAGCAGGATTCATGCGCCTCGCCGCCGAAGGCCTCGATGGTTCCCCTGAGCGAGACGCGGTCCGCATCGCAGTTGCCCATGACCGCAATGAACCGGTCGCGTCGCGCGCCGCGGCCAACCTCGGCGAACAGCGCCGCCGTGGCCGGCGCGGTCATGTCGCCGGCATGGAGGACGCATTCGACGCCGCGTTCGGTGAAGATCTCAATCGCCCGGCGGACGCCGCGATGATTGTCGTGCGTGTCGGAGAGGATGCCAATACGCATCGGTACTTTCCTCAACGGGGATTCGAAGCCATTCGATGTATTCCATCGCCGTGCCATCTTACCGCGGCCTCGCCGGTCCGCAAGGCCTTGTCCGGGACAGGAGCAGACGGAGGCCCGATTTCCGCAATCCGCCGGCAGAATCGCAACAGAGTTCGGGTGCGGTTGACCGATAGAAGAAGATAGCAGGTATTGTGTTCGCGCGGGCCATTGGGCAAGCGAAAGCAGGATTGGACCACATGTGTCAGGGAGTGATAGCGATGAACGGACGAGCTTGGGTCTGCCAGAGGTGGATCGTCGGCGCCGTGATGATCCCGGCTCTCCTGGCCGGCTGCGAGGGCAACACGCGGGCGGTCTTCACCAAACCCGAGCTGATCAGCTACGAGCGTCTGGCCGTGCTCGGCCTCGACCCCGAGCAGGAGCAGATCTTCATGGCCGCCTACGTGAAGACCTTCGTCGGCAAACCGATCACCTTCGTCGAGAGGGGCGAGCTGGCCAAGATCATCGGCGAGCAGGACCTGCTCCAGGGCCGGCTCAACGACAGCACACGGGCCCGCATCAAGCAGATTCTGGGCGTCGAGGCGCTGTTTCTGTGCAGCTACTACAAGGACGAGGATCGGCCGGGCAAACTGATGAAGCTGCGCGTTCGGGTCGTCGACAGCGAGACCGGGGCCATCGTCGGCTCGGCACTGACGGAGACCTTCATGCGGTTTGATGACCACGCGCAAGCGGCCGTCGAGGCGTTGAAGAAGGACCTGCTCGGCGGCGGGTACCGCCGAAGCTACCCCAACCCCGAACGCAGAGAGACGATCATGTGACGCTTCACGCGCGGGTGCCCTCGCGATAGACCAGGGAGAATTCGACGGGGTGCTCGCCCCCGGCGCATGTGGTTGCGGCGACCTGGACCATCCCCTCATTCGGACGACTTCGCAATTCGCGTCCCTGGACCACGGAGGGAACGGAGATCAGGATGCTCTGGTAATTGTCCTGGATGCGGGTCTTGACCGCTCCCATGACCATGTTGGCGATTTCGCCCATGGCGTCGACGAGGTCGTCGTCGGCCAGCTCATCCGGCGAGTCCATACACAGCATGCCGGCGGCGATGGCGCGGGCGCCGGTCATGTTGCAGCAGACGCCCAGACAGCCTTCGATGTTTCCGGCGAACGTGATCGTCCCGAGCAACGTCACTCCTGTCGGGTCGGGTTTCTGCCCTTCGACTTCCTCCAGCGGCATGAAGACCATCGATTCGAAGACTTCCTTGGCGCTGTCGAGCAGCACGCCCTTGAGAGACGACGTTGTCACCGTGTTGGTTTCCATACGCAGATCCGATCATTCGTTCCGGCGGCTCCGGCCCCGCCGTGTGGCGGGATTCAGACCGGCTGAACCGCTGTCCGAGAGCGTTCATCGGCCGGCAAACCCCGCACCTCCAACGGGTCTTCGTCTTTTTTCTGCCATTTCCGCTCCCCGCCGCCCTGGAATCCGTCCGGAAGCCCGTGCTGAACAAGAACCATTTCCGTTCGCACGCACCACCCGCCAGTTTCTCGGACGCGCTGATCTTATGTGCCCGGGCGCAACTGTTCCCGGACGACGCTGTAAAACGCGTCGCGGGCCCGCCTCTCGATCCAGGGGGTGTGTCCGCAGTCGCGCAGAAGGACGAACCGGAAATCCCTTACGATGCCGGCCAGCGGCTCGCGCACGCCCGCCGCCGGGTGTGGGTCCCGATCGCCATGAACGGCTACGACCGGACAGTCGATTCGCCGCCCGAGGTCCAGAAGCCGGCCGCAGCTTCGCAGATGCGCCGCCTCGCTCCAGACGCTTTGGTGGATCGACCAGGAGGTCTGCAACTCGTCGCTATCGAGCGTCAGCGGGTCGCACGCGTCCGCCTTGGCGAAAAGTCTGCCGAACCGGGCCAACATCGTGTCTTTGTCGGCCAGGTTCGGGTCCTTCATCGCTTCCATCATCGCCTGGACCTGTCCGCGCTCCTCGGCGTTCAGACGACTCAGCCGCGTCTGGAGGATGCCCGATGCATATCGCTCTTCAAACGGCGCACTGGAGACGAGAACCAGCTTCCTGACCAGACCAGGGTGATACGCCGCACAGAGGTAGCTCAGCCACGCTCCCCACGAGAAGCCGACGAGGATCGCGGGAAGATCGGCCCTCGCCTCCAGCACGGTCTTGAGTTCCTCGATCTGCCCGTCGATGGACGACTGCGTCTGAAGTGGCTCCAACACGCCCCTGTCGCGCGCCAGCTCTCGCGCCACCGGTGCCATCTGTCCGGCGGCGCCGGGTCCGCCGTGGATCACCGCCACACCAAATGGCGCCCGCCCATAGGTCCTGAGGTTCGCCATCGTACTTCCACCAGCGAGATGCCGTGCATCCCGGCGGATCACAACAGGGGACGCTTGAAAATCACGACGACGTCGCGCGTCTCGCCATAGCTCTTGTTCGTGTCGAAGCCGGTCACCAGCTCCCACCCCTGGGAGCCCAGTTGATTCATGTAGGCATCGAGCTGTTTCTCGTCGAACTTGCCGCCCAGAAATCCGCTCGTAGCCAGTTTGACCGTCCGGTATTCCCACTTCATTACTGCTTCTCCTTCCCAAGGACAGCTTTGTCGGTGAGCACGGGGGTACTCTACCATTCGGGGTGCGCTGCTGACAAGCATGCACCTGTTGCGTGCCCAGCCGGACAGAAGGGCACGCCATCAACGCATTGTTGTTTCCAGCAACTCGATCAACAGCTAAGATGGGTCGGCAGAGCCGATCCCGATGCGCCTTGGGATCGGGCCCGAACAGTACCGCTGACAACAGCGGAAAGGACACAGAGGGACAACGCATGGCCAAAGCCAAACTGAGATCGATTGCCGTGATGACCGGGGGAGGCGATTGCCCCGGCCTGAACGCCGTGATTCGGGCGGTCACCAAGACCGCCATCAACGACCACGGCCTGACCGTCTGGGGGATTCAGGACGGCTACCTCGGATTCATCGAGAACCGGATCGACCGTCTGACCTACGAACAGACCAGCAACATCCTCACCGTCGGCGGCACCATTCTGGGCAGCAGCAACACGTCCGACCCGTTCCATTTCCCCGTCAAGACGGGCAGAGGGACACAGACCAAGGACGTCTCGGACCGATGCATCGAGCATCTCAAGCAGCGCGACATCGACGCCCTGGTCTGTATCGGCGGCGACGGGACGATGGCCTCGGCGGCGAAGTTCGCCAAGAAGGGCCTGACCGTGATCGGCGTGCCCAAGACGATCGACAACGATCTGGCGGGTACCGATGTCACGTTCGGCTTCGACACGGCGGTCACCACCGCCGCCGAAGCTATCGACAAGGTCCACACCACCGCCAGCTCGCACCAGCGCGTGATGATCGTCGAGGTGATGGGGCGCTACGCCGGCTGGATCGCCCTGTACGCCGGGGCCGCCAGCGGCGCCGACGTGATCCTCCTCCCGGAGATCCCCTACAAACTCGATACCGTCTGCCAATACGTCGTCGGACGATCCAGGAAAGGCAAGCGGTTCAGCATCATCGTCGTCTCCGAAGGGGCGAAGGAAAAAGGCGGGCAGATGGTCGTCCTCAAACGCGTCGCAAACAGTCCCGACCCGATTCGCCTGGGCGGGATCGGCGAGAAACTGGCCGAAGACATCAATCGGCAGACGGGCCTGGATTGCCGCGCGGTGGTCCTCGGGCACGTCCAGCGCGGCGGCACGCCGACCCCGCACGACCGGACGCTGGCGACGATGTTCGGCCACGCCGCGATCGAACTGTTGGCCGCCGGTGTCAAGAACCGCCTGGTGGTCTGGAAGGGCGGCGGGATTTCGAGCGTCCCCTTGGCCAGTATCGCCGGCAAGATCAAGACCGTTCCCAGAAATCACGCACTGATCAAGGCCGCCAAAGCCATCGGCGCGACCTTCGGCGTGTGACGTGTGGCGGCTCGGACGATGACCAGACACCAGCCGAAGAAGACGTTCTTCTGGATTCTGGCGATTCTCGTCGCAGTGGCCTCCATTCTGCTCTGGTGGCTCGGCCTGTCGGGCCTGTACGCCTATCTGACTGGAGTCAACGCCGTGACCGTGGTGCTCTATGGCTACGACAAGCGACAGGCCGTCCTGCGCGGAGGGCGCGTGCCGGAGGTGATCCTGCATCTGGCGGCATTGGTCGGGGCAAGCCCCGGCGCCTTACTGGCACAAGGGCTGTTCCGACACAAGACGCAGAAGGTCAAATTCAGGATGGTCTTCATCGGCATCATCCTGGTGCAGACTCTGGCGGTCGTCGGCTACTGGTATTTTGTTCTCCGGGCCTCATAGGTGAAAACGTTTCCTTCGGACATCCAGTTCCGCAAACCCTGGCGTCGCTACCAGCAGCGGGTGCTGTCGGAGCTGGACGACTACCTCGACGACAACCACCTGCACATCGTCGCGGCGCCCGGCTCGGGCAAGACGGTGCTGGGCCTGGAGGTCGTCCGGCGGCTGAACCGGCCCACGCTGATCTTCACCCCGACCGTCGCGATCCGCGATCAGTGGATCGACCGGCTCATCGGCCTGTTCAGCGAGCAGGGCCCGGGTCTGCCCGACTGGGTCTCGCGGGACATTCGCGACCCGCGATTCCTCACCGTCTCGACGTATCAGGGGCTGCACAGCGTCTACTCGGGCCGGACGGAGGAAGAGGAAGATCAGGAGCCGCAGCCGGCCCCCGAGAAGGCGGGCAAAGACAAGCCTCGATCAACCCGAAAAGCCGCTCTTCTGAAGAAGCTGGGCGCCCTGGACGTCCGCACGCTCGTGCTCGACGAGGCGCACCATCTGAGGAATGAATGGTGGCGGTGTCTGGTCGATGTGAAGAAGAACCTGAACGAGCCGACGGTCGTGGCGCTGACCGCCACCGCGCCGTTCGACGTCTCGCCCTTCGAGTGGGACCGCTACGTCGATCTGTGCGGCTCGATCGACGCGGAGATCACCGTGCCCGAGCTGGTGCAGGAGAAGAACCTCTGCCCGCACCAGGATTACATGTACATCTCGACGCCGCTGCGCGCCGAGCAGGCCGAACTCGCCGAGTTCCGCCGCCAGGTCGATGCTTCCGTCAAGGCGCTGACCGGCAATGAGGCATTCATCCAGGCCCTTGAAGCCGACCGCCGCATCGTCGAGCCCGGGGAGCACATCGAGGAGATCCTCGCCGATCCGGGTTTCTATTCGAGCGTCGCCATCTTCCTCAACCAGGTTCGAGGCCGGCCGCCCGGAAAGCTGCTGGGCGCGATCGGTTTCTCGCGGCACAAGTGCCCTCCGCTGACGCTCGAATGGTTCGAGGCCCTGCTGACCGGCTGCCTCTACAGCCACGCCAAATCGTTCGAAGCCCACAAGGGTCTGTTCCAGCAGATCGCGCGCGACCTCAAGCGGATCGGCGCGATCGAGCGGCGCACGGTGAGCCTGCGGAGCACGGGCCGGACCGCCCAACTGCTGACGCGAAGCGCCTCGAAGCTCAAGAGCATCGAGGACATCGTCCAGATCGAGAGCCAATCCCTCGGCTCCGCTCTGCGAATGGTCGTTCTGACCGATTTCGTTCGCAGCGCCGACTTCCCCACGGACCCGACTGACACCAAAGACCTCAAGCGGCTGGGCGTCGTGCCGATCTTCGAGCAGATTCGCCGTACCAAGGCCTCCGACGTGCGGCTCGGCATCCTCACGGGAACGCTGACCGTCGTCCCTGCCGACACGCAGGAGTCGCTGCGAGCGATCGGCGCGGATCTCGGAATCGACTCCGGCAGCATCGCCTTCAAGCCGCTGGCCCACGATGAGCGGTTCTGCGAGGTCGTCGTTCGCGGGGCCGACAAGCAGAAGATCGTCGCGCTCGTCACGAACCTGTTCCGCCAGGGCGGCGTCACTGTACTGATCGGGACGACCGCGCTGCTGGGCGAGGGCTGGGACGCGCCGTCGGTCAACGCGCTGATCCTCGCCAGTTTCGTTGGCTCGTACATGCTCAGCAACCAGATGCGCGGCCGGGCCATCCGAACCGAGGAGGGCAACCCCGCCAAGACCGCCAACATCTGGCATCTGGTCTGCCAGGAGGCCGGCGTCGCCGAGCCGGGAGAGGACCTCGATACGCTGATGCGCCGGTTCAAGGCCTTCGTCGGCGTCTCGTTCAGGAGCAGCACGATCGAAAGCGGTCTGGCTCGGCTCGGCATCGGCAACCCTCCCTACGACGCGACGCGGATCGACCAGATCAACGCGACCATGACGCAGCAGGCGCGGGATCGCGACGGCCTGCGAACGCGATGGGAGCGGGCGCTTGGCGCCGCCCGCATTGGGGCCATGGCCGAAGAGGTCACAACCTCGCTGCTGGCGCTGCCGCGCGACTTCGTAGTCACGCGGACGGTCCTGGCGGTGCTGTGGCAGGTGTGGTTCTGGGGCGTATCGACCTTCTCGATCTGGATGTCCCGATCCGCCGCGTCCTGGCCGCTGCGGGCGCTGATGCTCCTGCTGGCAGCCGTTTCGGCCCTGGCGGCGGTGGCGGCCCTTCCGAAATTCTTCAAGGCTCTGTGGCTGCTGTTGCGTCACGGCTCGGCCGCATCGAGCATGAAGCAGATCGGCAACGCCCTGCTCAAGGCCCTCGTCGAGGCCGGCGTCATCGACGGCCGGCGTGCCCGGCCGCGCGTCATCGCGCAACGCCGGGAGTATGGCCTCGTCGCCTGCTCGGTCAAGGGCGGCAGCACGCGGGAGCGATCGGTCTTCCTCGAAGCCCTCCAGGAACTGCTCGGCCCCATCGACGATCCACGCTATCTGCTCGTGCGAAAGAGCCCGCTCGGACCCTTCATGCGGAAAGACTACCACGCCGTGCCCAAAGCCCTCGCCAGGAACAAGGAGTCCGCCGAACATTTCCGCCGGATGTGGGCCCGTTACATCGGCCCCTGCGAGGCCCTCTACACCCGAAACCCCCAAGGCCGCCAGACGCTCCTCAAGGCCCGCGCCCAATCCCTCTCCACCGCCTTCCACCCCCGCACCGACCGCACCCGCACCTGGAGATAGCCTTATGAGCGAGGATAAGTGTTTCCCTGTGATCTCTATATCAAGTCACTTGAGAAAGCCTCCATGTTACATCTATATTCGTTTGCCATATGGGAAATTGTCAGGCAGCAGACACACCTCCACACTTCCTGCCTTGAGAGGCTGAGGATCGCCGTCTCTGCCCATATAGAAGAGCGCGCGTCTTCTGCACTCGCGCGCCCCCGGTTCACGAATTACAGAATACACAACATGTGGTTCCATGTCAGACAACACAGGGTCCCTCTGATATTGCTTGTGCATGAGAACGTTACGAATCTTGTCATCAGACCACTTGCTATTACTCAGCCACAGTTCCTCAGACCACACTTGACGGCGAGGCAACAACTGGAAGGACGAGTCAAGGATAAGATCTGCCATCTGTAGCAGCCCCGCTGGGACACCCCCATGATCAGACGGTCTAGAAGGATCACCGCCTGATACGACAATATTGGTCGTGCCACAGACAGTCAGCATCGTCACAAGGCCGGACACGAACATGCTCTCGCGATGACATAGCGGGAAACGGGCATTGAGCTGCTCGAGTCCGTTTACAACCACCAACGAGACGGGTTTCGTTCCCTTGGTCTTTCTGTCCACCGCCACTTGGACAAGGTGCATAAACTCCTCGGGCGAAATGTAGCCTGGCCAGAAGAACAGAATCTCAAGCCTGTCTTTGTCAATGTACCTTCCGAGCTTCCTATCGGCGGCACCGGTGTTCATCCCGCCAGCCCAAGGTTTGCCCTGTTCATTCAACTGATTCGAAAAGATCTCGTTAAGTGTATGTCTGGCCGCACATTCCTCGTCCCTCAAGGAGATGAGAAGTGCCCGTTCATCAGGATGCTCCTCTAGAAACTTCAGCATTGTGTAGTAGGCCAAATGACTCTTCATGCCCCCACGCGACCCAACAATTGCTGTAGATGCACCTTCTGGAAACCCTCCTCTGTGTATAACCTCATTCAGAGCAGCAAAAGGACTCTCGATAGGACGCGCAAAGCGAGGATGCTTTTCGCTTGATCGGCGCCGGGCTCGCGATAGTGCACGGTGTATTGAGGGAAATACAAATATCCCACCTTCCTTTATCAGTGGTGACATGGGGTGCTTTACATCTTCGCTCTCTGAGGGCTTTGGATTGATCTTCAGTCGGTGAATGCCATCCGCATGATCTTGATACCTTGCTTTGACGATCTGGATCTTCCGTACAAGATAATCCTCTTCGTCTTTGTATGACAGATCGACGACCAAGTCGGCCTCGTGACTCCAGCGGTCGAATTCAGGTGTGGTATAGTGCGAATCCAGGACCGCAATGAAGACCAGAGGGCCACGTCTACAGGTCTTCAAGAGTTCCTCCATAACTTCCTTGGCATCCCACTTGGTAGGCAACACGTTGAGGCTATCGAACACAACAATGTGCGGACACGCATCAAGTTTGCGCCAACCCTCCATTATCTGGTGAAAATACTCCTCCGGTTCGCCCGTCGATACCGTGGGAAACCTACTCCGTCCGAGGATGTGGACCTTGTCTGGTTGACAGATGCCCTCAAGCGCAGCAAATGAATCTGTTTGCCAGCCAAAAGACTCTGCTTGGTGAACAAGATCCGCAGTGTTGGTTTCCGCGGAGTAGTATATGCTTGATAGCATCTGATCTGAGAGGCCGTATGTTTTGAGCTCTGGGTCGCGCTGGCTTTGAGTTGCCATCCGATAGCACAACTCAAGTGCAAACGTAGATTTTCCAGATCCAGGACGACCTGTGATGAGCATGAAGAGAGCCGGAGCGCCATACCCCGACTTCCTGTCCACAGCAGAGGTCTCCAGTACCATCTTCGGTATTTCTATGCCGCCGCCAAGGAGATCATCAAACAAACACTTCTGTGTAGCATCATCTGCAGCTGTTTCCGGCAAGGGCTGAAGTTGGCGAATCTGGAGAGGGGTCCGGAAATACACAGGAGACATGAATGTTCTGAATTTGGGCATTGTTTTCTCTCCTATCCATTTAAGGCACCGACCGCAAATGCTTGGCTCATCGAGCCATTGTCTATACGAAACGTCGGAACGAAATGAAACAGGCTAGAGTGCCACCTGATCAAAGCGGCCAATTATCTTGTATCCTCTGGTGCGAAACCTCCACATAGCCTCTCAACGCCGACGGGCAGCATCCTGCGCTCCCCATAGTACAAAACACACCCGAGCCGGCAAGATACCTCTGATGCAACTCCGGCTCCGCACATGCTCCCATTGACCCTATTTGTGGCACAAACAGTCACAAGAGTCAACAGAATGATGCAAGCAAAATGAGATAATTTCCTCAGGATACACCCACAGGGTGACACATCACCTGCAGCTGGTACTCAGGATTGCGGTGGCTTTGGTTTGGAAGTATTCGAGCCAGCCGCGGAGGAGCATGGCTTTGATGTCGTGGGGCTCGCGGCTGTATTCCTCGGCGGTCTTGCCCCAGTAGAAGCTGATGTAGCCGTCAGCGATCTGCCGTGAGCCGTCGATGAAGGCGTCCATCTCGTTGAGGCTGCAACGAAGGGGGAACATCTCCTCGATCACCAGAGGCTTGCCGACGTCGTAGACCGCCAGCGCCTTCAGGGCCTTGTCGATTTCATCTCGCTCGGGATAGAAATGCACGCTGACAAAATCCAGGTTCTCACTGACCTCTTTGGAATAGAAGAGGGGCTTGGCCTTCGGCCAGGTCATCGCCCACGGGATCACGCCCACCGTGACCATGCTTCGGGCATCGTGCTTGCGGATGGCGGCAACGAGCGCATCGACCCAGGCCCTGGCCACCTCTTGCCGGCTGCGTCCGCCCAGATCGAGCGCGATTCGCTGGACGAAATGCTTGCCCGCGAAGTCGCCCGCCAGCCAGTCGGTCTCGACCTTGTCGCCGCCGGGCAGGATGGGCTCGTTCATCAGGTCATAGCAGAAGATCGCGTCGCTGTGCGCGCAGGTCTTGGCGACCGCCTCCCAGAATTGCGCCTGGACGTCCCATCGCTGCGCCTCGTTCATCGCGTTGTACCAGGCGGGCACATCCTGCTTGTGGTAGCAGCCCAGGCCGGTGATGTTGAGATAGAGCCCCGTCCGCTCGGCCAGCTTCACGAGGTCGGCCAGGCGCGTCAGCGATGCCTCGTTGGGTTCCTGCGGCGTCTTCATGAATCGGCCAAGCTGCAAGTGAATCCGCACGACGTTGGCGCCGAGCGCCTTGATCTCGCCGAAGTCCTCCACGACGGTCGGCCATTCGTTTTGCCAATAGTCTTCGAGCAGGCGCCCGTCATCGTCATGATCGTAATTGACGCCCCAGGCGATGAATCGCCGGCCGGATTCGGCGCCGACGAAATGCCTCCCATCGTCGCTGACGCGAATCCGCTCCAAACCCTTGTCTCCGGCCGCCCAGCACAGAGACGCCAGGGACAGGCAGACGGCCAACGAGATCATCGGTATTCTGAAATCGTGTCGCCTTGCGGTCATGATATCCTCCAGGGGCCTCATTGGTGATCGTCGCAGTACTTGTGCGGATCGTTCATGAAGTCCTTATACGTCTGATAGTGCGGCGTCTGTTCATATGCGATCGGCTGGATGGGAATCTCGTCGAAGCTGTAGATCGCCGCGCCGGGGCAGGCCAGCAGGATGGGCGAGTGCGTGGCGATGATGAACTGCGCGTGTCCGGCGGCCGCCATGCGGGCGAGCAGCTTCAGCAGCGCGATCTGCGTCGCGGGCGACAGCGCCGTCTCCGGCTCGTCCATCAGATAGAGCCCCTTGATCTCGTAGCGGGCCTTGAAGAACGACATGATCGACTGGCCGTGCGACTGGGTCAGCAGCGACTTGCCGCCGAAGTATTCGAGCAGGGCCGGGTCGGCGGCCGCCCATTCATCGAGGATGCGGGCGAAGTCATGGAACACCGACGATCCGAAGAACGACCCGGGCACGCGATCGGCGGCCCATTCCACCGAGATGCACCGATGGAACTTATTCTCATAGGGATTGTACTGGAATCGTGTCCGGCCGTAATCCTGCCAGATGTGGATGCCGGCCTTGCGCGCCACCGCTTCGAGCAGCGTCGATTTGCCC
The DNA here is from genome assembly GCA_001603075.1 of Phycisphaerales bacterium Planc_01. Lineage (GTDB taxonomy): Bacteria > Planctomycetota > Phycisphaerae > Sedimentisphaerales > Anaerobacaceae > Anaerobaca. The sequence goes on along the minus strand of LVBB01000122.1, from coordinate 35,325 downwards.
GTGCCGTTCTCGCCGACGAACATCGTCACGGGGCGATCGAGGACGATCTCTGCGGTTCGATGGAAGATGTCGAGATTGAACGGATAGTGCTCTCGGGTGGGGTATGTGTCCGGATGAAAGACGATACGGCTCAAATGCATCAGGGTACCTCTCAGGCGGTTTCGGTTGTTGTCCAGGCGCACCATCAGAACAGGCGCGTGCTGTCGAGCAGGAAGGTAACGGGCCCGTCGTTGACGCTGCTGACGTGCATGTGGGCGCCGAACGAGCCGGTCTGCACGCCGACGCCCTGTTGGGCGATCAGGGCGGCGACCTTCTCGTAGAGCGGCTCGGCGATCTGCGGCGGTCCGGCCGCGTCGAACCCCGGCCGGCGGCCTTTGCGACAGTCGCCCTGCAGCGTGAAGTTGCTGATCAAGAGGACCTGACCGCCCACGTCGATCACGCTGCGATTCATCTTGCCCGCCTCGTCTGCAAAGATCCGCAGGTTCACGAGCTTGTCGGCCATGAACTCCGCGTCCGCGTCGCAATCGTCCTTGCCGACGCCCAGATAGACCAGCAACCCCGGCCCGATCCGACCGACGCCGTCATTCTGGACCGTCACCTCCGCTTGCAGCACTCGCTGAATGACCGCTCGCATCACGCCTGCCTTTCCCGCCGAATACCGCTGCCACCCGAGCGCCACGTCGCGACATCATTCCCGGCCGCCATCGGCGCTCCTTCGTCCACCATGATCCTGTCCCCTCAACCGAACCAGGGCGAGGCCGTCGCCCGGCGGATGTGCAGTTCGTCGACGACCGCGTTGCCCCGGTGCGTCACAAGGTAGAGCACCAGCTCGGCAATCTCGCCGGGGCCGATCAGATCGCCCTTGTCGATGTCGGGACGCACGCGGCCGACCATCTCCGTGTCCACGCCGCCGGGACAGATCACATGCACCCGGACCGCCGAGCCGCGAAGCTCCTCCGCCAGCGCAATGCTCATCCCGCGAAGGGCGTGCTTCGAGGCGGTGTAGGCGCTCTGGAGCGGATAGCCTTTGACCCCGACGACCGACGAGATATTGACGATGGTCGCCCGTTCGGCCCGCTTCAGCAGCGGCAACGCCTCGCGGCACAGCAGGAACGGCGCCCGCGCGTTCACCGCCCAGCAGCGGTCCAGATCCGCCGTCCGCGTCTGCTCCAGCGGCGCCGAATGCGTGATGCCCGCATTGTTGACCAGGACATCGAGCCGCCCGAACTGCTCGGCCGTTCTCGCGACGACGTTCCTGATCGCCTGCTCGTCGGCCAGTTCCGCCGGGACGATTTGGGCCGCACCGCCCGCCGCCCGAACGAGCGAGGCCGTCCGCGCCAGGTCCGCCTCGGCCCGGGCCGACAGAACCACCGTCGCCCCTTCGCCGCCCAGCGCCACAGCGATGGCCCGGCCAATCCCGCGACTGGCCCCGGTCACAATCGCCACGTTGCTTTCCAGAAGTTTGCCCACCATTGCACCTCAATCCTATGTCCATTCGCCGCGATTATACGCCACGGGACATGACGCGAACACCATCTTTTCCGCTGCCGTTCGCGGTCGGGCGAGTGCCAAATTGACAGTCGCCGCCCGGGCCGAAATCCCGACAGAAAGCCCAGAATCGGGCCTCTGCCGCCGCCGGGGCAGTCTGGCACGGAGTTTGCATACACATATAGTGGACAAGAAATACATGGGAATGTGGAACAACGACACAAGTCGTGGTCAAGAGATTCGAAAGGAGGTATGACTATGGCACTGCTATCGTTGAACCGACGGAACCGAGGCGAATTGGCAAGACTGCACAACGAGATGGACGATCTGTTCGACGGCTTCTTCCGCGGCCTGGACCGGCCGTTCGGCGGCTACAAGGCCTGGCCGGCGATCGACGTGGCCGAGAAGGACGACGCGATCCTGGTCCGTGCCGAGGTGCCCGGCTGCAAGGCCGACGACGTGGACATCAGCGTCTACAACAACACGCTGATCATCTCCGGCGAGAAGAAGGAGACCCGCGAGGAGAAGGACAAGGGCTACTACTACTCCGAGAGCAGTTATGGCTCCTTCCGGCGCGACGTGACGCTGCCCGCCGAGGTGGACACCGCCAGGGTCGAGGCGACCTGCAAGGACGGCGTGCTCAACATCACGCTGCCCAAGGCCGCCAAGACCAAGGCCGTCAAGGTCCAGATCAAAGGCTGAGCATCCGTTCGCCTCATCAGACGTGCGGCATCGCCGGGCCGGCCCCCGTGCGGCCCGGCGGCCCGCCCACTTCACACTTGAAACTTCGCACTTCTTTCGCTTTTCCTGTTGACGTTTCGTCGGGAATATGGTAAATTGAACATGCTTCGCAGCAGCGAGGCGTTTCTCGCCCAGCAGGGCAAGGTGGTACCGTGGGCGGCCCGGGCGGCCGCCCGGAACCGACTCCGGACCTGCACGCCGTAGGGGCGAATCATCATTCGCCCCAATCCACGGCGCGCGAGAAACGCCGAAGGAACCTGCCATGCGAAGCTGCCACACCTGTGCCTATGCCCACCGCGTCGCCAACCACTGTATGATCCCCCCGCTGGGCAGTTGCTTTCCCAGCCTGATCTGCGGCAATTGTGCCGAGTGTCCCGGCCACCTGCGCGAGGTGACGGTCTCCGATCCCTGCCCGAACTACCGCCGCAAACGCCGCAAGCCCGTCTGGACCGCCGTGCCCGACCCGGCCGACGACGAGGTCCGCTACATCCCGCTGACCAAGGGCCTGTTCGCCGTCGTCGACGCGAGCGACTACGACTGGCTCAGCCAGTACAAATGGACCGCTCAGATGTCCGGCGGCAAGGTCTACGCCGTCCGCAACCACAAGGGCAAGGCCATCCTGATGCACCGCGAGATCATGCAGCCGCCGGACGATATGGTCGTCGATCACATCGACGGCTCCGGCCTGCACAACTGCCGACGAAACATGCGCGTCTGCACCCGCCAGCAGAACCTCTGCAACACCCGCCCTCGCGGCGGACGATCCCAGTACAAGGGCGTCCGTTGGGAGACGCGACGCAACAAGTGGGTCGCCGAGATCACCTGCAAGGGCAAACGCTACTACCTCGGCTGCTTCGACGACGAGATCGAAGCCGCCAAGGCCTACGACCGAAAGGCCCGCGAACTCTTCGGCCCCTTCGCCCGCCTCAACTTTCCCGATGGTACGGGCGAATAATCATTCGCCCCTACCCCGGCACCGCCCCGGGCACCGCCAGCGGAGGCCCGATGGGTTTTTTTCTGGCCGTGCATGGCTTTCGTGCCGATATCGGATGAAGAAAGCTCCAGCCTGCGGGCTGGAGGAGCGAGCATTGCTATGAGATGAAGACGAGCCCACGCAGAGCATTGACCTATGACACGTGCAGGGTTCGCAGCCGCTTGACGCATGGGTGACGCATGGGTACCCTGCAGGACAGACGTGTTTCGAAGCGGTATCTCAGACGGATTGGGCGTTGCTATGGCGGAACTGAGCTTTGTTGTTGATAGTGCGCTACTATCTGAGCTTGGAGAGCGCTTGGTCGAGACGGTCCATCTCGCGCTCGCAGAGCTCGTCAAGAACGCCTACGACGCAGATGCTACCGAAGTCCTGGTAATTGTCGCTCCCGCCGAGGACGGCAAATCGGTTATCACAGTATCCGATAATGGCAGCGGCATGACATTTGAGGACGTAAAGGCCTACTGGATGCGGATTGCCACCACAAACAAGGTGGGCAACCAAGTCTCGCCCCGATACGGGCGGCCGAAGACCGGTTCGAAAGGTATCGGACGTTTCAGTTGTCGCCGATTGGGCACGAAGTTGGAGCTTGAGACGACCGGACGGGACGCCAAGGGGATAGACGAGACGACGCACGTGACCTTCGACTGGAAGGACTACGTGCCGGGGACGGATGTGACGAAGATCACATGCCCTGGCGAGGTCGCGCCGTCAGAGGGCAGGCAGACAGGGACGAAGCTGGTCATTACAGGGGGCAGTTACGAGGAGTGGAATAGGCGAAGCTGGAATACACTGAAAAGGCAGATGGTGGTTCTGGTTGCGAATCGGGGCGTCAAACGGCCCGGGTTCGAGGAGGACCCGGGATTCAACATCAAGCTGGGCGCGCCGGGTCTTGAGGATGACTTGATCGCGAATCCGCGCGAGCAGCTTATGCAGGCCGGATGGGGGACACTAAGAATAGCCGTGGCAGACGATGGGACCCTTGAGTGCTCGCTTGAGGCGAAGAAGATTGGCAGGCGGAATTACACCCTCCGAGAGGCCTATCCAGCACTCGGCGGGACCACAGCGGAGATTGCCATATTGCCAACGTACAGCAAGGAACAGTTGAGGAATACGCGGGTCCTTTCGCTTGGCAACTTGCAGAAGATCCTCCCCGACTGGGGCGGTGTCTTTGTGCGCCAGCATGGTTTTAGAGTGTATCCATTTGGGGCACCTGGAAACGACTGGCTGCACATCGACAGGGACAGGGGCCGCCGCCTGGGAACCACAGAATTTGACGTACTCAGGAAATTCGCGCGGAAGCTGGAGGGAGTTGAGTCGGGTCGAGAACTGCTGAACATGCTCTCAAGCCAGAGTTATGTGGGCAGCGTTGAGGTCGCATCGCCTGATCCAGGCCTTTTCGAGATGAAGGCTAATCGTGAAGGCTTTGTTGGCGAGAGAGGTATCAGTGTGCTGCGCAAAGCGGTGCGGTTTGCGATAGACTGGACGACTATATATCGCGACTACTATCTCAGACTGGTCGAACGAGAAAAGGCGCAGGCGGCGAGGAAGGAGTTCGAGAAAGCAGCGAAGGTCCAGGCGGAACCGCAGAGGGTCATAAAGACCGCTGCTGTGTATATCAAGGAGGAGTTGTCGAATCTAACGCAGAGACTGCCGCTGGAGAAGCGGCAGATGGGCCGAGCCCTTACAAAGGCGGCTGATGCGATACTGCAAAGCGAAAAAGCGACTGGAGAGGAGTTGCGACATCTTAGACTTGTCGCCTCTACCTCTTCGCTGTTGTTGATCTTTGCCCACGACGTGAAGAGCCTTCTTGGTGACTTGGATCACTATGGGGTGACCTTGGATTCGCTTGCAAGAGCCTTGTCTGGATCGGCAAAGGAGAAGGTTAAGAGAATCCGTCAGGAAATCCTCGATAGCAAGCACCGGTTCGTGGATCTACTGGAGATGACGTCGTTGATCTCGGTGGACAGCAAGACCGCAAAGGTGCGGGAACTCGCTTTGAGAGACCGAGTTGAGAAAGCAATCGGGTGTTACAAACTCGTGACCGATCGATACGAGATTTCTGTAGATGCGACGGGTGTGGCAGAATCCCTTAAGACGGGCAAGATCTTGGAGGCAGAAGTGTACTCCATTCTGCTGAATGTCCTGTCGAATGCGATCAAGGCTGTCATTGCCAAAGGGGGCACGAAGGAGATATTCCTTGCAGCGGAGAAGGTTGCTGGCGGAACGAGACTCAACGTCTTCGACACCGGGGTAGGTGTCAAACCAGAACGCAGCGAAGATTTGTTCGTACCGTTTGTTGCCGACCCAGAGGGGACCCTGTATCCGTCACTCAAGAAGAGAATGAATCCCGAGGACGAGTACATTGTCGGGACGGGCAGTGGGTTGGGCTTGAGCATAGTACGCGAGATTGTCCAATCCCGGTGCGGGGAAGTGTGCTTTAGGCCGGCGAAGGGAAAGTGGCGCACTAATTTGGAGATACTCCTGCCATGAAACGGAGTGGAGGAATCCTCTGGATAGATGATAATCCGGACAGACGGAAACGAGCCAGGCAACTCGGAAGTGATGCAAGAATAGACGTTGCGTTCGTCTCGCTCAAGGGAAAGGACGTCGAACAGGAGTTGCTGCACATTAGAAGGTCTCCGAAGCCAGGGCTTGTTATCATTGATCACGTTCTGAACGACACCAAGTCGGCTGAGTGGGCAAGACTTGGGTCGACGCTGGTGGGGTTCTTCAGGGAGACATGGCCGGGGCGCCCAGTTTTCGGAATCACGGCGGCCAAGAATCTGAAGGACGTGGATGTTGAAACGTATGTATACGATGAGCTGATAGACTACACTGAATTCGGCATGTACACAGGGTACCTACCGCTGGTCATAGAGGGCTTCAACAAGTGCGCAGGCGTGAAAGATGTCGAGGGTTGGCTATCTCTTCTGAAATGCCCACAAGAGGAGGCTGAACGGGTAAAGTCTTGTCTGCCTCACGATGTGAAAACCGGCTTTGACAAGCCAGGGTATCCCAATAGAGCCTATCGGTGGTTTCGCAGAAAGTGTTATGGCCTGCCCGGCTTCCTTTATGATAAGAACTGGGTAGCCACCTTTGCAGGGATCAAGCGACAAGCGATTGCGAAATACCTTAAGCACTTCGAGGGGGCTCAGTATACCGGCATTTTTAACAATCCAGAAGATCCGCGCTGGTGGAAGGCTGAGCTCTACAAGTCAATCTATGCCAAGTGCAAGGCTGCGGATGCCACATGCCGGAGTACGCAGAACGTGGGGAACGTGGTTGCAAAAGTGACAGACAGCGATCGCAGTGAATGCTACAAATGCCACGAAGCGTGGCCTGAGACGATTGCGTATACAGATGACTCGGAAAACGCTGCCCTCAAGCAGATGCACTTGCGGTGTACGGTAGCGCATCCGCGTTACCGGTACGAGCCGATGTTTGAAGAAATCCGCATGATGGCCTGATTTTGGCATGGAAACGATACTTCCGACTTATGCCGAGTTCATTGCCCTTGAGCGCAAGACCATCACCCTGCTGCGCGATAGACTTGCGCTCCGCAGGTCCTTTGCACACATGGCAAGCGATGCCTGCAAATCACTGTCGATTCGGCACACGCATGGTTTTAGCTTCTGCACGCATTGGGATATTCCTTACATGAATATGGCGTGTCGGATTTTCGTCGGCGGAACTGTGAGCAAGAACGACAAGGATGATGTCGTATCTGAAATGTCATACTACGTATGCCTAGCGGAAGGGTGCGATTCTCCCGTCAGGATTCTCAGGAAGTTCCACTTTGACTACGTTAGTGCTAAAACCGATAAGAAATCAACCAGGTTGCGCCATCCAAGATTCCACCTTCAGTACGCAGGTGAACTGCCGCCAGCTGTCAGGCAATATGGCATGGAGGACAAGCATATCGAGCCCCTACTCCCAAAAATCCGTGAACCTCGCATCTTCTGCATGCCCGTGACACTCGGCCTGCTTATTAATAGTCTCTTCTATGAGTTCCCGACGGACGACACTGAGTTCATCAAGGCAGAACGATGTTGGCTCAATCTTGTTCGCATGAACGAAGACGCAGTCCTGGTACCGTTCTTCCAACGTTGTGCTCAGTTGGCCGGAAAAGATGGCGTCATATTCTCCGAGAAGCTATATGCCTGCTGAAGAGAACACGCGAATCAGAAGTAACGGCATCTTCTACACGCCTCGTCCGCTGGCGAGACTGCTTGCGAGCCGAAGTAATATCACTCATGGAATCTCCATCCTCGATCCAGCCTGTGGTAATGGGTCACTGCTGCGGGCGGCTCTGGAATGTGCCGAGCATTCTCCCGGTCTGCGAAGGCCTCGACTCCTAGGGTACGATAGGTTCGCGCCTGAAGAGATCGATCCACAGATTCAGTTCATTCACTCGGATTTCTTTAGCGTGGAGGTAAAAGAGAAGCACGATTTGATTTTGACTAATCCTCCGTACGTGCAGAGCGCGAAGATCCCTCTTGAAGCCAGGAGCAAGTATCACGCGGACCATGCAGAGTCCCTTGGCTTTTCCCGTAATCTTGATCTCTGGGGCTACTTCTTGCTGAAGTGCGTGAGGCACCTTCGCGAGGATGGGGCCATAGCGGCCGTATTGCCCTGGTCATTCCTGGAAGCAGAATATGCGCAGAGAGTGAGAGAGTGGCTTGCGGACAGTTTTGGCCAGATTGAGGTACTTGTCCTGGAGGGAGCGCATTTCCCAGATACTGTCAAACGCGTATGCCTCGTCTGGCTCAGGGAATATGGCAGACAAGCCGCGACCGTTCAGATTGCGCACTCAGATACTTGTTCCGGACACGTTGCGTTTCGGCATCTGCCGCTGGAAGCATGGAGTTCTTCCAACGTTTTGGCCAGCGCAGACGCCCGGTCGGTGGGAATCCTTGAGAAACTCGGGGCGGCTGGCTTTGTCCCGCTCGAGGAACACGCCGATATCAGCATTGGCATCGTTACTGGCGCAAACGACTACTTCATACTCCGCAACGAAGAAGCAATCAGTTTTGGCTTCTCTGACAAGGCTATGGTACCTATCCTTACGACGGTCGAAGACCTAGGGCAAGTTCTTGCTGGCAAGACACCCGACAAGAAACTCATCCAATTCAACAGAATGACCGCGAAGAGAGAGAAATACGTGTCGCGAGGAGTCAGACGAAGCCTCCACAAGCGTAGCCATTGCCACAGGCGTGAGGGCCGGTCTAGAGCATGGTACGATGTCCAACCGGGCAGAGTCCCTGATGCGTTCTTCACGTACAGGGTGTCTACTTTTCCATACATGATTCTAAACCCAGACGGATACAGGTGTACAAATGCTCTTCATGCGATCTCCTTCAGAGAGACTGCAGAGGCAAAACGGAAATGGATTCAACTCTCACTTCTCTCCTTTTTCGGGCAATTCTCGCTCGAACTTGCGGCACGGCACTACGGAAATGGGCTGATGAAGGTGGAACCCAAGGTACTGAAGCAAGCCCTCGTCTTTGCCGGGGAGAGGGCGATTCCCCGCAAAGAATACCATAGTATCCTGCGCCACATTGCGGAAGGCGACAAGGAACTGGCATCCATTGAGGCCACCAAACTCATCGTCAGAGAGGCTGGAATAGCCGACAGTGTTGTTAGAGACGTCCTGACGATGCTGAACGGCATGCGGAATCGACGTGGGGCGCAGCCAATCTGCTCTCAGTGGCCAAGCGCGATTTGACCATCCCAGGAGGGTGAGCCTGATCACACCGCTTGCGCCCGCTTTCCATACCTTACACAATCTATCGTACGATAGATTTCTCGTACGAGAATTCCTGTAAGCAATCAGCGGGTCGCATGCCGCACGACGATCGCGGGCGGTGCAAAGACATGCGGAAGGCACGCAGCCTCCCGCGATGGTATCTTGCCTGGGACGCACCCAAGCCTGAGTCGTATTGGCTTCCCGCGAGCAGTATGGCATGGAAGACGCTGATATTCAACGGCAAATCCCGTAGCGAAGGGCCTCGCGGCTGCGCGGCATGCCAAGTGGCTTGGCGGGATCGATTGTGGTGCGGGGGCACAGGGGATTTTCCCTGGCGAGGAGGGGGTTGACGTTGGGTTGGGGGGTGTCGTATGATGGCGGCGGAGGTGGGATGGGACCACACGCAACAGGGAATTCGCGGGCCGGTGGGCTTGCGGGCCGCAGGTGTTGGGTGGGCGTGGGCGTCCTATAATAATAAGAGTCTTAACGTCGTGTGCGGCGTGGCGGCGGGCCGGGCGCTTGGGGCGCTTTGGCGTGCGACGCCGGCGCGGCGGGCGGCAGGGCGGGGCGAAAAACGGGATTATCAGTGCCGATAAAGGGGGTGGATTGTGAAGTTGGCGGGTCTTTTTATGGGCCGGTCCCATAAAAGGGTAAAGTTTTGAGGAAACCCTTGCCGATGAAAGAATATGCGTTATTATCCGGCCCATCAATGCTATTAAGCGGGTTTCTGAAGGCGTGTCGCCGCAACCCTCGGGTCATGGACGACAATATCGAAGGTGAGAGACGGAGACAGAGATGAGAACGATTGCGGTGGTCAATCAGAAGGGCGGTTGCGGCAAGACGACGGTGTCGATCAACCTGGCCAGTGCCTTGGCGTCGCTGGACAAGAAGGTGCTGCTGGTGGATATGGACCCGCAGTCGCACTGTGCGGTGGGGTTGGCGGTGCCGGAGGAGCAGATCGAGCAGAGCATTTACGACGTGCTGATCAGCGAGAGCCGCAGCGAGCCGATGCGATTGACCGAGATCCTCTGGCAGATCGGCGAGCGGCTGGAGCTGGCGCCGGCGAGCATCGACCTGTCGGCGTTCGAGCAGCAGATGGCCGGAATTCCCGAGCGCGAGTGCTGCCTGAAGAAGGTGCTCGACGGGGTGACGGGCGACTATGATTTCGTGGTGATCGACTGCCCGCCGGCGGTGAGCCTGCTGACGTTCAACGCGCTGCGGGCGGCCACCGACGTGGTCGTGCCCGTCGAGACCGGCTACTTCGCGCTGCACGGGCTCAGCAAGCAGCTCGAAACGCTCAGCATCCTCTGCAAACGGTGCCAGCAGCAGGTCTCCGTCCGCGTCCTCGCCAGCATGTACGACATCCGCACCAAGATGGCCCGCGAGATCCTCGCCGAACTGCGATCCCATTTCTCAGACCGGATGTTCAAGACAGTTATTAACTTCAATACCCGCATCAAAGAAGCGTCGAGCTTCGGGCAGCCGATCAACGAGTACGATCCGGCGAGCAAGGGGCAGCAGGATTTCCGGTCGCTGGCGCAGGAACTGATCGGAGTCGAGGAACGTTCGGTGACGAAGAGCAAGCGTCTGGTGGACACGCTGGCCGACCAGCTCGAATCGATCGGGGCCAGCGCGACGGAGCTGCTTCGGACGACGCAGTCGCCGCCGCTGTCGGCACCTCAGCCGGCGTCAGCGCCGTCGGTCCAGCCGGAGCCGCAGGTGAGCCCGGCAACGATCGAGCCGGCGACCGCCCCCATGGTCGAGACGCTGGAACTCGAAGAAGAGGCCATCGCGCTTCCGGCTTCGGCCGGCGCGACTGTCGAGGCGCCCGCCGAGTCGTTCAACGAGGTTGTGCCGGCGCTCGACGCGAAGCTGTCGGACTACTACGGCGTCAGCCAGATCCGCGACGCCCTCGTCTTCGTCACGCTCTACCCCAGGGCATCCAGCGTCCAGATCGCCGGCGACTTCAACAACTGGCAGCCGGCCACCACGTGCATGGAACGCGTCGGCGACAGCGGCGTCTGGCAGGCCAAGCTCAAGCTGCCCCACGGCACCTACCGCTACCGCCTCGTCGTCGACGGCCAGTGGCAGCAGGACCCCTACAACGAACGCACCGAGCTGAACCCCTACGGCGAACTCAACTCCATCGTCGAAATCCAGTAGCGATCCCGACCGACACGCATCACGATTCGCTCCGGCGGCGCAGGCCCCTCGCGACCCGCGCCGCCGTTCTCATGCGCTCGTAAGAACCTGCCCCGAGCGAAGTCGATGGGGCATATCCCGTAGGGTGGGCACCGCCCACCAAGCCGTCTGGCCGACGGAATGGAACGACAGGCCCGAGCCCGTAGACCGCAGGCTCGAGATACCGAATCCACCACCTCCAGCCTCCAGCCTGACGTAACTCCGCACGGCGTCCGACGCCGGACGCTTCACACTTCGCGCACAACGCGGCCGCAGGCCGCCCGCCCTTCGGCTTCCCCCGAGCCAGCAAGCACCAACCCCGATGCCACGACGAAATCGAACCCGCCAAGCCCCCCCGAAATGAGTAAGCTGGCCCCCCCGAATACCGCCCGGCTTGTGGCCCGGCGCCTATGGTCCGTGCTCTCCCGCCGGATCTTCTTGCGCGCTGTCCGTCTGCCGGGGCGGTTTGGCCAGGTCGCGCTCGGCGCGGACGACCTCTTCGAGCCGATGGCCCAGGTGAAAGTACTTCATCGCCTTGAACCGCTCTCTGGCGCGGTCGCCTTGCTCGTAGAGCGGCCCGTCGATCACGGCGGTGAAGCCGTGCCCGCCTCGGTACTGCGTCGAGACGCCCGGATACCCGGGCCTGCGAAGGAAAGCGGCCTCAACCATCAGATGTTCGGCGACGCGTGCGATCTCGTAGACGGTCCTCCGCTTGAGCCGCTCATCGACGCCCCCGTAGCGGACCTTGTCCGACATCTCGTCGAAGAGCGGGCGGGTCTGTTCGAGACGCAGCTTGAGCTTGCCGCTCAGGCGCGTTCGCTCCGTCGCCGTCAGCGGGAACTTGAACGGCGGCCACAGCGGATCGGCGGCGTAGCTTCGAAAAATGGCCTGCTGCTCGGCGAACGTTTGGGCCACGTCGTTGGGCCCGACGAGGGCGGTCAGTTCATACTCGTCGAGCAGCCGATTGACGCGGGTCTCCAGGTCGGCGGCGAGTGCGGCGAACTGCTCGTAGAGCGTCTCGTGGTCTTCGTCCGTCGATCCGTCGCAGAACGACAGCGCCAGCAGGGTCGCCAGGACGCGGTCCATCGGCTCGGCTACCCTGCGCACGCCGAGGTAGATGCGCGAGAACCGTTTGATCGACGCGATCAGCGCATCGGCGTCGCCACGGAAGGGCCCCTCTCCCACGATCAGGCGAAGGGTCCGGATCGTTTCTCTGATGACCGCGTCTTTGGCTCGATCGTCTGCTTGGGTGTACTGCTCGGCCAGACCTTCATCGAGGATCGGCCGGACGTCGTCCAGCGTCAGCGAGCCGACCGGAGGATCGGCGTCGAGCTGCGCCAGGTACAGTTTCACGCTCGGCGCCGCCTCGTTCGCATCGAACGGCAGCGGGCCGTCGGCCATGTGCGACGTTTCGAGCCTCTCAGCCAGCGCATCGACAACATCGGCGGGGGTATGCCCCTGCCGACGGGCCTCGTCGAGCACCAGGCGGCCGTAGGCGAACCACTTGTTGTTGACGACGGGCGACATGAGTCTTTGCAGGTGGCGGGCCGCATCGTCGCCGGCCCGTTCGAGCGTCTGAGCGATCAGCGGGCGCAGCCACGACTCGACCTGCCGGGGATAGTCCTTCTCGATCTGCGAAGCAATCTGGGCCAATTCCAGCAGCGCGATGTAAGGGCTGACGGTCTCGTCGCGGCACAGCCGTGCCGCCATCGCTTCGGTGGCCCGGCCGACGTGAGACGGCTCGCCCGTCATCAGGGCCGCGCGCAGGCGCAGGCGGTCCATCGCGGCCGACACATCGAGCGGTGCTGTCGCGCCATCGAGATACGTCTCGATCTCATCCCATAGCGCAGCGGCTGCCGTCCGGTCGGCATCGCCATCGGCCAGCGTCGAATACCGCCGGCTGAACGACCAGTAGGCGTGATACACCTCGGGCACCAAACTCCATCGGCCCAGGCTGTTCGGGTCGAACGCCTCCTGCCAGTCGATTGGGCCGGCGGCGTTCAGGGACGCGACGGTGACGGCAAAGAGGGGCCGCCCATCCATCGCCCTTTGCGCCCGCCAGACGACCGAGCCGTCGTCCTGGCGGGCCTTGCTGTAGTGCCTGCCGTAGGGCAGCGCATTCAGTAGAAGGACGTCGGAAACCCCTTGCGCCGGCGGAACGCCCTCGTCGGGCAGAACTTCCAGGCTATGGTCCATCTGGTCGCGAGCGCCGGCGAAGAATCCGCCGATCTCCAACGGCGGACCCGCCCGGCCCTGCGAGTCTCTCATCCGCGCGAGGATCGCCAGGGCGCAGCGCACCACCGTCGTCGCCGAGGCACTCTCCGGCAGCAGCGCTTGGGGCGTACCGCCGGACAGGGCGAGACTCTGCCTCTCCGAGATGCCGTCGATCCTGTACTGGACGAGGTCCTCAGCGAAAAGGAAATCCCCATAACGCAGGAAGTGCGTCCCCTCCCGAAGCGGCGTCGGCTCGATCCAGTACACACCGACCCGATGTCGAGCCTCGTCGCCCGCCAGCCGCCCGTGAAGCCGGCAGCGCCCGATTGGCAGATAGAAGTCGCACGTGAACTCAAACGCCTGCTGATTCTCTGTGTGGGTCTCGGCACCGCAAGAGGCGCCGAGACCCACAATGAGTAACAGGAGGATAGGCAGCATGGCGAACGCCGCATAGCCCACTCGCGATGCGTCAGAACGGTTCCGTGTCCCTTCGAGTGCCAAGATGCGAAATGGCTGGGTTCGCGCCATGAGTCCCTATCCTCTCCAAAGGCCTATCACTGCTCCCGCCACCCGGAATCCTCAGAAGAGGTTGATCCAGGCCTCAGCGTATGCGGTAGCAGTGGCGGTCGAATTGGCATTCGATGGCGTGTACGCATATGCCAGGGCGGTGTGGCTGGCACTGCAGCCCTGAAATGCCTCAAACTCGTCTGTACCGCTGTCATAGATGCCTCCCGGCCATCCACCGTCATCGTCGTCACCGCGCAGTTCCCCCCCATGACCTGAGCCGCTGCTGAAATATGATGCGGAGTAGCCGTTGCCATCGTGGGTACAGTCGGCAGAGACTGACGCGTAGCTGTACGCCTCACAGCTCTCGCTGCTCCAAAGGCGCAACCACGCTCCCGCAACGGCATAGAGGTTGTATTCCCAGGTGAATGACCCTGCCGTGTCTGTCACCTTCGACTGCCATCCTTCACCGCCGCCCCAGCCTGTGCCGTTGCTGGTAATACACACAGCGCTCGTACAGGTGGGGCCGCCGGTAGCTCGACCTGATCCATATTCCTCGTTATCCCAGCCACCACTCGGGACAATGGTCGCGAAAGCCGCCGTCGAGCTAACGAGCACAGCACCAACGCACATATACCACATCTTCCTTGCCATGATTGAACTCCTTTCTCTCACTTGATTTCCTTCCACTCAGGATGCTTTCTCCTCTCCTGGTGAAGCATATCTCAAATCATAGGCATCACCTCCTTTATGCCAGCAATCCGGAGGACGGTCGCTCTAATCATCTCCGTCATTCGAATAGCCCAGTCGGCCCCAGGCGCCTCGCTGCATGCGCTGTAAGTCGCGGAGACCATCTTCGGTCTCAGGAGTGCATGCGGACTGATCGAGGGCTTCGTTGAATAGGTCACGCGCTACGGGGTACGATACGCGGGGTATGCTGACGGTCTCATGCCCCTTCCACCTCCAATGTTCGGCGTGTCCGTCGGCGAATGCCAGCGTAGCGCCGGCGCTATGGTGGATCGGCGGAGGATCTATCCAGTGCCATCGCGGTCCGAAATACGGAACGAAGAATCCGGTGTTGACGAATTGGCCCACATCCACAAACACCAGACGCTCGGATGGGCCAGGGCTGATGATGTCCGATAGTCGCATCAGGCGGAGAACCGTCTTGCCGACGCGATTGGGCGGGCGCTTTCCCGACGCAATGCTCTGGAGATACCCATCGGCAGGCGTGTAGACCCCATTCAAGTCCGAAGCATTCGCCGCCGAGATAATTTCGTATGTGACGAGGTGGGCGGGCGCAGCCGCCGGACAGAGATAGACGTCGACGTTCCCCAGATACGGCCAGAGCAGGCCCTTCTTGGGGTCCTGCAGCAACTGTGACCTGTTGTCTGCGGAAAGGAAGGCCTGTCCCAGCCAGCTTTCGCGTATCTGTCCATAAACTTGCTGTTCGCCACCCGCAAACCCGTCGACCAACCACCCGTCGTATGCCTCCGCGTAGGTCACCCAGGCGAGTGTGAGTTGGCGGAGGTTGCTCAGGCAGACGGCCCGGCGGGCCTGCTCGCGGGCGGCGCGGAGGGCCGGGACCAATAGCGCCATCAGCAGCGCGATCACCGCGATCACCACCAGCAGTTCGATCAGGGTGAAGGCCCTGGAATTGATGATTGCTAATTGATGATTGATGATTGGGCCGGATCGGTATTTTGTCGGGTTAGTGGCCATTGGGATCACCTCTCTGGGCGGGGTAGTTGTCCGCCGCCGGCGCTTCGAGCAGGCCATTCTGAAACCTCTGAGACCAATGCGAAAAAAGTACCTGACACCTTAAATTCCCCAGTACCATCACTTGTGCCGGTGACGAGCCAACCGTCGTTTTCGTAAGCGTAGAGGAGCCAAGCCGTCGTGAGTTGGCGGAGGTTGGAGAGGCAGACGGCCCGGCGGGCCTGCTCGCGGGCGGCGCGCAGGGCCGGGACCAGCAGCGCCATCAGCAGCGCGATCACCGCAATGACCACCAGCAGCTCGATCAGGGTGAAGGCCCTCGGATTGAATATGGATGATTGATGATTGATTAGTGGGACGGCTCGGGGTTTTGTCGGGTTAGTGGCCATGGGGATCACCTCCTTGGGCGGGAACGGCGCGCTCCGATGCGGTCTCCAGCAGGGCGGCGAAGAGGAAGCTGAGGTACTCAGTTTGGAGCAACTGGCCGTGGTATTGGCGCTCGATGCGTTTTTCGTCGGCCCAGGCCTGCGAGAGGGCCTGGCGATGGCGGCGTTGGGCCTCGTTGCGGTCGCGAAGGGCCTGGAGGTAATGCTCCGGCGGCACGACCGTCATGGCCTGGATGTGCACCAGCCATTGGTCGAGGCTCCTCTGCGTCAGGAGATAGTGCGGGTGGGTTTGCAGAGGCGCGGCCTCATCGGTCTCGATCGTGATGATGGCCTTGCCGCCCAGTTGGCGCCAGAAATCGACGCGGTCGTATCGCAGGTCGTGCCAGCGCGTGGTAACGTGGCCGATCTGCTCTTCCGAGAGGCCTCGGGCGAACAGCGGCACGAGCGGGGCGTCGATTCGGGCGTCGCAGAGGGCCTGATGGTCGGCCCTGGCGGCCTGTACCGCGTTGGGATCGAGGAAGGGGAACTGGGCGAGCAGCGAATCGGCGGCGTGGGCCCAGAGCGTGCCGTATTGCTCGCGCAGGGTGCGCGTGCGGCCTTCGTCGGGCCCTTCGACCGTCATGAGGTGCTCGACGTACCAGCGGATCTCGGCCCGCTGGACCTCGAAGGAGGGCCGGTCCGGACCCTTGCCGATGGCCTGCCAATAAGGTCCGAACCCGCGTTCCAGGGCCGTCAGGTGCCACGCGCCGGGCACGGCGTTGGGGTCGGCGGCGATTGCCTCGCGGATGGCGTCGATGTACTCGCGCCGCCAGCCGTCCGGCCACGGGCCGGGGGCGGCGTCGATGCACCGTTCGACGGCCCGGATGGTCCGCTCGACGGGCCCGGCCGGAACGGAGTCCGTCGCAAGGCCGCCGGCCGGCTGAAGCGAGAAGAAGATCAGCGCAATGATACAGACGAACGATTGGCAGTTCATGAGAATCCCCCCTTTGGCCATTGCCGTTTGGCGCACCGGCGCGGGCGCAGACCGTGCCCTCCGGATAAACCATTGCGGTATATCGCTTTGTGCGCACCGGCGCACGTGTCCGCGTCGCGAGAGGCCGCCGGTGTACTCCCCGGCCTCCCATCGTCCCTGGCATCTTCCGCGTTCGGTCTCCATGCCACGTACTCCCGCCTATCTGTTCCTATGGCGAACGCCGCCCGCCCGATGTGGATGCCTTTTTCAGAAAAATGAGTGAAAAAACCAAAAAAAGATCCCACATGGGCCAAGGCCCATTCTACGCCCGTTCCGCTGGAGCGAGATACGCCTGTTCGGCGTGCATTCGCCGGGGCGAGGCTCTTACGAGCCCACTGCGAACGATGGTTGCCGGTCATCAGTTATCAGTTGCCAGTTGGCAGTCTTCGGTTCCATGGGCCGGAGGCCGACGAGATACGAGATACGTGTTCCGACCGGAGGCTGTAGGCTGGAGAGCGGAGCTTCCCACTTGCCAATTGAAACTTGCCACTCTGCCCTCATTCAATTCCGCATGGGCCAAGGCCCATCCTACTTGTGATTTGCCCGCGGCCGGTCGGGCGATGCGGGAAGAGGTGTGCGGTGCACACCCTACGCACGACGCTTCACAAGATACGCGCGACGAGCGACGCTTCACGCTTCACGAAATCACGCTCCCAGGGCCCGCCGGCTTTCGGCTTTCCGGGCGATGCGCCGGCGGTATAATGGAGAGTGCATGCGGCAATGATGGCAGTCTGATCGCAGACGTTTTCAAGGAGCTTTGATATGTCGCCGTTGGAGAAGGTGCAAGCGGACGCTCTGAAGCTCAGCAGCAAAGAGCGGGCCTTTCTGGCGAAATGCCTCATTGAGAGCCTGGACCAGGGCGAGGAGCAGGAGATCGAGCGGTTGTGGCTCGATGAGGCCGAGCGGCGTCTGGCCGCGTATCGCGAAGGGACCATTCCCGCGCGAGCGGCCAGTGAGGTCTTTGCTGAAGCCTATGAGAGAATCAAATGAAGACGCTCCGCCTGCTGCTGCCTGCCGAAGATGAGATGCTGGAGGCCGCGTTCTTTTATGAGCAGCAATCCGGCGGCTTGGGGCAGGATTTCCTCAGAAAGGTGCAAAGCGCCCTGGATGAGATTGGCCGGCACCCTACCCGATGGCCCAAGGTCAGAGGCGACATTCGACGCCGCCTGATTCATCGCTTTCCTTACGCCGTGCTATATGCAGACCAACCGCAGGAAGTCGTAGTCGTCGCGATCATGCATCTGCGCCGACATCCGACCTACTGGATCGATAGAAGGACGTGAACCGACCAGGCTACGTTCTTGCGCACGACACTTCACGTCGCGCATCTACGCTCCCACGCGCCGAAGGCCCACGAGATACGAGCGACGACCTAATAGTCCCTGCACTCTTTCATCCATTTGGGCCAATCTTCGGGCTGAACGCCGCCGGCTTTGGTCCAGCGGTTGGCGCGGTCGAAGTCGGAGGCCCACTTCAGGGTATAGAGCTCCTTCAGTCCCACCTTGCGCACCGACCAGTCGAGGAACATCCCGTTGACGGCCAGGCCATGCCGGTCCATGAGGAACATTCCCAGGCCCGGGCCGCCGCTTACGCCTACCATTGGAACCAATGCGCCGGGCTCAATCATGGCCCGGCCCGAGATCGGCTGCGTCGCGTCGAGCATGACGGGGATGCTCGCGTGCTCTCGCATGGAGAAAACGTTCAGGTTCGGTAAAGTCCCCAAAGGCCCCTCAGGGCCGAAGATGGTCTCGGCTCGAAACCCGTGGAATAGAGCGTGGTTGTATCCGTAACTGCCGAAAAACGGGGGACTCGGCGTATGGACCTGCCAAGCCTCGTTGACCCACCCGGGGTACCCCTCAATCCGCACTCCTCGCACTCCGCCGGAAGCGATGAAGATCTCACTGAAGCGCCCGTGGGTGCCGGTGACGGAGGGTCGGGTCGCCATCGGGCACAGGGCGATGCCCTTTGTGTGGAACCCGTGGACGGCTCCCCGATCCGCATTGGGGTCCGTGTCGCCGATGAACGTGCCGCGCAACAGCCACAAGGCCGAGTGGCCGGTGGGGTCGGAGGGAAAACGCCCCTCATGGGCCTCGGTGTAGGCGGCCAAGGTCATCGCCCACTGGCGCAGATTGGACTGGCAGACCACGCTGCGTGCCTGGTTGCGGGCCCGCTGCAGCGCCGGGATCAGAATGGCCATCAGCAGCGCAATCACCGCAATGACCACCAGCAGTTCGATCAGTGTAAAAGCGTAGCCACGTCCCCGTCTGTCACCTTGAGCGAAGCGCAGCGAAGTCGAAAGGTCTGGCCATAGCCCGGACGTGCGCTCCATTCGCAGCCAGATCCCTCGACTGCGCTCGGGATGACGATCGGGGCGGTTGCTGGGCTCGGGATGGCCAAGTCGTTGGCTCGGCGCCCTTCCGGTCACAATGGCATCCTCACAACAGTTCATCCTGTCCACTTCCATCCAATCGCTTCGCGCTTCACGAAATACGCATCAATAGTCCCTGCACTCTTTCATCCATTTGGGCCAGTCTTCGGGGCGGACGCCGCCGGCCTTGGTCCAGCGGTTCGCCCGGTCGAAGTCGGAGGCCCACTTTAGGGTCCAGAGTTCCTTCAGTCCCACCTTGCGCACCGACCAGTCGAGGAACATGCCGTTGACGGCCAGGCCATGGCGGCGGTCCACGAGGAACATGTTCAAGCCCCCAGCTATGCCTGTGCGCCACATTGGAGTCAACGCGCCGGGGTCGGTCATGCTCCGATTGGACACCGGCGCCGTCGCATCGAGCATGACGGGGACGCTCGTGTGCTCTCGCATGGAGAAAACGTTCAGGTTCGGTAAAGTCCCCAAAGGCCCCTCAGGGCCGAAGATGGTCTCGGCTCGAAACCCGTGGAATAGAGCGTGGTTGTATCCGTAACTGCCGATAAAGGGAGGGGTCGGCGTAAGCACCTGCCAGGCCTCGGTGGGCCACCCGGCGTACCCCTCGATCCGCACTCCTCGCACTCCGCCGGAAGCGATGAAGACCTCACTGAAGCGCCCGTGGGTGCCGGTGACGGAGGGTCGGGTCGCCATCGGGCACAGGGCGATGCCTTTTGTGTGGAACCCGTGAAGGGCCGCGCGGTCTGCATTGGGGTCGCTGGCACCGACGAATGTCCCGCGCAACAGCCACAAGGCCGAGTGGCCGGTGGGGTCGGAGGGAAAACGCCCCTCATGGGCCTCGGTGTAGGCGGCCAGGGTCATCGCCCACTGGCGCAGGTTGGACTGGCAGGCCACGGTGCGGGCCTGGTTGCGGGCCCGGTGCAGGGCCGGGATCAGGATCGCCATCAGCAGCGCGATCACCGCAATGACCACCAGCAGTTCGATCAAGGTAAAGGCCCTGGAATTGATGATTGGGCCGGATCGCCATTTCGTCGGGCTATTGGCCATACAGCACCTCCTTGGGCCGGCGCGGGCGGAGCCCGTGCTTGTGGATAAACCATTGCGGTATATCGCTTTGTGCGCACCGGCGCACGTGTCCGCGTCGCGAGAGGCCGCCGGTGTACTCTCCGGCCTCCCATCGTCCCTGGCATCTTCCGCGTTCGGTCTCCATGCCACGTACTCCCGCCTATCTGTTCCTACGGCGAACGCTGGCCGTCCGATGTGGATGCCCTTTTCGAAAAAATGAGTGAAAAGAACGAAGGGAAAGTCCCGCATGGGCCAAGGCCCATTCTACGCCCGTTCCGCTGGAGCGAGATCCGCCTGTTCGGCGTGCAGTCGCCGGGGCGAGGCTCTTGCGAGCCCACTGCGAACGATGGTTGCCGGTCATCAGTTGTCAGTTGCCAGTTGGCAGTTTTCGGTTCCACGGGCCGGAGGCTGTAGGCTGGAGAGCGGAGCTTCCCACTTGCCAATTGAAACTTGCCACTCTGCCCTCATTCAATTCCGCATGGGCCAAAGCCCATCCTACTTGTGATTTGCCCGCGGCCGGTCGGGCGATGCGGGAAGAGGTGTGCGGTGCACACCCTACGCACTACGCGCGACGCTTCACGAGATACGAGCGACGAGGGACGAACGATGCGCGACGAGGGTCGGCGGTTGAGTTGGTGTGCGGCGTACGCGATACGCTTCACGCTTCACGCATTTACGCTCCCACGACCCGCCGGGACACGAGTCACGGGTGACGGCGGCATGGATTCGTTTGGAAAAAAGGGTGGAAGTGGGATTTTGTTCTTGACAAAACGTCCCATAAGCCTAAACTGACTCGAAACAGTAAGCTCATTCGTATTGTGTTCAAACGGTGCGGGGTTTGACAGGGTACGAAGCATGGATGCTGTGCGTGTGCTAAGGACAGGGACTGTTATCCCCGCTCATTTCAAAGCGGCCGGCATGTCCTTCGGTAGGAGGATGGTCCGGAACCCGTCCCACTCAAGGGTCGTACGACCCGATCCTCGCTCGCCGTGGTTTGGCGTTGCGCCAGCAGGCCGGCTTTTCGATCCCGATAATGTTCTAAGGGTCCGGCGGCGTCGCGTCCGTTCGTGTCACGGTCGCGTCACGTCGTCCTGAAGGACCGGCGGGAAGGGGGTGAGCATCTGAACGCAGGCAGGCCCCGGCCGTTGCGACGAGCCGGGTGGAGGAGATGACACTCGCGGAAACGCTTGGAGGGTGCTTCTCTTGGAACATGGTCGCGAGGGCGATACCCTCGGGACGGGCCGATCGGCCCCCGGTGCGCGGACGCGCGGCGACGGGAGCGACGGCTGGTGACACTCGCAGAAACGCTTGGAGGGTGTTTCGCCGGTGACGGCGCGAGGCGACCGCCTCGCGCAGAAGGGTGATGGTTCAATGTTGCGCAAGCAGGACGTCTGGGGAACACGAGGGCCTGGCTCTCGAATGTCCAGAGGGTGCCCCGACGGTTTGCGCCGAATACGGATAGAAGGGTGATGGTTAAGGAGAACGATGATGAAAAGACTCAGTGCCGTATTGATTGCCGCCGTTGTGCTCACCTCTCTGGCTGCGCCGGGCCAGGCTACGGGCAGCAGTTACTTCATGAACACGACGGTCCAGAGCGATCCGACTCAGATCCAGAACACGCAGGCGATCGGCGGCGGCAATGCCGTTTCGTCGGCGACCTCGGATTCCGTCGCCTGGGCGGGGGGCGGTTCGGCGTCATCGTACGCGGAGGGGGCGACGAGCGGCTCGACGTCGGTGCTCCTGTTCAGCCCGACGACCAATTCAAACTACAAGTCGCGGATTCCGCCGCTGACGACATATCCGCCGTATCTGCCGATGTGGAACCACGGCGGCTGGGGGACGATCAAGGCATACTTCCCCAACGGTCCGACCTCGCACGACCGGGTGTACGAGCGCGTGTTCGATCCGGCCAATGAAGACGATATGCGCGAGGTTCGCGGGATCCTTCGGTCGCTGCCGTATACCGGTCCGATCAAGCTGCTCGGCGGGGTGCTCAACGGGGTCGGCAAGCTGTTCGGCGGCCCGGACAAGTCGCACCACGGGCGGGGATTCGACATCGCCAATTCGCTGATTCGTGACCGTCGGCCCGATGGCAAGCCCCTTCTGGTCTTCATCGACAGCTACATCGATCCGCTGCGGCTGGAAGAGGAAGGCTACGCGTACGTGGGGCGCATGAGCCTTGAAGGCGACCACGATCGCAACTGGGACCAGGTCTACAACGCGGCGGTCGCCGAGGCCCTGCCATGGGATGTGGACATCCTGCTGATCTCGGGTGGAATGAAGGGCGTGACCGTCGGCGCGACGACGAGCCTCAGCGGGGGCGGCGGGTACAGTCAGACGAACTACTCGCTGAGTCTGCTGGGCGGAAGGACGAAAGGCGTGACCGAGGGCAAGGGCGAAGCGGTGATGAGCGCGACGGGCTATCGGTATTGCCCGGAGATGCTGGGTCGCCGGCGGATTCCCGCGGCGTTGTACGACCGGATCCGAGTGCGTCCGCTGGTGGCGGCCGCCGTGTCGAATCCGAATGGGACGGCCCCGCAGGCCGGGGCGATGCCCGTGGCGGCCGCTCCGACGCAGGCGGCCACGATGGCAGCCAATGAGTATGTCCCGTCGCCGGAAACGACGCCGGACCGAGTGGCTGGAGTGGACGTCAGCCAGGATCTCTATCGCATGGCGTTTCCGTAGTCGATCGACCACGGTGTGGCGAATGATTGTCTCCGGAGAAACAGTGTGGACAGGAAGTCTGGGTTGAGAAGTCCCGGGGGGGGAAAGGAGGTGATGGGCCCACGGATCGGGCAAAGGGGATTGGCAGTACACGTGTGTTGTGATCGCCGATACGTCGTCGGCGGTCCAAAAAGGAGTGAACAACACGGAATAGAAGGAGTCTGAAAATGTCGAAAGTTATTGCAGCTTCGATGGTGTTCGTCTTGGTGATTGGCGCGGGCGCTTCCGCTCAGTTGCTCCACGAGCAGTTCACCGGAATCGGTTTGACCAATGCACTGCAGCTTCTGCAGGGCGATCAGCAGGCCAGCTCGCAGCAGAACCTGGTCGTTGACAATTCGCAGTGCGCCACGGGCATCTGCGGGACGCTGGCCAGCCAGAACCTGTTCGCGTCGGTCGGCGAAGCGGCGACCGCTTGGGGCTACTGCGGCAACGTGGCCGTGCTCCAGGAGCTCCTCATCGGCAACCAGCAGGAGCAGGCGGTGGCCGAGGGCGTCGGTCCCAAACTGCAGGCGCAGAGCCTGACTCTTGACGTCGGCCAGTTGCTGAGCAAGACGAACGGCGCCGGCTACGGCGACGCGCTGCACACGGTCGTGCTGAACGCCGGCCAGAACGCCAACAACGCCTCCGGACAGATGAACGAGAGCGCGACCATCATGGGTATGCAGACCTCGACCCTGTACGGCGAGCCCGGCGCGCAGGGTTCGGTGGGCGGCACGATGACGGTGCAGACGGTTCAGCAGCAGAAGGCCCTGTAATCGAAGGAACCCGTCGGACGACGGTGTCGCTCGATGCGTGGGCGGGGAGCCCTGAAGCGACCATTGGATCGTGACAGGGCTATGGGCCCCGGGGCTCCCCATTGCACTGTGCCGGGTCGTTTCGGTCGGATCGCACGGATGCCGGTGGAGGCAGGACCTCCGCGGCGTGATCGGATCGAGGTCTCCGGTGAAGTGAGGACAATCGAAGGAACCAAGAAAAGGAGTTCGCACAATGTTCAAAGGATTCGCAGTATCGGTTGCGCTGCTGCTGCTCATGGCGGCCGCCACACCGGCGTTGGCCCTGTTTCAGACCCAAGGTGGGGCTCTGCTCGGGACCAACGGCGTGACCGTCCTCGGGGACGGGGCCGCGGGCAACATCAGTGCGTTGACGATGGATCTCTCGCAGCTCGGTACGATCGCTCCGACGCACACGACGGCGTACCAGGGCACGACGGCGGCGCTGCTTCAGAGCGCCGGCGCGGTGGGGATGGTCGGTCTGTTCAACGTCGATCAGAACGCGATCGGCTGGGCCGGCCAGACGCAGATTCCGGCCGTGGGCTACCAGGACCAGGATCTCGGCGCCGTGCTGACACAGGATGTGACCAAGATCGGCGGGCAGGGTTCGGCCCTCGGTCTCCAGACGTTCCTGGGCGTGCAGACGCAGTTGACGTTCACCCCGTGGGGCGGCAGCGCCAACGTGCAAGGGATCGGCGTGAGCCTGTATGATGCGGTCGGCGGCGGTCCTGGCGGCGGCATGCAGGTCGCTGGCGGCGCGAATTTCAGCGCCGGCCAGTATTAGTCTCATGAGACTTCTGTCGGGCCGTAGTTCGGCAGCCAGGCCGCATTCGGATTGGTCCGAGGCTTGGCTGCCGGAGGGCCCGCCGTCGCCCGTGTCCCGGGCCGTGAATCGCAGGGGAATTGGCAATCGCTCTTACGGAGGGCTCATCGGACGGGTCTGGAGAGGACGCTGATGCGTGGCTTCTTAGCTTCTGGGTGTTAGCAAAGCGACAACCTCGTTCTTGTCCACAGAATGACCTAAGGGCCCTCTGATCAGGCTTGCCGGAACAGACCGCGTTGGTTCAGGCTCCTTCGGGACACGGCGTGCCTGCATCAGAGGGCTTTGTCCCTGCAACACGGAGTCGGGCGTCCGGCATGACCGGGCGACGGGTCCGTCGTATGGCGGGCAAGTCCGCCGAGACGTGATGGGATTTCGCCAGCACAACGAGGAGGGGAAGAGAAGGGAGGTTGGTTCTCGGGAGATCAGGAACGCTTTTTCGTCATGGATCGCGATCGCCGAACGGATATCGGCGATCTAAAACAGAGTGAACAACACGTAGCAGAAGGAGTCTGAACGATGTTCAAAGCAATTGCATCTTCCATGATCGTTGTCGGCCTCGTCGCCGGCGGCGCGTTTGCGGGCGCACTGCACGACCAGATCACCGCCATCGGGGCGACGAACGCCATTCAGTTGGATCAAGGCAGCCAGACGGCCCAGTCTCTTCAGAATCTGGTCGTCGACAATCAGCAAAGCATCGTGGGCATCGCCGGTGAGTCGTTCTTCGGCTCGATCGGCCAGGCCCTGAACGCCTGGGGCGAGTGCGCGGCGGTCAGCGCCAGCCAGAATCTGGGTATTGCCGGAGGCCAGTGGCAGAACATCGGGGATTGCGTCGAGACCAAGACGCAAGGCAGCAGTCTCGATCTTTCGGCCATGCAGGGTCTGTCCCGGGCCAACGGCATGGGTGACGGCAGCGCACTGCACACGATCGTGCTCAACGGCGCGCAGAGCGGCGCCAATGCCCTCGGCGGTCTGGATGAGAAGATGACCGTGATGGGCATGCAGACCTCGGACGTGATGGGCGAACCCGGTTCGGCCGCTCTCGTCCTGACGGGCATGACGGTCACCGGCTCCCAGGCGCAGGGCGCGCTGGTTTTGCAGTAGTCAAGCGGTAGGATGGTACGTGGGTCCTGCCGAATCTGCCGCTTCTCGGCGGGAACGCCGTCGTCGTTTGACGGATGTTTCCTGCGGGACTGTGTCGGCGGATCGGCCAGGATGCCGCGAAGCCCTCTGGTCAGGCCTGCCGCAACGTTCATGGTGATCAGGCTCTTCTCACGCGGCGGGCCTCGATCAGGGGGCTTCTTCGACCTCAAACCGATTCCGACGAGGCCATTGGAAGGCAAACGTCGGGAGAGGCAAGAGACGCAGACACGGCCATCCCGATGAAGCGGTTCAGACAGAAGGGTGTGTTGAGACGGCCGGTGTGTGATCGGCCGTCTGCAACGGAGTGAACACCACCCATGTTGAAAGGAGTCCTCGAATGGTTAGAAGGGTTGTTACATGTTCGACCATTCTCATCCTGTTAGCCGGTTCCGGCGCGTTCGGCAGCCTGCTTCAGGATCAGGGAATGAATATCGGCTCAGTCAATCAAATTCAACTTCTGCAAGGCAATCAGAACGCGCAGTCGACGCAGAACTTCACGATCGACATGTCTCAGGTCGGCAACGGCTCGAGTTACACGGTGGCCAACGTTCGGCTGTCGAGTGGCACGAGCCCGCTGGGAGGTCTGCTGGGGATGTCGAACCTCTTTGGGATCGGTGGTCTCGGGACCCAGTCGCTGCTCGGCACCCAGTCGCTGCTGGGGACCCAGTCGCTGCTGGGGACTTCGTCGGTCCTGGGCATGGGACTGATGATGCCGTCGACGGGTTCGCTTCAGATGGCGCTGCTAAAGGCTCGTCTGCTCGGTCAATTCTGATCGGGCACGTGCATTTCGCCGAGGACGAGCGGCCGCCCGCCCGGGTGCGGTCGTTCGTGTCCGCCCGGTTGGCATCGTACTCTGAACCTCCGCCGATGGACGGAGCCGCAAGCGGATTCAGAGGGCCGGCAGGCGCGGGCCATGAGCACGGGGGCGACGAACACAGGTCGCCCCTTTTTTCGTTTCTTGAGGGGGCCGTCCGCCCGGTGTTCTTCACGTCCTATCGGCACACCGACCTATAATCTCCGCCCTCGCCGCCGATTTCCTTGTCTTTCCCACCTTGTTGTCGTATAATCCGATTCAGTGGACTGGATGCCCGTGAGAGACTTGTACGCCGTGCGGTGTGAGGAGGATGGCCAAGATGAGACTGCGGGTTCGCGCGAGGTTCATTGCCTTCGTTTGCCTGTTGCTGGGTCTGTTGGGAAAGGCGGCCCCGGCCGGCTTGGGCGTGTTCTACAGCAGATCGTTCGATCTGCCCATTCCCGCCGACACCAGCGCCACGCGCGGCTGGATGGACGATGCGGTTATCGAGGTCCCGGACCACCATACCATCGTTGACCTGGACGTGGCCGTGAGTCTGAATCACGCGAACGTATTCGACCTGCAACTGCTGTTGACCAGTCCGTCGGGCACTACGGTGGTGTTGAACATGTACGACCCGTTCAGTGAGTATTTCGAAGGGGCCGACTACTGCAATACGATATTCGACGATGAGGCGCTGAACTCGATCCGGGACGGCACGGCGCCCTTCGAGGGTCGCTTCCGTCCGCTCGATCCGGCGGGGCTGGCGGCCTTCGATGGCGAGGACGCCTTTGGGCTGTGGCGGCTGCGGATCTACGACGCCTACTACATGGACACCGGCTCGCTGGAGTCGTTCGGTCTGATCATCACGACAATGTCCGACATCGCGACCGTGCCCGCACCTGCACCGACGGCGACGGTGTTGGTGCTGCTCGGCCTCGGCTGTCTGGGCTGGGTGCGGCGGTTCTGAGCGGCTCAGGCCGACAGCGAGGCATCCTTCTGGCGCACCATCTGTTCCTGCCGGCTTCGGAATTCCGCGAGTTTGCGGCGCAGTTCGGCATCCTGCAGAGCGAGGATCTGCACGGCGAGGATGGCGGCGTTCTTGGCGCCGGCCTTGCCGACGGCCATCGTCGCGACGGGCACGCCGGGGGGCATCTGAACCGTGCTGAGCAGAGCGTCCATCCCACCCAGGCCCGGCTCGCCGACCAGGGGCACGCCGATGACCGGAAGCGACGATCGGGCCGCCAGCGCGCCGGCCAGGTGAGCGGCCATGCCCGCGGCGGCGATCAGCACTCTGACCCCCCTGGCCTCGGCGGTTTCGGCGAATTCGCAGGCGACCTGCGGGGTGCGATGGGCCGAGATGATCCGCACCGCCGGCTCGATCCCGAACTGGCGCAGTTGTTCGACGCAGCTTTCCATCACGTTCAGGTCGCTGTCCGAGCCCATGACGATCGCGACCGCAGGCGTTTTCTGAGATACCATTTGTCTTTTGCCCCGTGCAAAATACAATCAGAGTTGTTTGTTTGTCGGCCGGATGATAGCCGTTGCGGACGGTGAAGGCAAGGGATAAGGAGGTTCGGATGCCAACACGAAGACCGGTCGTTGCGGGTCAGTTCTATCCGGGGGATCGCGAGGAGTGCCTGGCGGAAGTCCGGGCGTGCCTCGAATCGCCGGAGCTGCCGAGGTCTCTGCCGCCGTCGATTGTGGCCGGCATCGTGCCACATGCGGGCTGGGCGTTCAGCGGGTCGCTTGCGGCGATGGTGTTTCGGGCGATCCAGGATCGTGGCCAGGCGGTGGAGACGTTCGTGCTGTGCGGGACAGCCCACGGGTATTTCGGGCGGCAGCCGGGCGATGACGGCAGCGCCGAGTGGGAATGCCCTTTGGGTACCGTCGCGGTCGATCTGGCGTTACGGGACGATCTCGTCGGACGCGGGGTCGTTGTGATCGATCCGGCGGCCCATCGCCGCGAGCACAGCATCGAGGTACAGATCCCCTTCGTCCTGCATCTCTTTCCGCAGGCGAAGATTTTGCCGCTGACGGTGCCGCCGACGCCGGGGGCGCTGGCGTTGGGCGAGGCGCTGGCCGACGTGGTGGCCCAGACGGGCCGATCGGTGGTCTGTATCGGTTCGACCGATTTGACGCATTATGGTCCACGATATGGGTTTACGCCGATGGGGGCCGGCTCGTCAGGGCTGCATTGGGCTCGTGCGGTGAACGACCGGGCGTTTATCGATCTGGCGCTGGCGTTGGAGGCGGAGCGGCTGCTGGCCGGGGCGGTCGAGAACGGCAATGCCTGCGGTCCGGGGGCTGCGGCTGCGGTGATCGCCGCTGCCCGCCGCCTTGGGGTCGAACGGGGGGCCCTTCTGGCCCATACCGACAGCAACGAGGTCATGCGTCGCACGATGGGCATGACCGGCAGCGATGCCGTGGGCTATGCGGCCATCGTATTCTGAGCCCGCCTGGGGCGCCTGCGAAGGCCGCCTTTCGGATAAATCGCCGAAATCTCGGCATTTATGGCTCATCTCCTGGGGGCGTCGATGTCGATATTTTCGTTGACAAGGCCGTCCCGATTTACTATCAAAGCGGGTTACGGGGTATTTTCGTGCGCAGATTTAGCCGAACCCAATTTCAGGTTGGAGAGAAAAGGATGGAGCACAAGATTCTGTTGAAAGAAAGCGACATACCACGCCAGTGGTACAATCTGGCTGCGGATCTCCCCACGCCGCTGCTTCCTCCGCTCGGTCCGGACGGCAAACCGATCTCGCCGGACATGTTGGCCCCGGTGTTCCCGATGAACATCATCGAGCAGGAGGTCAGCACGGAGCGCTGGATCGACATTCCGGAGCCGGTGCTCGACATCCTGTACCGATGGCGTCCGGCGCCGTTGCGGCGAGCGGTGTACCTCGAAAAATACCTCAAAACCCCCGCGCGGATCTACTACAAGGACGAGAGCACCAGCCCGCCCGGAAGCCACAAGCCCAACACCGCCGTCGCCCAGGCCTACTACAACAAGGAGTTCGGCATCAAGCGCCTGACCACGGAGACCGGCGCCGGGCAGTGGGGCAGCGCACTGGCGTTTGCGTGCGCTTTGCTCGGGCTGGAGTGCAAGGTTTTCATGGTCCGAATCAGCTTCGACCAGAAGCCATTCCGCAAGTTCATGATGGAGACCTGGGGCGCCAACTGTGTCGCGAGCCCGAGCACGGAGACCAACGCCGGACGCAAGATCCTGGCCGAGATGCCGGACACGCCGGGCAGCCTGGGTATCGCCATCAGCGAAGCCGTCGAGCAGGCCGTGACCGACCCCACGGGGCAGACCCGCTATTCGCTGGGCAGCGTGCTGAACCACGTCATGCTGCACCAGACGATCATCGGACTGGAGGCGAAGAAGCAGTTGGCGGCGGCCGGGGAGAAGCTCCCCGACATCATCATCGGCTGTGCCGGTGGGGGCAGCAACTTCGCCGGACTGGCCTTCCCCTTCACCGCCGATAAGATCAACGGCGCCAACATCGAAATCATCCCGGTCGAGCCGGCGGCCTGCCCGACGATGACCCGTGCCCCGTTCGCCTACGACCACGGCGACACCGCCTGTATGACGCCGCTGCTGGCCATGCACACCCTTGGCCATGCGTTCGTTCCGCCGCCCATTCACGCCGGTGGCCTGCGGTATCACGGGATGGCGCCGCTGGTGTGCCAGGCCATCGTCGAAGGCCTGTTCACCCCGAGGTCGTATCACCAGACCAAGTGTTATGAATCGGCCCTGACCTGGGCCCGGACCGAGGGCACGATCTGCGCCCCGGAGACCAGCCATGCGATCGCCGCTGCCATCGACGAGGCCGTGAAGGCTCGCGAAGAAGGCAAGGAAAAGGTCATTCTCTTCAACTACAGTGGCCACGGTCTGATGGACCTGACCGGGTACAACGCCTACCTGACGGGCAAGCTCTCCGATTATGAGATGCCGGAGGAAGACATTCGTAAGTTCACCAAGGTCCTCGAAAATCTGCCCAAGGCGGAGGTCAGAAAGAGCGGTCGTTGGTAGGTTCGGCGGCGACCCTGCGTGAGAAGATAGAGGCCGACGTTCGTCGTGTGTAGCCATGAGAATGAGTAAGGAGAGATCGAAATGAAGCATGTACTGTTGTTGACGGCCGTCTTGTTTATGGCGGCAACGGCAGGGGCACAGGACTGGGAAGGGGACCTGCTGGGGATGGAGGCGGGCAGTCTGCACGCCACCCTCGGGGTCACCTATGACAGCGAATACATCTGGCGCGGATTCAAGGTCTTCGGCAGCAAGAGCGCCACGCATGTGGTGGGCGACGTGGACCTGTTCGAAACGGGTTTCGGGATCAGTGCCGCCGGGCACTACGCCAACGGCAGCGGATACGTCAACTGGACGAGATACGATTACACGCTGTATTACCAGAACGGTCTGTTCCCGGAGGAGTCTTACGCCACCAACTTCCGAGTCGGCTGGGTCATGTACGACTATCCGGACATGCCGAGCGACTTTGCCGACCTTCAGGAGGCGCACGCCGTGCTTTCCTGGCCCAACATCCTGCCGATCAAGGGCCTGTGCCCGACCTACGTGGCGGCGAAAATGTGGCCGTCCAAGGGCGGTTCTTACATTGGCGGTGCGGCCTCGGGGTGGTTCCACATCTTCATGCTCGATTACGGGTTCACCGTGCAAGGCCTTCTGCCGCAGATGCCCGAGCATCTGATCCGGCTGCACGCCGAACTGGTCTACAACGACAGCGTCAACCCCTACGGCCCGCGACGGAAGGACCGCGAGTTCTCCCACGCGCTGTTCGGGGTCGCGACCGATCTGGAACTGGGCAACAACCTCACGCTCACGCCGGCGGTCTACTATCAGCGAGCGCTGGACACGGGGCTCGAATGGTTCAACGACGGCGCCGACGAGCTTTGGGCCAGCGTGGGTATGAAGTACTCCTTCTGAGCATCTGTGGATTGTCATTTGAAGTACGGGGCCGGCCGGATGGGTCGGCCCTTTTTCATGGTTCCCGGCGGCACCATGCCTCCTGCGGCGAATTCGCCGAATTCTCCAGATTCTCTTGCATCACACGGGAGAATGTGGTACAAAGAACTTCGGTCGAGTGCGAATGTTCTCGCCGGCGCGCCGAGGCGCGCATGCTCTTGAGTGCAGCCTTCACAGCGACCGCTCCCTCAAGCGGTTGTGCTTTCGCGGCGGATTCGAGAGGCCCTGAGGCGGTGTACCCGGCCTGTACCCACGCCGCCAAGGGGAGAGTGCAGCAGCGTTGCTGTTCCAAAGAGCGCTGGAGTTCTGCTCGCAGAAGTGCCGCGCAATCGCCTTCCTCAGAGGCCGGAAATAAGCAGGAAAGGAGGTGCCCGCTGGACAGTGCGGCGGTGCGCCATGGCGTGAACGGTGGAGGGTGTAAGGTTCGACCATTTCTGGAGGAGTGACCAGCGCGAGGTCTTCCGTGTCTGCCATGCCGGGCGGTGGCTCTACGTCCCGGCTGCGATCGGCCGCGATGAGAATCCCCACGAGTCGCTTCGCTCACACGAACGATGCCATCCCCTGCCTGCTGAACGCGATCGGCTGCTCAGAAGCACGACCATGTCGGTTCGCCGATCGCCGCGAGTGGGCCGTCCGATGTCGCCCCAACGACGCCTGTCCGAAGTCCACACCGCAAGTCCATTGGAGGCTCGCCGGCGAGACGACTCAAATCTTCTCCGGCGGCAAGGTTCAACTTCCAGGTAGCGCAGAAAGGAAATTGGTATGTCGAGAGTATTGATGTGTCTGTGTTGTGCAGTCGCCATGCTGGGTCTGGTCGGCAGTGCGGCGGCGGATCTGATTGTCTACGACGGCTTCGATTACCCTGAAGGGAGCATCGCAGGCAATGCCGGTGGCACCGGCTGGGACGTGGGGACGGCCTGGGACGGTGGTCAGAACATCGTCGCACCGGGTTTGGAGTGGCCCGATCTGGAGGTGGTGGGCAACAAGGTGGGCACGGCCAGCACGGTCAGCTACCGCCCGATGCCTGCCGGTTTCGACGCGTCGAACCGAACGATCTGGATCAGCTTCCTGTGCGTCAGTTCAGCGACCCCGTCCTGGTCGGGCATCTCTCCCTTCAACGGCAGCAGCGAAGCGATCTTCCTGGGCAAGCCCTCCGGCGCCGCCTACTGGGGCATAGCGCTGTACAACGCCGCCGGGGACGCCGGCGCGGTGACGGGTTCGAGGCTCTCGGAAGTGCCGACGTCGGAGCAGGCGTTCTTCGTGATTCGCATCATCAACCAGGCCGCCGGCGCCCGTATCACCGGCTGGATCAATCCCCTGCTGAATCGGGAGCCGCCGGCGGAGACCGCGTATTACGACAGCGAGGCCACGGGCGAGACCGTTGGCCGGGTTCCGTTCGATCGGATCCGCATCGGCAGCGACGGCGAGTTCTTCTATGACGAGCTTCGGATTGGCGAGACGTATGCGGACGTCTGCGGTTCGGGAGGGCCCGAGTTTGCCGCGAACCCCACTCCTGAGGACAAGAAGATCGACGTTTCCCGTGATGTGATCCTGAGTTGGATGGCGGGCGAGTTCGCGGCGACCCACGATGTGTACTTCGGCACCTCGTTCGACGACGTCAACAATGCCGGCCGGAGCAACCCGATGGGCGTGCTCGTCAGTCAGGGCCAGGCCGGGACCACCTACGATCCGGCCGGGCTGCTCGATTTCGAGACGACTTACTACTGGCGCATCGACGAAGTCAACGCCGCACCGAGCAACGCGATCTATAAGGGCGAGGCCTGGAGCTTCACGACCGAGCCGTTCGCCTACGCCATCGCCAATGTCACCGTCACGTCCAGCGGCCTCTCGGAAGACGGCGAAGGACCGGAGAACACGATCAACAGTTCCGGCTTGAATGACGCCGATCATCACTCCACCGAGAGCGCGGATATGTGGCTGGCGACACCCGGCGAGGAACCTCTCTACCTCCAATACGAGTTCGACCGGGTCTACAAGCTGCACGAGATGCTGGTCTGGAACTACAACGTCCAGTTCGAGCTGCTGTTGGGCTTCGGGCTCAAGGACGTGACCGTCGAGTATTCGGTGGACGGTGAAGAGTGGACTGTTCTTGGCGACGTCGTGTTCGCCAGGGCTACGGCGACGGGCACATACGTCGCCAATACGACGATCGATTTCGGCGGCGTTCCCGCCCGATTCGTCCGTCTGAACGTCAACAGCGGGCACGGGACGATGGGCCAGTACGGCCTGAGCGAAGTCCGCTTCCTGTACATTCCGGCGCAGGCCCGCGAGCCGCAGCCGGCCGACGGGGCGACGGGCGTTGATGTCACCACCGCACTGAGCTGGCGTGCGGGTCGCGATGCGGCCTCGTACGATGTCTACCTGGCCGGCGATGCGAACGAACTGGCCCTGGTCGGTACGACCGCCGACGTGACGTTGTCGCCGAGCACCATCGAGTTCGGCAGCAGCTACTACTGGATGGTCGATGCGATCAATCCGGACGACGCGAACCCGACCTGGGGCAGCTCCCTGTGGAGCTTCTCGACGCAGGAATATGCCCTGATCGATGGGTTCGAGACCTACAACGACGACATCGACGCGGGCACGGCGATCTTCGACACGTGGCTGGATGGCTGGGTGAACAACACCGGCTCGACGGTCGGCTACATCCAGACGCCGTTCGCCGAGAAGACCATCGTCCACAGCGGCAGCCAATCGATGCCGTTGCAGTACGACAACGGCACCTCGCCGTTCTACTCGGAGGCCGAGCGGCAGTTCGCTTCGCCGCAGAACTGGTCGGGCAACGGCGCCGATACGCTGGTGCTGTACGTTCGCGGCAACGCGCCGGCCTTCAAAGAGACGGCCGACGGCGTCATCATGAGCGCGGTCGGGACCGACATCTGGAACACCACCGATCAGTTCCGCTACGCCTACAAGAGCCTCAACGGCAACGGGTCGATCACGGTCCGCGTCGACAGCCTGATTCGCAGCAACGAGTGGGCCAAGGCCGGCGTGATGATCCGCGAGACGCTGGAGGCCGGCTCGAAGCATGCGTTCGTGGCCCTGACCCCGGAACCGAGCCACGGGGCGTCGTTCCAGCGTCGTCCGGTGGCGGGGACCGACAGCGCCAATACGGACGTGGCGGATATCTCGCTGCCGTACTGGGCGAAGCTGACGCGGACGAACAACCTCTTCACGGCGCAGATCTCGGCCGACGGCGTCACGTGGGTGGACATCACACCGACGGACCCGGTGGAGATTCCGATGACGGCGAACGTCTACATCGGTCTAGCGGTGACCAGTCACGAGGCCACGATAACGACGGCGGCGGAGTTCTCGAACGTGGCGATGACGGGCAGCGTGACGGGCGCCTGGCAGACGGCGGACATCGGGGCGACGCAGCCGACGGGCAACGACTCGGCCGAGGCGATGTACGTTCGGATCGAGGACAGCGCGGGCAAGAGCGTGACGATCGTGAATGCCGATGAGGCGATCACGCTTCGTCCGACCTGGCAGGAATGGTCGATTCCGTATGCCGACCTGTCGGGCGTGAACTTAGCTCGCGTCCAGACGATGGTGATCGGGGTTGGCAGCAAGACCAGCCCGAAGGCCGGCGGCAAGGGGACGGTCTTCGTGGACGACGTCGGCTTCGGCCGCCCGGCCG
>LVBB01000121.1 GCA_001603075.1 Phycisphaerales bacterium Planc_01 | reverse complement strand
AGCCTCAGACTGTCGGCGCCGCCGACCGTCCAGTCCTGCGGCGAATCGAAGGCCCGCTCGGTCTCGGAGTAGAACGGCGAGACGCTGTTGTCGTATTGCAGGGGCATCGATTGGCGGCCGCCGTGAACGATCGTCCGCTCGGCGAAAGGCGCTTCGAGGTATCCCACGGTCGAGCCGGTGTTGTTGACCCAGCCATCCAACCATGTATCGAAGATGGCCTGGCCGGCATCGATGTCGTCGGTGTAGCTCTCGAAGTCATCGATCGGCCGATAAGACTGCGTGGTGAAACTCCAGGCATTCCCCGGCCACGCGGCGATCGCCTCCACCTCGTTGACCTCGACGACCTGCCAGTAGTAGGTTGCCCCGAACTCGAGATTGGCCGGCACGAACGCCGCGTTTCCAACAACACCCGCCAAGGCCAAGGCCTCCGGGGCCGTTCCGAAATACACCTCATGCGAGGCCGCCTCGCGCCCGCTGCACCAACGGAGCACCGTATCCGGATCGACGTCCATCGCCTGATCAGCCGGCTGCGGCTGACGCGCATAGACGGGCACATGGAGCAAACGCACCTCGCTCAGGCCATACTGTCTCGTCGTCCCGTAATTGCTGTGGATCCTCAGGCGGACGCACCTGGCCGCCGCACCACCGAAGTCCACAACCGTGTTGTGGGCATAGCTTTTGCTGACCGTTGCCTGAGCGAACTCGAAATCCCCGAGCACGGCCCAGTCGTCGCCGTCACAGGAGTACTCGACGGTGATGTCCTTGAGGCCGAAACCCAGCAGCGGCTCGAACTCCACATTGTAGTTCCACACCCACATCTGATGGAGCTTGTAGACCCGGTCAAACTCGTACTGAATCCATGCTGGTTCGTCCGGCCCCGCATCGGCCAGCCACATGTCGGCCGCGTTCATCGAATGCCGGTCATCGGCGTCCAGGCCGGAGCCATTGACTGTGTTCTCCGGCCCGGCGGAGGAGGCATGGGAGGCGGTCGCCGTGATGTTCTCGATGGGGTAGGCGAAGGATTCCGACGTGAAACTCCAGATTCTTCCTTTGAAGACGGCATTGTCGGGAGAGGCACCGATGCCATCGACACGCCAGTAGTAAGTCTGGCCGAATACAAACAGTCCTTCGGAGTCGAACGTCGCCCCGGCCTGTCCCTGGCTGACCAGCACGTTCCTCGGATCGGACGGGCTGGCGCTACGCACGTCGTCCCAATTCGTGCCCAGATAGACGTTGTGCCGCACCGCAGAGGCATCAGGCGTCCAGGACAGCACCGCATCACGAGCGACATCCTTTGCTCCTTCGGCCGGGCTGGGGGCCATCGCAAGGTGCAGGTCGCTGCCGTCCATCACGGATCGAACCTCGTCTTCGGTCAGCACCCGGTTGTAGATACGAACGTCGTCGATCAGACCGGGGAAGTAGCCGCCGCCGCTGGGACGGGCGCCTATCCTCACCAGGTCAATCGTCCCGATGTCTCCCTCCGCGCTGTCGATGAACTGGCCGTCCAGGTACCAACTGCCGAGGCCGCCGCCGTACGTGCCGGCAACGTGATGCCATTGCGTATCGACGGCCCCAAGGACCCACTGGTAGCCGCAAATGTGGGCCACATAGTTGCCCTTGTCATCGACCTCCACATCGAAGTAGGTGCCCTCCGTGCTTCCGTCCGGGACAAAGCCGAAGACGCTCGTCTTGTCGGCGATGGCCAGCGTGTCGGCCTTTACCCAGGCGAGAACCGCGCGATGATCGGCCCCGCGGATTCCCACGCTGCCGACCTCCACATAGTCGTCCACGCCGTCGAACGCAAGTGCGCCGTCGACTCTTCCGATCACCCACGCCGGGCCGCCTCGAAGCGTACCGTCGTTCCCCCTGCCGCTGGCATCGCGTGCTACCGTTCCCGCTCCGTCATCGAACGTCCACCATCCGATCAGAGAAGGATCGGCCGCGCTGCAAAGGGAAGTCAGAATCAGTCCCAGCCCGAACACACACAAAACCAAACTCGCCCGCCTCGTAAACATGCCAGTCCTCCTCAAAGGAATGCCGTCCAGACCGTATCGCCAACACCTATCGCTGCACATCCTCTCCACTGCGAACGTCCGTGATGCGTGCGCCGCGCCGACGCACCTGACTGTGATACCTCTGATGCATGCCCTTCGATCCACTCCCGCCTCCGGTGACGCCCCCCTCCGAATGCATTCCACCGGCATCGGCAGATCCGCTCAGAATGACCGCGAACACGGTATAGTATACCAGAATCGTTCGTCATCCACAACAGGCATTGCGACGCGATCCCCCGTTTTGGGGTGGGATGAGGAAGAGGCCGCCCCGCGTCTACAAAAGGCATAGATCCCCGACACATGGGGCCAGGCCTCTCGCTTGCAGACCCGGCCCACGCAGCCCGCTGTAGCGGGCCGTCTTGCGGAGTGGCCCGGCGGGGTGTAGACTCGTCGAAAAACGAAAGGAGACACCCATGATGGCAAGGACAGTGGCGATTGTGTTCGTGGTCGTCGCGGCGGCCGCAGGGAACGCGCAGGACAGCATCCTGGCACCGGGGGCGGAGATGAGGAAAATGGCGGGCGACTTCCGGTTCACCGAAGGGCCGGCCGCCGACGCCAAGGGCGACATCTACTTCACGGACATCCCGAACAACCGGATTCTGAAGTGGTCGGTCGAGGCCGGGCAGCTCAGCACGTACCGTGAGGACTCCGGCGGGGCCAACGGGCTGTACTTCGACCGAGACGGCAACCTGCTGGTCTGCGAGGGCAGCGGCGGGCGCCTGGTGGCGATCTCGCCCGACGGCAAGCTGACCGTCCTGGCGGACAAGTATGACGGCAAGCCCTATAACAGTCCCAACGACCTCTGGATCGACCCGAAGGGCGGCGTGTACTTCACCGACCCGCGCTACGGCAGTCGGGACGACCTGCCCCAGGACGGCGAGCACGTGTACTATCTGACACCGGACCGTGCCAAGGTCATCCGCGTCATCGACGATATGGTCCGCCCCAACGGCCTGATCGGCACGCGCGACGGCCGGCTGCTCTACGTCGCCGACCACGGTGCGAGCAAGACTTTCGCCTACACCGTCAACGAAGACGGCACGCTATCCGGCAAGAAGCTCTTCGCCCCCGAGGGCTCCGATGGCATGACCATCGACAATCGGGGCAACGTCTATCTGACCACCCGTGTCGTCGCCGTCTACAGCTCCGAAGGCGAGAAGATCGAGGAGATCCAAGTCCCCGAAGGTCCTGCCAACCTGACCTTCGGTGGCGCGGACCGGCGGACGCTCTTCATCACTGCCCGAACCTCGCTTTATAGCGTGGCCACGCAGGTGAGAGGCGTCCGGACGCCCGTGATGCCACCAAGACAGCGCGGCATCCGACAGCGTCAGCGGTGAACGCAAGGAAATTACATAACTCCGGCAATAAAAGGAGGTTGCAGCACAAAGCCCCCGCCACGGCTCAGAGAAGGTCGCCTGCGAATCGCCCGGTGGGCTCAGAAAGGGCTTGACTTTCGCAGCCGGGGATGTTAATATAGGGAAACTGCAACTTCTGGGGATTTTATATACATCGACAGCTCGGCCCAGACCACGCCGCGCGTGGGGCGTGATAAGCCGCGTCGAGGGGGGATCGAAACCTCCCTGCCGGCTCTGTCTGTCCGAGATCGTGGTAGGAGGTGAGCGAATGATGAAAACGGCACACGTACTCGGATTGATCGGCAGCATCCTGTTGCTGGCCGGAACGGCAGGCGCCGGTGTCACCACGATCCGGCATACGCTCGACTACACCGACAACGAACACCTGGCCGAGCCATGGTTCATCCCGCCGGACATCATCAGAGACCACTCGCCCTACTACCGGGGTATGTGGGAAGACTGGGGCTGGACGCACGATATTCGCCACCGGGTGCCGTCCGACGCCAAGGGAATCCT
This sequence comes from Phycisphaerales bacterium Planc_01, assembly GCA_001603075.1. Taxonomy (GTDB): domain Bacteria; phylum Planctomycetota; class Phycisphaerae; order Sedimentisphaerales; family Anaerobacaceae; genus Anaerobaca. The sequence continues at coordinate 183,571 of LVBB01000121.1, read as the reverse complement.
CTCGGCCACGTTGACGATCAACGCGTGGGACGTGGACAACACCGACCCGGAAGGCGACGAGATCGACATCATCTACGCCAACGGCGTCCGGATCGGCCAACTGGAGCCGACCAACGGCCGCGTGTGGAAGACCACCCAGTTCACCCTGCCACGCGAGGTCCTCGACAAGCTCTGGGCCGACGGCAAAGTCTACATCTTCATGAACATCGACAGCATCAACGATATGGTGGGCCATCGCGTGACGCTGGAGTACTCGACGCTGACCGTGAACTACAACGTCACCGGCAGTGGGACGCCATCGCGTCTGTCGGTCCATCGGTTCTGGTGCGAGGCGATCTCGAGCTACCTGTACACCGCCAAGACCAAAGAGAAGGACAAGCTGATCAAGAACGCCGCGGGCGTGTGGGTCTACCAGGGCGTCGAGTATCAAGCCCTTCCGGCCGACTTCGAAGACGGCAGCGCTCCAGTCTATCGCTTCTGGTCCGACACCCTGCGAACGCACTACTACACGATCGACGTTGCCGAACGAAACAAGCTCATTTACGAGGCTTCCGCCACGTGGGTCTATGAGGGCGAAGCGTTCTGGGCCTTCCCGCCGAACAATCGGATGTCGGGAACGATCCCGGTCTACCGCTTCTGGTCCGACGCCATCAAACGGCACTTCTACACGACAAACGAGGAGCAGAAGGACAAGCTCATCGCCGAGAACTGGGACGTCTGGACCTATCAAGGCGTCGCCTGGTATGCCTATCCATACGAGACGGCACAGTAGCCGTTGGCATGGCGCGGCCTACGGATTTGAGCCGAGGCAGTATTCGAAGAAGTTGTAGATCTGTGCGTTGGACCGGGCCGTGGGACTGTGTGTGTCCCGATGGGTCATCGCGACACGGTGAGAACGGCCCAGCAGCGTGTTGACGGCAACGGTGTGGTTGAGGGCCCGCCAGCGTTCCGGCGGGTCTTCGGCGCCGCCGGAGACCAGAAACGGACGCGGGGCCATCAGTGCATGCAACTCGTGCAGGTCGTGGCCCGTTTCGACCATCCGCTTGTACGGCCCGGTGCGCGGGCTCGTCTCGCTGACAATGCCCCGCTGCCGCTGCACGTCCGGGCGCCATCCGAGATACCACGGCTCCCAGTAGTTGACGTTGGGCCGAGTCTCATCGAAGACGATCCCGGGATCCGACCACACCGCGCAGGCAAACTTGTCATAGAGACACGAGGCAAACATCGCCCACTTGCCGCCATAGGAATGGCCGACGACGCCGATGCGATCGGGATCGACCTGCGGCAGATTCGCCAGGGCCGTATGGCAGTTGGCCGCCACATAAGCTAAGGCCGAGAGCGGCTGGAGCGGAGGCTGCCCTTCCGGAACATCCCAGAGCGGCTTGTACGGGGCCTCAAGACTGGCAAACTGCGGCGTCCCGATCGACAGAGCGACGAATCCGCGCAGGGCCAGTTGATACCCAAAATCGCGAAGCTCCCTGCCCAGCCCGGCGCCGGTCTCGGCGTCGTAGTACACCACGAGCACGGCAGGGAACGGCCCGGCGCCGTCGGGAACAAGCAGGTAGCCGGCCACGGTCTGGTTGTCCGGAGCAATCTCCACGTGCACCTTGTGCTGGATGACACCGTCGCGCTCGGTCTGCTCCAAGTATCGAATCTCCGGCCTGGCGGTCAGCGGGGGCCAGTCACCGAGCCATTCACGCCACGTGGCGAGGATCTCCCGGCGCCGCCTGGTCCAATCCTCCGCCGTCTTAACGAGCGAGCCGTCGTCGAACACCAAAGGGGATCGATAGGCACCGAGGTCTCCGGCCAGCGACGCCGGCGGCTCAAAGTGCGGACGAATGCTCTGCGGCGGAAGGCGATCCAATGCCATCGACAGGAGCCCGAGCAGGCCGAGAAGCAGCGCCATGATATCGATCTCCCTGACAGAAAAGACAAAAGGCCCGACGAGCGGCACAGCGGCCGGCACATCGGGCCTTCGATGTCAATCGAAACGTCCGCCTCAGACCAGCGGATCGCGACCGGTGGAAACCGGGTGATACAGCGGCTTGCCCGCCATGATGTCCGCCTGGCTCGGCACCAGACTGTGCTTGGATTCGTTCATCAGCCAGTCCCACGTGACCACCTGGCCCGTGCAGGCGGCGATATAGGCGCCGATCGCAGTCAGCGTGCTCTCGGCGATCCGCTGGCCCTCGTTCAGCACGTTGCCGCTGCGAATGCTGTTGATCAGGTCGATGTGCTCGCGGAGCATGCCGTCGACGTTCTCGCCCTGGTAGGTCCAGGCGTTCTGGCCGGTGATATTGTGGTTGCAGTCGCTGGTGCCCTTGGTTCCGACGATCTTCTCGCCGTTGCGGCCGGTGCCGGGACTGTGGCCGCTGAAACTCAGGCAGCGGGCGCCGTTGGGGTACTCGAACTCGGCATAGACATGGTCCAGGATGTTCCCGTTGTACTTCTCCCAGTTCTCCTCGCTGCCGGTGTACTTGCGGCAGACTTCTTTGGCGATGCGGACCTGGTCGTCGTTGTGGTCGCGCCATTGGCGTCCACCAACGGCCATGAACTTGGCGGGCGGCCCATCGAAGCACCAGTTCAGCACGTCGATGTTGTGGATGTGCTGCTCGCAGATCTGGTCGCCCGAGAGCCAGGTGAAGTGGTACCAGTTCTCACACTGCCAGTCCAACTCGCTCATGCCTTCTCTGGCGCCGCGGAACCAGATGCCTCCGCCGTACCAATAGCACTGGCCGCCGACCAGCTCGCCGATCGCGCCGTCGTGGATGCGTTTCATCAGTTCGATCCGGCTGAACTCGTGACGCCGCTGCGTGCCGCAGACGATGGCCAGCCCCTTGTCCTTCGCCAGCTTCGAGGCGGCCATGAACTCCTTGCACCCGGCCACGTCGGTCGCGACGGGCTTCTCCGTGAAGACATGCTTGCCCGCCTTGATCGCGGCCATCATCTGGCGCGGGCGAAAGGCCGGAGCGGTCGCCATCAACAACAGATCGGCTTCGCACTTCGCCAGCTTCTCGTGACAGTCATACCCCCAGTACAGGTGGTCGTCGTCGATCTTGATGCGACCCTGATACTGCTCCTTGTTCATGAAGCTGTCCCGGGTCCGGCGGACCTTGTTCTCAAACAGGTCGGCCAATGCAATCACCTCGATGCCAGGATCGGCCTGGAGGCACTGCTCCAGGGCGCCGTTGCCTCGCCCGCCGCAGCCCAGAAGGCCGACCTTGATCTTACCTGTGCCCTGGGCATAGGCCATCTGGCCGATGGCGGCCGCCGTCGCCGCCACACCGGCGATCGTCTTCCGCGTGCCGTTATCTTTCTCTGATGATGCCATATCAGCAATCTCCTTCGTTGGATCTCTTGGCGTTGTGAATCGCACGTCGATCAGCCACGGTTGCCCCGCCTCTGCTGGGCCCAGCCGGGCAGCTCGTACCGGCCCGGGATCGCCACGGGGGGCACCGGCTTCGAATCGCTGAGTTGCAGGTCCGCCGGGGGAAGCAGGTCCAGCGTGCAGCGGCTGGTGAACCACGTCGTCTTGAACTGCTGGCGCGAATACGCCGACTCGCGGCCCATGATCGCACAGAGCGTGCTGTTGGCGATGGTCTTGCCTTCGTTGAGCGGCTTGCCCTTGCGAATGCTCTCGATCAGATCCGTGTGCTCCTGCACATACGGATCGCTGCGCGGCCCCTGATATCGCCAGGCATTCTCGCCGTAGATGCGGCCGCTGCAATTCGTCCAGCCCTTGGTACCCACCACGCGCTCGCTGACGTTGCCGGCCGTGCCCTCGATCTGGCGGCACGTGCTGATCGTCCGCACGTCGCCCGGATAGGTGAACTCGACGCCGAAATGGTCGAAGATATGGCCGTACTCTTCGCCCGTGCGGAACTGGCGGCCGCCAATGCCGTGCACCGTCTCCGGCGCCACGTCGCCGAAAGCCCAGTTGACCACGTCCATGTTGTGCACGTGCTGCTCGCAGATGTGATCGCCCGAGAGCCACGTGAAGTAGAGCCAGTTGCGGATTTGCCATTCGACGTCGCTCTCGTTCGCCTGGCGCTTGTGGCACCAGAGCCCGCCCATGTTCCAGTAGCACTGGGCGGAAACGATCTCGCCGATGGCGCCGTCGAGCACGCGCTTCATCGTCTCGACGTATTCATGTTGATGGCGCCGCTGCGTGCCGGCGACGATGCCGAGGCCCTTCTGCTCTGCCAGCTCGGAGGCCTCGATCACTATTTTGATCCCCGCGGGGCAGACGGCCACGGGCTTCTCCATGAAGACGTGTTTGCCCTGCCGAATGGCTTCGGCAAGCTGGGCAGGCCGGAAGCCCGGAGGCGTCGCCAGGATGACGAAGTTCACATCGTCCAGGGCCATCACTTTCTTGTAGGCGTCCAGGCCGACGAAGCAGCGATCGTCCGGCACCTCGAAATCGCCCTTGAGCTTGGCGATCCGGTCGGCGAAGGTGTCCGCCAACGCCACAATCTTCACGCCGGGCGCCGAGTTGACGCAGTTGTGTGCGGCGCCGCTGCCTCGCCCGCCGCAGCCGACCACGCCGACCCGGATCGTATCGCTGCCCTGGGCATAGACCAGAGGTCCGGGCGTCCCCGTCAGGACCAGAGTCCCGGCCGCCACGGCCGAACTCTTCAGCAGCTCTCGTCGCGTCCATATTTGTTTGTGCGCCATACTCGACTCTCCTACTCGGTGTTTGGGTGCAATCGCCCGCCGATTGCCGACACAGGAACGACCATACTCGTCCATAAGACGTGTTTCACTTGTCGATTATTCGCAGTAAAGCAATTTCCCGGCCCCACCGCAAGTCCGTTTGTGCCGATTGCCCGGCATTTCCTGAGACCCTGTGAGGCGGCTTTGAGGAACGACGCGAGACAGCGGGCCTCTCGGAAGACAGGCGGGACCACAGGGGCGGCACATTCAAGCCCTAAAATGCCTCCAACGAAAAAGGGGCTGCAAGCACTGCCCGCAGCCCCATTCCTTCTTTGTTTCTGGCGGCTTCTTCGCCGCCGCGCCTTGGAGACTACTGCTCCGCGGCCGGACGGCCGAAGCCGATGTCGTCGATATAGACGGTCCCGGTGCCGCCGGCGGTCGGGCTGGTGCGATTGCCGATGCCGATGGTCATCTCCCGGACGCGGGCCAGATTGACGCCGCCCAGATTGCCAAATGGAATCTGCCACGGCTGCCACGCCGGATTCAGCACCGCCGCCAGACTCTCATGAGTCACCGTCGCGCTCTGTCCGGCGCTGTCGGCGATTCTCACGTACAGCGGCTGCGGATCGTTGCTCGTCAGTTGCCTGCCGCCGATGTCGGCGGTCTGCCACTGCCCGGTCACGTTGCCGGTGGTCGCAACGTTGGAGAACTCGGCCGCCGTGGGGCTGGCCCCGGCGTTGTTGCTGACCAGCGCCAGGCCGATGTAGACGTCGTTGGCCATCGAGATCGTCAGGGTCGAGGCGGCCGCGTCGGCCGTGATGGGGACCCACGTCAGGCCGTCTTCACTTCGCTCGGCTGTCAGACTGTCGCCCGTACGCGTCAGTTTCACCCAGTAGGGCGCCACCAGGCCGGTCTGGTTGATGCTCAGCGACGCCTGGTTCATGGTCGGGCGGTTCTGGAGGGCCACGCCGTTGCCGGGCGTGACGACGACCATGGCGTGCTTGGAGCCTGGATCGAGCGTCTCGCGGATCATCACGCCGCCCTTGGCCCAGCCGCTGGTGTTGACGATGCTATCGACGCGGGCGACGATCGAGCCGTTGCCGCTGAGGCGTTTGTACGCCAGGCGGAAGGCGTCGGCGTTGTCCCAGATGTCGCCGCCGGTGCTGCCCATAAGGAAGGATCCATCCGCCCGCTCGAAGAAGACCGGGGGATTGCCGCGGAGATAGAGCACGAGCGTATCGGCCCCGTTGCCGGTCCAATTCTGCGGCGTGTCCCAGGTGCGCACGGCCTCGGAGTAGAACGGCGAGGTCGTGTTGTCGTAGGCCAGCGGCATCGATTGCGTCCCGCTGCGGACGATAGTCCGCTCGGCAAACGGGGTCTGGAGGTGACCGACGGTCGAGCCGGTGTTGTTGACCCAGCCGTCGAGCCAGGTGTCGAAGATCGCCTCGCCGGCGTCGATATCGTCGGTGTAGCTCTCGAAGCCCTCGATCAGGGCATACTCCTGCGTCGTGAAGCTCCAGGTTTCGCCGGCCCAGGTCTCGTCGGTGACCTCGTCGACTCGCCAGTAGTAAGTGGTTCCGAAGCTCACTCCGGCCGGCGTGAAAACGGCCCGATCCACGACGTCCACCAGAGGCAGATCCTCGGCATTCGTACCGAAGTATACCTCGTGCGAGACGGCGTCGCGTCCGGCGCGCCAGCTCAGTGAGGTGTTCACATCCACGTCGGCCGCCCCGTCCGCCGGCTGCGGCTCACGGGCCTGAGCGGGAAGGTACGTGAAGCGCACCTCGCTGAGACCGTACTGGCCCATCGTCCCCCAGGCGCTGTTGACGGTCAGGCGGACGAACTTGGCCGCCACACCGCCGAAATCCACGACCGTACCGGCGGCATACGTAGCCGTCGCAGCGGCCCGGGCGAACTCCACGTCGCCCAGCGCAATCCAGTCCTCACCGGTCTGGGAATAGGCGACGGTTACGTCTCGAAGTCCGAAGCCAAGAAGCAACTCGAACTGGCCGTTGTGGTTCCAGACCAGAAGCTGGTGCAGCTTGTAGACGCGATCGAACTCGTACTGAATCCACAGGGGCCCGTCGTCCGGGGCCTTGGCCAACCACATGTCGTCGCTGGTGGTCGAGTGCTGATCGGAGGCGTTGAGCCCGGAGCCGTCAATCGTCCGTTCCGGCGTGGATACCTGGTCCGAAATCCCGTTGCTGCTGGCGATGATGCCAACGATGGGATAGGCCACCGGCTCGACGGTGAAGCTCCAGACGTCTCCCTTGAAGATGGTGTAATCGGGTGCCCCGTTGACCTCATCGACGCGCCAGTAGTACGTCTGGCCCAACTCCAGGCGGCCCGGCGGATCGTACGTGCCGGCCGTCTGGCCTTGGCTGACGAGAACCCCGAGCGGGTTGTTCCGACTGGCGGCGTTGACATCGTCAAACGCCGTTCCGAAGTACACATCGTGTGTTTCGGCGTAGGTTCCCGGCGTCCAGCTCAGCACGATCTCTTGTGTCACATCCGCCGCCCCGTCATCGGGCTCCAGAGCGACGGCGCCCACGTCGGGCAGCAGGGGGGCCGTCGCATGGGCGAGAATCTGGGCGTCCGTCAGGGCATAGTTGTAGATGACCGCCTCATCCATGAACCCGTCCATGCCGTCCGAATCGCTGGCCGCGCGACCGCCAAAGCTGTCGATCGGGCAATTGATCAGTGTCGATGTCGTTCCTGCCAATACGCCGTCGAGGAACACCTGGACCTGCCCGCCGCTCCTGCGATAGACCACGTGAATCCACTGTCCGATGGGAGCGACGAGGTTGGCGCCTCCGGTCGCCGTGAATCGCGCGTCGATCACGCCGTATTCGGTGAAGCTGATCTCCTCGTCGACGCCCCAACCCACGACGCGCAGCGAGAAGGCCCCGCTGTCGGAAAGCGCCTGTGCTACCGTCCGGCTCATGATCATCACGATGAACTCCGCGGTCCACTCGTCGCCGGTGACGTTGCCGCCCTGCGTCCACATGACGTCGTTCTGGCCGCCTCGCTCGAACCGCACCGCCTGCCCGGGCCCGAAGAGCCCTTCCTGGCCCAGTTCCACCAGACTGCGGTAGGTTCCCTCGAGGCCGCTGCTGCCTTGGTCAGACGCCGCCGTCGATCCAGGGGCCTCATTGAACCGGTACCAGTGGATGGGACCGGCGGCCTGCACCAGTCCTTCCCACTTCTGGACGCCCGCCCGCCCGACATCGCTGCCGGCCAACACGACGGTCATAACGAGCGCATAACACAGTCTTCTACCCATGACAGTCCTCCTCTTGAAATACGATAACAGCGTCCTACGGCATCCATGATTTGATGCGTCGGCAGGGAGACGAACGTTGCAGGGCAGGGTTGCCATGTTCTCGTCAGTCCATCCTCCACGCAAACAGGTTTGTGACATCCGCTGTCGACTCCGGGGCTTCTCGCCCATGACTTCCCATAATTATGCCGAAATCGCGGCCGCTACGCAAGGCAATTCCTCTGCCTGCCGCCCGGTGGGCCGCGGCGGGGGCCGTCCGGGTTTGGCGGCCGCCCGGCCATTCCGTATGCTTTGGGTAGAGCGTGGAGAAGCCCCGTCGGCGACTCCGCACGGCAGTTGTCGGCATCCGTGAGAAAGGCGATTGGCGATGAACAAATGCAGGAGACTGACCCTGAAGTACGCCGCAATCGGCTTTGCATCGGTCGTGATCGCCACCGCCACGCTCGGTGCTTGGGGCCTTGCCGAACTGGCCCCGATGGCGGTCGGGGCCGTCATGCTCTCGCTGCTCGTGGCCTCCACCGAAGAAGCGCACAGGGCCTGTAGGGGCGAATGACTGCTCGCCCCCACTCCGCTGACCCTGCCGACCTCTGCCGGGTTTTTCCATTTCGCAATTCCCACCGATGAGTTAGCATGTCCCGTTGTGTTCGACCTTCCCGAGCAGGGGGCGAATCACCATTTGCCCCTGTGGGAAGGTGCGGACCCAAGTGCATACAGAAGTCAGGGCTTTGGAAGAGAAGGAGTGTCGAAATGGGGCGACTGTTCATGGGTTTGGTTTTGGTGGGTGCGATGGTGCAGGGTGTTTGCGGGGCGGCCGAGGAGGGCACGCAGCCGGCTCAGATCAAAGTTCTGTTGATTGCCGGCGACGACGTGGCGCCGTACCACGACTGGCGGGAGATTTCCGAGAAGACGCGCGAAGTCCTGGCCGGCTCGGACCGCTTCGACGTCAGAGTCAGCGAGGACCCGCTGATCCTCGATTCGCAGGCGGCCCTGGCGAACTACGACGTGATCGTCCTGACGATGTTCCATCGCGGCACGCCCAAGATGACCGACCAGGCCAAGGAGAACCTCCTGAACTTCGTCAAGGGCGGCAAGGGCTTCTACGTTCAGCACCTGGCCAGCGCGTCGTTTCCCGACTGGGCGGAATTCGGCAAGCTGTGCGGTCGCAAGTGGGTGATGGGCACCTCGGGCCACGGCCCGCGAAGCGTCTTCGACGCCAAGATCGTCAAGAAGGACCATCCGATCACCAAGGGGATGAAAGACTTCAAGATATTCGATGAGCTGTACGCCAAGCTCCAGGGCGATGAGCAAATCGAGGTGCTGGTTTCGGCCTATTCCGACTGGAGCGAGAAGGAAGAGCCGCTGGTTTTCACGAGGCCGTATGGCAAAGGCCGCAGCGTGCAGAATGCGTTCGGCCATGACTTCAAGGCCATCCTCGACCCCAACATGCAGCAGTTGATCCGCAACGGCGTCGAGTGGGCCGCCACCGGCAAGGTCCGGCCGTAGCCGAACGACGAGGATATTGCCGTGAAAATCGTATTGGCAGGACCGAAGGGGGCGGGCAAGAGTTCTGTGGCGGCCGAGCTGGCAAGGCTGACCGGCCTCGAAGCGATTGAGACGGATCGCCTGATCGAGGAGTGCTTCGAGCGGGACACGGGCGAGAAGCACACCTGCCGGGAGATCTTCATCGAGCACGGCGAGCCGGCGTTTCGGGCGATCGAGAAGAAGGTGGCCGTCGAACTGGCCGAGGCGGATTGGAAGCTGATCGTCTGTGGCGGTTCGAGCCTGCTGGACCCGGTCAGCCGGCGGGCGCTACGCCGCAACGCGATTCTGATCTACCTGTCGGCCGACCCGGCTACGCTGTGGGGCCGCATCGCCGAGAAGGGCCTGCCGCCTTGGCTGCGCGGGCCCGACGCCAGGGCCCAGCTCGATGAGAATGTCGCCTACCGCGAGGAACTGCTCAGTCCGTTCGCCGATGCCGTGATCGACACGACGGGCAAGACGCCGGGCGAGATCGCCGAGATCGCGATGGGACACATCATCGAGGAGTTGGCGATCCGCTGCCGTGCGGCCAATACCTACGGCGACATCATCCGTCTGACCACCTTCGGCGAGAGCCACGGTCCGGCCATTGGCGCCGTGCTGGACGGCGTTCGGCCCAGCATCGAATTCTCGCAGGAACAGATCCAGGAACAACTCACCCGTCGCCGCCCCGGCCAGAGCGAAGTGACCACGCCCCGCGATGAGAAGGACCGGGTCGAGGTACTCTCCGGTGTATTCGAAGGCAAGACCACCGGCGCACCGATTGCGATGGCGATTTTCAATCGCGATCAGGATTCGTCCAAGTACGAGGGGATCAAGGATCTGTTCCGCCCCGGCCACGCCGACTTCACGTATTACCGCAAGTACGGCATTCGCGACCATCGCGGTGGTGGCCGCTCCTCGGGCCGCGAGACGGCCGGCCGGGTCATGGGTGGCGCATTCGCCTTGCGGGAGTTGGCTCATCGCGGCGTCCGCATCGTGGCCCATGCCGTCGAGATCGCGGGCATCGTCGCCGAGACGTGCGACTACGACGCGATCGAACGCAATCCGGTCCGCTGCGCCGATCCGGCGGCGGCCGAACGCATGGTGCAGGCGATTCTTGCGGCCAAGGATGACAGCGATTCCGTCGGCGGGGTCATCCAACTCGACATCCACGGACTGCCCGCCGGCCTGGGCGATCCGGTGTTCCAGAAGCTCGACGCCAAACTGACGGCGGCGATCATGACGGTCGGCGCGATCAAGGGGATCGAGGTGGGTGAGGGTTTTGCATTGACCCGGCTGCGGGGCAGCCAGTCCAACGACAACATGGCCGACGGCGGATTCGTCAGCAACCATGCCGGTGGCATCACCGGCGGCATCTCCACCGGGCAATCCATCATGCTGCGCGTGGCGGTCAAGCCGACCTCATCGATTGCCAGGCCTCAGCAGACCCTGAACGAAAAGATGGAAGACCGGCCCATCGAAACCCACGGCCGACACGATCCGTGCATCGTGCCCCGCGTGGTCCCCGTCATCGAGTCGATGGCGGCACTGGCTTTGCTCGACGCCTGGGAGGTCCAGGACCGATTGCATCCCGGCTGGCTCCGCATGGGCTGAAGCCCATCCTACCGGGTACTATCGTTGGGATCGCTCTTCAGGCGTGGACCTTCTGTCGAACGGGCGTGCGGCGCAGCCGGCAGTCTTTCGGCAGCATCGTGCCTTGGTTGTGCCAGCAGACGTAGCATTCGGTCGGCCGGACCTTCTGGCCCTGCCGGACGCAGGGCAGGGCGTGCGGGCAGCCCGTGCAGAGGTAGGCACACCCTTTGCAGACCCGCAAGCGTCTCTTGATGGAGCCGGTATTCATCCGACGTCTCCTTCCCGATACACAGCGCGATCCGGCCGTCCTCCCGGCTTCTCTTCGGTCCTTCACCCGCACTTCCTATCGGCCGATTTCCGATGCCACTTAACGTCCGAGAACGCCGAGCAGCGTAGGAGCATGTGCCGCAATAGGGTGCAAGGAGGTGGCGGAATCGGGGCCAATGTGTTAAAATGGTGAAGTGCTGTTCGGGTGGCGTCCGCTGTGGGCCGCGAGAGACCCCGCTCGCGGCTGTGGAAGAGCGAAACCTCCTTCAGGAGAGAGGACTGCATGGGTGCAGGTCGGTCAAGAGCACTGTGGGTGCTGCCATTGGTGGTGTCAGGTCTTTGGGCTGCTGCCGCGGCCGGTCAAGGCCGACCCGTGCGACCCGGGGCCGAGACGCAGGTCGTCGTCAATGAGTTCATGGCGTCGAACCGCAGCACGGTCCAGAGCCCCGACCGCCGGTACAGCGACTGGATCGAACTCTACAACCCAGCCAGTGTCAGCGTCGACCTGGCCGGGATGTATCTGAGCGACGATTCGTCGGACCCGACGAAATGGCAGTTTCCCGTAAACTCGCCTTCATCGACCACGATTGCCCCGGGCGGCTATCTGCTGATCTGGGCCGATGGCGGCATCGTCTCGGCGGGCCTGCACGCGAGCTTCCAGCTCAGTGCCGATGGGGAAGAGATCGTCCTCGTCGCAAGCGACGGGGTGACGGTGATCGACAGCGTCGTCTTCGGCCCCCAGCGTCCGGACATCTCCTATGGCCGCTATCCCGACGGCGACGAGTGGCGGTTCATGGCGGTCCCGACGCCGGGCGCCGCCAACGTCAGCGTCTACGATGGCGTCGCTGAAGCGCCGCGAATCAGCCGGGCCGGCGGCCTGTTCACCGAGCCGCTGACGATCACACTGACCACGGAAACGCCCGACGCGACGATCTACTACACAACCGACGGCAGCACTCCCTACAGCGAAATCAGGCAAAGGCCCGGGGGCAACATCTACTCCGGGCCGATCCAGATCACGAATACCACGACGATCCGAGCCGTTTCCTGGCGGCTTGGGTGGCGCCAGAGCGAAGTGAGCACCGAGCGGTACGTCTTCATTTCGCCGGCCCTCCAAGGTTTCAGCTCCAATCTGCCCTTGATCGTCCTTGACCAGAACGCCGGCCCCATCACGGCGGCGCGTAGCTCTGAGGCCTATCTTGCCTTGATCGACCGCGACCCGGACGGCCGGGCCCGGATTGCCGGCCCCGTGATCGTACACAGCCGCGCCATGGCCGAGATTCGCGGATCGAGCTCGCAGCAATTTCCGAAAGCAATGTTCGGCGTCCATCTGGTCGATGACGACGGTCGCAACCGCAAGGAGCCGCTCCTCGGCATGCCTGCCGAACACAACTGGGTCCTCTACGCCCCGTACAGCGACAAGAGCCTGATGCGAAATGCCGTTGCCTACGGGATGAGCAACGACATCGGACGCTATGCACCGCGGACCCGGTTCGTCGAGTTGTTCCTGCACGACGGCATCGGCCCTCTGAGCTATTCGCACTATCACGGGGTCTATGTCCTGGTCGAGCGGATCAAATGGGCCGACGGGCGGGTCGAGATCGCCAAGCTGGAGCCGGCCGACAATTTCGAGCCCGAGATCACCGGGGGGTACATCATCAAGAAGGACCGGCTCGGCCCCGGCGAGCAGGGGCTTCGCACCTCGCGCGGCGCCCATCTGGCTTATGTCCGGCCCAGCGAACGGGATGTCACCGCCGCCCAGCGTCAGTGGCTGATCGGCTACCTGAACCGATTCGAAAGCGCCCTGTTCGGCGGCGGCTTCGCCGATCCTCAAGCCGGATACGCCGCGTTCATCGACCCCGAGTCCTTTGTCGATCTTCATCTGATTACGGAATTGTGCAAAGAGATCGACGGCTATCGCCTCAGCACCTTCATGCACAAGGACCGGGGTGGCAAGCTGACGATGGGGCCTTTGTGGGACTTCAACCTGAGCCTCGGCAACGCCGATTATCTCGACGGCTGGAACCCGCAGGGATGGTACTATCCGCTGATCTCTCAATCCGACTACCTTCACGGCTGGTACACCCGCCTTTTCCAGGACCCGACGTTCCGCCTGCTCTACGCCGACCGTTGGTTCGAGTTTCGCCGCAGCACGTTCACAACCGAGCGGCTGCTGAAGGTCATCGACGATTACGCCGCTCTGCTCGATGAGGCGCAGACCCGGAACTTCGCGCGCTGGCCGATCCTCGGACGCTACGTCTGGCCGAACTGGTACATCGCCAACACCTATCGGCAGGAAATCGACTGGATGAAGGGCTGGCTGACCCAGCGGCTTGCGTGGATGGACGACCGGATCGCCGTCGAGTTCGCCGTGGCGCCGCCGGCCTTCAATCAACAGGGCGGCCACGTTGAGACGGGGTTCATCCTGGCTATGGACGGGCCCGGGACCATTTACTTCACGCTGGATGGCTCCGACCCGCGAGCGCTGACCGCCTCGAATGCTGGACGGCAAACCGTGCTGATTCCGGAGAACGCCCCGAAGCGCGTCCACGTGCCGACCGGCCCGCTCGACAACGCATGGCAGGGCGGCACGACGTTCGACGATTCCGCATGGTCCCTGGTGACCGGCGGTCCCGGCGGGGTCGGCTTCGAGACGAGCGTCGGCTACGAGCATCTCATCACGCTCGACGTCGGGGCTTTGATGTACGGCCGGCAACGCAGTTGCTACATTCGCATCCCCTTCACGATCGCCGATCGAGCCGCCCAATTCGATAAGGTGACGTTGCGGATTCGATATGACGACGGCTTCGTCGCGTATCTGAACGGGACCGAGATTGCCCGGCGCAACGTTGCAGGTACCCCCGCCTGGGACGCCGGCGCCGACGACCAGAATCCGGATCTGGCGGCGATGGAATTCGAGGAGATCGACATCCCCGATTTCGAGTCGCTGCTGCGGCGTGCCGGCAACGTTCTGGCGATCCACGGCATGAACGCCTCAGCGACGAGTTCGGACTTCCTGGTCTCGGCCGAACTGGTTGCGATCGCGGTTGAACGGCAGGAGGGTGTCCCTGCAGTTGAGAGATACGTCGGTCCGTTGGCCCTGAACGGCAGCGTGCAGGTCAAGGCCCGGTCGTTGGTCGGCGGCAGTTGGAGCGCCCTGAACGCCGCGACGTTCGCGGTCGGACCGGTGGCCGAGAACCTTCGGATCAGCGAGATCATGTACCATCCGGCCGACGATCCGAACGCCGAGTACATCGAGCTGGTCAACGTCGGCGTCGAGACGATCGACCTGGGCCTCGTCGAGTTCACCGCCGGCATCCGGTTCACCTTCCCGAGTCTGGCGCTTCCGCCGGGCGGCCACGTGCTGCTCGTGCAGGACATGGAAGCCTTTGAGGCGAGGTACGGGCCGGACCTGCCCGTGGTCGGCCGCTACGACGGCCGGCTGGACAACGCGGGCGAGCGGGTCGAGTTGAGGGATGCCGCAGGGCAGGTCATCCACGACTTCCGCTATGAGGACGACTGGTACACCAAGACCGACGGCAAAGGGTACTCCCTGACGGCAGTGGACCCCGCGAGCATCGACCCGCAAGCCTGGGGCGACAAGAGCACCTGGCGCCCGAGCATCCTCCCCGGCGGCTCGCCTGGCTTCGACGATGCGGGCATGACGCCGTAAGAGCGATGGATGATTTGCCCCCGGTACGAGCGAATAATTGTCCGCCCGTACGCCGGATGCGGTAGAATACCCGCAGGCGCCGCACCGGCCGGCGCGATGGAGCATCAAGGCACTTGGAAAGGATCCACATGTTCGAGCGATTCACCGAGCACGCGAGGGAGGTCATGTCTCTGGCCAATCAGGAGGCCCAGCAGTTCGGGCACGAGTTCATCGGCACCGAACACATTCTCTGGGGTCTGGCCAAAGAGGTCCAAGGTGTGGCCGCGGCTGTGCTCAAACACTTCAACGTCGATCTCAAGCCCCTTCGCAAAGAGGTCGAAACACTTCTCGAAGGTCGCCCTCACGTCGAGGCTACCGAGAAGCTCGCTCAAACCGAGCACACCAAGGACGTCATCCGCTACGCGGTGGAAGAGGCGCGGTCGCTGCACCATAACTACGTCGGCACCGAGCACCTTTTGCTGGGCCTGATGCGCGACGGCAAGGCCATCTCGGCCAAGGTCCTGACGAACCTCGGGTTGCGCATCGACGCGGTGCGCGAGCAGGTGGAGAGGCTCTCGCCGGCGATCCACAACGGCGCGGTCGGTCCCATCGAATAGGTTGTCCGGCGGGTGTTCTACCGGATGCGCCATTCGAGGATGCCGCCCGAGAAGCCATCCTGGAGTCCGACCTCGATGCGCAACGCCGACGTGGTCACTTCGTCGAACGTCACGGTGTTGAAGCGGTCCTTCTGTACGCCGTAGGCGGACGGGTTCGGGATGCTCTTCCAGTCGTCGCCGTCTCGATAGAGCAGCTTCCACGACTGTGGGATGCGGCAGCCGCCGCCGGTGGGGCTGTCGTCGAACCAGTAGACGTCCACCGAGCGGACGGTACGCGGTTCCTTAAAATCGTACTGGACCCACTCGGTCGTGCCCCGGCGGGGCCACCACGTGAAGCGGGGGATGTCGTGGTCGTTCGAATGGGCCGGCAGCTTCTCATCGCTCAATGCCGCAAGGGTGTCGCCTTCGTTGCAGTGTGACGCCCGGGCCGGGATCTTGCCCGTCTCCGGAGCGAGGGGCCGTTGCCACTGCGTGGCGTCGGGCCCATCGTCGATCCAGGGAAACGCGCTGATGCGCAGTCGCGCACAGCCCATAGGGACCAGCGTTACCGTCTCGGTCCGCTCCTCGGATCGGACGGGGCTCTGCTGGACCTCGTCGATCAGCCCGCGATGGTCCGCCTGCCAGTTCGGGATCTTCCGAGCCTTGGCCGTCATCTCGATCGGGGCGGCGCTGGTCTCGAACGGCTGATCGTCCGTCGGCCAGCGTTTCTCCTTGACCTGGAACTGCGCGGTGAGGGGCTTGGTCGGATCGATTACGAGGCCGTAGTTCCAGGCCGTCGTCGGGAAGACGTCGAAGGCGGGCCACTTGTCGGTGCCGCCGTAGCGAACGTACTTCTCGCCGATCTTGAGCGAATACGTCAGCGGGCCGCGATCGACTGAGACGCAGTCGCCGTTTCTCGGCCAGTAGCGAAGTCCGATGGTCATAGGCAGCGTCAGGTCGATCTTGTCGTCTTGCCGCCACAAGCGGTCGAGCACGATATAGGACTGCGGCCGGGCATGGATATTGACTCGCTTGCCGTTGATCTTCACCGTCGCGCCCTCGCACCAGCCGGGCACGCGCAGATATAGCGGGAACTGAGCCGGCTTCTTCGCGTCGATCGTCAGGCGAATGGTGTCCTCGAAGGGATACCGCGTCTGCGAGCGGATCGTGACCTCGTCGCCCGCTCCGACTTTGGCGGCCACTTCCGAGGCGGCATACAGCACGGCGGCCAGGCCGTTGTCGGGCGTCGCCATCCACAGGTGTTCGGCGTAATAAGGCCAGCCGTGCGCGACGTTGTGCTGGCAGCAGCGGTAGCTGTGCGGATTGTACGAGAGCATCTCACCGCCATTCTGGATGCCGGGCGCCTTGTTCGTGTGGTCGAGCTGGCAGGCGTTCGGACTGGTCAGGTAGTGCAGGCCCTTCAGGTCGGCCGTCATCGAGGGCGGGAACGTGTTGAACGCGACGTCCTCGCAGCGGTCCGCCCACTTCAGGTCACCGGTAATTTTCAGCAGCATCTCGCAGGAGAGCATGAACTCGACCGAGGCGCAGGTCTCGATCGCCTGTCGCGGGCCGTGGTAGCCCTTGCGACAGTTCTCGTCGCCGCCGAACATCCCGCCGGGGACCTCGCCGTAGACGTCCCAGACCATCGCGTAGTTCCGTTCGGCCGCCAGGAGATGGTGCCGGTCGTGCGATTGCTGGTGGAAGACCGCCGGGGCGCGGAAGCACTGGGCGATGTTGACGTTGTGCCAACTGGCGACGGTCTCGTCCCAGCGGGCCATCGTTCGATGGATTTTCTCGCCCAGTTGCAGCAGGAATTCGTCACCCGTGCGGTTGTAGAGCCAATAGACGCTGGCGAGATTGTCGCTGGCCCGTTGTTGTTGCCAGAAAGGGGGCAGGAATTTGTCTTCCGGGAAGGCCAACTCCCATTTGAAGTAGTCCCGCATCAGTTCCAGCACGCGGCTGTCGTAAGTGTATTCGTAGTAGGTTTGCAGCGCGTTGAGCATGATCATGTTGGGCCAAAGGTCCGCCTGCCCGACGTCCGCCTTCCACTGGGCGTCGGATTTGAGGTTGGCGCGGGGCCCGAAGAATCCGTCTTCGCCCTGCGTGGCCAGGGCGGCCTCGATCCAGAACTTCGCCTCGGCGATAATGCGCTCGTCGCCCAGCACGTAGCCGAGGTCGCCGAAGCCCTTGAGCCAGTAGGGCACTTCCTCCCATCCCCGACTGCCCGTGCCGTCGGAGCTCAGCCATGCGTTGTCTTCCTTTTTCAGGAACTCGCTGATCTCCGTCAGGTGCCCGGAGAAGCCGTCGGCCTGGAGTTCGAGCTGTCGGCGTACCCAGCCTTCCGGCTTGATCGCTCCGATCGGCAGCTTGATCAGCGGTTCGGGCGTCAAAGGCGGCCGGTTGCTGACGTAGAAGTCATTGGTCTGTGCCGTTGGCGGTGTCGAAACGACTCGCACCGTCGTCGCCCCATACAGGCTGGAGACGAGAATCAGTATAAGAATTGCTGCGATAACGATTCGCGACCTGTTCATTGCTGCCTCCTGTGTCAATGATCCGTAGGGCACGCTGGACGCCACCAAGCTGGAAAGCGGCCCAGGTCTGCCTTTTCTTACACCGCCGGAGCATACCAGATTCCCCGCTCGACACAACCGGCCCTGCATGGCGAAAGAATGGAAAAATCCAAGAAAGAAATGCCAAAAAAGGTTGACAAATACACGATAATCGTAAATATATTATTGCTTAGGATTGTATAAAGTCACACTTCTGGCATATGGTTTTGGGAGAGTCGATCATGAAAACCAGCTTCATTGCCGAGAATCGACGATTCTTGAGGCTTTGTGCAGGTGCGGCGCGTTTCTATGGCCTGCTGCTATTGTTTGTGGCGGGGATGGCGGCGGTTGGCCTGGCCGTCGGCGGTGTATCGGGGATTGGTGTGCCGGCCGCGGCGAGAGCGTCGTTTTGGTTCACGGGCCTGTCGCGGCTATTGACGCTCATCCTGGGTGGCTTGCTGGCGTTGGCTTTAGCCGAGTTCATCCGGTACTTGATGGAAGGCGAAGGTGAGCCAAAGTGGATTCTCAGGCATGCCGACAAGTTCCTCTTCGTCTACGCGGTTCTTATCGTTATCGTGTCTGTCTCTCTGGCGGGAAGGTTCATGCCGGGCGGGTGGCGGAGTGATTTCTCCCATCTCATCCCGCTGGTGTTTGCGGTGATCCACACGGTGGGACAGCCTCTGATTCTTGTCGGCGCCGGCATCGCGATACGCAAGATCCTCCCGATCATCCAGGAATCCAAGACGCTCATATAGAGGCATTCGCATGATTCGCATCAAACTGGGCCATCTGCTGCTCGACCGTGACATGAAGCTCAAGGATTTGGCCGAGCGGACCGGTCTGGCCGTGAACAATCTGAGCATCCTTAAGACGAACAAGGCCAAAGCGATCCGCTTCTCGACGCTTGAGACGCTGTGCAACGTTCTGCGATGTTCCCCGGGAGAACTGATCGAACTTGTCCCTGATGCTGAGCCTGATCCCGATCCCGACGCGTAGGGACCACGTTGCCTACGCGCCCGGTGGTTCATTGGTGCTTATGGGTTCGTAGGTGTGTTCAGGGGGCGTTCCGCACGGGCAGATAATTGTTCGCCCCTGCTCACACGCGATGTGGCGTCGGTGAGATGGTATCGCTCTTGCCCTTTGGGGTCGGCTCGCCCATAATGGGCGTAAGTGCAGCCCCGTCTCGATGTGCGTCGGGATCGGGGCCGACCTCTTCGAAGGGCGAGGCATGCCTCGCCCCTACCGCTGTATGCTCTTACGAGCGCGCTACGAGCGGGGCGAATCATCATTTGCCCCTGCGGGAGAACGGATATGAGTAGAGATTGGGTGGTTTGCGTCATCGTGTGCAGCGTGGCGGTGGGGCTGGCCGGCTGTGCAACGGACAAGGAGGTGGCAGAGACAATGGAACGGGACACCATGATCGTCGATCGTCTTGCGAATGCAGACAACTACTGTGACATGCACCCGTTGTTCGAGCAGGCCTTCGCGTTCCTGCGGCGCAGCGATCTGGCACAGTTGCCCGAGGGCCGTCACGAGATCGACGGCGACCGTCTGTTCTGCCTGATCAGCAAGGGGCCGGGCCGCAGCCGGGCCGAAGCGCCGCTGGAAGCGCACCGCAAGTACATCGACATCCAATACGTCATCGGCGGCGCCGACGAGATGGGATGGAAGCCCACATCGGCGTGCAAGACCTCCTCTGTGCCCTACGACGCCGAGAAGGACATCGAGTTCTTCGAGAACGCGCCCGATGCCTGGGCGGTTGTTCCCGCCGGCTCGTTCGCCGTGTTCTTCCCCCGCGATGCCCACGCGCCGCTGGTCGGCACAGAGACCATCCACAAGGCGGTGCTCAAAATCGCCGTCCAGTAAGGACGAGACATGCCTCGCCCCTGCTATGAATTGGGTCAAACCCGATGTGTATCGAGGGGACGGCTCTTGACTCGGCCCTGCTGCAACGCGACGAGCTTCTTCAGCCGGCGCGAGGCGGTGTCAAAGGCGTCCCGGATGACCACGTCGAGCCCGTCGTGGGTCTTCCCCTTCCCCGGCTCGTTCTTCACCACCACCTCATGTCCCGGCGGGACGGTCAGGTCGATCCGCACGCGGTAGGGATTGCCGTCCTCCGGGCGTTTCTGCGGCCTCTCGACAGCCACGCGACAGCTCGACAGATGGTCGCAGACCCTCTCAAGCTTGTCGGCTTTGCGTCGGATTAACCCCTCGATTGCGGCGGTGTTGGGAATACTCTTGAACGAAACCTGTAATGGAACCTGCATCCCATGCCTCCAGAACTAACCCTGGATCGGAAACGTACGTGCAATAACGCTGTTCCCTTGCCCGTCTACACTACGCCGCCCGGACACTATTGTGCGATGAGAAAACTGATGAAGATCGGCCTGCCTGTCCATGGGGATACGGACGAACCCGCTCGAATGCGGGTGGCTGTCGCACCGATGGCGGGATCGACGTTGCCGAGCGGCTCGGGTTCCGGTAGACTGGCCCGGCCGAACAACCGTGACACGGATAACAACAGGAGAATGCGTGATGCGATTGACACAGATGATGTTGTGTGTATCTGCCGTGATGCTGATTTCGACCCTGTGCCCGGCCGGCGACTGGTCCCAGTGGAGAGGGCCCGACCGCGACGGCCTGTCGCCTGAGACCGGTCTGCTCCAGAACTGGCCTGCGGGTGGGCCGCCGCTGGCGTGGAAGGCCACAGGGCTCGGAGAGGGGTTCTCGAGCGTTGCGGTCGTCGCTGATCGCATCTTCACCACGGGCGACAAGGCCCGCGTCTGCTACGTCCACGGCCTGAATCGGGCCGACGGCAAGGTTCTCTGGAGCACGGCGATCGGCAAGGCGGGCGCGCCGGGCTGGGGCAGTTTCGCCGGACCTCGCGGCACGCCCACCGTCGATGGCGACCTGCTGTTCGTCATGGGCCAGTACGGCGAACTGGTCTGCCTGCGAACCGCCGACGGCGCCAAGGTCTGGGAAAAGCACATGGTCCAGGATTTCGGCGGCAAGCTGCCCGAATGGGGCTACAGCGAGTCGGTGCTGATCGATGGCGATCAGGTGGTATGCACGCCCGGCGGCTCGAAGGGCGCGATCGTCGCTCTCGACAAGCGGACCGGCGGTGTTCTGTGGCAGACGCGGGACTTCACCGACCCGGCCCACTATTCTTCCCTCGTTTGCGCCGAGATCGCCGGCGTCAAGCAGTACGTCCAACTGACTGCCGATAGCGTCGTCGGCGTTGCCCCGAACGGAGTGGTGCTGTGGCGCGCCGAGCGCAGGGGAAAGACCGCCGTGATCCCCACGCCCGTCGTCAAGGGCAACCACGTGTATGTCACGAGCGGTTATGGCGTCGGAAGCAACCTCTTCGAGGTCACGCGTTCCGGGGCCAGGTTCGAGGTTCGACAAGTCTATGCCAACCGCAGCATGGCCAATCATCATGGCGGGGCAGTGAGGGTCGGCGATTACGTCTACGGCTACTGCGACGCCCGCGGCTGGGTCTGTCAGGAGATGGCCACGGGCGATCTGAAGTGGACCGAGAAGCAGCAAGTGGGCAAAGGCTCGCTGGTCTACGCCGACGGACGTCTGTACCTGCGCGGCGAAGACGCCGGGCTGGTCGGGCTGATCGAGGCGAGCCCCGACGGCTACAAGGAGACCGGCCGCTTCGTGCAACCCGGCTTCGGCAAGCCCAAGACCTGGCCTCATCCGGTGGTGGCCGGAAAGAAGCTGTACCTGCGGGATCAGGACCAATTGCTCTGCTATGACGTGCAGGCCCGCTGATCGCGCGTTTCGGAAGTGACGGGAGGTCTTTCGCCGATGTGGCTGATCGTGCTGCTCGTGGTTGCGATTGCGTTCATTGTTCTGGCCACGAGCAGGCTGAAGCTGCATCCGTTTCTGGCGCTGCTGATCGCCGCGTTCGGCTACGGCATCCTCAGCCGGTCCGCCTCTGGCGGATCCCTCGCGGGCGTCGTCAAATCCATCAATGACGGGTTCGGGGAGACTCTGGGTGCTATCGGCATCGTCATCCTGGCCGGCTCGGTCATCGGTACCTTCCTGGAGAAATCCGGCGGCGCCGCCCGGCTGGCCCAGCGGACGGTGGATCTCGTCGGCCGCCGACGCGTTCCGCTGGCGATGGGTGCCATCGGGTACATCGTGAGCATCCCCGTTTTCTGTGATTCGGGGTTCATTCTGCTCGCGCCTCTGGCGCGTTCGCTCTCCTCGAAGGCCAGGGTCCCGCTGGCAGCCGGGGCGATGGCCTTGAGCCTCGGCCTCTATGCCACGCATACGATGGTCCCGCCGACGCCCGGTCCCGTGGCGGCCGCCGGCATGTTGGAAGCCGATCTCGGGCGAGTGATCCTCTTTGGTTTGATCGTCAGCGTTCCGGCGCTGCTGGTCTCGTGGCTGTTCAGCGTGAAGATCGCGGCGCGCGTCAAACTGCCGTCCGATGATGTAGGGGCGAATGATTATTCGCCCGTCCTCTCGGCGGCAACGGAATCGGCGCCCGGAGGTCCGTCGGTGGCCCGGTCGCTGGCCCCGATCCTCGTGCCGATCGTGCTGATCCTGCTGCGGTCGGTCTGTACGTTTCCAGATCGTCCGTTGGTTACTGGCGCACTTGCCGAGGCGGTCAACTTCGTTGGCCAGCCGGTGGTTGCCTTGTTGATCGGAGTGTTTCTTGCGTTCCTGCTGCCGGCCAGGCTGACGAGAGAGATGCTCTCCGCGTCCGGCTGGGTCGGAGAGGCGGTGCTGGCGGCGGCGACGATTCTCATCATCACCGGCTGCGGCGGCGCCTTTGGCAAGGTGCTGCGGGATTCGAACATCGCTTCGGTCGTCTCACAGCTTTTGGGCGACCGCGCCGCTTCGTGGGGGCTCTGGCTTCCCTTCCTGCTGGCCGCCGCGATCAAGACCGCCCAGGGCTCCTCGACCGTCGCGATCATCACGACCGCCGGGATCGTCGCACCGATGCTCGAACCGCTCGGCCTGGCGACGCCCACCGGCAGGGCGCTGGCCGTCGTGGCCATCGGCGCCGGCTCGATGGTCGTCAGCCACGTCAACGACAGCTACTTCTGGATCGTCACGCAACTGTGTACGATGACGGTCAGACAGGGCTACAAGCTCCAGACGCTCGGAACCCTCGTCGAAGGTGTCGTCGCCGCCGGGACCGTCTGGATCGTCGGCGCGATCGTATTGTAGTGTGCCCATAGGGCCATAGAGCGGCGGGAGCAGATGAACAACGAGATCGAACGAAACCTGGGCCCGCAGCCGATCGAGCGGATCATGGCTGAGCACCACCTCAAGCCGCACGACCTCGTGGCCGCCTCGACCGAGCAGATCACGCACAAGATGATCGCCCGCGCATGCAAGGGCCGCCGCCTGACACCGAACGCCCAAACCAAGGTCCTGGCCGCCCTGAACCGCGCGTCACAGCAAGACTACCGCCTGCCCGACCTGTTCACCTACTGATGGCCCGAAGGTCCCAACCCGCCGGTTGCGGCGGCGAACCGGGCGGCTATAATCGGCGTATGTCTGCGACCTTGGAAGGGGTAGAAGAATGGCAGCAGGGCCCTTGGTGGTGAAGCGGTCGCCTGTGCGGCTGACAGCCGACGCGAGTCTGACGATCACGAGGCTGTTCTGGCCGGGGACCGACCGTGCGCGGAACGTGATCGCCCGCATCCAGGCACTGGACGACGAGCACGTCCGCCGGCTGCTGGATGCAACGCGAACGGAGTTCGCGCACCTGCCCGACGGGATCGAGAACGTCTTCCTGGCTCACTACGAGCAGGCGGCCAAGCGGGTTGAGATGCCCACCGACGCCACACACGAGCGCAAGCTCTACATCGGCGCCTGTTTCACCATGGAGTATGCCTTCGCCTCGGCGGCCATGTTCAATCCGTCCATGACGCCCGCCATCGATCAGAGCGGGCTCGAACCGGGGTCGCTTCGTTTCGCGATGAGTCTGCGGGCGGTCGGCGAGGGACATCTCAGTTCGATCGTGTTTCGGCGCGGGGTCGTCGATGCGAGCGGTGGGATCGTGATGGAGCCGGCCGGACCGTACCACGAGCCGCTGCGCCGCGCCGAGTACGAGCGGTTCAGCAAGGCGAAGTTCCGTGTCAAGCTCGCCGAACTGGGCGTACGCGACACGATCATGGAGGTGGTCCTGCGTCGGCTGGGTGAACGGTTCACCGCCGAAGAGCTGCGCGAGGCCATCAACGGCCCGCAGGCCGTGGTCGAGGGACTGCTGCGCCCCGACAGCGAGTCGGCCGGATTCGAATGGCTGGCCGGCTGCGATTACGATATCGAGACGAGTCCCGAGGGCAGCATCACCGAGGCGGTTCTGTTCCCGATCTGCGAGGCCGAGAGCCAGGGCATGGAGGACATGCGGATTGTTCGCTTCACCGACGATGACGGTTCCGTCCGGTACTACGGCACGTACACCGCCTATAACGGTCGCAACATCCTGCCGCAGATCGTCGAAATGCGCGAGCCGAACGTCGCCCGCGTCCGCACGTTGCACGGGCGCTGCGCCCGCAACAAGGGGCTGGCCCTGTTCCCGCGCAAGGTCCGCGGACATTACATGATGAGCGGGCGGATCGACGGCGAGAACCTGTTCATCCTCCGGACCGACAACGTCCTCATCTGGGACGAGGCCATCAAGGTGCAGGAGCCGCAGTTCCCCTGGGAGGTCATCCAGATCGGCAACTGTGGCTCGCCCATCGAGACGGCGGCCGGCTGGCTGCTGCTGACTCACGGCGTCGGTCCCATGCGTCACTACTGCATCGGTGCGACATTGCTGGACCGCGAGGATCCGACGAAGGTTCTCGGTCGGCTGGCCGAACCGCTGTTGATGGCCACCCTCGAAGAACGCAGGGGCTATGTCCCCAACGTCGTCTACTCCTGCGGCGGACTGGTTCACAACGGATTGCTCGTGATCCCCTATGGTATCAGTGATGCCGCGGCCGGTTTTGCGACCGTGCCCCTCGACGACTTGCTCGCTCGCCTGACCTGACCGGTCGCATACGCAGGAGCGAATTATCCGTCGCCTCCGATACGGACGAATCATGATTCGCCCCCACCGGCGCGGTTTTGCGCGGTATGTGTCTTGACACGTCCCCCTTCGCACCTCAAACTCGTACGGGTGAATCGTCATTCGCCCCTACTTTGTTGGAGACGACATACGATGGTATCGGATGTGGGTAGCCTGGCCCGGCCGCTGCGCGGGATCATCCCGCCGATGGTGACACCTCTTGCCGACCGCGATGCGCTCGACGTGGCCGGTCTGGAGCGATTGGTCGAGCATATCCTGGCCGGGGGCGTTCACGGCCTGTTCATCCTCGGCACGATGGGCGAGGCCCCGAGCCTGAGCCACCGTCTGCGGCATGAGCTGGTCGATCGGGTCTGCGCTCGGGTCAATCGCCGGGTCCCCGTCCTGGTGGGCATCATCGACACTTCGTTCGTCGAAGCGTTGGGCCTGGCGCACAAGGCCGCCGACGCCGGCGCCGACGGGCTGGTTCTTCCCGCGCCGCATTACTACCCGGCCGGCCAGCCCGAACTGCTCGAATTCCTGCGTCACCTCGTCCCGCAACTGCCGCTGCCGGCGTTCCTCTACAATCTGCCGAACTATCCCCGGCCGATGTTCGATCCGGAGACGGTCCAGATCGCGGCGGCCGAAATGCCCGGCATCGTCGGCCTCAAAGACAGCTCGGCGAATATGACCTACTTCCGCCACCTCCAGTTCCTCATGGCGGATCGGCCGGACTTCGCTCTGCTGATGGGCCCGGAGATGCTCCTGGCCGAGACCGTCCTGCTCGGTGGGCACGGCGGCATCTGTGGCGGCGCCAATCTGCTGCCGCGTCTGTACGTCGATCTGTACGAGGCGGCCTGCGCCGGCGATATGGCCCGCGTCCAGACGCTGCATCGCAAAGTGACCGAGCTGGCGCGAACGATCTACCGCGTCGGCCGATTCGAATCGAGCTTCCTCAAGGGCCTCAAGTGCGCCCTGTCCTGCCTGGGGATTTGCAGCGATTTTCTGGCGGAGCCCTTGCACCGGTTCCGGGGGCCCGAACGCGACATCGTCCAACGCCACATCACCGACCTCGGCATCACAACAAACGGATTTGCCTGAAGGCGTTCCGATACCATTGACTGTTCGCCATGCCCCGCGTTCTTGGCGATCAGACGATCTGGCCGTTTCGCAGGATGGCCCACGTGCGCTGGGGGGGCCTGGGGGCGTCGTCGCGCGTGCTGGCGGTGTGGGAAATATCAACTTCCGATATGGTGTATTCGGGGTTGCCGGCCTTGGCGCGCTTCCACGCCTCGTACAGATGGCCCAGGTAGACCGAATCCTGCTCGGCCCGGGCGATCTGGCAATCGAGAGGTTGCTCGGTGTCGTTTCTCATCTCGTCCAGGGCGCGTCTCTTGGCCGCTTCGACCTCCTCGCCGGAGGGGTTGTCCATGCTGACGCCCAGCCGGGCCATGTGCGAGGAGAGCCCCTCCATGTACTTGGCTCGCAAATGATTGCGAATCGCCGCCCGGCCGACGTTCGCCACCTCGTCCCACTGCATTTCCTCGACGTAGTCCTTGCACTGAAAGAACAGACGCGTCACGCCGACGTCCGGCAGCGACTGGCGGGCCACCTCGTCGGGTGAGACCCCGAATGTCCCGGCCAGGGCCGACAAGTCCTTATACCAGTCTTCGTCGATCCGCAGTGTGATCGATTTGCTTTTCGCCATGCTCGTCTCCTTGCATCGACATAATCCTTGATTTTAACGTTCCCGCGTGGCCCGACGCAACAGAAATCAGACCCCTTCGGCGGGGCGTAAGGGCGAGGCTCCCCTCGCCCCTGCCTCGGGTTGCTCTTGCGAGCAACGGGGCGAATAATCGGTCGCCCCTACTTGAACCGTGGCGGTTTTTCGCGTAGAGAAGAACAATCTGAAGGTCTCCGACGTATCAACGGGGTTTTGTCTCATGGACAAAGACCAGTCCGGCCGACGGGGCCGGTTGTGGGGGACTTACCGAGTGTCGTTTGCGAACAGGGGAACGTCTTTATGGCGACAGATGTCAAGCAGATCGGCGAGATGGTCCAGGCCCGCAGCGAGTTCGTGCGGACGCTGCTGAGCGAGATGGACAAGGTCATCGTGGGCCAGCGGTACATGCTCGAACGGATGCTGATCGGCCTGCTGGCCAACGGGCACATCCTGCTGGAGGGCGTCCCGGGCCTGGCCAAGACGCTGGCGGTCACGGTGCTGTCCAAGGCCATCGACGCGGAGTTCCGCCGGATTCAGTTCACTCCCGACCTCTTGCCCGCCGATCTTATCGGAACCCAGATCTACCGCCAGAGCGACGGGCAGTTCTACACGCGCAAGGGCCCGATCTTCGCCAACATCATCCTGGCCGACGAGATCAACCGCGCCCCGGCCAAGGTCCAGAGCGCCCTGCTCGAATCCATGCAGGAGCGGCAGGTGTCGATCGGCGAGGAGACGTTCGCGCTGCCGACGCCGTTTCTGGTGCTGGCGACACAGAACCCGATCGAGCAGGAGGGGACCTATCCACTGCCCGAGGCGCAGTTGGACCGGTTCATGCTGAAGCTCAAGATCGATTATCCGGATAAGAACCAGGAGCGTCTGATCCTCGATCGCATGGCGGTGACCGACAAGAAGCTGGACATCCGCCCGGTAATCAAGCCGTCCGATATCGCCGAGGTCCGCTCGATCATCGACGAAATCTACATCGACGACAAGGTCAGGGACTACATCGTCGACATCGTCTGTGCCACGCGCGACCCGCAGAAGTACGGCCTGAAACTGGCCAACCTCATCAGTTACGGCGCCTCGCCGAGGGCGACGATCTACCTGGCCGTGGCGGCCAAGGCCCATGCGTTCATCCAGCAGCGCGGCTATGTGACGCCCCAGGACGTCAAGAGCATCGGGCTCGACGTGCTGCGGCACCGCGTGATCGTCAGTTACGAGGCCGAGGCCGAGGACAAGACCAGCGAAGACGTGATCCGGACCATCTTCGACAGCATCGAAGTGCCGTAGGAAGATCAAAGTGCAAGATGGAAAATGCAAGACTGAGGAAGTCATCCGCCGAAGGCGGATTCCACCATTCTGATTTTTGATATCTGATTTTTGCTATCTTCTGTATGATTCCCGAAGAACTCATCAAACGCATCCGGCAGATTCAGATCTACACCTCGCGGGCGGTGGACGCCAGTTTTGCCGGCCAGTACGAGAGCGTGTTCAAGGGGCGCGGCATGCAGTTCGACGAGGTCCGCGAGTACATGCCGGGCGATGAGATTCGCACGATCGACTGGAACGTCACCGCGCGGACGGGGCGGCCCTTCATCAAGCGGTTCGTCGAAGAGCGCGAGATGACGGTGCTCTTCGCGGTGGACCTGAGCGCCTCGGGCGAGTTCGGCACCGTCAGCAAGCTCAAGAACGAACTGGCCGCCGAGTTCTGTGCGGTGCTGGCCTTCGCCGCCGCCAAGAACAACGACAAGGTGGGGCTGCTGATCTTCACCGACCGGATCGAACTGTTTATCCCGCCCAAGAAGGGCAGCCGGCACATCCTGCGTCTGATTCGCGAACTGCTTGGCTTCACGATGCCCAAGCGAAGGACGAACATCCCGCTGGCCCTCGATTACATCGCCAAGGTGGTGCGCAAGCGGGCGACGGTGTTTCTGGTCTCCGACTTCATCGAGACCGACTTCCGAAAGCCGCTGAGCTTGCTGAACAGGCGGCACGACGTCATCGCGGTGCCCGTCCGCGACCGCGTCGAGATCGCCATGCCGGCGGTCGGCCTGATCGAGGTCCAGGACGCCGAAACCGGACAGGTCATGCTCGTGGATACGTCGAGCAAGCGATTTCGCGCGCAATACGGCGACCACAGCTCGCGCCGGTTCAGCGAACTGAAGAACATGCTTCGATCCGCCAATGTGGATCTGATCCCGATCGCGACGGACAAGCCGTACATCAATGACCTGATCCAGTTCTTTCACATGCGACATCGCCGGCACTGACGCTGAGGCCCAGGCCGATGCCGTACCGTGCGGAGACAGAAGAAACGATGACAGAGAAACTCGATTTTTCGCTTCCCGAAAAGAAGGCCAATGGCTCAGTGGGCCAGACCCTGATGGCCCTGCTTCTGGTGGCGTTGACGGCGCTGGTGGCGGCCAATCTGGCGGTGACCGTCCGGAACGCGAAGCCGGAAGGGAAGCAGGGGGGCCAGGGGTTTTCGTCGGAGCAGGTCAGGCAATTGGCGGCCAAGCTGGGCCAGCGCGGCCTGCACCTGGAGGCGGCGGGCCTCTGGCGCGACTACGCCGCGTCGCCCGAACTGGCGAACGCCGAGCGGGCCAAGGCGCTGTTCCATGCCGGCGTGTCGCTGGAGAAAGCCGGGCAATACGCCCAGGCCATCGAGCAGTACTACCGAAGCGAACTGGCGGCCCCGCTCGATGAACTCGCCGGGCAGATCAACACGCACGTCAAGCAGTGCTTCGAATCGCTGGGCAAGTTCGCGGCGTTGCGCTACGAGTTGATGGATCGCACCAGTCTGAACCCTGCCGAGACGGCGGGGGGAAAGATCGTGGCCGAGATCGGGCCGGAGAAGATCACCGAGGCGGACCTCGATGCGATGATCGAACACAGCATCGAGAACCAACTGGTGTCGGTGAAGGCGTTCCTGTCGCCCGAGCAGGCAAGCGAGCAGAAGAAGCGCCTGCTGGAACAGTCGCGCACGCCGCAGGCCCGACAGCAGTTCCTCCAAAGCTGGCTGGCCCAGGAGATCCTGTACCGTCAGGCGCTGGACGAAGGGCTGGCGGACAAACCCGAGACGAAGCAGGTGCTTGCGGACGTGACACGAAGCGTGCTCAGTCAGCAGTTGATGGACGAGAAGCTGGCGTCACGGATCAACCTCACCGAGACGGATCTGCGGACATATTACTCGGCGAACAAGGACCAGTACGTCGCGCCGGCCCGGGCGAAGATCAGTCACATTCGCGTGACCGACGAGGACCGCGCCGCCGAATTGCTCAGGCGCCTGGGCGACGGCGGGGATTTCGCCGAGCTGGCCGGGGAATTCTCGGAAGATCAGGCTACGAAGGCTGCCGGCGGTGCGGTGGCCGAGGAGGTTCTCAAGGGAACGCACGTACCCGGCATTGGCGACGCCGAGGAGATCAACAAGGCGATCTTTGCGACCAATGCCCCGGCGGTATTGGAGCAGGCGTTTCAGACCGACCGGGGCTGGGAGATCGTCCAGGTGCAGGAGAAACGGCCCGAGCGTCAGAAAGCATTCGACGAGGTCCGCCAGCAGGTGACGCAGGAACTCCTGCGCCGCAAGCAGCAGGAGGTTCAGCAGGACTACATCAAGGAGATCATGGACAGGCACAACGTGATCGTTCACACGTCGGCTCTGACGCCGCCGGCCGATTCACAGGAGCCTTCGACGCAGAAATGACCGATTGGCCCAGGACAATACGAATTGCTCTGCTTGTCGCGGCCGGCATGCTGGCGCTCTGCACGGGGTGTCGTCGCGATCCCGGCGATGCGAAGACCGCCACGGCGTTCGAGGTGGACCAGGTCCACGAGCGCGGGCCGGTGACGATCCACGTCCGGCTGGACCGAACGAAGATCACCATCGCCGAGACCGTGCTGCTGCAATTGGAGGCGACGGTGCGGCCGGATTACGAGATTCGGATGCCCAAGGTCGACGAGGCCCTCCAGCACTTCGGATTGGTCGGGTGGGACCATCTCGGACGCCGGCTCGACGCGAAGAACCACGTGGTCACGACCTACGAGTACCGCCTCGAACCGTTCCTCTCGGGCCGTTACGAGATCCCCGCGTTCACCTTCGCGTTTCACGACGTCAACCAACCCGACACCCGGCACGAGTTGGTCAGCGAGCCGATTGCGGTGGAAGTCACCAGCCTCTTGGGCGAGCAGCGGGCCGAACTGGTCATCGAGGATATCGAAGACGTGGTGCCGATGCCGCGGAAGGCCGCGACCTGGTGGGCCTGGCTGCTCATCGGGGCCGGCGTGGTCCTGGCGTCGGCAGGTGTCCTGATCTGGGTCACGCTTCGCCGAGCCGACGAGCGCAGGAGGCAGCGCGTCTTCCAGCCCGCCCATGAAGTCGCATACGCCCGCCTGCGCGCCCTGGTGGCCGAGAATCTCGTGGAGGCCGGGCGGATCAAGGAATTCTACGAACGAATCAGCGGCATCCTGCGGTATTACATCGAGGACCGGTTCGACCTGCACGCGCCCGAACGAACCACCGAGGAGTTCCTGGACGAATTGCAGCGGACCGAGGTCCTGCGCGCAGCCGACAAGGATGTCCTGGGTAAGTTTCTGGTGCATTGCGATCTGGTCAAGTTCGCCATGCATGCGCCGACGACGGAGCAGATTCAGCACTCGTTCGATCTGGTCAAGGATTTCATCGAGCGGACCCGGTCGGACGAGCGTCAGATCGACGTGACGGACCGCGTGCTGGCCGCAGAGGCAACGCCGGCGGAGGTGGCCTGATGCAGTGGCACACCCCGTGGGCTTTCCTGTTGTTTCTGACGCTGCCCGTTGTGGGCTGGGCGATGCTGCGCAAGAAGCGCGCGGCGGCGGTGAAGTTCCCCAGCCTGATCGACATGCAGGCGTGCCCCGTCTCCTGGCGGCTTCGTTTCCGGCCGGTCCTGGTGGCGGGTCGGCTGCTGTGTTTGGCGCTGCTGATCCTCGCGCTGGCCCGGCCGCGAAAGGGAACGGTCCTCTCGGAGCTGTCCACCGAAGGCGTAGCGATTCAGGTCGTGGTCGATCGCTCGGGCAGCATGGCCGCCGAGATGGACTATGACGGCCAGAAGCTCGACCGCCTGGAGGTGGTCAAGCGCGTCCTGGCCGATTTCGTCGAGGGCGACAAGAAGGGCCTCGGCGGTCGGACGGGCGACCTGATCGGGTTGATCACGTTCGCCCGGTACGCCGACACGGTCTGTCCTCTGGTGCTCAGCCATAGCATTCTGTCGGAGTTCCTGCGGACCACCGAGATCGTGAGCATTCGCAGCGAGGACGGCACCGCGATCGGCGATGCGATCGCCCTGGCGGCGGCCCGGCTGAAGACGGCCGAAGAGGAGCTGCGTCGCCGCAACGCCCAGTTGGGCTTCGGCGATGCCCCATCGCCCGAGAACGAGCGCGGCGGCTTCGAGATCAAGAGCAAGGTCATCATCCTGCTGACCGACGGTCGCAACAACACCGGCGACTACGAGCCGCTGGCGGCCGCCGAACTGGCCGCCCAGTGGGGCATCAAGATCTATACGATCGGGATCGGTTCGGCCCAGTCCTTCACGACGGTCACGACGCTGCTCGGGACGTTCCGCATGCCGACGCGCGACGATCTGGACGAAGATCTACTCAAGGCGATTGCCAGGAAGACCGGGGGATTCTACAGCCGGGCCACCGATGCCGAATCGTTGCGTGACATCGTCCGGCGGATTGACGCCCTGGAGAAGACGGAAATGAAGTCCGTGCAGTACACGCAGTACGCCGAACGCTTCGGACGCTGGACGCTGCCGGCGCTGCTGCTGCTCGTGCTGGAGATGCTCGCCGGCTGCACGATCTTTCGGAAGATACCATAGAAATGCAATACGAGTCGACAATGACCGAACAACGACGTTGTCCTTCCGAGCGCAGTCGAGGAATCTGGCCACGAATCGGGAGTCTGTCAAGTCTCTGGCCAGATCCCTTCGGCAAGCTCAGGGCAAGCTCTTCGACTGCGCTGCGCTTCGCTCAGGATGACAAACGGGGCGCGCGAGCCTCTTCGTGGCGAAGGCAGCAAGTCGGTGAGAGGCAAGTATGAATCTGGGAAATGACAAGGCGTTGTGGCTGTTGTTTCTGGTGCCGGCGGTGCTGGCGCCGGTCTATGCGTGGTGTTTCTGGCGCAAGGCCCAGGCGCTCAAGGCGCTGGCCAGTCACGAGATGCTCGCCCGGATCAACAACACGGTCAGTCTGAACAAGCAGGTGTTCAAGGCGTTTCTGCTGGTGCTGGCGTTCGTGCTGATCGTGCTGGCGCTGACCGAGCCGAAATGGAACCCGCAGCCGCAGCAGATTCGACGGCAGGGTCGTGACGTGGCCATCCTGCTCGACACGAGCCGGTCCATGCTGGCCGAGGACATCAAGCCCAATCGCCTGGAGCGATCCAAGATCGCCATCTCCGATTTGCTGGAGGTGCTCAAGGGCGATCGCGTCGCGATCGTGACGTTTGCAGGCAACGCGACGGTCAAGTGTCCCCTGACGCAGGACTACGCGTTCGTGCGGA
Organism: Phycisphaerales bacterium Planc_01; assembly: GCA_001603075.1. GTDB lineage: Bacteria > Planctomycetota > Phycisphaerae > Sedimentisphaerales > Anaerobacaceae > Anaerobaca. The sequence goes on along the minus strand of LVBB01000121.1, from coordinate 150,187 downwards.
TGGTCCTGGCGGATATCTCGACCGAGAGCACCAGCCGAGGCGGCACGATGATCGGCGACGCGATTCGCAAGGCCGTTGACGAGGTCTTCGACAGGCAAAGCCGCGAGTACAAGGACCTGATCCTGATTACCGACGGCGAGGACCACGACAGCTTCCCCGTCGAGGCGGCTCAGAAGGCGGCCGAGGAGGGCATCCGGATCATTGCCATCGGCCTGGGCGACGACAACACGGGATCGCGCATTCCCATCACCGGGCCCGACGGACAGACCATGTTCCTCAAGCATCAGGGCCAGGAGGTCTGGTCCCGGCTCGACAGCGACACGCTGCGCGAGGTGGCCTATGCGACGGAAGGCGGCAAGTACCTCTCCGTCGCGCCGGGTACGACCATGGACCTCGGGCAGATCTACGACAACCTGATCGCCTCAGCGGCCAGACGAGAACTGGAGTCGATGACGATGATGAAATACGACGAGAAGTTTCAGATCTTCGTGGCGTTTGCCATCGGACTGTTGATTTGCGAGGCCTTGCTCAGTGAACGCAAGAAGACAACCAGTGTGTAGGGTGTGCAATGCACACCTTCCTTGGCTGGGGGCGGTGTCTTTGCTGCTGGCAGCGATGACGGCGACGCAGGGGGCCTCTGCGCGGGATGCGGTCCGGCAGGGCAATCAGCTCTATGCTGACGGGCGGTATTCCGAGGCGATCAACAAGTACAACGAGGCCGAGATCGAGCAGCCGGGCGCCGTCGAGCCGAAGTTCAACAAGGCCAACAGCTACTATCGGCTGGACGACTTGGGCCGTGCAATCGATCTGTACCGCCAGGTCGCCGCTGAGAGCAAGGACATGACGCTGGTGGGCAAGGCCAAGTACAACCTGGGCAACTGCTTCTTCCGGCGGGGTTCCAAGCAGCGCGATTCCAACCTCCAGAAGGCCCTGGAGGATATGGAGACGAGCATCACGTACTGGCGAGGCGTGCTGGACATCGATCCGCAGAACGAGAAAGCCGCCCGGAACATCGAGGTCGCCCGGCTGACAATCAAGGACATCCTCGACCAGATCAAGCAACAGCAAGAGCAGGAGCAACAGCAGCAGCCGCAACAGGACCAGCAGGGGGGCCCACAGGAACAGGACCAGCAACAGCAGGCGCAATCGCAGCAACAGGACCCGAACGAGTCGCAGGAGGAAGATCAATCGCAGCAAGGGGCCGACCCGAATCAGGACGACCAGCAGGAACCGTCGGACCAACAGCAGCAGGACCAGGGCCGCGACGAGCAACAGGTCCAGCAGCAGGCTGTGCCGGATACGACCGCCCAGGAGATCCTCGACAAGGAGCAGCGACAGAAGGAACAGCGACAGATTCGCCAAAGGACACAGACGCAGAAGGTCGAAAGAGACTGGTAACATGAGATACCTCGTCTGGATCATCACGTTCGCAGCAATCCTCCTGCCGGCAGGCGTCGCGGCCGGTCAGGCGCGGACGCGGGTCTATGCCAAGGTCGAGTCCGATATGACGATCTATCCGGATCAGCCGTTCACCTACTCGGTGGTCGTCGAGGGGGGCAAGCCGAGCAAGATCGATATCGCGCCGATCGCCCGATTCAATCCGCAGCGGGCCGGCAGCGGCAGCTCGATCCAGACGGTCGACGACCGGACGACGATCAGCTATTCGGAGAATTACGTCATTGTGGCCGGTCAGCCCGGCACGATGGTTCTGCCCGGCGTGACTGTGGTTGTAGACGACCGGACGTACAGGACCAACGCGGTGGAGGTGACGGTCTCGGCGCCGGGCACGACCGATCGCCTGGCTCTGGAATTCACGCTGTCGGAGACAACGTGCTACGTCGGCCAGCCGGTGGTGCTGACGGTCCGCTGGATCGTCAAGGCCCAGGTCAAAGATGCGGTGTTCGACGTGCCCGTCTTCAAGAGCGACGATTTCTTCATCGAGGACCTGCCCGATACGACAGGCGCCTATGCGAAGACGGACGCCACCATCCATGGTGTCCCCGTCGTCGTCTCGGAGAATCGCGAGATGATCAAGGGCATGGAGGCGGCGATCGTCTCCTTCCGCAAGGTCCTGATCCCCAAGCGTCCCGGCCGGATCACGCTCGAACCGGTGACGGTCTCGACGAATATGGCGACCGGACGCGTCCGGACGAGCGACTTGTTCAATCCGATGCGCGTGACCTACGAGCGTTTCGTCGTGCGGTCGGAAGCGTTGACGCTGAACGTGCGGGCCTTGCCGGAGACGGGCCGACCCAGGGGGTTCTACGGCCTGGTCGGTCGCCATACAATCTCTGCTTCGGCGACGCCGACCGAGGTCAGCGTGGGCGACCCCATCACTCTCACCATCCGGATCGGTGGCAATCCCTATCTCAAGCCGGTCCAATGGCCCGACCTGGAGGAAGTGCGCGAGCTGGCCGATAACTTCCGGATCCCGGCGGAGAAGGCCTCGCCCCTCGTCGAGGATGGGCACAAGGTCTTCACGCAGACGCTGCGAGCCGGCAACGACCATGTGACAGAAATCCCGCCCATCCCTCTGGCCTATTTCGACCCGGACGCCGGCGACTATGTTGTCGCCCGGACCAGGCCGATTCCGCTGAAGGTCGCGCCGGCCAAGGTGCTGACCGGGGCCGACGTCGAAGGACTCGCTCCCACGTCGGTCGGCCGGCAGGTCCAGGCGTTGCGAGAGGGGTTCAGCGCCAACTACTATGGCTCCGAAGTCCTGGTCGATCAGGCCTTCTCGCCGCTGGCGGCCTTGGCCAGCCCGGGCTATGCGGCGCTCTGGTCGCTGCCGTTGCTCGCCCTGGCGGGCAGCGTCGTATTCCGTCTGGCGACGCGAACGAGTCCCGAGGCGGTGGCGCGAAAGCGCCGGCGGCAGGCATGCTCGGCAGCCGTGCGCCGGCTCGGCGCGGTGGCCTCGGTCGAGGCGAACCAGCGGCACGACCTGCTGATCGCCGCTCTGAGGGGATACGTGGGCGACCGCTTCGACCGAACGGCCGGCTCACTGACCGCCGATGACTGCTTTGGCATCGTGCGGGAAGCCACCGGCGATGCGGACCTTGCCGAGCGACTTCGGGCGAAGGTCTCCGAGTCGGAGGCGGCCCGCTACGCGTCGATCTCCGCACAGGTGGATGCGACGCAGATCGAAGAAGCGATCGCACTGGTGCGGCAGGTGGAGGAGAAGGCGAAGCGATGAAAATCCGTGCAAGGCTCATTTTGTTGCTGGTGATCGTCGGGCTCTGCGGAGCGAAAGGGCTCTGCAGGGCGGATGAGACCGGCAGCGCCGGATCGCGAGAGGAACTCTACGCGCTGCTGAACGAGGCGAACACGGCGTTCCAGCAGGCCAACGCGGCGGCCAACGCTCCGGGCCGGGCCGCCGAACTCTACGGCAAGGCCATCCTTCTTTATGAGAAGATCATCGAGCAGGGCAACGTCCACAACGCCAGACTCTACTACAACCTCGGCAACGCCTACTTCCTGGCCGACGATATCGGACGGGCGATCCTGAACTATCGACGCGCCCTGGAGCTCGACGGCGCAGACGTGAACATCCGCAACAATCTCACTTTCGCGCGAAGCCGCCGGATCGATCAAGTCAGCACCCGCGCCGAGAAGCGCGTGCTGGAGACCCTGTTCTTCTGGCACTACGACTTCTCGCCGAGGATGCGGCTCCTGCTGGGGAGCTTGTCTTTTGCCGGCCTGTGCATCGGCGCCACGGTGATCGTCTGGCGCGGACGCGGTCCGGTAACCTCCACGGTTGCGGTGCTGAGCGGGCTGCTGTGTCTGTGCTTCTTGGTCTCGGTCGTTGTGGAGAGCCATCGCCGATCCACGCGTCTTGGCGGGGTGGTTACGGCGCCGCAGATCGTGGCCCGTCAAGGGGACGGGCCGAACTACGCGCCCAGCTTCAAAGACCCCTTGCACGCCGGCACGGAGTTCGACCTGATCGATCGACGACCGGGTTGGTTCCATATCGAGTTGGCCGACGGCAGCAAGGCGTGGGTCCCCGATACCGCCGCCGAACTCATGTAGCGCCGCCCGCAGGACTCCCGTTTCACCCGGTCACGTCTCCATCGGCGCGCGCCACCCCCGTCACCTCCATGTCCCTGAGGCCCCCCCCCGGAACGTCCGAGAAAGGACGGCCGTCGAAGGGGGCGCCGAGAGGCCGAACGGCGAAAATGCGCAAAATAGCCAAAAGCTGATTGAGACACCTCCTTGTTGCGCCGATTTACGTCGAGCGGCAGAGCCGTGACCGGTGCGTCGCCCGTTTCGGGTCGATGTCACACCGCTGACGCGGCGACCGCCGCAGCGGGTGTGCAGTGCACATCCCGACCGTTATGGGGCCTTGGTGTTCGTATCAGATTGGAAAGTGAGGAAATGCCATGGGAAAGTCACTGATGATCGTCGATGACTCGGCGACGATGCGAAAGATCATCATGCGGACGGTTCGGATGTCGGGCCTCGAGTTCGACCGGACCGAAGAGGCCGGAAGCGGGGTCGAGGCCCTGCAGAAGCTCGAGAGCGGGCCGGTGGATGTGATTCTCTGCGACATCAACATGCCCGAGATGAACGGGACCGAACTGGTCAAGAAGGCCCGCGAACTGGCCAGTTGCAGCGGGACGAAGATCGTCATGGTCTCCACCGAGAGCGCGCAGGACCTGATCGATCAGGTCATGAGCGACGGCGCCGACGGCTACATCACCAAGCCGTTCACGCCGGAGAAGTTCCAGGAAAAGTTGGCCCCGTTGCTCAACTGAGATCCCGAAACCGGTTTCCTATCGCGGAGGCGCAAGATGATTACGACGATGTCTCTCCGAGACAGCCTGCTGGACAGTGCGAAAGAAGTGTTTGAGACCATGGCGTTCATGGCCCTGGAGGAGGTCCGTGAGGATCAGGAGGCCCCGCGTCTTGAGGACGAGACGTTGTTGGGCACGATCACCTTCAAGGGCAGCCTGGAAGGGTGCCTGGCGATCTGCTGCGGCTGCCGTTGCGCGCGGACGATCGGCGCCAACATGCTCGGCGCCGATCCCGATGAACCCATGAGCGACGACGAGATGAGCGACGCCATCGGAGAGGTCGCCAACATGGTGATGGGCGCTCTGAAGGCCCGCGTTCAGAACGAGGTCGGAACGATGGAAGTGTCCATTCCGTCCGTCGTTCGGGGGCGGGAACTCCGCAACAGTCTGGGCGATCGGGCGAGCAAGATCACTGTCACGGTGAACCTCGAAGAGGAGCACGGCATGCAGTTCTCTCTGCTGTATCGGGAGAGCGGAGACTGACGATTCCGGATCGCCGATCGGGAAATCCCCCCTCCGGGTGAGGCCGCGATCCGAGATTCGCAATTGAAGGCAAGGATCGGAAATGGCAGCCACAGCAACCGACATAGAATCACGTTTGGCCGGACTGTCCGATGCGTCGTTCGAGGCCTTCTGTGAGGACCTCGGCGCCATGTTCGACGCGGACGTGCAGTGCACGCGTCAGCAGGCCGGCGCTGGGACCGTCGAGGAGGTGCGCAAGCATTTCAAGAAGCTGGCGGCGGTGCATCTGGTTCAGGCCACAGGGGCGCTCGACGGGACGTTCCAGTTGTTCTTCGACCAGGGCGGCCTGTTCATCCTCTCGGGCTTCGTCGTGATGCTGCCCGAGAAGAAGATCCTCGACGACGTCAAGCGAGGTTCGATCGACGACGCGGACAACCTGACCGATGCGGCGCGGGAGGTCGGCAACCTGCTGGTGGGTTCGTGGGACCGGGTGTTTCGCGAGGAGTGCAAGGGGCACGAGCATTTCCTCAAGACGAACACGTTCATCGGCAAGCCGTGGGAAGATTCGAGCAAGATCGAGCTGGCCGCCGACGAGGCGGTGCACTTCGCCATCTATGAAATGAAGGTGGCGTCGTATCCCAGCTTCTGTTGCGCGGCGGTCTTTCCCAAGAAGGTACTGCACGCGCCGCAGGACGCAGTCGTTCCGGCTCCCAAGGCGGAAGCGCCGGCTGCCGGTGCATCTGCGCCACAGGATGCGATGCCCGTAGCGGCGGCCCCCGCGGTGGTGCCGGCATCTCGCGAAGTCCCGGCCGTCTCGGACGAACCCCACGGCGGCCAGGCCAAGCCGCCGACGGCCGACGTCGCGACAGGTCCGGATTCCAGGACGCCCGTGGCGCCCGCGCCCGCCCAAGAGGCGTCGGTTCCGGCCGAGGTCCCTGAGTCGCAGGGGCTGACGGCCATTCCCGAGGACATTCAATCCGTCGTGGAGACGGTGGTCGGATCGCCATGTGCATCGGTTGCGGCCGACGAACGGAAGGCCCCGCCCAGCCGGCCGGTGAATCGCGCGCCGGCCGAGTCGAGTCCTTCGATTCTCGACCAGGTGCTCGCCGATTACACGGTGGGACCCGACACCAGCGCGCTGACCGATCTGCTGAACCTGCCGGCCCGGAAGATCATGACACCCGAGGTGATCTGGTGCGATCCGGAGGCCACCGTTCAGGATGTGATCGAGTTGATGCAGCAGCACAGCACGGGCTACGTGCTCGTCGGACGTGACGGTGTGCTGGAAGGACTGCTCTCGGGATCGACGATCCAGGGGGCGATCAGCCCGTATCTGCGTCCGGTCTTCGCCAAGTGGCGTCGCCCGGAGGACGATGCGACGCTGGGAATCAAGGTCAAGTGGATTATGAGTCGGCCGGTTCGCACCGTCAAGCCGGACACCGTGCTGGCCACCGTCATCGAAAGCATGTGTCGATACGGTGGACGCTGTCTGCCCGTGGTGGATTCCCAATCCCAGGTGCTGGGGATCATCACCGTGTTTGACGTCCTGTTGCGCGTGCTCGAAGCGGACCAGTCTCTCACGTGGAAAGGCAGGCCTCCTCAGGCAATTCCGGTGCTGGTGTGAACGGGGCCGCAAGCCCGTTCGATGGCAAAGCAGCAAGGACTCTGCGAAGAGCGAAAGAGATGGCGATGAAGAACGACGATATGCTGATCCAACTGGTGGAGCAGGCGGCCTGCTGTGTCAACATGCTGGGTCCTTCGGATCTCTCGGATGCCGGACAGCTTGATGAGATTCTCCGCCGGATCGAAAGTGCCGTCCATGAGCTGGATCGAGAACCCGGCCAACTGGTGACCCAACTGGAAGGGGCGACGGCCGACGCGACCCAGATGCTCAAGCAGGTCTTGCGGCAGGAGGTCGAGGATACGTCGCTGGCGTTGAACACGATCGCCAAAGCCATCTGCAGCCTTCAGGGACTGGCGCGCAAGCTCAGCGAACCCGAAACATGTGAGCCCGCAGGGGCCACGGCCGCCGAAGTCGCGCCGGAAGGCCCGATTGCTGGCGAGGACGATGCCGCGCCGCAGGCACAAGCGATGACGATCTCCGAGGAAGATGCGCCGCTGGTGGTCGATTTCATCACGGAAGCCGCCGAGCACATCGAAACCGCTGAATCGGCGCTCCTCGAACTGGAGAATCATCCGGAAGACAACGAACTGATCAACAAGATCTTCCGCGGCTTCCACACCATCAAGGGCATGGCCGGCTTTCTGAATCTCACCGAGATCGGATCGTTGGCCCACTCGGCCGAGAATTTGCTGGACTTGGCCCGCAAGGGCAAGCTGGTGCTGGCGGCCGAGAACAGCGACATGGTGTTTGCCTCGGTGGACATGCTCAAACGGATGCTCGCCGGGCTGAAGAAGTGCGTGGAGTCGGGCGCGCCGGTCGCCACGCAGGACCAGCTTGGCGCGTTGCTCGAAACACTGAAGGCGGCCGCCGAAGGCAGAACGCCCGCCGTATCGGTCTGCCGGCCTCAGACAAAGGAAGACGACGAGAAGCTCGACGGAATCCTGGAGGACAAGGCCGAGACGAAAAAGGCGGCATCGAGCGGTGGGGCCGGACACGCGACCGCCGAAGAGAAGATCAAGGTCAGCACCACGCGCCTCGACAATCTGATCAATATGACCGGTGAGTTGGTGATCGCGCAACTGATGGTGTCCGAGGAGATCAACACCGGCGCCGCATCGGTCCATGAACTCGCCCGCAAAGTGGCCCACCAGGGCAAGATCGTGCGAGAGCTGCAGGAACTGTCGATGTCGATGCGCATGGTCCCGGTCCAGGGCGTCTTCCAGAAGATGAGCCGACTGGCCCGCGACCTCTCGCGCAAGGGCGACAAGCGGGTGGACTTCGTCACCATCGGCGAGGAGACGGAACTGGACCGCACGGTCGTCGACAAGATCGCCGATCCGCTGGTCCACATGGTGCGCAATTCGCTCGACCACGGCATCGAGCCGAGCGAGGTCCGCGTTCAAGCCGGCAAGGACCCCACCGGGCACGTCGAGCTGCGGGCGTTTCATCAGGCCGGCAATATCGTGATCGAGATCGAAGACGACGGCAAAGGCCTCGACAAGGATCGCATTCTGAAGAAGGCCATCGACCAGGGCGTCGTCGAGCCGGGGCAGGAGCTTCCCGACGAAGAGGTCTTCAAGCTGATTTTCCACCCCGGGCTCTCGACCGCCGAGAAGATCACGAGTGTTTCCGGTCGCGGCGTGGGCATGGACGTCGTGAAGAAGAACATCGAGTCGCTCCGGGGCAAGATCGAGATCAGCTCGACGCCCGGCAAGGGCACCACGTTCACGATCCGCCTGCCCCTGACCCTGGCGGTCATCGACGGCCAGGTCGTCTCCATCGGCGATCAGCGGTACATCATTCCGATCAACGCGATCATTCGCAGCCTGCGTCCCACGGCCCAGCAGATCTCCTCTGTGCAGGGACGGGGCGAGATGGTCCTCGAACGGGGCGAGTTGATCCCGCTCGTGCGACTGTATCGTCTGCTCGGTGCCGTCCCGACCGAAGAAGACCCCACCAAGGCCCTGGTGGTCGTGGTGGAGGAAGACGGCAAGAAGTGTTGCCTGCTCGTCGACGATCTCCTCGCGCAGCAGCAGGTGGTGATCAAGAACCTCGGCGATGCATTGGGACGCGTACAGGGCGTCTCCGGCGGGGCGATTATGGGAGACGGGAGAGTCTGTCTGATTCTCGATATTCCAGGACTCGTGGCACTGGCCCAGGCCCAATAGCGGCGCCGGGCAGGGGGGATCTCTGCAATGAACATGTCAGTCTTACAGGATGTCGTGCTGGGCGAGGAGGAGTTTCGCCAGATCAGTGATCTCGTCTACGATCACTGCGGCATCAACCTTCACGACGGCAAGAAGGAACTCGTGCGGGCCCGGCTGGCCAAGCGGCTTCACAGCGGACGCTTCACGTCGTTCTCCCAGTACATCAAGTACGTGCTGGAAGACCCCACGGGCAAGGAATTCTCGATCCTGGTCGATTCGCTCAGCACGAACCTGACGAAGTTCTTTCGTGAAGAGCGGCATTTCGAATACATGCGCACGCAGTTGCTGCCGCGACTGATGAAAGCCAAACAGAACCGGGGGCCGTTGCGGATTCGCGGCTGGAGCGCCGGGTGCTCGTCCGGTGAAGAGCCCTATTCCATCGCGCTGACCCTGCTCGAATCGCTCGGCGGCAAGGGACGGTGGGACGTCAAGGTGCTGGCCACCGATGTCTCCACCCGGATTCTCGAACGGGCCAAGGGGGGCCTCTACGACAAGGATCGGATCGAGCCGATTCCTCTGCCGCTGCGCAACGAATATCTGATCTGCCGGCGCGAGGGGATGAAGGAGCGGTACGAGGTCGGACCGGCCCTGCGCAGTCTGGTGATCTTCCGGTATCTGAACCTGATGAAGGACTGGCCGGTCAAGGGGCCGATCGACTTCATCTTCTGCCGCAACGTCATGATCTACTTCGACAAGCCGACGCAGGCGCGCCTGATCCGTCGATTCTACGATTTGCTCGATTCGGGAGGAATTCTGTTCACCGGACACTCCGAATCACTGACGGGAATCGAACATGCGTTCAAGTACGTGCAGCCAACCATTTATCAGAAGGCGTAGGGGGTGGGCATGGTTAAGACGCGAATCGTAATCGACATCTCCGACGCCAAGGTTTCCAGCGACCCGTCCGACGTGCTGGTCACCTACTCGCTCGGTTCGTGCATCGGCATATGCCTGTACGACCCGGTTCCGCGCATCGGAGGCATGCTGCACTATCAACTGCCTTCGTCGAAGATGGATGAAGAACGGGCCCGCAACAAGCCGTTGATGTTTGCCGACACCGGTATGACGCTGCTGCTCAACAAGCTGACCTCGATGGGCGCCAACAGGAAACGCATGCACGTTCGTCTGGCCGGCGGCGCGGCGATGGCCACGGGACCGCAGGGGTTCGACATCGGCAAACGCAACTACCTGGCCATTCGCAAGATCCTCTGGAGCAACGGCATGTTTATCAACGCCGAGGACGTGGGCGGCAACGCCGCACGCAATCTCTACATGGACATGGCCGATGGAACCGTGACCGTGCGATCGAGCGGGCTGGAGAAGTACCTGAGATAGCGGGCCGCATGTCACGATGCGTGTCGCGACGAACCCGCGCGGAAGGCGCAGAAACGTTACGTGATTGGATGAGGATGGAGAGATGACGCTGACGATGAACAAATGCATACGGGTCCTGGTGGTTGACGATTCGGCGATCGTCCGCAAGATCCTCACGCAAGAACTGGGACGCCACCCCGGCATCGAGATTGTCGGGACCGCGCCCGACCCCTACATCGCGCGCGACAGGATTCTGGCGCTGGAGCCGGACGTCCTGACGCTCGACGTCGAAATGCCTCGTATGGACGGCATCACGTTCCTGCGCAAGCTGATGAAACACCGTCCGATGCCGGTCATCGTACTCAGTTCTCTGACCCCGCAGGGGGGGAAGACCGCTATGGAGGCGCTCGAGGCGGGGGCCGTCGAGGTGATGTGCAAACCCAACGGCTCGTACAGCGTGGGCGATATGTGCGACGTTCTGGTCGAGAAGATCAAGGCGGCGTCCACCGCCCGCATTGCGGTCCGGCCCGATACGGTCCTGCGGAGCGTCGCGTCCGCGCCGCGACTGAGCATGGCCGAGACCACGAACAAAATCTTCGCCATCGGCGCGTCCACCGGAGGCGTCCAGGCGCTGACCCGCGTGCTGTCCATGCTGCCGGCCAACGCGCCGGGAACGGTGATCGTCCAGCATATGCCGGCCCATTTCACCACGTCGTTCGCTCAGCGGCTCGACACCGAGTGCGCGATGAACGTCAAGGAAGCCGACGACGGCGACCACGTCGTGCCGGGCCGCGTGCTCATCGCACCGGGCGGGTTGCACATGATCCTCCAGCGCTCCGGCGCCAACTACTACGTGTCGCTCAAGGACGGTCCTCCCGTCTGCCGACAGAAGCCCAGCGTCGAGGTCCTGTTCAATTCGGTGGCCAAGTTCGCCGGCGCCAATGCGATCGGCGCGATCCTGACGGGGATGGGCGACGATGGGGCGACCGGGCTGCTAAACATGCGGCAGGCCGGAGCGCACACGATCGCGCAGGACGAGCAATCCTGCGTCGTCTTCGGCATGCCCAAAGAGGCGATCGCCCGGGGCGGCGCCGAGCGGATCGTACCCCTCGACAAGGTCGCCGAACACCTGATCGCCTTCGCCCGGACCTGATGCCGCGTCCGATCGGTGAAGGTCGGTTCTTGTCCGATCTGCCTTCTGCCTAAGAGTTCGCCTTGCGGAAGGTGAAGCTGTGGGCGTCGGCGTCGACCTCGATGGTGTCGCCGTCGGCGAACTTGCCCGCCAGCAGTTCGGTGGCCAGCGGGTTCTCGATCCTCTGCTGGATCGTCCGCTTCAGCGGCCGGGCGCCGTAGGTCGGATCGTAGCCCTCGTCCATCACGCGGTCGCGGGCCTTCTCCGTGAACGTCAGCGTCATCTTGCGGTCTTTGAGCCGCCCGGCCAGATAGCCGAGCTGGATATCGACGATCGCACGCAGGTGCTCGCGCGCGAGCATGTGGAAGACGATGACCTCGTCGATCCGGTTGAGGAATTCCGGCTTGAAGACCTGCTTGAGCGCCTCCTTGACGTGCGCCTCCATCTCCCAGTCGGGTCCCTTCTCTTCCGAGAGCTGCTGGATCTGCTGGCTGGCGATGTTGCTGGTCATGATGAGACAAGCGTTCTTGAAATCGACGGTCCGTCCCTTGCCGTCGGTCAGCCGGCCGTCGTCGAAGACCTGCAGCAGCACGTTGAACACATCGGGATGGGCCTTCTCGATTTCGTCGAGCAGGATCACCGAATACGGCTTGCGACGCACCGCCTCGGTCAGACGGCCGCCTTCCTCATAGCCCACGTAGCCGGGAGGGGCGCCGATCAGACGGGCCACCGAGTGCGGCTCCATGAACTCGCTCATGTCGATCCGCACCAACGCGTTGACGTCGTTGAACAGAAAATGCGCCAGCGCCTTGCTCAGCTCGGTCTTGCCGACGCCCGTGGGCCCGAGGAACAGGAATGTTCCGATGGGACGGTTCGGGTCCGACAGGCCCGAGCGGCTGCGGCGAACGGCGTTGCACAAGGCCGCGATGGCTTCATCCTGCCCCACGACCCGCTCGCGGATCTTCTGCTCCATCGCGATCAGACGCTCCCGCTCGCCCGTCAGCAGGCGCGAGACCGGAATGCCCGTCCACTTGGCGACGACCTGGGCGATGTGCTCTTCGGTGACCTCGTCCTGGAGCATCTTGTGGGTGTTCTCGGATTTGGCAAGCTGCTCCTCTCGGGCGTCCAGGTCCTTCTTCAGGTTGGCGATGGTCTCGTATTTCAGACGGGCGGCCCGTTCCAGTTCGCCCTTGCGCTGGGCGTCCTCGAACTCCATCTGCGCCCGCTCGATCTGTTGCCTGAGCTCCTTGATCTGGTCGATCCCGCCGCGCTCCGCTTCCCACTGGGCGGTCAGTTCCCTGTCCTTCTGCTCCAGCTCGGCGAGCTGCTTCTCTGCGCTCTTGAGCCGCTCCTTGCTGGCGGGGTCGGTTTCTTTCTTCAGCGCCTCTCGCTCGATCTGAAGCTGAACGATCTTACGGCGGATGCCGTCCATCTCGGCCGGAAGCGAATCGTTCTCGATCCGCAGCTTCGAGGCCGCCTCGTCGATCAGGTCGATCGCCTTGTCGGGCAACCAGCGGTCGGTGATGTACCGGTTGGACAATGTCGCGGCGGCCACCAGCGCCGAGTCGGTGATGCGCACGCCGTGATGGGCGTCGTAACGGGCCTTGAGCCCGCGCAGGATCGCGATCGTCTCTTCGACGCTCGGCGGATCGACCACGATCGGCTGAAAGCGACGTTCCAGCGCCGCGTCCTTCTCGATGTACTTGCGGTATTCGTCCAGCGTGGTCGCGCCGATACAGCGCAGCTCGCCTCGCGCCAGCGAGGGCTTCAGCAGGTTGCCCGCATCGACGGCGCCCTCGGCCTTGCCCGCGCCGACGACGGTGTGCAATTCATCGATGAACAGGATGATCTGGCCCTCGGCGGCGATCACCTCCTTGAGCACCGCTTTGAAGCGGTCTTCAAACTCGCCTCGGAACTTCGTGCCGGCGATCAGCGCTCCCATGTCCAGCGCGATGACGCGCTTGTTCTTGAGTCCCGAAGGCACGTCGCCGGCGACGATCCGCTGGGCCAGCCCTTCGACGATGGCGGTCTTGCCGACGCCCGGCTCGCCGATCAGGACGGGGTTGTTCTTGGTGCGCCGATTGAGCACCTGCATGCACCGGCGGACCTCCTCATCGCGCCCGATCACCGGGTCGAGCTTGCCCTTGCGAGCCATATCGAGCAGGTCGATGCCGTAGCGTTCCAGGGCCTTGTATTTCTCTTCGGGGTTCTGGTCGCTGACGGTGGCGCCGCCGCGAATGTCCTTGAGGGCGTTCTGGACCAGCTCCGGAGTGACGGAGTTGACGCTGAGGATCTCTTTGGCGTCGCTGTTGACCGCGGCCAGCGAGAGAAACAGGTGCTCGACGCTGAGGTACTCGTCGCCCATCTTGTCGGCCCGGTTCTGGGCGTCGAACACGACCTGATTCAGCGCCGGATCGGGCATCAACTGACCGGGAGTGGTTCCCTGGGCCAGTCGGCCCAGCTCGCTGTCGGTCATCTGACGCACGCGGCCGACGTTGACCCCGATCTTCTTGAGGATCGTCACCGCAATGCTCTCGTCGTCACTGAGCACCGCGCTGAGCAGGTGCAGCGGCGAAAGAATCGTATGAGACTTGGCCATCGCCATCTGCTGCGCCGTGGCCAGAGCCTCCTGGGCTTTTAACGTGAATTTGTCGAATTTCATGTCCAGACCTCACTCGAATCATCTGTTTCGACGGGGCACGGTCGTCCCCACCCACAAACGGTGCAAACCGCGTGCCGGAGTGGGAGATATGGTGTAAGTCTCTGCTATAAATGAGGTTGTATTGCCCCTTGTCCCGTCGTCCGGCGTGCCAATATGGCAGATCGCCCCTCAGGAAGGCGTCCCAATGGGGTTATGAATCGAGCAATTCGGCGTAGCGCTCGACGGAGATGTCCGTCTCGCGGAGGATCTCGCGGAGCAACGGACGAGAAAGCAGTCTGCCCTTGTGGTGCGGCAATGTGGTGGTTCTGCCGTCGGGATGTCGATAGAAGGCATGACTGCCTTTCTGCCGGACCTTGGCGAAGCCCTGGGCAAACAGGAGCTTCTCCATTCTCTTGGCATCGATGAGCTTCAGTTTGCTCAACCAGCCACCTCCAATTGCTGGATGCCGACGAATTCGGGGACGCGCTTTCGTGCCTCTTCGTCCATTTCTTCAAGGCACAATTCGACCACCTCCCGCAGGTTCTTCTGAAGCTCGTCCAGTGTCTCGGCCTGCGTATGCGCCCCTGGAATCCCAGGCACGATCGCCACGTAGAGCCCTGTCTCTGGGTCCTTTTCGATGTATCCGGTGACTCGAATCATTCTGCGATCCTCACTCAGGGCCTTTCTCATGAAGGGGCTGCATTCCCATGGCGATGGTATCGAATCCCCTCCGGAAGGTCAACCGAGTTTGCCCCGGAGTCCTGCCCTCAGGCGGCGGCGTAGAACGACGCGAGGCCCTTGCGGATGAGCATTACGGCGATGGCGGCCAGCAGCAGGTTGGAGACCTTGGACATGGCCTTGGCGCCCGATTCGCCGAGCAGCTTGATCAGCACCAGCGAGAACCGAAAGAGCAGCCCGGCCAACAAGATGTTGACGACGACGGAGATCAGCGTCGGCAGCAGGCCGTATTCCGAGACCGCCAGCATGGACGTGGTCAGCACCGCCGGACCGGCCAGCAGGGGCGTCCCCAGCGGCACGACGCCGAAGTCGTTCTCGGGCGCCCGGCGTCGTTTAATCGGGTTGACGATGTCGATGATCGCCAGGCAGAACAGAATCACGCCGCCGGCGATCATGAAATCGCCCATCAGAATCCCCAGCGCCCGGAAGACGAGCTTGCCGACCAGGATGAACCCGACGGCCAGACACAGCGCGGTGAGCATGGACTGGAGGATGATGCGGTGCTTGAGCCTTCGATCCAGACCCTGGGTCAGCGACAGCAGGATCGGCAGCGTGCCGATCGCATCGACCGCGACGAAAACCGGGATGAAGGCCATTAGAATGTTCGTCAGCACGCTGAACCTCCATGATTCCACCGTTCCATCATTCCACCATTCCAGCACAAACGACTCACCACCTTCGAATCGCTAATTCAGCCAGAGGACCGTAGCGGCGATGTACGCGCCGTACAGGCCGAGGAAGATCGCCGCCTCCCATCGGTCGAGCATCCGCCGCTTGCCCGTGAACATGCACAGAAACAGAAGGGCGCTGGCGACAATCGCGACGCCGATATCGGCGTTGGCCTTCGGCTCGAACGGGATCGGACGGATCAGCGAGCTGACGCCGAGGATGAAGAAGATATTGAAGATGTTGGAGCCGACGACGTTGCCGATGGCGATCTCGGCGTTCCTGCGATACGCGGCGGCCGCCGAGGTGGCCAGCTCGGGCAGCGAGGTGCCGATCGCGACGATCGTCAGGCCGATCACCGTCTGACGCACGCCCAGCGCGGTGGCCAGCCTTACCGCGCCGCCCACCACCCACGTGCTGCCGACGAGCAGGGCGACGAAGCCGACGGCCATCAGCATGCCCGTCTTCCACGCCGGCTGTGTCCCTTTGTCCGGTGGGCCCGGGATGCCTTCGATCGTGCGCGCGATGCCGGCGGTATAGTACAGGAAGACCGCGAAGAAACTCAGCAGCACCAGGCCGTCGATCCGCGTCACGTGCGAGAGGTCCGCGCCGTCGATGATGCGGTCGTTGGCCAGGACGCCCACCAGCAGCGCCGCCAGCAGGCTCAGCGGGATCTCCTTCCAGACCGTGCCCCTGGCCACCGCCAGCGGCAGGATCACGCCCGCGACGCCGAGGATCAGCAGGATGTTCGCGATGTTGCTGCCGAGGATGTTGCCGATGGTGATGCCCGCGTCGCCGCGAATGCTGGCGGTCACATTGACGGCCAGCTCCGGCAGTGACGTTCCGAACGCCACCACCGTCAGCCCGATGGCCAGGTCCGAGACGTGCAGACGCCGGGCCAGCGCCGAAGCCCCACTGACGAACAGGTCGGCCCCTTTGATGACAAGAACGAACCCCACCGCCATGAGCACATACGCCACCATCACAAAGACTCCAGGCCCCTTGCCCATTCCAATCCACAGCCGCCCATCATACCGCCGCCCGCCCCCGTGGCAATCCTCACGATGTACAGTCTCACATGGGCAACGTCGGATGGGCTTGAAGCCCATGCGGCCCGATTCGTGAACGCTTCGTATCCGGGGTGGCAGCTCCTTTTGTCATTCCAAGCGCAGTCGAGGAATCTGGCAGCGGACTGTGCACGTACCCGATCTATGGCCAGACCCCCTCGGCAGGCTCGGGACACGCTCCTCGACTGGGCGGTGCTCGGGGTCACGAGGGAGCGCCCGGGATGACAAGAAGCGGGATCTTGGAGGGGACTTGGTTATAAGACTCGTAGGGTCGGTTCTTCTCAGGGCATAGCCAACGGCCCACGTTTCGGGTACAAGAGGGGGGCGGTCGCACGTTGGGGTGTGCGGCGGATTCCGTTGGGATGTGGTTGAGAGGTTCCGATGATTGAGGCGCAGAAGGTGTGGGCGGACGTGGCGGCGATTCGGACCGGGGCGCCGCTGGTGCACAACGTGACGAACTGGGTGGTGATGGACCTGACGGCCAACGCGCTGCTGGCGCTGGGGGCCTCGCCTGTGATGGCCCACGCGGTCGAGGAGGTCGAGGAGATGGCGGCCCTGGCCGGGGCGGTCGTGCTCAACATGGGAACGCTGGACCAGTCGTGGATCGCCAGTATGACCGCGACGCTGGACGCCGCACGCAAGCACGGCAAGCCCGTGGTGTTCGACCCGGTCGGCGCCGGGGCCACCCGCCTGCGGACGCAGACGGCGCGACGTCTGGTGGAGGCGGGGGGCGTGTCTGTCATCCGAGGCAACGCGTCGGAGATTGCGGCTCTGGCGGGAGCGGCCGGACGGACCAAGGGCGTCGATAGCCTGGACGAATCGCTCAAGGTCGCCGACGCCGCGGCCGGCCTGACGGCGATGTGCGACGTCGTCGTCATCAGCGGCGAGAAGGACGTGATCGTCGGCCGCGACCGGCGATGCGTGCTGGCCAACGGCTGCGCGCTGATGACCCGCGTTACCGGCATGGGCTGCACCGCGACGGCCCTGGTCGGAGCGTTTCTGGCGGTCCAGCCCGATCCCTTCCTGGCATCGGCCCACGCGATGGCGGTGATGGGCATTGCCGGCGAGCTGGCGCGGGACGCGGGCGCCGGGCCGGGCAGCCTGCGGATGCACTTTCTCGACGCGCTGCACAACCTCGACGAGCAGACGATCGCCGCCCGGCTGCGGGTGGAACGATGAGCCGGCCGTTCGATCCGTTCCTGTACCTCGTCACCGATCGCGCGCTGGCGGGGCCGCGCGGCGTCGCCGAGACCGTGCGGCTGGCGCTCGAAGGCGGCGTGACGCTGGTGCAACTGCGCGAAAAGACGCTGGCCCGTGAACCGTTCGTCGAAGAAGCCCGCCGGCTCAAGGACATCTGCCACGCACGGGGCGTTCCATTGATCGTCAACGACGACATTGCCGTAGCCCGCGCGGCGGGCGCCGACGGCGTTCATCTGGGCCAGTCGGATGCGTCCGTCGCGCAGGCCCGCGAGACGCTGGGCCCCGACGCCATCATCGGCCTGTCCGTCGAGAGCGTCGAACAGGCGCGGGCGTCGTCGTTGGAGATCGACTACATAGCCGCCAGCCCGGTCTTCGCGACGCCGACCAAGACCGATACAGCGTCGCCGCTGGGCCTCGAAGGTGTGCGTGCGATCCGCCGACTGACCGACAAACCCCTGGTGGCGATCGGAGGCATCAACTCAGCCAATGCGCTGGAGGTCTTGCAAGCCGGCGCCGACGGTTTAGCCGTGATCTCGGCGATCATGGCCGCCCCCGATCCGCGCCAGGCCGCAAGAGAATTCCGCCGCCTCCGTTCGCTTCACTGAGCCCGGACGTGGGCGGTGAGTACCAGAAAGACGGCTCGCTGCCCATCCTGCGTGGCGGCGGCGATCACAGGCTCCCCTGGCGCTAGCAGGATCTCTCCAGTCCAGTTCCATGATTCGGTATCCGGCGGAACATCTTCCGCCTCCGAGCGGGGGGCGAAGACGCTGCACGACAAGGTGTAGGTGATTTCTACCGACCGTTCCGACAAGACGGAGGCGTGAGCCGAAAGTGCCGTGCCGCTCTCGTAGGGTGTATAGCTCCTTTGTGGCGGAGGTCCATCCCGTCTGACGTATGTGGTGCGTGTTGCCCGGACCTTGCTTTCCCTCTGGCTCTGAGCCGCTTGCTTGGCGCCGATGAGGATGCGGGCCTGTCCGCTGTCCAGACAGGCGAGGAGGTTCTCGACGCTGACGTTGTGGGGCGCCTGGCCGATGGGGCTGACGCCCAGTTCGGCCAAGGCCGGCAGGTCCACCTCGACGACGAAGGCTTCCAGCAGGACCGTGACCATCTGTGCCGGGTCGCTCTGAGGCTCCATGTGTCGTGGCTGGGCTTGCGCGGGCCCGTAGACCAGAGCCGACGCACACAAGACCACGCACATCGCAATCGACACACACGTGCTTTTTCGCACCATTGCCATACCCTTTCAAAATCCGCTGTCCGACATTATGGTTCCGCTCACATCCCAAAGGCACGCGGCGGGCCAAGGGTCACACAAAAACCCTCGGTGTGACCATTCTATCTGAGCCTTGACGTTGGCAAGGTAGGGGCGAGGCATGCGTCGCCCTCCCCGGCTGGGGGTTTTGTGTTTTCCCAGACGGGGTTGTCTGTTAGCATGGCGGCTGACGAAAGGTCTTTCCCATGTTGCGCCGGCCGAGGATTTGAAGAGGAATTCTGCAAAATGGAGGTTAGGCCTACTCATGAGAGGAAAAATCGGTATTTTGATTTTTCCTCTCGTGACCGGAGGTGCTTACCATGTGGATTGTTATGCCGATTGCTCAAGGAAATCAGAAAGCGATTTCCTTGAGCAATATAGGCCTAACCTCCATTTTGTAGGAATCCAACCAGAAGAAGGAGCGGACCATGAGAGTATTGTGGGTTGTATCCATCGCGGCCCTGTTGGGGGCGGCGGGTTGTTCGAGTGCGGAGAAGTCCGTGTCGAAGGCGGACGCGGCGATCGAGGCAAAGGTCCGCCGGATGGTGGCGAAGATGACGCTGGAGGAGAAGGTCGGGCAGATGACGCAGCTCACGCTGGAGGCGTTTGCCAAGTCCGACAAGGACGGCTACCTGACGCTCGATCCCGAGAAGCTGCGCAACGGCATCGTCAACCATCACATCGGCTCGATCCTCAACTGCGGCGGCCAGGCCCGCAGCCCGGAGAACTGGCAGGAAATGATCGCCCAGATGCAGGAGATCGCGGCCAGGGAAACGCGGCTCGGCATCCCGATCCTCTACGGCATCGACTCGATCCACGGGGCCAACTACGTCCTCGGCGCGACGATCTTCCCGCAGAATATCGCGATGGCCGCCGCCGGCAACGTGGCGCTGGTGGAGAAGGCCGCCGAGATCACCGCGATGGAGACGCGGGCGGTGGGCATCCCGTGGAATTTCAACCCCGTCCTGGACCTGGCCCGCCACCCGATGTGGCCGCGCGTCTTCGAGACGTTTGGCGAGGACGCGTACATGGCCTCGGTCATGGGCGCCGCCTACGTTCGCGTTCAGCAGGGCGACGACCTTTCGCGCAGCGACAAGGTGGCGACGTGCATGAAGCATTACCTGGGCTACAGCCTTCCGCGTTCGGGCCGGGACCGCACGCCGGCGTATATCCCCGAGCGAGAGCTGCGGCAGCATCACCTCAAGCCGTTCGCCGCCGCCGTCCGCGCCGGCACCGTCACGTGCATGGTCAACTCGTCCGAGATCAACGGCATCCCCGTCCATTCCAGCGATTTCTATCTGACCGAGCTGCTGCGCGGTGAGCTGGGCTTCAGCGGCTTCGTCGTCAGCGACTGGGCCGACATCGAGAACCTCTACACCCGCGAGAAGGTCGCCAAGGACCGGCGCGAAGCGGTGAAGATGGCGGTGATGGCGGGCATCGACATGAGCATGGTCCCGTACGACTATAGCTTCTACGACACGCTGGTCGAGCTGGTCCGCGACGGCGAGGTGCCGATGTCGCGGATCGACCGGGCGGTGGCCGACATTCTCCGCCTCAAATTCAAGCTCGGCCTGTTCGAGCGGCCGTATCCGAACCCGAACCTGCTCGGCTACGTCGGCCAGGAGTCCAGCCGCAAGGTGAACCTGCAGGCCGCGCAGGAGGCGATGACCCTGCTGAAGAACGAGCCGAAGACCCTGCCGCTGGCCAAGGACAGGAAGGTGCTCGTCACCGGCCCGACAGCCAATCTGCTGTCCATCCTCAACGGCGGATGGACGATCACATGGCAGGGCGACAACGAAGCGCTCTATCCGCAGGAGAAGTACACCATTCTCGAAGCGATCCGCGCCAAGATCGGCGAGGACAACGTCACCTACGTCAACGCCGTGACGTTCGACGAAGAGAAGAACATCGTCGGCGCCGTGGCCGCCGCGCAGGACGTTGATGTCATCGTCGCCTGCCTCGGTGAGCCGGCGTATTGTGAGACGCCGGGCAACATCGACGACCTGACGATGAGCGAGCCGCAGTTGAAGCTCGTCAAGGAACTGGCCGCGACCGGCAAGCCCATCGTGCTGGTGCTGGTCCAGGGCCGGCCCCGCGTGATTCGGACCATCGTCGATGACGCGGGCGCGATCCTTCTGGCCTATCTGCCCGGCATGGAGGGCGGCCAGGCGGTGGCCGACGTGCTGTTCGGCGACGTCAACCCGAGCGGTAAGCTGCCGTACACCTATCCCCGGTTCGCTTCCGGGTTCACCACGTACGACCACAAGCCCAGCGAGAACACCGCCGAGAACAAGTTCCATCCGCAGTGGCCGTTCGGGCACGGCCTGTCGTACACGTCGCTGAGTTATCGGGGGTTGCAGGCCGACAAGAGCGAGATGACGCCGGGCCAGACGGTGCGTGTCACGGTCGAGGTGACCAATACCGGCGACGTGGCGGCCAGGGAGATCGTGCAGTTGTATCTGTCGGACCTGGTTGCATCGGTCACTCCGGCCGTCCGGCAGCTTAAGGGTTTCCAGAAGGTAGATGTCCGGCCCGGACAAACGCAGACCGTTCGGTTCGAACTGGGCTGGGACGACCTGGCCTTCATCGGCCGCGACAACAAGCCGGTCGTCGAGCCGGGCCAGTTCAAGATCAGCGTCGGCGAGCTGTCGGTCATGCTCACCGTGCCGAAACCCGCGAAGTGAAGTGTATCCGGCCGGACCGGGCGACTCGCCCTTCATCCGTCCCTTTGGTCCTTTGACTGAGCTGCTATGAAAACCCATTTTGACTGTATTCCCTGTGCGATTCGACAGGTTCTCGATTCGATTCGCATGACCACCGACGACGAGACGATGCACGAGAAGGTGCTGCGCGAGGCGCTGGGCCTCTGGCACGACATGGACATGCGTGAGAGCCCGCCGGCGGTGGCCCGCAAGGTCCATCGCATGCTCCGAGAGATGACGGGCGTGGCCGATCCCTATCTGGAGGTCAAGCAGCGATACAACCGCCTGGCGATGGAGATGGTCGGCGATCTCGAAGAGACGGTGGCCGGCTCGGCCGACCGCTTCGAGACGGCGGTGCGCCTGGCCATCGCGGGCAACGTTATCGACTTCGGCGTCAACTCGACGGTCGATGAAAGCGTCGTCGAGGGCGTCATCGCCCGCTCGCTGACCGACCCGCTGGACCTCGACGCGCTGATCGAATTCAAAGTGGCGATCGCCGAGGCGACGAACATCCTCTATCTGGGCGACAACGCCGGCGAGATCGTCTTCGACCGGCTGCTCATCGAGCAGATGCCGCGACAGAAGGTGACGTTCGTTGTGCGCGGCGGGCCCATCCTCAACGATGCGCTGATGGCCGATGCCGAGATGGTGGGTATGACCGACCTCGTCGAGGTCATCGACAACGGTGCCGATGCCCCGGGCACGATCCTCGACATCTGCTCGAAGGCCTTCCGCAAGCGGTTCGAGAAGGCCGACCTGATCGTCTCCAAGGGCCAGGGCAACTTCGAGACGCTCAACGACTGCGAACGGGACATCTTCTTCCTGCTGCGTCCGAAGTGCGCCGTGCTGGCCCGCCATCTCGACTGCGAGCTGGGCCGCCAGGTCCTGATGCGCAGCGGCGTCCCATTGTCGAACGAATCCTGAAAGAGAGAGAATAGACCTATGCCGATCTTCGAATACCGATGCGAACAGTGTGGGCACGTGATGGAAGTGCTTCAGAAGAGCCGCAAAGCGGCAAAACAGATTTGCGCCAAGTGCGGTAGTAACGACATGAAGAAGCTGCTGTCCGGCTTCGCTGTCGGGCAGGGCAAGGCATCCGGCGCCTCGGCGTGCGATTCGTGCGAAGCCGGTCCCGCCTGCGGCGCCGGCATGTGTCCCGGCGGCATGTGTCCTATGTCGTAAGACGGCGCCGGCGCGGAGGGGGGCTGTAACGCCGAGCGATGCGATCCGTGTGGCAGGTATATGGAGGATACGATCATGTCCCGTGCGATTTCGTTGCCCCGTGGCGTCTGGGCCGTTGTCCTGGCCTCTCTTCTTCCCATCGCGTCCTCGGCCATGACGCCGGCGGCATCGAGTGATGCGCCGCCGCGGCCCGCGCTGGAGCCGTTGAACCGCTTCCCGCACATGGTGCAGGAGTATTTCGTCGATCAGGTTCGGCGGATCGAGCAGCGGAACGACTACCGGCGCGGCGCACTGGAGAGCCGACAGGACGCCGAGGCGTTCGTCCGCGACGTTCGACGGCGGATCGACCTCTGTTTCGGACCCTGGCCCGAGAAGACGCCCCTGAACCCGCGTGTCACGGGTGTTGTCGAACGCGACGCCTACACGATTGAGAACGTCATCTTCGAGAGCCGCCCGGGCTTCCTCGTCACGGCCAATCTCTATGTCCCCAAGGGGCGCGACTTCCCGCTGCCCGGTGTTGTCGGCACCTGCGGCCATTCCACTACGGGCAAGGCGGCCGAGGCATATCAAGCCTTTGCGCAGGGGCTGGCCCGGCAGGGCTATATCGTGCTGATCTTCGATCCGCTCGGCCAGGGCGAGCGACTGCAATACCCCGATGCGGACCTCAAGAGCACGATCGGGGTCGGCGTTCGCGAGCATCTCTACGCGGGCAACCAGCAGTTTCTGGTCGGCGAGTTTCTCGGCTCCTGGCGGGCGTGGGACGGCATCCGCGCCCTCGACTATCTGCTGACGCGAAAGCAAGTCGATCCGAGGCACATCGGCGTGACGGGAAACAGCGGCGGCGGCACGATGACGACGTGGCTGTGCGGCGTCGAGCGGCGATGGACGATGGCGGCGCCCGCCTGCTTCGTCACGACGTTTCGACGCAATCTGGAGAATGAGCTTCCGGCCGACACCGAGCAATGTCCGCCGCGAGCGCTGGCCTACGGCCTGGACCATCAGGATTTCCTGGCGGCAATGGCCCCCAAGCCCGTCATCATCCTCGCCAAAGAGCAGGACTTCTTCGACGTGCGCGGCGCCGAGGCGGCCTACAAGAGTCTGCGGCGTCTGTACCGCCTCCTCGACGCCGAGGACAACATCGGCCTGTTCACCGGGCCGACCGGGCACGGCTTCTCGCAGGAGAACCGCGAGGCCATGTACCGCTGGTTCAACGGTGTCACGGGCATCAGCGATGCACAAAGCGAGCCGGACCTGACGATTGAGAAGGACGAAACACTGCGGTGTACGCCTCGCGGCCAGGTCTGCGAACTGGATTCGCGGCCCATCTACGAGTTCACAAGGGCCAGGTCCCAGGCGCTTGCCAAGCAGCGGCCGAGCGAATTGCCCCTGAGCCAGTTGCAGCCCCGCGTCCGCGACGTGCTGGGTCTGGGCGAGTCCGACGGCAGGTCCGCCCCCGAGTATCGCATCCTGCGAAACTGGCGGTCGCGGGGCTATCCGAAGCCGCGATGGACGGCCTATCTCGTCGAAACCGAGCCGGGGATTCATGCCGTGGTCTATCGCCTGGGCCGCGAGCAACTGCTCTCGCGCCCGCGCGCGACGACGAAGCGGGCAGTCCTGTATGTCTCGCATCTGTCCAGCGACGCCGAGTTGCGAGAGGAACCACTGATCGCCGAACTGATCGCGGCTGGTCCCGACACGGATTTCTATACGGTCGACGTCCGCGGGATCGGCGAATCGAGGCCCGACACCTGCGACGAGAATTCCTACTTCAATCCCTACGGCAGCGACTACTTCTATGCCATCCACTCGATCATGCTGGATCGGCCGTACATTGGACAGCGAACGCACGACGTTCTGCGCGTCCTCGATTGGCTCGGCGAAGCCGGCCATGACGAGGTCCATCTGGCGGGCAAGGGCTGGGGCGCGATCCCCGCGACGTTTGCCGCCGTGCTGAGCGACCGTGTCGTGCAGGTGACGCTCAAGAACGCGCCGAGATCGTATTCCGAGATCGCCGAATCGAAGACCTACGCCTGGCCGCTCTCGACGCTGGTGCCGAACATCCTGGCGTCGTTCGACCTGCCCGACTGCTACCGCGTCCTGGCGCCCAAGCGACTGCGACAGATCGAACCGTGGGGCCCCGACGCCAGGCCCGTTTCGGCCAACTGAACGGAAGGCGCAGGGGCTTCGTCAGAAGTCCCTCGTGTCGAGGTACAGTTGTTCGGGGTCGATGGCGCGCGGTTCGACCAGCGGCTTGAACAGCAGCAGGGACGGGACACAGGCTTCTGCGCGCAGCAGGCGTGCGAGTCTGCCGACCGAGAACGCCTCGCGGATAGCCGGATACTGGCGGTCCGACGGACGCATCGGCATCGTCAGCCAGTGCACGTTCTCTTCCTGGGCCATGTTGTGGATGTGGCGGAACACGTCACGCAACAGCCGGGGCGCCTCCGGGCCCTTCAAGACGGGCTCGCCGATCCACCATGTCGAGATCGTCTCTCCTCGTGCGGGAAGATGAGGCAGGGCGATCAGCGGCCGGATGGCGTCCCAGAAGCAGCGAAGGGGACGGAGGAAGGCGGGAACGGATTCGGCGATGTCCTGAAGGACGGCGCTGTGGCTGGACTGTGTCACAGCAGCGAACGACGACCCCTGCGCGGCAAAGTGCAGGGCAAAGCGGCCGGCGGCCGGATAGCGTTCGGGACCCGGTGCGAACAGGTCGCACGTCTCGAAGAACGGGTCGACGCGCTGCGCGATGGTCTCGGCGGAACGCTCGGTCGTGACATCCACGCGACCGGGACGTTGTCGGGTGACGGGCACGATCAGCGTCTCGATGCGCCCGATCGGTTGCAGGGCGAACCTGTGGGTCAGCGGCATCACGGATGCGTTGTCGGTTATGACGATGGCGTACACCGCCGCCGCACCATCGTCCCTCGCCGCCTGTTCGGCCCGGACGTGCAGGGCCGACGCGATGCCGCGGCGCCTCGCCTCAGGCGCTACCCGCAGGCCGAACAGGTAGGCCACCTTGGCGGAGTAGCCGCCAAGACGCACGTCCTTGATCGCGGCGGACAGGACGCCGACGATTCGGCTCCCATCGTCGGCGACGAATGTGTGGCAGCGGCGGTGCATCCGGCTGTGGGCGGCCAGTTGAGCGTACTTGCGCCGGACGCGAACGCCCGGACCTGCGGTGAAGTGCAGGTCCAGATCGCTCTGCCGCTCTTCATCCTGGGGCTCGTAGGGTCTCACGCTCATAGCGGTGCTTCTTCCATTCGCGTCTGGTCTTTGCTCCGGGCAGCGGCGAGATGCTCCTTGGTGGCCGTGTCGCAGGCCGTCCGGGGCTGCCAGTGTCTCAGTTCGGACCCACGCATGGATCTTCCGGAGGCCGTGCCGGCGGGGGGGAGGCCTCTCGCCCGCTGTCGCCGCTTGCGGCGGCGGGCAGGGACCTGTCCAGGAGCCGGTCGATGGCCCTGCTTGCGGCCTGGTCGGCCGGCTCGGAACGGGCCACGGAGTGGATCAGGTCGCAGCACCAGGCCATGCAGGCGAGGTTGGCCTTCTGGCTCGGCAGGTCGAATCCAAGCGTACGGAGGACCTTGTGTTGGGCCAACGGGCCGACGACGACCACGAGGGCCACGAAGCTCGTGACCAGAAACCCCGACACGAATCCCAGCAGACCTGCGACGAGGATGTCCATCACCTTGGGGAACGGGACGCTGAACTGGCCCGTCAGGAACACATAGGACACCCCGTAGAGCAGCGCGAAGCACCCGCCCGCCAGCGCCGCCAGGCTCAGCATCATGCCGTAAGCCGAAGCCTCGCCGCCGGTCGGGACACGGTCGGCAACCAGCGGCGCCAGGAAGATCGCCAGATAGATCGAGACCACGATGTTGAACAGAAGGCACCAGCTCTGATAGAAACCCATGCGCACCGCCAGCCACACGAATGCCCCGCCGACCAGGATGGCGATCCAGAACACCATAGAGCTACCCCACGACCCGCTTGAGTTCTTCCAGGCTCGTGACCCCGGCGACCACCTTCTTGAGTCCCTGCTTTCGGAGATGGATTCGGCCTTCTCGGTTCCCGTCGCCCTGGGCGGTGGCGCCGAACGACTCGCCGGCGGCGATCCGGGCCTTCACCTCTTCGTCAACGATCAGGATGTCGCTGATGGCGGTCCGTCCGACGTAGCCCGTCCCGTCGCAGTGCCGACATCGCCCGGCCTCGTAGATGCCGGAACAGTCGATGCGTTTTCGTTTGAATTCGGCGATCTGTGTGTCGCTGAGCGCCGCAGGCCGCCGACACCGTGGGCACAGGCAGCGAAGCAGCCGCTGCGACAAAATCAGGTTCAGGCCCAGCGACAGCAGCAACCGTGAGACGCCCAGGTCCATCAGCCGGGCGATCGCGCTGGCATTGCTGTCGCAGTGCAGCGTCGCCAGGACCAGGTGCCCGGTCTGGGCGGCGCGCAGGGCGATCTCGGCCGTCTCCTCGTCGCGGATCTCCCCGACGCAGATCACGTTCGGGTCCTGACGCAGGACGCTGCGCAGCGTGTTGGCGAAGGTGATCTCCGCCTTGGGATTGATCTCGATCTGGCTCGTCTGCGGCAGCATCGCCTCGATCGGGTCCTCGACGGTGATGACGTTTCGCGTGAGCCGGTCGATCGCGTTGAGCATGGCGTACATCGTCGTGGTTTTGCCGCTGCCCGTCGGCCCGCAGATCAGGATCATCCCCGAGGGTCTGCGCAGGGTCTGCTGGATGATGCCGTTCTGCTTGTCGGTCAGGCCCAGGTCCGTCAGCGTCTGCGTGGCGGCGTTGCGATTCAGCACGCGGATCGAGAGCTTCTCCCCGTGCAGCGTGCCGCTGCTGGCGATGCGAAACGAGGCGGTCCGATCGCCTTGCCGGGCCATGAACGCCCCGTCCTGGGGCCGCCGCCGTTCGGAGATGTCCATCCCTGCGACGGCCTTGATGCTGTTGACGACGGCCTGGCACGTCTGGGCGTCCAGCTCCTGCGCGTTGCGGAGGACGCCATCGATTCGCAGGCGGATACTGTACGTCGATTCACTCGTCGGATCGATCAGAATATCGCTGGCCCGGCGTTCCAGCGCGTCGGCGACGATGGATTCGGTCAGGTCGAGGATGCGGGCCTCTTCGCGTTTGCCCTGGCCGTGCCCGTAGATCTCGTCCATCGTCCGGCCGGACGAATCGAGCAGATGCAGCGCCGCGTCGTCCTGCTCGCCGGCGGCGCGCATCGCCCGCAGCCCGGCCACCGCATGTCGAAGCTGCTGCTTGAGCAGATCGAAGAAGGGGCTCCGGCTCGAACGGCTCTTTCGGGCCGTCTCGACGATGACCAGACTCAGCAGCACGATCGGCCCGGCCACCAGCGAGACGATGTTGGCCAGCGTCTTATACTTCTCCGGCACCAGCAGACCGAACTGCACCTGCAGGACGCAGTACAGGCACAGATAGACCCACGCCACCAGCAGCAATAGCCGCAGAGGGGCAAACGGAAGGGACAGGGCCGCAGGCATGGAAACGGCCTCGCCGCCCGCCTCAGGAAACAGGACTCCGATAACAGAGAATGAATCGAGCATCAACACTCAACCTCGCACCATCCGCTCGCGCTGGGTGAACCACTGATCCTGCATGCAGAATACAGGAACGCCCCCGGTCTTGGCAAGTCTCGCCGTCGGGAATCTTCCGCGCATGTCCCCGGATGGCGTTTGCGTCGGGATCAGAGCTTTTCGAGGTCTTCCAGGTCCGAATCGAGTCCGTCGAGATCGATGGCGCTGTCGGAGGCGTCCAGGTCGGCGAAGCTGTCGTCGAGTCCGTCGGCGGGCGCGCTCTTGGCGGGCTTGGGGGCGGCCTTCTTCGGCTTGGCCGGTGCGGCCTTTTTGGGCGGCACGATCTTCTCCGGCTTGCCGTCGATCTGGCAGACGAAGATCAGCGGACCGATCCGGATGTAATCGCCGGCCTTGACGGGACTGTCCCCGTTGACTCGCTTGTCGTTGACAAACGTCCCGCACGTCGAATCGAGGTCACGAATCTTCAGGGCTTCGCCGTTCTGTTGAATCTCGCAATGCCGCCGTGACACCGTGGGCAGGGGGATCCGCAGGTCGCAGTCGTGCCGCCGTCCGAGGATCGTGACAGCGCTGCGAAGTGAGAAGGTTTTGTGTGCTCCGCCTTTCTTGAGAAGCACCAGATCGGCGTTCATCCGGCCTGCCTCCACAGAAGTTCACCGAACACTACAATGTACCCATTATACCATGCGAGCCGTCCCATAACAACGATATAATCCGCCAAACAGCCCCCTCACGAGCCGACGCATCGAAGGATGTGTGTAAGTCTCTACGCAGCAATGGTTTGCCTTTTCCATAGACGCGAGATGTCTCCCGGCCGCCCGCGGCTCAGCGGGGACGCACCCCTCTCCTGGGGTTCTTCTTCGGTCGGCCGGGGGGGCGGGGGCGGAGGCGTTTGCCCAGGCGGACCTCGATCTTTCGGACGAACCGATCGCTGCCCCAGGGCCGGCCCCGGCTGGTCCAGAGGCGAAGCTCGCGCACATCCGTTTCGTCCTCGGGCTCGTCGATGTGGTCCTTCCACCACGCCGGGTCGATCTGCTCGCTCCAGGCGTCCAGGTCCAGCAGGGCGGAGCCGTCCCGCCCGCCGCAGTGGGACGCGGCGCTGCTCCAGACCCACCGCCACGGCTTGCGACACAGCCCCGCGCGAACGGGATTCCGCTCCACGTACGCCAGGGCCTTCCAGAAATGACTGTCGTCGAGCGCGCAGGAGAAGAAGCGGTCCTGCCAGAGATGGCCGCTGCGCCCGTGCCGGCGGTTGGCGTATTGGGCGTATAACTGGTTCGTCCGCTTCAGCGCCAGGGCCAGGGACTCCTCCTGCTGCGGCGTGGCGATCAGATGGACGTGGTTGCCCATCAGACAGTATCCCTCGACCGTCAGGTCGAACCGCTGCGACGCCTCCCGCAGATAGGCCAGAAAGACCTCCCGGTCCTCATCCGCCTCGAACACCTCCTGCCAGTTGTTGCCCCGCTGCGTCACATGATGGGCGCAACCGGCGATCACAATACGCGAAGCCCTTGCCATCCCCCGAGCCTACACCTCTCGCCATGCTGTTGTCAACCTACTGTGTTGCACTTCGCATGTTGATGCGCCAAGACCGCAGCCGATCCTTGACATACCATTGCTTCGGGACGTCCATGAGATATGATGAGAGGCTCGCAAGAATGTTCGCGTGGTACGACGTCAGACCCGATGTGACAGAAGGAGCAGAAAACATGGCTCGAATCGAAACACGAGGTGCCATCTTCTGGCTGTGCGTGGTTCTGCTGACAGGTTCGACCGCTGTGGGGAATCAGGCGAGCGGCGGCCGGATCGAATGCTGGGACATCTTTGAAGTCTCCCTCCAGGGGCCTTCGTCCGGCAATCCGTTTGTGGACGTTCGTCTCCGTGCCCGGTTCCGCCAGGGCGACAAGGTGTTCACGCCCGAAGGTTTCTACGATGGTGAGGGCCTGTACAAGATTCGCTTCATGCCCGATGCCCCCGGCCAGTGGACCTATGTCACCGAGAGCAACCGCCAGGAGTTGGACGGCAAGCGAGGGGCGTTCACCTGTGTCCAGGCCGGGCCCGGCAATCACGGACCGGTGCGCGTTCACAACCGGTTCCAACTGGCCTACGCCGACGGCACGCCGCACTTTTCCGTGGGGACCACCTGCTATGCCTGGGCGCACCAGGGCGATGCGATGGAGGAGCAGACGCTGGCGACCCTCAAGAATGGCCCCTTCAACAAGATGCGGATGTGCGTATTCCCCAAGAGCTACACCTACAACAAGAACGAGCCCCAGTACTATCCCTACGAAGGCAAGCCCCTGAAGGAATGGGACTTCACACGCTTCAACCCGGCGTTCTGGCGGCATTTCGAGAAACGCGTCGGGCAGTTGCGGGACCTGGGGATCGAGGCGGACATCATCCTGTGGCATCCCTATGATCGCTGGGGATTCGCCGAGATGGGCGCCGAGAACGACGATCGGTATCTTCGCTATGCCATCGCCCGGCTCAGCGCGTACCGGAACGTCTGGTGGTCGCTGGCCAACGAGTATGACCTGATGGCCCCCGGCGCCATGGCCGGTCATCGCGGCGATAAGGCGATGGCCGATTGGGACCGCTTCTTCCAGATCCTGCAGAACGAAGACCCGCACCAACGGCTGCGTGGCATCCACAACTGCCGGGGTTGGTACGACCACACCAAGCCGTGGGTGACCCATTGCAGCATCCAGACCAGCGACTTCCATCGGGCAAAGGAGTTCCGCGACACGTACGGCAAACCGGTGGTTTACGACGAGTGCCGCTACGAGGGCGATATCCCGCAGGGCTGGGGCAACATCAGCGCCGAGCAGATGGTGCGATACTTCTGGATGGGTTCGCTGGCGGGCTGCTACGTCGGGCACGGCGAGACGTACAAACACCCCGACGATCTGCTCTGGTGGTCCAAGGGCGGAGTGTTGCGGGGGCGGAGTCCCGTGCGGATTCAGTTCATGAAGGACCTCATCGAGGCGCTGCCGTACCAGCAGATGCAGCCGGACTTCGGCCACTATCCCGGCGTCTATATCCTGGCCAAGCCGGGTGACTGTTACCTGATGTACTTCGCCGAGAGGAAGCCCGTTGCGCTCGATCTGTCCGGCGGTCCGTACAAGCTGGATGCGATCGATCCGTGGGAGATGAAAGTCCTTCCCATCGGTTCGGCCGAGGGGGGCGACTTCCGCTTCACGCCGCCCAGGCAGGACTACGCGATTCGGCTGACGCGCTATGCGCCGGGCGAGACGAGGCGTCCGACCGCGCAAGCCACAGCCGACAAGGCCGAGGGGATCGCGCCGCTGACGGTCCGGTTCTCGACGCCGTGGACGGGGCAGTGCCGCTGGGAGTTCGGCGAACTGGGCAGTTCCACGGAAAGATCGCCTGCATTCACGTTCGAACAGCCGGGGGTGTACACGGTTGCCCTGACCGTTGTGGACGACGACGGCGCATCGGGTTGCGCCCTGTTGCCGATTCTGGTGGATCGCCGCTCGGATGAGCCTGTCGTGCGATTCGGTTTCGCCCGGGGCGACCGACCCGATGTCACGCTTCACGGCGGCAAGATCGACCGGGCGTCCGACGGCACGTACGATCTCGGATCTGGCCAGCCGTTCTCATGGATCAAGGTGGGGGATGGACCCATCCGCGACCTGGAGGGCGCGCAGTCGTTCACGGTGTCGGGTTGGCTGAACGCGGCGAGTATGGACGTGGGCTCCGGCGGCAATCGCATCCTCTTCAGCCTCCAGCACAATCGGGCGGGGATCGACGTGGTCCATCATGCGGACGGTCGGATGCGTCTGGCGGTCAACGAGTGGCCGGATGGGATTCGCAACGACAGTTCGCCCGGCAGGGTCAAGGTCGGTGCCTGGGTCTTCTTCGCCGTCACATACGACGCAGCCAGGCAGAGCGACAACGTCTGCTGGTATTTCGGCGACGAGAGCACTCCGGCCCAACTCGATCGTCGCAACACCTACAACAACGGACCGGTGGACGAAGGCAGCGGCGATTTGGTGATTGGCAACTTCAACAAGACCCTTCAAGGCGCCGGGCTGGACCGCCAGTTCCGCGGTCGCATCCGCGGGCTGCAGATTCATGCGAGCCGTCTGGGAGGGCGCGGCGCGCTGTCACTGGAGAAGGTCCGCCAGATGCAACGTGACCGCTAGTCAGGCAGCATGGGCCAAAGCCCATCCGGCATTGCTGGCCACCGCCCCAATCCACCATCCACCCCAGACGAAGACCCCCGAAAAGCACCGGACACCTTGAATTCGGAATCCCTCCGCCCTGCAGCCTACCGTCTGCAGCCCCCATCACACCATGCGCCGCCTGCCCGAACTGATCACGACGTAACCCGTCGAGCGGTCGTTGACCACGATCGTGAACATCGTCTCCTTCTTGCAGCCGGTAAGGCATGCCGCCTCCACCGCCCGCAGGTTCTCTCCGAACGCCGTGACGCTACGCTCCGGGCCGTCCTCCCTGGTACACACACCGTTGGCATCGGGACCCTGCTGGTGGGCTCCTTTCCTCAGATAGGACTTACTCAGGTTGCCTTCGATCATGTATTTCGCACCCTGCTGCGAAGCCACCGTCGGGCTGCCCTTGAGAATGCGCTTCGCCGTCATCTCGCAGTCCGCCTGCTTGCCCCGGATGCGGATCTTGATGCCACGCTCGATGAACTCCATGGCGACCTTCTGCCCAATGGCCGCGATGGCATCTTCCCCCGTAATCGTCTCGAATTCACCTGCCGGCGCCTCGTTGCCCGGCGCGCCCTCCGCCTCCGATGCCGCACCCGTCCCCTGCGTCCGGGCCGCTTCGTCCGGCTTCCGCATCTCGCCGCGAAGAACCCGTCCATGCTTGCCTTCTTCGCCGCTCACGCTGCCCTCGCGTCCCACGAGCCGCGCCACCTCTTCCAGCAGCTCGTCCGCCGCATCGTCCAATGCCACGAGCTTGAACCGACCGTCCGACTTGCGATCGAGAAGGATCGTGCCCGTCTGGTCGGGCTGCCCCGCGTAAATCCCCCACGAGACCACCCCCACGCTCCGCGCCCCGGTCACGGGGGCCCCCTCCGTCACCAGCGTGCAAAGCGTTTCCGCCAACTCGCGGTCCAGACTCCGAATCCAGGCGTTCTTTCCCTCCACCCGCAACAGCGCGTGACGCTTGTCCACCGGACGCTGGAGCGGTCCTTTGCTCTTGGGGATCTTCCCCTTCCTCGCCTTCTCTTCGCCCGCTCCGACTCCGGATTCCACTTCCAGAGCCGTCGCCTCCGTCCCGATCGACCCGTTCGGCTTCCGCATCTCGCCGCGAAGAACCCGTCCATGCTTGCCCTCTTCGCCGCTCACGCTGCCCTCGCGTCCCACGAGCCGCGCCACCTGTTCCAGCAGCTCGTTCGCCGCATCGTCCAATGCCACGAGCTTGAACCGACCGTCCGACTTGCGATCGAGAAGAATCGTGCCCGTCTGGTCGGGCTGCCCCGCGTAAATCCCCCACGAGACCACCCCCACGCTCCGTGCCCCGGTCACGCGATCCCCCCGCGTCACCAGCCTGCAGAACGTCTCCGCCAGCCCCCGATCCAGACTCCGAATCCAGGCGTTCTTTCCCTCCACCCGCAACAGCGCGTGGCGCTTGTCCACCGGACGCTGGAGCGGTCCCTTGCTTTTCGGTATCTCAGCTCTCTCGGCCAAGGTCTTCTCCTTCTCCCCGAGTGGCTTGGTCCGGCTCGGGAAATATGCGGTGCGTCAACGCGATGCCGTCAGCGGAATCGTGCCCGGCCCTGAGCCCGGTGTTGCCAGACCGCCACCAGGTTCATGCCCAGGATCTCGTCGATATCCGCGCCGTGCAGGCCCCCGAAGAACCGCCGCAACCGATACGATGATGAACAACCGGCAACCAGTAGATTATACCCCCGCACCGCCTCCCACACCACCAAAAAACACCTCCACCCACCCCCCAGCGGCGCGCCCGCCCCACGCCGCCGGCGCGATCGGTCTGCGCTACCACGAACGTCCTCGCCCGGATGCCCTCGCGACAAACCCGACCCCCTCCAGAAAATGTACCGGACACCGTTTCGTTCCCCCCGACCGCCCGCTTCACGCTTCACGAACGCCGCTTCACGTGAAAAAGACGCCGCCCCAATCCGCCATCCGCCCCGGACGAAGACCCAGAAAAGCACCGGACACCTTTATTTCCTCGTCTGGACGATGGCTATGCCGCAGAGCAGATGTCAGAGGTGTACGATTCGGATGTGGCCGAGCTTACTTCTGAAATATTCGGCGACCAGACGGCGATGGCATTTGTCCGCTTTTGGCTCACTGCATAACAGGCAAGCCTGGTCCAGTGTGGCCAGATCGATGTGGTCCTCCGGCTGTCGTTCTCTCAAGAGCGCGCCGAACCTCGCTTCGTATTCGGTCCAGTCCATCGCCTTCTTCTTATAGGCGTCGAGAATAGCCGCTGAAGGTGCAAGAACCGGTTCGTGTCGGTAGTTGCACTGGCAGATCTCATGCAAGAAGAAGGCCAAGTCATCTCGTTTTGCGAAACCGGCCAGTTGGGATACGTTATTGAGACGGACATCGATCAGAGTCTTGACATGGACTCCTCGGAGAACCGTGAAGAACTCCTCGGCCGTCTTCTTCGTGAAGCCGATAGTGTACAGCCTGACCTCACGCATGCTTCACCCGAACAGTCTCTTCCGCGTCCTCGTCGGCGTGATGCGCGATTCGCTCGGCTTGCCGCCTGTAGGCTTCGTCAAGGCGTTCCTCATAAGACCTTCCAAACCCGGGGAGTTCTTCCGATGCCAGGTCGTAGATCCGTAACAGACGGGCTTCGGCCTCTCGCTGGTCTTCGCACGATCCGTCGCTCAGGATGTGTTGGACCGTCATGTGTGACGCGTGGTGCAGATGACGCGATATCAACACCATGCGATGGCATGCAATGGGGTCCTTTTCGGCGCACATTACGGCCACGCGGAAACGTCCCATTCCTTGCTGGAGACGTTCGATGCCCTGCCGAAACTCCGAGCGGTTGGCGAGAATGTCAAGACGGACAACGCCATCGACGTAGCATGCCGGTATGTCCGGCCTGGCGCCGCACAAGTCGCCGATGAAGACGTAGGCAATACCCATCTTGCGTAGAGCCACCGTGAGGTTCTCTCGGTTGAACTCGGGCTTGAACCTGCTGTGAGGATTCGATCGCACGTCGGCGACGGCCGTAATACCGTGTTGCTTCAAGACGCCGCAGAAGGATGCGATCGTGTGAGGTGCGTATCCGATTGTGAAGATATGGCCCACGTCAACACCACCTTCAATGGTAGGACCTTATATCCTTTGGGCAATCCGGAAAAGTATAAATCCCGTTCGCCTGTATCCAAAAACCTTTTCTCCCCTGAGACTCATGTTCTCGGCTCAATCCCACCCGGACGAACACCTCCTCCTGCGAGTGGAGAAAATCATTCAGCCTGTCCAATGCACCACGCTCGGCAACATGACTCATGGCACATTCATAGAACCCCAAATCCGTTATCGATATGTACCTGAGTTCTCTGCCGGAGTTCTCCATGATATGGACTCGGAGCTTGGTGTCATTATAGCAATCTTTGACGATCTGCAAACCCTGTGGGTCGATGCGGAGTGTGATGATAGAGATATTCGGTGGCGTTTCTGTGGGTATGTACTTCTGGCCTTGTGGAATCCGAACGGAGAACCCGTCTTCCACGGACTCAGTCGCACTCTCCGCCAGTATGTTACGGAACGCTGCTGAAGAACAAGGCCCGCAAAAGACCAGATTCTTGTAGGAGTGATCCTCCCCATGAGGGGGTGAGCACCGTCTTGGGGTGAACTGCCCCGCGAGAATCGCGCCTGGCAGGATGTTGAGTTCCAGACACCTGGCCTTGGAAAGGTAGGGCAGGGGCCGGATACAAGCCCCGGTATCGGGGCAAATGCCTGCGATGCAGACATCTTGGTTGTTGAACCTCGTCAGGTCGGTGACGATGATCTTCATGGCAGTCTCCTTTCCCTTGCAGGACAATGGTCCTTGCACCGCGTCTCATCGGGCGACTTCCTGTCCTTGGGGCCGTGCGCTTCCGTGGACCCCATCAAGGATGCTCCCATCCTCTCGTTCTGTCGGCCAGTTCGCGGTGGTAGTTAAGAAAGAGGTGGCTTTCCTGGAGATACACGGATTCACTGCGGATGCGCCCAGTCTTCGGGTTCCTTCTTCGGTGGGCCGCGAGGGCGGGGGCGTTTGCCTGGCAGGTCCACTTTCGGGCCATATAGGAGGCAGACTCGGCGCGCCGCGAGGTGTGGCGTTGGGGGTGTGCGCGGGTCTGCCCTTCAGCCGGATTCAGGGTGGGCTCTGAGCAACGTCGAAGGGGACGCACGACCTGCGGATTTCCGGATTCTGTGGCTGTGGGATGGGGGTTGACAATGTTGGGTGGGGGGTAGTACTCTCTTGGGGTAGCCGGGGGCCGGGCTGCGCGATGGGGGCGTGCGGCTGGTTCGGGCGGCACGGACTGGATACGGCATGCGAGGGGGTGTGCCGGACACCGCCTGGCATGGCGTGTGAATTGTGAAAGGGCGTATGGCGAACATTACTCTTCCCGACGGCCGGGTGTTGGCGGTCGCCGACGGTGCGACGGTCCGGCAGGTGGCCGAGCAGATCGGGCCGGGACTGGCCAGGGCGGCCCTCGTGGGCCGCGTGGACGGCGAGTTGGTGGATCTTGCCGCGACGGTCAAGGACGGCGACCGGGTCCAGATCGTTACGGCGAAGGACGCCGAGGGCCTCGACGCGATGCGCCATAGCTGTGCCCACGTGATGGCCGAGGCGATCTGCCGGCTGTGGCCGCAGACCAGGTTGGTCTACGGGCCGACGGTCGAGGACGGTTTCTACTACGATATCGATCTGGACGAGCCCATTCGCCCGGACGATTTTGCCCGGATCGAGGCCGAGATGGCCGAGATCGCCAAGGCCGACGAGCCGTTCGTCCGCACCCAGATGAGCCGGGACGAGGCCTTGGCGAAGCTGGCGGGCGACCGGTACAAGACCGATAATATCCAGCGGGTCGATAGTGCGACGATCAGCTTCTACTCGCATGGGGACGGTTTCGAGGACCTCTGTCGCGGGCCGCACGTGCCCAGCACCGGCAAGGTCGGGGCCTTCAAGGTGATGAGCGTAGCCGGGGCCTACTGGCACGGCGACCCCACCCAGAAGATGCTCCAGCGGGTCTACGGCACCGCCTGGCCGACCCAGAAGGAGCTTGACGAGTACCTCAACCGGCTCGAAGAGGCCAAGAGGCGAGACCATCGCGTCCTGGGCCGGCAACTGGACCTGTTCAGCTTCAGCGAGATGGGCCCGGGCTTCGCGTTCATGCACCCCAAGGGCATGGTCATCTGGAACCAGATCGTGGGGTTCATGAGCGGGCTGAACCGCAAGTACGGGTACAAGGAGATCCGCACGCCGATCATCCTGAACGAGGAGCTGTGGCACCGCAGCGGGCACTGGGACAACTACAAAGAGAACATGTACTTCTGCGAGATCGACGACGTCACGTATGCCGTCAAGCCGATGAACTGCCCCGGCGGCTGCCTGGTCTACAAGACCACGAAGCACTCGTATCGCGAGTTTCCGATGCGGATCGCCGAGTTCGGCATGGTGCACCGGCACGAGGCCAGCGGGGTGATGCACGGGCTGTTCCGGGTGCGACAGTTTACGCAGGACGACGCCCATATTTTCTGCATGCCCGAGCAGATCGAGGCGGAGATCGTCGGGGTGATCAACCTGATTTTCGAGACGTACCGGTCGTTCGGCTTCGAGGATTTCGCGATCGAGCTGAGCACCAAGCCGATCAAGCACATCGGCTCGGACGAGATCTGGGACGTTGCGACCGGCGCGCTGAAGGCGGCCCTGGAGCACAAGGGGATCGACTACAAGATCAACGAGGGGGATGGGGCGTTTTACGGGCCGAAGATCGACTTCCATATCCGCGACTGCCTCAAGCGGTCGTGGCAGCTTGGGACGATCCAGCTTGATTTTTCGATGCCGCAGCGGTTCGAGCTGGTCTATACGGCCGAGGACAACACGGAGAAGGTTCCGGTAATGATCCATCGGGCGGTGCTGGGGTCGTTCGAGCGGTTTATGGGGATTCTGATCGAGCACTACGCCGGGGCGATGCCGGTGTGGCTGTCGCCGGAGCAGGCGAGGGTGCTGCCGATCAGCGAGAAGACCAGCGAGTACGGGCGGGCGGTGCAGCAGCGGCTCTTTGCGGCCGGGCTCCGTTGTGGGGCCGATCTGTCGGACGAGAAGATCGGCGCCAAAATCGCCAAAACCCATGGGGAAAAGGTGCCGTATATGCTCGTGGTCGGGCCCAAGGAGGCCGAGGCCGATGCGGTCAGCGTGCGGGTCCGGAACAGCCAGGAGACCCGAACCATGCCCGTAGTGGAGTTTTTGGCAACGGTCACGCGGAAAATCGCCGATAAAGACCTGAGTGTCGAGTTCTGAGACGATCTTCGCGGTCGGTGGCTCGTGCGACCGGTGGGCCGCGAAATCGCTCGTTTTGATGTTCTTTTGAGAAAGGTAAGGTGGTCCTAACACGTGAAAAAAGGCCTACGTGTAAACGGGGGAGTCAAGGCCGATACCATTCGGCTTATTGACGAGGAAGACAATCAGGTGGGGGTCGTTCGCAAGGACGATGCGCTGGCCAGGGCCCGCGAGGTTGGCCTGGACTTGGTCGAGGTGGCCCCGACGAGCGATCCGCCCGTCTGCCGGATAATGGACTACGGCAAGTGGTTATACCAGCAGAAGCGGCGGATGAGGGACTCACACAAGAAGAGCCAGCATCACGTTGCGACGCTGAAGGAAATCCGGTTGCGGCCCGAAACCGATACGCACGACCTGGAGATCAAGGTCAAACACGCCCGCGAGTTCCTGGAGAAGGGTCATAAGGTGCAGTTCACCGTCATGTTCCGGGGCCGTCAGATGCTTCACAAGGAGCACGGCTACGATCTTCTGACGCAGGTGACCGAAACGCTGGAAGACCTGGCCAAGGTGGAGCGGCCGTCGATGATGTCCGGGCGGCGCATGACACTTCTGGTGGTCCCGAAGCTGTAGCCGGGGCGGCCCCAGGCCCGGCGGTGTCGGCGGGCCGGCAGGGCAGCTATTTTTCGCAAAGTTCCTCAATGCGGCTTGACCGCTCGCATCGGCGAGGGTATACTCCCACTTTTATCCGTATAGAGCGAATTGCATCCATGGTTGTGAGGTTCAGGGCAGATGCCGAAGCAGAAAACCCATAAAGGGCTCGCCAAACGAGTCAAAGTGACCGCCACAGGCAAGGTCAAGCACCGTCGTGCCGGCTCCGGTCACCTGATGAGCAGCAAGAACGCCAAGCGTCGCCGCCGGCTGAGCAGTCCGTCCGTGACGGGGATCAAGACCGCCGAGACCATGAAGCTCAAGCTGGGCGCCAAATAGGCCAACGTACGCCCCTGCGGGGTCGATTTCATATTGCACGTCCTGCTTCTCGGCGCCCATCAGCTGCCGCAGCGGGCCGGAACGACGATTT
Organism: Phycisphaerales bacterium Planc_01; assembly: GCA_001603075.1. GTDB lineage: Bacteria > Planctomycetota > Phycisphaerae > Sedimentisphaerales > Anaerobacaceae > Anaerobaca. The sequence continues at coordinate 110,107 of LVBB01000121.1, read as the reverse complement.
GTAAGGAAAAGCTGATATGCCACGAGTTCGCAAAGGCGCCGCCGCACGGCAGGCCAAGAAACGAATCCTCAAATCGGTCAGCGGCCATCGCGGTGCCGCCGGCCGCCTCATTCGCCTGGCCAAAGAGGCCGCCACACGGGCGGAAGTCAACGCCAAGACCGATCGCCGCCGACGAAAACGCGAGTTCCGCGGCCTGTGGGTCGTACGTCTGAACGCCGCCTGCCGAGCCAGGCAACTGCGCTACAGCGAGTTCATCAACGGCTGCAAGAAGGCCAACATCGCGCTGAACCGCAAGATGCTCAGCGAGATCGCCATCGCCGACCCCGACGGCTTCGACAAGATCGCCGCAGCCGTCAAAGCCGCCTTGGCCTGACGGTCGCCTGCCGTACTTTGTCATTCCGAGCGCAGTCGAGGAATCTGGCCGGGACCGGGTTGGCGTGTGAATGGGAGTTGGCCCCTCCGGTGGGTGCCAGCGTTCAGAGAATTCGAATTTCGAAGTACGAAATCCGAGGCAAATTCGAAATAGCCAGGTTCGAATGCCCTAAACAAGGAGCCTTCTGGCTGCGAAGCGATGGTTTCGGATTTGGGCTTTCGCAATTCGTGCTTGTTTCGGATTTCGGGTTTCGGCATTCGGATTTGACGTCCTCCGCCAGCGGCGGAGACGCTTGACGAGACACGAGCAACGAGCCACGAGGCACGGACCATGCTGGAGCAGTTTGAACAAATCGGGCGGCAGGCCCTGGCGGACCTGGAGGCCGTCGCCGACCTCAAGGCCCTCGAGGACTACCGCATCCGGTACCTCGGCCGCAAGGGTACGGTCACCGACCTGCTCAGCCGGATCGGTTCGCTGCCCAAGGAAGACAAGCCCAAGGCCGGCCAGCTCGCCAACCGCATCAAGAAGGACGTCGCCGCCGCTTTCGAGCAGCGTAAGGCCGCCCTCGAACAGACCCAGAAGCCCAAGCGACCGCGCATCGACGTGACGCTTCCCGGCCTGCCCGTCAGCCGGGGCAAGCCCCACGTCATCAGCCAGACGATCTCCGAGCTGCTCGACATCTTCGGCCGGATGGGGTTCGCCGTCGCCTACGGCCCCGAGGTCGAGGACGAGTGGCACAACTTCGTCGCCCTGAACATCCCGCCGGAGCACCCCGCCCGCGACCCGCTGGATAACTTCTACATCGAGGACAACGTCCTGCTGCGCAGCCAGACCTCGACGATCCAGATCCGCGTCATGGAGAACACCAGGCCGCCGATCCGCGTCGTCGCCCCCGGCCGCGTCTACCGCCCCGACACCGTCGACGCCACGCACATGTACATGTTCCACCAGCTCGAAGCCCTCGTCGTCGATGAAGGCGTCAGCATGGTGGACATGAAGACCACCATCGAGCAGTTCATCCACGTCTTCTTCGGCCCCGAGACGCAGTGGCGCTTCCGGCCGAGCTTCTTCCCGTTCACCGAGCCCAGCGCCGAAGTCGATCTATTGCTGACCGACAAGGCCGGCAACGAGACCTGGGTCGAGATGGGCGGTTGCGGCATGGTCGACCCCAACGTCTTCGACGCCGTCGGTATCGACAGCGAAAAGTACACCGGCTGGGCCTTCGGATTCGGCATCGAACGACTCGCCATGCGCAAGTACGAAATCACCGACATCCGCTGGCTCTTCGAAAACGACCTCCGCTTCCTCGACCAGTTCTAACCGCCCATATGCCTGAACATCGCATAGGGGCAGGCCTCCGTGCCTGCCTGCGTCCCTGGATTTCGGCCGGTTCGGTTTGACAGCGGCAGCACCAACGGCCTATACTGTGCGTATTGACGGTACCAGAGATAGGAGCGGAAGATGGACTTGGCAGGTATTCGTGAAGCATTACAGCATCGGCCGTTCGAGCCATTTTCGATGCGCCTGGCAGACGGGCGGTCGCTGGCCGTCCGGCATCCGGAGATGGTCGCGGTTGGCGGACGCCGAGTCATCGTTGTGCAGCCTGACGATTCCTGGTCCGTCATCGAGCCTCTCATGGTCGTTTCGCTTGACTACAACGGCAGCAACAGCCAGCGCGGATAAATGACCGTTTCCTCGACCAGTTCTAACCCGCGGCGAGGGCGTTCCTTCGACTGCGCTCAGAGCTTGCCCTGAGCATTGCCGAACGGGACAGGCTCCGCCCTTGGGTTCCGTGGGCGTCCCGCCCGCGAAACGATTGGAATGCTGGAAGTCGTAGGATGGGCTTCAGCCCATGCCGCCCAAGGCCCGGCAATACGTAAGATGCGGGTTACCCCTGTCCATTTCTCTGTACCCGATCTGTCTTGGCATATCCCCCTGGAAAAGCTACGCTCAGATCGTGAAGACAAGCGATGCATGAGGTGGTGTATGACGTATCGAGGCCGGGTCAGGAACGGGGTGATCGTGCTGGAATCGGGCGTGCGCCTGCGCGAGGGGGCCGACGTGCGCGTTGAGCCGCTGGACTCGAATAAAGACGTCTCGCCCGATTCGCAGGAGACACAGCACCTGCGCGAAGGGCTCCTGTCCTTTTCGGGTGTCGTCAAGGAGGGGCCTTCCGATCTGGCTCGAAATCACGACAACTATCTCCATGGAACGCCGCGAGCATGAGCGCGTGTTTCGCCGATACGTATTTCTTCATTGCCGCTTGTTCGAGAACGACGAGGCCCACGGCGAAGCGCAGGCGCGGGCCGCCGGAACCCCTATGCCAAGGGGCTCAAAAAACAGGTCACGTTGCGGCTGGGCGTCGACGGGATCGAGTGCTTCAAGGCCCTGGCCGAAGAGACCGGTATGGCCGTGCGGCGGAAAATGCGAAATCTCAAAGGCGAAATCCGAAACAAACCTCAAGGGCCGAAATCCAGATGACAGAAACCCGCATCTGCGGATCGGCCTTCAATGGGCCGTTTTTGGACATTGAATCTTCGGTCATTCGTGTTTGTTTCGAGCTTCGGATTGCGTGGTTCGGATTTGGCCCACTCTACCTTCGCCAATGCGCCCACGCCGCCAAGCTTGTCCCGAGCGAAGCCGAAGGAAAGCCCGCCCTGACCTGGGCGTCCTGAGCGAGGCGAAACCGGTACGCCCCCATACCCCGTAGGATGGGCTTCAGAGATTGTAGGATGGGCTTCAGCCCATGCGGACCCTTCGAGGCTTCAGCCGTCTCTCGGGTAAGGGTGAATTGCGGCCGAGCAGATTCTGTAATAGGCATACCGCATGGGCTCAAGCCCATCCTACCGAATCGCGATACCGACGGTCCGTTTGCATTTTCGGCGGGTCCGAGATAGAATAGATCCCTGGTTCGAGCTCAGGAGGGATCGCCGCGTGCGCCAGGGAGAATGTAGGATGGGCTTCAGCCCATGCGGACCTTTCGAGTGTTGAGCCCATGCTGCGTAAAATGCGGAGGAGGCATCGCGATGACGGATTACCGGCGGGCGAATTTCCCGGGCGGGTACTATTACTTCACGGTCGTGACGCACGACCGGCGCGCGATCTTCGCCGATCCTCTGGCCCGCGAGTGTCTGCACATCGCCTGGGACCAGACGAGACGGCAGATGCCGCGCAGGGGCTTTTCCTCCGTGCTTGCCAACCGTCTGGCTTGGTTTTCCTTTTGTCGCAAGACCGACATACCGTTATCATAGGTGGTATGGCAGGGCAAAGGACCATCTCGGTATACGCGGATACGTCCGTGTTTGGCGGCGTGTTTGACGACGAGTTCAGCGAGCCGAGCAGGGCGTTCGTTGACGCTGTGGTCGCGGGCAGCTTTGGACTTGTCACATCAGAAGTGGTCAGCCAGGAGATCGCAGCGGCCCCCGACGCGGTCCGTCGACTGTTTGACGACCTCCTGCTCATCGCACGCGTCGCCTCGGTTACCGACGAGACGCTGCGGTTGCAGCAGGCGTATCTCGGTGCGCGTATTGTCTCTGAGCGATACGCCACTGATGCGCTGCACGTTGCCTTGGCGACGGTGGCAGAGACGTCCATGATTGTCAGTTGGAACTTTCGCCACATCGTGAATTTCCAGAAGATTCCCAAATATAACGCGGTGAACAAGCTGCACGGCTATGGCGAGATCGCCATCTATTCGCCGCTGGAGGTTGTCGGATATGAAGACGAAGAGCTTTGATTGCGTCCGGATGAAGCGGCAGGGGGCCGAGCAGGTGATGAAGCGATTGGAGGGAAAGACCGTTCAGGAGCAACTGGAATACTGGCAGAAAGGGACCGAAGAACTCATAACACGCCAGCAGAGTCTCAAGAAGAACAAGGTCCAGCCAGAAATAGGTGGCTGTCCCTAGTTGTCGCCAACATAGTGGCGCATTAACATGCGAAGTGCAACAGAGTAGATTGTGACAGTCGCGAGTTGTCCGGCAGCACGTTTCTCGTTTGCGTCTCCTGGGGACTCTGTCCCCAGACCCCTGGGATTCATCGCATTGAGCCAGAGATAGGATAGGGACGTTTACCGGGGACGTGCCGCTATTTGTACTTGTAGCATTTCGTGCCGCAGCGGGTTGGGTGCGGGGGAACGAAGGGTTCACAAGCCCGCCCCGGTGAGGTTCCGTGGAGGCAGCGCCTGCCCAGCGGAACGGGGCGGGTTCTTTATTGCTCCGGCGAGGCCGTCCGGCAATCGGCATGCAGAGGGGCTCCGCGTTGTCGCCGGCACTGCCGGGGTTGACTCCGGCCGGACCGACGTGTATACTGCGAATGAGTGGAACCAGTACACGGACGGGGCGAATGTGAATGACACCAACGACAACCCAGCCCACACCACCCGCGACGGCCGCCACAAGCCCGCCGCAGCCTGCCCTGAGCCCGGCGAACGGGACGCCCAGTGGTTCGCCCAGAACGCCGAATACAGCTACGACTTCGACGCCGCCCGGAGCGGCGCCATCGGCGACAGCCAGGCCACCTGGATGGAAGCGACGGTCGACGGGCCCGGCACGATCACCTTCGACTACAAGCTCTCCGCGGCGGCGGGCGATACGTTCACGTTCTGGGTCGATGGGCAGGTGGTGTTCAGCCGGTCAGGCAGTATGGCGCATTAACACGCGAAGCGCAACACGGCCGTTCGGAGTCATCGCGAGCGATCCGGCAGGACAGTGAGCTTCTTGAGACTGGGGGCTCTGCCCCCAGACCCCTGGGATTTTTCGCTTTGGACCAGGAACATGGTGAAGGGAAGGCGACGCTGGGTACCCACAACGTCGCCCATGTCCCCGGGTCGCGACGGCGCTCGGGTTGCTTCCCAGCAGAGCCCTATCCTCCGCCACGACGATTTCAGTGTATCCGATAGAATGAGTGGCCTCAAGAGCTATCCCGGCGGTTTGGCGTGGAAGACCTCGAAGGGGCTCTGGAAGTTGAGACATTTACGCGGCCGATGGTTCAGGGCGTGGACAATGGAACGCAGTTGCTTGGGGGGCACTTGGGTGAGGTCCGTGGCCTTGGGCAGGTACTGCCGTAGCAGGCCGTTGGTGTTTTCGTTGGTGCCTCGTTCCCAGGAATGGTAGGGATGGGCGAAGTAGATCGGTAGATCGAGCTTGCGTTCCAGCTCGATCGGACGGGCGAACTCGCGGCCGTTGTCCAGGGTCAGGCTCCGGCGTTTCTCGGCGGGCAGTCTGCGAAGGGTTCGCTGGAGTTGCTCGGCGACCGGCTTGGCGGCGCAGGCGTGGACTTTGCGTGCGATCACATAGCGGCTGGCCCGATCCACGCAGGTGACGAGGGAAACGAAACGGTGTCAGGTCCATTTTCTGGGGGGATCGGGCTTGTCGTATGGGCATCCGGGCGAGGCATGCCTCGGCCCTACGGGTGGCGGGGGATGGGGAGGGTTAGTGGGGGTTGTTCTTTTGTGCTCGCTGGGCTTCCAATTGCTCCCTGGTGTAGACGTAGATGGTGATTTCTTTCCGGGAGGTTTCTTCGCCTTCGAGAATGACGGTGACGGGGTGCCTGCCGACGTGGCGGGGTTTGGGTTGCCAGAAGATGTAATCGCAGCCGTCGCGTCGTCGCAGTTTCAGGCCGGAAGGGAGGGGCTTCTTCAGGCGGACGCTGGACTTGATCGGGTGGTCGATCGCGATCATGTAGATGTCGTCGGTTGCCTTTCGATTCGGGCGGTCGTTGATTTCCAGGAAGACCTTGCCCTCGTCATCGGGCCGGGCTCCCATCGCGACCAGGGCCAAGGCGCTGTCTTTGGCGCCGAGCAGGGAGGGCAGGGAGATGCTCAGCAGGACGACGATGATCGACATGACGACCAGCAGTTCCAGGAGGCTGAAGCCCGTTCGTTTCATGTGCCGTCCCCTTCAACGGTGACAGGCCTCTTGCGTCGCGCCGGCCTCCGGGAGCCGGAGAGGCTCTGTCGGAGAAGTCGCACATCAGAGGTCCGCGGCACCTATTCTATGCTCAGGGGCAGCGGATGGCAAGGAAATCGCGGGAAAAGGTGCAGGGCGGAGGTGGTAAGAAGGCGGTCGGCATCTACGCGTCTACTCTTCTGCGCTTGGACAAGCGGCATGGGCGAAAGCCCATCCTACAAGATCTGCGGCCTATCGCTCGATTTCGTCGGGGCCGAAGGGTGATTTGCAGAAGGGTGGACGGGTATTGTATGGTTTGGATGGTGCCACGCACCGTTTCGGTAGCGCAAAGCGGCGGAGGGCGCAACAGACCGGTGGACCCTCCTATAACATCGTCGTTCTGCCATCTATAGGAGGGGCGATCTCATGGGCAGCGTGCGTGAGCAGCAAGCGTCACATCTCACCCGAGAGGCCGGGTGGCTCTGCGCGAGCGTTCTGGTGATGCTGGCGACGGCACTGGGAGCAGGATGCCGCGGGAAGTCGCCGCAGTCGGGCCGCGACGCAAAGACCGAGGCGCGGCGGTCGCTGGAGGGCTTTCTGCAGGCGGTTCAGCACAGGCAGTTGGAGGCCGCCTATGACTACCTCAGCCGCACCCAGCGGGACGAAGTGTCGTTCGGTGAGTTTGCCGAAGGGTATCAGGCCGGATCGATTCGTCTTTCCGCATACGAAGTCACGGGCGTCGCAGAACCTGAGCCGGACATCAAGGAGAAGTACAAGAAGTATTCTCCCTTTCTCGTGCCGGCGGGAATGCTGAAGTTGGAGGCCGTGAAGGACGATGGTGTGACTCCGCCCGGTCAGAAACGAATCATGGAGGTCCCCTTGAGCTGGATTCTCATGGTCCGGGAAGGAGACTGCTGGCGCGTTCAGAGCAAAGGATGGGGACCTCTTCACACGGTCGCCTTCTTTGGAAGGCCGAAAGCGATCGACTCCGGCGTGCCGGGACGTGGGGGACTGGCGGCCATTCGGTACGAGGACGATGTCAGACGATATGAGATTCTGCTTGATGGGAACTGGGAGGATCGCTCGCAGCACCCATCGGTTGTGTCCACGGCCCGCGATGCGAAAACGCATCTGATCGCCTTCTTCAAGCGGTCCGGCAGCGCGTCCTTGCCGAATCTGACGATTCAAACCTATGACGTGTCCGGGTATCCGGCCATTCAGAGCGCGATGGACTACGTTGATCTGGCGCGTTCGAGCGGACGAGGGACCGAGCTGCGCGCGCCTCGGCCGTTTATGCGCGACGGCGCGACGGGCGTGCGGTGGCAGTACGGGTACCGCCTGGGAGCCGTGACGCATCACTCCGTGACGGACTACTACCTGGATGGACGAACGATGATTCTGGTCTCTTCCGTCAGTGAGCCGAATGGCTTCGATCGTGACAAGGAAGAGATCACCCCCATGCTCGATTCGTTTCGACTGACGACGAAGTGAGCGGCCACCGTTGACGCGGGAACGCGAGCGGCGGTCGGCATCTGCGCATCCACCCTTCAACGCTTGGACAAGCGGCATGGGCGAAAGCCCATTTTACGAGATCATCGGTGGATTTCGTCGGGGAAGTTGAGCCAGGCGAACTCGCCGGCGAGCTCGTAGGCCTTGCGGTCGCGGGCCTTGGCGGCCTCGACCTCGTCTTCGAAGAGGCCGACGTAGATCGTCTCGCCGTTGTAGCCGACCAGGGCCATCCACTTGTCGCCCTGGGGGCTGACGCCGCGATATTGGGAGCGGCCCGCCTTCCAGTAGCGGTTCTGGAGGTTCTGCAGGCGGGTGCAGTTGCGCATGTTGGCCTCGCGGTTGTCCAGTCCGTTGCGGTTGATATGATCGACGACCATGTCGGGCGGGGTCTTCATGATCTCGCGGTGCATGAAGATCTTGCGGCCCTTGCATCCCCGGACGGCGTACAGGGCCTTGCCGGCGGCGCCGTCCTGGATGGACCATTTGTGGCGGCTGAGCCAGTCGTAGTTCTTGGCGTCGACGAGGGCGTACAGGCCTCGGGTCAGCGGGATGTAGCGCACGTCGTCGGCGGGCGGCTGGGGCGGCTCGGCGGCGAGGCGGGGCTTCGGGCGGAAGTTGCGGCAGGGCCCTCCGGCCGGGATCTCGCGCCACTGTCCGGGCGTGTCCGGATGATTGGCGCACATTCCCAGCACGGGGAACCCCGAAACGATCGTCCGCAGCCACAGGCCGCCGTCCCAGCGGCAGAACATGCAATCGTGGCAGGTCAGCGGCCGCCGGACCGCCGCCGTCAACTCGGCTTTCGTCGTCATGGGCCTACCCTCCATATTCATCATATGCTCGCTAATGATATAAATTATGTTGTATGAATAGCATATAACGGCCTCGGTTGCAGTCAAGGGAAATCTTGCGGGCAAGGCGGTTTTTTTGAGGGCGCATGGGGCCGCGCCCATCCGACAGGACGACCGGTCCGGCGGGAGGTGGGCGGCGAGAGGCGGTTGCGGAATGAGGCGCAACCGCCGGTCTTCGTGCCGTTCGTGGCGGATCGCTCTAATTTCTCGGCCGCATTACGTCCAAGTAGACGGAGTGGCGGTCGTAGGTCTCGAAGAAGGGTTTGAGGTCCGCGCCGTTGGTGCGGAAACGCAGGGTGCTCGGGTCGCCGGTGATGGACTTGCCGATGTCGTCGGCATCGAGCGAGACGGCGCGCCAGTCGGACCTGGGAGCGGGCTCCTGCACGGCCAGCAGGACCGGGCCGTAGAAGATGCTGGCGATGTTGGGCTGGTCCATGACCGGGGACAGGTGGAAGGAGAACGGCATCTTCAGCTCGATGGTGTCGCCGGTTTGCCAGACTCGGCTGAGGGTCAGATACGTGCCCGGCACCGGCTCGACGGTCGGGGTCCGGCCGTTGATCGTGACGAAGAAGCCACGGGTCGCCCACCTCGGCACGCGCACCTTGACGTCGAACGCGCCGCCGCCGGTGAAGGTCAGCTTCGTAGTGTCGGCATACGGGAAGTTCGTGCTCTGTGTGACGACCACGTTGCGGTCGGACCAGGTCAGCGTCGAGGGGATGTAGAGATTGACGTAGAGCGTCCTGTCGTCGGCGCTGCGGAAGTAGATGGAATCCTGCAGCTTGGTGCTGCTCTCGAGGGCGGTGCCGTTGCAGCAGGTGAAGCCCGTCATGTTGGCATTGCCGAAGTCCTTGCGCGAGCCGGGGTTCAGGGGGACGTGATACGTATTGCCCGGATTGTCCTCGGCGACGGAGGCGAGGATGTGGTTGTACAGGGCCTGCTCGTAATAGTCCATGTACTTGCCGTCCGGGCCGAACATGAAGAGCCGGCGGCTGAGCTTGAGGAGATTGTAGGTCGCGCAGGTCTCGTTCTGTCCGCCGGGGGTGAACCCATTGGCGAACAGCGTGTCGGGCTGGGCGGTGAAGCACTCGGCGTTGTTGGGATTCTTCGCTCCGGCGACCCCGCCGATGCTGTACATATAGCCGTGCGTGCACATGTCCCAGAAGTTGCTCGCCACGCGATAGTACGCGGGGTCCTGGGTGCCTTCGTAGGTTTCCAGGGCGCCGATGATCTGCGGGATGTGCTGGTTGGCGTGCTTGCCGCGGATGGTGTCGACGTTCTTGGCCAGGCCGTGGTCGTGCTCGGCGTTGCCGAAGAAGAAGTCGATGTTGTCGAACATTCGGGCGCCGTCGAGGAAACGTGGATCGCCCGTGATCCCGTGCAGGCGCGCCATGACCTCATTCATGCCGCCGTACTCGCCGGCGATGTACCGATTCCACATGTGGATCCGCGTCTCGGTCGGCACGCGTCTCAGGCGGGCGTGGACCCAGAGGCCCATGTCTTTGGCGACCTGCAGAGCCTTCTCGTTGCCGCCGACCTCATAGCAGTCGAGCAGTCCGGCGAGAATCTTGTGCAGTGTGTAGTAGGGGGCCCAGACCTGGTCGTTCCTGCCGCCGTAGGTGGCGCCCTTTTCCAGCATGAGGAACTGGTCCGGGGGATAGCCGCTGATGAAGCCCTTGCCCCAGTTCCAGTAGTCGGTGCGGATGCCGTCCCGGCTCAGATCGGAATCGTAGCCGTCCTTGCCCGGTCCCGGCGGGACCGTCGTCGGATCGGCATTGGCCGGTCCGCCTTCCTCGGCCGGCGTGCCCGATTTGCGGGACAGCTCGTAGAGCGTGTCGATCATGTAGTCCATCTTCTTGTGGAAGTTCGCGTGCAGGTCCGGGTCGTAGGTCGTGCCGGCATAGGCCTGGGCGATGGCGGAGAGATAGTGGCCGCTGGCATGGCCGCGCAGACGCGTGGTCTGGCTGTCCCAACCTCGCAGCGGGCGGGCGCCTTCGGGCTGGGTCTGGCCGAAGGCGTCGCGGAAGTTGTACAGAAAGCTGTCCGGGTCGGTCTGGGCGAGCGTCCGGACGAACTTGTCGCGGTTCCTGATGAACGGCGTGTCCCGCCCGTTTTCGTCCCGGTTGAGCACGACCTGGCCCAGATCGAACGGCCTCAATTCGTGTTCTGGACGATCGACGTCGCTGCCGGACGCCGGCTTGACGGTCACGGTAGCCCTGGGCTTGTACGGCGTGCCGGGCACCGTGCCGGTGACGGTGTAGACGCCGGGCGCGCGAACCTGACTGTTGTCTGTGGGGGCCGGCCAGATCACGCGGACCAACGGACCGGCGACCTCGTCGCGGTACACGGCCGGGACGGTGTAGGGCAACCGCGGCAGATGACCCACCGTCGTTTCGACCGTGATATCAGGCACGGCTGTCAGCCGCGATGCGAGGGGTAGTGTGACGTCTTCGGTCGGCGCGGCCGGCTCGTCCGAGTCGCGCGGTCTGTCGCCTGCAACCGGCGGCTCGCCATCCGGCAGGGCATTCTTGCGGATCGTGGCCACCTGCCGGGCGGTCAGGGCGATGCGGTACAGGCGTACGTCGTAAATCTTGGCGTTGAGGTCCGGGTCGTCGTATTGGGACTTGCCGATATACAGCCGGTTCGCCTCGGCATTCTGCTGGTGAAGCACCTGTTCAAGAGTCGAGGCCACACCTGCGGCCTGTCCGACCTGGACGCCGTCGAGATAGCTGGTCAGGGTCTGCGTGGCCGGATCGAGCACGACGGCCAGATGAGTCCATTTGCCCGTAGCCACACGCCCGGCGGCGGGGCCCCGTTCATTGGGCCGACCTCCGGCGGTGATGCGGGCGCGGTAGCCCTCGGAGGCCGTCTCGCCGATCGGCGTGCAGAAGAAGTGCCGTGTGGCGTCCTGTCCGAAATCGAAGAACCTCTGCCAGGCCGTGGTGGACCGGAGGTAGACCCAGCCCGTAACGCTGATCGTATCGCTGCCCAAGAGGGCTTCTCCGGGAATCTGGACGTGGCCGCCGTTGATGCCCCCCGGCAGCGACAGAACCGTGCCGAACCGGCTGTCCTCGACGTATCCGGCCTCGGCTCCGTGTACGGTCGCGTGGTAGTTGTTCCGCGACCAATCCTCGGCGCTGCCGTTGAACAGATAGCGTGCAATCAGCGCCGTTTCCCCGATGCCGTCGAGGAATTGGTCGCCCTCGCCCGCCTGGGCGAAGACCGACCCCGTGCCGGCCAATAGACCGGCCATGACTGCCAGAACAAATACGTGCAAGATCGACGTTCTTCCCATACCTGATATCTCCCAGATCACCCGGAATCAACTCTCTGTGCCCATTCTAACGGTCTTTCCGCCGATGAGGTTAGCCCTTTTTTGCCGTATTGCAGGCCTTGCGCCATTGGGGGCGATGGGCCAAGGCCCATCCTGCATCGCCCGGCGGGTTTTGTGCAAACCGGGACGGCCTGAGGCCCGTAATGAAGGAAGGTACGTGCCTGAGGGGCTCGGTGTCTCGTTCGGGCGTGGGCACTCGAAGCCTCCGGTGGATCCGCAACGGGGATGATGCAGGGAGGTGTCCGATGCAAATCACCGAGTATCTCGACAAGTCCGGGGTGAAGTACGATGTCGTGGAGCACAGGCCGGTCTTCAGCGCCCAGCGGCTGGCCCAGATCGAGCACGAGCCGGGCCGGTTCGTTGCCAAGCCGGTGATCGTCAAGGCCGACGGGCGGTTTCTCATGTGCGTCCTGCCCGCCGACGCCAAGATCGACCTGGAGGCCCTCAAGGGCCAACTCGACGCCAAGTCTGTCGAGCTGGCCGACGAGGAGGACTTCGCCGGGCTGTTTCCCGACTGCGAGGTGGGGGCCGAGCCGCCGTTCGGCAGCCTCTTCCATCTGGAGACGGTCATGGACAAGGCCCTGGAGAAGGACGACCACATCCTCTTCCGCGCCGGCAGCCACACGAAGGCCGTCCGCCTGAAGATGGCCGACTACCGCCAGCTCGCCCGTCCCCGCGTGCTCAACCTGCACCGGGCGTAGTCGAGGGGGTGTGCCGAGCACGACCCTGCAAGGCTTGTGCGCCGGCAATGGGTGCGCACGACGGCCCTTCTTTCCCTTGTATGGAGAGAGGGGTCGGGTTGTTATAGTGGCTGTCGGCGATTGGCAGATCGTGTATGGCACGGCATCGACGAGGAGACGTATGGGTTTGGACGCGAGCGTGACCATCCTCAAGATGCTTGAGACACTGCCCGAGCCTATCCAGGATCGAGTGGTGGAGCACCTGCGCGAATACATCAAGGACCTGCGCGACGAGGCTTCCTGGAATGAGTCTTTCTCTCGGACGGAAGGCAATCTTGCCGCCGCGGCCCGCCAGGCCCGCAAGGAGGTCGCAGAGGGCAGGGCGACCCCTCTGGACCCTGAAAGCCTGTGAAATCGGCTGCCGTACCATCGTTCTGGCACGCCTATCGCCGTATAGACGGCAAGGTCAAGGCTGGCGTGTAGAAGGCGTACCGCCTATGGAACGAGGACCCGTTTCATCCATCCCTGCGGTTCAAGTGCATCAACCGGGAAGAGAATATCCGGTCCGTGCGTCTGTCGCTGGGCTATCGTGCTCTGGGCGTTCTGGACGGGGACACAGTGACTTGGTTCTGGGTCGGCGGCCATGACGACTACGAGCGGTTCTTTGGATGAGCGAGATCCCCGTCAGCGGATAGAGGCGTCTTCGGGCAGGCCGAGCTTCTGGTAGAGGTTGCGTCGGCCGGCCTTGTCGCCTTCCATCGTGGCGCGGGCGTATGCGGCAACCTCTCGGGCCTTCTCTCGGGGCACGCAGATCACGCCGTCGCCGTCGGCGACGATAACGTCACCGGGCCGGACCAGCACGCCGCCGCACTCGATGGGCCGGTTGACCGACTCGATCCGATTGCGTCCAGGGCGGATGCCTCGGCTGACTCGCCGAAAGTACAACGGGACCTGCTGTGTGGCCACCTCATCGGTGTCACGGGCCCCGGCGTCGGTCACCACGCCGACCATGCCGCGAAGTTTCCAGCCCATGATGTTGTTCGATCCGATCGTCCCGACGTCGGCGTCCTGCACGTCGTCGATCACCAGGGCCGTGCCCTCGCGGATCAGCGGCACGAACGGCTCCGGCGTCACCTCGTTGTAGGTCTTGCCCACCCACGTGTCGAACGCCTCGGTCTCCATGGCGGGGGCGGGTCCCTCGTTGGCCGGCACATAGCGGGCCGTCACCGCGATGCCGATGAAGCGGTGCTTGTACTCTTGCGTGTCTTTCCAGGCGGGATGGATCTGCGGCGACATCAGGCCCACGTCGGCCAGGCCGACCTTGTCCATCCCGTCGGAGACATCGGCGACGCGCAGTCCGTCGAAGTGCCTCAGAAGCTCGCGGTCCTCCCGCTCGCTGTAGACCTTCGTTTCGATGTAGTTTCTGCCGCTCCGCAGGTCCTCGGCGTCGGATGGTCGAGTCGCCTGGGCTGCGGCCTGCTCCACGTCGGGTGCCAGCGACAACCAGGCGGACATGACCAGGACGAGAATGAGGGCCAATGCGATCGTCGTTCTCGTCGGGGGAGTCTGCTGCGTCATGATCGGCCTCCTTCAAAGCTGTGAATCGGTTGTGGCCACTGTTGGAGATCACCACCGGACACTATATGGCTCGACCGGCGGTTGGCAAGCGCAAACGACAGACCCCTCCCGTGCAGGCACGTGCGGCAACGAAAGAGAACCGCTCCCCGAATGCGAACGTCTCCGAGGAGCGGGTTGGACCGCTGTGTCACTACAGGATCGGTTCGTAGGTGAACTTCTGTCCGCCGATGGAGGCCTCGTACATCAGACCCGCCTCGCCCATCGTGAAGACGGCGACGCCGTTCTCGTACTTGGCGTTGGCGGCCGCGCCCGATTTGAGGGCCACCGCCGAGGCCTGAGCGGCAAAGGCGAAGTTGCCCGACTTGAATCGCTCCAGCGCCTCGGCCGTCTCGAAGAAGATGAACTCGGTGTAGCTCTGTCCCCCGAGAGCCAGTCCGATTGTGGCCTGGGTCAGCGTGCAGTAGCCGACCAGGCGGCCGTTCTCGAACAACTGTCCCTTTCCGTAAGCGCCTCCGACGCCGATGGCGCCCTTGCCGACCGTCGGGAATACGGCATAGCCGACCGATTTTTCAAAGAATTCGCCCAGCCCGGAGTCGGCGGTCTTGGCGCGGTCGATCGTGTCCTGGACCTTGGCGGTCATCGCGATCCGGTCGTCGGCCGATTCCGGTGTGGTCGAACAGCCGCTCAGAAACAGCCCCAGCAGGGCCACAGAGGCACAGGTCAACACAGCAGTCTTCATCGCATGCTCCTTTCAAAGACTCTCGATTCGGTCCAACGGCCCACGGCCGCCACCACGCTCGGATCGTTGACAGGATCCGGGACATGATCCGACAGAGAGCCATCGTAGAGATGGGCCGACGGGCAGGCAAGTAGGCAAATTCCCCGATCTTCCCGACGGCGAACCGGGGAATCGAGGGAGTCGAATGGGTGACGGAGGGAGCGACAACAGGGCACAGGGCGAAGAGGTCCCCCAGGAGATCGACGGTCCAAGCAAAAAAAGGGCCCCTGCCGGGCCAGCGCGAGAGTATTCCCTTACATCAATTTTGGGTGTGTTTGAAATACCTGTCTGCTGTTTCGCGCAGGGGCGCGAACTCCACTCCAAGTCTTTGCTTGTCCGGGAGACCTCTTGTCGTTGTCAAAGAATTCCGGCGACCTTCGGTGCTTTCAGACGCCGGTCATCTGCATGTGTTGATCGGCATCCGCATCGCGAGGGCTTGAGGCTTTTTGGCTGCCGTGCGGCGGCCGCTCGTTGCAGGCGCGCGAAGGGGAAAGCGCCCATCGGCTCGCCGCCGTCTTCCGGCGATCCCCACAGGTCCCCAGCCGCATTGGATGGGCTGAGGGCACTCGTCCCAGGCTGATTCGTCTTCCCGTCTTAAACCCGATAACATAGTGACGGCCTGCATTGACAGGGGCTATCGGACGCAAAAAAAACTTCCCAATCTTCGATTCGCGTCCTACCATGCGGCCCATGCTGGAGATTGTCGCCAACACGCAGATCGACGAAAGCGAACTGCTCTTCAAGGCCTCGCGCAGCGGCGGGCCCGGCGGGCAGAACGTCAACAAGCTCAACACGCGCGTGACGCTGCTGTTCGACGTGGTCGGCTCACCCGGCTTGTCGGACGAGCAGAAGCACAGGGTCCTCCAATCGCTTTCGACGCGGATCGACAAGCAGGGGGTGCTTCGGGTGGTCTCGCAGCGGTTCCGCACCCAGCAGGCCAACCGCCAGGCGGCGATCGGGCGATTCGTTCAGTTGCTGGCCGATGTGTTGGCGCCCCGTCCGGTGCGCCGCAAGACAAAGGCACCCGCCGGCGCCCGGCAGAGGCGTCTGGACGACAAGAAGCATCGCAGCCGGCTCAAACAGCAGCGCAGCGGCAAGGACTGGCCATAGAGCATCCCGACCGGTATCGGGATGACCCCCGGATCAAGATCGATTCGGTACAGGCCGGGGGGCCTCACTTGCGTCGCCGCGTCCGCAACCACACGACGACCGCCGTGATGATGACGATGACCAGGACCTCGCGCGGCCCCATCAGGAACATACTGACTACGTTCATGCTCTGCTCGTGTCCCATCGCCTTCCATCGTATATCACGGCCTGTGTCCGCCGGTCTGTGCCTTGTTGCTGAACACCCTATTTGACCACGAACGCCGGAAGATATCCAGTGCCGATGGCCCGGTTTTGCTGTCGATCAGGAAAATCAGTCCCGCCGGCGGGTTTACCACATTAGAATACCATCTCCCGCGTCCTACCCAATGAACCGACCGTTCTGTGACGCAGTTGGATTGAGGTGGAGATTTGAGCGAGCGGCGACTGATTCAGCGACTCAGGCGAGGCGATACCGACGCCCTGCGCGAGATCTACCTGGCCCATAAGGACCAGTTGCTGACGCTCGCCTATTCGCTGGTGCATGATATGAGTACGGCTGAGGACATTTTGCACGATGTGTTCGTCTCGTTCGCGGGGGCGGCGGGGACGCTGACGCTGCGGACGGGCCTGCGGCAGTATCTGACGACGTGCGTGCTGAATCGGGCGCGGGACCGGTTCCGTCGGCTCAAGACGCAGGCGGAGCGGACGGAGGGCAACGGTCCAGGGGAGGCGACGGCGGCGGGGCCCGAGGAGGAGGCGGCTTTCGCGGAGGAAGCGGAGCGGTTGACGGGGGCGCTGGCGGAGTTGCCGGCCGAACAACGGGAGGTCGTTACGCTGCGTTTGAATGGGGGGCTGCGGTTCAAGGAGATCGCGCGTCTGCAGGGGACGTCGGTGCCGACGGTGCAGGCGCGGTATCGGTACGGGATCGAGAAATTGCGGGCGCTGTTGCCGGGAGGGTCGCTGGAATGAGGCGGATGGACGGCATCGAAGTGCGACTGGCGCAGTTTCGCGTGACGACGACGATCACGCTGGACCAGCGGATCCTGGACGAGGCGGGCACGGCGATGGAGCAGGCGACGTCGCGTGCGGCGGGGGCGGCGGGGGCGTGGTACGAGGGCGACGTCGGGCGCGTGGTGCGGATCGCGGCGGGTCTGGCGGTGGCGGCGGTGGTGATGTTCGTGGCGTTCGTGGTGTGGGTGCCGACGGGGACGCAGCGGCAGCGGACGACCAGCGAGCCCGGGCCCGATCCATCGGACAGCGCGGCGATGACCGCCAGGCGGCTGGTGAAAGAGCGGGGTGAGATCGAGACGATGACAGCGGCGCGGAATATCGGGGGACTGGTGACGATGCTGGAAACGGGGTTGCCGGCGAGCCGACGACTGGCGGCCGAGTCGCTGGGGGCGATCGGCGATGCGCGGGCGCTGCCGGCGCTGTCGCGACTGGCCCAGCAGTGGGAGGGCGATCCGGACGACAATCCCTTCGCCCAGGCGATCGACCAGATCAGCGGGCGAAGCGAAGAGAGCGAGCCGAATGAGCCCAATGTGTCGGACGTGAACGATGCGCCGCTCTCGCAGGTCGTTCCGCAAATGGAGGCGGTTCCGGCTCTCAGCGGGACTATTACCGACATCGATTCGGGCGAACCGCTCGAAGGCGTGCAGGTTCAGTTGCATGCCCCTCGGTTCTACGAGACCACGACGGACAGCAACGGTCTCTATGTCTTTGACACCGTCGAGAAGGAAGGTTCGTGTCGTATCCAGTTGCTTGCCCCCGAGCACGTGACGCTGGCGGATTGGGAACTGGAGGGCAACGTCCAGACGGTTGAGTTGCGCCGGGGCCGTCGGGTCGTGAGAGACTTCGCTCTATCCAGGGGGGTTGCGATTCTCGCGACGATCGTGAATGAAGGCGGCGAGCCTGTGTCCGGCGCCAGGGTGTTCGCGGCGTATGTTTCGGACGAGTGGGGCAAGGGACCGAAGCGGCCAATTCACTCGAAAGAGGACGGTATCGCTACGCTGGGCGGCTTGCTCGCCGATGAATATTGGGTGACCGTCTCCCACCCCGACTATGCGTTGGCGGGGCGCTCGGTGGTCCTGGGAAAAGCGGAACAGGTGGAGCTGGTTGAATTTGTCCTGGAGAAAGGGATCGAGGTGGTCGGCGTCGCCACTTGTTCGGATGGTTTGCCGGCGGCGGGCTGGCGAATCGAGGCCAAGCCCAAATGGTGGCACAGCATCTATTCCTGGCCCGGTGAAGATCGCGTGGCGGAAGACGGGACGTTCGTTCTTCCGCACGTAGTGCCTGGTCTGTACCGTGTGGAAGTGCATATTGCCGTCGGTGGCGGGGCGCGTGGCGTCTGGTCGACGGACGCCAATCTGCCGCCGGAGTCGGGCCTGCTCGATCTGCGGATTCCCCGGCCTTCGGCATACGGTCGCGCGAGCATCTCGGGGACCCTTGTCTTTACGGAAGGGCACTATGAGGGAGGGGGTTGGATTCATGCGTTCAGCGACAGGGGGCATTTCGGCAGGACGCATCTCGACGCCGGACAGACGGAGTTCACGCTGACCGATCTGGTTCCAGGTCTGTACGATGTGGATGTCCGGGTGGGGGGCGTCAAGCGGTTCAAGAACATCAAGGCGCCGAGCGAAGGGCTGGTGCTGGAGATACCGGTTGGGCATCAGGACGGAATGATGGGCTGGGCGGCACCGATAGAGGAGCTTCCTACACGAGTCCTTTCCGGCATCGTAGTCGATGAAGCGGGACGGCCCGTCGAGGGGGTCACGGTCAGCAATCGCTATACGCAAGCGAGAACCGCAGAGGCCATGCGACTGGCGACGACCGACACCGAGGGGTGTTTCACGATTGGCAATCTCTCAGGGAGTGAAACAGAACGATGGTTTGTGTTTCGCCATCCGGATCATGCGCGCACATTGCGGTGCATCGAGATGGCGGCGGAGGGGGCGACGGAGGCGCAGATCGTCCTGAGGAAGGGCGGGGCGGTCGAGGGGATTGTGTACGACTGGCAGGGGAGCCCTCTGCCTGAGGCGGATGTGTACTTCATGGATGAGAAGAGCTTCTCCTATTGGGCGGAGAACCGCGCCCGGCTGGGCAAAGTCACGACCGATGCCTTTGGATACTACCGGATCAAGCACCTGCCCGACGAGCTGTGTTACGTCTTTCGGGGCGATCCCGATACGGAGTTGGGCGTTGTGCTTACGTCCATATTGCCGCGCGCGGGGCAGACGGTGCGTCTGGATATCGCAGGACCCTGGAAGACGACGGGGCGCTTGATGTGCAAGGGCGAGCCGGTGGCGAATACAAAGCTGCTGGTGATGGTTCAGGCGGGTGTGTCGCAGGGGTTCGAGGCGTATGCACTCAGCGATTCGCTCGGGCGGTTCAGTTTCTACGGATTGCCGACGGGTCGGCGGACGCTCTATTGGTCTGTTCCCGGCGGTCGCGGCACGAGACAGTGGTTTGAGTTGACCGCCGTAGATTTCGCACGAGGCGTGGATGTGGACCTGGGCGACCTGGAAGCCGTGGCGGCGGAGGCGACGGTGGAGTTGCTCTTCGCCGATGAGACCCTTCCGGTTGACCGCTGGGACGTGTCGCTCTGTGAACGATATGAGAAGAGTTCTCTGAGTCGGCAGGTGGGGCAACTGCGATTCCGTCGCGAGCCTTCGGAGCCTTTCGTCTTCGACGCGCTGAGTGCGGGGCAGTATGACGTCGTGGTCAGCCGGGAAGGGTATCCTACGATTCGCGACCGACTTGAGATTGCGCCGGGACAATCGCACGCGAGGACTGTCGTGACGATTCCGTCGGGCAATGGGCGCATCTCGGGGGAGTTGGTGTCCTGGTCCGATTCCGAGCCCTGGCCTTTGACGCTGCAGAGCGCCGATGGCCGCATCGAGATGTCGGTTACGCCCGGCGCCGACGGCGTCTTTGAGATCGCGCACTTGCCGGAAGGGGAGTACTCCTTCTCGTTTTCCCGACTGGACGCACCGCTGGCGCGCGTGAAGCTCGCGCCCGGGGGGCATGAGACGGTTCGCATCGAGGCGAATCCGGTCGACGAACATGGCTATCTCCGCGTGCTGATCGTCACGGACGAGGGGCTGCCGCTGGCGACGCCCGACATCTGGCTCGAACGCGACGGGCGCGTGGTCGAGCCGGTCTACAACAACGATGACACCACGGCATTTGCCGCCGCGCCGGGGACGTACACGCTTTGCGTGCACTATCCGGGTTTCCGATCCGTGCATCGCCGCGTCGAACTCAAGAGGAGAGAAGGCCGCACGATACAGGAGATCCTCGAACCGATGGTGATCTCCATGTCCCGAGAGTGATTCCGACCGCGCGACCGTAACACAACCGTAACAAAGCGGTTTGTAGTGTGCCCGTAAGGGCATACCACCCACAAACGCGGCAACGCCTGACGGCGTCACTACAAACGGGGCAGCGTCTTGCGACGCCACTACGAACCGAAAAAAGCCTTCGTGCCTGCGACCTCGGCTGTAACCACCCCCAAGGGCGTTTCCACCCTCCCGGCATCAGGATACTCGAAGAAAATATGGCTCTTTGGCTGTAATGGATTCCACTTTCGCGCGTCTTTAGAGGTGAGGACCACCAATGGAATGGATGTTTGGACAACTCAATACGATGGGCAAAGCCTTTGTGGCGCTGGCTTTGCCGCTGTTGATCGAGTCGGCCCTTCTGATCGGGTTGGCCCTGCTGGTGGTTTTTGTGCTTCGCCGGCGTGTCCGGGCCGCCCTGCGGTGCGGGTGGATCGCTCTGGTGCTCGCGTATCTGGCGCTGAGCCCTTTTCTTCTTGTCTATCCTCCTCTCACCTTCTTGCCTTCGGGCAACGCTGCCTTCGCAGACCCGACCACACACCAGGCAGCGGATCACCCGCGTGCTTCCCTATCCCGGCCCTTCACCGGACAGTCCCAGACCACCACGGCTGGGATAGGGGAGCCGCCCCACGCGATCACCTGGCAGGGCGGGTTGCTGCTGCTGTGGCTGGGCGGTGTCGTCGGGATGGCGGGCGTGGCGCTCTGGCGCGCCCGTGCGGCCTGCCGCGACGTCGGTCGGTCCGAGGATGCCAATTTCCTGATGACCGATATCCTCTGCTACTGCCGCAAGCGCATGGGGATCAAGGGCAAGGTGCGTCTGAGGATCTCCGAGGAAGGCACGCGGCCGGCGGTGTGCGGGCTGTGGCGGCCCGTCATCGTGGTCCCGCGCGATCTTGTGCCCCAGCTTGGCTCACGGCACCTGCGCGACGTGCTGTTTCACGAGCTGGCCCATGTCAAACGTTACGATCTATGGGTAAACTGCATCCAGAATGTCGTTCAGGTGGTGTACTTCTACAATCCCTTCCTCTGGATCGGCGGGGCGGTGATGCGCCGCCTGCGGGACGAAGCGGCCGATGAGACCGTGCGCGAGACGGTCGGCGATGCGGACCGCGCCTACGCCCGTCGGCTTGCCGACGTCCGCCGTCTGGCCCCCGTCCCCGTCGCCGCCAACCTCGACCTCATCGGCATCGCCTGATCCCAGCGCGAACGGCCCGGCGAGTTGGCAGGAGCGGGTGCACACAGAGGCCGTGACTAAAAGATCGAGGGCTGCTTGCTGTCGGTCAACGTCTGCCTATCGCGTCCGATGTCGGCGCAGCCGGTCAACGGCGGCGCCAAGACCAATCAGGCCGAGAACTGCGGACGCTGGGACGGGCACGGCCGT
Source organism: Phycisphaerales bacterium Planc_01 (assembly GCA_001603075.1). GTDB lineage: Bacteria > Planctomycetota > Phycisphaerae > Sedimentisphaerales > Anaerobacaceae > Anaerobaca. The sequence goes on along the minus strand of LVBB01000121.1, from coordinate 88,318 downwards.
GAACTGGAAATTCGGACCGAACCGAAGATCGCTTCCAAGGGCCTGTGTCGGCATCGTCAAGCCGGACGATGAGCCCTGGAGGGCAGTCACGTAGTCGATCAGTGGGTCTGTATTCCATGTAACGTCATAGGGGTTGGTGGCCACCGGGTCCGATGTGGCACTGGATTCTGTGTAGAAACCGACAACGTACTCCTCGTTGGGGATCAATGTGGTTTCGGATACCTCGATGTAACGGAAGCGGCCGATCTGCGGTGCAGCCGTTCCCGCCGGGACCGTTCCCGAGGCCAGCAGTGTCCCATCGCTGAGACGCCAAAGACCGATCGGATGGGTGCTGTTGAACCCGTCGGCGGTGATCTGTGTCCAGCCCGAGCTATAGACAAGCTCGTAGTAGAAGTCATAGAGACCCAGATGGGTCACGACGATCGGGCTGGCAACTGCAAACTGCCACCCCATTGTCGTCCCTGCATCAGGCTTCGCCCCGCAGTACGCCGGGTCTGTCAGGGTCATGTTGACGGCGATGTCGGCGAGGCAACCGGGGCCGACGTTCAGAATCAGCACAAGCGACGCCAACAGCGCAATCGACAGGTCTTTCATCATCCGATCCTCCATCGCTTCGTGGCAGCGTATCGACGCGTAGCCCGACGCATGTGGGCCAATGCCGTGCGAACACCACCATGGCACGCCATCAGTATACATACGACGTCGGCGGTCTATAAATACGTAGAACTACGTATTTTTGCGGGGAGAGTGGCCCCTGTCCCGGCGGCAGTGCGAGGCTGTCGGACGCTGCGGCCGTGACCTGAAATCGAGCATTTCCCTTATATCGCCGAGCACGGAGCCGTTCTACAAGAGAGATAGGGGCTGCCGGGATTGTGCCGGCTGTGTGGATCGATGGGACAGATGGTGGAGAGGTTCATGGAGGTGCGTCTTCATTTCTTGTCATTCAAGCCGGTCATGTGAACGGCGACCCATCCTATGGAAAGGAGTCACATCATGGCACCACGCAGGGGAGTATGGTTGATTCTGGCTCTGTGCGCTGCGGTTATTCTATTCGGCGCCGGCTGTGGATCGAGCCGGTCTTCGTCGCGAACGAGCTATCCCGTGCATCCGGCGACGACTTCGTCGTCGAACAGCACCGCGCAGACGAGGACGACAGTCGCACCTGTGGCTGCGACCGCTCCGGCTCCCGCCCCGGCTCCGGCGGCGGCTCCGGCGCGGACGACGACGGCTGCGCCGAATCGGTGCGGTTCCTCCGTAGCCTCGCGGACGTACCCGGCCCAGGGAGCGGTTCGCCTCGATGCGCGGGCGCCCAGCCAGGTCCCGATGAACGCGCCGTTCGAGTACACGATCCAGGTCACCAACGTCAGCGAGGTGTCGGTCAGTGATGTTGTCGTGACCGAACGGCTGCCGCGAAACTTTCGGTTCGAGAGGGCCGACCCGCCCGCCACCCCGAGAGACGGCACCCTGGTCTGGGCGCTGGGGGCGATGGGCCCCAGGACGAGTCTGGACCTGAAGATCGTGGGCATGGCCATCACCTCCGACTGCCTCATGCATTGTTCGACGGTGGATTTCGTGGTTCCCACCTGCATCAATATCGAGGTGGTCGAGCCCCGGCTGGTGCTGACCAAGACGGCGCCGCAGGAGACCGTGCTGTGCGATCCGATCCCGGTCAGCTTCGTTGTGACCAACAGCGGCACCGGCGACATTCCGGGCGTCACCGTCCTGGACAACCTGCCGCCCGGATTGCAGACCGCCGACGGTAAGACCCAGATCAGCCTGGACGCCGGAACGCTGGGATCCGGACAATCGAAGAAGTACGCCGTCAACCTCAAGGCCGCCCGAACGGGTGAGTATATCAACCGGGCGATCGCCACATCGAGCAGCGGTCTGAAGGCCGAGGCCACCACGCGGACGATCGTGCATCAACCCGTGCTGGCGATCACCAAGACGGGCCCGGAGAGGCTGTTCCTCGGCCGTCCGGCCACGTATCAGATCACGGTCACGAACAAGGGCGACGCCCCGGCGGTCGAGACGATCGTGGAGGATACGATTCCCGAAGGCGTCCAGGCGGTGAAGGCGTCGTCGGGCGGGGCCCTGTCCGGCTCGAAGATCGTCTGGCAGTTGGGCACGCTGGCGATCAACGCCTCCAAGACGGTCAGCGTGACCTACACGCCGGCCAAAGGCGGAGCATACACCAACGTCGCCTCGGCGGCCGCCGTGTGCGCCGATGCGGTGACGGCGACCGTCAGGACGAGCGTCGAGGGGATCGCCGCCGTGCTGCTGGAAGTGATCGACGTTGAAGACCCGATCGAGGTCGGCGCCCAGGAAACGTATATCATCACCGCCACCAATCAGGGTTCGGCCCCGGACCACAATGTGCAAATCACCTGCGTGCTCGAAGATGCGCAGGAGTATGTCTCCTCGGACGGCCCGACCCGGGCGACGGTGGAGGGACGGACTATCCGCTTCGCGCCGCTGAGCGTCCTGCCGGTGGGCCAGAAGGCGACGTGGAAGGTTGTCGTCAGGGCCCTCCGAGCCGGTGACATCCGCTTCCATACCATCATGAACACACAGGAACTGGGTCGGTCGGTCGAAGAAACCGAGGCGACGCGACAGTATTGACGTCGCCTCCTTGGCATGGCAACAATGGGAGCGGCACGGCCCTGCGCAGCAGGCGCGGGCGAGGGACCGGTTCTGGTCTGCCCGCCGGATTCCGGCCCATGCTCCTGTGCGTGGCGATGGGGGTCCACCTCGCAGGAACCAATCGGTCAGGGCAGGTGAGAAAGGAGTCTTTCCATGTCGTTGCTGAAGCGTTCCGTGGCGGAATTCATGGGCACCTTCTGGCTTGTGTTCGGCGGCTGCGGCAGCGCGGTTCTGGCCGCCGCCTTTCCGAATGTGGGAATCGGTTTGTTGGGTGTCTCGCTGGCGTTTGGCCTGACGGTGCTGACGATGGCCTTTGCGATCGGCCACATCTCCGGCTGTCATCTGAACCCGGCCGTCTCGCTCGGTCTGTGGGCGGGCAGGCGGTTCCCCGGATCGGAGCTGCCGCACTATATCGCCGCCCAGGTCGTCGGTGGCGTCGCGGCGGCGGCGGTCCTCTATCTGATTGCCAGCGGAAAGGAGGGCTTCAGTCTTAGCGGCGGGTTGGCCGCGAACGGTTACGCCGATCATTCCCCGGGCGGCTATTCGCTTGTCGCCGCCTTCGTCGCCGAGCTGGTCCTGACCTTCATGTTCCTGATGATCATCCTTGGGGCCACGGACAAGCGGGCCCCCCAGGGATTCGCACCGATTGCCATCGGCCTGGCGCTGACTTTGATCCACCTGATCAGCATTCCCGTGACGAACACGTCGGTGAACCCTGCGCGGAGCACGGGGCCTGCTGTGATCGTGGGCGGCTGGGCGCTGAGTCAACTGTGGCTCTTCTGGCTGGCGCCCATTCTCGGCGCCTTGGCGGCCGGCGTTGTCTATCCGTGGTTGGCCAGGACCTCCGACGCCTGAGATGGCGGGCGCACGACCGAGGGCCGTTGAAACATCGCGTCGCCCAGGTCTTGTAGTGGACGCAGACGCGATCGTGTGGAGAGATAGGCGAACTGTCCATCGAGGGCAGCGTCTGTTATCTGGATGAAAGGAGTCTTGAAATGGCGCAGTACAAAATCGAAGATGTAGAGGGAATCGGCCCGGCGTATGGGGAGAAGCTCCGGGCCGCCGGGATCAGCAACACCGACCAGTTGCTGGTGGCAGGCAAGACGAAGAAGGGCCGAGTCGAGTTGGCCGAGAAGACGGGGATCGGCGAGTCGCTGATTCTCAAGTGGGTCAACATGGTGGACCTCTATCGCGTCAAGGGCATCGGGTCGGAGTTTTCCGAGCTTCTGGAGGCCTCCGGGGTCGATACGGTCAAGGAACTCAAGCACCGCGTCCCGGCCAACCTGACGCAGAAGATGATCGAGGTGAACACCCAGAAGAAGCTCACCCGCCGCGTGCCGACGCAGGCCGTTGTGGCCGAGTGGATCGAGCAGGCCAAGACCCTGCCGGCCGCCGTGGAATACTGACCGTCGAGCCGGGCAAGAAAGAAAGCCGCACAGCCGCCGATGGCCGACGGTCTAACGAAGCAACTGCTCCCAGGCGCGATCGGCAATTCCCTTGCCGACATCGTGGGGGGTTACAGGCGCGACAAACGCTGTCTGTACAGACCCAGGCAGGCGCCGCCGATGACGGAGGTCGCGATCGCGCCATGCACGCCGATGGTCAGGTTCTGGCAGGCATAGGCCGTCGCGGCGACCAGCAGGGCGATCCCCGCCCGTCGCAGCAGCACGAGAGGGCGTCCGAACCGCCTTCGCAGAGCCGTCGTCAGAGCCGCGCCGAGCGCGAGCAGCACCGCGTAGAAGGTGGCGGTGGCAAGATACAGCCCGGTCTTGGCCGTACGCAAGCGGCGGGCCTCATCGGTGGACAGATAGGCGCCCGTCTCGGTGCCGAACAGATGGACCAGGAAGCTGGGGACAAGGCGGGGCATGGAACTCAGACGTCTGTTCGCGGCGAACCGGTGGATCGACAAGTCGACGTCGCTGTCGAGAAGCTCGCGGATACTGCGAACGGCCACGTCCTGTCTCCGGACGACCCAATCGAGGAGTTCTTCGAAGGCCGTCCATCCAAGGAAATCGGGTGATTCCGGTGCCGATGGAACGAGGTCAAATCCATGAAAGAGGATCACTACGATCCGAGAGTCACCCGCCCTCGTTGCCGATTCGATGCTTCGCCGGGCATCGGCAAGACCGCATGTTGACGGCAGGAATCGCAGAGAGCCGTCATCCAGGCGACCGAGCTTGCCTGCGCAAAGGCAGGTGTACCCCAACTGTTCCATGGCCCGCAGGGTGAGGTGATCGTAGGCGTTGTACGGTGGGATGAACGTCTCGGCTTCGATCCCGACGGCCTCGTGAAGCAACTCGCGGCCCCGCCGCAGGCGGAAGAGCTGCTCTTCGTAGGGCAAGCCGGCCAGTTCGGTCCACCAGCCCGTCTTGAGATGCGAATAGCCGTGGACCCCCACGTCCACGATGCCTGCCCTGGCCGCCTCTCGCAGGATGTCGGCCTTATCGGACGGAAGGGTTTGGCCATCGTCGGGTCCCGTGGCCCTGAAACAGGGAATCGCCCCGATGACCAGAGGGATGCCCCGACGGCCGAAGGCATCAATCAATCGCACTTCCAGGTCGGTGTTGCTTCGTGCCGAGTAGTCGTCGTAGCGAAATACGACGGTCACCTCCGCCGCCTGTACCGGGCCTGTGGCCGCGAGAGCCAATACCAGAAGAACCAGTACTCTCCAGTGAACAGATCCGCCGCAATCTCTCATCACGCTCCTCTGACGATACCGTCCGCACATGCCTCCCCTTTTTCTGTGCAATATCCCTATATTACCGAAATTTAACAGTGGAGTCAATATGGAAATATCCCAGATTCTGTCGTAATGGAGGGCCGCGGTTGTTCAGAAACCGGCGAAGTCACGAAGATATCGGGCGATTCGACCGGCCCTGTTTCCGGACCGGGCCAGGGAGGGAGTCCTCTTCATGAGTCCCGGCAGAGAAGTCCTGCATCCCGTCCGGATATTGGAGCGGATGAGAGACTCACACGGGCGAAAAGTGATTGAAAGATCGTGGCCGGTTGGGTAGAGAGGGACCGAGCGTCTCGTGTCGCCCCGTGCAAGGGTGCCGGGACGTGCGATGTGACGCTGAGGGAAGGCGGCGATGGCGGTTCGATTCATTCTGGGCAGAAGCGGCACGGGCAAGACGACGCACTGCGTCGAGGCCGTCGCGCGGGCGCTGCGCGAGCCGTCGGGGCCGTCGCTGCTGTTTCTGGTGCCCGAGCAGGCGACGTACGAGGCCGAGCGGGCGATCCTTTCGAGCGGCCCGGCGGGCTACCACCGGCTGCGGGTCCTGTCGTTCAACCGCCTGCAATTCTTCCTCACCGGCCCGGCGGCGGGGCGGTCCGTCTCGTCCATCGGCCGGCAGATGATCGTCCACAAGGTCCTGCGCGACTGCCGCGAGCGGTTGCTGCTCTTTCGCTCGACGGCGCTATTGCCCGGCTTCGCCCGCCAGATCGCCGAGACGATCCGCGAACTGCACCGCTACGATACGACGCCCGAAGACTTCGAGATTCTCCAGGCTGTGGGGACGGGGCATGCCTCGCCCGTGGCGGCGATGAAGTTCGCCGATTTGGCCCTGGTCTTCCGCGAGTACACCGAGTCGATTCGCGGGCGGTTCGTCGATCCCGACGCCCGGGCATCGCTGGCCTGCAAGCGGATCGCCGACGCCGAGTTCCTTCATGGCGCGTGGCTCTGGGTCGACGGCTTCGCCGGCTTCACCGGCGCCGAGATGGCGATGCTCGTCGAGCTGCTCAAGGTCGTCGATCGCGCCGAGATCGCGCTGAACCTCGACCCGGCCCTCGATTGCGGATTGCGGACGGCGGATTGCGGATTGTCCGACGGTTTGTTTGAGCCGACGGTGCGGACGTACCGCGAGTTGCTGGCGCGGATCGAGGCGCTCGAGATCGACCTTCGCACGCCGCTGCTGCTCGACGAGGCGAAGCGATTTGCCGACTGTCCGCCCCTGGCCCACGTCGAGAGGAACCTGTTCCGCCCCGGCGCAGCCCGCATCAAAGCCGACGGCCGCATCCGCCTGGTGGTGGCGGCCGACGTGCGGAGCGAGGTGCGATTCGTCGCCCGGCAGATCCGAAGGCTGGCCCAACGCGAGGGCTATCGCTATCGTGACATTGCCGTCGTCGCTTCGGACCTTGGCCGCTACGAGCATGCCCTCGTCGCCGGCTTCGACGATTACGACATTCCCTACTTCATCGACCGGCGCAAGCCGCTGAGCCGGCACCCGGTCGTCGAGCTGGTGACATCGGCCCTGGCGGCGGCCACCGGCGGGTTCGCCGGCGCCGACGTCTTCGCCTATCTCAAGAGCCCGCTGGCCCCGGTCGATCCCGCGCAGGTCGATGCCCTGGAGAACTACTGCCTGGCCTTCGGCGTCGATGGCCGCGACTGGCTCAAGGCCGAGCCGTGGCGGTTCAAAGGCCCCAACGACGCCAGCTTCGACGAAGATGCGATCCACCAGGTGCGTATGAAGGCCGTCGCGCCGCTGCTCGATTTGCAGGCCGCACTATTGGTAGGGGCGAATGATCATTCGCCCCTACGGACGGCGTCGGATTTTGCGCGGGCGGTCTTCGGCCTGCTCGATACGCTGAAGGTCCAGCGGACGCTGGCCGCCTGGGTCGAGGAAGCGCAGGAGGCGGGCGATCTGGCGGCGGCCGACGAGCATCGGCAGTTCTTCGAGCGGTTCGTGGACGTCTTCGACGAACTGGTCGAGGTCTTCGGGTCCGATCCGATGCCGCCGGAGGACTTCCTCGCGATCGTGACGGCGGCATTCGCACAGATGACGATGGCGTTCATCCCGCCGAGCCTCGACCAGGTGCTGGTCGGCTCAATCGAGCGCAGCCGGCACCCGAATCTCAAGGCCGTCTTCCTGCTGGGCGCCACGCAGAAGCAGTTCCCCGTGCCGGTGCCCGCGACGGGCGTGCTGAACGACGCCGACCGCGCGCTGGCCGAAACAGCGGGCGTGCGCCTGGCCCCGGCGACGACGCAGACGCTGGCCGAGCGGCAGTACCTGGCGTATATCGCCTTCACGCGGCCGTCGCAGTTTCTGTGCATCAGCTACCCAGCGGCCGATGAGAAGGGCGGGCCCGTGACGCGGTCGCAGTTCGTCGATGATCTGGCGGACCTGTTCGCCGACCTGTCGGTTGACGACGGGGCAGAGGCGGCGGACATTCACACCGAGGCCGAGTTGGCCGAGTGGTTGTGCAGCGGCCTGGGTCGCGATGTCTTCGCGCGGGATGAGCAGGCCGATTCGCGGCTCGAAGGGCTGCTCGGCGCGATGGCGGTCGACCCTCTCCATCGGGCCACCGCCGATTCGGTCGCCGCAGCGCTGGCCTATGACAACGTCGCGGCGCTGGCCGGCCCGGTCGTCGCCCGGCTGTTCGCTGGCCCGCTCAAAGGCTCGGCGACGCGGCTGGCGACCTTCGCCGCCTGTCCCTACAAGCACTTCGCCCGCTACGCGCTCGACTTGCGGCCTCGTCGGGAGTTCAAGCTCGAACCGCTCGACTTGGGCAACTTCTATCACGCCGTGCTCGATACCCTGCACAAGCGCCTGGCCGCCGACGGGCAGAATTTCGCCACCGTCGCCGACGCCCGGCTGGGCGCGCTGCTGGCCGAACAGGTCGAGGCCTTCGCTTCGCACGACCCGTTTCTCGCCAAGTTCCGGGCGCGCTGCGAGCACAACGCGTTCATCATCGCCAACGCCGCCGAGACTCTGGGCGAGTGCGTGCTCGACATCGCGCGCATGGCCCGCGCCGGCGCGTTCCGGCCGATCCGCTCCGAGTTGCCCTTCGGCGACGCTGCCGACGAGGCGGGCCTCAAGCCGCTGGAGTTGTCCCTGCCCGACGGCCGCGCGATGACGCTGCGCGGCAAGATCGATCGACTCGATATCGCCGAGATCGACGCCCGACACATCGCCCTGGTCTTCGACTACAAGCGGACGAAGGCCGGCGCGACGTTCGACTGGTCCCAATTCTACCACGGCCTGAACGTCCAGCTTCCGATGTACCTGCTCGCCCTGGCCGGCGAGAGGGACATCGACGGCGTCGCGGGGGCTTTCTGCCTGCCCATCGAGCAGACCCCCGACAGCGCCTCGATCGTGACGGTGGCCCAGAAGGCCGACCGCTCGATCCGCAAGGCCCGGGGCCTGTTCGACGGCGACTACGCCGGCGCGCTCGACCCCGAGGCGGGCGCGCATTGGAGCCGGCTCTACAACTTCGCTGTCACGAGCAAGGAGGCGCAGTACGGCTATTACGCCACCAGCGGGTCGCTGAGGCCCGACGACTTCAAACGCGTGCTGGCGTTCGCGAGGGAAACGATCGTCGCCTTGGCCGGCGGGATCGTGGCCGGGCGGATCGACGTGCATCCCTATCGGCTGGGCACCGAGTCGGCCTGCTCGTCGTGCGACTTCAAGGCGGTGTGCCGCTTCGACTGGCAGATCAACGACTATCGCTTTCTCGACGCCAAGGGCAAGCTCGACGTGATCGGAGGGCCGGTGACATCATGACGGGCGAGGAGAAGATTCAATGGACCGACCAGCAACGGCGGGCGATCGCGGCCCATGGCGCCAACGTGCTGGTCACGGCGTCGGCGGGCACGGGCAAGACGGCGGTGCTGTCGGGCCGGTGCGTGCGGATCGTCTCCGATGCGACGCTGTGTCCGCACGTGCTGAACGTGCTCGTGCTGACGTTCACCGAGGCGGCGGCCGAGCAGATGCGCTCGCGGATCGGCCGGCGGCTCCGGGAGGAATACGAGCGGACGCGGGATGGCCGGCTCGCCCGCCAGCTCGTGCTGCTCCAGGGTGCCGACATCAGCACGATCCACGCGTTCTGCAAGCGGGTCCTCAGCGAGAACTTTCACGAGGTCGCCCTCGATCCGGCGTTTCGCGTGATCGACGCCGACGAGGCCATGCTGCTCAAGGCCGAAGTGCTCGACGAGACGGTGGCGTGGGCGTGGACGCAGCCGCACCTGGCTGCCAATCTCGAAGCGTTGCTGCGGCGTCGTGACGTGCGCGATGGGGGCGGCTTCCTGTCGAGCGTGGTCTGGCTGCACGGCTTCCTCGACGGCGTCGCCTCGCGGGACGCCTGGTGCGAGCGGGCACGGCTCCTGGCCGAGGCGACCGACCCGCGCGCCGGCGACCTGGGTACGGCGCAGAAGCAGATCGTCGCCGAGACGCTCGAATCGATCCTGGTCCGCCTTCGCGCGGCGCAGCGGCTCTATGAAACCGAAGCGCCCGGCGGCAACTGGGGCGCAGCACTCGACGCGGACGTGATCGCGCCCATCGCCGCCTGTGGCGACCGGCTGGCCGCCGGCGATTGGGACGCCTGCGCCGAGGCGATTCGCACCTTCGTCAAGCCGCGAGCACCTGCGTTGAAAGGTTTCGACGAAGCCCTTGGTGACTTCATCAAGACCTTACGGACCAAGGCGATGGACGACTTCGCGGCGCTGGGCGATCTGGCGATGGTCCACCCCGATTATATGGATGTGGTGGGCCGGGCCGTCGGGGGGCAGACGACGGCGCTGATTGAGATGGTCCGCCGGTTCGATGCGCTCTACACCCAACGCAAGAGGGCGCTCAACGGCCTGGACTTCGCCGACCTGGAGCACTACGCCCTTCGCGTGCTGACGAAGCCGGCCGAGTCGGGCGACGGCGCTGGGCCGTCCGGGACGGCCCTGGGCCTGCGCGACCGCTACAAGCACATCTTCGTCGACGAGTACCAGGACATCAACCCCATCCAGCAGGCGATCCTCGACGCCCTCAGTTCCGGCGACAATGTCTTCGTCGTCGGCGACGTCAAGCAGAGCATCTACGCCTTTCGCGGGGCCGAGCCGACGATCTTTCTGCAACGGCTGCGGGCCTCGGCGTCGAGCGAGGCGGCGCGCGGGCTTCGCGTGGACCTGAACTACAACTTCCGCTCGGCCAAGGGGATTCTCGATTTCGTCAATCTCGTGTTCGGTCGGATCATGACGGCCGAACTGGCGAACATCGACTACGACGAGGCGGCCCGCCTGCGGCCGGGACCCGAGGCCGCCGATTCGACGGAGGCGCCGCTCGTTGAACTGCACATCCTCGATGAGAAGGCTGAAGACCCGAACGCGAACCAGGACGACGGGAATGGCGAAGCCGGCAGCACCGAGGTGGTGCGACCCCGTCAGCGACAGGCGGCGCTGATCGCCCAGCGGATTCGGCAGATCGTCGGCGCCGAGCCGGGGCAGCCGGCGATGCGGATCTTCGACAAGGACGCCGGCGGCCTGCGCAATGTCGAATATCGTGACATCGTCGTGCTGATGCGCTCGCTGGCGGTCAAGGCCAACGATTACGTCGAGGTCCTCCGTCTGGCGGGCATCCCCGTCAGTTGCGACGCGACCGCCGGCTACTTCGAGACGACCGAGATCGCCGACGTGCTTTGCCTGCTCAAGGTCCTCGACAATCCTAAGCGGGACATCGAACTGGCCGCCGTGCTGCGGGGGCCGTTCTTCCGATTTACCGACAGCGAACTGGCGACGATGCGCATCGCTGCCCGCGAGACGATGGCGTCCGCTGATTTCTATGCTTTGGCGATTCGTTATCGCGACAGCGGCGCCGACGCGGCGCTGGCCGACAAGTTGCGGCGGGCCTTAGCGACGCTCGAACGCTGGCGCCAGATGGCCCGGCGGGGCCAGTTGGCCGACCTGCTCTGGCGGATCTATCGCGAGACGCAGTTGGTCGCCTTCGTCTGCGCGCTGCCCAACGGCCAGGCCCGCAAGGCCAACCTGCTCGAACTGCACGACCGGGCGATTCAGTTCGAGGGGTTCGCCAGCAGCGCGGGCGTGCCGTCGCTGACGCGGTTCGTCGCGTTCGTCGAGAAGCTCCAGGAGGCCGGCCAGGACTGGACGCCGTCGGAACCGGCCGGAGCGGGCAACGCCGTCCGCATCCTCAGCGTCCACAAGAGCAAAGGGCTCGAATTCCCCGTCGTGTTCTTGGCCGAGCTGGACAGCGAGTTCAACCTGCGCGATGTGCGGAACGACCTGGTGGCCGATACCGATTACACGCTCGGCTTGCGCGTGATCGACGCCCGCTCGAACGCCAAGCTGCCGACGCTGGCCCATCAGGTGATCGCCGAGAAGAAGCGGGCCGTGACGCTGGCCGAGGAGATGCGGGTTCTTTATGTCGCGATGACACGGGCGAAGGATCGACTGATCGTCACCGCCTCGCAGAAGCGAACCGATTGCGGCAGGGTGCTGGCGAAGGGCCTGCTGCTGAGCGATCCCGCCGTGCCGTCGTGGCTGCTCAAGAGTGCGCGCAGCCCGATGGAGTGGCTGCTGTACGGCCTGGCCGATCAGCGGGCGCTGCACGAGGCGTTCGAGACGCACCTGGCGGCACCGGCCGACGATGCGGCCTTGTTCGAATTGCACGTGCACCGGGTCGACGCGATGGGGCAGTTGACGCAACAGGTCCGGGCCCTTCGCGACCGCAAGCGGTCGGCCGCTGCGAAGCCGAAGGCCAAAGCCCGCCCCGATGCGCAGAGCCGGGAACTGCTGGCCGAGCTGAAGGACCGGCTGGACTGGCGGTATCCGTTCACCTGGGCCATGCGCGAGGCGGCCAAGCAGTCGGTCACCGCGCTGACGCACCACGACGATGAGTTTGCGCGCCTGGACTACTCCCGCGCGCTGGACCGCCGGCCGCTGGCGCTGGTCGCATCCGATCCGGCCGCCACGCCGCCGGGCTCGGCCCGGCAGATCGGCACGGCCGTGCATCTGGTGATCTCCAGCGTCGATCTGGCGCAGCCGGTGACGCGTCAATCCCTCGAAGGCACCCGAGCCCGGCTCGTCGAAGCCGGCGCGATCGTGCCCGACGTCGCGGCCGCGATCGATCTCGATGCGATCCTGTCTTTCTTCGAGAGCGAGCTTGGCGCGCTGGCGCTGGATGGGGACCATGCCGTCCATCGCGAGTGGCCCTTCACGTTCGGCTTGCGGGTCGGCGAGCCGGACGCGAGCGAGCTGGTCGTCGTGCAGGGGATCATCGACATGCTGGTGCAGACGCCCGACGGCCTCGTTGTGATCGACTTCAAGAGCGACCGCGTCGCGGGCGAGCAGATCGCGTCGCGGGCCGAGGCCTATCGCGGCCAGTTGGACCTGTATGGTCGGGCGGCGAGTGACATCCTTCAATGTCCCGTCCGGCAGAAATGGCTCTATTTCCTGACGCCACGGACGGCCTTGGCGGTATCGACATGATGCAGCTCTCGAAATTCGGTCGGCAGATCGCGGTCCAGTCGGGCATCGGGCAGCTCATGGACGATCTCGGCGCTGCGCCGTCGCAGACCGGGCCGGTCCACATGCTCGGCGGCGGCAATCCCGCGCAGATTCCTGAGGTCGAACGGGCCTTTCGCGCCGGCATGACGGCGTTGCTCGCGGACGGGCGGCGTTTCGAGCGGGCGGTGGGGCAGTACGATCCGCCCGAAGGCGACCGCGAATTCATCGTAGCCCTGGCCGGTCTGCTGCGCGAGCAATTCGGCTGGGACATCGGCCCGCGCCACATCGCGCTGACCAACGGCAGCCAGTTGGCATTCTTCATTCTGTTCAATCTCTTCGCGGGCGAGCAGGACGACGGGACCACGAAGAAGGTGCTGTTCCCGCTGACGCCCGAGTATATCGGCTACTGCGACGTGATGCTGGCGCCGAATGCGTTCGTCGCGATTCGGCCTCGGATCGAGATGCTCGACGAACACCTGTTCAAATACCACGTCGATTTCGACCGGCTCGATGTGACCGACGACGTCGGCGCGATCTGCGTCTCGCGGCCGACGAATCCGAGCGGCAACGTGCTGACCAACGACGAGCTGCGCCGGCTGGGCGACCTGGCCCGCGACAAGGGCGTTCCGCTGATCGTGGACAACGCCTACGGCCTGCCGTTTCCGCACATCGTCTTTGGCGAGGCCGAGCCCGTCTGGAACGAGCACACGATCGTGTGCATGAGCCTCTCGAAGCTGGGGCTGCCGGCGGTGCGGACGGGGATCGTCATCGCACGCGAGGAGATCGTCGAAGCGGTCGCGCGGGCCAACGCCGTGATGAGCCTGGCGCCGGGCGGCCTGGGCACGGCGATCGTCACCGATCTGGTCCGCTCGGGCGAGATCCTTCGGCTCAGTCGCGAGGTGATCGCGCCGTTCTACGAGTGTAAGGCCCGCCGGGCCGTTGAGCACCTCGCCCGCCGTCTCGACGGGATCGACTACCACCTGCATCGGCCGGAAGGGGCGTTCTTCCTGTGGCTGTGGCTGCCGGGCCTGCCGATCTCCTGTCGGCAGCTCTACGAGCGGCTCAAGGCCCGCAACGTGATCGTCGTGCCCGGCCATTACTTCTTCCCCGGCCTGGCCGAGCCCTGGTCCCACGCCGACGAGTGCCTCCGCATCAGCTACGCCCAGGACGACGCCACCGTCGCCTCCGGCCTCGACCTCATCGCCGAAGAAATCCGCCGCGCATGCAGCACCGCGTGATGGTGTCGCGCATCCGATTCTGTTGTCTGTTACGTCGAGTTGGCCTGAGTGCTGCTGCGCTTGCCGTTGGGAGGATGTTCGCGGGATGCAGCGCCTGTTGCTCTTGTCACCCCGAGTCCGCCGCAGGCGGATCGAGGGGTCTGGCCATAGACAAGCACGCGGCTGATTCGCCGCCAGATTCCTCGACTGCGCTCGGAATGACAAAGTCAATTGCGATTCGTGCCAATCCTGTGACTTCTCACACTTCCGGCTTGCTTGCTCCGATCCTTGAATCCACAATATGGTGTGCGAGCCATGCAATGAAGACAGAAGGAGATCCAGATGACAAAAACAGAGATTCAATCGTTTCCAGAGGAGGTGATACGCCAGCTCAAGACCTATGTCTACAGGCTGATCGACCCGCGAAATGGCGAAACCTCCTATGTCGGCAAGGGTCGTGGGAATCGTGTGTTTGCCCACATCCGCGCTGAGCTGAGAGGCGATGGCGATGAACTCAGCGACAAGTTGAAGCGTATCCGCGAGATACGCATCGCTGGCTTTGAAGTCGCTCACGTGATTCATCGGCATGCGATGGATGACAAAACGGCGTTAGAGGTCGAGGCTGCGTTAATTGATGCATACCCGGAGGTTCTCAACGACGTTGCCGGCGTGCATAGTGATGACTATGGGGTGATGCATGCGAAAGAGATCGTCCAACGCTATTGTGCGGAGCCAGCGGTATTCAAGCACCGAGCAATGTTGATTAGCGTCAATAGAAGTGCTGCCGAGACCTCGCTGTACGAGGCCACTCGTTACGCCTGGAAGGTCAGCAGGACCAAGGCCAGGAAGGCGGAAGTTATTCTCGCCACGATACGCGGCCTGATCGTCGGGGCTTTTATTGCAGAGGATTGGCTGGAGGCAACGGCCGCTAACTTTCCCAGCCCCGGCCGGGAGGATGCGCCTGGACGCCTTGGTTTTATCGGAAAAGAAGCCCCGAAGGAGATGAAGTCGTTGTATGTTGGCAAACGCGTGCCGGATGCATACCGCAAGCCCGGCGCTGCGAATCCCATCAAGTACACATGGTGAAGGTAGGAACCATGAGTGAGACGATGGTTGAGACGGAAGTGACGTATACGGTAGAGTTGGACAGAAGCATCGCGGGCTGCTCTTGTCACCCCGAGTCCGCCGCAGGCGGATCGAGGGGTCTGGGCATAGACAAGCACGCGGCTGATTCGCCGCGAGATTCCTCGACTACGCTCGGAATGACAAGGTCGTGACCTGGATGCTCCTGTGTGAACGAGGCGGGGTGAAATATCACGTGCATCTGCTGCGCTATATCAGAGGCCGGCACCCGGGTCCTGTTCTTCGGGTGGGTGGCAGCCTCAAGGCGTAGCGCAGCGAGGCCTTGGGGATGGCTGCAAGTCGGGCGCGACCTTGGTCTCTGGCCAGATCCTTCGACTGCGCTCCGCTCCGCTCAGGATGACAAGAGGCGGCGGGCATCCCCATAGGGTCACTCTATTCTGATCGGGCCGTGGATGGGTTTGTCGAGGATCTTGCCTTTGTCGGTGGCCCATTCGTTTCTGGTGTAGTCGAAGGGGATGGCGACGAGGCGGTCGGCGGTGATGCGGAAGACGGTGAACTCGTCGGACGAGTTCGGAGCGGGGCTGGGCAGTTGGACGAAGTCGATCTGGCGGTAGCGGGTCACCTTGGCCTTGTGGTAGTGGCCGCCGAGGACGCAGAGGATGTTGGCGTCGCCGAGGGCATCCACCAATTCGTCGTGGTTGGTGATTGCGTCGAAGCACAGATGCGTCGCGACGATGACGGGCTTGTCCCTGGGCACGTTTGCCAGCGTCTCGCGGAGGTAGCTCAGCGCCTCTTTGGAGATGGGCTGCGCGGGGTTGTTGAGACTCTCATCGTATTCGCTGAACAGCGCGACGAACAGGACGCCGCCTTTCTCGAACGTGTATCGCAGCGCGCCGTGGCGCGCGATGAGCCAGTCGAGTACGGTCGGCACCGGCGAATTGCCGCCGATGTCGTGGTTGCCCGCGACGTCGTAGCTGGGGAATCTCAGCCGCCTGGTGACGCGTTGCTCGTAGGCTTCCCTGGCGGCCTGGCTGGGCCATTCGGTGAGGTCGCCCAGTCCGAACACGAACGCCGGCTCGGCGACGGCGCCGCCGACGGATTCGGGCCAGGCCCGGCCGGGCAGGGCGTTCATTGCGTCGATGGCGGGGGTCAGGTGATCGGCGTTGCCGTCGACCTGTACGTGCTGATCCGACCAGCCAAAGAACGTCAGCGCCTGTTCCTCGGCCGCGCCCGGCCAACTCCGGCAGGCGAGCAGAGCATCGTACTCGGCCCGGCTGATGGCGATCATGCAGCCGTGACGGACCTTGGGCGGCAGGCTGTACTTGTCCCAATCGCTGAAGAAGGTGTAGCCGGAGATCTGGTGCCACGGCCCGTCCAGGTCGGCCGCCACAGACAAGCCGTAGGAGACGCCCGGATACTGCTCGTAGTACAGGTACCAGACCGTGCCGTCGGGCGATGGGATCAGGGCCGGGGCCTCGCGGAAATTCGGGCTGATCGGCGTCGCCGGTTCGCTGTACGGCCCAAGCAGCGCCGGCGCCGAGCTGATGCGAATGGTCTTGCCGGTCGGCCAGTCGAGCGTCGGATAGCGCTCATCCTTGACGATGGCGTAGTAGCGATCGCGTTGCTTGCGGATGACGACGTCGATCGTCGCCATGTCCCATTCGAAGAGGCGTCGCGGCGGATCGGAGAAGGTCCGCAAGTCCTTCGACGTCAGGTACAACGTCCGCTGGCTGGCCCAGTAGCGTTCGGGGTCCTCGGGCGTGCCGTGCTGGTGCGGCGTGTGCCAGGTGAGGACGTACTGCGACGAATCGACGTCATAGAACAGCTTCGGCGCGCCGATTCGCGGCAGCGCCTGCGCGTAGCCGGGCGTACGCGGCAGGTCGGGCGTCACGTCGCTGTAACGCTCCCAGCGGATCAGGTCGTCGGAGACCCAGAAATTGATATCAGGCGCCGAGTCGTTGCGATTGCCCACGAGGTAATACCGCCCGTCGTGGCCCTTGCAGATGTCCGGATGGCCCCGGTAGTCGCCATAGACGCGCCGCCCGTCGTTCAGAGCGGTCCAGTGCAGGCCGTCGAGGCTGACGGAGTAATACAGCCGCCCATAGTCCTCGTGCACCATGTGGGCGAACAGGTACGCCTGATGGACTGGTTCGATTCCTACCGCCTGCCCCGGTGGATTTGGTTGCTGTGCACCAGCCGTGCCGACCGACAGCAGGACCATCCCAATCGCAACGCCAACATGCCAATGTCTCATCGATCTTCTCCGTATCTCTTCAGACCGTCCCTCGGTCGCCGGCGTCACGGCAGGGGCGGCGGGCCGTCGAAGAGGCCCTTGAGTTCCTTGACGTGCTCGGCGGCGACCCAGCCGGCCATGCCTTTATGCCAGACGAGCGTCTGCGGCGTGAGCCGGCCGCTCTCGATGTGCTGCTGCATCGCCGCCAGATCGAACGGTCCGGCCTGCTGGCCCTCGAACGCCGCGTAGAAGGGGCCCGACTGCGGCAGCGGCGGGGGTGCGGCGCCCTGGTCCGCCATCGCCTGGCCCATCTGATTGGCCATCGCGAACCCCATGCCCATGCCCATGCCTCCGCCGGCCATGCCGCCGGGGTTCTTGGCCGCCTCCTCCATCGCGTTGGCCGCCTGGAACTGCGTATACTTGTGCAGGTCGCCGATCGCGCCCATGCTCGTTCGCTTGTCGAGCGCCTCTTCGACCGTCGGCGGCAGCGAGATGTTCTCGACCAGCATGGTGGTCAGTTCGAGCCCGTAGTTGGCGAACTCCTGCTTGATCCGCTCGGTGACGAACTGCCCCAGTTCCTCATAGTTGGCCGCCAGATCGAGCACGGGGATCCTGCTCTCGGCCAGGACGTCGGCGAAGCGCGAGACGATCAGGTTGCGGAGCTGATCGGTGATCTCGCCGGTCGTGAAGTGCCCGTCGGTGCCGACGATCTCGCGGAGGAGCACCTTTGGATCGCAGACTCGCATGACATAGGTCCCGAACGCTCGCAGTCGCACCGGGCCGAACTCCGCGTCGCGCAGCGTGATGGGGTGTTTCGTGCCCCACTTCAGGTCGGTGAATCGCCGCATGTTGACGAAGTACACCTCGGCTTTGAACGGGCTGTGGAACCCGTGACGCCAGCCCATCAGGGTCGAAAGGATCGGCAGGTTGTCCGTTTCCAGCGTGTACATGCCCGGCTCGAAGACGTCGGCGATCTGGCCCTTGTTGACGAAGATCGCCCTCTGGGCCTCGCGCACCGTCAGTCGCGCCCCCATCTTGATCTCATTGTCGTGCCGCTCGAAGCGGTAGACGATCGTGTCGCTGGACGAATCGGTCCACTCGATGATGTCGATGAATTCGCCGCGTATCTTGTCAAACAGTGCCATGACGATCTCCGAACAAGACGTTATGCCTGAAATCCCGACGCGTCGGTCGATCCGCCGCCGTCAGAACCGCCTCTGCAACTGCTGCCAATTCATATTCGAGTGCTGGTTCGGGTCGAACAGGTGGTCGTTCGAGACGATGTACTCGCCCAGACCGTTGCCCCAGGCGTGGTCGTAGCCGCCGGGCAGTTGCGGGCTGAAGTCGGATGTCGGATCGATATAGGAATCGACGCCGCGAATGGCCTCGCTGCGCATGTCGCCCATCCGGTCGTAGGCGGCCGAACGCGCCATGTAGCCGTCCATGATCATGTCGCCGGTTTCGCTGATCGACTTCGACACGTCGCCGAGTCGCTGGAGGGCCTGTCTCTGGCTGGCCGCCATCTGGGCCATGGCCCGGGCCATCATCGCCCGCTCGTTCATGATCCGTCGGCTCTCCGCCTGGCAGGCCTGGAGCCATTGCGGATTGACCTGAAGCGACTTGACCGAGGCCATGCAGGCCTGGCCGACCGCGTCGAGGTGGCCGGCGGAGGCGCGAAAGGCGTACAGGGCCTCGGCGGTCCAGAAGATGTTCTCCTGGGCGCTGAGCCGCGAGCCGGTACGCGTGACCACCTGGGAGACGACGCAGAACAGGTCCTCTTCAAGGGGTTTGCCGTCCAGCGTGTAGGCGATGCGGATGCGGGCGCCGTCGGAGGTCATCGGTCCACCCACCTCGAGGCCGCCCCGCAGCGCCTCGGCCAGTTTGGGCAGCGGCTCTTCGGCGACGACTCGTACGGTCACGTCGTAGGGCTTGTAGCGCGGTGCGGTGGCCTTGGCGAGGAACTTCTTGGCCGAGTCGAGGCCCGGCAGGAACCGTCGGAGCGTCTGGACGCGCTGCTCGAAGGTCTCCTGACCGATCAGGCCGGCCAGCAGGTTGCCCCGGCCCGACCACGGACTGCGACGGGTCTGCTCCTGGCCCTCGACCCGGCCGCGATAGCGCGGGATGACCAGCGACCGAAGTGTTTCGATCGGGGTCAGGGGCGCCCGCTGCTCGATGCCGTCCTGCTTGAAGGCAAAGGCCTTGATCCGCCACTTGCCCAGCGCCTCGGTGAGGATGTTCTTCGACCACATGTTGGGAATGGTCGGCAGCCACTCGATCTGCTCGGAGCCGTTGGGGTTCCAGGCGCGGAAGACGGGGATGGCGGGCATGGTGGCGCTGTCCCGCCACCAGATGTCGCCGGTGAACTCCCAGTCGGCGGGGATCAGCGACTGAAAGGCGATCAGGCCGCTCTTGGGGTCCATGCAGGCGGCCCGTTTCATGCGGACGCCCCACGCTCCGGCTGCGGCGGCCGCCGGATCGTGCGCCTCCATCGGATCAGCGCCGGCCGGTCCCGGCCCCGGCGGCGGCGACAGGCGCACCAGCGACGAGCCGCAATACTGACATGTTGCCTGGTTGCCGTACCCCGATGCAATGGCCCCGCCGCACTGGGGACACGTCTCTGCCTGAATGGCCATGACTGTACTCCCGCAAACCGTTGGATCGCTGACCTACAGACGCACTCTCATGGCTCCGCAAGGGAGCCTGCCGCACATGACCCCCTCATCATACTGACCCACCCTACGCCAGACAAGCCCCCGGCCGCCATGTCCCGTCGTTCTGCCGCGCGGACTACCGGGTGTTGCAGACCGTGCCAATCCCAGGCATCGCACCAGCGGCTGTTTCTGGTGTTGCGGCGGTCAGCGGTAGGCGGGGCAGGCGGCGATGCGGCGTTCGATCTCGTCGATCAGGCGAAGGTATCGCGCGCCGCCCACCCCGCCATAGTCCGATGCGAGTTCGCTGTCGGAAATGCCCTCGGGCAGATCGTCGGCCGGCGGGAAGAAGTCGTCTACCTGGAACCCGCGTGCGAGGCGGTCCTGGATCGCACGGGCGGAAGCCTCGTCGCGTGTGGCCCGAACGGCGAAGGTCGTGCCCGCCCGGTCGGCCAGCAGGTCGGCGAACGAGAAGCCGCTGCCGCCTGTATCGGCATCGAACTCCTCCTTGAGCAGGCCGGCGGCGTCACTGACGACGGCGTCGGACAGCAGGGCGATGGCGGCGCTGACGAAGAAGTGCTTGGTCCAGTCGGCTCGCTCGCGAACCTGCACATGCCACAGGGCCCGGCGGGCGGCGGCGCGAGGGGGCTCGGGCAGGACCGGCCCCAGGAATTCCTCGATGCGCGAATGGCCCAGCAGCACTCCGAGGGCGAAGATAGCCGCCCGATTCTCCGTGACGGCGCTTGTCTCGGTCGAACGTTCGCGAGCCAGGGCGAAAGCGGTCTCCAGGCACATCCCGAACGTCGGCCGCCGGCCGCGCGGCAGTTGCTCGACCGCAGCCAGCAGGTGCTCGACCTGGGCTCGCGTGGAGGCCAGCACCTCCTCGCCGGCGCCGGCCGGACCGAACAGGTCCTCGCGGAAGCCGGGGGGCAGATCCACACGCGCATAGGTCGCCTCGATCCATTCCGGCCCGGTTTGCGCCGTTTGGATCGCGTCCAGAAAAGGCTTGGAACGACGGTCGTGACGCAAAAGCGACGCGACGACCGGGCACCAGGGATTGATCAGCCAGGACGGGACCGGCACGCGGCCCAGGCGGCAGCGGTCCACCCTCACCGTCAGGTCCCCGTCGTCGATTCGCACCGTGCCGGTCAACTGGAGATTCAGATAGCCTCTCTTGCCGCCCGGCGTCACCCCGATGGAGACGGCCAGCGACGCCGCCTCGGGCGCGAACTCCACCTGCGCCTTTCGGTCGGGCGAGCCAAGCGAAAGACCCCAGGACAACAGGACGTTGACGTCGTGCTGCGTCAGCCGCAACGTGTGGGTCTGCCCGTCGCCCAGTGACCTTGGATTCTTGCTGCGAATCAGGCGCACGAGATCGCGTTTCTCGGCCGAGGTCACGTCCGCCGCCTCGAAAGGCAAGGGCTTCGATTCGATGGACAGCCACAGGACCAGCCCAGCGAGCAGGGTCGCTGCGAGGACCATCGCCGCGATCTTCGGCGCCAGCCACAAGCGGGCGCGCCGCCCGCGAAGCCACGTCGTTGCGACCCATGCTCCGAAGAGGCAGCCCAACGCCGGCAGGACCAGCCGGGCCGCTGCGGCCGGGCGCCACAACAAGCCGTTTTCAATCGTCAACACCAGAACCGCAATACCGCCGGCGATTGCCAGGGCCGCGAGACGGACCGCAAGGCCGCGCAACCCGCGCCGACGACATGGGATAGCCATTGCCGCAAGAAAGCCGACGGGGACGAAATGCGCGAAGGCGGAGAAGCCGGCAAAGGCCAGGCCCCCGATCCAGGCGGCCAGGCGATGTGAATCCTGCAGCTCCCAGACGGGGACGTACGCCGCATCGCCGGCCCGATGACGCAGCAGGGCCCGGCACACAAGGAATGTCGAATAGGCTGCCAGCGCGATCCAGGCGATGAGCCTGTGGCGACGTCGCACCGGGGCCGAGTATTCGGCCTCCTCCGGCGAGAGGCCGACTGACTGTGGTTCGTTCGAGGGCACGATTCCCTGTCCGTTCCTGTGAGACGACCGCCGGGTCCCGATGGTCCATCGGGATACGCCGCCGGGTCATGGAGAATCGACTCTAAGATCGGCTCGCAACGCTGTCAAGCGGCGGGTCTCATCAGCGGTCCATGTCGTGCTTCGCATCGTATGTCTCCGGCAAGCCGGACGGTTTCGACGGTGTCTGGACCGATAACGGCAGGGGCGAATGATGATTCGCCCACACTTGGTCTTGAACGACGCCGAAGGCAGTCTTTCTGGCGGCGTACCAGCTTGAATGCAAAGCCCGGTGTGATTTCAGCCGATAGCATAATATCTCTGACCGGCACGAGGTTCTTCCGTCCGGGAAGAACGGTGCCCCATGGATACGATTGCGGCGAGCGACAACATGAATCTGGCCAGTACGAAGCCTCTCAGTATTCTTGTGGTCGAAGACGACACGGTGGACCGCACGGCCATGCAGCGATTGCTGGCCGGCTCTTCCCTGCCGCTCGAACACGTCGTTTTCGTTGACCATCTCGACAAGGCGATGGCGACGCTGGCCGACGGTTCGTTCGACGCTCTGCTGCTCGATCTGGACCTCCCGGACAGCCACGGACTCGAGACGCTGGTCGCTCTGGAAAGAGACTACCCCGACGTGGCCAAGGTCGTCGTCACCGGGGCCGACGACGAAGAACTCGGGCTCCAGGCGGTGGCCGCCGGAGCGCAGGACTATCTGGTCAAAGGCCGATTCAACGTCGATGCCATCACGCGAGTGGTCCATTATTCCGTGGAGCGCAAGAAGCTGGAAGAGGACCTGCGGCACAGTCGCGGCAAGCTGAACGCCATGCTCGAGTCCATCCGCGACCCGATGGTCATGACCGACAAGGACCTGAACGTCATCTGGAGCAACGAGGCGACCCGCGAGATCTTCGGGGACGACCGGATCGGCAGGAAGTGCCATCAGATTTGCGACGGCCGGGACGACGCATGCGGACGGTCGCTCTGTATCGTCTCTCAGACGTTGCAGGATGGCAAGCCGCACCGTCGTGACGCTTGCATGGTTGACAGGGACAGACTCAGGCGGTTCTTCCATTGCACCACCAGCGTTGCCCTTCGGGACAAGGAGGGGCACCCGACGGCGGTGATGGAGATCGCCAGCGATGTTACGGACCGCCGTATTGCGGAGAAGTACGGCGAATTCAAGCGTCTGGAAGCCGCCGACCACAAGCTGAAGGAGTTGCAGTCGCATCTCATTCAGAGCGAGAAGCTCGCCTCGATCGGTCAACTCGCCGCCGGCGTCGCCCACGAGATGAACACGCCCATCGGTTTCGTGGCCTGCAACTTCGAGACACTTGAGAAGCACGTGAAGAAGATCCTGGCCCTGATCGAGCTGTACGCCGAACTGGAGCGGAAGATAGAGACGCCCGCCGGCGCCGGAGGTCCGGCCCTGGTCGCGCCCATCCGGGAGTTCCGGGAGAAGATGCGCATCGACGCGATTCTGAAGAACCTCGGCGTTCTGTTCGAGGATTCCCGCGAAGGGCTGGAACGGGTCACCGAGATCATTCAGAACCTCCGCGACTTCTCGCGTGTGGATCAGTCGAGCGATTTCGCCAGGTACAACATCAATGAGGGTCTGGCGGCCACGCTGATCGTGGCGCGAAATGCGATCAAGTACCACGCCGACGTGGTGACGGAGTTCGGCGAGATCCCGGAGGTCTTCTGCCACCCCGGCCAGGTCAACCAGGTTCTTCTCAACCTGATCGTCAACGCGGGCCAGGCCATCGAGTCCCAGGAGCGGCGGGAACGAGGCCGGATCACGATTCGCACGTATGCCGTCGATTCCCACGTCGTTTGCGAGATCGAGGACGACGGGCCGGGGATCGCGCCGGAGGACCGCCGCAAAGTCTTCGATCCCTTCTTCACGACCAAACCGGCGGGCAAAGGCACCGGAATGGGACTGAGCATCTCGTACGACATCATCGTGAACAAGCACAAAGGCCATATCTCGGTCGAGAGCGAAGTCGGCCGGCGAACCCTGTTCACCGTCAGACTGCCCCTGCAACCGATCAAGAAAAGGGATGAGGATTCACGCAATCTGCTGACTGGAGTAACCGCCGATGGATGAGAAACGAACCATACTGTTTGTCGATGATGAGGTGCGCCTGTTGCGCTCGCTGGAGCAGGCGATGCTGGACGAGCCCTATGAGACCCTCTACGCGGAAAGCGGCGCCGAGGCGTTGAAGCTTCTTGAGGAGAATGAAGTCCATGTGATCGTCACCGACATGCGCATGCCGGAGATGTCGGGTCTGGCTCTGCTGAAGATCGTGAAGGAGAAGTATCCGCACATCGTCCGGCTGGTTCTCTCGGGCTACACACAGGTGACGACGCTTCTGACGGCGATCAACCAGGGGGAAATCTTCCGCTTCATCACCAAACCCTGGAAGATGGAACAAGAGTTCAAGACCGTCCTTGCGCAGGCCGTCGAATACTACAACCTCCAGGCCGAACGGGATCGGCTGGTGGTCGAATCGGCCGCCCTCAAGGAGCGTCTGGTCGAGGCCGGCATCACAGAGTAGGCGTTGCCCGAAGCATCTGTCCCGTCTTGCATCGGCATTGGGGGTTCGGCGGTCACGTCGTGTCGGGTTCTTGGGACGATCGGAGTCCCTGTGCGCACCAGGGAGGTTTCCTGCAGATACGCTCGATGGGACGGGGGCGGGGACGGCGAGGCGCTTGCGGCGGGACATGGCGAGCGGTACCATGGGCGTCGTTTCGTGGGCCGATAGGAGTCTGTCGCCGTGCGTGCAAGGTGGCTGTACCGTCTGATTCGCCGGGTCTTCTTCGACCTGGGCAAGAGTCTCTGGCCGCTGCTTCTGTACGATTCGATCGTGGCGGTGCTGAGCTTCTTCGTGCTCAGTCCGTTGCTGTCGTGGGCGGCCTCGTCGATGGCGTCGTCGGACGGTCGGCTGTCGATCACCAACGGGGAGGTCCTCTCGTTCCTTTTTTCGTTTCGCGGTGTCCTTTTCGTTCTGCTGGTCGGGTCTCTGACGGCCGTCTCGCTCTACATCAAGCACGCCGGGATGATCCTGATCGCCTGGGAGGCCCTGGCCGGACGGCCGATCGGCGCGCTGCGTGCGGTCCGAGCGGTCGTGCGAAGGCTGCCCGGATTGACGCTGCTCGGCTCCTATCACGTGGCCGCCCACGTGTTGCTGCTGGCCCCGTTTGCCGTGCTGGGCGTCCTGATCTACCGGCTGGCGTTCTCGTCGATGCGCGTGTACTTCCTTTTTCTGGAGAATCCGGCGGCCCGCTGGGCGGGTCTGGCCGTTGTATCACTCGTGGTCGCGGCGGCCGTGGTCGTGCACGGCGCGGTGTATCTGCATTGGGTGTTCTCGCTGCCGGCCCTGCTCGTTGACGACCGCTCGGTGGCCTCGGCGCTGGCGTACACGCACGGCCTGTTGAAGGGAACGCGTCGTCGGATCGGGGCGGTTGTCCTCGTCTTGTGGATGGCCATCATCCTGTTTCCGTTCGCCCTGGCGCAGGGCTATCACGGCCTCGGCGGCCGGGTCTTCGCGCGCCTGCCGGAGGAGCATCGGCTGGTCCTGCCGGTCGTCCTGACGCTGATGGCCGGCTATCTGGCGATGTCGTTCCTCGCCGAGTTCCTGACGGTCTCGGTCAGCAGCCTGACAATCACGCATCTCTATGCCCATCTGCGTCGGGCTCGGGGCGACGAGAAGGTCGAGGAGATGTTTGATTCGCAGGTGGCCGCGTTGCCGGCGCCCCACGGGGCGCGATCTGTCCACCCCCGGCAGATCGGTGTCCTGGTGCTCCTGGGCGCCGTCGTGGCCGTGTCGGTGGCGGCGGGAATCCTCAGCGAGTTCGAGCTGCGCGACAACGTGAAGATCACGGCGCATCGCGGCAGCTCGTACCGCGCGCCGGAGAACACGCTGGCGGCCATCCGCCAGGCCATCGAGGACGGTGCCGATTATGCCGAGATCGACGTGCGTTTGACCGCCGATGGATACGTCGTCCTGCTGCACGACCGGGACCTGTACCGCGTCGCCGGCGTGAAGAAGAACCTGTCCGACATGCCCTACGCGCAGGTCCGGACCTTGGACGTTGGAGGCTGGTTTTCGCCGCAGTTCCGAGGCGAAGGCGTACCGCTGCTGTCCGAGGCTGTGGCGACGGCCAAGGGCAGGATCGGGCTCAACGTCGAACTCAAGGTCGAAAGCGCCCCGCGCCGGCTGGCCGAGCGCGTTGTGCAAGTCCTGCAGGAGCACGATGCCGCAGCCGAGTGCGTCGTCAGCTCCACCAGCCTCGAAGCCCTGGAGTACGTTCGCACGCTCGACCCGCGTATCCGCAGGGGCTATATCGTCGTCCAGTCCATCGGCGAAATGGCCGCTCTCGACGTGGACTTCCTCAGCGTCTCGGCGCGTCTGGTGACGCCCGGACTGATCGATGCGGCCCGAGCGACAGGCAAAGAGGTCCACGTCTGGTCGGTCAACAGGCCCCGCACGATGGTCAAGTTCATCGATATGGGCGTGGACAATCTGATCACGGGCGTGCCCGCCACCGCCCGGGGCCTGCTCGACGAGAGAGCGGCCCTGAGCAGCGAAGAACTCCTGTTCCTCAAGGTCCGCAGTTGGTTCCTCCGTTGATGCCGCCCGCTGCCCGTTTTTGGGCGGTGGGGGGTTGAGAACCGACGGTCAACCGGTATAATAGCCCGTCCGTATCAGGATCGAATGCTGAAATCCACTATGGGAGACCCATTGACATGGCAGAATCGCTGAAAGGCAACGCAGTCGTAGGGCAGTCGGGCGGACCGACGGGCGTGATCAACGCCTCGCTGGTCGGCGTGATCGAAGAGGTTCGCAAGCACCCCGAGATCGGGACCCTCTATGGGGCCGTGCACGCGGTGGCGGGCATGGTCAAGAACGACTTCATCGACCTGGGCAAGCTCGACGCCGCGACGCTGGAGACGGTGGCGGCCTCGCCGTCGTCGGCGCTGGGGTCCAGCCGGGATAAGCCGGACGCCGAGTATTGCCGCAAGATCATCGAGGTCTTCAAGAAACGCAACGTGCGGTACTTCTTCTACATCGGCGGCAACGATTCGGCCAACACCGCCCACATCCTCAACACCGTCGCCGACGAGACGAACTACAACATCCGCGCCTTCCACGTGCCCAAGACGGTGGACAACGACCTGCTCGTGACCGACCACTGCCCCGGCTACGGTACGGCCGCCAAGTTCGTCGCGCAGGCGCTGATGGGCGACGACCTGGACAATCGGGCGCTGCCCGGCGTCAAGATCGACGTGCTCATGGGACGTCACGCCGGGTTCCTGACCGCGGCGGCCGCCCTGGGCAAGCAGCGCGACGACGATGGCCCGCACCTGATCTATGTGCCCGAGCGGCCCGTGTCGATGGACAAGTTCCTGGCCGATGTGGAGGCCGCCTACAAGAAATACAACCGTTGCGTGATCGCCGTGAGCGAGGGCATGTGCGACCACGACCACAAGACCTGGACCGAGAAGCTGGCCGAGAACGAAGAGCGCGACGCCCACGGCAACATCCAGCTCTCCGGCACCGGCGCCCTGGCCGACTTCCTGGCCGGACAGATCAAGGGCAAGCTCAAGATCAAGCGCGTCCGGGCCGACACGTTCGGGTATCTCCAGCGGAGCTATGCCGGACTGCAATCGAAGGTCGATGTCGATGAGGCCCGCCGGTGCGGCCGACAGGCGGTCAAATACGCGATGGAGTTTGACAGCGGCTCGGTGGCGATCAAACGCACCGGTGACGGCGCCGCCTACGCGGCCGAGCTGTTCCGCACCGAACTGAAGAACGTCGCTGAGAAGACCAAGTCGATGCCCGACGCGTTCATCAACGCCGACGGCAACGGCGTCACCGACGCCTACATCAAGTACGCCATGCCGCTCGTCGGCGGGCTGCCCAAGACCGAGTACCTCGGCACCCATCCCAAAGTCTAAACGAACCAACGCAATCTCGGCCCCGCGCATGCGCGACGTCAGTCGCATGCCGGGGCCTTTTTTCTGCGCATCCAACAGCGGCGAAGCCGTTGTGGCATGGCCTACCTGTGTGGTGGTTGGAGTTGCTGTTTGAGTTCGTTGGTCAGGGCGTCCCACAGGTGCGGATGTGCCTCGATCAGACGGGCGATGTCGCCGAGGTCCTTGATTCGCTTGCTCTGCCTGCGGCTGGTATCGCTCCAGGCCCTGATCTTGCCTTGCAGCGCATCTTCGAGACTGGCGACGCGGAGCAGGATGCCATGCACGTCGGCCGGCACGGCCCGGCTCGGGAAGTCCCGATAGAATTCCTCCGTGCTGAGTTGGATGCTAACCCGCGACCGGCCTTTGAAGTTGACGGACCATTCGAATCGCTCCGAGCGAAAGCCGGCGTCTTCCAGCAGCGAGATCGTCCGCTCGACGGCGTCCGTCGCGACGACGAAGTCCACGTCCTGTGTGACCATCGGTTCGGCCGCCCAATGGTTCACGGCCACGCCGCCGATGGCGCACCAGGCGATGTCGGCGCGTTCGAGGCAATCCACCAGTCGCATGACGTCGTTGGTGCCGCCCCCTGTTTGCCAGTCGAAGAATTGTTTCGCCGTCATGGCCGCATTGTACCGCAGGGAGAGGTCCTTGCCAAGGTGTTGTCGCCTGCCGGGCGCCGTCAGAGGTCGGCGCCGCAGAATTTGCAGTACCGGGCGTCGGCGTCGTGGCCTGGGGCGCCGCAGGTGGGGCAGGCGCGGGCAGGGGTCTGCTTTCGCATGCTTGCCTGCGACCACTCGACCGTGACGATGCCGGTGGGGACCGCAATGATCGAATAGCCGAGGATCATGACGATCGACGCCAGGAACTGGCCCAGGGGGGTCTGGGGGGAGATGTCGCCGTAGCCGACCGTCGTCAGCGTCACGATCGCCCAGTACACGCTCTGCGGGATGCTGGTGAAGCCGCTATTGGCCGGGCCTTCGATCAGGTACATCAACGAGCCGATGATGACGACCAGCGTCAGCACGAAGCAGAGAAACACGACGATCTTCCGCCGGCTCGCATAGAGGGCCGCCCGAAGGACGCCCGCCTCCTTCGTGTATTGGCCGAGCTTGAGGATTCGGAAGATGCGCAACACGCGGAAGAGGCGGACCACCAACAGGTATCGGGTGCCGAACACCACCAGGTTCAGATAGGTCGGCAGGATCGCCAAAAGGTCCACGATGCCGAAGAAGCTCGTCGCATAGCGCCGAATGTTGCGGACGCAGAGCAGCCGCAGGATGTACTCGACGGTGAACAGGATCGTGAAGAGCCATTCGAGGGCGTACAGCCAACGGCCGTACCGGGCCTGGATGGAAGCGACGCTGTCGAGCATGACCGTCAGGACGCTGAGCAGGATCACGACGATCAGTACGAGGTCGAACCACTTGCCGACAGGGGTGTCCGCCTCGAAGATGATCTCGTACAGGCGATCCCGCCGGGGGCGATTCGATTTGTGCTCGATCCGTTCGTTCACGTTTGGCCGCCCCGTGGCTTGTGGGCGTTGGTCTGCGCTGCCGTTGCCGGCACACCGGTGACAACGCCGTCGGAGTGTGATACTATAGGGTAGTCAGAAGGCGTTCAAGCGAGTTTTTTGCCTGGCCTGAGGCATTCGACACTGAGGAACGCATGGATCGGCGATGGTATTTCACTCTTGCCGCGGTGGCGGTGGCCCTTGTCGCAGCCATCACGGGAGGCTGGGCCCTGCGCCATCTGGCGGGGCAAGACCCGGCAGAGCGTCCCGGTCCCGATGTCTGGGCCGTCGATCCGTGCGCTGGCCCCGATCTCGAAGCGCACGTGGTTCGAGCCGAAGAGCCTGCCGATAGGACCGCCGACATTGACGACGGCGGTGGGGCGGTGCCGATCGAGCCGAACGATCTCCCTACGGCCGCGCCCTCCGAGCCGAATCTAACGGTCCCGGCCGCTGAACCTCCCGCCGGGCCTGCACCGGTCGGACCGACCGTGCTTCAGGACGAGCCGCCGGTGAACCTGATCCATATCTTCCTGGTCGATTCCGCGATGCGGCCGATCCCCGGCTTCATCGCCCTGGAAAGGGTGGCCGGCGATCCGAATGTCGAGCCGTCCGCGTTTTTCTCGATCCCTGAGCCGGCGTTCCAGCCGTCGGGCGGCCTACTCGGTGTCGCCTGCGACGAGTCGGGCCTGCTCGGCCGACGGTTCATCTGGCGAAAAGACGCGAAGAGCCCCGAACTGACGGTCGTGCTGGAAGGCGGCGCGGCGATCTTCGGCCGGGTGCTCGGCACGGATCGAAGGCCTGTCGCTGGCGCTCGCGTAACCCTGCAAACTCTGATGCTCGATAACCGCTGGCGAGGGGAAGGCGGTTCGCCCTATGCGACCATAAGTGACGAGGAGGGCAACTTCCACCTCGATGGTGTGTTCGTCGGCCCGCGGGTCCGCTGCGTTGCCTTTCTCGGCACGCTCAGCGGTCAGTCCAGGTCGCTCGACCTGACGCCGGACGGGGTCGCCGCGGCGGGCGATATCCTGTTGGCCGGCCGTGCAGCCGGGTCGGGCATCATTCGGGGACGCCTGACCGACGAACGCGATCTGCCCTTGATCGGTCAGACTATCACGGTGCGCGTCGAGCGAGTCACGCAGGAGATGGTGACCGATGCCGAGGGCGGGTACACGCTGACGGACATGCCGACCGATCGGCCGGTCGCCGTCACGATCGAAGTGCCCACGTACGGCACATGGTCGCGGACTACCACCGCCGACGATTTCGCCTGTGACTTCCAGCTTGTTCCTCAGGGCTGGGGCGCCCTGGGACAGGAAGCGCCGCCGCTGTTTGCCGCGACGTGGTTCAATCGCGCGCCGATCGCCCTCAAAGACCTCCGCGGCCGGGTTGTGCTTCTGACGTTTCGCGACTTCCGCATGGATGGCGACGCGGGTCTGGCGACGATCCGGAGCCTTCTGGCGGACTTCGGTGGGAGGGGGCTGGTGGTCATCGCGGTCTACAATCATCTTTCCGGCGGCGGGAGCGTCGCGCAGGATCTCGTTACGACCCACATTACGGGCCTTTTCGAAGGGGCGCCCATCGCGGGCATCCTCGACGCCGATCCGGTGCTGGTGGCCGACCTGATGCCGCCGGGGCGGCCGCCCGGCGTGGCGGCCGGAGCGACGCACTGGCTGTATCAGGTTCATGAGCGACCAGCATCCTTCCTGATCGACAAGAAGGGCATCGTTCGCTATCTGACGCCGAACGAGAACAATCTGCGAGAGTGGATCGTAGAACTGCTTGAAGAATAGACCGTAGGGGCGAATGATTATTCGCCCCTACCAACCTCACAAGTGTTACCTCTACGGTGTGCTGTGCCTTATAGCTATGGCTGAAGATCTCCAATCAAGGACATGGCTATGAATCTTGTGCTGGTCATCCTGCAAGTCGCGGTGCTTTTGACGGTCCTCCTTGCCTACGGCCGGGATTAGACCTGTGCCCGTGCGATGCACTTCTGTCAACTCGTCTCTGCGAGGGCCTTCTCGATTTCATCCACAAGCTCGGCCCCAAGCGGCTCGACCTTGGAGTCGTAGCGGCCGATCACAGTTCCGTCACGGCCGATCAGGAACTTGTTGAAATTCCAGGTGACCGGTCCCGGCGAGCCGGTGTGCGTCGGGGACGCCTCCGTGAGAAACTTGTAGAGGGGGTGAATGTCGTCGCCCCGGACGGAGATCTTGGCGAACATGGGAAAGGTGACGTGGTAGTTCGTCGTGCAGAAGTCTTTGATCTGTTTCTCGGTGCCCGGCTCCTGCGAGCCGAAGTTGTTGGCGGGGAAGCCCAGCACGAGCAGCCCATCGGCCTGATACTTCTCATAGAGCTGCTGGAGGCCGGCGTATTGCGGCGTGTAGCCGCACTGGCTGGCGACGTTGACGAGCAGCAGGACCTTGCCGCTATGAGCCCCCAGCTTCACAGGCACGCCGTCGATGTCGTTCAACTCGAACTGATGGACCGGTCCGATTGCCGCCGGGGACGCCGTCTCAGCCTCGGCGACAGCTGCCCCGGTCGTCTCCGGCGTCTTGTCTTTGCAGGACGTGCACAAACCCAGAACCGAAACCGACAACACACACACGATCCCCTTGTTCATGGCACATCTCTCCTGGCCCAGGTTCCATTCCTATGTACGGGCGAATGATTATTCGCCCCCACTGCGGCCGGTGTTCATTCCTGCCCGGTGATTCCAGGATTTCTCTTGGTGATGCGATCAGGCGGCGCGAGGCAGCGGGGGCCGGTTCGGCGGGGCGGTGTGCTCGGGATCGTCCGGACTGGCCTGCGGCGTGAAGATCGAAGCGGGCAGCGGCTCGAGGCCCCAGGCGATACGGGCCTGGTCGCACCGTTCGTTGCGGACCCCGTGGATCCAGGAGACGTCGAAATCCCGGCAGACGGACGAACGCATCTCGTAGATACTGCACCCGACGCTCCTGCCGATCTCGCCGAGCAGGGCGACACAACGCGGATTCTTCTGGCTCGTCCCCCGCATGACCCGGCGAAAATCGTTGAGCTTCTCGGTCAGCTCGACGGGCACGGTCCCGCCGGGGCTGTCGTTGGCCTCGGCCCAGTAGAACGATGCGCGATAGTAGGCACAGCACGCCCCGCAGGTGATGCAGGGATTGACCGTCTCCGGCGACTGCATAGACTCTCGTGGTCTTCCCAAACGTCCCAACACCGGCCACGTCCGTCTCTTTCCAGCACGAGTCCGACCAGCCGCATGCAACCAAGCATATCGTCATCGATGGGGCCTGTCAACATGCACCTTTGCCGCTTTGTCTGGTGGTTAGTTCAGCAAGTCGCCCAGGACCAGGATGGCTCCGGCGTACCAGGTCGTCCCGTCAAATCGCTTCGGGTCGTCCATCGTCTCGTTTCGCTGGCTGAGGATTCTGGCCTTGTCCGGCTGCTCGGGATGGATCGTCAGGGTGATCTCGTGTTCACGCGCGTCCATGTTTTTGCCAACGGTCAGGCAACTGAGCCGGTGGTACGTGCAGTAGGCGTCGAAACGCGGTTGCACATAGGCGGGTTCGTCATCCACCTGGATGGTGATCTGTCCGCAATCGGGACCCACCAGATCGTAGATGCGGATCACGCTGCCGCGAACGCGGAACCGGATCGACTCGCCAGGTCTGTCCGCCTTCCACACCTCCGGCAACCTGTCGCCGAACCGCTTGGCCATCGCGTCGGTCTGGAAATCCAGCCTCGTCCAACCCTCGCTGAGTCCGGCCCGGCTCAAGGGGACCATTTTGGCCTTCTCCCAGTTGTCAGCGATAAACGGATCGCCCAGCGGGTGCGGCCCGGGTCTGCCTGCGTCTCGAATCCTGGCCATCGAGCGCACGACCGCGTCGAGATAGAGCTGGTGTCCCGTGTCGGTGTAAGGATGGACCGCGTCGGGCGAGAACAGAATCTTCTCGCCCAGGGCCGCCTTCTGCTGTTCGGTCGCAGGCTTCGGGCCTTGGAAGATCAGTTTGCCTTCCTTCTCCAGTCGTGCCACTTCCACGCCCATGTGGATCGAGGGGATGCCATAGTGCTCGGCAATCTTCTCCATCGCGCTGGCCGAGCGCGGGAACCGGCCTTCCTGGAGCGTTTGCAGCATGTTGCCGGCGAGGGTGTAGACGAAGCAGATGTCCGTGGCCGGATCGTTCCTCCAGGTCTGCCGGACGATGCCTTCCATGCAGCGATAGATCTGCTCGGGCGGCGCGCCGCCGTCGTTGACGGCGAACTCCACGAACAGCAGGTCGGGCTTGTGGACCAGCACATCGTGTGCGAGCCGGAACACGCCGAGGTCCGAACCGGTCCCGCCGATCGCGGCGTTGATCTCACTGACCTTGGCCTGCGGGAACTGCTCGGCAAACCACGCCAGCGTCTTGGGTCGCCAGCCCGCCTGGGCTGTGATGCTTCCGCCAAGGTAGCCGATCCGCACCTCCCGACCCGCCCGGAGTTTTGCCAGCACGTTGGGCAGACCGCTGCGGGGGTGGCACTCGACCGCCGGCGCCAACGGCAGTTCGGCGCCGAAGGTTTGCAGACAGATGCACAGACAGAACAGCAGGGCGATCCGACCGGTCTTCATGAAAGGCCTCTCTCTTTCGTACGATGCCACAGAGGCCGCGCCTGTATGCGCGGCCTTGCGAAAACGCACTGTGTCACGTCGGCGTCGATCTACTTCATTACGAAAGCCAGCGTCGGGTCCAGCGGGTAGCGGCCGAACCGCTCGCCGTAGATGGCGATGCCGCCGGCGAGGGCCTCGTCGGCCTCCAGGCGGATCACGATCGCGCCCTCACGGGCGGCCTTGCGGAGGACCGGCCCCGGAATCTGGGCGGTGACGAGGTACCCATAGGAGCCGGCCTCGTTGAGTTTGCCGTCGCGCTTCTGTGCGTGCCAGGACAGGATCCCGCGATGGTCGGCCGGATCGTCGGGCAGATCGACCGTTGCGACCGCCTCGCCGCCGATTCGAATGCGGACCGCGCTGGGATACACGGTCTCGTCCGTCATTGGATACGAATTCGGGTTCAGGCTGGGGTCGTGCGTGCCTTTGCCTCGCATGAAGTCGCCTTCCTGCTTGCCGGCGCCTTCCTTGTCCTTGCCGAAGAGCTGCTTGGCCGAGATCTCCGCCCGGAAGCTGGCCGTCTCGATATCATCGGCGTCGAGGTCCTGTGGCCAAGGCAGACGGTACTCGAAATAGCCTGCGCCGGCTCCGTTGACTTTGAGTCCATCGAACACGTTCCATTGCTTGACGGGCCATTCGGCTTTGACAAAACTCTTGGGCTCGATGCGTACCAGCTTCACCGTTCGGTCTCGCTGCGTCCGCGTCTCCTGTCGCGGCTGGGCGCCGTCGCGTACGGCGAACGTGGTGAAGTTCCTTGCGAGCACGACGCCGGCTTGGTCCTCGATCTGCACGGCCAATACGACCACCGCCGGTTCATCGGGCATCGTCACTTCGAGCGGTTCGATGGCCCCGCAGTGCCATGCGCGGTACGGGATGGTGCGCCGCTGGATACGGCCGAAACTGCGTTCGCGGCCCAGGCTGTCCCAGCCCCGCAGGCTGGCTCGCAGGGTCAGGGCTTGGCCCGCCTGGGCGTCGGTCAGGAACGAGACGTACAGCGGGACCTCCACGCTCGCGCCCGGCTTGACTTCCTGGCACAGCTCTTCGCTGAGGGCCACGTAGAAATCGCCGTGCAGGTCGCGAAGGCTCATCCCGCCCATCAGCTCCTCCATCCCCGTGAACTTCTCGGAGCGGTCGAACCGCCAGTATCCGTTCCATTCGTTGATTACGTCGTGATGTTCGGTATAGAGCCAGCCGCAGACCTTCGGATGCCGCCGGAACGCGTCCATCATGAGGTGATAGTCCCAGCTCCAGTCCACGTCGCCCGTGCTGCCTTCATAGCCCCAGACGTTGCCGCACTCGCTGTTGAGCAGAGGCTCCTTGCCCTGCTTCCGGCCGCCGATGTAGTTCCACGTCGAGCCCTCGTAGGTGTCACGCGTGACCTGGGCCAGGTGCTCGGTCCACTTGTAGCCGGGCAGATAGGCGTGCCAGCTATTGATGTCCGTCAGGACATGGTCGTAGTTGCAGGGCGAGTTGTCTTCCACCAGCCGGGTCGGGTCGAGCTGCCTGGCCAGGCGCACCATCGAGGCCACCCACTCCTGCGTCTGTGGCGTGTAGCCCTGGTCGCCCGTTCGCAGCCCCCATGTCTCATTGAAAATCACCCAACTGAAGACGCACGGATGGTTGAAGTCCCGCCGGATCATCCCGCGAAGGGCGACCTCTGTCTCGTTGCGCATGTCGGCGTCGGGTTGGCCCCAACTGTTGGGCACGTCGGCCATGATCAGGATGCCCAGCTTGTCGGCCCAGTAGAGCTTGCGCGGGATGCCGATCTTGACGTGGATGCGCTGGCCGTTGAGCCCGATCTGGCGCGACCGCAGGATCTCGTCGCGCATGAACGCGTCGCTTGGGAATGTGTAGAACCCTTCGGGGTGGTATGCCTGGTCGAGTGACAGCTTCAGGTAGATGGGCTTGTTGTTCAGCGCGATGTAGGGATAATCCGTCCCGGGAAGGTTCACCACGCTGATCTTTCGCATCCCGAAGTAGGTCGAGACGACGTCTTCGGCCCCCTGGCCCGACAGGACGGCCTTGACCTCGTAGAGGTACGGGTCTTCGAGCGACCAGAGCCGCATCGGCTTGATGGGCACTTCGAACTCGATCTCCTTGCGTCCCTTGGCGACGGTCGTCTGCGCGGCGCCTGCGGGGCGATCTTCGGGTTTGAACTGGATCGCCAGACGCATCGCGTCGGGCGCCGGCTGGTTCAGCGTGGCCTTGACGGTGACCTTGCCCGCGTCGATGTCCGGCACGAAGTGTACGGTTTCCAGTGCGACCTTGGGCCGGGCCTCCAGGTAGATCGTCTGCCAGATGCCCTTGGCGGGGCCGTAGCCCTGCTTGCCTTCGAGCTTGAACGGATGCGGCGTATCATCGACGCGCAACACGAGGGTTTGGTCCTGGCCCCACTTGACGTAGTCGGTCAGCTCGAACTCGAACGGCGTGTACCCGCCCTGGAAACTGCCGACCTTCCGGCCGTCGAGCCAGCCGGTCGTCAGCCAGTCGCAGGCGCCGACCACAACGAAAACGCGGCTTCCCTTCCAGTCGGCGGGCACGCGGATCGTCCGCTTGTACCAGGCGATATCGGCCTGGTCCTCAACGCCGGACAGCTCCGAGCCCCACGGGAACGGCACCATGATCGACAACGGAAACTCCGTCCTGCCGGACGACCAGTTGCCCGCCAGTCCCGCGTCCTCCTTGTCGAAGCCCAACTGCCATGGGCCGTTCAGATTGATCCACAGCGGCCGCTCGAAGTCGGGCCGCGGGTGCTCCGGCAACGGGATGTCCTGGGCCCTTGAAAGATTGCTCCAGGCTCCACAGACAACCATCGAGAGGACGACGGCGATCACAGGCATTGTTCGGCTGACGTTTCGCATCGAAACCACCCTTTCAAGACAGGACTTCATGATCCGCCACGAGAGGCACGCGAACAGCGTATCGGAGCATCCGCCATCTGTCCACACGTTTTGCTGGCGTGAGTCCGCTGTGGCGCTCTGACGCTTGTCAAGCGGCATGTGTTTCGCTATGCTAACGGCAACACGGGGCACCGAATCTCCATCTATCCGTTCAAGGCATGAGCAGGAAGTCATGGCACCGGCATTCACGAAGACACGATGGGTTTCTGAAAAAGAGTGGGTGGTTGTGGCCGCGGGACTGCTGGTGATTCTCGGGAGTTACCTGCTGCTCGGCAGTCGCACGACGCTGTGGGATCGCGATGAGCCTCGGTTCGCCCGAGCCGCCGTCGAGATGCTCGATTCGGGCAACTACATGGCCATCACCTTCAACGGCGAGACCTGGCCCGACAAGCCGGTGCTGACCTACTGGCTGATGGCGCTGGCGATCCGCGTCCTGGGGCCGACGGAGTTGGCCTGCCGCCTGTTCGGCATTCTCGGCACCGCCGTAACTTGTGGCGTGACATTCGGTATCGGCCGCCGTTTGCTCGGGCGCCAAGCGGGGCTGTGGGCCATGGTGATCCTGGCGTCCACATTGCAGATGCTCGTGATCGGTGCGGCGGCTACGTCGGATGCCATCCTGCTGCCATTCACGATCGGTGCGATGGCGGTCTTTGCCGGCACGCGACAGGGTGGGATCCGCCCGGCCCATGCGATCGGGATCGGTCTGTTGACGGGTCTTGCGATGCTGGTGAAAGGACCGATGGGGCTGATGCCGGCGCTGGCCATCCTGACGGTCCTCCTGTTGGAGCGGAAGGAACCAACGGTCCGGCCGGCGTCATTCGCGCTGATCGCCGCCAGCGTCGTCATCGGCGGAGTCATCTTCTGTGCCTGGGCCGTACCGGCCAGCGCCGCGACGGAGGGCGAGTTCCTTCGCGTGTTCATCGGCCGGCATGTGATCGGGCGGGCCCTGAGGCCGATGGAGCATCATGGCGGCAACTTCCTTCTCTATTTGCCTTACTATATTCCCGTGGTCATCGGTGGGTTTTTCCCGTGGACTCTCCACCTGCCCGGCGCGTTGTCTGCATTGGCCGGCGGGAGAATCGGGGGACCGTCCGGCAGGCGACTGTTCCTGGGCTGGATCCTGCCGCCGTTTGTCGCGATGAGTCTGGCGGCGACGAAACTGCCGCACTACATCGTATTTATCTGGCCGGCCCTGGCCCTCATTGTGGCCGGGACCATCGCTGCGGCTCGGACCGGTCTCCTGACCTCGCGTGATAGGAACTGGCTGCGTGGGGGCGTATGGTTCTTCGGCCCGGTTGCCGGCGCCATCGGGCTGGGGTTGATGATCGGCCCGTGGTTCGTGGCGGTCCCGGGCCTGCGCGGGTGGGGCGCGGTGGGTGGCCTGGTAGTGTTGGCCATGGCCGTGCTGGCGATCCGTGAACACCTTGCCGACCGGGTGCAGCGAAGCGCCGTCATTCTGATCGTTGGAATGGCCGCGTTTCAAGTGCCGCTCCAGGCCGGTGTATTGCCGGCCCTGGAGCAAGTGAAGATTTCACCGGCCCTGGCGCACGCGGTGAACACCCGCACCGGGCCGGGCGTACCCGTCTCGGCCTACAAGTATGGTGAGCCGACCCTGAATTTCTATCTTGGCCGGACCATTGAGTACCTGAATAGTCCGGAAGGCGTGCTCGAATGGACCGTTCGTCCGGGCCCCGGAATCCTGGTCATACCCCGGGATCGATTGGATCAGATTCGAGAGGAACTGGGGCAATTGCCTGTCGAAGAGTTGTCCGCTGTGAAAGGCTTCAACTACTCCAAGGGCAAGTACGTTGAGGTGCTGGTTCTATTGCGGAACCTGGAGCAGCAATGATGTTATCTTCGTCGTCTTTGTCGTCCGAACCGGTTGCTCTGCGCTGGAACCGCTTCTTCCTGGGGCTGGCGTTCATTCTGTCGGTGGCCGCCCTGGCTTCATGGGCGGGGCTCGACCAAAGAGCCATCTCATGGGTGGTCGATCGCGGGATAGACCCGGATGACAACCTCTGGGTGGAGCTGTTCACCTGGCTGGGCAAAGCATGGGTCCTGATATGGCTGCTGTTGGCTTGGTTTGCGGCTTGCGGGCGACGGCGTGACGTCCTGGGCGCCATCCTGGCCCTCATTATTGTCGGGGCGGCTGTGACTCCGCTGAAGTTGGCCGTCGGCCGGGCCCGACCCTATTCGGTTTTGAAGGCACAGAAGGCGGGCGTTCCACTGCAGAAGACCTCCCGTCATTTGTCCTTCCCCTCAGGTGATGCGGCGTCGGTGTTCGCCGTAGCGGGTGCGGTGGCGCCGACGCTGGTGTGGCCGCTGGGTGCGGCGCTGCTCGGCGCCGCCGGCGGGGTGGCCGCTCTGAGAGTCACGTCACTGGCCCACTATCCTTCGGACGTCCTGACGGGTGCGGCCATAGGCCTGCTCGCCGGTTGGCTGGGGATGCGCCTCATCCGCAAATGGAAATGGGCAGATCGCCCTTTGCCGTTCGAGGGATGGCTCGTGTGGGCCGGGATTGTCGGCTTGCCGGTCGGCATGGGTATCTCCGAAGGCGCCGGAAAGTTGCTCCTTTTCATGAAGAGCTACGGCGTGCTGGTCCTGGGTGCGCTATCGCTGGCCAGACTTCGGGGGCTGTGGCGAAGACGGGGTCGCGAAGTTGTTCTGCCCCTGCTCGTCAGAGCACGGTATCTCGTGGTCTCTTTGCTCATCGCTGTGTGTATCGTTGAGAACGTGGTTGACGGGGAGAAACCCCACGAGTTGCTGCCGTTCCACGAGCCGATTTCGCCGTATGCGGCCGTTGGTTCTGCGCTGGTCGTCGCGGGTGTCGTGACGAGACTCTGGTCCCTGCACGGCGTCCGGTTCGGCCGCCATGTGTTGGCCCGATCCGATACCTCTGGCCTGCTCTGGCCACGAGTCGGCGCATTTCTCATCGTGTGCGGGCTGCTGACACAATTGTCGGATTGGGTGAACTGGCTTGTGGTAATGCCTGTGTTCATCCTGTTCGAAGGGCTGACCAGCCTATCGCAGCGCTCGGCACAGGAAGCAAGAGAGTCGGCTGGTGCGCAGTTGGCGCCTGTTGGATCTCGGCATTTCTCGGGGCTCTTGCCCGTTCACGGACGAAGGCCATCCTGGGTTACTGGCCGGCTGGGACAGCGGTGGCTGACGGCCAGCTTGGTCCTGCTGCCCATCGCACTGGAACTGATTGTCGAGGACTTCCTCTGTGAGATGTTGCTCCGGATGAGTTGAGATTCTCCCGCCTGTTTGACGCCGCTCGGCCCCGAGGCCACAGGCGTCGTCCCCGATTGTCCAGGATTCTCCGTGTCGGTGGCGAGCGAAAGGATGGCTTTCCAGTTGACATCGGACCGGGACCGTGTGATTGTACGCGACAACGTGTATCGTCAACAAGGTGATGGTCGTTCGGACAGGAACGGGAATCTCGGACATTGCGTATGAGCGCGGAGGCATTCGTACAGACGTCGCTGTACTTTCTGGCGTTGATCAATCCGCCCAGCAAGGTCTTCCTTCTGTCGTCCATGGACCCGCCGTACTCGCGGGCGGAATTGTTAAAGGTCTCGGTGACAGCCTCGTCGGTGGCGTTGGTGATCCTGCTGGTGCTCTCCGGCATCGGCCACTTCCTGCTGCACGAGGTGTTTCGCGTCGAGATCTACTCCCTGCAGGTGGCGGGCGGCGTGATCCTGTTCATCATCGGCTTGACGGCCGTCCGGAAAGGGCGGTTCTACGAGCAGGATTTTCACCGGGCCACGGATATCTCGATCGTTCCGCTGGCGGCGCCGCTGATCGCCGGTCCGGGCACCATCACGGCCGCTATTTCGTTTGCCGCAACGCAGGGTATCGCCATCACGATGATATCATTGACCGTGGCGCTGGCCGTCAATTTCCTGGTCATGCTGATGTCGCTGTGGATCGGTCGGATTCTCGAACGGCTTCACGCCTTTGGTCCGCTGATCCGCATCACGGGTCTGATCGTTACGGCGGTGGCGGTGCAGATGACGCTCTCCGGCCTGTCCCAGTGGCTCGGCCCCATCCTGTCGCCTGCACCGGCAGGATAGGGCGCGTCGGGCTACCGCTTCAGCGGCTCGTAGAACGTCTCGGGACGCGGGCCCAGCGTGTTGGTGAGGGTCCCGAGCCCGTCGATGGCGCCTTCGATCACGTCGCCGGCCTGGAGGAAGTTGCCGGTGGCGATGGCCACGCCGGACGGGGTGCCCGTGCAGATCACATCGCCCGGCTCCAGCGTCATCAGATGGCTCAGGAACGAGACGATATCCGCGACGGGGTAGATCATCTGCGAGGAATTGGCGTCCTGGCGGACCTGCCCGTTGACCTTCAGGACCATGTGCAGGTTCTGGACGTCGGCAACCTCGTCCTTCGTGACCAGATACGGCCCCGTGGGCAGGAAGCCGTCGGCCCACTTGCCACCCAGCCAGTCGTAGAACTCGTCCCACGGCCGTTTGCCCCGGCCCTCCTTGAATGTCACGCTGCGGGCGGAGACGTCGTTGGCGATCATGTACCCTGCAATGCAGTCCAGGGCGCGGTCGGCGCCGACGCATTTCGCCTTGCTCCCGATCACGACGGCCAGCTCAAGCTCATAGTCGATCTGTTTGCTGTAGGCGGGCCAGGGGATCGTCTCGCCCGGTCCGCAGACGACGTTGGCCGGCATCAGGAACGGTCGCGGCACAGTGGTCCAGCGCGGCGAGTCGGACAGGCCCAGTTCAAAGCCCCGACTCTGCGACGCCTCCTTGATGTGCTCGGCGTAGTTGCCGGCCAGGGCCAGGAGCTTGCCCGGCTGCGGCAGGGGAGGCAGCAGTGTCACCGCGTCGAGCGGGACCGCTTCCTTGGTCTGGGCCAGCCGTGCCAGAACGTCCAGACAGGCTGAGCCTCGCCGGAGAATGTCCATGACGCTCTGCGGGCCATCCCGATTGGGCCAGGCCGACGGAATATCCACGACGCCGCGATCCGTCGCGAGGCCGCAGGAAACCACCCCGTTGCGTCGATACGTCACCAGCTTCATCTTCGTATGTCTCCTAATGGCCGACAGTTGTGCATTCGGGCGGTATTGTACCGTTTCCGCCGAGCCGTACAAGGGCCTCGCTGGCGGCCGCTGTCACGTCCTAAAAAACGTCCGTTTGCAGGAGTGATAGCTGTTCCGACGGCAAGGGAGCCTTCCAGAGGCTCTCTCGGCGATCTCGGCGTGACATCGCGGAGAAATCGCACGGGAAAAAGCGGCGATTGTGGCCTGGAAATCGCGGTAGCCGGCGGTGCTGGGCCGGGAGGTGGATATTCGCTCAAGAGAAACCGAACGGCAATCCGATGAGAATCTCGCCGCTGACAGGTCGCGATCCTGGCAGCGACGAAGGAATAAGTCTCGGGGTTAGGAGCACAGCGAATGACGTTGAAAGAGATTCTGACGGGAACGAGCAGTTGGCTGCGGTCTCATCGCTATGAAGAGGCGGGCTGTTGCGAGCCGGCGTTGAACGACGACGGGCTGATCGCCTGTGGGTTCGATGCCGACGGCGATTTCTCGGACGCTCGCTCGACCAACGCTGCGAGCGGTCCGGTCGTGGTCAATCCCGTCACCTCGTTGGACCATCGTGACCCCGCCGAGAAGCTTCATGAGGGCATCAACCGCCTGGTGGACCAGCTTCGGCAGATCAACGAGCACCTGAACTGCCAGCTC
Organism: Phycisphaerales bacterium Planc_01; assembly: GCA_001603075.1. Taxonomy (GTDB): domain Bacteria; phylum Planctomycetota; class Phycisphaerae; order Sedimentisphaerales; family Anaerobacaceae; genus Anaerobaca. The sequence continues at coordinate 45,547 of LVBB01000121.1, read as the reverse complement.
GCCCAGCACGAGGAGTTGATGGACCGCGTGCGGGACCTGCCCAAGTCCCTGGAAAGCCTGCCGGCGTCGGTGGAGAACCAGCGGCAGTTGACCACGCGTCTGCTCGAACAGATGCGCACCACATCCCTGAAGGACCAACAATTCATCGATGCGGTGGGACAGATTCCGCAGCAGACGGCCCGTCAGACCGAGATGCTGACCTCGATCAACCATCAGCTCGCGGCCGCTGCCGACACCGACGTGCAACTGGCCGAGAGCTTCGTCAAGTTCAAGGGAACGCTCGACCGGCTCAATCACAACACGATCAGCAACACCGAAGGCATTCTTCAGATGAGCCGGACGTTTGCCGCCAGCGACCGCTATCTCAAGTATGTGATCTCGAAGATGAACCGGCGCTATGCCTGGACACTCGCGCTGGCCTTGACCGTCTGCGCCGGCGTCATTTCCGTACTGGCCGCTCTTCTCTTCTTTCTCGCAAGCTGACCGCGCCTGGATGGGGGCCGCCGCCATTGGGGGACGGCCCTGTCCACCGCAGGGCGTGCTCCACACGCAATCGAGGCACCAATGGTGTGCGTGGTTCACCCTGCGGCCCTCGGTCAGCGACGATGACCGCGATGTGGGCCGGGCCGATGCGGTCGCCCCGGCGGGGCGGGGACGACCTCGACGACCGTGACGACCGGCGCGTGTACGACGCGGGGCCGGCGGTGGCTGTGGTGCTCCTCGTAGCGGAAAGACATGCAACCGCTCAGAGCCAGGGCGGCGGTGCATACGACTGCGATCAGAAGCGTGCGTTTCATCGTCCAATCTCCCAAAACGACGGTTCGTTGCCTTCCTGCTCTACCCACTAAAGGCCGCAGTCGCACCTGCGGTAACGGTAGTATGGCGATGGACATTCCACGAGGTTGCCGCTGGTCGCGCGGCCGACGATCTGCTAATCTTTCCGGCGTTTGGGATCGGATGGACGTCTGTGAAGGTCAGGAGATCGACGCATGAAGAAGGACCTGCTGCTCAGAAGCGCCGTTGTGGCCTCCCTCGGAGGTTTGCTGTTCGGTTTCGACACCGCCGTGATCTCGGGCGCCGAGCAGACGCTCCAGGAGTTGTTCGCGGGCACGTATGACTCGCTGGCGGCCGGCATGAGCGGCCTTGCCTTCATGGGCAAGCCGGGCTTCTGGCACGGATGCACCACCGCCAGCGCCCTGATCGGCACGATCCTCGGCGCGTGGCTGAGCAGCAAACCGTCGGATGTCCTCGGACGTCGCAAGACGCTGAGCCTGCTGGCTGTGCTGTATTTCGTTTCGGCCGTCGGCAGCGCCTTCGCGTGGGACTGGTGGTCGTTCGTGATCGCGCGGTTCCTTGGCGGATTGGCGGTCGGCGGCTCGTCGGTCGTCGGGCCGATCTACATCGCGGAGATCTCCCCGGCCCGCAGCCGGGGCCGCCTGGTGGCCCTGTTCCAGTTCAACATCGTCTTTGGCATCCTGCTGGCTTTTCTGTCCAACTACATCATCGGGACCCTGAACCTCGGTGAGATCGAATGGCGCTGGATGTTCGGGATCGAGGCCTTCCCGGCGGCGGGGTTCTTCTTGCTGTTGCTGGGCAATCCGCCCAGCCCCCGCTGGCTGATGGCCCAGGGCCGCGCCGATGAAGCGCGCGGCATCCTGGAACGACTCGGCGCCGAGGATGTGGCTTTGGAGATGCAGGAGATCCAGAAATCCATCGAGCTGGCCCACCACAGCATCGGCGAGCCCTTCTTCCGAAAGATCTACCTGAAGCCCATTCTGCTGGCCTTTCTGATTGCCGCCTTCAACCAGCTCTCGGGCATCAACGCACTGCTCTACTACTCGACGCGGATCTTCGAACTGGCCGGCGCCAGCGCCGATTTCGCGCGTCTGCAAAGCGTGATCGTCGGCGCGACCAACCTGGTCTTTACGATGCTGGCCATCGCGATCATCGACCAGTTCGGCCGCAAGAAGCTCATGCTCGTCGGCTCGCTGGGCTACATTCTCAGCCTCGGCACCGTGGCGTGGGCATTTCACACCGAGCGGGGCGGCGCGATCGTCCTGGCTTGCTTCCTGCTGTTCATCGCCTCGCACGCCTTCGGACAGGGCGCGGTCATCTGGGTGTTCATCAGCGAGATCTTCCCGACGCAGGTTCGCGCCAAAGGACAGGCGCTGGGCTCGTTCACGCACTGGTTCATGTGCGCGGCGATCTCGTGGACCTTCCCCATGCTGGTGGGCCGCCCGGACGCCCCCGGCGCCAGTCAGGCGGGGGCGCGCGTCTTTGCCTTCTACGCCGGGATGATGGTGCTCCAGTTGATCTGGGTGATCGCGATGATGCCCGAGACCAAGGGCGTGCCGCTGGAGAAGATCCAGAAGGAACTCGGCATCGAATAGCGCCTGTCACGGCTGTCGCACGTCGTAGCACGACAGCGTGTCGTGATAGCGCAGATAGAGCCGGCCGTCGAGCAGAACCGGATGGGCCCAGGCGTCGCGCGTGCGTTTCTCGGTCAGGCTGAACCGCCCGACGATGTCGAGGCCGTCGGGTGTTGGTCGGATCAGGCCGACGTTGCCTTGTTCGTCGAGGATGTACAGTCGCCCGTCGGCGTAGATGGCGGCGCCTGTGGTGAAATCCTCCATCTCATATCTTGTCGCGCCCGTGTTCCAGTCGAATCCGAACCACCACTTGGGCCGGGTGTAGCCGGCGGCGTAGAGGACGCCGTCGACGAGGACGCCACAGCCCGTGACGGCGTCGATGAAGGACTGCCACGTCAGTCTGGCCTCAAAGGCGGTTTCCTCGCCGACGAGCTGATACTGCCGGCCCAGTGAATCGTAGGGCGTCATGAAGAAGACACGGCCCGAGCCATAGATCGGCGTCGAGACGTTGGTGCCGTAGCGGTTCTTCACCGGCACCGTCCAGAGCAACTCGCCCGTGTCGGCGTCGACGCCGAAGCCGTGGGCGGCCGAGCAGTTGATGATCTGCCTGCGTCCGCCGTGACGCACCAGGATCGGCGAGCTGTGCGAGACGGCGTCGTCTTCGAGCGGTGGCGTGGTCCAGACTGTTTTGCCCGTTCGCTTGTCCAGTGCCGCCATCAGGGCTCTTTTGCCGCTGACGGTGACGATGACATTCGCGCCGTCGACGAGCAGGCACTCGCTCATCGCCCACGTGATGTTCTTGCCCTCGAAGCGATCCAGCACGTTCACTGCCCACAGTTCCTTGCCCGATGCGGCGTCGAGACACGCCACGCGGCCGTGCGCGTTCATATGGTACAGCCGGCCCTCGGAGTACGTGCCGCACGCGCGCCCGCCGGGGTACGGGTTCTTCCAATAGGCCCCGTTGGTGGTGCGCCATACCGAAGTGCCGTCCAGCGTAAAGGCGAAGATCACCAGGTCTTCGCCCACGTCGCCCGTGATGTAGAGGCGATCGCGCACGATGATCGGGCTGGACCAGCCTTTGCCGAGTCCGTCGATGGTCCAGAGACGCTTTGGCCCGCCCTCAGGCCACTGTGCCAGCAGGCCCGTTTCCTCGCAGATGCCGTCCCGGCGCGGACCCCGCCACTGGGGCCAGTCCGGCTCGGGTGAAGCGATCAGGCCATCCTCGACAGATGGTTGTCCGGCAAAGGCATAGCCGCCCATCAGCAGCAGTATGACGACACTCGCCAACAGGCGTCTGCCCTCAAGAAAGTGCAACCGTTTCATTCCGGCTTCTCCTTCACAACACACGGCACAATCTCTTCCGACCTGCCCATGATAGGAAGGCCTTGCGATGGCTGTCAACACACGGCGGCCTGGGCGGTGATCCATTCGACACATTCGGTGAGATTGGCCACTTCGAGATCGCACGCGACCCCGTCGCGGCGCGGGACGCCCGCGCGATTGACCCAGACAGTGCGCATCCCGATGGCCGCAGCGCCCTGGATGTCCCTGCTCTGGCTGTCACCGAGCATCACGGCAGCCTGCGGTTCGATTCCCAGACGCGTGAGCAGGGCGCGGAAGGTGCGCGGGTCCGGCTTGGCAATGCCGATATCGGCCGCAACAAGGATCTCATGGAAGTAGGGGGCCAGTCCCGCCCCCGCGATCTTCTCCCGCTGGAGGTCTGAGGCTCCATTGGTCAGCAGGGCCATGCGGTATCGCCCGCACAGTCGCTCCAGCGCAGGGCGAACGTCGTCGTACACGACGTGATGGGCGCGTCGATGCGCGATGAAGGCGTTCGCCAGTTCGGCGGCCAGATCAACGTCATCGACGCCGTGGAGACGCAGCGCGTTCCGCCACGAATCGCGTCGGTAGCTCGGCGCCCAGTTGCGTAGCAGCGCGAGGTCCTCACGCTCGCCTTCGAATCGCGACCAGAGGGCTTCCCACGAACTGATGCCCACCTCGACGGCATAGGCGCGGGCGGGGCTCTGATGGTGCCAGAGATTGCTACACGTCTCTTTTACGGCAGAGTGCAGGGCAGCCGGGTCAAGACCGCAGCGCTCGGCGGCCAGTTGGCACGCATGCAGAAAGGCGGCGGCCGCCGACTCCTTCTCCACCACCAACGTGTCATCGAGATCGAATACCAGAGCGTCAATCGCGGTTTCGCGCATCTTGGGGTCATCCCTGATCGTCAAGGTGTCGGTCGCCGCATCGCGTGAAGCGCGCGTGGCAGCAGCATTTCACAGCCCGATGTGTGTCGAGCCGTGAAATGCCGCCGCTCATCTCCGTTCGCGTCGATGTCAGAAGGCAGGCGCCGCCATCAATGTGACCGTGGCGACCTGTATGTCCTTTCCGGGTCCAATCGCGCCGATATTGAGGCCGACGACCTCAATGCACAGTTCCGTGGTCACTTCGCCCGGTCCGACGATGTCGGGATTCAACGTGCCCGTCCAGGTTCCGCCCACGCCGTCGGCGGGGGTGATCTCGACCGAGAGCTGCGCCTGGAAGTTCAACTGGACGGTGATATCGGCGCATCCGGCGTATGAGCCGGAGGACATCGGAACCTGCTGGAGCAGCAGGGGACTGCCGCCGATATTGATCAGGATGCTGTCCGGTCCAGGTGTCGGCTCGGGATCGGGCTTGGGTTCCGGATCGGGGTCCGGCTTGGGATCGGGGTCGGGAGCAGGGCCGGCCTGAGGACAGAGGGAAATCGTCGGATGGAAGATGTCGCCATCCTGCTGCAGGCAGAGCCTCAGCTCATCCGGCCTCGGCGGTGTGGTGTTCAGCAGGCCTCGCACGCGGACCCGCCCGTCGAACGCCACGGCCCCGCCGCTGTCCAGCGTCGAATACATCTCGCCGGATGCGATCACGTTGTACGTCTTGCCGTCGTCGGCCTCGAAATGGACGCAGCCTTGCAGACCCTTTCGAATGGTGCCGCACTGATTGAAGTGTCGGCCGAGGCGGACCTGTTCGGGATCCATCCAGATCGCCGAATTCGCCGGATACAGGGTTTCGGCGGCGTTGGCGCACGGGACCGGTTCGAGCTTGCCGTTGGTCCACAGATCCCAACTGACGAGAATATTGCCGGAACAGTCTTCGCTGTCACAGCAGATCACCGTGCCTGCCTGTCCGGCCTTGAGCCCGAAGCCACCGAACGGATCGTCCTCCAGCAGCACGATGCGTTCGCCGGGGGCGAAACGCTCGGAAAGAGCGCCATCGACGCCGGGGGCCACCGGAAGGACCCCGATCTGCACATACTCGCCCGCCTCCTCGCAGTCCACCGCGCGGAGGAACACGTCATACGATCCGGGCGGGAGGGCCGGCACGGGCCCGGTCAGTTGCCACGGTGATAGCACCTGCAGGCACATCAACGGTTCACAATCGCTGCCGAGGTCCCAGCCGGGCAGCAGCAGGTCGATCCAGAGGCTGTCACCGGAAACGACCAGGACCCGGAACGTCTGGGGTACGCACGAATTCGGCCATGTGCCCGAAAGCGTCAGGGCCAGCGTGTCGGCCGAGGTCGGGGACGCCGGGGTGAATTGGGCCGCCGTCTCCGGCAGTGTGGCCGGCACGGCGCCGTGGGCCGACAACGCCGCCAGCAGGACCAGTCCTGCCGCTACTATCTTTCGTCGTTCCATTCTCTGACCTCCTCATTCATGCCTGGTTTGTAAGATGCGTTCTTTGTTGCCCATACCGTCTCCTCGCGCGGCCCGCTCTGTGTGGAGCGCAGAGTCCGGCGCACGAGCGACTTCAGGTACTCGGGATCATCGGTCCATCGGGCCCGGTCCCGTCGTACGCCGATGTGACCTGTACGCAGGCGGGTGGTGCCGGTTCAGTAGACCGCCGGCGCACACCTTTGACCGAGCCAACCTTCCTTGACTGTCAGCATACCGCTTTGCCCAAGGCAACGCAAGAAGGACCTTTCTCGGGTCAAGGGCGGGGGGCCTGCAGCTATGGGTCGAGGGGGGCCGTCTGCGTCGTATACGCGATTTCCTGATAGTCCGGGTCGAAGTGCGCTATTCGGTAGTGGATCTCGCTACCGGCGATATGGAACTGAGGGCACACCTCCGTATGTCCAGCGACACAGGCGGACGCGACAAGCTGCCGTCGTCCCTGGAGGTTCACCCGGTACAGGCTGCCCCCGACCGAGACGGTACCGTGCGTCGGACCGCTGACATAGAAGAGTTCATCCCTGTATGGATGCCACCGGAAGCTCTTGACGCGTGTCCGCCCGGTGTCGTCACCGGCCAGACAGCGGTTTGCGTCTCCGTCGGATCGCATGATCCAGAGCCTTGTCGGCAACTCCCATCCGACCCTGTCGAGATAGGCGATCTGGCGTCCGTCGGGCGACCAGGCCAGGGCGCAGCGGAACAGGGCGTCTTCGCTCTGTCCCTTCGCCAGTGTGGTTGCGGCGCTGCTGTCGAGGTCGATCCTGAGGATCCTGTTGTCACAGGCGAAGGCAACGGTCCGTCCGGCCGGGCAGATCGCGACGGCCGAACATGTGGCGGCCGCCTCGATGCTGTCGAAATGGTACAGCAGTCGCACCGATCCCCGCGCCAGGAGCCAGAGATCGTTGGACGTGGTGACGATATCGAAGGCTTCGCCGAACGATGCCACGGCGAGGTTGGCTTGTGTGACGAAACCGTCGAATCCTTCCTTCTGACGCAGCGTGTCCGCATAGGCCTCCGCGGCGTCGCGATCGCCGAAGAACCCGGCTCGCAGCCGGATGTATACCCTTTCGTGTACGTACGCATGGCCGTAGTAGACGAGATGGCCCTTGGCCTTCAGATCCTCGTATGTCCGGAGCGCATGGTCGATCCGAGCGGGCGGGACCGACTGAATCTGGACGGTGTAACGCCGCCCGGCCTCCGCCGCGTCGGAGACATCCGGGCCCTGCGCGCCGACCAGGGTCGGACAAAGCGATGCCATCAGGCCGATGACCGCGATCGCAATCGTTCGGTCGCGGCATCGTCGATGGGCGCCGGCTGGATGTGGGTGGCACTCCGGCTTGTGTTCTTGCAGTCGCATGCCCGTGTTGATACAGGCACTGTACCGTCGCGTCAAGCGATTGCCCGGCCCAATGCCGGCCTTCGCCGGACTTTTCCCTGCTCGATACCGATTCGTGCGATCGATCCGGCCGATCGGCGTCGATACCTCGATATCCATTGCGCTCGGCGGTTGACACCCTGCGTTCGGGCCGGGTATGATGAACCGCCCTCTATGGGGCGGTCGGATGGGCGACCGGATGGTTTACTGGCATCGCAAGACCAAAGGAGTTGGCTGTATGGATCCGCAGATTTTCAAGGCGTACGATATCCGGGGCATTCACCCCGATCAACTCAACGAAGAAGATGCGTGGAAGATCGGCTGCGCGACGGCGCGGTTTCTGCCGTCGCTGATGACCGGTTACGAGCGGGGCCAGGTCGGGGCCAACATGATCTGCGTCGGCCGGGACATGCGGACCCACAGCGAGCCCCTCGCCAAGGCGCTGATCGAGGGCATTCGCTCGGCGGGCGTCGGTGTGATCGACATCGGGATGATCGATACCCCCCAGATGTACTTTGCGATCAATCATCTCAAGACATGCGGAGGCGTGCAGGTGACCGCCTCACACAACCCGGCCAAATACAACGGATTCAAGATCTCCGGTCGCGGCGCCGTTCCGATCGGCGGCGACACCGGGCTCAAGGACATCCAGCATCTGGCGATGGCCATGCCCCACACCAAGGGCAACCCCACCGGCTCGTTCCGAGAACAGGATCTGGGCGCCGAGTACAAGCAGCACGTGCTCCAGTTCCTGCGGCCCGGCCTGAAGGAGAAGAAGATCGCGGTCGATGCCTCCAACGGCATGGCGGGCAAGGCCCTGCCCCTGCTCTTCGGCGACGGCCCCGTCGAGATCATGGAGATCAACTTCGAGCATACGGGCAAGTTCAAACACGACCCCGATCCGCTCAAGGAGAAGAACCTCGCCCAGGTCCGCGCGATGGTCAAGCGGCAGAAATGCGACTTCGGCCTGTGCTTCGACGGGGACGCCGACCGCATGATGCTCGTCGATGAGACGGGCGAGACCGTCAGTTGCGACCTGCTCACGGCCCTGATGGTGCCGTATTTCCTTCAGAAGAAGCCGAAGTCGGCGGTGGTCTACGACCTTCGCAGCAGCCGGGTCGTGATGGAGGAGATCATCAAGCACGGCGGAACACCCCGGCGCGAGCGGGTCGGCCACGCCTATATGAAGAAAGCGATGCGCGATTCGCATGCCGTCTTCGGAGGCGAGCTGTCGGGCCACTTCTATTACGCCGACAACTTCTGCGCCGACTCGGCCGCCATCACGATGGTCCACGTGCTGAACGTGATCAATGACGCCGACAAGCCGATCAGCGAGCTGATCGCTCCGCTGCGCCGCTACGCCAACAGCGGGGAGATCAACTTCAAGGTCGAGGACAAACAGACCAAGATGGAGGAACTGGCCCGCCGGTACGGGGACGGCCAGATCGACCGTCTCGACGGCGTGACGGTGGGCTTCAAGGAGTGGTGGTTCAACTGCCGGCCGAGCAACACCGAGCCTTTGCTTCGCCTGAACGTAGAGGCGCGGACGCAGGAGATGCTGGACGAGAAGCTGGCGGAAATCGAAGAAGTGCTCGGCACACGCGACTGATTCGGAGCGTCGCTGAGGAGACCTGTATGAGCCAACGGTACATTTCACGTCGAGATCTCGTGGGGGCCGCCGGCCTGGCCGCCGGTGCTTTGTTTGCAGGTGGACGGATTTCCGCCGTTGCGGGGGCTCAGGCGTTGCCGACCGGGGACGGCAGTCGCTTCCGCTATTGTCTGAACACCAGTACGATTCGAGGCCAGAAGCTGGGTCTGGCCAGGGAGATCGACGTGGCCGCCGAGGCGGGTTACGATGCGATCGAGCCCTGGGTTTCGAGCCTTCAGGAGTATACCCGCTCCGGCGGCACGCTCCGCGACATCCGAAAACGCATTGAAGACAAGGGCCTGACCGTCGAGAGCGCGATTTCCTTCCCGCGTTGGATCGTCGATGACGACGCCATCCGGGCCGAGGCGGTCGAGCAGGTCAAACGGGAGATGGACCTGCTGGCCCAGATCGGGGGCAAGCGGATCGCCGCTCCGCCGGCCGGCGCGACGGATGGGGCCGAACTCGATTTGCTCAAGGCCGCCGAGCGCTACCGGGCCCTGCTGGAACTGGGCGACCAGACCGGCGTCGTGCCGCAGGTGGAGGTCTGGGGCCCTTCGAAGAACCTGCACCGGCTGGGCCAGTCGATGTTCGTGGTGATCGAGAGCGGCCACCCCAAGGCCTGCCTGCTGCCCGATGTGTACCACACCTACAAGGGCGGCTCGGACTTCCACGGATTCAAGACGATCAGCAGTCGGACGATTCAGGTGTTCCACCTGAACGACTATCCGGCCAATCCGCCGCGCGAAACGATCCGCGACGGCGACCGCGTCATGCCCGGCGACGGCATCGCACCCCTGACGCAGATCCTGCGCGATCTGTGCGACAACGGCAGCGAGGCGGTCCTGTCGCTGGAGTTGTTCAGTCAGGTGTACTGGGACAAGGACCCGCTCGCCGTCGCGCGAGAGGGCCTGGCCAAAATGAAAGCCGCCGTACAGGCTGCCGCCTGAGTCCCGGCTCCGGGGGACACGAGCGTGAACGACAGAGAACGCGTACTGACGGCCTTGTCGCACGTCCAGCCGGACAAGGTCCCGTACGACATCCGATTCACGGCGCCGGCCCGCGAGAAGATGGCCGCGTACTACGGCGACCCGGATTTCGAATCCAAGCTGGGCAACTGCTTCACCTGGCTGCGTCCGCACCTGCCCGACGCGCGATTCGTCGAGGTGGCCCCGCACATCTGGCAGGATGAGTTCGGGGTGCAATGGGACCGCCACATCGACAAGGACATCGGCGTCGTCTGCAATCGGCTCGTGAGGCCGGACAACGTCTCGGACTTCGAATTCCCCGACCCGAACGATCCTCGACGCTACGAACGGTTCGATGACGCGGTGCCCGCCCACGGAGATACGGCCGTGCTGGTCAGTCTGGGTTTTTCGCTCTTCGAGCGAGCCTGGACTCTGGCGGGCATGGAGAACGTTCTGATGGCGATGGCCGCCGGCGACCGCTGGATCGGCGTGCTGCTCGACCGCATCCTGGAGTTCAATCTGGCGATCATCGAGAACGCCTGTACCGACAAGGTGGATATCTTTCGGTTCGGCGACGATTGGGGCCACCAACGGGGCGTTCTCATGGGGCCGGACCTGTGGCGCCGGTATATCAAGCCGCGCTTTGCGGCGATGTGCCGGGCGGTCAAACGCAAGGGCAAGTTCACGATGCTTCACTGCTGTGGCAAGGTGGACGAACTCTTCGCCGACCTGATCGAGTGCGGGCTCGATATCTTCAATCCCTTCCAGCCGGAGGTGATGGATGTCTTCGATGTCAAGAAGACCTTCGGCGCCAGACTGAGCTTCTATGGCGGCATCAGCATCCAGCGGACACTGCCTTTCGGGACGGTTCGCCAGGTCCGGGACGAGGTCCGCCGGCTGATCGACGCGGTGGGTGAGCACGGCGCCTACATCGCCTCCCCGTCACACGATATCCCCGGCGATGCCAAAGCGGAGAACATTGCGGCCATGATCGAGGTTCTCCAGAACCAGTAGTCCCTGGGGCCGGTAGTAAGGAGCATCGACTCGTTTGAAAGTGCGTTCGTGATCGGAAGAAGTGACATCGACGTTCGCCTTGACGGCCAGAAACGATTTCAGTTGATCGTCTGCAAGGTCTTGCAGCGCGAGGCCTATTTCTGTGCCGCTCGCTCGCCCCACGTCGTCGACGTGGTCCTGATGGAGCAGGGCCTGCACGATGAGCCGGACCGGCTTCGAGCGGAGGTGCAGAAGGCGCTGGAGCGGACCAGCGACATCCAGGGCAGGCTCTACGACGCCTCGCTGCTGGGGTACGGACTATGCAGCAACGGGACGGTGGGCCTGAGAGCCGCGATTCCTGTGGTGATCCCGCGCGGCCACGACTGCATCACGCTGCTGCTCGGCTCGAAGGAGCGCTATCAGGAGTATTTCGATTCTCATCGCGGCGTCTACTGGTACAGCCCCGGCTGGATCGAGTCGGGCAAACAGCCGGGCCGGGAGCGGTATGAATCGCTGCTGGCCGAATACCAACGCAAGTATGGCCCGGACAACGCCCAGTATCTCATGGAGGTCGAGCAGACCTGGATGAAGGAGTACAACTGGGCGACGTTCGTCGACTGGGGCCTGGTCGATTCGGACGCCTATCGCGCGTATACGAAGCAGTGCGCCGAATTCCTCGGCTGGGACTGCGACGAGCAGAAGGGCGACCCCGGGCTGATGCAGCGTTTCGTCGACGGCTGCTGGAGCGACGAGGAGTTCCTTTGTGTTCCGCCGGGCCGGTGCATCGCGGAGGACCTCACCAATCAGGGGATCATCAAGGCACAATGATCTACATGAGACCACACGAGGTGATATCCGTCACCGTCTTCCTTCTGGCGTTGCTCGTGCTGTACGGATGGGAAGCTGTTCTTCTCGTGCGTGCCGCCATCGCTCGAATCCACCGGCGGCCGGTCCGGGCCGTACTGACGAGCCGAACGGCCCTGGCCGTCCATTCTCTTGCGGTCCTCGGGGTTGTCTGCATGCTCTACGGCCGTTTCATCGAACCCTTCCGGGTCGAGGTCAATGGGATGACCGTGCGCACGCCCAAGCTGCGGAATGCGTCGTTTCGCGTCGTTCAGATCTCCGATCTGCATTGCGACACGGTGCCGCGAAACGAAGAGGAGATGGTTCGGACGGTCAACGCGCTTAGGCCCGACGTGATTGTGGCCACAGGCGACTATCTGAACCATCCGGACGGTCTGCCGCGACTGAAGAGTGCCCTGAACCGCCTGGAAGCTCCGCTCGGCAAGTTCGCCGTCACCGGCAACTTCGAGATCTATCGTTGGCCCGGCCTGGATGTGCTGGAGGGGACGGGATTCGAGCTGCTGGATCGTCAGATGCGACTGGCGACCAGAGGCGGCGAGAGCATCGGTATCTACGGCGTGGGAATGGGCGTCTGCGACGATGACGACGAAGAAGACGTCCTGCGGGATCTGCCCGCCGACCGGTTCAATGTCTTTCTCTATCACACGCCCGATCTGATCGAACGCCTCGACGGCCCCGAGATCGGCCTGTATCTTTGCGGCCATACGCACGGTGGGCAGATTGCCTTGCCCTTGTACGGAGCGCTGGTCACGTTCTCCCGATTCGAAAAGAAATACGAGTCCGGGGCTTACCGTGTGGGTGAAACGATGCTGTACGTCAACCGGGGGCTGGGCCTCGAACGGCGGCCGGCACCCCAGGTGAGGTTCCTGGCCCGGCCGGAGATCGCCGTCTTTGACATTGTTCCGAGTCCATAGCCGGCGCCGGCCGCACAATCGAGATCGCGCATGAATCCTGTCACAGTCCTGTTCATAGCTCTCGGGTTGGCGATGGATGCGTTCGCGGTCTCCATCGTCGCCGGCAGCGTATACCGCCAGTTGCGCGTCCGGCACGCGCTGCGCATGGCGCTGTTCTTCGGGGCATTCCAGGCCGCGATGCCTCTGGTCGGTTCGCTGGCGGGCCTCGGCCTGAAGACTTACATCAACCCTTACGACCACTGGATCGCCTTCGGCCTGCTGGCTTTTGTCGGAGGCAAGATGATCTACGAGGCATTTGCGATCGAGTCGGCCGAGAAGAATCTCGATCCATCCAATCTGATGGTCCTGCTGGCGTTGTCGATCGCCACGAGCATCGATGCCCTGGCGGTCGGCGTGACGCTGTCGCTGCTGACCAGTTCCGTGGCCTTCGCGGTCGTCGTCATCGGTCTGATCACGTTCGGTCTGTCGTATGCCGGCGTGGTCATCGGCAAGCGGTTCGGGCACTTCTGCGAGAGCCGGATCGAGGTCCTTGGCGGTCTCGTCCTCATCGGTATCGGCATCCGGATCCTTCTGGCCCATCTTCTGTAGAGGCCAATCCCCACTCACCCGGACCCGGTTCGGCGGAATTGACATGAGGCGTCGGGCCTGTTACAATGAGGGTATGTCGTTTGGTACGGCTCCAAATCGGCGGAACGGGATAGCGCCATGCGTGAGTTTCCTTGAGGTGTGAGTGATGATGAACCGGACGCATTTCTTCGTATTCGCCGCCATGCTGGCAGTGGCTTCCTTGTCGGCCGGGGCCGATGTGACCAGGCCGGGAGACTTCGTCCGGGGCGTCCCGAACGACGGCGACTGGCCCGGCAACGAGGCGCCGCCTCTGGCGATCGACGACGAAGTCAACACGAAATACCTGCATTTCAAGGGGGAAACCCAGCCGACCGGATTTCAGGTGACGCCCTCGGTCGGGCCGACGATCGTCACCGGCTTGACCTTCACCACCGCCAACGACGCGGTCGAGCGCGATCCGACCGCCTTCGAGTTGAGCGGGTCCAATGCGAGCATTGACGGCCCATACACGGTGATCGCCAGCGGCAGTATTGTGGACTTCGGCCAGGCCTCGCCGTGGCCTCGTTTCACGAGGAACGAGACGCCGATCACATTCGCCAACAAAACGGCGTACACACACTATCAACTGCTGTTTCCATCCGTTCGCAGCGCCGCCAGCGCCAACAGCATGCAGATCGCCGAGGTGGAGTTTCTGGGCGGTCCGGCGGGGGGGTTGCCTCCTGTGGTCGATGCCGGCGAGGATCGAACCATCCCCTGGCGCGGCGCGGGCCATACGGTCGTTCAGATGCATCCGATCATCGACGACGACGATCCGGACGATGTGGGCCTGATCGATCCGGATTACCTGACGATTCTCTGGTCGTCCGTGGGCCAGCCTGTGGCCGATTTCCTGGGCACGGAGAACGAACCCGACGCCACGGTCTCGTTTCCCGAGCCGGGTGTTTATACGCTGCAGCTTCAGGTCTGGGACGAACGCGATCAGGAAGGCCGCGACACGGTGGTGATCTCCGTCGTCGAGCCGCCGTGTCCGCTGGGCGACCTGTCGGGAGACTGCAAGGTCGGCTTCGCCGACGTCATGCTTCTGGCCGAGCAATGGCTCGATGGGCCGGGTTGCGCGGGTTGGCCGTTCGGCTGCGCCGATCTGACGGGCAACGACGGAGTCACCCTGGCCGACTTCTCCCGCCTGGCCGATGACTGGTTCGCCGATTGGACGGGCGCCCTGCGCGTGATGCTGTCGCCTGCCGAGGCGGTGGCCGCGGGGGCACAGTGGCGGATCGACGGCGGCGCCTGGCGCAACAGCGGCGCCGTGGTGAGCGATCTGGTCCCGGGGACGTACAGAGTGGAGTTCCATCTGGTGGTGGACTGGGGGCGGCCTTCGGCTCGGACGGTCCATGTCGGCAGGGAGCAGACCACCGACCTGAGCGTCGCCTACAGCCGGCTTCCGGACTCGGACCTGCTGATCAGCGAGTTCATGGCGGTCAACGAGACGACACTCTCGACGGTGGTGGCCGGGCGGACCGTCTATCCGGACTGGATCGAGATCACCAATTACGGCGCCGAATCGGTCGATCTGGCCGGCTGGTACTTGACGGACGACCCTGACGACCTGAGCCGTTGGACGCTGCCGGCGATTCATCTGGCCGCCGGCGAGTCTCTCGTGATCTTCGCCTCGGGTGTACAGGAGCAGGACAGTCTCGGCAACTGGCCCTATCGCGACGATGCGGGGTACTATCACGCGAGTTTCTCGCTCAGTGGCGAAGGGGAGTATCTGGCGTTGGTTCGGCCCGACATGCAGGTGGCGCACCAGTACGGGCTGCCCGACGGGGACGGAGTCGAGCAGGGGTATCCGCCCCAGCGGGCCGATCTGTCGTACGGCCTCTACGCCGGCGAGTTCCAGTACTTCGTCCAGCCGACGCCGGGGGCCGCCAACAGTGCGGGATACGTGGAAGTATCCGCCGCACCGGTCTTCTCTCATCCGGGCGGCACAATCGCCGGACCCATCCTGCTCGAATTGAGTTCGCCCAATCCGAATGCGGAGATCTACTACACCCTCGATGGCCGGGTTCCCGCCGCGTCGTCCAGGCGGTACACCGAACCCCTCTCGATTCTGGGCACCAGGGAAGTGCTGGCCCGCGCCTATGAGCCGGGCAAGGCGCCGAGTGCCGTGGTCGGACAGACGTATATCGGTCTGTCGAACGACGTGCTCGATTTCAGTTCCGACCTGCCGATCGTCATCGTCGACACGAATCGACAGAGCGTCAGCACCACGTTCCGGTCGGTCCGTTCCGCCTTCATCGACATCGGCGCCGACGGCCGGGCGCGGATTGTCGATGCCGCCGACTATGCCGGTCGCGGCGGGATGAAGCGGCGAGGTCGAAGCACGATCAACGCGCCCAAGGGCTCGTACGGGTTTGAGACCTGGGACGAGAACGATCGGGACAAGGATGTTTCGATCTTCGGTTTGCCCGCGGAATCGGATTGGATTCTGTACGCGCCGCTCAGCTTCGATCGGGCGATGATCAACAATGCCTTCATGCACGAGCTGAGCAATCAGATCGGTCGATACTCGGTGCGCACCCGGTTCGTGGAGATGTTTCTGGGCACGAGCGGCGAGACCGTCTCGGCGAGTGATTACGTCGGCCTCTACATCTTCATGGAGAAGATCAAGAGGGACCCGAACCGTGTCGATATCGAGAAGCTCGAACCCTGGCACGACGCCGAACCCGCGATCAGCGGCGGATACATGCTGAAGATCGACCGGCCCGATTCCGGCGACCGGGGCTTCCGCACCGCCCGGGGCAATCCGACCTATGGGGACGGGACGCTGTGTTACGTCGATCCGAAAGAAGCGGAGATCACGACGGCCCAGTCCGCCTGGATTCGCGGGTATCTCGATGCGTTTGAAGAGGCGCTCTACGGGCCCGACTTCGCCGACCCGATGAACGGCTACGCCAGGTACGTCGACGTCGATTCCTTCATCGACCACAACCTGCTCAACATGCTGGCGATGAACGTCGATGCCCTTCGTCTGAGCACGCACATGCACAAGCGGCGGGGAGGCAAGCTCGAGATGGGGCCGCTATGGGACTTCGACCGATCGCTGAACTCCACCGACGGCCGCGACGACAATCCCGAGCGCTGGCACGGCACCGGAGACGGGACGAACTATCTCGGCTACATCTGGTGGGACCGCATGTTCGAGGACGCCAACTTCTGGCAGAAGTATATCGACCGGTGGTTCGCCCTGCGCCGGGGTGCGTTCAGCACCGAAAGTCTCGACGCGACGATCGACGCGATGGCTGAGGAGATCTGGGAGGCGCAGGAACGCAACTTCCAACGGTGGAGCGGCTACGGCCCGCGCTACGGGGGCTTCGAGGGCGAAATCAGCCAACTGAAGAACTGGCTGAGGCGACGCTGCACGTGGGTCGATAGCCAGTTCGTGCCCCCGCCCGAGATCGTCCCGTACGGAGGTCACGTGGAGGCCGGCATGCAGATCAGCCTGGTGAACAAGGCCGGCAGCGGTGTGATGTACTATACGCTCGATGGGTCCGATCCGCGTCCGCCGGAGACGGCCCCGACGACGATCAACA
This sequence comes from Phycisphaerales bacterium Planc_01, assembly GCA_001603075.1. Taxonomy (GTDB): domain Bacteria; phylum Planctomycetota; class Phycisphaerae; order Sedimentisphaerales; family Anaerobacaceae; genus Anaerobaca. The sequence continues at coordinate 28,555 of LVBB01000121.1, read as the reverse complement.
CCGTGACGCTCGTTCCCGACACCGCGTCCAAACGCGTGCTCGTGCCGACCGGGCCCGTCGACGACGCCTGGCGGGGCGGCGGGCCGTTCGACGATTCCGACTGGATCAGCGGCACCGGCGGCGTCGGCTTCGAGGCCAGCACCGGCTACGAGCAGTTCTTCCGCATCGACGTGGGCGAGCCGATGTACGGCCGCAATGCGAGTTGCTACATCCGCATCCCCTTCAACCTCCTGGGCGATCCGAGCGAGTTCAATTACATGGTCCTGCGGGTGCGGTACGACGACGGATTTGTCGCCTACCTCAACGGCGTCGAAATCCGCCGAGTGCTCTTCAGCGGGACGCCGACCTGGAACTCCGCCGCCGAGGCCAATCACGACGATCTGGCGGCGATCGTCTTCGAGTCGTTCGACGTTTCCGCGCACGCGGGCCTGCTCAGACAGGGGGCCAACGTTCTGGCCATTCACGGCATGAATTCCGGCACGACCAGTTCCGACTTCCTCATCAGCCCGGAAGTGATCGTCGGTCGGGTCGCGTCTCCCGACGGCAGCACGATGAGTTCCGACGTTCGCACGTATACCGGGCCGATCACGGTCACCGCCAGCACCAAGGTCAAGGCTCGCACGCTGGTGACGAGCAATCCTTATAGCCCCTGGAGCGGTCTGGCCGAGGCGGTCTTCGCTGTCGGTCCGGTGGCCCAGAGTTTGCGGATCAGTGAGATCATGTATCATCCGGCCGACCCGAACGCCGAGTATATCGAGCTGGCCAACATCGGCGACGAAACGATCGATCTGAACCTGGTCCGATTCACTCGCGGCGTGGACTTCACGTTCCCGAGCGTCGAACTGGCGCCGGGCGACCGCGTGCTGGTGGTCGAAGACATCGAGGCCTTTGAAGCCAGATATGGCGAGGGTTTCCCCATCGCCGGCCAATACGCCGGCCGACTCGACAACGCCGGCGAATGGATCGAGCTGCAGGACGCCGCCGGACAGCTCATCCACAGCTTCGCCTATGAGGACGACTGGTACGACATCACTGACGGGCTCGGCTTTTCGCTGACGGTCACCGATCTCGTCGAGACCGATCCCAACGCACTGGGCGCCAAGGCCGCCTGGCGGCCCAGCGTATACGTCGGCGGTTCGCCCGGCTTCGATGATTCCGCCGAGGCCGTCGCGCCGGGCGCCGTGACGATCAACGAACTGATGGCGGCCCCCGAGCCGGGTCAGTCGGACTGGATCGAACTGCACAATACGACGGATCGGCCCATCGACATCGGCGGCTGGTTCCTCAGCGACGGCGGACGCAACCGGGCCAAATACGAGATCGCCGCCGGAACGATCCTCCCGGCCCACGGGTACGTCGTGTTCTACGAGGACCTGCATTTCGGCAACGAAGACGATCCGGGCTGCCACGCGTCATTCGGCCTCAGTCGCAACGGCGAGACGCTCTATCTCCACTCGGGATCGGGCGGCTATCTGACCGGCTACAGCATCGAGCAGCCCTTTGGGGCGTCGCAGACGGGGGTTTCGCTCGGGCGATACCTTGGCGATACCGGCGTGTACGAATTCGGGCCGTTGCGCGTCCCGACGCCGGGCGAGGCCAACGCCGAGCCGTAAGGCCGCCTACAGACTGGTATTGAGGTCGGCGAACAGGTTCTCGAACCGGGACAGGGCCTCCTGGATTCCGGGCAGTTTGCGTGCCTTTCGCCCGCCCATGCCGAGCAGGAACTCGGCCGGCAGCATCGGATCGAAGGGCCGTGTCACTGACGGGCAGTCGCCCAGACGATCGGTGACGGTTCTGAGAATCGGTGTTTCGTCCGCATTTACAATCGTGGCGGCCAGCCGTTGCTTGCGGGGCAGTCTGTAGCACAGGTCAACCAGGGCGGGATAGGCAGGGGGCCCGATCAGGTCCTCGATCGTGCTGGAGACCGGCCGGGCATACCGCCTCAGCGGAAACGTCCGGCACGACTGGAGCATCCGCGATCCGCCTGTGGCGGACTGGTTGAGCACATCGGGGTCGCGCTCCGACAGGCTCAGCAGCACCGCAAAGCCGCGCGGGTCGTTGGCCAGCAGGCCGACCAGCGTGGCCAGACGAACCAGGTCGCCGCATGGGATGATGGTCCAGGCCGGGTCGAGCCCGCGCCGTCCGCTCTCATGCAGCCGAGCCGAGAACCAGTTCAGATAGATCACGTCGGCCGGCTTCTCGACCAGCAGTCGCCGCTTGCCGGCGGCCATGTCCTGCATGATCCGGTAGCCCAGCGAGGCCTGCAGCGGCAGGAGCGTGTCGTGGTCGGTGCTGAGGACCTCGTCGCCCACCTTCGTGCCCGGTGGGGGCGACGCATGCGTCGCCCCTACTGGCGTCTGTGTCGAGAGGTCTTCGACCGTCCGCACCCAGGCCATCCGGTCGGGGTCGATCATGAACGGCGAGTGCGTCGTGTAGATGATCTGGTAGTGCGGGGCCAGACGCTCGGTGACATACCGCATCAGGTCCCACTGGGCCTTGGCATGCAGACCGAGCCCCGGATCGTCCAGCACGATCAGCAGGTTGTCGCCGCAACGCCTTCGCACATCGGAGTACCAGACCAGAAACGAGAAGAACCAGACGAATCCCGTGCTGCGTTCCTCGAAGTTCAGCGACATGTTCGTCTTCGTGTTGACGATGCGGGTCTCGAAGACCAGGCCGCGATCGAACGGCGAGGGGTCCTGCGGCCGGCCCGGATACAGATGGAAGCTGACCCTCAGGTCGCGCTCCTGGCTCCAGAAGCGGCCGATCTCATCGGTCACGGGACGGGCGGCGTCTTCGAGGTCGGCGATGAGTTCCTCCGACCGCTCGATGCGGCTGATCGCTTCGACGCTGGTGCCGCCCAGTTCCAGCAGGGCCAGAAAGACGCGGTCCGGCCCGGTCAATTCACCTTTCTGCTTGCGGTGCAGCAGGGCGTCGATCGAGATGCGACCCTGCATGATGTGCCATTCGGAGAAGTACAGCAGCTTGGGCAGCAGGGGCCCCACATGCCGCTCGAAAAATGCGTCCATCTGTCCGATTTCGGAGTTCGGACTTGGGATTGCGGACTGGGGCGCCGCGTCGAGTCCGCCATCCGGAATCCGCCATCCAGAATCCCCGATAGCGCCGGTCCAGTGACGCTCGGGATAGTAGCCCTGGCGTATCACAACGGCGCGGCTCTTGACCGCTCCGGCGCCGAGGACCTCTTCCAGTCGTGCGACGTCGTGGTCCTCCAGTTCCCATGTGGTGATCAGGGCGTCGTCCGGCTCGTCCAGTCTGCCCGCCGCAGACTTCTGATACTGACGACGGCGGGCTCGGGGGTATTCCATGAGAACGTCGAATGCCCCCAACTCGCGGACGTCCGGATTCACCTTGTACAGCGCTTCGAGCAGGCTGGTCTTGCCCGCGCCGTTCTTGCCCACCAGGCAGGTGACTGGACAGATCGTGAACTCGGTCGAATCTTCGACGCAGCGGAAATTCTTCACATGGAGGGTACGCAGTCTCATATCCGTCTTCCTTCCACGATCCGCGTTTGGCGGACCAAGTGCAATCCTTTGAATGACACGTTTCTGAAACGCACATGGTAGCAGGAATCCCGGTGAGCGTCAAACGCAGGGGACGAATATGAGAAAGGAGCCTCCATGGTCCGAGATGCGACGCGGACCATGGAGGCATGCGGATCGACTCTGTCTTTGCAGGCGCTCGTGCTATTCGGGGCCGGCCGGCTTTCCGAAACCCAGGTCGTCGACGTAGATCCACCCTGTGCCCGCGGCCTTGGGGTTGTTCCGATCGCCGATGCCGATCGCCATCGACTTGACCCTGTCCAGGCTGACGCCGGCAAGGTCGCCGAAGGAGATGCGCCACTGGTTCCAGCCGGCCAGTAGGGTTGCCGCCTCGCCGGCCGGATGGGGCGCGACCGCCGTCTTTCCGGCGGTGTCCTCCACCGCTACGTAGAGCGTATCGGGCGAATTGCCCCCCGGCTGCTCGGGGCCGATGGTCTGCACCGCCCATGGGCCGGTGACGTTGCCCGTTGTGGCGACGCCTGAGAATTCCGCGCTGGCCAGTGCCGCCGCGTTGTGGCTGGTGACTGCCAGGCCGATATAGACGGTGCCGTTCATGGTGATCGTCTGCGGGTTCCATGACATCGCCGTCCAGCTTTGTCCATCGGCCGAGCAATAGCCGTTGAACGTGTTGCCCGTGCGTTCGAGCTTGACCCAATAGGGCGCCGCCATTGCGATCTGCTCGGCGGTCGCCACGTCCGTGTCGCTGACGGCGGCGGCGCCGGCCGTCAGACGCCCCTGATAGCGGCAGCCGTTGCCGGGTGTCAGATACACCGCCGCGAATGCCGAGCCCGGCTCCAGCGTCTGGCGGATCATGACGCCGGCCTTGGCCCATTCGTGCGTGTTCGTCAGGCTCTCGACGCGTGCGACGATCGAGCCGTCGCCGGCCAGGCTCTTGTAGCCGAAGCGGAATTCATCGGCCGCGTTCCAGATGTCCGCGCCGGCCGCGCCCATCACGATATGGCCCGAGGCCAGTTCGACGAAGGGACTGGGACGGCCCTGGAAGTAGACCACCAGCGTCTGGGCGCCGAAGACCGCCCAGTTCTGCGGCGTGTCGAAGATCCGTCTGGCCTCCGAGTACCAGGGCGAGTTGCTGTTGTCGTAGGCCAGCGGCATGGACTGCGCGCCGCTGCGGACGATGGTTCGCTCGGCGAACGGCGCTTCGAGATACCCGACGGTCGAGCCGGTGTTGTTGACCCAGCCGTCGAGCCATGTGTCGAAGATTGCCTCGCCGGCGTCAATATCGTCCGTATAGCTTTCGAAGCCGTCGATCCGTTGGTACTCGTGCGTGGCGAAGCTCCACAGATCGCTCTGCCAGACGCCGACCGCCTCGGCCTCATTGACCTCGTCGATCCGCCAGTAGTACGTGGTTCCGAATTCCAGACCGGCCGGTCCGCCTGCGGCGGAGTCCTGCGCGACCGTAGCGATTAAGGCCAGGGCCTCCGGATCGGTGCCGAGGTAGACGTGGTGGAGGTCGGCGTTGCGGCCGGCCCGCCAGTGAAGCATGGTATCCGGCGACACTCCGGTCTGCCCGTCCGCCGGCTGCGGTGCTCGGGCGAACGCCGGGACGTGAAGGAATCGCACTTCGCTGAGGCCGTAGTGCCCCAGCGATCCCCAGCCGCTGTTGACGGTCAGCCGGACGAATCGGGCCGCGACGCCGTCGAGTGCCACGGTGGTGTCGTGGCTGTAATTCACTTTCGCCGTTGCCTTGACGAATTCGACGTCGCCAAAGACAGTCCAATCGACTCCGTCGATGGAAACCTCGATCGTGACGTCCTTGAGGCCGTAGCCGAGCACCGTCTCGAAAAGGACATTGTAGTTCCAGACCCACATCTCGTGCAGTCGGTAGACGCGATCGAACTCGTATCGAATCCAGATGGGGTCCTCGCCGTCGGGGGTTGCCAGCCACATCGCCATGGGGTCGACCGAATGCTGATCGTCGTTGTTGAGTCCGGAGCGGTTGATCGTGTTCTCCGGTCCCAGTCCTTCATCCGACACCCCATTGCTCCTGACGGTGATGTTCTCGATGGCATAGGCCAGCGGCTCGGTCGTGAAGCTCCACACGAAGCCTTTGAAGATCGTGGCGTCGGGCGTCGCGTTGACCTCGTCGATCCGCCAGTAGTAGGTCTGGCCCAGTTCGAGCCGGCCGGGATTGTAGAGGGAGGCCTCCTGGCCTTGGCTGACGAGCGCGCCTCTCGGATCAGCGCGATCGGCGTCGTTGACGTCGCCGAAATCGGTCCCAAAGTACACGTCGTGCGCCCCGGCATACCCTCCCGGGGTCCAACTCAGTTCGGCGTCACGGTAGACGTCCGTTGCGCCGTCTTCCGGGTCGGGGTCGCGGGCCGCCGTAGCGCGGCCGCCGATCTCGAACGCCAGCAGCGTCCCGCCCTCGGCGCCCATCTCAACGGTCCGAAGGATCGCATTGCCACCCTCGGCCGGAGCGAACAGGAAGGCCACAAACCCGTTGGTGTCGCTGTTGAGAAAGTCGGCCAGGGCCTCGCTGGTTTCCGTCGCCGCCCGCGTTCCTCGTGCGGGCGCCGAGAACGTCAGGAGCACGTCGGTCAGATCGGCGAAGTCCAGCGCCACCGGCGCGTTCGCCGCCGGCGTGGGGTTGTTCATCACACCCGGTGCGTTGTTCCACGTCAGGCCTTCGGCGACGAGGGCCTCCTGGCTTTCGAGGATGCCGTAAACGTGGATCGTCCCGGTGTCGTGGCCGTAGTTGCTGAAGCTCACGTTGGAGAAGAAGGCGCCCTGCGTTCTGGCCTCCGTCAGGTCGTACGTCAGGTATCCGACGCGGCGTCGGTCGGCCACGTCGCGCACGTGCATGCCCGAGCCGGTCTCATGATTCGTGCCGGGGCCTTCCGTTGGATCGTTGCTGACGTAGGTGTCGTAGGTCGGCAGCAGCTCGAAGTAGACGCCCTGGACCCCCTGAGCGGCAATCAGCAGCAGTACGACGGCTGTGGAACGGATCAGTCTGGCGGTCATGCTGGCAACCCTCCTCTTCACATGATGGCGATAGATAGATGGAACGGGCGAATCGCTCCGCCCCAGGCGGATCGCCCCTACGCTGATAATGCAGGCTTCCTTCTCCGAAAAACGCAGTGGCTTGGCGTTCGTATCGCCGGGAGGGTGTCGGCCGAATCGGTTCCGGGCATCGACGCATGACGTGTTCCCGGCTCTGTACAGTAGATTAGGATACCATGCCCCCGCCGTCGCGTCAAGCCGGAACTCAGTCCGCCAGAGGCGGATTGTCGGCAAGCCGCAATGGGGTTAAAGTAGGGGCGATCCGCCTCTGGCGGAGTGATTCGTCCCCACACGTGCTGTGTATGAGGATATGGATCGACACCCACATTAGAGGAGACAGAAGCAATGGACGCCAGCCACAGACAATCACGACGGAGTTTTCTGAAGACATCTCTGGCGGGGGCGGCGGTCGCCTCGCTGGGTTTGGGATCGCCGGTTCGTGGGGCGATGCATGCATCGCCCCTGCAGGCACGCGGCAAACTGCGGCTTGGCGGGCCGGTCTTCGACAAATACCAGGACCCCGACGGCTGGGCCCGGGCCGTCCGGAAGCTGGGCTACAGCGCCGCCTACTGTCCCATCGGCGCCGAGGCGGCTGACGACGTGGTGCGGGCCTACGAGCAGGCCGCGCAGAAGGCCGACATCATCATTGCAGAGGTGGGGGCCTGGAGCAATCCGATCAGTCCCGACGACGAGAAGCGCAAGGCTGCTCTGGAGACCTGTCGCCGGCAACTGGCCCTGGCCGACCGCATCGGTGCCCGCTGCTGCGTGAACATCAGCGGCTCGCGCGGGACGCAGTGGGACGGTCCCGCCGCCGAGAACTTCACCGAAGAGACCTTCGAGATGATCGTCGAGACGACGCGTGGGATCATCGACGACGTCCAACCCATGCGGACGTGGTTCACGCTGGAAACGATGCCGTGGGCCTATCCCGACTCGGCGGATTCCTACGTTCGTCTGATCCGGGCGATCGACCGCGACCGCTTCGCGGTGCATCTGGACCCGGTGAATCTGGTGTGCAGTCCGCAGCGGTACTACTCCAACGGCAAACTGATTGCCGAGTGCTTCGAGAAGCTCGGGCCGTATATCAAGAGTTGCCACGCCAAAGACATCTACCTGCACCCGAAGCTGATGACCCATCTCGACGAGGTGCGGCCGGGCCAGGGCGAGTTGGACTATGCGACATTCCTGCGCGAGCTGAGCAAGCTGCCCGGCGTGCCGCTGATGCTCGAACATCTGCCCAACGCCGAGGAATATCGACAGGCAGCCGAGCACATTCGCTCCGTTGGACGCGCCATAGGATTGTCTTTCGCCTGATCGGCGACCGGGCGATGTCCGCCAAAGGCGGATCGCCCCTACGGGCCGCGATGGACGGCGCGCTTGCCGTAGCGGTCGCGGATGGCGTCCATGGCCCGGTCGAGCCTCTGGAGCTTTTCCGCTTCGGGATCGGCGAACAGGCTCGCCTGTCCGGCCCCTTCCGGTTCCAGGCCGCTGGCCCCGAAGCCGACCAGGCGAAGGGCGCCGGATGCGCTGCGATGCCATCTGCGAAAGACACGCTCGGCGGCCTCCCACAGCACCTGCGTAAGGTTCGTGGTCTCGTGCAGTGTTTCGCTTCGCGTCACCGTGCGGAAGTCGCCGTAGCGCAGCTTCAGTGTGATCGTGCGGGCCTTGAGTCGCCGGTGTCGAAGCCGCCGGGCGACTTCCTCGACCTGTTCGAGAAGGACCCCGAGCAGAATGTCGCCATCGCGGACGTCGGTGGCGAAGGTCTGCTCGCTCGATAGGCTCTTGGCCTGCCGGGCCGGCTCGACCTCGCGGTTGTCCTGTCCTCGGGCCAGCTTCAGCAGTTCCGTTGCACCGTTGCCGACGATCCGCGAGAGTTCGACTTCGGACGTGGCGCGAAGCTCCGCGATGGTGCGGATGCCATGCGAATGCAGCGCCTGCTCCGTCACTTTGCCCACGCCCCAGATGCGTCCGACGCCGAGCGGATCGAGAATCTGTTGCTTGTTCTGCTCGGTGATGACGACGAAGCCGTTGGGTTTCTTCAGGTCGGAGGCGAGTTTGGCGAGGAATTTGTTCGGCGCGATTCCGACGGAGGCCGTCAGTTGCGTCTGCGATTGGATCTGTTCCTTGATGCGGCGGCCGATCTGCTCAGCCGGACCGAACAGGTTCGCGCTGGCGGTCACGTCGAGAAACGCCTCATCGAGCGAAAGGGGCTCGACCAGCGGCGTATACTGCTCGAAGATCGACTGAATTTCGTGCGAGACCTCCGCATACCGCTTCATACGCACGGGCAGAAGGACCGCGTGCGGACAGCGCCGCAGCGCCTGCGCCGTCGGCATCGCACTGTGGACGCCGAACTCGCGGGCTTCATACGACGCGGCGCTGACCACGCCCCGCGCTTCCGCAGGGCCGCCCACGATGACGGCCTTGCCCCGCAGCTCCGGCCGGTCACGCTGCTCGACGGAGGCGTAGAAGGCGTCCATATCCACATGAATGATCTGACGAGTGTCGGACATACTCAGTTTCCGCTCGCTCCGATCGCCATTGCACCCGGACGGCGGGGCTTTGACGCGCGAGGCACCCTCATGGTATCCTCGGCGACCTGTGAGCACAACCCATGCGACCTCAGAGAAGGAGGACTCGATGCGTTCCAGAGAAGCCCGCATCCATCTCATCCGCCGTTCGTATCTGTTCTTCAGTCTTGTTTTCATGGTCATGCCGGCCCGTCTCGCCGGTGCCGGCATCGAACGCGAGGTGCAGGTCTCTTTGCCTGATGTCAGGCATCCTTACCTGGCCTGTACGGTTGACGAGTTGCAGCGGTTGCGTCAGGCCTATCAAGGCGATGGGGCCGCACGCGACGTCGTGGCGGCCCGCGTCAGAGAAGCCGAGCGATTCGTCGGCGAGCCGATCGATTTCCCGCCTCGCGGCGGCCAGCACAACCAGTGGTATCAGTGCGAACGATGCGAGACGGGCCTGCGCACCATCGACCCGACCCGTCATCAATGTCCCAAGTGCGAGACGGTGTATTCGGGGCCTCCGTACGACGACGTGGTCTTCGGCCGCCAGCACGGGCGCAACCTTCGGCAGATGGAGACCGCTGCCTGGGCCTATGCGATCTCGGGCCGAAGGGAGTTCGCCGAATACGCCGCGAAGGTGCTCCTGGGCTACGCCCAACGATATCGTGCGTATCCCTATCACAGTGCCTCTCTCGAGACGGAAAGCACCTGGGGCAGGAAAGCGGGGGGCCACCTCTATGAGCAGACGCTTACCGAAGCGGCCGCCCTGGCGACGTCCATCGGGCCCGCGTACGATCTGATCGGCGATTCCGGCGTGCTCTCGGCGGAGGACCATCGCAAAATCAAAGAGGGACTGCTGCGGCCTATGTTGGAGAACCTCGATCGGAACAAGGCGGGCAAGAGCAACTGGCAGACGTGGCACAACGCCGCCATGGTCTGGGGCGGCGCGCTGCTCGGCGAGCCGGGCTGGATCCGCAAGGCCATCGCCGATCCGGAGAACGGGTTCTATCGCCAGATGGACATTTCCGTCTCGCGGGAGGGGATGTGGTACGAAAACAGTTGGGGCTATCACTTCTATACGCTCGGAGCCCTGGTCGATATGGCCCAGACCTCTCGACGGTTGGGCATCGACCTCTGGGGCGACGCGCGATTGAAGAGGATGTTTACGCTGCCGATCGAATACACGATGGCCGATGGAATGCTCCCCCGATTCGGCGACGATGTGAATTCCTCCGTCCGAAACGTCGGATCGCTGTTGGAGCCGGCCTATCATGCCTACCGCGACGGACGAATTCTGGCGATGCTGCGCAGCGAGCCGAGCTTCGAGAGCGTTCTTCTGGGACGGCCAGCGGGGATTGTCGCCGAGTCCCCGGTTCTGGAAAGCAACGTCTTCGAGGATGCGGGCCACGCGATTCTGCGGATGGGCGGTCCGGCGGGACTGACGGCAGCCATGACCTTCGGTCCCTACGGCGGGTTCCACGGACACTTCGACAAGCTGAGCTTCGTTTTCTACGGCTACGGCAGGGAACTCGGCGTCGATCCCGGTCGGGCCGGCAGCCAGGCGTATCGCCTGCCCATCCATGCCAACTGGTACAAGGCCACCATCGGGCACAACGCCGTTCTGGTCGATGGACGCAGCCAGGCGCCGGCTGCCGGTGAACTGATGTCGTTTGAGCAGGGCGACGGCTTCGTGGCGGCCGGGGCGCGCTGCGATGAAGCCTATCCCGGCGTCGTGCACGACCGGCTGCTGGTGATGACCGAGGCCTATCTTGTGGTCCTCGACGGTCTCCGTGCCGACCAGGACCGACGATTTGACTGGCTCTATCACAACCGGGCAGCCAGGGCGGTCTGCGACGCCATCGTCGACGGCAGCGGACGGACGGTGGATCTTCCGGGCGGCGAGTACATCCAGAACGTGCTCGCCGGCCCGACCGACGACGTGGTTCGCATCCGGTTTGAAGATGCGGCTGTGACCACACATCTGACATTGGCGGCGCAGCAGCAGACCGTTGTGGTGCTCGGCGATGGGGTCGGCGCTTCGGTGACGGATCGCGTTCCCCTGGCCATGATCGGCCGGCACGGTCGCGACGTCTACTACGCGGCCGTACTCGAACCCGTTCCCGCCGGCGCCCGGCCGACGGTCACGGGCATCCGATCGATCCAGGAGGACGACTCTTTCGTCGTTGTGGTCGAGCGGGGGCCTTCCGAAGACCGAATCCAATTGAACGCAGACGGCGAACTGACCGTCTCCGCCGGAGGCGGATCGCGATGACGTCCATCCGCGGGACAGCAGGGGGCGGGGAAGCACTTGCCCCTACGTAGACTCTCTCACGATCAGTTGGGTCTGGATCACTTCGGTCTCGCAGAGGCACTTGTGCGATGGATCGTCGATTCGCCGCAACAGCATGGCGGCGGCGATTTTGCCGATCTCGTACGGCGATTGCGAGACCGTCGTCAGCGGCGGGTCGAGATAGGCGCTCAGGCGGTTGTCGCCGAAACCGGCCACCGCGACGTCGCGAGGGATCGCCAGGCCGTGCCGTTTGATCTCGGCATGGAGGCCGCGGGCGACGGGGTCATTGACGGCGAAGATCGCATCGGGCAACGGCCCGCGCGAGCGAAGGGTGCCAAAGGCGGAGACCCCGTCGGCCTCTTCGAAGCCGCCGGGAACGATCCATTTTTCATCGCCGTCGAGGCCGTGCGCCTTGAGTGCATCAAGATATCCCTGGCAACGGTCTCTGCCGATCGACGTGTTCGGCGGACCGGCGGCGTGGGCGATGGTCCTGTAGCCCCTCTCGATCAGATGCTCGACCACCCGGCGGGCGCCGCCGACGTCATCGACAACCACCCGGTCGGCCTCGACGTCGTCGCAGACCCGATCGAAGAAGACCAGCGGGATGTTCTGTCGCTGCAACGCGCGGAACCCGCTGCCGGCGGTGGTCGTCTGGGCCACGGAAACGAGCACGCCGGCCACACGGTTGGAGATCAGGGTCCGCAGGTGGATCGCTTCCCGTTCGGCACTTTCGTTGGATTGACAGACGACCGTGTTGAATCCCCGACTGTACGCGACCTCTTCGGCGCCGCTGATGACGGCCGAGAAGAAGTCGTTCTTGATCGACGGGACGATGACGCCCAGCGTGCAGGTGGACTGGTTCTTCAGGCTCTTGGCGATCGAATTCGGATGGTAATCCAGCTCTTCAGCCAGCGCCAGGACCCGGCATTTCGTCGCCGGGCTGATGTCCGGATGATCGCACAGGGCCTTCGAGACCGTCGTGTAGTGCAGACGGAGTCTCTTGGCAATGTCTTTGACTGTCACCTGTCTCGTGGCCATGGGCCCATCGATTCCCGTCAAGTGGTTCGATCGAACGTCGGAACCGACCGTAGAGATACTCGGCATCTGTCCCGCTGTCAAATGGATTGCCGAAGATTGTCGTCCCGTGCAGAGATGGATATAATCGCGCCTGTTCGTATTCGTCGTGTTTGTCGGGGTGAATGAGCATTTGCCCCGACGATCCGAATAGAAATCCTGAAGGAGGCACGGACATGAAGCATCCTCTCTCTCGCCGCACGTTCCTCAAGAGCAGTATCGCCGGGGGCGCCGCTCTGGCCGTTCCGGCGGCAAGCTACGCCCGCATCGTCGGCGCCAACGACCGTATCGCCATCGGGATCATCGGCTGCGGAGACCGCGGCGTCAACGCGCACATGAAGGGCGTCCACGCGCACGCGGCCGAGCAGAAGATCGAGATCACGGCGGTGTCCGATCCATGGCGGGTGCGTCGCGAGATGGCGTCGGCCCTGGCCAGCGAGTGGTACGGCCGGCCGGCCCGGCAATTTGCATCCTATCGCGAGCTGCTCGCCCTGAGCGATTTGGACGCCGTGATGGTCGCCTCGCCCGACCACATGCACACGACCCATCTGAAGGCAGCGGCCGAGGCGGGCAAGGACGTTTATTGCGAAAAGCCGCTGGCGATGGATCTCGGCAAGCTCAAGGCGGCCTGCGACGCCGTCAAGAAGGCGAACGTCGTGGTCCAGATCGGCACGCAGCTCCGCAGCCTGCCGAGCTTCACCGGCTGCCGCGAGCTGTACAAGACCGGGGTCCTCGGAACGGTGGGGCGGATCGAGCAGTGCCGCAACGCCGAACGGCCCTACTGGTACTCGTACGTCAAGGACGTCAAGAAAGAGGATGTGGACTGGAAGGAATTCCTGGGCGACCGGCCCGCACAGCCCTTCGACCCGGTGAAGTATTCCGGCTGGTACGGCTACCGCGACTTCTCCGACGGCCCGGTCCCCGGCCTGGGCAGTCACTTCATCGACCTGGTTCACTACATCACCGGCGCGACGTTCCCCACGAGCTGCGTCTGCCTGGGCGGGACGTTCACCTACAAGGACGAACACAACTTCACCTGCCCCGATCACGTGCAGGCCCTGTGGATCTATCCCGAAGGGTTCATGGTCAGCTACTCGACGAACTTCGGCAACGGCAGCGGCAACAGCTTCAAGATTCTTGGCGACGAGGGCGTGCTCGACATGGTGACGTGGACGGCCCCCGTCCTGAGCGCCGAGGGCGGCGCCAAACGCCGGGGCCAGATTCGCGGCAAGGTCCCCGTCGAGGACGTGTCCCGGCCGGACCATTTTCTCGACTGGCTCCAGTGCCTGCGTTCGCGAAAGACGCCCAATGCCTCGATCGACGCCGGCTATCAGCACGCCGTCGCCTGCCTGATGGCCGTTCGCTCATTCGACACCGGCAAACGCACGATCTACGATCCGCAGAAACGAGAAATCCGCGAAGGATAATCCTACCTCGAAGGGGCCAGATGATGACGACACGCAAACAGGATGAACGGACCCTGTCAGATTCACTTTCGCGCCGCGGTTTCCTGGGTCGAGCGATGCAGATCGGCGCCGCCGGCTGGGTGCTGGCCAACGCCGAGACCGTGGCGGCGCAGACGAAGAAACCTCGCTGGCAGATCGGCTGCTACACGCGCCCATGGGATCAGTACGAATACCGTGTGGCGCTCGACGCGATCGCCGAAGCGGGATACGAGTACGTCGGCCTGATGACGACGAAATCCGAGACCCACCTGGTGATCTCCGTGGCCACGCCGATCGAGGAGGCTGTGCGCGTCGGCGACGAGGTCAGGCAACGCGGCCTGAAGGTCGCTTCCGTTTATGGGGGCGACATCCCCGTGGCCCTGTCGCTCAAGGCGGGCATCGAGGGGCTCCGCAAGCTGATCGACAACTGCGCCGCCTGCGGCTCGACGAACCTGCTTATGGGCGGCACCGGCAACAGGGACCTGTACGAGCCGTACTACAAGGCCATCGCCGAATGCTGCGACTATGCTGCCGCACGCGGGATCGGCATCAGCGTCAAGCCGCACGGCGGCTTCAACGCCACCGGGCCGCAGTGCCGCCAGACCGTCGAGATGGTCGGCCACGAGAATTTCCGCATCTGGTACGATCCGGGCAACATCTACTACTACTCCAACGGCGAACTGAGCCCGGTCGACGATGCGCCCACGGTCGATGGGCTGGTCACGGGCATGTGCGTCAAGGACTACCGTCATCCCAAGGACGTGGCCGTCACGCCGGGGACCGGACAGGTCGATTTCCCCGGCGTCTTTGCCAAGCTCAGGGCCGGCGGGTTCGAGGGCGGGCCCCTGATCGTCGAGTGTCTCGAACCGGGCGATTTGCCGCATATGCGCGATGAAGCCATCAAGGCTCGTCGCTTTCTTGAGGAGCTGACGGGACAGAGGTCACAGGGCGCAGGTCGTCCGACGCCGGCCCCGATGGAGGCGGGTGTGGGTGTCGTGGATATCACGCCGCCGATGGGCTATCGCATGAGCGGCTACTTCCACGAGCGGCTCAGCGAAGGCGTGTCCAATCCCCTCCACGCCAAGGCCCTCGTGATGCGCCAGGGTCCGACGAAGGCGGCGATGGTCTTCTGCGACATCATCGGGATGTCGCCGGAAGTCTCGCGGGCGGCGCGGCAGCGGGCCGAATCCGAGACGGGCATCCCCGCCGCGAACATCCTCCTGGCCGCAACGCATTCCCACACCGGCCCGCTCTACTTCGGCGCACTGCGAAATCACTTCCACGAGCAGTCGCTGGCCAACCACGGCCAGGACCCATGCGAAAGCGTCGATTACGCTTCCGCGTTGGCAGACGGCATCGTGCAGGCGATCCGTCAGGCCGATGCCGCCGTCCGTCCCGTGCGCGTCGAGGCCGCCGTCGCGCAGCAGCAGGGGCTTTCGTTCAACCGACGGTTCCACATGGCCGATGGCACGGTCCGTTTCAATCCGGGCGTGCTCAATCCCGACATCGTACGCGTCGCCGGGCCCATCGATCCACAGGTCGGCGTCGTCCTGTTCCGAACGGCCGCCGAGAACGCGGCGCTGGCCGGACTGGTCAACTTCGCGCTGCATCTCGACACGGTCGGAGGGACGAAATACGCTGCCGACTATCCCTACTATCTGGAGCGGGACCTGCGCAAGACGTTGGGCGACGACTTCACGCTGCTGTTCGGCACCGGCACGTGCGGCGACATCAACCACATCGACGTCACGCGACGAGAGCGCCTGACAACCGAACACATCGGCCGCACCCTGGCGAAGACCGTTGCGGATGCGCTGGCGGAGCTGAAGACGGCGGTCCCATCGCTGGCGGTCGCGCGGGCCGTTGTAGACGCGCCGTTGCAGACGTTCACCGCCGACCAGATCGAGCAGGCCCGCCGTGACATCCACAAGGTCGGTACACAGGAGCTGTCGTTCCTCGATCAGGTTCGTGCCTACAAGATTCTCGCGGTTCAATGGCGGGGCGGCTCGACGCTGCCGCTGGAGGTGCAGGTCTTTCGGCTCAGCAACGACGTTGCCGTGGTCGGTCTGCCGGGCGAGGTCTTCGTCGATCTGGGCCTGGCGATCAAGCAGGCCAGCCCCTTTGCCACGACGCTCGTCATCGAGCTGTGCCAGGATGCTCCGGGCTACATCCCGACCCGAAAGGCCTTCGCCGAAGGCAGCTACGAGACGGTCAACTCGCGCATCGCCCCGGGCGGCGGCGAACGGATGGCCGAGGCCGCCATCGAACTGCTGGCCCAACTGGCCCCGGCCCAATCCAGAGGGATGTAAGCCCGTGACACGACCGACAAGCGGACACGTGACAGAGACGGCCGACAATCGGAAGATGAGTGTCTTGCGCTGGGCGATCTTCTCCGTGCTGGCCTTGGCCTACTTCTTCGTGTACTTTCACCGTCTTTCGCTTTCCGTCGTGGCCGACGATCTGGCGAGCGATTTTGGCGTCGCGGCCGGCGTTCTGGGTCTGCTCGGCTCGGTGTACTTCTACTGCTATGCGGCTATGCAGTTTCCCGCGGGGCTCTTGTCCGACTCCGTGGGGCCGAGGAAGACCGTCACCGTCTCTCTGTTGCTCGCGGCGGTCGGCAGCGTGCTGTTCGGTCTGGCGCCGGGCATCCGAACGGCCTTCGTCGCGCGCGTGATGGTCGGTCTGGGCGTCTCGATGGTCTTCATTCCCACGATGAAGATCCTCTCGCAGTGGTTCCGGGCCGGCGAGTTCGCCGTGATGGCCGGCATCCTCAACGCCGTGGGAGGGGCCGGTGTGCTGGCGGGAACGTGGCTCCTGGGCCTGCTGGCCACCTGCTTCGGCTGGCGCGTCTCGTTCCAGGTCATTGGAGGGGTGACGGTGGTTCTCATGGCTTTGGCCTGGCTCGTCGTCCGCGACCGGCCCGCCGACAGTGCCGATTCACCGGTCGCCCAGTCGGATGCGATCGGTCTACTGGCCGGGGCGCGCCGCGTGGTCTCCACGAGGCATTTCTGGCCGGTCGCCGTCTGGTTCTTCTTCGATTGCGGCATCTTCTTCGGCTTCGGCGGCCTCTGGGGCGGCCCGTACCTCATGCACGTCTATGGCATGAGCAAAGGCCAGGCCGGAGCGGTCCTGAGCATGATCGCCTGGGGCATGATCGTCGGCAGTCCGCTGCTGGGAGTGCTCTCCGAGAGACTCCGCAGCCGCAAGCGGGTCTTCATTCTCGCCTCGGCGGCCCTTGCGTTGCTCCTGCTGCTGGTGGTCGCGCTGCCTGCGAGCCTGCCGCAATGGGCGCTCTTCGTGTGGTTCTTCCTGTTCTCGGTGTGCTCGTCCGCAATCGTCATCATGGGGTTCACCACGACGAAAGAGTTGTTTCCCGTCGCGATGGCGGGCACCTGCGTCGGCATGGTGAACCTGTTTCCGTTCTTCGGCGGGGCGGTGTTCATGTGGCTGCTCGGCCGGATCCTCGACGGCTATCCCCACACGCTCGACACCGGGTACTCCGTCGCCGGCTACCGCGTCGTCCTCCTGGTGCTTCTGATCGCGTCGGTCCTGGCCCTGGCGTGCACGCTGGCCATGAAGGAAACCTACGCCCGCCAAGTCCGTTCACAAGAACGCAAGCAACCGTAACCTCGCCCTCTCGAACCACTACGCCCGGGAGGATTCGAACCTCCGACCTCCGGTTTAGGAAACCGATGCTCTATCCTACTGAGCTACGGGCGCATGCATCCATTTCATCGCCCCGCAAGGGGCATTTCGCTCGGGTCGGGCCACTCATGGTGATGGACACGAGGACCTCTTTTCCATGTCGATTTGTGCAGTCCACAATCAGAAGCCCTGCACGCACGATCACCCGGAGTGGCCTGGACCCGCGGCGATGATCCGAGTTGTTGACATCAGACCATATCTTTGAGGTTCTTGAGCGGGCGAATCTTGACCACATTTCGTGCGGGTTTCGCCTTGAACATGGTTTCTTCGCCGGTGAAGGGGTTGATGCCCTTGCGGGCCTTGGTGGCGGGCTTGCGAACGACCGTCAGCTTCATGAGGCCCGGGACCGTGTAGGCGCCGGGGCCGCGCCGACCGAGGCTCTTCTTGACCTGACCGGTCATTGCCTCAAACACGGCGCCGACCTGCTTCTTCGTCAGACCCGTCTCATCGGCAATCCCCGACACGATCTCACTCTTGCTCATCGGTTTCGCCGCTTGCTCGACTGCCTTGTTCTTTGCCATAGCATTTAGTCTCCTTACCTTTGCAGAAAACGGAATCCGAATACGCTCCGGAATCCACCCCACTGCTGCTGAAATGCGGACCATCCTTACAGGATTTCGGGGTATCTGTCAAGCAGGAATGGACAAAATGAGCCGGAGAAAAGCGTTGTTTGGATGCGATGGCCTGCGTCATGGCGGAGGGCTTTGGGGGGACGACGCGGGATGTGGACGACTCTGGGACTGCGTGCCGCGTCATCCGGGCTGGTTTCTTGGCGCACGGGGGCGACTCTCGGTAGAATGGGCAAGCCGGACCGCGAGCTGTCCGTCCGTTGCGGCTGGTCCGAGACGCGGCATGAATGGAATGAAGGAGGCCGATAGATGTCAGTTGCTCGATTGGGATCGATGGACCGACGTGGTTTTCTGGAGAACCTGGGCCGGCTCTCGCTGGGCGCTGCGGCTGCGGCGGGCTTCTCCGCCGGCGTCGCAAGCAGCCAGCCGGCTGTCGAGAAAGCCTGGGAACCGGTCTCGGATCGCAAGGTGCGGGTCGGTATCGTGGGCTACGGCGTCTGTCAGTTCGGCGCCGCCTTCGGATTCCAGGACCATCCGAATGTCGAGATCGTCGCGGTCAGCGACCTGATCGCCGAGCGGCGCGCGGGGCTGATGCAGGCGTGCCGCTGCGACAAGTCGTATGAGTCGCTGGAGGTGCTGGTCAGGGACCCGAAGATTGAGGCGGTCTTTGTGGCTACCGATGCGCCGAACCACGCGAAGCACTGCATCGAGGTGCTCCGTCACGGCAAGCATGTGATGACCGCTGTACCGGCGGTCTGGGGCTCGATCGAGCAGGCTGAACAACTGCTGGAAACGGTGCGGAAGACCGGCCTGAAGTACATGATGGCCGAGACAAGCTGCTACCGCGCCGACTGCCATGCCATGCGACATATCTACCGGGCCGGGGGCTTCGGCAAGCTCGTGTACTCCGAGGGGGAATACTTCCATTTCAGCCCCACGCCCATCCCATCGTTCAACGGCTGGCGGATTGGTGCGCCTCCGTTGTGGTACCCGACGCACTCGACCGCCTACTATGTCGGTGTCACCGGCGGGCGGTTCACCTGTGTCTCCTGCGGGGGGTTCGATGCCGGGCTGCCGGCCAACAAGCCCGGCGCCAACCAGTACAACAATCCGTACAGCGACGAGATCGCCCTGTTTCAGACCAGCGAGGGCGGCGCCTCGCGCATGCTCATGTGCAAGGGCGTGCAGGGCGTCATCGTCGAGACCGGCCGCGTCTATGGACAGCGGGGATGGATGCAGGACACCAGTTACCACGGGCTGATGAAGGACCTGCCGGACATCACGCCGCCGCCGCTGCCGCCCGGCATGCCCGCCGGCGGTCACGGGGGATCGCACGGGCCTCTGACCAACGAGTTTATCACAGCCATCCTTGAAGACCGCGAGCCGCTCGTGAACGTCTATGAAGCGCTGGCGATGACCGTGCCGGGGATCGTCGCGCACCAGTCGGCGATCAAGGAGGGCCAGACGCTCGCGATCCCGCAATACGACAGAGCATAGGCGTCCAAGGAAGGGAATGGATGGGAAACGCCAGGAAGAAGGCCGCCGGGGCGAAGAGCAGGGCGGTTCATGCGAAGCAGAAGAAGGCCCCAGGCAAGGCCGTCAAAGAGACGGTGAAGAAGACCGCCAGGAAAGCGGCGAAGACGGCAGTTCGCAAGAGCAAGAAGGCGCCGATCGAAGCGGTCCCACCGCCGCCGTTGCCTGAACCACACGTCCCGAGCGACGCGCGACCAGCGACGAAGCGGCCGAGCCGACATGCGACCGCTGAGGATATGGCGCGAGGGCAGCGCGAGATCTCGGTGGCCGAGTTCTTCACCAAGAACCGCCATCTGCTCGGCTTCGACAACCCGCGAAAGGCGCTGCTGACGACGATCAAGGAGGGCGTGGACAACTCTCTCGACGCCTGCGAGGAGGCGGGCATTCTGCCGGAGGTCAAGGTGGTGGTTGCTCCCGGCTCGGAGGAGGACCGTTTTCGCGTGACGATCGAGGACAACGGCCCGGGCATCGTCAAGGCCCAGATCCCGAAGATCTTCGCGAAGCTGCTGTACGGCTCGAAGTTCCACCGGCTCAAGATGTCCCGGGGCCAGCAGGGGATCGGCATTTCGGCGGCCGGCATGTACGGCCAGCTCACCACGGGCAAGCCGGTTTCCATCACGTCGAAGACCAGCCGCAACAAGCCGGCCCACCACTATGAGCTGGAAATCGACACCAAGAAGAACGAGCCGCGAATCATCGTCGACGAGACGATCGACTGGCCCGTCGATCGCGGCACCCGAGTTGAGATCGAGCTGGAGGCCAAGTACCAGAAGGGCCGCCAGTCGGTGGAGGAATATCTCGAACAGACGGCGATTGCCAACCCGCACGTCTCGCTCCAGTTCGTCACGCCCGAAGGCGAGGTGAAGGACTACAAGCGGGCCACGGATCAGTTGCCGGCCGAGACGCGAGAGATCAAGCCGCACCCCTATGGCGTTGAACTGGGCGTGCTCATCAAGATGCTCCACGACACCAAGGCGCAAACGCTCCAGTCGTTCCTGCATACCGATTTCTCGCGCGTCAGCATGCGCGTCGCCAAGGAGATTTGCGATGCGGCCAAGCTCTACGAGCGGGCCCGGCCGTCGCGGATCGCCCGCCAGGAGGCCGACAACCTCTTCAAGGCGATCAACCGCACGAAGATCATGAACCCGCCGACCGACTGCCTCAGCCCGATCGGCGAGGAGCTGATCCTCGCGGGCCTCAAGACGCAGATCGAGGCTGATTTCTACACCGCCGTGACGCGGCCGCCCTCTGTGTATCGCGGCAATCCGTTTCAGATCGAGGCCGGGCTCGCCTACGGCGGCTCACTCCAGGCCGATGGGCTCGCGCGGGTGCTGCGCTATGCCAATCGTGTGCCGCTGCTTTACCAGCAGTCGGCCTGCGCGATGACCAAATCGGTGATCTCGACGGACTGGCGTAATTACGCCCTTCAGCAGTCCAACGGTGCTCTGCCGTCGGGGCCGCTGATCGTTTTGGTGCACATGGCGTCGGTCTGGGTACCGTTCACCAGCGAGAGCAAGGAGGCGGTGGCGCATTATCCGGAGATCATCAAAGAGGTCCGCCTGGCGCTGCAGGAGTGCGGCCGGCGGCTTGCGGTGTTCATCCGTCGGCGGCGCAAGGCGGCCGAGTCGGAGAAGAAGAAAGCGTATATCCAGAAATACATTCCTCACGTCGCCATCGCTTTGCGGGAGATGCTGAACCTCTCCGAGCGGCAGGAACAGGCCCTGGTGACGCAGTTGACCGACGTCCTTGAAAGGAGCCGATCGTGAGCAAGTTGGCCAATCGCATCAAGGACACCGCGGCCGGCGTCCGGGACAAGATCCAGCGGAAGGGCAAGCCCACGCTGTCGTTCCCGCTGCGCGCGCTGAGCAACGTGAAGTACCTTCCGAAGACGGGGTTCCTCGAACTGCGGGGCAAGCGGAAGACCCGCACGCTGACCGTTGCGACCGTCAAGACGTTCGCGCAGACCCTTCGCATGATGTCCACCGCCAAGACGCTCGTCGAGGACGACGAGATCATGACCAAGCGAGAGGCCTACTACGTCTCGAAGAATTGGGATGATGCCCGCTTCGACGAACAGCCGGAATCGGACACCGTGCTCGACGACATCGAAGCGCTGTTCGAGGTCAACCGCGAGCAGCTCGGGTTCATCCCGGAAGAGAAGGGCGGCGAGATCGCCGGTCAGCTCGTGGTCTTCGACCGCCAGCCGGATACGGGCAAACCCCTGCGGATCGACTGCACGCAGTTCGGCTCCGGCGCCTATTCGATCCCCATCTCGGTCGAACACCTGAAGTTCGAAACCAAGGCCAAGTTCATCCTGGCCATCGAGACGGCGGGTATGTTTCAGCGCCTCGTCAAGCACAGCTACTGGCGCAAGGCCAATTGCATCCTTGTCTCGATGGGAGGCGTTCCGACGCGGGCGTGCCGACGCTTCATCCGACGGCTGGCCGACGAGCTGAAGCTGCCCGTCTATGCGTTCGTCGACTGCGATCCGTACGGCATGTTCAACATCTACCGTACGCTGAAAGTCGGCTCGGGCAACGCCGCCCATATCAACCGCTATTTCTGCGTCCCCAACGCGAGGTTTCTCGGAGTCACGCCCCAGGACATCGTCGATTACAGACTGCCCACCCATCCCCTCAAGGACGTCGATATCAAGCGGGCCAGGGACGCGCTGAAGAACGATCCGTTCGTCCAGCACTACAAGCCCTGGCAGGACGCCATCCAGCAGTTGCTCGATATGGGCGTCAGGGCCGAGCAGCAGGCGTTCGCGGTCCACGACCTGAACTACGTGATCGAGCACTACCTGCCCGAGAAGCTGGCCGCCGCCAAGTCCTTTCTGCCATAGGATTTAGCATGATATCGGACGCTTTGGTTTCTCCTCGTTCGGCCCGGGCGACGCGGAAGGGGCCCCAAGGCGTCCGGCGTGCTTGTCCAATTCGCTGAAATATGCCTGTTTCGGGCTCGCCCTCGGGGGAAAAGGCGGGTAAAATGTGGTGCCGCAGGGAAAGGACTTCCGATATTAACATGCGACCGTTTTTTCGCAGATCCGTTCGTGGAACGCTCAACGTAAGTCCCGATTTAGGAGGTAAGCCATGAAATGCTCTCACCTGTCGATGCTTGGGGCGAGCCTGTTGCTCGCGTCCCTGCTGGCTGTGCCGGTTGCGGCGTACGATCAGCCGGCGGTCAACCTCGGTTTCACCAGTTTCATGGATGGTGGTCCCCCGGCCGGGCCCGGGTTCTACTTCGCCCAGTATCTCCAGTACTATACGTCCGACAAGCTGGTTGATGGTCCCCCGATGGACCCGAAGCTCGACGTCTGGATCAGCCTGAGCCAGTTCATCTACCAGTCCGATCGCCCGATCCTGTTCGGCGGCAAGTGGGGCATCGACGTGATCGTCCCGGTCGTCAGCTTCGACGCCGCCAGCTTCCTGGCTGACAACGGGACCGGCGTGGGCGACATCCTGGTCGGCCCGTACCTCCAGTGGGACCCGGTCATGGGCCCGAACGGTCCGAAGTTCATGCACCGCGTCGAGCTGCAGACCATCTGGCCCACCGGCAAGTACGATGACGACAAGGGATTGAACCCCGGCAGCAATCACTTCTCGTTCAATCCGTACTGGGCGGGCACCTATTTCTTCACGCCCAAGCTCACCGGGTCCTGGCGTCTGCATTATCTCTGGAACGACGAGAACGACGACACGAAAGTCCAGCCGGGCCAGGCGGTCCACTGCAACTTCGCCGCCTCGTATGAGCTGATCCCCAAGAAGCTGCGGGCCGGCCTCAACGGCTACTACTTCAAGCAGGTGAGCGACTCCGAAGTCGACGGGGACAAGGTCTCCGGGCGCGAGCAGGTCCTGGGCATCGGACCCGGCGCGATGTACAGCTTCTCGCAGAACGATCATCTGTTCTTCAACGCCTACTTCGAAACCAGCGTCAAGAACCGCCCCGAAGGCGAGCGCTTTCAGGTCCGCTGGGTGCATCACTTCTAAAATCGATCGAATCGATTCCGGGGACATCCGCCCCTCCCTCGCCCGTCCCGACAGACGCGAGCGACGGGCGCGATGTCCCCTTCTTATTGCGGCTTTGAATTCGAACACGCCATCGGATCTCCTGGAAGGGCGCACGTCATGAGTGCTGCCAGCGACGGTTACGTGATCTCACGTCGTATGTTTCTGAGGATGGCCGCCGTGGGCGCGACAGCCTGCTCTCCAGTCGCTTGGGGCCGGTCCATCGCCGACGACCGGACGAAGAAACCCAACATCGTCTTCATTCTGGCCGACGATATGGGATGGGCCGACGTCGGCTATCACGGTTCGACCATTCGAACGCCGCACATCGACCGTTTGGTGCAAGAAGGGGTCCGGTTCGACCGGCATTATGTGATGCCCACGTGCACCCCGACGCGCGTCGGGTTCCTCAGCGGCCGCTATCCGAGCCGGTTCGGCGTGACCTCGCCCGCCTACGGCAAGATCTTCGACGACGATACGATCACGCTGGCTCAGGCCCTTCGCGACAGCGGCTACGCCACGTCCATCGTGGGCAAGTGGCACATGGGCTCACCGCCCGACCACACGCCGCTGAAGTACGGCTTCGATACATCATACGGGTATTTCCACGGCCAGATCGATCCCTATACGCACCACTACAAGACGGGCGTTCCCTCCTGGCATCGCAACGATCAGTATCTCGACGAGACAGGCCACGCGACCGACCTGATTACCGACGAGGCCGTCCGGATCGCCACGTCGGAGCACGACAAGCCGTTCTTTCTCTACCTTAACTACAGCGTGCCGCACTATCCGCTCGACGAGCCGGCCGAGTGGACGTCGCTGTATGAAGACACGATCGCCGAGCCGTCCCGCCGGCTCTTCGCGGCCAGCATCACCCACATGGACCACGGGATCGGCCGCATCGTCGAGGCCCTGAACGAGGCGGGGTTTCGCGAGAATACGCTGATCGTCTTCGTCAGCGACAACGGCGGCCAGCAGAACTGGCACAGCGACACCGAGTACAAGGGCCGCTACGCCGACAGGCCGCACATAGTCCTCGGCGACAACCGTCCGCTACGCGGCTGGAAGGGACAGGTCTACGAAGGCGGCATCCGTGTACCGGCGCTGGCCAACTGGCCCGGCGTCCTGAAACCCGGCCGCTCGGATGCCCTCATCCACATCGTCGATTGGATGCCCACGCTCTGTGGGCTGGTCGGCTACAGGCCGTCGAGAGACCTGCAATGGGACGGTCGCGACGTCTGGCCTGCGATCTGCGGCGATGCGAAGCCGTCCGGGCAGCGACGGCTGTATTGGAAGACCCCGAACGCCTCGGCCGTGCGGTCGGGCGACTGGAAGCTTGTCCTGGCCAACGACGGCGGCAACGCGCAGCTCTACGACCTGGCGTCCGATCCGTACGAGAAGAACGACCTGGCCGCCCGACACCCCGCCCGCGTCGCCGAACTCCGGCTCGCCTGGACCCAGTTTGCTGCGGCTGACCGATAGACGCCGGGGTCACCCTACTTCATCATCTGGATGGCGTAGAGGTTCTCATCGCTGCGGAGGATCAGCTTGCCGTTGCAGACGATCGGGCTGGCGTTGAACGTGCTGCGGTCGGCGAGCTTGTTATGGGCCAGTTGCTCGAATTGGGGTCGGGCCGCGAGAACAAACGTCTCGCCGTTGCGCGCCACGTAGTAGAGTCGTCCCTCGGCCAGCAGCGCCGAGGCATAGACCTGTCTGGCGCCCTCCAATCGCCGTTCGTACACAATCTCGCCGTTTGAAGCCTTGGCGCAGAACGCGATGCCGCGTTGCTCGTGCATCCAATACAGATGCCCGTCGTGAATGACGGGGGACGAGACGTTGGACCCACTGGTACTGGTCCAAAGGCGGTGCGTTGCGGTTACGTCGCCGCTGCCCCCCATCCGGACGGCCAGCGCCGCGATGCCCGATCGGCCTCCCAGGCAGTAGACAATGCCGTCAGCCGCGACCATGCTCGGAGCGATATACCAGGTGATGCCCGTCTCGCAGGACCACAGCGCCCGCCCGCGATCCGGGGTAAACGCCAACACCTGGCCCTTGACGGCGAGCAGCAATTCGCGGCGGCCGGACTCGGCGGTTGCGATCAATGGCGTGTTCCACGACTCGCGGATGCCGCCGACCCGCCAGAGTTCCTTGCCCGACTCCTTGTCCAGGGCCACGAGCGATTCGCTCTCGACGGCGGCGTTGACAATGACCAGATTCTCATAGAGCACCGGCGAGGCGCCCGAGCCCCACCCATGGACGTTGGTCCCGACGCTGGCGCGCCAGAGCTGTCGACCGTCGAGGTCGAATTGGAACACCCCGCTCTTTCCGAAGAAGACGTACAGGTGTTTGCCGTCCGTAGCCGGCGTCGCGGCGGCGTATCCGTGGTCACGCACGCGGGCTGATTCGGGCAGCGTCGGCTCGATCTGCCGATCCCAGAGAATCGCTCCCTTCTCTCCGTCGATGCAGACGACGTGCAGCTTCAGGTCCGCCATCGACTGGTCCCGCTCGATACCGTATCCGCTGTAACAGGTGAGGTACAGCCGGCCGTTCAGCGCGATGGGACTGGAGGCCCCGTAGCCCGGCAGGGCCGTCTTCCAGGCGATGTTCTCCGTCTCGCTCCAGGTCACCGGCAGATCTTCGGCCTTCGCGATTCCCTGTCCGCCGGGACCGCGAAACTGGGGCCAGTTGTCCGCGTGGGAGGCGGTTGACACAGACAGAATGAGACAGACGCATAGAATACGGCTGTGATTGAACTGAAGCATGAGGCCTTCCTTCCATTGAATTCGGCGAAATCGGTCACCATTATCATAGCGACCTTCCGTCGGAAGACTCAACCCCCCAGTTCCCACTTCAAGTACCTCATGCATTGGCGTTCAGGGGGCGGGTGGGGTGCCCCTGGGTGTCCATCAGGTGGGAGAAGCCGGCGGCGGCGAGCATGGTGCGGCAGTCGGCGGTGGTGATCTCGTTGCTTTGGCGCCATAGTGCGGTGGTGAAGCCCTCCGGCCCGTCGGGGTGGTTCGGCCGACGAATCTCTGCCAGCGGCTCGCCGGCCTCCGGGAAGAATGCGTTGGCGCCGCTGAAGAGGCCCACGACGTTCGAGACGTTCACTGCGATGCTGGTCGTCTCTTTCTTGTGGGCGGTGGCCAGCGCGACGACCGCGACGATCTGGCCCAGCCGCGCCAGCGAGATCTGTCCGTGGGCGTAGAGCGGCGAGCCGGGGACGGGGAACCGTTGCATCGCTCCATGCTGTCGGCAGGGCAGCTCGACGCCGAGCCATATCTGTTCGGCCAGCTCTTCGGCGGTGTGTTCCGGCCCGATTGGCTCGCACAGGTTGTACCACGCCATGCCGGACTCGATGATCCGCTCGATGGTCGCCCGCCGCTGTGCCGCCGGCATGCACGAGTCGACGCCCTCGCGAAGCCGGCAGACGTGATAGGCGCCGGCCACACCGACGTCGCGCAGCTCGCGCAGTTGCGACAGATCCACGTCGCCGACATTGGCGAGAATCTCCAGTCGGGCTGGGATCGAGCGCCGCAACGTGGCGCACAGATCGCGGAACCACTCGAACCCGAATCGGTGCATCGTCATCAGGAACACGCCCTGCGCACCGCCGGCGGCGAACCGCTCGCAGCGCGCGATCACCTCCTCGGTTGGCAGGACCGACGCCCGGATGCTCGTGTGCGACTTGGCGAAGAAGCAGAAGGCGCAATCGCCGTCGCACGGCTCCATGTCCACGCCGATCTGGCCCAGCAGCAGACCGCGATTGCCGAAACGCCGGCGCGACACCTGGTCGGCGGTCGACCGCAGCAGGGCCGCTTCGAGCGAGTTCTCCGAAACCGACAGCAGCGTCTGCGCTTCTGCCTTGGTGATTGCATGTCCACAAGCTGCTTCTCTCAGCAGCCCTTCGATTCGCTTCTCTACTGACATCGCATCTCTCTATAGAACATAGCGTCGATCGTGCCCTTCGCCTATGCCGTGGCGCCTCTGCTATCGCCAATGTGTTCCAGCAGGTCGTCGAGCATTCTGCGATACTCGGTCAGGCTCTCGAACCAGCGTGACAGGCATCTCCGGCCTTTGTCCGTCAGACGGAATGTGCGTTTGGAGGGCCCGGCTTGGGAATCGCACTGGGTCGAAGAGAGCAGACCCTCGGCCTCCATCCGTTTCAGGAGGCGATAGAGTCCGGTGTAGTCGGGCAACTGCTCCTGAAAGAACGCAAAGACCTGCAAGTGCTTCTCGATGGCGTATCCGTGCAGGCCCCGCCTGTGCTCGTACAGGACTGTCAGGATCGCCGGACGCAGCATGCGGTCCAGCGAGCGGCCCGTACAGATGCACTGATTGAGCTGACGACTGCTATTAGACATAGTCCAATAGTATTCGATCTATGACAGAAGTCAACCTTCATTTCTCGTCGGGCAGGCAGGCGTTCGGCATGGCTGGTGAACGGCTTCTTATCGGTCGCGTTCGGCGTGGCATCCGGGAGATTGTCCGCGTCCGGCGATCCCCGAGACGATTTGACATTCTATGCGGCAAAAGACTTAAGCGCGCCCGTGCAGGAGCCGATAAACGCAGGGATGTGCTACGTACGATTCACTGTCAGGGGTTGCGCTCGTCGAGCGGGCCGGTGGCTGGCCGCCACGGCCCTGTGCGCCGCCGTTGCCGGCTGCAGCAACAAGCTGCTGGACCCGACGCAGGTCGGGCGGTTTCGTCCGACGCCGGCGGTCAACGTGATCCTCGATTCGCTCGGCGTGGCCGAGGAGACGCCGGTGGCGTGGGCCGCTGCCGACGAGCCGCGACCGCAGGACATCGTCGTCGTCCAGGGCGACTACACGCTGCGG
>LVBB01000120.1 GCA_001603075.1 Phycisphaerales bacterium Planc_01 | reverse complement strand
CGGCTACATCCAGTTCTTCAACAACAAGCGCGTGCTGAAGACTCCGGAGGACTTCAAGGGACTCACGATGCGGACGTTCAGCAGCGGCGACGCGGAGACTCTGCGCGCGCTGGGGGCGGCCCCCACCGTCATGAGTTCGTCCGAGATGTACATGGCGCTGCAGAGAGGCACCGTCGAGGGCGCCACCACCGGCATGCCTGCCGCCGTCTCCCGCAAGATTCACGAAGTGCAGAAGTACATGACCATGGCGAACTACACCACGGCGCAGTTCGTGGTGCAGGCGAACCTCGGCTGGTGGGAGAAGCTCTCGCAAGCCGAGAAGGACGCCGTTTTGAAGGCGGGGCTCGACGCCGAGGCATGGATTCGCCAGGCCATCGAGCAGTCGGAGACGGAAGCCGAGAACGTAATTCGCGGCGCGGGCGTGGAGATTCACGTGTTGAGCGCGGAGGAGCGCCCCCTCTTTATCGAGGCCACCGAATCCGTTCGCAAGGCATTCGCCGAGAAGACCGGCGAGGTCGGCAAAACTTTGATCGACATGGTCATGTCGATCGACTGATGTAGCTCCGGAGGAAACCGACGAAGTCGTATTCTCTCGGGAGAGCGGGGAAGGGAGCATCTTTCCCGCTCTTTCCTATAATACTGAAAGTAAAGGGGCATGCGTACATGATACGACATATTCGCAGTGCGGTGGAGAAAGGGAACCTTATCCTGGGCTACGTCAGCGGCCTGGGGATTCTTCTTATGGGGCTGATTCTGTTCTACGAGGTCGTCATGCGGTATTTCTTCAGGTCGCCCACCATCTGGGCGCAGGAGACGGCTGTGTACATCTTCATGTGGACGATGCTCGCAGGAGGGGCCTACACCCTTCAGAAGGGAAAACACGTGCGCATCGACCTCGTCATCGAGCATCTCTCTCCGAGGACGCAGAAGATTCTTGAAATGATCACCGGCGTGGCGGGAATGCTCTTCTGCGCGGTGGTCACGTGGCAGGCGTACGAAATGATCGCCGCGTCCATAGGGTATGAAAAAGTATCGGCGACGCCGCTGCGGGTACCGATGTGGATTCCGCAGATGGCGCTGCTTCTCGGCTTCGCTCTGTTGACATTCCAGTTCGCGATCATCATCGCCGACCGGTACGCGGAAGTCTTCGGCAAGGGCGCCGGAGAGGAGGAAAAAACATGCTGAGCTTTACCTTCGTCGTCGTGCTGCTCATCGGAATTCTCTTCATGGGGCTTCCGGTGGCCTTCTCTCTCGGTGGAACGTCGCTTGTGCTGATCTGGCTCTTCGAGCTTCCCATGAAGGTCGTGGGCGCGACCATCTTCACCTCCCTCGAAGGTTTCGTCCTGCTCGCCATCCCGCTCTTCGTCCTCATGAGCCAGATACTGCTCGACGGGCGGATCGGCGACGATCTCTTCGATGTCATGAACGCCTGGGTGCGGCACCTTCCCGGCGGGCTCGCCATCGCCACGATTCTCGCGTGCGCTTTCTTCGCCGCCATCACCGGCTCCGGCGCGGCCACCGCGGCCACGATCGGCATGGTGGCCTATCCGGCGATGACGGAGCGAGGATACGACAAGCGTTTCACCCTCGGTCTGCTGGCCGCGGGGGGGACGCTCGGCATCCTCATTCCGCCGAGCATTCCCCTCATCCTCTACGGCGCGATCACCGAGGAGTCCGTCGGCAAACTCTTCATCGCGGGCGTGGTCCCCGGTCTCGTCCTGACGGCGCTCTTCATCGTGTACGCGGTCTACAAGAGCAAGCGCGGCGGCTTCACCCCTATGGAGCGCACCTCGTGGAGCGAACGCCTCAGGGTCACCCGGAAGAACATCTGGGGCATCTTCCTCCCCTTCCTCATCATCGGAGGCATCTATTCCGGTGCCTTTACGCCGACCGAGGCCGCAGCCGTAGGACTCGTCTACAGCCTTTTCATCACGCTCTT
>LVBB01000119.1 GCA_001603075.1 Phycisphaerales bacterium Planc_01 | reverse complement strand
GTCGCACGCGATACGCTGCGCGCTTTCGACCGTGCTTGCTACGCATGGAGCCGTCGCGGTCGAAAGCGCGTGGGGGGCGGACTTCGCGGGACTGGATACGGAACCTGGTTTCGACGACGTTGGAATCGACGTCGTCGGTCTGGACACGACTTTGGAGGTGACGCATGTCTGACGTTTGGAAACGGGCGGAAATTCAAACACGCCTGTACGGAAAAATGGCGCGCTCCCTGACTTCTCTGGGGGCGTGCCCGCGCATAACGTCCTTCCGCGCCGGGTACGGCTGGATCGACGAAAGCGGCGAAACGCCGGAGCTGCTGCCGCTCCCGACGAACGCCGAGGGAATCCCCGGAGAAATCTTCTCCGGATCGCCGGAGGCGTCGCTCTCCGACGGGCGGGCGCTCTTCGTCTGCGCGATCCCGGAGGACGCGGTGGCCACGCCCCGCAAATGCACCGTCATCGGCCTTTTCGACCACGAGGGGGAGCTGGCCGCCGTGGCGTCCTTCCTGCCCGAGTGGCTGACGCCGGGCAAGCGGTACGAGAATCTGATCTACATCACGTTCCCGCTCGCGGGAGAGGAGGAATAGGCATGTTGCAAAGCTTCGTCCAATGGAAGGAGCGCTACGCCTCTTTCGGACTAAATCGCAAGCTCGCCGGCGTGCTGACGCCGGGAGTCTACGAGGGGTTCGATCTGTCGCCGGGCGGTGGGATGAACCTCCTGATCTCGGCTGCGGAGGACTACCCCGCATCCGTGGCGGTGATCGAGCGTGAAGGCTACTCCGTCACCGTGCGCATGGATTCGAGCGCCTCGATTCCCGTTCCGTCCGCCGGGACGTGGTACCCGGTGATCGAGGCGTACTACACGCCGGGGCAGGAAACGCACCAGCAGCTCAAGGTTGTGGCGACTCCGGAGGAGCATCACGTCGTCCTCGGAAGGGTCGTCGTGCCGTCCGGAGCGACGGAGATCGAAACGTCGCACATCTCCGAGGAGGGCCGGACCGTCGGATCGCCGCTGCTCATGATTCTGGGGTTCACCGCGGCGTTGATCGACAACGAAAGCGAACTGCTGAACTACAAACGTCGCCTGGGCAACGTCGAGGCGTGGGCGCGTCATCAGGGGTACGACCCGGAGACGCAGTATTCCGGAGGAGGAGTGTAAATCATGGCAAGTGTGAATACGCGCGTTCAGGAGCTGATCGACTCCGTTCAGGCGTTCAACGATCAGGCGTCGCTGCTGCTGGCGGCCGTCGGACAGGGGGAACTCGACCCGGCGCAGATGCAGGCGCGGATCGAGGCGGCGACGCGGGAGGCGATAGACGCCGTCCTCGCGCAGCTCGAAGGGTACGACGCCACGGTCATCGCGCGGCGGCAGGAGATGCTGAAGCTCGCCTTCGACAAGCTGGTCGAAATGGGCGAGGAGCGGATGTTTTTCGAGCTGTTCGCCGAGCCCTTCAGCTTCGCGGACATCGTCGAGGTGGGAGGAGTCTCGACTGTCGCGGGCGACGAATCCGTCGACTGCGCGGATACGTCCTCGCTCGCGGTCGGACGCGAGTACGCGCTCGTCGCGGGGAGCGAGCGGATACTCGTCACGGTCGCCGCGATCCTCTCCCCCACGCGATTCCGCGCGACGCAGGATATACCGGCGTCGTACAGCGGGGCGGTTTTGCGCCGCACCACGGCGTCGCTGAACGGTCAGTCGACCGTCTTCGCGCCCGGACAGGTGTACTACGGCGGCCCGTTCCACCTCGGCGTCGGCTCCGCGCCGAAGTCGCTCGTCGTCCGCCATCGATCGGGAGAAGCGCTGAAGATCCATTTCAAAACGTCCGAGTCCGGCTGGACGGTCGCCGAGTGGAAGTGGCGCCGCGAGCTGGAGAACGGCGACGTCGACGTCGAATACCGGCTGCCGGTCCAGAGCGGCTTCGAGCTGAAGGCGACGAACGAAAGCTCCGCACCCGTGCACGCCAGGTACATCGTCGGCATCGGCTCCGCCTCCGGTCTCGGCGGCGAGCATCGCCCTCCGGAAAGACCGTCGAACGTGTTTCCGGAGGCCGATGCGGCCGGAGTGCAGGAGACGCCGACGCTGCAAGGCTCGTCGTATTCCTCCGCCGTAGCCTCTTCGCAGGGGGGGCTGCAAGCGCAGATCTCCGCGGAAGAGGATTTTGCCTCGACGCTGGTCCACGACTCGGGACTCCTCCCCGCCGGTGAGTCGTACTCCGTACCGGAAGGAGTACTGCTGGAATCGTCGACCTACTACTGGCGGCTGCGCTACCGCGACGATCAGGGCGCGTGGTCGGATTGGTCCGCCCCGACCGCGTTCACGACCGACGAAAGCTTCGTCTATCTGGCGACGCCCAGCGTCCTGAACCCGGCCGCGGGCGCGGTGGATGTCCCTGCGCGGCCGACGCTGACGTCGACGAGCTTCGTGGTCTCCGGCGGCGAGGACGAGCAGGACGCCGTCCAGTGGCAGATCCGGAGCGTCTCCGGGAGCTACGCCTCTCCGGTCTACGACTCCGGAGCCCTGACCGATTCGGAGGAGTTCGCCGGTCATGTCGTGCCGCAGGGGATTCTGCAGGACGGCAACACGCAATACTTCGCGCGCGTGCGCGTGCGCGGCACGGCGCTCGGCTGGTCCGCATGGTCGAACGAAGCGGGTTTCGTCACGAAAACGATCTTCGCCAACATCGTCGGCATCGCTCTCATGGTCTCCGGCGGCGGCGCGGGAACGTGGCAGCGCGTCGACAAAGACGGCAACGCCCTCTCGACGGACGCTGCCTTCTTCAACCATCATCCTACCTATGCGGGCATCCAGGAGGTCGAGATCGACGGACAGGCCATGATCCGGATTCCGAAATTCTGGATCAAAACGGCTGCGGGACCGACGGGCTCGACCGCCGCCGGAAAAAAGGTGTGGTGGATCTCCGACCAGGACCCCGGCGCGGGAAGCGGCTTCTACGTCCATCCCGCGTTCATGTCCGGGGGGCAGGAGATAGATCAGTACTACGTCGGCAAGTACGAGTGCGGATTGGAGGCGTATACCGCATGGCAGGCGAACACGGACGTTTCCGCCGGAGCGCACGTCCGGCCGGGTACGGCCAACGGCTACTGGTACGCCGCCATGAACGACGGAATATCGGGCGCGAATCAGCCCGCGTGGCCTACGACGGTCGGAACAACCGTCACGGACGGCACGGTGACGTGGATTTGCGCCGGGAACACGACCATGGCCGGATCGCAGGCGGGCGTCGCCCCGCTCGTCAGCATCGACTTCCCGACGATGGCCTCCCGCATCGAGGCGCGCAACCAGCCCGCCAGGGGCTCGGATGGATGGCACATGTGGACGATCTACGAACTTTCCGCCATCCAGCGTCTTCTCTTGATCGAAAACGGCGGCCCGGACGTGCAGAGCACCATCGGCGCCGGGAACGTCTCGTCCTCCGCCGCCCAGAACACAGGCGCGACGAACGCCGCATGGAGAGGTATTCGCGAACTCTGGGGCAACGTCTGGCATATGGTGGACGGGCTGCGCGGCGACGCGGCGAGAAAGGCGCAAATCTTCGACCGTCTCGGAGGCAGATCGTACGTCGACACGAACTGGACGGTCCCGGCGTATCAAGGGGGAGGCGACGGCTGGATCACGGCCATGAAGGACGGCTCGGCCGCCGGCTACGATTTCGACGAGATTTTCGTCGCCGCCGCCGTCGACGGAACCGAAAGCAACGGGACTTACGGGGATTACCACTGGGGCTCGGTCGCGAACTTCGTGACATACCACGGC
>LVBB01000118.1 GCA_001603075.1 Phycisphaerales bacterium Planc_01 | reverse complement strand
CTCGGTGTGGAAGTCGGGCTCGCCGATCCCGAGGTTGCTCAGATCGTCGATGGCCGCGGCCGCCTGGAATATTTTCAGCATCCCCGACGGCTGGATGTTCTGAAACCGTTGCGCGATTTTCACTGGCTGCATGCATTCTCCTCCTTCACCCGGGAGACCAGCCCCCGGAACTCGTCTTCGTCGAGGTCGCGCTTCAAAGAGATCGAAAGCTCTTTCACCTTCTGAAGCAGCGTCTTCTCTCCCTCATCATCTAACGAAAGTCCGGTTTTTGCAAGCCAGTATTTTATGTTGTCCTTGCCGCTCTTCTTGCCGATGTACAGAACCGGCTCGTCGCGCCCCGTCAGCGAGTAGTGGTAGGGGAGCATGATGAGCGGGTTCTCCGTCTTCGCGTTGGTCCAAAGACTCGAAGGCAGGCCCGTCTCCCAGCCGAAGAGTTTGTTGCCGACGACCGGCTTGATCGGCGGGACGGGGAAGCGGGAGAGTTTTTCCACCAGCTTCGAAAGTTCCGTGAGCTTGTTGAGGACGATGCCTGTGGACTGGCCGTAGAGCGCCTCAAGGGAGAGCGCCAGCGGCTCGAGCGGGCAGCTTCCCGCGCGCTCGCCCAGGCCGTTCACCGTCACGTGGGCGACCGAAGCCCCCTCTTTGAGCGCGGCGAGCGTCGTCGCCACGCCGATGTCGTAGTCGCTGTGGAAATGCGCCTCGATCGGGAAGGAGAATCGCTCCTTGAGCTTCTTGAGCATGTAGACCGCGCCCTCCGGAGAGAACGTGCCGAAGGTGTCCACAAGCGCCAGAGAGTCTATGTGCCCTCCCTCGGCGACCTCCTGCACGAAGTCGAGCAGGTAGTTCATCTCGGCGCGGGAACCGTCGGCGGGGAAGAAGGTGACGAACATTCCCAGCTCGTGCGCGGCCTGCGTCGCCTCGATGCACGCGGCGATGGCCTGCTCGGGCGTCCAGCGCTTGCCGTAGCGCAGCATCTGCTCGCTGCCGATCATCTCGCAGAGCACGCCGTCGACGCCGAGCGACTTCGCAAGCTCCATGTCCTTCGGCATCGCGCGGCAGAAGGCGAAGATCTTCGACTTCAATCCAAGGTCGCAGATGGCCTTGATCGCATCGGCGTCCTCCTGCGATCCTGCGGGCGTTCCCGCCTCGATCCTGTGGACGCCCACCTCGTCGAGCTTCTTCGCGATGGCGACCTTGTCCTCCTTCGTGAAGATGATCCCGGGCTGCTGTTCGCCGTCGCGGAGCGTCGTGTCCAGTATTTCGATCTTCGGCGCGAAGGAGAACGTCTTCGTCACTTCAGCCTCGTAATTCGCGGGTGAAACCCACCACTTGCCGTCTTCTCTGTATCCCATTCTCAATTCCTCCTCGAAAGTAGCGATCATCTTGCGGCCTGCCGCGCCGGTGAAATTTATGCCGGAGGCGAAGAAAAACTGCCGCCTCGCCCCTTGCTGTTACGAGCGTGTTTTTATCCTGTAGTCCGCCGCGATGAAACGGTTCCCGTCCCAAATGAGCGGATTGAGGTCCATCTCTTCGATCTCAGGAAAGTCCAGCAGCAGGCGTTGCATTTTCTGCATCAGATCGAGCAGCTGTTCAAGGTCGACTCCGGGCTTTCCTCGGTAGCCCTTCAGCAGCGGGAAGCACTGGAGGCGTTCGAGAATGCGCATCCCCTCGGCCTGCGAAAAGGGAACGTGGCCGAGCGCAACGTCCGAGAACACCTCGACTCCGGTTCCGCCCCATCCGACGAGCACGGCGTGTCCCAGAAGCGGGTCGCTGTCCGCGCCGAGGATGAGTTCGATTCCCTTTCCGATCTGTTCCTGCACCAGCACTCCCCGAGCTCCCGGGAAGCGGGCGAGGAGTATTTCAACGACGGTGTGGAGCGACTTTTCGTCGGCGATGTCCAGCACCACGCCGCCCGCGTCGGATTTGTGGAGCACGCCCGGATGATCGATCTTCGCCACGACGGGGTAGAGGAACGAAGCACCTTTGACCTCGTCGGGGGCGGTGACCGTGGCGGAGAGGGGGAGAGGAATGCCGTACTCTCCTAAAAGCTCCTCGCAGAGCGTCGGAAGGAGAAATTTTCCTGCCGAGTCGGAGAGTCTTTTCTTGAGCGCTCCCTTGCGAAGCAGCGACGGAGCAGGGGTGTCCGGCGTCTCGGCATACGAGGAAACGGTCTTCTCGCGCATCAAGGAGAGTACGGAAGCAGTCTGTTCCGGGAACGGGAACGAGGGGATGCTCGCGTTCAGCATCGCCGCCCGCCCGTCCTCTCCCATCGAGGGGCCGAAGAAGCAGCTCGTCACAGGCAGTCCGGACGCCTTGAGGACAGGTATCATCGCCTCGGCCACGGGGCCCGTCTCGACGCCCGTCGGCGGTACCATCACCACCACGAACGCGTCGTACAGGCCGCTTTCGACCATCGCCTTCGCGGCGGCCGCGTAGTGCTCCGGCTTCGCCGTAGCCACCAGGTCGAGCGGATTCGCCGTCGACGCCTGCGGAAG
>LVBB01000117.1 GCA_001603075.1 Phycisphaerales bacterium Planc_01 | reverse complement strand
TACCTGCCCAACCTCGGCAAGGGAGGCGCTACGCTGAGCCATGCGACGCTCTATCCGCAGGAAATGGCGGTCCGGCGGGTGTGGACGGGCGAGGGATCGATCCGCTGGACGCCGCTCACCTACGAGCAGCATCCGCTCCAGTGCAGGATCGTCGGAGAGCTGGCCGGACTGCCGGTCGTGCAGTATACGGGCGCGAAGATGGTGAAGGGGACCGCCAGGCTCAACGTGGGCGACTCGAAAATGCTGCCGTAAAGAAAGGAGAGACTGTCATGAACGGGTATTATGAGAACAAGGTCTCCGCGGTGACGGGGGCCGCCTCGGGAATCGGCCTGGGGCTCGTCGAGCATCTGCTGGCGAAGGGCGCCGCCGCCGTCTTCATGGGCGACGTGAAGGAGGAGAACCTGACGCGGGAGTCGAAGCGCCTGAACGAACAGTATCCCGGCAAAGTCTTCCCCGTATTCGCCGACGTGACGAAGCAGGAACAAGTCGCCGAACTCGTTTCCAGGGCGAAAGCGTTCGAAGGGCATCTCGACTTCGTCTTCAACAACGCCGGAATGGGCATGACGCTGCCCACCGAGAAGATCACCTTCGAGATATGGAAGTTCGTCGTCGATCTCAACCTGATGGGCGTCGTCTACGGCACGTACGGCGCGATCCCGATCATGCGCGAACAGGGATTCGGGCATATCGTCAATACCGGTTCCATCACGGGGCGGGTTCCCGTTCCGTACCAAGCCGTCTACGCCGCCACGAAAGCGGCCGTGATCTCGATGACGGAGAGCCTGCAGTACGAGCTGGAGACGGAGGGGCTGAACTTCAGCGTCTTCTGCCCCGGCAACGTCGCCACCGCGATTTTCGGCGACGTTCCGCCGCCTCCCGACGCCGTCGGCGTGGACGAAGCGGTGGAGCACATATTGGCGGAGGTGGAGAAGAAATCCCTCCTGATCATCTTCCCGCAGACGATGCGCGATTTCGACGCGACCTACAGGGAGCGCAGGGAGGAGTTCGACGTCTTCGCGCGGAAGTTGGCCGCCGAGCGCCGTGAGAACTACAGGACGAAGGGGACGTACTTTTAGGGTGCGTGCGCCGACGAAGGAAAGGAGGCTCGATCCGATGCGTCGCGGACTCTTCGATATCGTGTGCCTGCCGCTGGAAACCGTCCTGCTGTTCATCGCCGGGATGACGGTGTTCATCGCCGGAATCCTGCTCTTCCCGGTGTACGCGGGCCTGCTGCCGTACTATGAGAACGGCCTGTACGGTCTTCTGCTCTTCTTCTTCGCCCTGCAGACCGTCATGCTCGGGAAGACGCCTTTCGGCGAGCTTCCCGTGTCGAAGCCGCTACTCGGAGTCGGCGTTTCGGTCGCCTCTATCGGGATTGTGACCTGTTTCATCCCCGGAGTACCGAACATGCTCGCCCGGTGGATGCTGGTCGTCTGCCTCGGACCAGGAGGGGCGCTCCTGTTGCTGCAGATGCTCTTCTCCCGAAACAAACTCCGCTTGTGGCTGCGCGTCGGTGGCGTGCTCCGGCCGCTGCCCTTCGCGTGCGGCGCGGTCTATGCGCTGTCCATGCTCTCCGGACTGCTCGTGCTCACGCCGGACTTTCTGTCCGGGTACGGCACGGCGACGGCGGTGCTCCTTTACGGCGCGGCGATACTGAATCTCTCGCGCGTCCTCGCCGCCGTGCACACGGAGTACCCCGAGGCCTCCGCGGATGCGGGGGAGAAGGGCGGGCTCCCATTCGACAAGGCGATGCTCATGCTCACCGGCGTCTTCATGATGCTCCTCGGAGCCCTGCTCCTGCCCGTGAACCTCGGCCTGCTCCCCTTCTCGGGGAGCGCGCAGCTCGGCCTGCTGATGGTCATCTTCTCGGTGCAGATGCTTGCGGCGGGAAATACCCCCATCGGCGCATTCCCTCGTTCCCGGCTCGTCGTGTACCTCGGCGTGCTCTTCGCCGGACTCGGTATCGTCTCCTGCATCGTGCCGGACGTCCTGGTCGATCCGCTGACGCTCCTCGTCGGCGTGCTCAACATCCTGAGCGGAGGCCTCACGCTGGCGAAGGCGCTCCCCTCGCTGGTGAAGGCGCGGAAGATGC
>LVBB01000116.1 GCA_001603075.1 Phycisphaerales bacterium Planc_01 | reverse complement strand
GGCAATCGAAGGGCTCTGAGCGGATCTTCCCGGAGCCTGTCCGCCGAGCTTCCGTTGAACCGCAGAATTTTGCGCTCGATATCTCTTCTGCTTCGGCGGGTCCCGACAAGCTCTCCCGTGGAGCGAAGAGCGAGGGCATTCACTGTGAAATCCCGGCGAGCCAGGTCCGCTTCAAGGGAACCTCCGGAGAAGGACGTGATTTCACAGCGCCCCTCTCCGCAGGGGATCATGAAGACCGCCTTCTTCCCTTCCCCGACGGCCTTTCCTCCGGGGAACAGCGCGGTTAGAGCGGAAAAGGGGGCCTCCGTAGCGATGTCGATGTCCCCGGGAGGACGCCCAAGGAGAAGATCCCGGACTGCACCCCCCACAAGCACGCTCTCGAAACCGGCGCGCTCAAGCAGGCCGAGCACCTCCGCTCCTTGTGCCGGCACGCCGTTCATCACGCCTTCGACGGGACTTCCTCCAACGGCTTGCCGTAGAGCATCGCCATTCCGTTCGACTTGTGCTTGATCTTGTACCCAACGAAGCCGTCGGCGAAGACCTTCGGATGGTAGTCGTAGTTTCTGAGAAGGATTTCTTTGTGCCCCCGCGTTTTCACCGCGCCGGGTTTCCTCAGATTCTTGTAGAGCACGAAACGGTGGTGTCCGCCGTACTTCTGCTTGAACTTGATCGCGGAAAAACCGCACTTCAGCACGTTCGTCAGGCTGAAGATATTTTTCGGCGACACCGTGGTGTGCAGGTGGTACCTGTTCGGATACATCTGGCTCTCGGTGAAGAGGTACGTGAAGAACTGAATGCTGTTGCCCCTGAAGGAGGAGTCCGTGACGCAAAAATCCATCACGGCGACGTTGTTCGCCTCGGCGGGATCCAGGTCGAGATCGACGACCGCGTCGTCCACAAACTCTTTGACGTAGGAGACAGCCCGGAGTGCGATGAGTTTCCCCTCCGCGAAGACCCCCACGACGACGCCTTCCCCCATGATGCTCTCCGCGATCGTGTTCTCCTCGGCGAAAAAATCCGCGTCGCCGATCTCGTCCGATATCCTTTTATGGAAGACGACGGCCTGCTCTATGTCGCTCTCCCCCAACCCCCGCATGGTGCACAGAATGGGGGCGACGTACCCCACGCCTCTTTTCTGAAGAAAGAACTGCTGGACGTTGTAAGCCATCGATTCACCGGCCCTTCCCATGTTTGGATGCGCTTCATCATTCGTCGTTTCGGTGTATATTATACAAAACGAATCGAGAGGGGAGAAGATGGTGAGCGCAACAATATTCACACAGTGCGGAAAATACAGCCGAAACGATGTCGAGAAGGGCCTCGCGGCGCTGCTGCAAGAGTTCGAGGGCATGAAAAACATTGTCTCCCGGGGAGACAACGTACTGCTGAAGGCGAATATGCTTTCAGCCTCGACGCCCGACGAGTGCATCACGACGCATCCGGAGGTTGTCCGCGCCGTCGCGGTGCAGGCGCTCGAGGCCGGAGCGCAACCGTTCATCGCCGACAGCCCCGGAATAGACCGCTTCTCCGACGTCGCGCGGAAGACGGGAATGGAGGCTGTCGCACGCGAGCTGGGCATCCCGTGCGTCGAGCTGAACGACCCCGTTCCGCTGCCCGTCGCGGAGGGAAACGTCTTCCAGCGCGTCGAGGTGTCGCGGCGCGCCGTCGAAGCCGATAAGATCATCAACATCCCGAAGCTGAAAACACACGCGCAGATGATGCTCACCCTGGGAGTGAAAAATCTCTTCGGCACGGTGGTCAGCCAGCGAAAGGCGCAGTGGCACTATAACGTCGGACTCAGACGGGAGGCGTTCGCCGATCTCCACCTGGACATCGCGCGCGGCCTCGCCCCATGCCTCACCGTACTCGACGGAATCCGGGGCATGGAGGGGCGCGGGCCGAGCAACGGGAAACCGAGAGACTTCGGCATCCTCGCGGCCTCGTCCGACCCGCTCGACCTCGATTTCCGGGTCTGTACGCTGCTGGGAGCGCCGTTGGGAGAGTTCCCGCTCTACAGAGCGGCGCGGGAGCGCGGCCTCGTGGACAAAAGTGCGCGGTGGAACGCCGCCGGTCTGCCGGAGGATTTCTCGATTTCCCCGATCGAGCTGCCCAAGCTCGACGCGCTCCACCTGCTTCCCCCTTTCCTCGACCGGTTCAGCAAGCGTTTCCTTGCGTCCCGTCCCGTGCAGGAGAAGAAAAAGTGCATCCGATGCGGTAAGTGCGTCGAGATATGCCCCGCAGGCGCGATGAAGCTGACGCAGGCGGGAGACGTCGAGATAGAGTACGAGAAGTGCATCCGCTGCTACTGCTGCCAGGAGGTCTGCCCCGCCGACGCCATTCGTTTTTCCAAGGGACTGCTGCTGCGCTTCCTTGAAGGCATCCGGAGATGACGCACAATTGATTTTCGCTGAGGTATAATGACGTCATGTTGCACCCAACCGAGGAAAGGAGATGACATCATGAAAAAAATGCTGGCCTGCTCGTTCCTGGCTCTTCTGCTCGGCGCCGCGTTTTTTCTGTTTTCCTCCTGCGCGGAGAACAACCGGACTCCGCTTCAGCAAAGCGCGCCCCCTTCGACAGCAAACGGGAAACAGGTCGAGCCGACGGTTTTCCCCGGAGAGGCGTCCGCGCCTGATGTATCGCCCTCTCCCACGGCGAGCGACGAACCGGATATTCTGGAGACCGCTCCCCCGACTCCGGAGGCCTTGAAGCCGCCGTCTTCCCCTGCGGAGTCCTTCCTCTCCGTCCCGATCTCCATCACCGCGGACGAGGCC
>LVBB01000115.1 GCA_001603075.1 Phycisphaerales bacterium Planc_01 | reverse complement strand
CCGTCACGCGGCAGGGGATGCGGAAGTCGTACGAGCTGCCGCGTATCTTCGCGGCGTCCGCGTTGCTGATGACGATGTCGACGTTCTGCGGCGCGACCGTCCGCACAGCTTTCGCGACGAGAGGTGTGGAGGCGATTCGCGGCGCGCCCTTGGCATAGGCGAGGTTCGTGTGGTAGTCGCACAGTCCGGAGGCGAGGAAGCGCTCCGCGTCGACGAAGTCGATGCCGTATACTTCTTTGCCGCTTTCATCGACGACGCGGAAGAGCATCGCGGGGATGAGCGGAAGATGCGTCGCGTCGATCAGCAGCCCCGATGCGCTGATTTTGCCTGCGGGAGGCGTCGGAGGAACGGGCTTCTGGCCCGGAGCCTTGGGGAGTCCGGGGAGCACGGCCGTGCGCACTTTGTCGAGCTTCACGCGCCCGGTGACGGTGTAGATATCCCCGTCCCAGGAGGCGTCGGAAATCTCGACGCCCTTGATGAGCCCCTGGACCTCCGTCCGTACGGTGTCGTTCGCCATGAAGTCGGTCATGCTCGTCTTCGCGTCCACGCGCACGCCCTGGATCGCCTCAAGAAGATTGCGCTGGAGGTCGACGATGGCGCCTCTGCGCGCAAGCAGCTTCCCTTGCGCGGTCTTCTCCTTGCCGGTCGGCGCGACGGCCTGTCCCGAGGCCTCGACGTAGTCGTCGGTCCAGTTGATGCGGGCGAACTCGGTCCCGACGATCAGGGCGGACGGAGATGGAGCGGGGAGCGCCCCCGTATCGAACGCAGTGGAAACGTCGAGCGCGGGCGCAACCGGTATGGAATCCCCTGTCTCCGGCAGGGTTTCGATCGGCGGGAGGAACACCTCGTCCACGGCGAACGCCGGAGTGCCCAGAAGCAACAGGAACAGGAGAAAATAAACAAATCGTTTATGATACATCGCATACCCCTCCTCTCTAGTTTGCGAGGACGATAGTACAGCGTTCATAAGTGGAATGAATAGAGAATGTATACTATTTATTCATCCTCCTCGTACACTATGATACTCTATTTACTTTGAATTTTCAACCGAAAGCTGAAAAGCGCTTTAATAAGAAAAAGGGCTGAAGCGTCTCCGTAAAGGAGCGCTCCGGCCCTCGCCTTTCCTCGGCAGTGATTTGAGGCGTTACGCTTCCGCAGGGAGAAAGTGGAGTCCCTCGGGGAGAAAACGCATCTCCGCCTCCGCGCCGGGGGGGAGCGGGTCGCGCTCGAACGGGTTTGGAATATGCACCGTAACAGGTTCGGTCCCGGGCAGCTCCACCTCGTACTCCATCACGCTTCCCAGATAGGTGGCGCGGAGCACCGTCCCGGCGAGCGCGCTTCCTCCGGGGCCTTCGGCAGGGGAGAGGCGCACCGCCTCGGGGCGGATCATCGCCTCGTATCTGCCCGCCGGGAGTTCTTCGCCGGCCTCGGGACGCCAGGGCTTCCCCAAGAGCGTCCACGCGCCCGAGGCGTCTTTTTCGGCCGGAAGGAAGGCCGCCTTCCCGATGAAGGAGGCGACGAAGCGGTTGACGGGGCGGGCGTACAACTCCCGCGGGCTTCCCATCTGCTCGATGCGCCCCCGGTTCATCACGACGACGCGGTCGGAGATGCTCATGGCCTCGATCTGGTCGTGCGTGACGTAGATGCTCGTGATGCCGAGTCGCTGCTGGAGCTTCCGGATGTCGATGCGCATCTGCTCGCGGAGCTTCGCGTCGAGGTTAGAGAGCGGTTCGTCGAAAAGGAGAACGGACGGCTCCATCACGACGGCGCGCGCCAGCGCCACCCGCTGCTGCTGTCCGCCCGAGAGCTGGCTCGGCTGCCGGTCCTCCAGCCCCTCCAGGCCGACGAGTTCCACGACGCGTTCGGCCCGCTCGCGGATCTCCTTCTTGCTCAGCTCCTTGAGCTTCAGGCCAAAGGCGATGTTGTCGCGCACATTGAGGTGTGGAAAGATTGCGTATGACTGGAAGACCATCGCCGCGTTCCGCTTGTTCGGCGC
The DNA here is from genome assembly GCA_001603075.1 of Phycisphaerales bacterium Planc_01. Lineage (GTDB taxonomy): Bacteria > Planctomycetota > Phycisphaerae > Sedimentisphaerales > Anaerobacaceae > Anaerobaca. The sequence continues at coordinate 1,062 of LVBB01000115.1, read as the reverse complement.
GACGTCGTTCATCCGGCGCTCACCGAAGAAGATGTTCCCCGAGGTAGGATCCTCGAAGCCCGCGAGCATCCGGAGGAGCGTCGTTTTGCCGCACCCGGAGGGGCCGAGGAGGGTGACCAGCTCGCCGTCGCGGACCTCCAGCGAGACGGCGTCCACCGCCCGGAAGATGCTGCCGGGGTCGTCGAAGCTGCCGAAATCCTTGGTTATGGAGTCGATGACTATTTTCACGAGCCTATTCCTCCTGAATCTGGATTGCCGCCATGCCGCCCGCGCGGCCGGGGACGAGGCGCGCGATGATCGCCATCGCCGCCGTCACGATCACCACGAGAATCACGCTGAAGGCCGCCGCCACGCCGAGACGTCCCGATCCCACCTGGTTCAGTATCTGCACCGTGAGCAGGTTCCAGTTGGCGGAGACGAGGAAGATGGCGGCGCTGATGGCGGTCATCGCGCGGACGAAGGCGAAGACGAGTCCCGAGAAGAACGCAGGGGCGATGATCGGCAGCGTGACCTTCCGGAAGGTGGTCAGCTTGTCAGCGCCGAGGTTCTGCGCGGCCTCCTCGATCGACGGGTCGATCTGACGGAGCACCGCGATCCCCGACTGGATGCCGACGGGAATGTAGCGGAAGACGAAGTTCAGCACCAGGATCGCGAGCGTGCCGATCAGCATGAGGGGCGGCGTATTGAAGGCGAGGATGTACCCGATGCCGATCACCGTGCCGGGGACGGCGAAGTTGAGGATGGAGGTGAACTCCATGACTCCCTTGCCGGGGAAGGAGGTGCGCACCACGAGGAAGGCGATCAGCATCCCCAGCACGCCGGAGAGCGGCGTGGCGCAGAGCGCGACGATGAGCGTGTCGCGGATGGTCCCCATGCCGACGCTGAATGCGTAGGCGAAGTGGTTCAGCGTCGGGGTGAAGTCGAATCCCCAGACGCGGGTGAACGCGCCGACGAAGATCGTCCCGTAGAAGAGGAGGACGAGGCCGCAAAAGGCGGCGGAGAAGGCGAGGAGGCCGCGCCGCGCGTTTCTGCTCACCAGCTTGGAGGAGGAGGCGACGGGCT
>LVBB01000114.1 GCA_001603075.1 Phycisphaerales bacterium Planc_01 | reverse complement strand
CCGGGGACCAGCCTGTCGAGCCAGACGGCCCTCGTCAGGCGCATCGACTGCGGCGTGCCGCTCCCCATCGTGATCTCCGCGGGGTCGAGCATCGGGCCTCGTAGGCAGAAGGTGTAGAACTGCGCTGCGATGTAGTTCAGCATCACCGTCGACAGCAGCTCGCTGACGTGGAGTTTCGCCTTCAGCAGCCCCGGAATGAACCCCCACGCCGCGCCGCCGAGCGTCCCCGCGATCATGGCCAGCGGGAGCAGCGCGTATTTGGGAAGATCGGGGAGGGCGAGCGCCACGGCCGTGGCGGCGAGGATGCCCATCGCCATCTGTCCTTCGGCGCCGATGTTGATGATGCCGCTGCGGTAGGCGACCGAGATCCCGAGCGCGATGATCGTCAGCGGGACGGCGCGTATGAGCACTTCGCCGATCTGAATGTGGTTCTTGAGCGGTTCGAAGATGATGACCGAGTAGGTCTTCGTCACGTCCGCGCCGATGGTCCAGAGGACGAGCGCGCCCAGAAGCATCGCCGACCCCGCCGCGAGGAGGATGACGACGGTCTTGTAGAGCGTCTTAAACTGCTTCGTCATTGTGCACCCCCGCCATCAGGATACCGATCTTTCTGCTGTCCGCCGACCGCCGGTCGAGCGTGTCGATGATGCGCCCCTTGAAGATGACGGCGACGCGGTCGGAGAGGTCGAGGATCTCCTCCAGCTCTTCGCTGACGAGCAGAATGCCGATCCCCTCCATGCGCTTCTCCAGCAGGCGCTTGTGGATGAACTCCGCGGCCCCCATGTCGAGGCCGCGCGTCGGGTAGACCGCCACGAGGAAGCGCGGTTTGCGCGAGATCTCTCGCGCGAGGATGACCTTCTGGATGTTTCCTCCGGAGAGCGAGCCCGCCGCGACCTTCGTGTCGGGGCTTCGGATATCGAACTCCGTTCGCAGCGCCTCGGCGTTCCGGTCGATCTCCTTCAGCCTGAGGAACGAGCGTGCGGCGAACTGCGGTTCGTCGGCGTCCTTCAGGATGAAGTTCTCCTTCATGGAGAAGGACGGGACGATTCCTTCCGTGTTGCGCTCCTCGGGAATGTACCCCATCCCCGCGTCGATCACGGCGCGCGGCGTGCGGTTCGCCAGCTCCTGTCCGAAGAGGAGTATTTCTCCTTCTTCGACTTCGCGCAACCCGTTGATCGCCTCGGCCAGCTCGCGCTGTCCGTTGCCGGAGACCCCCGCGAGTCCGACGATCTCCCCGGCGCAGACCGAGAGGTCGAGCCCGTCGACGGCGAGAAAGCCGCGGTCGCTTCTGACCTTCAGCCCCCTGATGTCGAGGGCGGGACTCCCCTCGCACGTCGGGGCTTCGTTCCGGGGGAGCTGGATCTCGCGCCCCGTCATCAGGGCGGCGATGTCGCCGGAGGAGTGGTCGGCGGTGCTGCCCTCGAAGACGACCGATCCGTGACGGAGGATGGTGACCTTGTCCGAGAGGTTCTTGACCTCGTGGAGCTTATGGCTGATGAAGACGATGGAGAGTTCGCTCGTCATCCGCTTGAGCAGGACGATCAGCTCGTCCGTCTCCTGCGGCGTCAGGGCGCTGGTCGGCTCGTCGAGGATGAGAAAGCGGGCGCCGAGGCAGAGCGTTTTCACCAGCTCCACGCGCTGCTGCTCGCCGACGGAGAGCTGCCAGACGAAGGCGTCCGGGTCGACGGCGAGGCCGTACTTCGCCGCCACCTCGTCGATGCGGGCGCGCACCATACCGAGGTCGAGCTTCAGCGGAGACCATGCCCGCGTGTAGCCGAGGGCGATGTTTTCCAGCACGGTCATGTTCGGTACCAGCATGTACTGTTGGTGCACCATGCCCAGTCCCGCCGCGAAGGCGTCGTTGGGGGAGCGGAAGAAAACCTCCTCTCCGTTGATCAGGATGCGCCCTTCGTCCGGGCGGTAGAGCCCCATCAGGATGTTCATCAGCGTCGTCTTTCCGGCGCCGTTCTCTCCGACGAGGGCGAGCACCTCGCCCTCCCCGACGGAGAGCGAAATGTCGTTGCAGGCGAGGACTCCGGGGAAGCGTTTGACGATGTGCTCCACCCGAAGGCTGGTAATTTTGCGGGTATTCGGTTCCATGCGGGAGACCTCCCGAGAGAGAAAAATGTCCTGCGGGGGCGCCCCCGCAGGACATACATGCGGATTACAGCTTCGAGTAGTCGACGGAACTCCAGTTGACCGTGTCCGGGGTCGCCCGGAATTTTTCAAGGGTTTC
>LVBB01000113.1 GCA_001603075.1 Phycisphaerales bacterium Planc_01 | reverse complement strand
CCCCCCACCCGACTGCAACCCTCTCCCCGATTCCATTCCCACCCGAAGGAACCCCGCCCCCGCCACCTGTCTCGAGCCGCGCCAGGGGGCGATTCTCCCCTTGTCGCGCCGGTGATGCGCAAGCATGATGAACAACATGGCAAAGCGAGAGACCATCTTGGTGTATGCAAACACCTCCGTATTCGGCCGGATATTCGACGACAAGAATCCGCATGGGCTGAAGCCCATCCTACCAGGCTGTTTCCGGTCGGCAAGGGGAATTGCGGCGGGATGCCGGGTAGAAGCGTGGAGAGATGTTGCCACGGCGTGTTTCAGATGGTAAGATGATTACTATGCCGACGGTCCTTAGAATCGGATGATTCAGGTTTCACTTCTACTCGGATGAGCGACAGGAGCCGGAACACGTTCACGTTCGGACTCCTGACGGAGAGTGTAAGTTCTGGCTGGAGCCAACCATTCTCCTGGCCGGCAACCGGGGAGTGCGACCTCGCGACTTACGACGCATTGAGCAATTGGTTTTCGAGCATCAGGGAGTTTTGCGAAAGGCATTCGATGAGTATCTCAACCGGTGAGCCACGGCTGGCCGTGGAGCCGGCCGCGTTGCGGGCCTGGGTGGAAGGGCGAACGATTTACGTGGAGCTTCACGACGGACGGATCGTTGGCTTTCCTGCCGACCGGTTCCGTATTCTGGCGGCGGCGACCGAAGAGCAGCTCGCACGGGTTCAAGTGGAACTCAACGGATATGCCTTGCGCTGGGAAGAGCTCGATGAGGACATCACGGTTCCCGGAATCGTGGCAGGCCACTTCCAACTACCACCGAAATAAATGCCGAACAAGATCGCGAGGGCGAACGTGGGCAATTCGGACGTCAGCCAAGGCCGCACCCGGGCCCACTCCTTTACCACCCTGCTGATCGTCGATCAGGATGGGCACGGCACACTCTACCTATCGTTCAACTGAAATTCCCAACTCGTCCAGAGTCCGGCGCATCCAGGCGAGGGATGTTTCGATCATGGGGCCGGCCTGGCCTTCGCATTCCATGCTGAGGACGCCGTTGTAGCCGTGGTCGCGGAGGAGGGTCAGGCACGCGCGGATGTTGTCGGCGTTGACGCCGTCACCGATGGCGCATTGGCTGACGGCGATACCCGTCTGGTTGCCGCGCACGGCGGCGGCCAGCGACTCGGAGACGTCCTTGATGTGGACGTGGCGAACGCGGCCGACGAACCGCTCCAGGAACGCGACCGGGTCCTGCCCGGCGATATACGTGTTGCCTGTGTCCATGTTCATGCCGAGATACGGGCTGTCGCAGAACGCGAGCATGCGGGCCATCATCTCGGGCTTGGTGGTGAAGTAGCCGTGCGGCTCGATGTTGACCACGATCCTGTGCACTTCGGCGACCTCGATGATCTGCTCGTAGCTGCGCTTCATCAGATCCATCGCCTCGGCGTCGCTGAGCCCCTCCGGCGGCTGCATCCCATCGGTGGTGTCGACGCATGGACAGCCGATCAGGTGGGCCCACTGGATGGACTTCATCACGTAGGGCACGCCGCGCAGGGGGCCCTCCTTGCCCGAGAGCGGAAAGGCGGCGTCGACCTGGGAGAATTGCACGCCGTGCGCATCCATCTTCTTCTTGAGCAGCAGCGGATCTTCATAGAGCGCCACGTGCGGCTGATAGCCCAGCCCGTGAATCCAACTGACCCCGTCGATCAGCCCGCACTCGATGTAGTGAACGCCGTTGGCCTGCGCCCAGCCCAGGCACTTTTCGAAGCTGAAGTACGCGGTGTTGAACGCATCCGTGTGAAATCCGATCTTCATCGTCTTCTATCCCCTACTGCCCCAAGGTTCATAGAGTACGGACCACGCCCGCCGGACCGCCACCACCTTACCACACCAGGCTTCCGGCCGCAACACGCGCCCGGCCCTTTTCAACGTTTGGTGTTTGACCTTCCCCGAGACCCGTCCCTACAATGTCGCCGGCCTGGATCACGAGGTCACGGAGCAATGGCATGGACCGTCTTGTTGAAAAGCAACGGAACTTCTTCGCCTCGGATCAGACGCGGCCCTTTGCGTTTCGCGCGCAAATGCTCCGGCGTCTGCGCGAGGCGATCGGCGCCACTGAGCAAGAGATCCTGGAGGCGCTGGCGGCGGACCTGGGCAAGTCGAGGGTCGCGGGGTACACGACGGAGATCGGCCCCTGCCTGGCGGAGATCACGCATGCGCTGCGGAACCTCCGCCAGTGGATGAAGCCGCGACGGGTTGCGGGCCCGAGGCTGTTTCCCCTGTCCCGGGGCCGCGTGGTTTGCGAGCCGCTGGGCGTGTGCCTGGTCGTCTCGCCCTGGAACTACCCGTTCAACCTCACGATCGCGCCGCTGGTGGCAAGCCTTGCCGCGGGCAATTGCACCGTATTGAAGCCGTCGGAGCTTTCCGCCAACACCGCACAGGTGATCTCCCGAATGATCGGTCGATACTTCGACGAGGCGTTCGTCTCGGTGGTCTGCGGCGGTCCGGACGCGACAGAGGAACTGCTGGAACAGAAGTTCGACCATATCTTCTTCACCGGCGGCGAGCGGGTCGGCAGGATGGTCATGCAGGCGGCGGCGCGCCACCTGACGCCCGTCACGCTCGAGCTCGGCGGCAAGAGCCCCTGTATCGTCACCGATGACTGTGACCCGGCCAAGACGGCCCGGCGGATCGCCTGGGGCAAATTTCTCAACGCCGGCCAGACGTGTGTCGCGCCGGACTACCTGCTTGTCCAGGAACCGATACGAGAGGAATTGACGGCCCGGATCAAGGCCTGCATTCAGGACTTCTACGGCGCCGAGCCGCGCGAAAGCCCCGATTACGGCCGGATCATCAACGGGCACCATTTCGACCGCCTGCTGCGACTGCTGCAGGGGCAGGAGGTCCTCTTCGGCGGACAGACCGATCGTGAGGCGCTGTATATCGGCCCGACGCTGCTCGGCGCGCCTCCCGACGAGGCGCCCATCCTGCGTGAGGAGATCTTCGGCCCGCTGCTGCCGGTTCTGCCGTTCGGCCATTTGTCCGAGGCGATCGACTTGGTCAACCGCAGACCCAAGCCGCTGGCGCTGTATGTCTTCGGCCGCAGCGCGGACCGCCGGCAGCAGATTCTCTCAAAGACCTCGTCGGGCGGCGTCTGCATCAACGACACCATCGTGCATCTGACTGCGCCGAGCCTGCCCTTCGGCGGGGTGGGCGCCAGCGGCTTCGGCCGATATCACGGAAAGGCCGGATTCGACGCGGTCTCCAATCAGAGAAGCGTACTGCATCAGACCCTGCTCTTCGATATCCCCCAACGCTTTCCCCCGAGCCGCGAGAGGGACCTCAAGATGCTGCGTGCGATGCTCAAGTGAGCCGGCCGCCCCGTCGTCCACACGTCCGCAACCTGTCACATCTCCTGGCCTGAAAGCACCGCAGAAAAACCGACCTGCCCACTCAACCGGCACGCCGTTCTGGTCGATATGGCAACAGAGCCATTCGCCGGAGGGACCCGTTGCGAGCGCCGTCCTGGGTTCTCGGACGGCGGTCAGAGTGGAGGAGGATACTCCCTGAAATGAAGGCCGATCTGCCGCATGGAGTCGTTGCGGCGGTTTGTGCCGGGAAATGCTGTGTTTTCGGACGGAAGGAAGAATGCTTTGAGTCGCCTGCGGGCGTGAGGGTCATGGAGAATGCCCGAGTGAAACGTCCGAGGATGGAAGTGATGAATCGACCGTTGATCAGCACCTGTATCGTGACACAGAACAACGCGGCGTATCTGAGCAGGGCAATCGCCAGCGTGGAAGGTTTCAGTGACGAGATCGTCGTCGTCGACGGCGGCAGCACCGACGACACCGCGACGCTCGTGCGTTCGCACCCGAAGTGCCTCTATCTGCGCCGCCCGTTCGACGGCAATTTCGCCGCCCAGAAGAATTTCGGCTTCGACCATGCGAGCGGGACGTGGATTCTCGAACTGGACGAGGATGAGGTGGTCTGCGAGGAGTTCGCCGAGGCGATTCGTCCGCTGCTGGAACGTTCCGGCGAGTTGGGGTATGCCATTCGGCGGTGGTGGGTCTGTTCGGTCGATCCGTTGCGCTACGTCAGCACACCCCTGTTTGAGACGACCTGGATTCCGCGTCTGTTTCGCAACGAGCCGGAACTGCGCTACGTGTTTCCGCTGTCCGGGGCCAACAGCGGCGTGATCCACCACGAGTTCAGCCCGACCCAACAGGCGCGATTCGTCCGCATCGACCGCTGGCGACTCGTGCATTTCCATTACCTGATCCACAACCGGGCCGACCGCGAGCGTCGCTTCGCCTGGTTCAGCCGGGTCGATCCGCGCTGCATCGAGATGAACGCCCGCTGTTATCTCTACGAAGACTTCACGCACCGCACCCTGCCTTGTCCGGCTCGATGCAACGACACGGTACCCGGCGAGGTCGCACTCTCCCTGGCGTAGGATCGCTTCACGCTGCAAGACACGAACCTGCCGGAGCGGGTTGCCCCGGCAGGCTCGACAGGCAAGAGATTCCTATGGATTGCGTCCGCGGAAGGCGCGGACGACTTTGGTTCCCGTGATCTTCTGGCTGCCCATGCCGGTGGTCATCTCGCCGCTGAGCTTGCCGTCCTGAATCTTGCCCGCGAAGTCCATCTCGAAATCGCGGTCGCCGAACGACATGGCGATCTTGAAGCGTACGTTGTCGCCGTCGAGGGTGACGTTCTTGACGGGCGTGGCGTTATAGAGGGCGGTCATATCGGGATAGACCACGAGCCGCTGCTTGCGGGTGCCCCGGTCGGAGGTCGCGTCGAGGTTCCACGTACCGATCAGGGCGGCGCCGCGCAACTTGCCGGCCGCCGTCATCTCGCCCCGTTCGGACCGGATCGTGCCGGTCAGACCGTCCTGCTGGAGCTGCCCCTCAAAGGTCGCTTCCCACAGCCGGTCCGGATCGTCGCTCTTGAGCGCCATGGTCAGGGTGTTGCGTTCGAGTTCGATCCGGCTGACCTTCATTTCGCCTCGTTCGCTCTTCCAGGTCGCGGACAACTGGCCCTCGTTGTCGGCCTTGATTTCGAGCGTGATGGGGAACTCGCGGTCTTCCCTCTTCAGGGCCATCTCCCATGTCCCGGCCACTCGCGGCGCGCGCGGGGCCCGACGGCCTTCAATGGCGTTCTCGCCCCGTTCGCTCGACATCGTGCCGACGAGGCGGCCGTCTTCGACCCGGCCGGTGAAGGTCGAGGTCATGGTCTGGCCCTCGCGGCCGCGCATCTCGCGGGTGAAGCGGACCTGGCCGTCCTCGATCCGGACATCTTTCAGGTCGGTGACACCCATGAAACCGATCCACTGACCGGTCTGGTTGCCGTCCTGGTCGCGGGAAAACGACAGGACCGACTCCATCGTGCGTCCGCCAAACTCGCTCTTGACGATCCAGTCGCCGAAGAGCCCCCCTCGGCCTCGGCCGGCCGGCTGGGCCAGGGCCGGAACCGACAGGGCCACAATGGCCAGAAACACGACGGCCTTGAACAGTCTTTGATCTCTCATGCGATGTGCCTCCAAAAGAAAGATTGCCGTTGCATCTGTTCGATATCTCCGCAAACCCACATGGCCGGGTGGACGATCCGCCCATGCATCGTCGGAGGGCGGACGAACCCGCCCGTCCGGAGTCAAGTGGATAAGACGCCGTGGTGGCCGGGCCGATTTCAACAATCTGATGATTTTCATCCCGACAGGACAATTCTGGGATGGGGCGATGGTCCGCCCGAAGACGGCGATTGAAAAGCGCCGCGGACGCCCGTAGAATGCCGGCGGCAATGACTTCCATCCGGGACGCCGCCGGGTGGCCGCTCCAAGTGCTGCGAGCGGCCCGAACCCTGCGGAGCTGGCCCCGTTCGTTCGGAGTATCTTGATGAAACGACTGTCGCCCGAAGAGCGAAAGCACATACTGCACCAGACGCTGGTTCGTCTGCGAAAGGACTGGACCTGCCGCTACGGGCAGTGGAACACCGCCAAGATGCTGCGGGAGATGCGTCGTCTGCTGCGGACGGCCCACGAGGCGGACGGCCGTGAGGCGTGGGACGCCCCCGATCCGGTCGCCTCGACGGCCGACGAGGAACTGCCGCTGTTCGACGGCCTGTAGCGGTTGTCTGGCGGGTCTTAACGATGTGATTGGCGGATTGTATGAGAGATTTCAGCAAGACAAGACGGGTGGTCATCAAGATCGGCACGCACACGCTGACCAAGGACACCGGCATCGACGCCGCCTACTTCCGTCGGATCGCCTCGCAGGTGGCCTCGCTGCTGGAGACGGGCCGCCAGGTGGTCGTCGTCACGTCCGGCGCTATCGGCATGGGGGCCGGACAACTGCACCTGGCCGCCAAGCCCAAAGACATGAAGATGCGCCAGGCCTGCGCCGCCATCGGCCAACCGTTGCTGATGCAGGAGTACCGCAAGGCCTTTCTCCGTCACGACATCCCGGTGGCCCAGGTCCTGCTGACGGCCGAGGTGCTCAGCCAGCGCAAGACGTATCTGAACCTGCGCAACGCGATCGAGACGCTGCTGGGCCTGCACATCGTCCCGATCCTCAACGAGAACGACAGCGTCAGCACCGCGGAGATCGGCACGGCGTTCGGCGACAACGACCGGCTCAGCGCCCTGGTCGCCAGCAAGATCGACGCGGACCTGTTGATCATGCTGACCGATATCGACGCGCTCTACGACAAGGACCCGCACCGCCACGCGGACGCCAGGCCGATCCCGGCGGTCGTCGAGATCACCGAGGAGATCGTCCGCAACGCCGGCGGGGCCGTCAGCCGGCACGCCACCGGCGGGATGAAGACCAAGATCGAGGCGGCGCGGATCGCCTCGCAGGCGGGCTGCCGCATGGTCCTGGCCAACGGCCGGGCCCGGAACGTGGTCACGCGGATCATGGCGGGCGAAGAAGTGGGGACGATCTTTCTGCCCAAACGCAAGCTCAGCAACCGCGCGCGGTGGATCCTCAACAGCCGAGCCGCCGGAACAGTGCGCATCGATGATGGCGCGATGCGGGCCCTGCGCGATCACAAGAGCCTGCTGCCGTCGGGCGTAGTGGCGGTCGAGGGCGATTTCCAGGCCGGCGACGTCGTCCTGCTCAACGGCGCCGCCAAGGCCGTCACGAGCCTGTCCGCCGCCCAGCTCAAGACCCTGGCGGGCAAGCACAGCACCGAGATCAAGGCCCTGCTCGGCCCCGGCCACCGCGACGTCGTCGCCATCCCCGAGGACATCGTCTTCATTGATTATTGATGAGTGATGATTGATAATTGGGATGAAGGGGTGGCAGCCTCAACTCCGCAGGAGTTGGGGATGGCTCGACAGGGCTTACCATCCCCAAGCCCTCTGGGCTTGAGGCTGCCACCCGAAGTATCCAGCCGTCAGGCGCTGAGGGCCTTGTTCATTCGCGCGATGGTGTCGTCGATCTGCTCGATGCTCAGCATGCCGACCGTAATGGCATCGACCAGATTGTTCTCGAAGACGAATTTCAGAGACGCGTCTTTCTGCTCGGGGCTGGTGAGGGCGCCGGCGCCGAAGAGCTTCATGCCGAGGATCACCTTGCCGTTGGCGCGGGCCTGCTTGAGGACGGGCACCACCTCTTCGACCGACGCATCCATCGCGGCGTCGCGGCCGACATTGTTGATCCGCGCCAGGATCACATCGACCCACGGATGGGTCGCGGCAACCTTCAGGGCGCCCAGGTCGTGACAGGAAACGCCCACCGCGCGGACCGCGCCTTTGTCCTTCAGTTCGTCCAGCTCATCCCGCGCGCGTTTGTGGTCGTCGGCCCAGTTGCCGTTCCGCATGCAGTGCAGGAGGCAGACGTCGATCACGTCCGTGTTCAGCTCCCGTCGGAACCGATCGATCTCGGCCTTGGCGCCGCCACTGAAGGCATTCCAGTACTGCGTCTCGGGCCAGATCTTGCTGAGATAGGCGATCTTGTCTCGCGCTCTGCCGTCCAGGGCATGGCGCACGTAGGCGTGCGAGCCGTAGAGGTCGGCCATGTCCATGAACGTAATGCCCCGGTCGAGACCGTGGTGGATCAGCCGGTCGAACTCCTTCTCCCCCAGCCGGGTATGGGCCGACGAGCGGCCGGTGCCGTTGTAGCCGGTGCCCTGCGCCAGGCGGGAAACCTTGATACCGGTTCTGCCCAGCGTCACGATATCGGTCGCGGAGCGTTTGGCGCCGGCCGCCAGCGCCGGAGCCGACGAAAGCCACTGCGATCCGGCCGCCAGCGCCCCTGCCCCGGCCAACGCGGCACCGAGGAATCGCCTGCGGCTGCAATCTCGATCGATATCTGCTGCATGTGACGGTTGCTGCTTCATCGTCTTGTTCCTTTCACGCGGTCTGCCTTGAACCGGCCTGGAGCGAAACACAATGGCCGGTCGTCGTTATACGCACCGCAGGGCGGTTCGGGTCGCGCCTCGGGCGTCATTGGGAGCGTTTCGTGGCGAGGATATAGTCCAGGCCAAACATATGGCTCTTCACCGCCTCCGGGTTGGCGCCGAGAATCGTCACTTCCAGCCGGTTCGTGCCCTTTCGGAGCCGGCAGGTCGGCAACTTCACGTCCACGGCGATCACCGAGCGGTTGAAGCCATCGAAGGAATCGATCTTCGTCTCGCCGTTGATCGCGATGCGGACGATCCCGTAGTCGATCGCCTTCGTGAGGCCGAGTGTCACGTCGTAATCCCCCGCCTCGTCGATGGGGAATTCCACCACGAGCCGGTCGTTCTCGCCGGCGTGTCGCCACCAGAGCTGGCGATTGCCGCTCCAGTTGTGCTGCGCGATGTCCTGGACCTCGGTGACGCCGCCGGTGCGTTCGGCGACCTTCAGCGTCTCGCCTTCGATCGCGCCCTCGACGCGTCGGGGCTTGATGATGTCCTCAACGATCAGCGCGATCGACCGGCGTGCCTCTTCGACGTTCGGCTCGACGTCCCACGTCGCGCCCGGCCGGGCGTACCAGAACGTAGCCGGAGCGTAGTCCATCTTCGTCCGAGCCCAGTGCCACAATTCCATATCGAACTGGATGGACGTGCGGAACGGAATTGCGTCCAGGGCGCGGTAGCGGCAGTTGACCGAGAAGCCGGCGACGATGTTGCCGTCGCCACTGGGCTGGGCATGGAACGCCGACTCGAAGAATTCGGGCCGGCACCAGGCGTAGCCATAATAGTCCTCGGTGCCCGTGCCGATATGCGACGGGAACGACTCGCCATCGACGTAGATCTTCTCATCGCCCTCGCCCCACCAGGTGTTGGCGGTGTTGAACAGCGTCAGAACGTCGCCGACGTAGGTGCCCTGCCCCTGGACGGTGATCCAGTTCAGATCGAACGCGCCGTGGTCGCGGGTCTTCTCATTGGATTGCGTCTCGATGCCCGCCCATTGCTTCCAGGCGGCGTGGAAATAGCACGAGCGATCATCCCACTCCCACGGCCCGCTCTGGACGCGTCCGTACGTCAGCTCGACGCGCTGCGAGCCGAGGTTGCGGATCGCGATCTTCGCCTGTTTCTGGAACGGCATCACCCACCGGCACGACAGAATCCGGTTGACCGACACGTCGGTGTACCAGGTCCTGTGTGGCCGGATGTGGTAGCCGGTGCCGAAGAAATCGCCAATCGGGCACCACACGGTCCGCGTCCCGTCGAAGGTGATCTCGATGATCGTCGAGCGCAGCGCCTGGGACAGATCGTCGGCCTTCAACTGGAACTGAAGGCCGCGAATGGCCTTTTCCCCTTGGATCGTGATCGAGCGCTCCCTGCCGGGCGAAAGACGACCTTCGAGCGTGCCCTCGTCCAGGTCGTCGAGGCCGAACGGCCGGGGCTGACTCAGCATCGCCTGCGTGCGGCCGACGGCCCCGCGGACCCGTCGCAAAATGTCGGATGAAAACGATTCGACCTTCGTCCCCTGCTCGTAGGTTCGGTAGTTGATCTGGTAGTAGAGCGCCTCGCCTTTGTGCGCGCCGTCGTCGATGAGCACGTCGGTTTCGTAGGTGATCTTGCAGCGATCGGCATAGGGAATCGGCAGGTACAGGTTGTGTCCGCGATTGCGATACGGGGTCTGCGGCGAGACACCTCGCGACAGCGGCTCGCCAACCAGAAGCCCGCCGCTGATCAGATCGGCCAGCGGTCCGGCGATGGCCGGCTCGGGGTTGCCGTCGAGATAGACGCGCATCGTGCCGTTGCTGAACTCGCCGCCGCCGGGGCCGTGCCAGGTCGCCCAGAACCGCACCACGGCGCCGGGACCGGCGGCGTCCATCAGCACGTGCTCGGTGCGTCCGTCGTTCTGCTCGACGCGGACGAAGTAGCTGCGGTCCATATTGGCCCACCACGTCGGCGAGCCGGGCTCGGTCGAGTGGCGGTCGTAGCTGCTGGCCTGCTTGCAGGTGTACGCCGGGCTGGGCAGCCGGGCGATCGTGTCGCGATCGACCATCTCTTCCAGAAGGGATTCCAGTGTGATCGCTCCCGATGCTGCGCCCAGAACGATGAAGGAGATCGATAGTCCGATGAAAGCCGTTTTCCAGTTCACGCTTGTCGCCTCTCCAAATGAATCCTGCCGTCAGTTCCCTGGGCAAAGCCCAGCCATCCACGTGCGCACGAGAATCATAGCGGATCGGCGGTGGCTTCGCCAGCGACAATATTGTATGATGGAAGGCGATGCTTGGGCTGTGTCGCCGAGCATCCGAAAGGAGGCCGTGGCGCCATGGCAGACAGAGACGCGCGATCGTGTTGCCCCCGAAGCGGCAAACCTCTGCGACCGGGACACAGGAGCCATTGGGTCCGATGGATCGTTCCCGTCACGGGACTGGCCGCTCTGATCTGGTTTCTAATCCGCGTCGTGCCCAAGCCGTCCCGCGCCGCCTATCCGTGCCAACGCACGGCCATGCCGCTGGCGTCGGGTTTCGTCGTCTGGCTGCTGGGACTCGTCGGCTCGGTGACGGTGTTCCGAAAGGCCAGGCAGTCGTTGAGAGAATCGCGTCTGGTGTGGGCATCCGTGTGCGTGGCCATCGCAGCGGTGATGGGTGTCGTCTCGCTGGCCCATCTGCCCGAGCGTCTGGCCCGAGCGGGTGAGCCCTGGGGGTCCCACGGACCCCTCGGCCAGGCCAGGGGCATTCATCCCGGACGGGTCGTCTGGGTCCACGACCCCGACGCCACAAGCTGGGACGGTTACACGTCGCCCGAGCACTGGTGGCAGAACCACTGCACGGATCTGGCCGTTGTCGAGAAGATGGTCTCGCAGGCCGTGCGCGGCGTGGCCGGGCGAAACAGCGATGCCGCCGCGTGGGACGCGATCTTCCGGCACTTCAACAGCGAACGCGGGCGCGGCAACGCGGGATACCAGGCGGGAGAGAAGATTGCCATCAAGATCAATCTCACCACGTGCAACGCCGGCAGCGAGCAGGTCGACCCGGTCACCTACAACAAGCGGTCCGACATAATGAACCGGATCGACAACTCGCCGCAGATCACGCTCGCCCTGCTGCATCAACTGGTGCACACCGTAGGCGTCGCCCCCGAGGACATCACGATCGGCGATCCAACGGGGCTGTTCCCCAACTACTACCGGGACATGTTGTATCCGGAATTCCCGACCGTGCGCTATCTCGACAACTACGGCGGTTCGGGCCGGACGCGCGCGGAGTTCTCCGACGTGCCCCTCTACTGGAGCACCCCCGAGGCGCGGCGCACCGTGCAGGATTATCTGCCCATCTCCTTCGCTCAGGCGGACTATCTGATCAACTTCGCCATCCTCAAAGGCCATTCCTCCGGCGTGACCCTGTGCGCGAAGAATCACTATGGTTCGCTCATCCGACTGCCAAGCCAGTATTTGCGGCCTCCGTGGCCTGGTCGGCCCGGCAATGGAAGCTACCTCGACTACTACAATATGCACTATAGCCTGCCCAACGCCGGACAGAGCCCGCCGTGGAGCCCGGGGATCGCCCGATACCGAGCCCTGGTGGACCTGATGGGGCATTCCGAACTGGGCGGCAAGACCGTCCTCTATCTGATTGACGGACTCTACGGAGGCTATTACTGGGAGGCCCGTCCCTACAGGTGGAACATGCCGCCTTTCAATGGCGACTGGCCTTCCAGCATCCTCGCCTCGCAGGACCCGGTGGCCATCGATTCGGTCGGGTACGATTTCGTCAACGCCGAATGGCCGGACGTGGTCCGCTATGGCCGTGCCCCCGCCGCTCAGTACGACATGGGCGGCGGCGCCGAAGACTACCTGCACGAGGCCGCCCTGGCCGACGCCCCACCCTCGGGGACCTTCTACGATCCGGACCACAAGGGCGACGTGACGCCGCTGCAGAGCCTGGGCATGCACGAGCACTGGAACAACGCCATCGACAAGCAGTATTCGAGGAACCTCGGCGCCGGTGAAGGCATCGAGCTTGTGCTGCTGCGCAGCGACGCCGTCGCCGGCGACATCGACAGTGACGGGGACGTGGACGTAATGGATCTGGCTGGTCTGTGCGAAGGCTGGCTCCGGTCCGATGACCCGGACGACCTGGAGGCCGACCTGAACGCCGACGGCATCGTCGATGCGCGCGACCTCGCCCTGCTGGCCGCCACCTGGGGAACCATCACCACCCAGTGACGCAGCCCTATTGATTGCGACGACTACAACAGCCCGTGGAGTCGGCGGCCGACGGCGCCGTCGAAGTTGGGGGCCGTCTTGAACGGTTCGAACGCGCCGGTCAGGGCCGCTTGCTTCGTCTTTTCCAGCAGTTCGGCCTGGGCCACAGCGCTCATGGGCTTAAACGCCCGCGCCGAAGCGACGTTGGCCTCGATCAACGCTTCGGACTCCATCCCGGAGACAATGGTCGAGACGGGCTGGCTCCAGATGTAATCCAGCGCCTCGGCGGGCGTGGTGACGTTCGCCCGCAGCACGTGGCCGCTGGCCATCGTCTTCATCGCGATCACGCCGATCCCGCGCCGCACGAGCACCGGCAGGACGTGCTGCTGGAAGCTCTTGTAGTGCGGATCGAACACGTTCATCGGCATCTGCACGGCGTCCCAGGGGTAGCCGTAGGCCAGCATCTTCAGGTGCAGCATCGGGTCGCGATGGCCGGTGAAGCCGACGAAGCGGACCTTGCCCTGCTTCTTCGCCAGGTCCGCCGCCTCGATGCCGCCGCCCGGCGCGAAGATCATCTCCGGGTCCTTGTCGTAGACGATCTCGTGGAACTGCCACAGGTCGATCACGTCGGTGCGCAGCCGCCGGAGGCTGTCTTCAAGGTGCTGCATCGCCGTCTGCTTGTCGCGGCCGTGGTGCTTGGTCATCAGGAACGCCTTGGCCCGGTAGCCGTCCCCAAGGGCTCTGCCCATGTATTCCTCCGCCCGGCCGTCGTGATACTCCCAGGCGTTATCCAGGAAGGTCACGCCCATGTCGATGGCCTTGCGAATCAGACGAACGGATGCGTCCGCATCCCGCCCTCGCCCGGCGTGGTGGCCGCCCAGCCCAAGAATCGAGACGTTCACCCCGGTGTTGCCAAACGGCCGTGTGGGAACGCCGCCGCCGGAGGCCGCCACCACCTGCGAAACGAGACCGCCGGCACAAAGGCCGAATGCGGTGCTTCGGAGAAACCCTCGTCTGCTCAGGACATGCTCTGCCATGATGCCACCCCCTTTTCGTCCATCCCAGTCATTGTCTGCACGATCTGCAACCTCACGTCACTGATCTCCTCTGGATTCCCTCACCCCTTCTGGAAAGAACACAGACGCCGCCCAGGAACCGTACACAGGGCCACTGTTGGAAGAGCAACTCTCAGCGCGCCGGGTCGGTGGCTCTGGAGGCACGTCGCGGCAAATCATGATGTACTCCCAACAGGGCGTCGATGGAAAGGTCCTCGTCGATGGCAGGCCAGTGGATGCCATAGCCGGAGGGAGATACCTCGTAGGTGGCACGCTGCTCGGGCGAGGCATGCAGCAGGCGGATCGATATCCCTTGCAGAGCAAAGACGTGTTCCGTGCCGTCAACCACCAGACGCATACAGTCGCCTTCGAACGACACTGCTTCGATGTCATGGAGTCTATCCATGGAGACGTCTCCTTTGAAACTCCGCCCACTGCTCGACGATGTAGTCGAAATGGTCAAAGACAATCTGTCGAATTTGACGTCTTTCCTTCGGACCGAGATTGAACGCGTACGCCTCCATGATATCGTAATTGTCGGTATCAATCCAGTATTTGCATTCGGTCTCGGCCTTATCTGGCATGCACGTGGATGGGCTCATTTCCTTCGTTCGCGTAGAAGAACAGGCGCCAGCCAAGGATTTCGAGGATTGTCGGCATAGGGCTCCCTTCCGATTCTCTGCACCAGCTTCATCAGTGACAACTCGCAGTCTCATACTATCGTGGACAAGCACGTCGTAGACAAGTGAAAAGATGAGGGTTCCGAACGACATTCCTCTTGAACCCAGGGAGAATCGCGGTAACGAAGCCCTGCCGCTGTCTATAAAGCTCGAAATCCCGGCGTCGGGACGGTATTCTATGGACGCTGGCCTGATGGATGGATAGTTCTATGGCGTTGCCGATTGACGAGGAGATTTCGCAGGCGTCGGAAGAGAGGCGCAGTCGATGGATGCACCGTCGTCTGCTGATCTTCTGCTTCGTCTCGATGGCGGCTGCCGGCATCGAGGTGGCGGTGCAACTGGTCATGCTGCTATGGAAGGCCGGCTCCTCCTTCGATCATCTCCTCACCGACTACCGCTTGTTGCCCGGTGCAGTCACCGTTCTCGTGTTCTTTTTCGGCTACCGACGCGCCAAAGGCCGCCAGCTCGATCGCGCGGCCGTAATCCGGTACAGCTTCTGGCTTATCGTGGCCGCGGGCGCCCTGGCCTTTCTGGTCGAACCACTGTTCGTCGCCTTTCCCATCCGAACCCTCGTAACTGACCTGCCGCCCGAGCAGGTTCACAGCCAACCCTCGCTCTATGCGCGTCTGCTCGCCACCCACCTCGTCGGGGCGCTGTTCATCCCCTGGACTGTACGCGAGGCGGCTCGCGTACTGGCGGCCCTGTGCGGGCTGGCGCTGCTGTCCAATCTCCTCTTCGTCCAGGGCGCGCTCGCATTCCGCATCGTCGAGGCGTTCCTGCTGCCCACGGCCGGCGTTCCCGGCCTGCTGTACTGCTGGTTCCGGTACAGCCGGTTTCGTCGCAAGTTCACGCTCGAACACGTGCTCGGCCGCTACGGACAGCTCCAGCAGGAGTTGCAGCAGGCCCGATCCATTCACGAGATGCTGTTCCCCGGCGAGATCACCGATGGCCCCTGCCGATTCCGGTACTGCTACGAGCCGATGCAGCAACTCGGCGGCGATTTCGTCTACGCGCGCCGGGACGAGGCCGACCGGCTCAGCGTGGTCGTGCTCGACGTCACGGGCCACGGCATCACAGCGGCCCTGACGGTCAACCGGATCGGCGGCGAGCTGGACCGCCTCTTCGGCGAGCAGGCCGACCGGCTGCCGGGCGAGGTGCTGACGGCACTGAATCGCTACTTCTGCGTCTCAATCGCCCGGCACGGCATCTACGCCACCGCCGTGGCGGTCCGTCACGATCCGCAATCGGGCCAACTCGAATGGGCCAACGCCGGACACCCGCCACCCTTCGTCCTGAAGGCCCGGGGCGGATGCACCGCCCTCGATTCCAACGCCGTGATGCTCGGCGTACTCGACGAGCCGCTATACGAATGCCAAACGCAGAGCCTGCCGTTCGCCGACGGCGACCGTATCTTCGTGTACACCGACGGCGCGACCGAGGCCCACAACAGCCGCGACGAGATGCTCGGCATCGAGGGGTTTCAGCGAGTCTTGCTGGACAAGACGACCCGAAAGGAGTGCGATTCCGTCTCGCAGGATGTGCTGCGCGAGGTGCAACGCTTCCGCAGCGGCCCGCCCGAGGACGACATCCTCATCGTCGAACTGACGCACAGCGCTGCCCACATGGGGCGGACGTGCGGCACTGCGGCTGAATGGGAAGCTGGAGGATAAGTCAGCGATCAATCGCCTCAGACGGAAATGGTCTCCGTCGCGGCCGCCGTCTCCGACGCCGCACCGGCTCCAGATCTTACATCCGAGACGGGCGGCCTGCAATCGATTTGACCGACCGCTCTCGGGACAACGGCGTCCTTGAGCCATCTGGCCGTGAGGCGGGATGGCATGTGCGACAGATAGCTGCCCATGAACGCGTCCCAGTCCCCTTCGCGACGCCGCCAGTGCCGACACAACTGGTCCAGATCGTGCGCCGCCACGCGGAACAAAGGAAAGCCGAACCTCATCTTCTCGAGGTCGATCACCGCCGCATCGAACTGAGGCGTCGCGCCGCCACTTGAGCTGCGGGTATCGGGTTTGACAAAGATATGCTTGGCGTACAAAGAGCTATGCCGCAGGGAATGGGCGTGCATTCGGCATATCGTCGCCGCCACCGAGGCCAGCAGCGCCGCGCGGCCGCGGACATCGTCCTCGGCCAGCGCGTCGAGGCAGTCCTCCAACGGCCGATATCCGTCCAGCGCACGCGTGATCAGAATGGCCTGCCACTGCCCACAGCGGCGTCGATGGCCGTACAGGACGAGGTCGGGGCATGGGACCCCGTTCGCCTTCAGGCGACAGATGTTCCTGTACTCCCGGCAGGTGGTGGGAAGACCGTCAACGGGATGGAACAGCGACTTGAAGTTGTGGTTCTGCTGCCGCTTGATGAACACCGCACAACAGCCCCCGTCGGGCGTTCTCAGCAGGTGCCTGGACACCCCGCTCCAGCCGCTCCGGCGGTGGTTGGGCTCCTCGAACCAGTCCAGATCGAGATCCCAGAGAGAATCGAACGTGTCGAGTCCATTGTGCGCCAGAAGCTCTCTGTCGCCGTCGGAAACCACCCATCTGTCGCTCACGCTCGGCCCCCCTTCCGCAAGACGTAAAGCCGCCACATGGAGTAGAGTTTCAGGAAATCGACGTAGCCTTGAATCTCGAATCCGGCCTGCCGGAATTCCCCCTCGACCGTCCGCCGGGCCACAACGCCGCGATTCTGCCGACTTCCGCGCGACTGCCGCAAATCCCTCCTGATCCGGCGGAATGCCTGGTAGTTGCCGTCGACCCACAGAGAGACGCAGACCGTATCCCGGGTGATGCGGTGCAACTCCTTCAGCAGGGCCAGCCGATGCGACGAATCGATGACGTGATGCAGCAGACGCATACAGAAGACGCTGTCTACGGAGTCGTCGTCGAGCCCGGTCTCAAAGGCCGAGCACTGGAAGCACTCCACACGCCGGACGAGTTCCGCAGGCTGCATCTTGCGGGCCACCTGGATCATCTCCTCGCTGTAGTCGGCGGCCAGAATCCGACGCCGGGGGTTCTCCGCCAGCAACGGCCAGAACCGGCCGGCCCCACAGGGAAGATCCAGCACAACCTCGGGGTCCCCAGCCAGGGCCAGGGCCCGACGAGCCATCGCCTGCTCGCGCCACGTCGTCAACCGGTGGGCGAACCCCCGCTGATGCTTGCGGAAATAGTGTCGGGCATGGTCACAATCGTACTTCTCCGAGAATTCCAGGTGGATCGTCTCGGGCGAACAGGTGTCTTCCATGAGCGATTTGGACCTCGTCATCTTCCATTCACTGGCCGACCGTCCTTCTTCCGGAACTCCAGATCGGTCTACAGAACACGTCCCCGGTTATGGTTCCTGCTTGACGGTTTTAGGGAATGGACCTGAAGAGAACCTGAAGAAACGCCCAGTTTTCGGAAGAACAGGGGAGGCATTCCTTCTCAATCCACCGCAATGTTGCGGAAATCCGGCCTGTCAACCTTGACAGCCGCCCAGCTTCACAGACCATGCAGGAATCGAGGATGGCTGGATGGCGTAAAAGGCAAACACCGCCTTGCCATCCATCGTCCTACCGTCGCGGCAGACGCACGGACACGAACGTACCGGTTTGGCGACTGGATGTGATCTCGACATCGCCCTCATGCCGACGGGCGATCTCCCGAGCGATCGCCAGACCGAGCCCGCTGCCACCGGAATCCTGAGAACGTGAGGATTCCACGCGATAGAAGCGATCGAACAGATGAACCAGCGCGTCGTTCGGAATGCACCCGCCCTCATCGTGAACGGAGACTGTCAGTTCGCCGGCGGGTCGGTCCTCAATCGAGATGGTGACCGTGCCGCCCTCCGGCCCATAGCGCAGCGCGTTGTCCAGCAGATTGGCGAAGAGCTGTCTCAACTCACTCTCATCGCCCCGGACCCAGACGGCGTCGGTCTGGGCCATGACGACGCGGCCGTTCTGGTGCGCCGCGCGCGCATCATAGATATCCGCCATTTCGGCCAACAGGGCATCCAGACGCAGCCTGACGGATCGGCCCAGCCGATCCGGCCGTTCCAGTCGCGCCAGGGAAAGAAGCTGCTCGACCAGCCGCTCCAGACGCTCGACGTCCAGCAAGGCCTCCTCAATGCCGGCTTTGTACTCGGCGGCCGTCCGCCGCTGGAGGTTGGTCGTCTGCAGCGCGCTCTTAAGGACGGTCACGGGCGTCCGCAATTCGTGTGCGGCATCGGCGATGAACTGCCCCTGCTGCTGCATCGCCTGGTCCAGACGACCCAACATGTCGTCGAGGGCTGTCATGAATGGCTTCAATTCCGGCGCGATCTGAGACCGCTGGCGCTCACGGCCCAGACTCCTGTGCGTGATCGCCCCGAGTTGGGCGCTGGCCTGCGCAACCGGGCTCAGTCCCCAGGAGATCAGCAGAGGCACAGCCAGAAAGGCGAGCAACGTCAGAGCCCCACCGACGATCAACAGCAATCGGTAGAACTCCCGAAGTTCGTGGTAGACATGCCGGCTCGATCGACCCACCAGCACGTTCACCACATCCTGCCTCCAGACGCGTCGCATCCAAAGGGCGCGATAGGGAGCTTTCCTGCTGCGATCGGCCCGGTCGACCATGTTGAAGAAGCTGGTCTGGCCAACGGCGGGCCGCTGTTCCGACGGCGGATCGAGAAGCCCATCCCTGTGGGGCCCGTCCGCCAGGTCACTGACGAACCAATCACTGTCGTTGCCGTCCACCCAGATGCGACACCACGCGGGACTGCGTGCATGGGGACCGCCCAGGATCGACTGCAACTCGGCGTCGCGCGTCTCTGCATCCTGAGGGTCATCAAGGACGGCGGCAATCCCCTCTCCCATCACCCGCAGGATCTCGTCCACGTTCCGCAGCAGCGATTCCTCCTGTTCCACGTAGGAAACCACCGAGACGACGGCGATGATCGTCACGGTCAGCAGCGAGACCAGCAAAGACAGACGCAGCCTGATTGACAGGGGCCTCATCGCGGCAGCTCTCCCACCAGATACCCCTGGCCTCGAAGGGTGTGAATCAGCTCGTGCGGAGGTCCCGGGTCCAGCTTTCTGCGCAACGAAGAAATGTACACCTCGACAACGTTGGAGAATCTCTCGGCATGGAAATCGTACAGATGCTCGACGATCTCCTCCTTGGTCACGATCTGGCCGGCGCGCAATACGAGATACTCCAGCAACCGATACTCCATCGCCGGCAGTACGACCGGCTGGCCCCGCAAGGTAACCAGACGAGCGGAGGTGTCCACCGACAGCGGGCCCACCGAGGCCACCGGATCGGGACGATCGTAGTTTCGCCGGATCAACGCCTGGCACCGGGCGATCAGTTCGCCCATATCGAACGGCTTGATCAGATAGTCGTCGCCGCCCAGATTCAGACCCCGGATGACGTCCTCCGTGGCATCGCGCGCCGTGAGGATCAGCACGGGAACCCGGTTGCCGCGGCGCCGCAGATGCTGCAGGATGTCCAGACCGCCGATTCCGGGCAACATCAGATCGAGGACGATCAGATCGTACGGGTTGGACTGGGCCTGGTGCTGGCCGTCCTCGCCGTCGGTAGAGATGTCCACCGCGAAGGAGGCCGTCTCCCGCAGGGCCTTGGCGATGTTCCGCGCCAGGCGAACTTCGTCTTCCACAATCAATATTCTCATTGCCGCTTGCCCGTCCGGCTGCGATCCTGCCCCCAATGTCCTTTCATCCCCCCACCCACGCGGTCCACGGCATAGATTGTACGCCTGACAGCCTCCTTGGCAACCACGCGTTTGCCGATCGCCGGCGAGTGAGCCCGCGTGGTCCGCGTCCTGCCCTGGCGAGCCGGCGCGTGGTGCCAATGGGATCTTCTCGAAATCTTCGTACTTCGGCGGTATGCTGTGCGGGTTGGGTCCGACAGTCGGCAGGTGGAACCGGACCAGCGCCCTTGGAAAAATGAACGACGAAAGGACACAGACATGAAGACTCTTTGCATCATCGCCGTGATCGCGGCAACCGGTTCCGTGGGCCTTGGGGTCGAACTGCCCCGCAGCACGCCGGAGGCACAGGGCATTTCCTCGGCGGCCGTTCTGGCGTTCATCGATGCCGCCGACGCCGACATCGACGCCCTGCACGGCTTCGTGCTCGTGCGCCACGGGCACGTCGTGGCCGAGGGCTGGTGGACGCCGTACAACGCCGCGTCGCCCCACATGCTCTATTCGCTCAGCAAGAGCTTCACCTCGACCGCCGTCGGGCTGGCCATCGCCGAGGGCAAGCTGAGCCTGGACGACCCGGTCCTGAAGTTCTTCCCCGACGCCGCACCGGCCGAGCCGAGCAACAACCTCCGCGAAATGCGGGTCCACGACCTGCTCCGCATGTCCACCGGCCATCAGACCGAGCCGCAGCGCACCGACGACCAGCCCTGGAGCAAGACGTTCCTGGCGCACCCCGTCCCGTTCAAGCCGGGCACGCACTTCCTCTACAACACCTCGGGCACGTACATGCTCTCGGCCATCGTCCAGAAGGCGACGGGGCAGACGGTTCTCGACTACCTCACCCCGCGCCTGTTCGAGCCGCTGGGCATCGAGAACCCGACATGGGAAATGAGCCCGGAGGGCGTCAGCACCGGCGGCTACGGCCTGAGCGTGCGCACCGGGGACATCGCCCGCTTCGGCCAGCTCTATCTGCAGAAGGGCCGCTGGCAGGGCAAACAGCTCGTGCCCGCCGCCTGGATCGATGCGGCCACGAAACTCCAGACCTCCAACGGCAGCAACCCGAACAGCGACTGGGATCAGGGCTATGGCTATCAGTTCTGGCGCTGCCGTCACGGCCTCTATCGCGGCGACGGCGCCTTCGGCCAGTACTGCATCGTGATGCCCGAGCAGGACGCCGTGGTCGCGATCACCAGCGGCGTCCGCGACATGCAGGCGGTGATGAACCTGATCTGGGACAGGCTCCTGCCGGCGATGAAGGATGCGCCTCTGGCCCCCGACAATGCCGCCGCCGGAAAGCTCGAACGAAGGCTCAAGAATCTGTCGCTGCCCACCCCGAAGGAGAGCGGCTCGGCCGCAGAGGTTTCCGGCAAAAAGTACACCTTCGCACCCAACGACCAGAAGCTCGAAGCAATCACGCTTGTCAGTGACGGCGACACCGTGACTCTGCGCGTCCGCATCGACGGCGCCGAGCGGCGGATCGTCTGCGGCCGGGGCCATTGGCGAGACGGCCGAGTCGCCTGGGGCCCCCTGCCCGAGCAACCGGTCGCCGCCGCCGGCGCCTGGACGGCCGACGACACCCTCACCGCCAGGCTGTGCTTCTACGAGACTCCGTACATCTATACCGCCCGCCTGAAGTTCGCCGACGGGCGACTCCAATTCGACAGCGAAGCCAACGTCAGCTTCGGCCCGACCAGGGCCCCCCAGTTGATCGGCCGAGCGCAGTAGCCCGACGGCGAATATTGTTGTACGGCTGGTTCCCGTGCCTGTACGGCGGCGGGATGGCGGCTTGCGGCATGCGCCGCAGGTGACTCAGTCCGGCTCGGTCCGAGGTGCGGCGTCTTGCTTTGCTGTCGCGGCGGTGTCGAGAAAGACGATGGCCTTTTCATACCACTCGGCCGGAGGGATCTCGTGCCCCATTCCGGGGACCTGGATGTAGAGCACGTGCCGCAACTTCCTCTTGTAGCCCTTTTCGTAGAAGTCCCAGGTCTGCGCGCGGTTGGCGTCGTGGTCGCCCGTCAGCAGAACGTATCGTCCGCGGTTCCTGGCGATGGCGAGGTATCTCAACTGCGGCTTGGGCATGGGCTTCCACATGTGTCCCGGCCGGCCGGTCACGGAAACCGGCTCCCAGTATTCGACGCCGACGATGAAGACCCCGCCGCTGAAGACCTCCGCATAGTGCATGGCCAGGATGCTGGCCACGCGACCGCCGCCGGAATCGCCGCACACGTAGACGCGGTTCGGGTCGACGTTGTACTTCTTCGTCATGTTGAAGACGGCATCGAGCGCCAGGGGCATCCTTCGTCCGTACAGGTTGTGCTCGTTGCCCGATCGGTGCGCGCCGATCCAGATGAGCTTGTGCCTGTCCATCAGGGCGGACCACCCTTCGGGCATGTCCCCCTTCTCACCGGAACTGACCCAGACAACAAGTCCATAGGCCGCATCGCCGTTGTAGTCTGACGGCACATAGACCGAGTACGTCTCTTGGTCGATCCGGTAGTCGAGCCCCGCCGCAGAACCCGCCGGCAACTCCTGCTGCACCCGCCGGAGCACATGCCGCAGGCTCGAATGCGGCCATCGCTCCGCAAACACCGCCTCGACCCCCCCC
>LVBB01000112.1 GCA_001603075.1 Phycisphaerales bacterium Planc_01 | reverse complement strand
GACGGCGCCGAGGAGCTTTCGTACAAGCTCCAGTTCAGGCGTTGACGCCGTGAAAGGAGGAGTTGCGGGGAAAAATGACTGCGCGGAAAAGGTCTGTTCAAGGCACTAAAGAATCCGAAAGGAGCGATGTCATGATGATAAGGAAAAGTACTGCGTGCGGAGTTCTGGGAGTGTTCGTTCTCGGGTTGCTGCTGACGGGAGTTTTCGCGCTGCCGTCCGCCGCGGCGGAGAAACTTGTGCTGAAGGTGGCGGGGATCTCCTCTCCGGAGTACCGCGGAAGCAAGTCGCTCGAAGCCATCAAAGAGGTCGTCGAGAAGGGAACGGAGGGACGGGTGATCCTGGACGTCTTCCCCGCGAACCAGCTCGGCGACTATACGCAGGTTTTCGAGGAGATCCGGCGCGGCACGATCGAGATGGGGCTCATCTTCCTCCCCAGCCAGTTCGACCCCATGCTCGAAGTCGGTTCGCTTCCATTCCTTGCCTCCACGGGCGAGGGGATGCAGAAGCAGCTCTCCCCGGGGTCCTTCGTCTATTCGATCATCGAGGAGTCGCTTGAAAAGCTGGGCGTGCACCTCCTCCGGATCTACGGCGACGGGTTCGTCGGCGTCGGTCTTGCGAAGCAACCGAAGAACCACGAGAAGGCAGGGGTGGACAAGGACGCCATGATCCGTGTCGCGCCGCTCGCCGTCTACAAGGAGACCGCGGAGGATCTCGGATTCCGGACGACCTCCATCCCCTACGCGGACACGTACAGCGGCATTCAGACGGGCGTCTGCGACGGTTGGATCGGCGGTTCCTCACAGATCAACTACCTGAGCTTCCGCGACGTCATCAAATACTACATTCCCTATAACTGTCTCTTCGACCAGACGGCCTACATCGTCGGCAAGCAGGTGTGGGAGAAGATCTCCCCCGAAGACCGCAAGGTGCTCGTCGACGCCGTGAACGAGCAGGCGGACAAGAGCTTTGCGGACAGCAACGCGGAGGACCTTGAGTATCAGAAGAAACTGGAGGAGGCCGGAGTGGAGATTCTGCCGATCACCCCCGAGGAGATGACGGCGATCGCCGATCATGTTCGCGCGACGACGTGGCCCAAGCTCGAGGAGACCTACGGTAAGGAAACCATTGAGAAGATCCGGGAATCGTTGAAGTAGAAAGACTCTGCGTGCGGGGCGGCGACGCCCCGCACAGTACTGGAGGGGGTTGCCGTGAGTTTCGTCGAGACCGTCAGATCGTCTTTGGTCTGGAAGTTTCTCCTCAAATTGCAAAAAGCGCTTCTCGTCCTGAGCAGCTGCTTCGTGGTACTGATCATGTGCGTCGCGGTGCTGCTGCGGTACGTGTTCAAGACCGATCTGTTCGGGATAGAGGAGATCGTGGTGATCGCGGCCTTCTGGCTGTATTTCATAGGAAGTTCGTACGGTGTGTACGACAAGAGCCACGTCAAGGCGGACATCATCCCGCAGATGCTCTCCGCGCGTGCCCAAGCCTTTTTAAGCGTGCTGGTCAATCTGACGATCGCCTCGCTCTGCATTCTCTTCACCGTGTGGGCCGTCGATATGGTGTGGTACAGCTATGTCTGGATGCCTCGCACGACCGGTTTGAGAATACCCGTCTTTATCTCGCAGACGTCGGTGCTTTTCGGGTATGCGCTCATGTCCCTGTACGCCGTCGTCTATTTTTTCGAAGATCTTTTCTCCTTCATTGCGATGAAGAAGGAGGGAGCCTCCCGGTAGGGAGCGCATCTTACAGCCGGTTCGACTCTTCCGCGGCGTCTGCATGATTTTTGCGGAGCGCTCGGCCGGCGCACTGGAGGAAACACGAATGGCGATAACCATTGCGCTTCTGCTCATAATCGCGACGCTTCTTCTCGGACTGCCCGTCCCATTCTGCTTCATGCTCTCCACGACCTTCATGGTCGTTACCCACGCGTACGACCCGTCCTTCTTGCTTCCGTACGCCTTCAGCCAGATGAGCTCCATCGTGCTGCTGGCCATCCCCCTCTTCATCATGGTGGGCGGGATGATGGACAGGGGAGGAATAGGAACGTCGCTGGTCAACTTCGTCGACGTCCTCGTCGGCCGCGTCAAGGGGGGACTCGGCGTAGTGGCCGTGGTTTCCTGCGCGGTGTTCGGCTCGATCTCCGGAAGCTGCGCCGCCACGCTTTCGTGCATCGGCTCGATCATGTTCCCCCGTCTCAGGGAAAACGGCTACCCGATGGGGCACAGCGCCGCGCTTGTTTCGTGCGCCGCGCCGCTCGGCCTGCTGATCCCGCCGAGTTCGCAGATGATTCTCTTCGCCTGGGTCGGACAGCAGTCGGTGCTCGCGTGCTTTCTTGCCACAGTGGGGCCCGGCATCGTTCTTATGATTCTGCTCAGCATTTTGAATATCATCATGCTTCGCAACGACCCGAACGTGAAGGTGGCTCCGCGCATTCCCTTCCCCGAGACGATGCAGCTTCTGGGGAACCGCGGTAGGAAGGCGCTTCCGGCGCTCTTCATGCCGTTCATCGTCCTCGGAGGAATCTACGGAGGCATCATGACGCCGACGGAGGCCGCGGCGGTGGCCGTGCTCTACTCCGTGCCGGTGGGGTTCTGGATCTACAAAGGGCTCAACCGGAGCAACTTCATGGAGGTGATCATCGAGACGGCGACGACCACCGGCGTCGTGATGCTGATGATGTACTGCATCATGATGCTCAGCCGCATCTACGTCCAGGAACGGCTTCCGGCCATGATTATCTCTTCTCTTACCGCCCTGTCGAGCAACAAGTACGTGTTGATGCTGATGATCAACCTCTTCATGATCATCATCGGCATGATCATGGACGATGTGAGCGCGATGCTGCTCTGCACTCCGATACTGCTCCCGGTCGTCGTCTCCCTTGGAATTCACCCCATCCACTTCGCCGCGATCATCGGGACGAACCTCGGTTTGGGGAACGTGACGCCGCCGACGGCGCCGACGCTCTACTTCGGCGGGCGCATGGCGAAGACGCCCGTTTCGCAGATGATGAAACCGGCCATGATCTTTATTCTTTTCGCATGGTTGCCGACGCTTCTGGCGGTCACCTTCCTGCCGGAACTTGCTCTCTGGCTGCCTCGCCTTGTGCTCGGCGGCCGGCTCTAGGAGGCGTCCGATATGCATATGGAGTATTTGCAAGAAAAACCGGTAGCGGTTCTCGGCGGCGGGGCGACGGCGCGCGGGCATGCCGCCTGTACGGCGCTCGCCGGGCGGGAGGTGCGCCTTTACGAACTGCCCGAGTTCTTCGAGGGGCTTGGGTGTATCGCGGACAAGAGCGAGATACGTGTCGGCGGACGGCAGGAGAGCCTCTACGGATTCAAGCGCGAGGGGCTCGCGAAGATCGACGTGGTCACCGACGATATGGCGAAGGCCGTCCGCGGCGCGGGGATCGTCGTCGTCAGCTTCCCCGCCGTGGGGTACACAGCCTTTCTTGAGCGTCTGATCCCGCATCTTGAGGATGGAATGGTCGTGCATTTCACGACGGCGAACTTCGGCTCGCTGCTCTTCCGGAAGATGCTCCGCGAAGCCGGGTGCGCGAAGAAGATCGTCGTCGGCGAGTGGAGCAGCCAGCCCTACGGCATCCGGATCAAGAGCGTGGGCGGGCAGCAGATGCCCGAGGTGAGCGTCAACTACTGGGCGATCACGTTGCGCGGGGCGGCGCTGCCGATGACGGACCAGGAGGCCTTCTTCGAATCGAAGCGCTACCTCCCGTCCCTCGACTCCGTGGAACACCCCGTTCATGGGGATACCGTCGCGGACGTCGGCTTCAGCAATGTCAACCCTATCCTGCACTGCCCGGGGTCCATCCTCGGCGTCGGCGCGATGGAGAACTGGGGCGTCGTCTACGGCGAGAACAAGTACGATTTCTCCATCTACTCGCACGCATACTGCCCTTCGATCTCGAAGGTGCAGCTCGCCCTCTACCGCGAAGAGTGCGCGATCGCCGAAGCGATGGGGGTGGGCATTCAGGACTTTCCGGAGAAGGCCTTCTTTTCGAGGTCGAACATTCTGGGGTCGGAGCACATGGGGGAGAAGTTCGTCGTCCCCTTCGAGGAGCAGTACACGCTGGCGATGGGAACGGGGCCGTTCTCCATCTACAACCGCTACATCACCGAGGATATTCCGGTCGGCTGCCACATCTATCTGGAGCTGGCGAAAAAATTCGGAATCGAGGTTCCGGTCATCGAGTCCATGATCACGCTCGCCTCCGTCATGACCGGGACGGACTTCCGGGCCACCGGCGTGACGCTGGAGGACTTGGGAATCGCCCACATGGATAAGGAAGCGCTGAACGCCTGGCTTCGTGAGGGAATCTATGCCTGAGGAGAGGGGGAGCGTTTTGAAAAAGTACGCGGAGAGCGGGCTCTGCCGTCTGCTGCTCGACATGCTGCGGATTCCGAGCGTCTCTCCCTCGCCCGAGCAGGAAAACCGGGTGACGCGTTTGCTGTACGACACGCTCGCCGTGCTTCCGTACTTTCGGGAGCACCCTGAGGATCTCCGCCTGCTTCCGCTCGAGGACGACCCGTTCGGACGAAATTTCCTTTTCGCTTTCGTGCGACGGACGGAACCGACGGCGGAGACGGTCATTCTGGCGGGGCACGTGGATGTGGTGAGCGCGGAGGCGTGCGG
>LVBB01000111.1 GCA_001603075.1 Phycisphaerales bacterium Planc_01 | reverse complement strand
GGAACAACCGGAATCTCTTTCTCGGAAGCGTGAAGACGCCGGCGATGAACGAGACGTTTTTTCCGTGGAAGAACACAATGCTGCTCCCCCCGATATTTGTCAACAGAAAATGATTTTCACAAGACGAAAATATTGGTATAATCTCCGCGTCGTTCGATACATCTTTGTTACATATAGAAAAAGCAGGCTCTTGGAGCTTTCGGACCTAAAAAGAAATGTCGCCTTGGAGGGCTGTTTTGTGAAAAAAAGTGTTTGGAAGATCGCCGTATCGGCGGTCACAATCATTTTCATCGCAGGTTTCCTGTATGCACGCAGGCCGTTCACGGTCCCGGTGACCCTGTTCTACGACGAACGCGACCTCGCGGGCGCCGTGGTGTCGAAACAGGCTCTTCAGTCGGTCGTGCTCGCCATGGAATTCTTCAACTCCCGTTCCTCGGAATTTCGCTTTCTTCCTTTCAGAGAAACCGATCAGGATATTTACGAATCCATCGAACATGCCGCCGCACGCGGCTCCGTCGCGATCGTCGGAGGCATCAACGCGCCGTTTGCCTCTCTTCTTGCGGATTCCTCAAGGCGTCACGGCATTCCCTTCCTCTCCCTGGCCTCGGGCACGTCGCTCGCGCGCGCCGACGACTTCGTCTTCAGGGCGCGTCCCCGGAGCGGGGGCAAGGAACTCGGGCTCGCGGCGAAACATCTGGGCGTCTCCTCCTACTCGGTGGTCGTCAGCGGATTCGCCGCCTCGCACGTGCAGGAGTTCATCCGCGACTTCGAATCGCAGCTCGGCGTTCCCCCGCGCAGAACCATGGTCTTCAGCGGCAACCTGAACAAGCATATCGAAGATTTCGAGCGTATCGGCAAGGGAGTCGACGCCATGCTTCTCGTCCTTCCGGACTGGCTGGCCGCCGTCGCGATGCGCGAGCTTCGTCTCCGTCTGCCCGACCTTCCCGTCTTCGCCTCCAACTGGGCCGTCTCGCACAGGACGCATCTGCTCGCCGGCTCGCTCGGCGAGGGCGTCGTCACAGCTTCGTTCACGCACCCGGGGTGGGACGACCAGGAACACGACTTCCTCCGTTTCGTCGAAGAGACGTACGCATCCCCCATTCCTCCGCTCATCCTGGCGATGGGGTACGACACGGTCGCCATGCTCGACGAAGCGATCCGGAACGCGGGCTCGTCCGACAGGCGGGCCATCGGGGACGCCCTCGCGGGGCTGACGAGCGTCCGCACCACCGGGGGAGAGATCCCCGTCGATGAAAACGGCGACTTGCAGCATGCCGGAGCCGTCTTCATCCTTCGTTCGGGACGATGGGTCAGAATTTCCGACGACGATCCCGATTCTCTCCGGCGGGCGCTTACATCTTCTCGCCCGCGGCGGGAGGAATTATGAGCAGAAAATTCACTTTCTCCATCGGGACGTTCTTTTCGGCCGTCGTCCTCAGCTTCCTCCTCATTTTCCTCCTTCAGGCGGCGACCACCTTGTACCTGAGAGTACGCTC
Organism: Phycisphaerales bacterium Planc_01; assembly: GCA_001603075.1. Lineage (GTDB taxonomy): Bacteria > Planctomycetota > Phycisphaerae > Sedimentisphaerales > Anaerobacaceae > Anaerobaca. Next base: position 1,690 of record LVBB01000111.1, on the reverse strand, counting down.
GCGGCTCGACGAATTCGCGCGCCACGGCGAAAACGTGCTCCAGGTGGCCTCGTTGCTGCTCGAGAAGCAAGTAGCGCAGCGCGAGGAGGGATTGCGCGCCATCGTCGGCGGCGCGGATATGCGCGACGCGGGACGCGACGTCCTCGTGGCGGCGGTTCTTGACGGAAACACCGTTGAGCGCGGTATAAAAGGGTGGCTCCCGGACGGGATGCTGCTCCCGGACGAGCTGCTGACCGACGAGTGGGTCGTGAACGACCTGCTCGACATCTACGGCCGCAGCCTCCTCTCCGGGGTGCGCACCATTCAGGGGAAACGGGTCTTCGCCGCCGTCCGCCTCGACATGAACGAGCTGGACGTCTTCGGCGACCATGCGCTCCTCCCGGTGATATCCGACAGTCTGGGGCAGATAGTGTGGATGGGCGCGACGAAGGAAACCCCCGCGCTCTCGGAGCACCTGAAGGCGCGAGGGTTCATCCTCAGGAAAAAAATACCCGACCGGCGATGGGCGATGACCCTTTCGCACCAGGGGTCCCGCGTGATGATGCGCCAGGAGCGCCTTCCCTACGGGTTCACGTTCACCATAGCCTATCCGCTAGCATCGCTCCTGGCGTCCTCGCTCTCCGGGCTCGCCGTCGCCGCCGTGCTCTTCCTCTTCGCGCTCCTTGTCATTTTGCTCCTCTGGGCGCTTTGGAACAGGGGCGTCTACAGAAGCATCGCCGATATCGCCTGCCTCGCCGACGAGATGAGCGACCAGCTTTCGCAGATCGACGCGAGGGATCCGCTGCGGGGCGCGGAAACCCTCTTCGACCTCACGAAGCGCTTTTCCGGCTTCAAGGAGACGTTCGTCCGGGAGACGAACGCTTTCGTCCGCGATCTCCGCAATCTCTTCGAGGTCATCCTCCGCCAGCAGGAGGAGTTGACCGCGTTCAACGAGGAGACGGAGGCGATGAACCAGGAGCTGGAGCAGGTGAACAACCAGCTCATCAGCAGGGAAGCCCTGTGGGAGCGCACCCTGGAGTTCTCGCGCGCCTTCGCCCGCAACCAGGACGTGGACGCGGCGATCTCCTCCACGCTGGATACGCTGCGAAGGGACGTGAAGGCCTTCGGCGTGCTCCTCTCCTCGGTGGAGGGGGACAGCTTCCGACTGACGGCGTGGAGCGGCTACAACGGAGAGCTCTCGGACTTCGTCGTCGCGAAGGACGGCATCGCCGCCTCCGAGAGCATTCTCTCCCGCTCGCCCGTCTGGGTGGAGGACGTCCGCACGCACCCCACCGCACGGCCGATGCACCCTTCGGTGAAAAGCGAACTGCTGATTCCGCTCTTCCAGGCGGGCGAAGAGGAGGGAGTGCTCGAAGTCGCCTTCGAGCGGCCGATGCGGCGGGACTCGTTCCTCATCGAAACGCTCACCCCTGTGGCCTCCTTCCTCGGCGGGCTGGTCCACGGAGAGAAGATGCGCCGCGAACTGAAGGCGTCCTACGCCTACCTCGCCGAAAAGCTTCAGTTCGTCACGGGAATTTACCACGACGAAACGGAGGCGCATATCGCGCGCATCGGCGAGTATTGCAGAATCCTCGCGCGCGAGATCGGCAGGGACGCGGGAGAGCAGGAGGACATCGCCCTCTTCGCCCGACTGCACGACATCGGCAAGCTGCGGATTCCGTACGGCATCCTGGTGAAACCGGGGGCGCTC
>LVBB01000110.1 GCA_001603075.1 Phycisphaerales bacterium Planc_01 | reverse complement strand
CGGAGCTGCTCTTCCGTCACGGCGACCCGCAGGGCGACCCGCTCGCCCCCGAGAGCCCGGTTATCTTCGCGATCGGTCCGTTCAGCTCGCTCTTTCCCGTGGCGACGAAGACCGTGGCGATGTTCAAGTCCCCCCTCTCCGGCGAACTCGGGGAGTCGCACGCGGGCGGCCGCATGGCGATGTCGCTGCACGAAGCGGGGATAGACGCTCTCGTGATCACCGGCAGGGCGGACACACTCTCCTACCTCGTCATTGAGAACGACTCCGCCGAACTCAAGTCCGCCTCCACCTTCAGAGAGCAGTCCGCCGCCGCCACGGAGCGCATCCTGAGAGAGGCCGAGGGGAAGAGCGGACGAAAAGTCTCCATCCTCCGCATCGGCCCCGCCGGCGAGCGCCTCTCCCCCATGGCGTGCGCCACGGTGGACGGCTCGCGGCACTTCGGCAGGCTGGGGCTTGGCGCGCTCCTCGGGAGCAAGAACCTCAAGGCGATCGTCGTCAGCGGGACCAGAACGCTTCCGCTCGCCCGCCCGAAGGAGTTCAAGGCCGTGTACGATACTCTGTACGAACGGGTGGTCAAGTCGAAGGAGATGAAGAAGTACCACGACCTCGGCACACCCGCAAACGTCCGGCCGCTCTCCCTCATCAGGGGACTCCCGACGCGCAACTTCTCGCAGGGGAACTTCGAGGGCTCGGAGGCGATCTCCGGAGAGCGCTTCGCGAAGGACTTCCTCGTCCAGCACACCGCCTGCGCCCACTGTCAGTGCGGCTGCATCCACATGGCGGAGCTGCGCGAGGAGTTCGCCCCTTACCACTACAGTACAAACCGCGTCTCGTACGACTACGAACTGATTTACGCGATGGGAAGCATGCTCAGCCTCTCCTCCCCCGAGGATATCCTCAAGCTGCTGCTCTTCACCGAGAAGCAGGGGTGGGATGCGATATCGCTCGGCTGCACCCTCGCCTGGGCCACGGAATCCTTCCTCCACGGAGTGCTCTCGCTCGACGACACCGGGGGCGTTTCGCTCTCTTTCGGCGACTGCGCGGCGTATCTGGAAATCCTCGAACGGATGGCGAAAGGAGCGAACGAGTTCTACCGCGATCTCGAAAAAGGGTGCGCGTTCTGCGCGAAGAAGCGCGGCGGGCTTGAATGGGCCATCCAATACGGCGGCGTGGAGCCCGGCGGCTACATGACGGGCGAAAACTTCGCGGTCACCTGTCTCCTCGGCGTGCGCCACTCCCATCTCGACGACAACGGCTACTCCATCGACCAGAATCTGCTGAACGCGCCCAAACCATTGGAGGAGCAGGTCCGCGCCCAGGTGAAGGAGGCGCGCTGGCGCATGGTGCTCAACTCTCTGGTGATCTGCCTCTTCGCGCGAGGCGTCTATGATGAGGAGATTATCCTTCAAGGGCTTGACGCCCTCGGCGCGAAGTGGGACGCCGGAAAACTCCGGGAGCTGGCGGCGAAAGCGCTGCTGCGGAAGCACGAGTGGAAACGGCTGTGCGGATTCGATCCCGCCGCGGTCGTCGTACCGGAGAAAATGTACTCGGTGCAGACGAGCACCGGAATGATCGACAGAGAAAGCCTGCAGAAACGTATTCATCTCTATCTTGAAGAAATGAAGAGGTAAGCGCAGAGGCTATCGTCGACCCGAGCACGCGGGGAGACGAAGGCGTCAGCCTCTCTCAAGTGGGGAAGGCCGATCCGGAGCGGGTGATCATCCTCGGGGCGGTTTCCAACTTCGCCATGCAGTGGAAGGGGACTTCGGCCTACGAGAGCCTGATGAGCGAGGGGGGCGACGAATACAGCTCGGTCGAGGCGGCAGTCCGCAACGTCCACGCCGTCGGCTCCGCAGTGCTGCGCGGGCCACTGAACGAGCGGACGCCCTGACGGAACGGCGCATGCAGGGCATACGGAATTTCGAGAGAGGCCTCCCGGACGGGAAGCCTCTCTTTTCACTTTATCCCGGCAGGGGGAGAAGGCGCGCCTTCCCCGGTTCTTTCGGTATTCCCATGCGCAGCACCATATCGAACGTACTGGGCTGGCAGGTCTGGCAGATCGCGGAATCGCCCCTCACGGAAAGGTAAAGCGCCGCGTCCGTTTCGTCCCACCCCCAGGCCGCCGCGATCAGCCGCTGCATCTGGCGTGCGGCCTCCCGCTGTACAGCGACGAACTCCGGACCGCTGGCGAGCGTATGGATCATGTCGCCTGTCTCCAACATAGGCCAGTCGAGCGGCAGATTCTTGATCAAGTGCAGCCGGACAAGCACCGTTCCCCCGATTTCGATCCCCGTACCGCCGATCTCGCCGTCGCCCATCGAAGCGTGCAAATCGCCGAGCTGAAAGAGCGCGCCCCGTGTCCGAACGGGGAAATACGCCTTGGCGCCCGCGGTCATGAACTTGCAGTCGAGGTTGCCTCCGTGCGCTCCGGGCTGGCCGCAGACTACCGCGCCCTCGGCGGGAGCCGTCCCGATGACGCCGACCATAGGACGCACCGGGAAGACGAGGTCGTTGAAGAACGCTTTTCCGTCGCGTACCTCGATCACCTTGGTGCGCAGCTCGCACCACCCGATCAGCGG
>LVBB01000109.1 GCA_001603075.1 Phycisphaerales bacterium Planc_01 | reverse complement strand
CGCCCATTGGTGATTTCCTGGAGGGATTCTGCCAGTACCTCAGGGGCACCCGAACGCGGAAGTCTTACAAGAACGAGGCAGGCGACAGCGATACGAACAGCAGCCAGCCGGCAACAGACAAGCAGAAGCAGTTCATGAAGAAGCTGGGAATCAAATTCCCTGCGACAGTGACCAAGCAGGAGGCTTCGATGATGATTGACGAGGAACTCGGCAGGAGCAGCGAGTAGGCAGTGAGGTAGGCAGGCGGCCTGCCCCACCCAACCAGGATGCTGGCAGGGGCGTGCACGCGCAGTTTCGCCGCTTGCGCATGACCGCCCAGGGCACGTACCTGGTCCCCTTCCTCCAGATGCACAAGGTCGTGGAGTACGACAAGGGCTTCAAGGAGATCTGGTCCTATCCGATCAAGACCCCCTGGGCCGCCATCCGTCTGCACAACGGCAATATGCTGATCCCCGATGAAGGCGACAGACTCACTCGTGAAGTGAATCCCCAGGACGAGACTGCCTGGGAGATCAAGCTGTCCGAACTGCCGCCCGAGGCGCGGTTGGCGGATTCCCAGAGCTGCGTCCGTCTGGCCAGCGGTAATACGATCCTCTGTTCCAGGGGCAATGGCGGCAAGAACCCCCAACTGGTGGAAGTCACGCTCGGAAAGAAGGTCGTCTGGGGCCTCAACGACTGGAAGAATCTCGGCCCGGCCACCGCTGTTTGGATCCTGGACGATCCGGGCATCCCCGAGCGCCCCGGCGATCTGCAGCGATGAGCGACGAGACGTCCTTGGCTTCGGTGTTTTGAGAGACAATCGACTCGGACATGACGAAAGAACCGCCGGCCTTCTGGAAGCTCTCTCAAGAGTTGCACGAAGACCAGGGGAAACTGCGAGAGTTCACCTGATGGGAAATTGCCTCTACTCGCCCGCCCGTACTGAGCGCTGCGCGGGTGAGATTTGATTGTGACAGGTTCATGATGACAGCGGAGTTCGGGCTTTGCGATGATCGGTGCGAGTGCCGGTTGGGTGATCCTTCATTCGCCCTCATGGCTGCTTGCCGCAGAACTGTGCCATGGCGTCAGCGAAGGCCTTGCCGATTGGCGCCACGATCTTGGCGGCGCCGAGATAATTGTAGCCCCCGTTGGAGATACCCTTCAGGCGTTTCAACTCCTCCGGCGTGAGGTTCTCCGCCACGGCCTTCCGGTACGCCTCGTCTCTCGCCGCTTGGCTCAGGTTCGGATCCTTCTTGACCTCTTGCTCCATCCTGGCGTCAAGTCTCTCCATCCGCTGTTGCAGCGCATCCAGATCGCAGTCCCAGTAGGGCGCCGTCTGCACCGCCACCACGTTGCCCTGGAACTCGGGCAGCAACGCTGGCGCGGCCTGGGCCTGGCGGAAGTATAATTGGGGCCGCTTCTCTCCTTCCTTCACGCCTCCAATCCCGATCACCCCAATCACGAATGGCAACTTCGGTGCATTCAGATCCTTACGCACATCGCGAATGAGATCCGTCAGCAGTTGGCAATACAGGTCGTACCCGCCGGGCTTCATCCGGTTGTTATACGTCCAACTGTCAACCAAGTCGTTCCACCCTTGGAACCAGACAGAACCAGCCAGTTCGTAACCCTGTTTCGGATCGTATTCCGGCACCACCCGCGAATGGCGGTCCGTTAAGGGAATCAAAGAGAAAGGTCTCCCGTAGCCGATAGTTGTATTGACGAGTACCTCTATCGGTAAGGAGACCCAAACATGCGTAAGGATACCATCGGCCAAAGCGCTCGAACCACTGTGAAGATTTCTGATTCCCTCCAGAGTTCGGTCCTGCACTCGATCCGCAATGTAGTGCCCGACGAACTCATCGAGCGCACCTGCCAGGAGGTCGGTTACCGCTTCCGCACGCGCAAGATCACCCCGGTGGTCACCGTGCTTCACATGATCCTGTCTGCCATCTGGCCCGAGGAGTCGTTCTGGTCGATGGAACCTGTGTGTCGATGATTCGTACGCCGGAACTGGTCAAGACCTTTGGAGTCAACAAGGGCCACCACGGTCGAGGACGCTATCCACGGGCTCGCCTGGTGACGCTGTCCGTGGCACGCACGATGACGATCCTGGACTATGCGTTGGGCCCGTATCGCCAGAGTGAATGGGGCCTGCTCTGGTCCATCCTTGGATCCCTCGGCCAGGGCGATCTATTCATCGGCGACCGGCATTTTGCGGGGGCTCCGCTCTATGTGGAGTACCAACGCCACGGCCTGGAGTTCCTCACCCGGGCGCACCATTGGCTCAAGATCGCCAAGGTCAAACGCATCACACGCTACAGCAGCGAAGACTTCCTTGGCCGGTTGAATCTGGGCCGACTCCATCGCCGCAGGGACCCGTCATTGCCCACGCACATCGACGTGCGTTTCATCCGAGCGGTCCTGCGGGTTCGAGGGCGACGCCAGAACGTCTGGTTCGTCACGTCTCTGGTGGACCCGGTTCGCTATCCGGCCGAGCAGGTCGTCCAGCTCTATGGCTGGCGATGGCGGATCGAGACGCTGTTGCGCGAGCTCAAGATCACCTTGTCGGCCGACGTGCTGCGAAGTCAGACGCCCGATGGGATTCGCAGGGAGATCATCGCCCGCATGATCGCACGGAATCTGGTGCGCATCCTCATGCTGGAGGCGGCGACCGCCGCCGGTGTGCAGGACCCGTTACGCATCAGCTTCGTGCATGCCGTGCGTGCGATCCTGAGCTTCAGTTCCGCCTTGGGCCACGCTCCCCCGGCGGCCGTGCCGGGGATCTACCACGCCATGCTCACCGAGATCGCCAGCCACCTCAATCCGGACCGACCCGGTCGTTTAGAACCACGGGCCGTGCGTCGTGACCATAAACACTACCCTTCACTCCACATCACCCGTGCCCTATGGAAAGCCAGACACCATGCCGCTTAACGGACCGCCATTCGAAGGTGTCCTCGATACTCCAGCGACCGGCGAATCCCGCGATGATCTGCGCGGGGGGCAGGGACAGGTCGGTCATGAAAAAGAAGTCGTCGTGTTCCTTGCCTTCGGGGTCCCGGCTGATGGCCAGCAGCACCGGGGTCTTGCAGACACGATGCCAAAGTACTCGCCGGGCATAGATCAAACGCTTGCTGACCTGATCCCGTTCGACCGTAGTGACCGACCGCCACGAGTGGACGCGGCGGGCCATCTGTTGGGGAGTAGACAGGGCACGCCCCTTTTGGCGTGGGCGACCCGATCTCTTCTTGTGGCCCGTCGCCCGCGACGGCTCGGAGAGGTCCGCATCCCGTCGCATCCGGCTGATCAGGTGGATACGGAGGAGACTTCGGCCCGCCAAGGTGGCGTAAAATTCATCGGCGTGCAGCCGAAAGGCCCTTTCGGGCAGCCAGGCAGCGACCTGCTGGAGCATCTCCTGAGCCAGGTCGATCAGCGAAGCACCCTGTTTGCGATGCAGCCGCATCAGGATCGGCAGCCCCAGCGGTTCGCCACCCCAGGACGGATACACCCGCAACGTCAGAACCACCAGGTTCAAGCCCCAGGCCGAGACGGTCCGGGTCTGCGTGGACCGCACCGCATCGCGCCACCAGCCGGCGCCACAGACCTTTCGCCCGCAGCGATAAAAGAGCGTATCGTACAAGTCCAGTTCGACGACGCCCGAGGCGGCGAAGGTCTTGACCAGCAGAACCGTCAAGAGCTTCCACAAGGCATCCCTCTCCCAGTGGGCATCGGGCAAGAAGCGGTGGAAGGCATCGTGGGCGTGCCGCCCCATCGGATCGGCGAAGGGCAGGATGCCGGTGATGGTGTGTCGGCCGGTGCACAGGACCCATCCCGTAACCAGAGCCAGAAAGATCTGGGTACCGGGCGCCGTGAACACGGGGAAACACTGTTGGAGCAGAGCCGTCCATGTCGATACAGTAGATGTCGTAACCATACCAACCTCATTGTCGGATGTCTCTCACAACACCCATCGGAAGGTTGGTATGATTCTCTTGATACCACATCCACATTACCAGATCAAAAAGTGCGAAAGTTCACTTGAACTGACTTTCGGAAAAGGGGTTGTCGTTGGAGACGTGGGGACGGCTAGTCGATTCCGGAGTCTTCCAGGAAGCTATCCAGGCCGTCGCGCATAGTGCCACGGATATAGATACCCCTGAAATCGCCCAGACCGATGAATTTCCTTTCCAAGATGCCTTGCTTGAGGGACACTTGGATTGTGTGGCCTGACGAGCCGGTCTTTTTGTGTCAACGGAGTCCGATCATGCTGATTGTGGTACTGCTTGTGTTGAGCATCGTCCTCATTGTGATCTCCACAACCCGGTATAATCTCCATGCCTTTCTGGCCCTGATCATGGCGGCTCTGTTCTTCGGGATCTGTTCCCGTATGCCTCTGCACGAAATCGTCTCTTCCATCGAAGAGGGTTTCGGTGGAACGATCGGGAGGATCGGTGTCGTGATTGTTGCAGGGGCTATTATTGGCGCATTCCTGGACAAATCCGGAGGCGCCCTTGCCTTGGCCGAACGTATTTTGAAGGTCATCGGCAAGAAGAACGTGACACCTGCCATGGTTCTGATTGGTTATATCGTCTCCATTCCTGTATTTGCGGATTCGGGTTTTGTAATTCTGACCCCTTTGAACAAGACGTTGACCAAACGGGCGGGGCTGTCTCTCGCGACAACGGCCATTGCGCTTGCCTTGGGCCTTATGGTGGCCCATACGCTGGTCCCTCCCACTCCCGGTCCGATCGCGGCCGCTGGTATCCTGGAAGCGGACCTTGGGTGGGTCCTTCTGATCGGGATTCCGGTGAGTCTTTTGACCCTATTCTTCTGCTGGTTCTGGGCGGTGAAAGTAGCAGGGCGTATCCAGATCGATCCCAACCCGGAATTGACAGAAGAGGAATTCACCGCCCGACAGAGGACGGCTCCTTCGGCTCTTCATGCCGTCCTTCCCATTCTTGTCCCCATCGGTTTGATCGTTTTGAAATCCATTGCGGAGTATCCTACTCATCCCTTGGGACAGAGCAGCCTCTATCGGGGCGTCAGCTTCGTCGGCACTCCTTTGATCGCCCTGCTGATCGGAATCGGCACTGCTGTGACACTGCCCAGGCCGTTCGACAAGAGTATGCTTTCATCGTCCGGCTGGGTCGGCGAGGCAATGAAGGCCGCGGCCATGATCATTCTGATTACCGGTGCCGGAGGCGCGTTCGGCAAAGTGCTCCAGAATTCAGGCATCGCCGATACGATTGGCAAGGCGATGTCCTCGATGACGATAGGGTTGTGGCTGCCTTTCACGGCGGCGGCAGCGATTCGTGCGGCCCAAGGGTCCTCCACTGTGGCCATCATCACGACCGCCTCGATCGTGGCCCCCATGCTCGGCTCGATGGGACTGGATTCGCCGCTCGGCCGTGCGCTGGCCGTGCTGGCCATCGGCGCCGGCTCCATGGTCGCCTCACACGCCAACGACAGTTTCTTCTGGGTGGTCACGCAGATGAGCGGCATGGATGTCAAGACTGGATACAAACTCATGACCACCGGCACGATTTGCATGGGGGTTCTTGCCTGTACAATCCTCTGGATTATTGGTTTGATTGTGCTGTAGAAACCGACGAATGACCGCGCAAGGAGTAGGATTCATGGTCCTGACCAAACATCGATGTGCAGACGCCGAACGCTGGGCGCTGGATGGAACGCTTCTGTCGCCCGAGTTCGACTTCAAACGGTTCTGTGGTATGCGCTCGGCTGAGATTCATCCCTATGTGGCCAGCCTGCAGACGACCGAGCCGGTCGTGGGGCAGGTGCTGCCTCCGATCGAATACGATCAGGAGGTCTGGGCCTGCGGCGTCACCTATTCACGCAGCCGGGACGCGCGCGAGGCGGAAACCGACGTCAAGAACGTCTACGATCTGGTCTACGAGGCGAAGCGACCGGAGCTGTTCTTCAAGGCCATCGGTTGGAGAGTCAAAGGCACCCAGGCGGCCATCCGCATCCGCAGGGACAGTCACTGGAACGTGCCGGAGCCGGAGTTGACCCTGCTGGTCAACAGCCACGCGGAAATCCTCGGGTATTGCGTGGGCAACGACGTCTCCTCCCGAAACATCGAAGGCGAGAACCCCCTCTATCTGCCCCAGGCCAAGATGTATGACGGGTCCTGTGCCATCGGCCCGGGAATCTGTCTCACACGGGCGGATCGCATGCGGGACCTCCCGATCGAGTTGGTGATCGAACGAAACGACGAAGTCATCTTCAAGGGCGACACGAATACCTCGCAGATCAAACGGCCCTTCGAAGAACTGGCCTCCTATCTGACCCTGGAGATGAGCTTTCCCTTCGGCGCGTTTCTCATGACGGGCACGGGGATCATTCCGGAGAAGGAGTTTTCGCTGTCCGTCGGCGACAAGGTCATCATCACCATCGACGCCCTGGTTCTCGAAAACCGGGTCGAATCATAGCAGGATCAGGAGAAGAACATGGATTACCAGAACGTACTCATCGCAGGCCGGTGGCGGGACCCCAAAGACCCGGCCGGGCATTTCCACGCAGTGAATCCCGCAAACAAACAGGTCCTTCCCCAGGTGTATCCCGTCTGCGGCCCGGACGATGTACACGAAGCGATCGTGGCCGGCAAGCAGGCGGCGATTGAACTGAGAGAGGCCCCTCGGGAGAGGTTCGCCCGGTTCCTGGACCTGTTCGCGGACAAGATCGAGGCCCATACAGACGAGTTGGTCGAGATCGCCAATCTTGAAACCGGTCTTCCCAAGGAACCGAGACTCAGGAACGGAGAGCTTCCTCGCACCACGGACCAGATGCGCAAGGCCGCCCAGGCGGCGCGCGAATTGAGCTGGTGCCACGCCACCATCGACACTTCGGCAAACATCCGCAGCATGATGGGCCCTCTGGACGGTCCGGTTTCTGTGTTCGGGCCGAACAATTTCCCGTTCGCGTTCAACTCGATCGCCGGTGGTGACTTCGTCGCCGCCATCGCAGCCGGCAACCCCGTGATCGCCAAGGCCAACACAGGTCATCCCGGAACGACCCTGGCCTTTGCTCGCCTGGCCTTCGAAGCCGTTACAGAAACAGGGCTCCCCCCCGCGACGGTGCAGATGATCTACCGCACGCCCCCGGAACTCGGACTGCAACTGGTCTGTCATCCGCAGATCGGCGCTTCCGCCTTCACCGGCAGCAAGTCCGCCGGCTTGCAGCTCAAAGCCGCGGCGGACCGGGCCGGCAAACCGATCTACCTCGAGATGTCCAGCGTCAATCCGATCTTCATCCTGCCAGGGGCCCTGGAGGAACGCTCGGCCGAAATCGCGGCTGAACTGTTCGGATCCTGCGCCTTGGGCGCCGGCCAGTTCTGTACGAATCCGGGACTGATGGTCTTGCAGAAAGGCGAACGGACCGAACGATTCATCGGAACGCTGGCCGAGACCTTCGCCGGGAATCGGCCGGGCGTTCTGCTCTCGCCCAAGGGACCGGATGGTATCCTGGAGGCCGTCGAAATCCTCAAGGCCGCCGGGGCGGTGTTGATCGTGGGCGGCAACAAGGTCGAAGGCGATGGCTATCGGTTCGCCAACACCCTGATGCGCGTGGACGGCAAGACCTTCATCGGCAATCCCGATGCGCTTCAGACCGAGGCGTTCGGCACGGCCAGTCTGATTGTGGTGGCCGACGACATCGAGCAGATGAGAGAGGTTGCCTCTGCCCTGGAAGGCAACCTGACCGGATGCGTGTATTCGCACACCCAGGGTCGGGACGATCGTGAGTACGCGATTCTCGAACCCGAGTTGCGTCCCAAGGTCGGCAGACTCCTGAACGATAAGGCGCCGACCGGCGTGGCGGTCGTTGCGTCCATGAATCACGGCGGCCCGTACCCGGCCACGGGACATCCGGGGTTTACCGCCGTGGGATTGCCGGCCTCCATGCTCCGCTTCGCCGCCCTTTACTGTTATGACAACGTCCGTTCGCATCGGCTGCCCGTGGAGCTTCAAGATAAGAATCCGACCGGCTCCATGTGGCGCCTGGTCGATGGCGAATGGACGCAGAAGAACGTGTGATCCTCCACAACCAGGAAGTGTTCAATGGCTGACTGCAACGGTCCAACCTTCGAAGCGATTGTCGGAGGCGACGAAACCATCTCCTCGATGCGCACGCATGGGCAAGGCCCGCAAGGGCAGCTTCCGCTGACCGATGAGATCCTGCGACACGCACCCAGCGGCGACCTGTTCGGCATGACCCAGGACGCGGGCATGGGATGGAGGCCCGAGGATACGAATCTCGATCAATATCTGATCCTCAGTACCCTTGGTGGATTGCGTGCGGACGACGGACGGCCCATCGCTCTGGGATACCACTCGGGGCATTGGGAGATCGGTCTGCTGGTCAAAGAAGCGGCGATGGCCCTGAAGCAACAGGGCGTGCTTCCCTTCGCCGGTTTCTGCAGCGATCCGTGCGACGGACGCACACAGGGGACCGAAGGCATGTATGACAGCCTTCCCTATCGCAATGACGCCGCCCAGGTGATGCGCCGGCTCATTCGTTCCTTGCCGCGCCGCAAAGGAGTGATGGGCGTGGCCACCTGTGACAAAGGTCTTCCCGCGATGATGATGGCCTTGGCGGGCAACGGGAATCTGCCCGGGATCATCGTGCCCGGCGGCGCCATGTTGCCGACCAAAGACGCCGAAGACACCGCCCAGATCCAATCCCTGGGCGCACGCTTCGCGCATCAGTTGATCGACCGGGACTATGCCGCCCGGATGGGATGCGGCAGCTGCGGTTCCGCGGGCGGCGGCTGTCACTTCCTCGGCACGGCCGCATCGTCCCAGGTTGTGGCCGAGGCCTTTGGCATGGCCCTTCCCCACAGCGCCCTGTCGCCCTCCGGGGAAGCCGTCTGGGTCGATATGGCGCGTCGATCCGCACTGGCCTTGGTGAATCTTGCCACGCGGAAGATCGCCATGCGAGACATCGTGACGCAGGAGTCGCTGGAGAACGCCATGCTGGTCTTCGCGGCGTTCGGCGGTTCGACCAATATGTTGCTGCACATCCCGGCTGTTGCGCATGCCGCCGGACTGACACGACCCACGTTGGAGGACTGGACCCGGATCAACAAACTGGTCCCGCGTCTGGTCGACGCGCTGCCCAACGGCCCCCGAAACTTCCCCACCGTCCAAGTCTTCGCCGCAGGCGGCGTCCCGGAAGTCATGCTGCACCTGCGGGAGATGGGCCTGCTCGCTCTGAACGTGATGACGGTCACCGGAAGGACCCTCGGCGAGAATCTCGACTGGTGGCAGCAGAGCGCGCGACGCAAGGCGATCAAAGCCCGCCTGAAGGAGCTGGACAACCTGGATTTCGATGAGATCATCATGGACGCCGATGCGGCCCGCCGGGCGGGATTGACCAGCACAATGGTCTTTCCTTCCGGCAATATCGCGCCGCAGGGCGCCGTAGTCAAAGCCACGTCCGTCGATCCGAGTGTGATCGATGAAGACCAAGTCTACAGGCACACGTCCCGGGCGAGAGTGTTCGTCTCGGAGAAGGATGCCATCGAGGCGATCAAGGGCCAGAGCGATCCTCCGATTCAACCGGGGGACATCATTGTCTTGATCGGTTGCGGCCCGATCGGCACCGGCATGGAAGAGACCTATCAACTCACGTCTGCGTTGAAGTACATCCCCTGGGGCAAACACGTGCCGGTGATTACGGACGCCCGTTTCTCCGGCGTCTCCACCGGCGCCTGTATCGGTCATGTCGGCCCCGAAGCCCTGGCAGGAGGGCCCATCGGGAAACTGCGGGACGGAGACGTGATCGAGATGATTATCGACCGGAAGAATCTAACCGGGAGCATTGATTTTGTCGGCGAAGGGAACAAACGCTACACGCCGCAGCGGGCGGTGGCTGTGCTGAACGCCCGGTCTCTGCATCCTGATCTGAAACCGGGGGACAACCTGCCCGACGACACCCGACTCTGGGCAGCGCTCCAGAATGTGAGCGGTGGAACCTGGGGGGGCTGTGTTTATGATCTGGAGAAGATACTTGAGAGATTGGGCTCTGCTTGAAGGCTTGATCTGGCTTCGAACGGCCCTCTTTACGCTTGGCAACGAATACCGGAAATCGGACCTTAGGCCGGGTTGCGGCAGTAGAGAATTCTGAAGCCGACTCAGCAGTATTACTCATCTCATCATGGAATTGAATCAATATGTGCCTGTCAAGCGACAGTGGGACCGCCTCGCGTCGACGAAGCTCGGCGTCAGAAATGCAGCCAATTCTCGATCATCATGATCACCATGGTCATCATGACGATTTGAATTGAGAGCTGCTATGCTTATTGTTCTTCATAACTTATGTAAAATAAGGGAGTTGTGAAAAACAAGCTCGTCGCTCCCGCCGAAGTACGCGGTGTCCCAGGTGATCGGGTAGATCAAAGGAAAGAGTACGATTCATATTGCCCGCACGGCAGGAGGCTGGCGACGCAGGCGGCTCCCATCGCTGGTCGAAAAAAGGTACCGGACAACCTTGGATTCCCGTATACTCCACACTACGACGGTTTGGACGCGCGGGCAGGGCGGAGAAGGAGGTCGGACAAGGTGAACGCTGACCGACATGGGTAAGGGGTGGTTCGTATGAAAGCATCGAACTTGGTTCTTCTACTGGTGGTGGCCATCCTTACTGCCGTCCACGCGGGGAATCCGCTCTTTGAGGGCTGGTACGCCGATCCGGAAGGCATCATCATCGGGGATGAGTACTGGATCTTTCCGACGTACTCCGCTGCCTACGACCAACAGCTTCACTTCGACGCCTTCTCGTCGAAGGACCTCGTGACCTGGACGAAACACGAGCGGATCATCAGCAACCAGGAGATCTCCTGGCTGCGGCGGGCCCTGTGGGCGCCGGCAATCGTCCAGAAGGACGACAAGTTCTACCTGTTCTTCGGGGCCAACGACGTGCATCCGGGCGAGATCGGCGGCATCGGTGTCGCGGTCGCCGACCGGCCGGCCGGCCCGTACAAGGACCTGTTGGGCAAGCCGCTGATCGGCGAGGTCCACAACGGGGCCCAGCCCATCGATCAGTTCGTATTTCTCGACACAGACGGCCGGTACTACATGATCTATGGGGGCTGGTCCCACTGCAATATCGCCAGGCTCAAGAGCGACTTCACCGGATTCCTGGCGTTCGAAGACGGCACGGTTTTCAAGGAGATCACGCCCCAAGGCTACGTGGAAGGCCCGGTCATGTTCCTTCGGAACGGCAAGTACTACTTCATGTGGTCCGAAGGCGGCTGGGGCGGACCTCACTACAGCGTCGCCTACGCCATGGCGGACTCGCCGCTGGGGCCGTTCCAGAGGATTGGCAAGGTCCTGCAGCAGGACCCGGTCGTGGCCACCGGCGCGGGGCATCACTCGGTGATTCACGACGCGCAGGCGGACCTCTGGTACGCCGTGTACCACCGCCGGCCGCTGGGTGAAACCAACCCCAACCACCGCGTGACCTGCATGGACAGGATGTATTTCGATGAACAGGGATTGATCAAGCCCATCAAGATCACTCACGAGGGCGTCGAGAGAAGGACACTGCGGCCTGTGAAGGATCGCGACTGACGGACGACAATCGCGCAGGCACGCGCCATGTCCGATGTGACACAATTGTCACACGCCTCTTTCTCGCGCGAGGAATGAAGGCGTCCGGTCCCTTCTTTCGATTCCCCTTCCAATCGCTGGTCGAAAAGAGGTGCCGGACACCCTTGGGTTCTTCGGTTCGTGTCAGACGTGACTGTGTGAGGGAGAGTGAGTATACTTGCATGATCGCCGGATCTCATTGATCCGGGTTCCTTTTGGGATAGAGCCGCAGCGATCGTGAAGGTGACTTGCGTGGCCCTGTGATGTGTGCACGGCGCACCTGTAATGTGGAGGTAATCATGTCGACGATGCGAACGAGCGCGATGAGGTGGAGCGTGGTCCCGATGTGCGTGGGGATGGCGGCTCTTGTCCTGTGTCAGTCGATCGGCGCCCGGGCGGAGGTCCGGAATCCGAACACGGACTGGTTCAGGGACGCGGGGTATGGCGTGTTCATGCACTTCCTGCCGGGCGATGCCCAGGGGCTGGCGCGCGTGAAGGACTTCGACGTCGACGCGCTGGCTGACCAGGTGGCGACCATGGGAGCGAAGTACTTTGTGCTCACCCTGGGTCAAAATTCGGGGTTTATGAACTCGCCCAATTCCGCCTACGAGCGCATCACCCGTTACGCGCCCGGAGAACGCTGTTCGACACGCGACCTGCCGCTGGACCTGTATCGCGTGCTGGCGCCCAGAGGCATCAGGCTGATGCTGTACCTGCCGTGCCAGGCGCCCAATCGCGATGTCCGCGCGCAGGAGGCCTTTGGACTGCCACAGGGCCCCAAGGATCAGCCGATCACGGTCGAGTTCGCCAAGAAGTGGGCGCAGGTGATCCAGGAATGGTCCGACCGCTACGGCGAGAAGGTCGCCGGCTGGTGGTTCGACGGCGGCTACGAGCACATCGGCTTCAACGAGGCGATCGCGCAGGTGTACGCGGCGGCGGTCAAGCACGGCAACCCCAAGGCGATCGTCACCTTCAACCCCGGCGTCAGGCTGATCCGCTGGACCGACGCGGAGGACTACACCGCCGGGGAATTGAACGAGCCCTTCGATTTCGTGCCGACGGACCGGTGGGTGGCCGGCTCCCAGTGGCATGCCCTGACGTACCTCGGCTCGCGCTGGGGCGCCAGGGACATTCGCTACTCCGACGAGCAGTGGGCGAAGTGGATGGGGTCGGTCCTGGCCAGAGGCGGAGTGGTCACGCTGGACATGGGCCCGAACTACGATCCGCAGGCCGGGCCGGTCGGGTCGTTCGCCGCAGAGCAGGTGACGCAGGTTCAGGCGATCAAGGCAAGGCTGGATGCATCCTCGGCGAAGAAGTTTCCACCTCGTCTGAAGCGCGCCGACAGCTTCTTCGGTCTCCACTTTGATTTCCACGCGGGCACGGACTGCACGGAGATCGGCAAGAACACGACGCGCGAAATGATCGAGCGAGTGATCGACCAGACGCGGCCCGATTACATTCAGATCGACTGCAAGGGGCATCCCGGCCTGTCGAGCTATCCGACCAAGGTTGGCAACCAGGCCCCCGGCTTCGTCGGCGATCCGCTCCGGCTGTGGCGGCAGGTCACCGCCGAGCATGGCGTCTCGTTGTACATGCACTATTCCGGTGTCTGGGATTCGGAGGCGATTCGTCTTCATCCGGACTGGGCGGTGACGAATGCCGACGGCTCGAAGAACAAGAACGCGACCTCGTTCTTCGGTCCCTATGCCGACCGGCTCCTGATTCCGCAACTGCGGGAGCTGGCAGGCGACTACGGCGTCGACGGCGCCTGGGTGGACGGCGAATGCTGGGCGTCGCAGCCGGACTACGGAGAGGCGGCTCTGAAGGCGTTCCGTGAGGCCACGGGAATCGACGCCGTACCGCGTAAGCCGGGAGAACGCTACTGGTACGAGTTCCTCCAGTTCAATCGAGAGGCCTTTCGCAAGTATCTGCGATATTACATCAGCGAGGTGAGGAGAACGCATCCGGCGATGCAGCTTTGCAGCAACTGGGCTTTCACGGACCACATGCCGGAGGCGGTCTGTGCCCCGGTCGATTGGCTCTCGGGGGATTACTCGCCTGAGGACAGCGTCAATAGCGCCCGGCTGTCGGCGCGGTATCTGGCGCACCAGGGCAAGCCATGGGACCTGATGGCTTGGAGTTTCGCCACCCGGGGGCCTACGAAGGACGGAGCGAGGCAGAAATCAGCGCCGCAGTTGCAGCGTGAGGCCGCAGTGGTGCTGGCCCTCGGAGGCGGTTTCCAGTTCTACCACACGCAGAAGCGGGATGGCTCGATTCGCGAGGAGAATCTTCCCGTGATGGCGGAGGTCGCGAAGTTCTGCCGGCAGCGGCAGGCGATCAGTCACCATGCGACCCCCGTGCCGCAGGTGGCTTTGCTCTATTCGACCGCTTGGCACTACCGCGAGATGAACGGGCTGTTCAATCGCGATCTCTCGCGGATCAGCGGCACCTTGCAGGCGCTTCTGGAAAGCCAGTGGTCGGTGGACGTCGTCAGCGAACACCACCTGGCCGGTCGCATGGCGGATTGGCCGCTCATCGTGATCGCCGAGTGCGACTATCTGGAGCCGGCGTTCAAAGAGGAGCTGGTGGACTACGTAAAGACCGGCGGCAATGTGCTGATCGTCGGCCCGGCCGCCGCATCCCTCTTTGCGTCTGAATTGGGCCTTACTCTCAAGGACGCGCAGCAGGAGCCTCGCTATCTGGCGTGCGAGGGCCGATGGTACGCAACGCGCGACGCGACGCAAACGCCGGTCCTCGGGCCGAACGCGCGAGCTTTCGGCAAACTGTACGTTGCCAACGATGCGAGTTCTGCTTCGCAAGCCGCCGCGTCAATTACGTCGCTGGGCGATGGGAAGATCGCCGCGACCTACTTCTCGTTCAGCAGGGGATACCTCGCCGATCGGTCGCCTCAGGCGAGGGCCTTTCTGAGCGATCTGGTCCGCCAGCTCTTCCCAACGCCTTTGGTGGAAGTGAGAGGGTCATCCGATGTGGATATCTCGGTCAGTCGCCTCGATGGAAAGCTCACCATCCATCTGGTCAACACCTCGGGAGCGCACTGGGATCGGGACAATCCGCTTGTCGATTCCATTGCATCGGTCGGTCCGCTTGACGTGGCGATCCGAGCGCAGAGCAGGCCTGCGAAGGTCACCCTGGAACCCGGCTCGCAGTCCATACCATTCGAGTACCGCACCGGCGAAATTCGCCTGACCGTGCCGTCGTTGGAAATCCATCGCGTCATCGCGGTTCAGTGATTCAAGAAATCGCAGAGAGGTTGCCATGATCGCATCAAGGAGACTGCTTGAAATGGCGGAGCCGCCGGCCTTCCAGGCCGATATCGCGGGCACCTGGCCAGACGCAGCGGACGTTAGTTGTGGGGCATGCGTTTGAAACAGCTTCGATATGCAGGAGAAACTGATATGGGTACGACAAATGTGACCACCTCGGAGCAGTCCCGCGTTTCACATGACTGCTCGCGGCGGGAGTTCCTCAAGACCAGTGCGATGGTCGCAGGTGCAGCACTGCCACTGTATGCGACCTTGGCGGTGAACGCGGCGCCGAGGAAGGTGCGGATCGGCGTGGTCGGCGGCGGGTTCGGCACGAGCTTTCAGTGGCACGAGCATCCCGACTGCGTGGTCGAGGCGGTCAGCGACCTGCGGCCGGAGCGCCGCGAGGGCCTGATGCGCACCTACCGATGCAGCAAGTCGTACAACTCGCTTGAAGAACTGGTGCTCGATAAGAACATCGACGCGGTCGGCGTGTTCACCGAAGGCCCGAACCACGTCAAGCACGTGATCGAGGCGATGAAGCACGGCAAACACGCGATCTCGGCGGTGCCGGCCTCGCTGGGCGGCGGGGTCGAGGAGGCCGAACGTCTGCTCGACGCGGTCAAGAAGTACGGCCTGACTTACATGATGGCCGAGACCAGCTATTACCAGCAACCGACGATCTCGGCGCGGCGGTTCCAGCAGCAGGGCAAGTTCGGCACGGTGACGTACTATGAGGCCGAGTACCAGCACGCCGGGCTGGAGGTGCTTTACTTCGAGAACGGCAAGCGCACCTGGCGGCACGGCCTGGCGCCCATGCACTATCCGACGCACTGCACCGCCTTCGTGACCGGTGTCACGGGCGAGCGGCTTACCGAGGTCGTCTGCCACGGCTGGGGCGACGACGACCCGATCTGCAAGGACAACGTATACCGCAACCCGTTCTGGAACGAATCGGCCATGTTCAAGACCGATCGCGGCCACGCCTTCCGCTGCAACGTGTGGTGGAAGGGCGCCCATCGCGGCACCGAGCGGGCCCAGTGGATCGGCGACAGGATGAGCTTCTATTGCGGCGACCCCAACGGGCTGGGGCCGGTGATCGTGCGTTCGGCCGAGGGACGCAAGGAGAAGGACGACGCCGGCTTTGTGCGCGACCTGCCCGAACTGGAACGCTACGAGCAGCCCGACTGGTGGAAGACCGACATGCTGCCGGAGCCGCTGCGCCACGACAGCGGCCACCACGGCTCGCACACGTTCCTGACCCATGAGTTCATCGATGCCCTGACGCACAATCGCCGTCCGACCGTGGACATCTACGAGGCGCTGGCGTATACCGTACCCGGAATCGTAGCGCATGAGTCGGCTCTTCAGGGCGGCGCCCTGCTGAAGATCCCGCAGTTCGTAGTGGCGTCGTAAGATGTCGCCTTCAAGTAGGGGCGAATAATCATTCGCCCCTACCATATGCCCTCACGGGCACACTACGAACGGCCTGAAAGGAGTCGCAATGGTCATAAAACGAATCGTTTTGCTTTTCGCGGTCGTGCAGATGATGTCGGCGTTCGCCGCCGCCGACGAAGCCGGCGTGGCGCAGCTCGCCGCAGAGGTCGGCTCGAAGGGATGGATTGTGTACGCGGCGCGCAGCGCGGAGAACGGGACGTGGGATTTGTTCCTGATGCGTCCGGACGGATCGCAGCGCCGCAATATCACGAATACGCCGGACCACGAAGAAGGCGGCCCGCAATTTTCCGCCGACGGCAGGCGGCTGCTCTACCGCCGGTTTGCCAAAGGCACGGTCATCCATCACGACCTCTGGGGCTTCCAGGGCGAACTGATGATCGCGGCCGGCGACGGCTCCGCTCCCGTTCAGGTCGGCGCCGACAAGGAGTACCCCTGGGCCTCGTGGTCGCCCGACAGCACGCAGATCGCCTGCCTGACGATGAAAGGGATTCAGATCGTCGATCTCGACACGAAGCAGATGGTCAGGCAGTTGCCGCGAAAGGGTATCTACCAGCAACTGTTCTGGTCGCCCGACGGCCGGTGGTTCTGCGGCGTCGCCAACGCACGGATCATGTGGACCGTCGTTCGGATGAACGCCGAGACAGGCGAGCTGAACATCGTGCAGGAGTTTCAGAGCTGCACGCCGGACTGGTTTCCCGACTCGAAGCATATCATCTACCCGTCGCGTCCCGCCGGCCAGAAGGGCTACGGATTCACGCAGCTTTGGATGAGCGACGGCGAGGGCGGCGGAGCGAAGATGATCTACGGCGAAGACGGCTATCACATCTATGGCGGGGCGCTGTCCCCCGATGCGAAATACGTGCTGTTCACGCGCTGCGCCCAGGATGGAGGCGGGTCGGAGGGGGCCGGAGCGCCGATCTGCGTGATGCGCATGGCGGATGCTCCGGCGATTGCCGGTCCCAGTCCGGACCTGCGCAAGGTGCATCCCGATGCCAAAGAAGCGCCGGTTCTCCAGCTTGTGGATGGCTGGGAGCCGTGCTGGACCTATGCCGAAGTAGGAGCGAAATGATGCGTCACCGTATGGCTTGTATCTGTTCTGCATTCCTCATTGTCCCGCTGCTGTGTACCTCGTGTGCGAAGAAGACGGACCCGGGCGTAGATGCCCAGGTAACCAGCCTGGGTAGCGTGGAAGTGACTGCCGAGCTGCTGGAAATCCCCGGCGAGGTTCGTAACGATCCTCTGTATGACTACGCGCACGTGGTGAAGTACAAGGTCCTCACCGTACATCGCGGCCAGGTCGACAAGGACGTGATCTATGTCGGCCAGTACAATCCCGCCAAGCCGCGCGATGCGGCGGCCGACGCCCGCGTCGGGCAGATCGGCGGCAATCTGAGGCAGTTCCGCGTCGGCGACGTCCATCGCCTGGCGATGGAGGTCCCGATCGACGACTACTATATGGGCGGGATTATCAACAAGTACTTTGGCCAGACGGAAGACCCCGTCTACTGGGCCCTGTGGACAAACCGGGTCGTGCGATAGAGCATGGCGTTCAGCTCGCATATCTTCCTGTTCTACTTCCTTCCGGTGCTGCTGGCGCTGTATCACGTGCTGCCGGCCCGGTGGCTGGCCGCCCGCAACGTCCTGCTGCTGGTCGCCGGCTACGTGTTCTATGCGTGGATCGACCCCCGGCTGACTCTGCTTCTTTTCGGCCTGACCGTCGTCAATTATGTGCTGTCGCGCCTCATCGCGGGCAGTTCCACGCGCAGGGTTCAATCGCTGATGACCGCCGGCGCTATTGCGCTTGATCTTGCGGTGTTGGGCATCTTCAAATACACGGCGTTTCTTGGAGACAGCCTCAACAGCCTGCTGCGCTTTGCCGGTCGTGATACCTTGCCGATCCTGCGAATCGTCCTTCCCGTGGGGATCTCGTTCTACACGTTCAAGGTCATCAGCTACATCGTGGATGTCTACCGTGGCCGGTCGCCGGCGGCTCGATCGCTATTGGACTTCGCCTGCTACGTCTCGTTTTTCCCGCAGCTTCTGTCAGGCCCGATCCAGCGATTCGGCACGATCGACGCCAAGGGCGAGATCGTACCGACCTTCGCCGACCAGCTTCGCACTCGCTGGTGGACGCCGAACACATTCTCGCATGGTGTGGCCCTGTTCATGCTCGGGTTCGCCAAAAAGATTCTGCTGGCCGATGGCGTCGCCCAAGTGGCCGACGCGGTCTTTACCGCCGCGTCGCCGGGCACTCTGGATGCCTGGTTCGGCGCTCTGGCGTACTCGTTCCAGTTGTACTTCGACTTTTCCGCGTATTCGGAGATGGCCATCGGCCTGGGACTGATGTTCGGGTTCGAGTGCGCTCGCAACTTCGACGCACCGTACAGGGCGGAGGGCTTCGGCGATTTCTGGCGGCGCTGGCACATTTCGCTATCGGGCTGGCTGCGGGACTACTTGTACATCCCGCTCGGCGGCAATCGTGCCGGGACGGGCCGGACCTACCTCAATCTGATGATCGTCTTTCTCCTTTGCGGCCTGTGGCACGGCGCCGGCTGGACCTTCATCGTCTGGGGCGCCTGGCACGGAGCCTGGCTGGTCATCGAGCGATTGTTCGGCCGAAAGCCGTTCTATGCCTTCCTGCCTTCGCCGGTCCGAGTCCTGGTGACTTTCCTGCTGATCACCGTCGGCTGGGTCATCTTCCGCACGCCGGACCTGGCGGAAGCCGGACGGATGCTGGCGATCATGTTCGTTCCGCAGTCGGCCCAGGGCGGCTCGGCGCTCCTGAGCGCCGTGATCTACACCCGTGGTCACCTGATTGTCATGGCGCTGTGCGCTGTGCTGGTGTTTCAGCCCTTGCAGGGTTGCGATTGGACCGGCAGGTTCCATTGGGCAAAGGTCCCCGTGCTGGTCGTTCTGTTTGCGTTGGCGTTGATGACGATGTTCGCGCAGTCGTTCCGCTCGTTTCTGTATTTCCAGTTTTAGGAGTGCTTCGGTGGCGGCACGTCGCTCCCCATGCATCTGTCTGAGCGTGGTCTTCCTGGCGATGATCGCGGTAGTCGCTGTGAGCCAGATCATCGTCGAATGGCGGCAGGGCGATTCGCCGCAGATCGCGGAGCTCTTCCGGCAGAAGCCGACGCGTGCGAATCTCAGACGCCTCGAGAGCAGCCTGGAGAGCGGCTGTCGCATCGGACAGACGGTTCGACCCTGGATGCAGTTCGCTCGTTTTGTTCTCCTCGAGGACGCGGGCGACAACGCTATCCTGGGGCGCGACGGCTGGTTCTTCTACCGTCCCGCGGTTCAGTATCTCATCGAGCCGTGGTCGCCCGAGGGCGGGCAGACTCAGGGAAACGTATTCGACGCGATCATTTCGTTTCGCGACGATCTGGCGAAACGCGGCATTCAGCTCCTCGTGATGCCGGCGCCGAACAAGGCGAGCGTGTATCCCGAGATGCTCACAGGCCGCACCCGCAAGGAAACGGGATCGGTCAACGCATCGACCAGGGAAATCCTGGTGAGACTGAAGCAAGAGGGCGTTGAAATCCTCGATCTTTTCGAGGTCTATGACCGCGCGAAGCGTGTGGCCGGCAGTCCTGCCTGTTACCTCGCGCAGGATAGCCATTGGTCGCCCGAGGGCATGAGGTTGGCAGCCGAGGCGGTCGCCAACCGGCTCCTCGATTTGGGCTGGATTGAGAAGAGGGCAACGAAGTACGAGACCAGGTCCGCTCCCGTCGAGCGCCATGGCGATGTGCTCCGAATGATGCGCGTGCCGCAGGTCGAGCGGCTCTTCGAGCCTCAGGGGATGGATTGCACGCAGGTGGTCGATGCGGAAACCGGACAGCTCTACGCGGACGATCCGAACTCGCCGGTGCTGGTGCTGGGCGACAGCTTCCTGCGGATCTTCGAGCGGGATGAGCCCGGCAGCGGCGGCTTCGTCGCGCACCTGGCGAGCAACCTGGGATTCGGGTTGAGCAGCATCGTCAGTGACGGCGGCGCCTCGACGCTGGTCCGCCAGCAGTTGGCGCGCAAGCCCGCCTTGCTTAAGGACAAGAGGGTCGTGGTCTGGGAATTCGTGGAGCGGGACCTTCGTTTCGGCACCGAAGGCTGGCAGCGCGTGCCGCTGCCGGCGCCCGATGGATCGGGGTAGCGCGACCCGATGCGACCAATCGTACCGGGGTGGTGCCAGGGGTTCTTGGTGCCACAATGGAATAGGGGATCGAAGGATGGGTTGTCCGAAAACAACACGACGTGAATTTCTCCGAGCGGCCTCGGCGGGTGCGGCAAGCACCTTCGTCTCCTCTTGTGTCGTTCCGTCCTCTGCCATGGGCGAGCGGGAGATGACCGCGCCAAGCGATCGCATCACGCTGGGTTTGATTGGCACGGGCAATATCAGCGGTCACCACCGCGAGACCTTTCTGGCGGAGGAGGATGCGCGTATCGTTGCGGTCTGCGATCCGGTCGTGAGCAGACGTCAGGCTTTTCGCGATCGCATCAATCAGTCCTATGGCGGTAACGTGTGTGTCGACTACCGCGACTACCGCGACCTGCTGGCGCGTCAGGATATCGACGCCGTCTGTATTGCGACACCGGACCATTGGCATGGCGTGCTGGCCGTTGCGGCGATGCAAGCGGGAAAGGACGTGTACGTGGAGAAGCCGCTCACGTTTACCGTTGCCGAGGGCCGACGCGTGGTTGAGACGGCCGCGAGATATGGGCGGGTCCTTCAAACGGGCCTGCAGCGTCGTTCCGGTGCGGCGTATCGGTATGCTTGTGAGCTGGTTCGCAACGGACGGATCGGACGATTGACACACGTGGAGGTCGGCATCATTGGGATCAACGCCGGTGTCGAGGTGGGCAGGAACTTCCCAGAGGTTCCGATACCGGAGGGGTTTGACTACGACCTGTGGTTGGGACCTGCGCCGGTGAAGCCGTTTTCGCCGCAACGGGTCGCCCGTGGCAACGAAATATGCTACTGGTATTACATTTCCGATTACACGACGGGCTTCATCAGCGGCAACGGCGTGCACTTTGTCGATATCGCGCAATGGGGCATAGGCGATGACGTCAAGCCTGTAGGGGTGCATGCCACATCGGCCGAGATACCTGCCGACGGTCTGGTCGACGATGCGATTGCCTGGCAGTCGGAGGTTCTGTACGATAACGGCGTTCGGATGAGCTACAGCAGCGAGGGTCATCCCCATCCCGACGGGATCCGTTTCGTGGGGACCGAAGGCTGGATTCACATTACCGGCGGCGGCACCCTCAGCGCCAACCCCGTGGAGGTGCCAAAATCCGTCATCGGACCCGATGAGATCCATCTGTATACCAGCCCGGGACACCATCGCAACTTTCTGGACTGCATCAGGGGCCGCCAGCCGGCCGCCGCGTGTGCCGCAGTGGGACATCATGCCACCACCACGTGCAATCTGGTGGATGTTTCGGCCCGTCTTGGACGGGCAGTGAAATGGGATGCTGCGGCAGAGCGTTTCGTGGACGACGGCGAAGCGGATCGCATGCTGGGGCGTGCGATGCGCTCGCCTTGGCAGATGTGACGGCACCGGCCACCGCATTCTCCACACAGGGGGTATAGGGACGGGTGCGGTGCAGGTCTTCGCAAACCGATGCGGACAATGCCGTTGCTCCGCCGGCTTCCATCCGCTACATTGGGTGCAGGTTTCGATCTGTCGATGGTGGTTCTTGTCCTGCGGACTTCAATGGGAGACAGAGAATGAAAGAAGGGACGATGCCCAGGGGACTTGTGTCTCGACGAACGTTCCTCGGCGGAACCGCGGCAACGGCCGGTGCGCTTGCTGCGTCGGCGCTTGAGCGGGCCATGGCACAGC
The DNA here is from genome assembly GCA_001603075.1 of Phycisphaerales bacterium Planc_01. Classification (GTDB taxonomy): domain Bacteria; phylum Planctomycetota; class Phycisphaerae; order Sedimentisphaerales; family Anaerobacaceae; genus Anaerobaca. Next base: position 228,100 of record LVBB01000109.1, on the reverse strand, counting down.
CGCAGGCCGGAGGGGATATGGACGATCGACAGCGCATCGAGCGAGCGATCCCTGCCGAGGCGCCGGCCAGGCCGCTGCGTCCTCGCAAGCTGTTGATCTTCGACCTCAACGTCAACTATGGCGGCCACGCCTCCATCCCCACCGCAAACACCGCGTTCACACTCATGGGCAAGAGGACCGGCGCGTTCGAGACGGTGGTCAGCAAAGACCCGGCCGTATTCGAGCCGGCCAGTCTGCGACAATTCGACGCGGTGTTCTTCAACAACACGGTGGGCAATTGCTTCGAGGACCCCGCACGGAGGCAGAGCCTGGTCGAGTTCGTCTACAGCGGCGGCGGACTGATGGGCGTTCACGGCACGTCCGTCGCCTTCACCCAGTGGCCCGGCGCGATCGAGGACTGGCCCGAGTTCGGCATCATGCTCGGCGCCCGCGGCGCCAACCACAAGGCCAACAATGAGCACGTCTTCATCAAGCTGGACGATCCGACCCACCCGGTCAACCAGGTCTTCGGCGGGCAGGGCTTCGACTACCGCGACGAGTTCTTCCGCGTGCACGAGCCGTACTCGCGCCACCGCGTTCGCGTGCTCATGAGCATCGACACCGCCAGGACCGATATGCAACAGCAGCCGTCCTATGGAGCCGTCGTGCGGGCCGACGACGATTACGCGCTGGCCTGGGTTCGCCAGTACGGACGCGGACGGGTTTTCTACTGCACCATCGCGCACCATCCTTCGGTCTTCTGGGATCCGAAGATGCTGCGGTTCTATTTGGCGGCCACCCAGTTCGCCCTCGGCGACCTGCCGGCCCCGACGACGCCCAGCGCCAAGCTCACCCCGGCCGTTCGCGCGCAGGAGCGACTCGGCTGGCGTTTGGCCCTGGTGCCGCCGGCATCGAGAGAACGGGCGAATGATGATTCGCCCCTACATCTCTTCGAACTGATCGATAAAGCGGCAGAACACGGTCTGCTGTATGTCGGCGGCAGCAATCGACAGAAGATCAGTCGAGATATCCCCAAGAAGTTCCACGACCGACTGACCGCCGAGGAGATGGAGCGGATTCGACTCAAGCTGGATGCCGCAAGCGTCCGTCTGCTCACCTATCACCTGGACGCGATGCCCTCCGACAGCGCGGGCCAGTTGAAAATCGTCGAATTTGCCCGAAAGATGGGCATCGAGGCCGTCGTCGCACCAGGGACAAGGATTGCACCGGAAGGCAGACTCCCCCAGATCGTCAGCTTGGACAAGGCCGCGCGCGCCAGAGGTATCGATTTGCTTCTCGATGAGACGCGTCGGCAAGAGCAAGGTCCCGTGGTCTTCTGCGTCGAGTCCGGCGACGATGAATTGAAACGGACGATCGAGACTTTCAACCAGGCTGTAACCAAGCCGACCTGAGGGATAGCCATATGACACAAGACAGACATGTCGGACGATGTTCACGGCGTCAGTTCATCCAAGGAACAGCAGCCGTTTCCGGCGCGATCGCAGTTCCGTGGATCGTCCCGTCCTCGGTCTGGGGCGCGCAAGGCAACGCCGCCCCGAGCGATCGGATCAACGTCGGCCTGATCGGGCACGGGTGCATGGGTCGGGGCCACCTGCATCGCCTCGCCGGCGACTCGGAGATCCAGGTGCTGGCCGTCTGTGACGTGGACGAAGTGCGCCGCGACGAAGCCAAGCAGCGCGTCGAGGCCGCCTATGCTGCTCGCCGTCCTGCGGGCACGTATCGTGGCTGTGACAGCTACAACGACTACCGCGAACTGCTGGCCCGTCCGGACATCGACGCCGTCGTCATCGTCACGCCGGACCATTGGCACGCGATGCAATCGATCCACGCGATGGAGGCAGGCAAGGACGTCTACTGTGAAAAGCCGATCTCGCTGACCGTCCGCGAGGGCCGCCGATTGGTCCAGACGGCGCAACGCTACAGCCGGATCTTCCAGACCGGGACGCAGTATCGCTCCATTTCGACGATTCGCCAGGTCTGCGCGTTCGTGCGAAGCGGCGGGCTGGGCAAGGTCAAGTCGGTCTTCACACTCTGGCAGCCCCTGGGCGAGAACTTCGGTCGTTCGTATGCCCCCGTGAGCCCGGCGTTGGCGGCCGAGCCGGTGCCCGAGGGACTGGACTGGGACCTGTGGGTCGGTCCCGCCCCTTGGCAGCCGTACAACAGCGCCTTCCACAGGAATCCGATCCCCGGCGTCGTGCCTTGGGCGTTCCATGACGACTTCGGCGCCGGCGCAGTCACGTGGTACCACTCGCACGCCGCGGACGTGATTCAGTACGCCTTGGACGCCGAGAACAGCGGGCCGGTCGAGTTCATCCACCCAAGCACGGGCCAATACCCGACGCTCACCTGCCGCTACGCCAACGGCACGCTCCTGCACCTGGTGGACCACTGGGGCATGGTGAAGGACCTGTACAAAGCCGTGCCCGCAGACGCCCGGCTGGAAGGGAATTTCGGCGGCGTGTTCGTCGGCGAGCGAGGCTGGGTCACGTCGATGAGCACCGGCGGGCCAATCGAGGGCGGCCCCGCGGTACGGGCGAATGATGATTCGCCCCTACAGTTCTTCGAACGCATGAAGCTGACCACGCGCGAGGTGAACATCGGCGACAACGATCATCACGCCAACTGGTTCGACTGCATTCGCACACGCCGCCAGCCGAACTGCCCTCCGGAGATCGGCCATCGCGGCGCGTCGTTGGGACATCTGACCATCCTCGCGTACAAGCTCGGACGCTCGCTGAAATGGGACCCCGCGAAGGAAGAGTTCGTCGGCGACCCGGAGGCGACGCGCTTGCTGGCCCGCGCGACGCGCAGCCCGTGGAGACTGTGACGCCGCAGCGCGTTTGCCGATCGAGAAGGCAAGGGGCAAGAGAATCGCGTGCCCCGATGAGTTGCTCGGGTAGAGGCGCTCCCCCGATCTGCCGGCGGCGGTTCCAACTTGTTCATTGTCGCCTTGCAGCGAAACGATTATGTTGACCGCCAGGGGTAAGGTGTTCATCGCATTCGGCAGTGTTTGTGACTGACAGATAGGAGCTCACCGATGAATCGTCGCAGTTTCCTCAAAGCAGCCGGCAGTAGTATCGCCCTGAGCCATGCGGTTTCGGTCTCGGCCGGGTCGATCTCGGCCGAGGGTTCGCCAGTCGAGACGTCGCGGAGCCGGGAGGCTTCGATCCAGATTCGCGACGGGATTCTCTTCATCGACACGCCCACACAGACGGCGGTCATGGAAAAGGGCATCTTGACCTCGCTCAAGAGCAAACAGACGGGCGAGGTATTCATTCGCAAGACCGATGCATCCGGTCCGGCCCTGCAACTGCTGTACCGCGGCGGCGAAACCGTCTCCGTGGATGAAAGCAAGTTCGGCGTCATCGAAACGCACGCCTTGTCGGTGCATCGCGCCGAGGTGGTCTTCCACAGTTGGGATGCGGACGGTGTGCTGACCGTGTCCGTCGAGCCGGAAACGGGTGATATCCTCGTCGAGCCGGCGGCCTACTCGTCGCGCGGCGGTGTGCTGGCCTGCCGTTGGAATCTCCCCGGCCTGCGCTCCGATCTGAAGCTGGTGGCCCCATTCTTTCAGGGCGTGAAGCTCCCGTTGGACGATCCCCTGATCAAAGACAGTCATTGGGAGTGGCCGTTCTTCTGGGAGGCCTCTCTGGCGATCCTGCAGGCCGAGCAGGGCGGCTTCTGGGTACACACCCAGGACAATCGCTACCGATACAAAGCCTTGCGCGTAGGTGCGGCGAACGACGCCATGCGACTGGGCTTCGATACGCAGGCCTACGGCCCTGTGGACAATAATCTCAGCGCCGGAGGGCTCACCTGGCGGATCAACGTATTTGACGGCGACTGGCATGAGCCGGCCACACGCTACCACCAATGGCTGTGGCAGGCCTACGATCTCAAAACCGAGCATGCACGTCGGGCTCCCTGGGTCCGCGATGTCCGCTTTGCCGTGAGCTGGTGTCCGACTGACGAGGCGATTCTCGATGCGCTCGCCCAGGAACTGGATCCCAAGACCGTGCTGCTGCACATTCCCAACTGGCGTACCGATCCGTACGACGAAAACTATCCGGCATACGTGCCGAACGATAAGGCCAGGGCCTTCGTCAAGAAGGGCCGAACCTTGGGTTTTCACATGATGCCGCATTTCAACGCTGTCGATATGGATCCGTCAAACCCGGCCTATGCATATGTGCGCGACTTTCAATACCGGGGCCTGGAACGTCATGATCTCCGCGGCTGGAGCTGGTACCAGGGCCGGGGGCTGGGCGTGCCGGAATCCAACGCGGCTCTGCTGGCCAATCGCGACAAGAAGGTCATGGTCAAGGTGCATCCCGGCTTGAGCATGTGGCGCTCGATTCTGGGCCGCGCGATCCTGGCGGCCACGGATGATCTGGCGACGGACGCCACGTTCATCGATGTCACCCTGGTCTCTCACAACCTGCACAACTGTTTCGTGGAGGCCACCACACCCACGGAGGGCATGCACAAGCTGATCCGCCATGTCGCCGGCCTGGGCCGGGGTCTGGTGGTCGCAGGGGAAGGGCTCAACGAGATCACCATGCAGGGGCAGTCGTTCGCGCAGGCGCATCTGTTCAAGAGCTGGCATCAATCCATCGACGGCCTGGAGCGCACGGGCGGTTGCGACCTGAATGCGTTTCTGTTCGATGGACTCTGCCGCACCTTCGGCTACGCCAACCTGGGTGGGCAGAACGCCGACCAGGAACGCCGCATGCAGATGCATCTGGAACATGGGGCTATTCCGACGGTGACGATCCGCTCGGCTCGGGAGATTCTCTCTCCCAATGCCGCCGTTCGTCGAATGCTGGACCGGGCCAGAGATTAGACCCTGTCGGGACCCTCCGTTTCCGGCTGACATCGTCGGGGTCAGTAGGCCAGTGTATGGGCCAGATCCTTGTAGCCGTCGAGAAGCAGAATGGTGAGTTGGTGATGCAGACGCAGGCCGACGAGTCGTCTGCCATATACCGCCGCTCTTGCCGCCACCGTTTCGATCTCTCGTTCGAGCGAAGACCCGCCCGCCGCCGACTCCCGTGCCCGGAATGTGTCCTTGATGCCATTGCTGTTGATGTGAAATGCGATCCTGGCGGCTCGGAGGGCCAACGGGGCTTCTACAATCTGCGTTCGGCCGGTTGCCGTCAGATACTCCACGAAATCGGATTGTTCTCGCCGAACGGCGTCGGCGTATCGCGTCGCGCCATCGATGGTTGTCTGGCGATAGTCGTGCGCTCTGAGATCATCGACAAGATTGTTCACGATGGACTCGCCGGTGTCCTCCGTGGTGTAGTCGAGACTGCCGTCGCAGTACTCCGGGTCGTATCGCGCGCGCAGGTCCGTTGCGAATTCGAAGCACGCCAGGAACATTTTGTCGAGGACCGCACACGCGGTAGGATCGTCGCTGCCCAGGGCCGATCGCACGATGGATCTTCGCAGGGTCAGGATGTCTTCCGACGCTCCGGGAAACCCGTCAAGCCACGGTGCCGTCTCCTGTCCCGGCCAAAGGAGCACCTGGGAATTGAATATGTCGGTTGCGTACCTGCCGTTGAGATAGGTTACGGCTCGACCGACTCCGGTTGCGATCCTGCGCATCACCAGGAAGCACCACATCTTTGCCGAAAGCGCCGCCGGCAACTGCCGCAGGCGATCGGCCCTTCCCAATGCCACGGCCTTCTTGATGTCCCCAAGCAGTTGATTGCCGTTATACTGCTGAGTGAGCTTCATGTCGCTTCGGTCGAAGTAGGCCCCGTCGCACAGGTCTTCATAGAGACTGAGCTGCAGCCCGGTCGCGTAGGCCTCGCTGCATTGCGGCAGGGCATGCCGCAGCGCATAGAGCGAAGATACGATGAAACCGTCGCGCGATTTCTCCTGGATATGGCCGAGCGCCCGTTCGCTGAGCACGGCCATGGCCGCGGCGTCCACGTCGGCATCGTTGGCCATTTCCAGTCGTTCCAACGCACTGCGGTCCCATGTGTGGATCTGCCGACAGATATAGCTTCGCAGCCGCTGGATCTCGTCCCGCTCGTCCTGTCGCTCCAGGGCATCATAGCGGATCCTCGATTCGTAGAAGAACACCTTGTCCCAGAGCACATTCAGATGCGCCGGAGCCTGTGACTTGCGATAGTCCTCCATGAGGTTCAGATCGGCGGCCTCTGCGACGGTCAGCCACCTGCCGGACAGGACGGTCGGTAAGAAGCGAATCGCCAGTCCCAGACCCAGCATGCCCACACCGACCACAATCGGCGCCCCCAGGGCCTCCACGCCTGTGAAGCCGGGGAAGCCGAGCCGATTGGAGAGATAGCCGGATGACATGATTCCCGCGGTCCAGATCGTGGCCTTGGGGCTGGTCCGTATCATCACGGCACCGAGCCTTGACAGCAGGTCGTCGGCGCGAGCCAACCGCAGGAAGTCCTTCAGTAACCGCCGTCGAGGCTGCCTGGCCCGTTGCATGACGAATTCTCGCATGGCACAACGATCCTTTCATCCATACGGCACCCGGTCTGTTGTGTCGCAGCGGTCGCGGTACATTCGGCCTCACCATTTGGTGGGCCCGTGCGCTCGATACGCCAGACGGCGCACCTTGCACAGTGTCAGATACGGACGATGCCGTCAGTACTGTGCGACCACCTCCAGCCGGCCGTCGGCCTGTCCCGACAGAACGATCCACTCCTTGTCGATGTCGAAACGGTCATGGGGCCGACCGTTGACGGTCACGCTCCTGATCCTGGCGCCGTCGGGATGCCTCAGACGCAGGAATATGCTCTGCGGCGGATTGCGCCGAGGGGGATCGACGATCGCTCTGATCCGCCCTTCGGCCGACTGTGATTCCATCCCGACCGAAAGAGCACCGAAGTTGGAAGGTGCGTTTCGGATGCCGATCCTGTTTCCATGCGACAGCCAGTAACGGGGGATGGCCTGTCCGATGTACAGCTCCGAACCGGCCTCCCGGACGAACATCAAACGCAGCCAGTATGTGGACTGGGCTTCGTCCGAGGATTTGAAGTGATCGCCGAAGGGGTATCCCAGTTCCGGCAGCGAGTGCTCGTTGCACATGCGGATTTCCGGATAGAACGCGGAGGCGAAGCCGTTGAAGTAGGCGCGGAGGAAGTGCTTGATATCGTCCCGCCAGAGATACGGCAGGGGGCCATCCAGCAGGTTGGCCTGCATGGAGAAGCCGCCGCGAGAGTACCAGAAGTTATCGAACACGGGGATCGCATAACCATACTGTCCGGAGATATAGAGGTTGTCCTCGAAGTCCTTCATGATCCACTCGGTCTCGGGAGCATCCGGCCCCAGCAGCCCATACGCCGGAAGAAACACAGACCCTTCGAGCGTCTCGCGCAGCCAGCCGTGGGCTCGGCCTCGCTGGTACAGCCGCGACGGAATCTTCGGCACGTTTGTCCCATCCCGCAGCCGCACGACCGGACAACGGATACGTGATTCGGTGATGCCGCGCATGACATCTTCGTAGTAAGCCTGTGCTTCCTTCTGGAGTCGTGCGCCCTCGATGTGGCCGAAATCCGCCAAGGCTTCCGCCAGCGCCTGAAAGCCCCAGACGGTGGCGCTGTTCGTGGCCAGCCAGTACCAGTAATCGGTGATGTCTTCCAGTGAGCCGCTCGGGAGCCAGCCATATTCCAGCGGTTTCGTGCCATCCTTGAGGGTGGTCATCGTGGCTCGACGCTCCTTGATGACCCATTCACAGGCCTCGACGAGCCTGGGCGCGGCCTGCTCCATCCACGTACGGTCTCGCGTCATCCACCAGTGCTGGGCCATGTTCCACATGACGTATCCGTGGCTCTTGTTGTATCCGCCGCTCTCGTGGCCGCCGGCACCGTAGAACTGCCCCTCGCGGCTTCGGAAGTTGCCGGGCATCGAGACCGTGCCCTGGTAGTGCAGGAACGAATCCAGATTGCGCCGCGCCTCCTCATGCAGGCCCCGGCGATCCAGGTCGCTGATCATCATCACCGATTCATTGGGATAGACCCCGTAGTGGAACGTGCCCACGTGCGCGTGCAGACGGTCGGAATCGAGTTCCTTGAAGCAGTTGACCAGCAGATGCCTCAGATGGGCCTTGTAGAAGTCGTTGATCCAGGGCTCGGGTGTCTCGATCTGTGTGGCCGCCGTCGTCAATTCACGCCAGAAGCCGCAGATGCGCCTGGCGTCGGAATCGAAATCGCGTTTCTGCAGCGCCTCGATCTCCTTCGCGTCCGTCAGTGTCACCGACGGTATGCAAAGGTGCAGCGTTATCGCCTGGCTCGGTTGGAGGGTCGCCGCCCACGACGTCGAGTCCCCCTCTTCGGTGAACGCGCCCTTCTCCCTGCCGGCGATCAGAAACCGCAGGCAGGGGCCACGATCGGTTTGGGCAACAGCACGACCCTGCCGGACGGTCAACTTGCCCTCCCCGCCGGCGCCGGACGCGAAACGCAGCTTCACGGGCGCACGGTCGGACCCAGAGACATTGACCATTCGGATCTGCATCAGAAGGACCGTTGGATCGTCGAGGGCGATGTTATTCAGGTCCGCGTCCAAAGCATCGAGGATCGTCTTCTGCTCGTAATAGACCGGTCCATCCTGCCACCAGGTATGCACCAGGGGCAGGTAGCCTTCCTCCAGCTTCCGCCCGCCTCGAAGCGTCTCGTCGGGCAGTCCGAACGAGATCCTGAGCATGTCGCCATTCCACTGTTTGCGGGCGCTGTCCCGCTCGCTGCGCTGGATGTTGAACCATCGTCCCACGGCGGTGACGTCGATGTCGCCGTTGGGATGCTGCCGAATCGTGTTGCGGTCGCCCGGCAGCCCGTGGACGAACCAGAGCGGACGCTTGAGAGGCATGTCGTTCCAGGCCCTCGACAGGGTCTGCTCCGGAGCCTCTTTGACGCGGTCGTACACCGTGCGTCCCCGGAACCCTGTCCGAAGGGCCTCGCGGTAGCCGTCGAGTGTTATGTCGTCCTGAGCCGGAGTCACCAGCACGCCCAGATCGTCGACGAGAATGCGGTCGCCTCCGGCCACTTCATCGGCGGCGAAAGAAAACGGCCGGCAACTGGAGCGGACGGTGACGATTGTCCGGTCGTAGCGGTCGTCGGTGGGGTCCCTGGCGATCAGGAGATCGGCCTCGATAGCGGTGTCTGCACCGGCCGCCAGAGACCATTGGAGGTCATCCGCGATATCGACGTGAGCCCCGTTGGCGTGGCGCAAGTTTACGAGACGCCCGTTGTGGATCTCAAGGCGCCCCGTCTCGGCGCTGTCTGTGCTTATCGCGGACAACGCCGGCCTGCCGAAATGGATGCGCACTCTCAGGGGTTGGTATGCCGATTCGGTGAGCACCTGAAGGCTGCGAGGCTGTGCCACGGGCCGGCTGAAGAGCAGGCGAATCCAGAGGGTCTTGCGGTACGTGACTCCAGGGCCCTCCACATCCTCGATTTCTTTCGAACTGATCGGTTGCAGCGCAAATGTCCAGATCGCGCCGTTCGCGATGACCGACGTCTCGGCATCGATCCACGTGCCGTTTGTCCAGTCGTCCATCGCATCCCAGCCCATTCCGCCGGCTCCGCGCTCGGCCTGGACGGGATCGGCCTTTCCATCCCAGGTCCGGCGCCAGTACTGCAGCGTTACCTCGGATTGCTGCGGCAGGGCCTGGTCGTCCGCGAACCGGACGATCACCCGCCGGACCTTTCGGGGCTCCGTCCAGCGGATTCCGTGCCACCGGCCGTCGGGGTCCGAGACGTGAAAACCGAACGGAGCCATATCGCAAACCCCTTCGGAAGTCCTGTTCTCGCCTTGCTGCTTCGCCCAGAGTGAACCGCAGACAAGCATGACACATGCCACGATTGCCGTCCTCGCCGTTGCCATACGTGCATCTCCTTTGAAGGGGTGGCGTTCTGCTGTCGATCCGCAACATGCTACACCGGCCGTCCACAACCGACAAGCCACTTCCCGGCATCGGAGGCATGCCGCTGCGGGCCCGAGGCAGGTCGGCCGAAAGCCGAAATGCCGGATCCATTTGAGGCTTGCGGGTCATCGCTCTCGTGGAGACAATGGATCGGTTCTTCGAGATCTGGGATGGCGCTCGCTGAGAAATGCTCTTCGGGAGAGTCTTTGGGCTTTGGGTTCTGGCAGGAATCACGGACATTGTATGGAGGTGATCTTATGAGAGCGAGTCGATTGAGTCGTCGCGGGTTTCTCGTGTCTGCAGGAGGTTGGGGAGCAGGAGCCGTCCTGGGCATGACGGCGGGGGGGATGTCGGCGGAGCAGCGGAAAGTCAAAGTGAGCACGCCCCACGCGGAGAAGCTCGGCTGGCGGCTGTCGTGTGGACTCTACACGTTCCGCGATCGCAGCTTCTACGAAGCGCTGGATGTGATCGGTGCTCTGGGCATCCGGCGGGTCGAGCCGGCCTTCTTCCTGCCGCTGAGCAAGGAGCAGCCGGATCTCAAGACGAGCGAGTCGCTCACGCCGGCACAGCGCCGCGAGATGAAGACGCGATTGGAGGATCGCGGCATGCAGATGGCCAGTTACTACGCGCCCCTCGAAGCCGACGCGTCCGGTTTCCGCAAAGTGTTCGACTTCGCCAAGGAAATGGGCGTCGAGACGCTCGTCGCCGAGCCGCCGGCAGAGGTGTTCGAGGCGCTCGACGAGCTGTGTCGCGAGTATGAGATCGGTCTGGCGGTGCACAATCACCCGCAATCGGAACAGTCGAGATACTGGCGTCCGGAGAACGTGCTGAAGGTCTGCGAGGGCCGCAGCAGGTTCATCGGCGCCTGTCCGGACACCGGACACTGGGTCCGTTCGGGGCTCGACCCTGCCGAGTGTCTCCGGAAGCTGAGTGGCCGTATCCTTGCCGTTCACCTCAAAGACGCCGCCGAATTCGGCAACCGCGAATCGCGTGACGTGCCTCTCGGTGAGGGCAAGGCGAATTTCACGCAGGTATTACAGACATTGTATGACCTGAAATTTCGCGGCCTCGCAACCATCGAGTACGAGCATTTGTCAGGTCGGCTGATCGAAGACGTTGCCCAGTGCGCCAGGTTTGTCGAGGACTTCGCCGCGTCGATGGATGCGTAGCGTTGCTTCTGCCGCATGGACGGAAGTGAATCTCAGCCAACCATGTCGATCCGTTCCAGCTCAAAGGCGACAGCAATTCGTTCTTCCACTGCCCGGATGTGTCGATATGAAAATGGCAGGGCAACGTGAAGTTGCCCTGCCCTGTATCTGGAGGCAGGGGCGAATGGTCATTCGCCCCTGCTCTGTTGGCTCCTACGCCCCTGCGTCCTCCACTCAGAACGACTTGTGCAGTGGCTCGGTGTGTCCGGCTAATCCGGCTACCTCCTCCGCCGATAAGGCCCGATTGTAGATACGAACCTCGTCAAGCATTCCACGGAAGAAGTAGTTGCCGGCCCCTTCCGTCGCTCCGCCGCCGATTCGCAGCGGACGCTGTGTGTTCAACGACAGCGGGGCAGTGCCTTCGGCGACCAGTCGGCCGTTGATGTAGAGGGCCTTCTGCTCGTTGGCGAAGGTGGCGACGATGTGGGTCCACTCGCCCAGTTGCGCCGCCGGGCCGGCCGTGCCATTCCACCCGGTGCCGGTGCCGGTCCAGAATTCCCACGTGTTGGTCGGCGTCAGGTAAAGAATGTAGCCCCGTTGTGGGGTGTCATCGCGCGAGGTGAGCGGCGAACGATGCTCGCTGCCGGTTGGGTCCGGATTGGCCCAGACGCTTGCCGTGAACGCCTCGGGGTTCAGTGCTTCGCTGTAGGCGATGTCTACGGCGTCGCCCGTGCCGTCCACAGTCAGAACCTGGCCTCGGACCGGATCGCTCGTGGTTCGAGCATCGCCGAGGGCCGTGCCGTGACGGGACCCCACCGAATCATTGAGGTTGCCTTCAAATGCGTAATGGGCAACCAGTCCTGCCTGATCCGGCTCCACCGGCACGACGAACTCGGGGGTGCGGGGATACAGCCGGATGTCGTCAATGTACACCACTCCCGTTGCCCCGGCGCCCTCGACGCCGATCGTCAGCGAGGTTACGCGCTGCAGGTTGGTGCCGACCGCCGACAGATCGATGTTCCACGGATGCCACATGGCCTTGGCAATGTCGCTTGCCGCACCGTCGTAGGGTACCTTGACGCCGTTGATCTTGACGTACAGTCGCCCGGTGTTGCCTGCGGCGCCCTGGAAGTACAGCGAGAGGCTCTTGATGCCGTTGGCGGTCCAATCCCGGCTGAGGGTGAAGTCGGCCTCGGAGACGGTCGCTGCCGTGTTGTCATAGAACAGCGGCATCGATTGCTCTCCGCCACGAACGATGGTCCGCTCGGCAAACGGCGTCTGGAGGTGGCCGACGGTCGAACCGGTGTTGTTGACCCAGCCGTCGAGCCAGGTGTCGAAGATGGCCTGGCCGGCGTCGATGTCGTCAGTGTAGCTTTCGAAGTCGTCGACGACGATATAGGCCTGCGTGGAGAAGCTCCACAGATCGCTCTGCCAGGCGCTGATGGCCTCGGCCTCATTGACCTCGCTGATCTGCCAGTAGTACGTCATTCCCAGAGCAAGTGCCGCCGGATCGAATGTGGGGGCGCCTACCGTTCCGGCCAGGGCCAGCGCGTTGGGATCGGTGCCGAAATACACCTCGTGCGCGACCGCTTCCCGGCCGGCGCGCCAGCTCAGCGAGGTGCTCACCTCCACGTCGGCCGCCCCGTCCGCCGGCTGCGGCTCACGGGCCTGAGCGGGAATCTGCATGAAGCGGACCTCGCTGAGACCGTACTGGCCCAGCCCGCCGAAACCGCTGTTGACGGTCAGGCGGACGAACTTGGCCGCCACACCCGCCAGGTCCACCGTCGTGTTGTAGGTGTACGCGGCATTGGCCCCCGCCTGATTCAACTGGACGTCACCCAGGCTTTCCCACTCGGCTCCGTCGACGGAGTATTCGACGGTCGCGTTCTTGATCCCGAATCCGAGCATCAGCTCGAACTGGACGTTGTAGTTCCAGACCAGAAGCTCGTGGAGCTTGTAGACGCGATCGAACTCGTACTGAATCCACAGGGGCCCGTCGTCCGGCGCCTTGGCCACCCACATGTCACTACTGAGGGTCGAGTGCTGATCGAGGGCATTGAGCCCGGAGCCGTTGACGGTGTTTTCCGGTCCGGCGCCGGCTTCGGAGATGCCGTTGGTCGTGGCGATGACGGTCTGGATCGCATAAGCGAACGGCTCGGTGGTGAAGCTCCAGACCTCGCCCTTGAAGATTGTGTTGCTGGGGGCGGCGTTGACTTCATCGATGCGCCAGTAATAGGTCGTGTCGAAGTCGAGCAGACCGGCAGGGTCATAGGTCGCTGCGGCCTGCCCCTGGCTGACGAGAACCCCCATCGCACTGCTGCGGGCGGCATCGTTGACATCGTCAAACGATGTGCCAAAGTAGACATCGTGCGTCGCGGCGAACTGGCCCGCCGTCCAGCTCATGACCACCTCGCGCGGCACATCGGTCGCCTCGTTCTCCGGACTGGGGTCGGCCGCCAGTTCAGGGCCGGTGCCCTTCATGGACTGAACGATTTCTTCCGGCGTCAGGATGTGGTCGAAAACCCGTACGTCGTCCAACATGCCGGAGTAGAGCTGACTCCACTGATTGTTACCCATGCGGAATGGGCCGGCGCCGGCGCTCAGGCCGGTGCTGTTCAGGCGATCGGTTTCGACGCCGTTGAGATAGAACACACAGCCCTGCGTCTGGTTGGGCACGAAGGTGACCGCCACGTGCTGCCAGGTCCCGGTCTGGAGGATCGTATTGTTGCCGTTGTAGTCGAGGATTCCCGGCGTGGTGAACCGCAGGAAATTGCTGCTGGACTTGAACGCGTAGGCGCCTTCGCGGGTGACGAACCCCCGGTCGCCGCTCAGGACAGCCGGATTCACCCAGCAGGTGATCGTGAGCGTGCTGGTGAACGTCAGGACATCACCGCAATCGACCCAGCCGCCCTCGTTGAACTGAAGCGCGCCTCCGATCTGTCCCGGCACCCATTCCACGTTGCCGCTGAGGGTGCCGTTGTTTCCACTTCTGCTGGAGTCGCGGGCGACGGTCCCGGCACCTTCATCGAATCGCCAGTGCCCGACCAGATCGGCCCACGCTCCGCCGGCCAGGCTCAACACCAAGACCAGCGCAATCGCACGAGAAACGTTCTTACACATGATGGTCCTCCTTATGAATCGTTACACGACAGTGTTGTGATGTGTCCGACGGCCCTCCGGAGGCCGCTGAACCTAAGTGTGATTCTGTGCGATTCCTGCCACGTGCCCCGGTGATCGATGCGTTCAGGACATGGGCCCGTTCACCTCCTTTCGGCATGAACCGGACAGGGCGGACGAAGGCCGGCTGCGGCCCAAGTGGGCGCGGAGACAGAGCCTCGCAGACAGGAGCGTTGTTGTATGCCCGACCCACCTCATTTCACCTGAACCTCCGATCCTGACCTGATATGCGATCCGTCAGGAAGCTCGGCGTCTGTTGGCTGATGCCCCCATCTGTAGCAGCGGGGCCCACGCGCGACGCCTGCGATGTCCACGATTCTACCAGACAGGCAGATGGCATGCAACTGGCAAGCATATGATTGTCCTTGACCTCTCGGCCGGACTTGGGGCCCGGCCACATTTCAATCAGATGCGACACGTCCTGGATATCGTCACGATATGGCACCCGATTCACTCGTGGTTGCCAAGGTTTGGTATTCTGTGGCATGATATCGAACGTCTGGGGCGGCAGCGGCGCGTATACTGCCGCCTGCACCGAAGAGGCTGACCTGTCGAGTCCAAGGGGCCCTTTGGGGGCGAAAACAGATTCGTATCGACGCCGGATAACGAGAGGAGCATGGCCACGGGTAAGAACGAGCAGTATTCTACAGTCGCCCCCGTTCGAGGCACTCCCGCTCGTGTCGATTCCTTCGCGGCGAGGCGAACGAACGTTCTTCGTGCGGTCCGACGGGACGGACCCGACTACATTCCCATGCACTTCCACATCAACGAGGCCTGCTGGCATCACTATCCGCCCGAAGTCCTGAAAGAACTGATGGAGTCGCATCCCTTTCTGTTTCCGGACCTTGCCGGCGAGGGTACCGGCCGGACCGAGTTGGACTATCGGATCATCGAACGGCCCGGCCGGCCGTTTGTCGATGGCTGGGGTTGTCGATGGGAGACCACCATGGAAGGCACCGCCGGAACGGTGACGGAGCACCCTCTGGCGAATTGGGCGGCGTTCGAGGGATATGCAGCCCCCGACCCGCAGGTCGATTCCGGCAAGGGGCCGATCGACTGGGCGCAGATCGCGCGAAACATCGAGCGGGCGCGAGCCTGTGGAGAGCTGACGATGGGGGGGCTGCGCCACGGGCATACGTTCCAGACACTGGTGGACATTCGCGGATATGAGAACGTCCTGTTCGACATGGTCGATTGCCATCCGAATCTACCGCGTCTGGTCGAGATGGTCGAGCGGTTCAACGCCGCGATCGTGCGCCGATATCTCGATCTCGGCGTCGAGTGGATGAGCTATCCGGAAGACCTTGGCATGCAGACCGGTCCGATGCTCTCGCCCGAGATGTTCCGTTCGTTCATCAAGCCCAGTTATGAACGCCTGATGAGACCGGCCCGCGACGCCGGGTGTATCATTCACATGCACTCCGACGGCCGGATTCGCGATCTGCTGGACGATCTCATCGACGGTGGCGTGGACGTCGTCAACCTGCAGGATCTGGTCAACGGCATCGACTGGATCAAGGACAAGCTCGCGGGCCACGTGTGCATCGACTTGGACATCGACCGTCAGACGGTCACGCCGTCCGGTACGCCGGAGCAGATCGACGCCCTTGTCCGGGATGAAGTGAGCAAACTGGGGTCGAAGCAGGGAGGGCTGATGATGATCTACGGACTGTACCCCGGAGTGCCGCTGGAAAACGTCAAGGCCCTGATGGATGCCATGGAGCGATATGCCGGCTTCTACGCCTGAACAATACCACATTTGGGAGACGCAGATACTATGTTCCTCATCAGAGCAGTTCTCTTCGGTGCTTTCGTTGTCTATGGTCTGTCGCCTGTTGCTGTGGCTGGGGACGCCGACGCACCGCTCGTTCAGGCGGCCAGAGACCCGCACACGGGCCAAGTCGTCGTCACGGAGGGCGGTAGGCCCGTCCTGCAGTACAACTACCTGACGGTTCAGCCTCCGGCGGGTTATGTCGAGTCGATCGCCGAAGGCAATCGCCGCTATGCCAGGGCCCGGAGCAACTACATCCACCCCCTGTACGGTCCGGACGGCGAGGTGCTGACGCAGGATTGGTCGGTCGATCATCCCCATCACCGGGGCATCTACTGGGCGTGGCCCGAGGTGGACTGGCGCGGACAACGGGGCGATCTTCACGCCCTTCAGACCGTCATCGCCCGTCCGACGGCCAACGTTAAACTCCGCAGCGGCGCCGAGTATGCCCGGATCGAGGCCGAGAGCCTGTGGCTGTGGGAGGACCAGACGCCCATCGTGCGCGAGGTGGCTGTCATCTGCGTGCATCGGGCAGGAGCGGAAGGCCGGCACATCGATCTGGCCTTTCACTTCGAGGCCCTGGCCGACGATGTGGCGCTGGCGCGCCGCGGCACGGATGCCTATGGTGGGCTCAACATCCGTCTATCGCCGATTCAGCAGATGCGACTGGTCCACCATGCCGATCAAGCCGGGGCCGACCCGCGTCGGGCATGGTCGGACAGCCTCGGCGCCCGCCAAGGGGGGAATCGGTCCGTCGGTATGGCCGTGTTCGAGAAGGCCGGCAATCCCGACTACCCCGGCGACTACATCGAGTATCCCGATCTGCCGTGGTTCCAACCCACGTTTCCCGCCCGAGGCACGCGCTATGTGCTGACGAAAGGCAAGACGCTCACCCTCCGATACCGGCTGTGGATTCGGCCGGGCGGCCAGACGAGCGAAGCGATGTACACAAGGCAATGGGACCTCTTCAACAGCGCCCCGGACGCAGCGAGTGGGAGAATGCGACCATGACGATGCGACGCTATGGTGTCCTGGTGCATGGAGCGGGTTGGGTGGCGACCCAGCACGTCCATGCCTTCCTGAACAACCCTCACGCCGATGTGGTGGCCATCTCCAGTCGGCGCCTGGCCAGCGCACAGCGTCTGGCCGATCAATACGGCCTCAGTGGGGCCGCCTGCTACGACAGTCTGGACGCCGCCCTGCGACACGATGGTGTGGACATCGTCTGCGTGTGCACCCCTCAGCACGTACACTGCGAGAATGTCCTGGCCGCGGCGGCGGCCGGCAAGCACATCGTGATCGAGAAGCCCGCAGGCAACTCGCTTGAAGAGTTGTACGCGATGCAGGACGCAGTGCGGAAGGCGGGCGTCAAGACCGTTGTCAGCTTCGTGCTCCGTTGGAATCCGCTCTTTCAGACGATCAAGCGGCTCATCGCCGACGGCGCCCTGGGGCAGGTCTATTGCGTCGAGACGGATTACCAGTCGTACAACGGCGCCTGGTGGGGCGGCTGGGAAGACGGCCGCAAGAAGGCGACCGCCGTCAGTGCAATGGCCGTGGCGGGTTGTCATGCCATCGATGCCCTGCGCTGGTTCGCGGCCCCCGGCGAGTTCGAGGCCGCCGATCCGGTCGAGGTCTTCGCCTGTGCGGGAGGTCGGCGCAAGGGCAAGACCCGTCAGTACAATCCCATAACCAACACGTGGCAGGAGTATGCGCCGATGGAGTACGACGGCTTAGAGATGGCCCTTGTGCGCTTCGCCGACGGGACCCTCGGCAAGGTCTCGGTCAACTTCGAGTGTGTCCAGCCGTACACCTTTCCCATCGAGGTCTTCGGCGATCGCGGCTCGATCAGGAACAACCGCCTCTGGTCGGCCGCCTTCCCCGGACAGAAAGACTGGATCGAGATCCCCACCATCTGCCCGGACTCCAGCGACGTATCCCACCACCCGTTCCAGGGCCAGATCGATCACTTTGTCCAGTGCCTGCAAGACGACGTGGAATCCCACTGCAACCTCGACGACGCCGTCAAGACCCACGAGGTGGTCTTTGCCGCCCAGCAGTGCTATCGGAGCCGCCGTCCGGTGTCCCTGCCCCTGCGGAGTGGTTCTTGACGAAGACGATGTCGGCCTGTTAGGGTCTTCTATTGTTGCGGGGCTCGTGTCGTCCTGCAGGCCGCGCATCAGGAAGAAGAAGATGAGGCTCTCATGGGCTCGCCCCCAGGTGTCCTGCGACTGAAGATCGACAAGGCTTTCTGTTTGAGCCCCTGCCTTTGCCAGGTGGGCTGGGCGGTGTTCCCCGAGCCGGTGCACGACGTCGAGAATCTCCCCGCCCATGTCCACGAGCGGGCCTATGAAATCTGCTACATCGCCCATGGCACAGTGGACTGGTGGGTGGGAGAGAGCCTCTTCGAGGTGGGGCCGGGCTGCGTGTTCATCACCTTTCCCGGCGAGAAGCACGGCGGCCTCCACGACATCATGAACCCCTGCGAGTTGTTCTGGGTCCAGGTGGAGTTTCCCGCCGAGGGCAACCTGCCCGGCCTGTCCCGCGATGAGACCGCATCGTTGGCCGATCGATTCGTCCGGATCGAGCATCGCTGTTTTCCCGCAACGGCCCAGACGCCGGTGCTGTTCAAGAGACTTATCGACGAGCACCGCGAGGTCTCCGAGCACAGCGCCATCCTCGTGCGCACCGCGATGATTGATCTGCTGGTGGCGGTCGTTCGTGGGCAGGATCTGTACCGACGTCGCAACACTGTCGGCGTGCAATGCTCCAAGCCCATTCGGCAGGCTCTCGAATTGATCGACCGGCGGCTGGAGGAGTGCTTCAGGATGGATGAGATCGCCGAAGCCGTGGGCCTGAGCACCACGTCGTTCTATCGGCGCTTCTCGCAGGAGGTTCATGTCACCCCCGGCGAGTACCTGACGCAGCAGCGCATGCACCGGGCCAAGGCGCTTCTGCGCGATCCGGCCCTGAGCGTGACGGCCATCGCCCATGCCCTGGGGTATTCTTCCAGCCAGTATTTTGCGACGACGTTTCGGAGAGTCACGGGTGTAACGCCGCGAATGTATCGAACGACGGCCCTCCGCGAGGCATTCGAATCATGAGAACCGCCGCTTCCAGGTCGAAAGGGGAAGTGGTGGCAGACAAACGCCATCTCGACTCCGGACCCGTTGGGCGGCTGTTGGAAATTCTCCCGGACGATATCGAACGCCGCGATTGCGATGCGTGGGATAGAATCAGAGCATCTGACGCATGTCATATTCGACGTGAAGAGTGTTTCCGGTGCAGCATTTGATCAGGAGGTCCTCATGGCCAAGGCTCCCTATCCAAGCGGGACGGAATGCCGCGAAGGATTCACGTTGATCGAGCTGCTTGTGGTCATCGCCATCATCGCCCTGCTCATGGCAATCCTGATCCCGACGTTGAACATGGCCCGCAAACAGGTGCGAGGCACGGTCTGCATGGCGGCGTTGAAGCAGTGGGGGCTGTGTTATCATCTGTACGCCCAGGACCACGAGTCGAAGCTTCCGGTGTTCATCGGGGGTACCCACCAGACTACGTACATGGACTCGCTGCGACCCTACTACGCCGACATCAACAAGATGCGGACCTGTCCGTCGGCCACCCAGGTCGCCACGGGGAATCCGACCGGCGCTCAGGCCCAGAGCTTCTTCGGGTATACGCGCCATGCCTGGCAGATTGACGTGGCGCAGGCCGAATGGATGGCCGACACCGACTGGGGCATCGGCAGCTTCGGCGAGAATTCGTGGCTCCGCAATTCGATGGACGCCGGCGGCAACCGGCTTCAGACAGACCAGACGTGGGCGGCCATCGACGTCAAGGGCATCAAGGACGTCCCTTTCATCGGTGATGCGCGGTGGAACAACGCCTGGCCCGACTCCGGCGACCCCGTACCGGCCGGCGTGGCGACCGAGGAGCAGATGTTCCATATCGGCAACTGGTCGCGCATGGTATGCTATGCCATGAGACGCCACAGGGCCGGCCTCAACATCTGCTTCGGTGATGCGAGCGTCCGGTACGTGCGAGCGGAAGATTTGTGGACGCTCAAGTGGAATCGGCAGTCGCAGCCGGTGGATGTCGGGGACGACCTTCGCTGGATGACCGCATGGTAGGTCGGCGCGTGCGTGAGAGAGGCTTTGTGTGTATTCGCCTGTGAAGAGAAAAAGGAAATCCAAGGTATGGAGAAGATGAGAATGTCCACGACCCGGCATGTGTCACGACGCCGCTTCATTCGCCAGGCCACCACGGCCGGTCTGGCCGGCATAGCGGTTCCCTACTACGTTCCCGCCAGTGCCCTGGGCCAGGCGGGTCAAGGCGGCGCCAACGATCGGATCGGTCTGGGCCTGATCGGTTGCGGCGGCATGGGTCGGGCCAATCTGGATGCGTGCGCCGGCCGAGCCGATGTGGTCGTCACCGGCGCGTGTGACGTGTGGAAGCCCCGGCGCGATGCCGTGGTGGCTCAGCACCAGGGCACTGCCAGGCCATACCACGACTATCGTGAGATGTTGCAGGCCAGAGACATCGACGCCGTCATCATCGCATCGCCGCCCCACTGGCACTGCCGCATGGCGGTCGACGCCTGCGAGGCCGGCAAGGACCTCTACCTGCAGAAGCCCATGACCCTTCACGTCGGCGAGAGCTTCGCCGTCCGCAACGCCGTGCGCCGCCATCGGCGGATCTGCCAGGTCGGCACGCAGATTCACGCCTCGGAGAACTACCGGCGCGTCGTGGAGTTCATTCGCTCGGGCAAGCTCGGACCGATCAGCGTCGCCCGGACGTTCAACGTGATGAACCAGGGCCCCAACGGCGTCGGCGATACGCCCAACAGCGCTCCGCCGGCCGAGATCGACTGGGACCAGTGGGTCGGTCCCGGCCCGATGCAGCCGTTCAACCCGCTGATCGTCAGAGACGCCTACTACAACTGCTCCTTCATGGCCTACAGTGGCGGCTGGACCCCCGGCATGGCGCCGCACATCATCGATCTGCCGATCTGGGCGCTGGAACTGGGCTACCCGCAGAGCACGTACTGCTCCGGTGGTCGTTACGTCGTTCGCGACGTCGGCGACGCCCCCGACGTCCAGGAGATCGTGTGGCAATACCCGAACTTTACGATGACCTGGATGATGTCGCTGGTCAACAGCTTTGCCTTCGACTTCGGTCGCGGCAGCCCCGCTCGAAGGCTGGGCATCTACTTCCACGGGCTCAACGGTACGCTGTACTCCGACTACGGCCGGCACGAGATCGTCCCGGAAGGGGACATGCTGGCGGACGCCCAGCCGCCGGAGAAGTCGATTCCGTCCTCGCCCGGTCACGAGCACGAGTGGCTCGACTGCATCCGCAGCCGCAAGCAGCCGAGCTGCAACGCCGACTATCACTGCAGGATCGACGTGCCGATCTGTCTGGCCAATCTCTCGATGCGATTGGGCCGGGCCATCCGCTTCGACCCGACGACGGAGAAGATCCTCGACGACGAGGCCGCCCGCCGGGCCATCCCGCAATACCGGGCGCCGTGGACGTTCCCCCGCCAGTATCTCTGACGGTCTCACAGAGCTTGGGCCGAAATACCACGAAGACACCGCTTGCCCGGCCGCTCCTTGGGCGGTACCATGCGACGGACTCGGCAGAGGTTCGTTCGGAGTGCCCGGGCTCGTTCGGGGCGCGGTGCCTCAGAAACGTACGCTGCTCGGCAGAAGTCCAGCCCTAAGACATTGAGGAGAAGACTACGTGACTACAGAGATTCCCGCACAGACGCTTGACACCAAACAATTCATTGCGGACAAAGTCGCAGAGATCCAGAAGGCGGTCGGAAGTGAAACGGCGATCAACGCGCTGTCGGGAGGAGTCGATTCGTCGGCCGTCACGATGCTTGGACATCGGGCCCTGGGCGAGCGTCTGAGGACCGTCTTCATCGAAAATGGCCTGATGCGGGAGGGCGAGGCCGAGCAGGTCGTCAACTTCTTCCGCGCTCTCGGCGTGACCGTGGAAGTGGTCGACGCACGCGAGGAGTTCTTCGCGGCGCTCAAGGGAGTGACCGACCCGGAGGAAAAGCGCGAGGCGATCACCCAGACGTTCTATCGCAACGTGTTTGGACGCCTCGTCCGGGAAAGCCGAGCCAAGTGTCTGTTGCAGGGCACGATCCTGACCGACATCGACGAGACCGTCGCGGGAATCAAGCGGCAGCACAACGTCTTTGAGCAACTGGGAATCGATCCACAGGAGGCCTTCGGCTATCGTATCATCGAGCCGCTGATCCAACTCCGCAAAGACGGTGTCCGCAAGGTCGGCAAGGCGCTGGGGCTTCAGAGTGAACTGTTCGATCGCATTCCGTTCCCCGGACCGGCGCTGGCGGCTCGGGTGATCGGCGAGGTGACGCCGCAACGCATTGCGACCGTGCGCGGAGCGACCACTGTCGTCGAACGCTTGCTGAAAGGCACAGGAGCATTTCAGTACATGGCGATCTTGCACGAAGATCGCGTCACCGGAATGCGGGACGGCAAACGCGATTTCGGCTTTCAGATCGAGGTGCGCTGCTGGGACAGCGTCGACGCCCGCACGGCGACCCCGACGCGGCTGTCGTTCGAGATTCTCCAGACCCTTGCCGAACAGATCCACCGCGACGTGCCCGGCGTGGTCAGCGTGACCTACAATATCAGTTCGAAACCTCCCTCAACGCTCGAAGCCATCTGACGGTCCCGTTGCAGGATGGATTGGTCTGGTCGCGAAAGGTGCATCCGCTACGGCTGTTGTGCATCGAATTCGTAAGGACCGAGCCCTGCGTCCGAGGGCGAGATGTTGACCGGCCAGTCACCGGCCGGCTCCGTGGCAAAGGTCCTGCGAATCGCTTCGAGCATGTCGAAGCCGAACTCCGTACACGGCTCGATGTAGCTGCCTTCTCCCCACTCGTTGACGGGACCGAGGATCAGAAGGTCCTTGTCGTTGGTCCGACCGAAGGTCCGGGCGTCGCGAAGCAATGCTTCGAACAGAGGCGAGGTTCGTCCTTCAATGACCATCGCCTTGTGGCCGTGCCATGGCCGACTGTCCCAGCCGGTGTCCACAAGAGGATAGTACATCAGGCCGTTCGCCGCCTCGTTCTTGCTCTTCCATGCTTCGGGGCTTTGCCGAACCACATCTTCATAAGAGAAGAGTCTTCGGGCCACCTGCCCGTCGATTCCAGGGCCCCACTCGTGGTAGGTCGTCACGGCGCGATAGCCTTCCTCCCGTAGCGTCTGGATATGGCTCTCGGAGAAATCGTGCCCAAGGGCGACCAGGGTGATTCCGCCGAAACCGGCCTGGCGAGCCAATGTCTGCGATTTGTCGAAGGCCTCGCGCACGGCACGCGATCCTCCCAGGTCCGTGCGGATGGCCTTGGGATCCCAGATGAAGACGGCGGGCTTGCCGTCGATCTGGTAGTAGCCGGGAAGGGAGAAGTAGCGCTCGATCCAGTGACCTGTGACCTGGAGCCAGTCTTCTGTTGAATGGGTGCCGGGCGGGTTGTGATTGGCCCACATGATGGCGACCTTCAGGAGATCGCGATATCGCGCCTTGCGATATGCGTCGAACCAATGCGCCAGTTGCTGACGCCCCCGCACCCAGTACCAGTCCACGAGGAAGCACGAGATGCCGTTCTCCACCGCCCACTTGATCTGCCAGTCGACGCACTCCGGATTGGACTCATCGTAGTAGCCGAGCAGGGGCTTGCGGCCCGGGGCCACCTTGCGAATGCAGTCCCACTTGGCGTCTGATTCCCAGCCTGGGAAGTAAAACGCGCACACGTCAACATCGGTTGTGATCGGCTTGGGCGCAGGGACGTACGCCACACGGGGTGTCGCCGGAGCCTCGGTGAACGTGAGCGTCGCCGTCTGCTTCGACGGCAGTCGTCCCCTCCCGCTGAACGAGAGATGGACCGGGTACGTGCCAGGGCGTACCGCAGCGATCTCCCAGACGAAACGGGCGACATCGCCGTGTTCGAGACCCGGATGTCCCAGTCTATATGGGTCGGAAAGGACTTGCAGCCCTTCGGGGATACGGAGATGGACCTGACGGATTCCCTGTCCGCCGCCGCCGAGGTTGATCACTTGCGCCAGCAGGCGGCACGGTCGGCCGGCCCGATTGACGCCGTTCTCAAAGCCGAAGTAAGCGACCGCCAGCTCCCCCGGCCCGGAGGGCCCGTCGGCGATCTGAATGCGGGCCGGCCGAATCGTGGCGTCCTGGGGCGAACGAATGCCGAAGGCGACGATGCGGCCACGCCATGCACGGACATCCGCCATTGGCACGTTGTAGATGTGCGATCGACCGTCCCCACGCACGGGGAACTCTTCGGTCTGAAGACCGGGGGCCCCCTCACACGCCCAAAGAACGGCGGCCAGGCCGTCGCGGTCCGAGGCAAGCTCAACGGTCACCCACGTCTTTCCGCTCACATCCAGTTCGGCCGCCGGAGCGAAGAGTTCCGAAGCGCTCGGGTGGACCTGCCACGCGCTCGTATCGCCACCGAGGTCCCATATGGGCAGGCCGTGCGATGGCTCGCTCCGGCCCCATTCCCTGATGCGAATCCAGTCGATCTCGAAGTCGCTGTTCTCGTACAGGTCCAGGCGGAGTTGACGGATCGCCCGCTCGGTGTGCCACATGGGGAACAGCACGATCTCCTGCCATTGGTACGCGCCGGCAACGCCGAATCGCAGCTTCTTGGCCTCCGTCAGTCCTCCGTACGGACCCTCCAACTGGCCGGACCAGAACAGCTCACCGATACCCCCTCGACCGGCCCGCATCCTGACGATCACGTACTGCTGAGGGCGGGCTTCGAACGAGATGCCCCGACACAGGAGAAACGGGTCCCAGTCGATCGCTCGGGCGTGCAGCGCACCATCCCTGATCGTCAGTTTGTCCAGGTGGGCGTTGGGTTGCCAGGCGTGCAGGTCTTGCTGCGACTCGAACTCCCATTCGGCAAGTGCGGTGGATACCCGGCCGGGACTGGTCGGAGGGTCGAGAGCGTCCGGCGATTCGGCGGCATCGCGTGCGGGGGATATCCCGACGGCCGAGAATGTCAGCAAGATCAAGACAACTGCAAAAGGCGGCCTTTGGTTCACGATGTCATCTCCTGGGACTGAAGTCATGTGGATTATACCGCTGCAGCTTCGGCGAGGACAGACCAGGGATCGACGCACCCACGTCCCGATAATCGCCGGGCGCGTCCCTTCCTTGGCCCGGAAACGCGTTTCTGGCGGCAAAGAGGCGTGATTTTTCTTGCAGTGACGGTCCATTGTGTGTAAAGTAACCACGAGTCGCTTGGGTTGCCCTTTGCCGCCGACGGGGATTTCGGCTGGAACGACAGTCGTAAGTTGTTCATTTGGCGGAATTTAGGCATATCCTACAGAGCAGATGCGGCTTGTTGTGATAGAGTTTGGGTCGGTGCCCGAGTGGCTAAAGGGAACGGGCTGTAAACCCGTTGGCGTGAGCCTACGCTGGTTCGAATCCAGCCCGGCCCATTACTCCTGTGCGAGATGCTAAGCGGTCTTGCTCTGTGCCAAATCAGGCCAATTCCCATCCAATGCGTCAACCCCCCGGCGAGTTCGCCTCTATGGCGCGGTGGCGGGGCTTTGGACGCCGCGAAAGCCCATGATGGAGCTTTCCTGCAGCGGCAGTTGCGTCGCACCTGTGACGGCGTCGCACCCTTCGGGCACGGCCATCCATGAGCCGCCTCGGACGGTGCGGAACCCGTCGAGGCCGACGTGGTACGAGGTCGAGTACCAGTCGAGTGTCCATTCGGCGACGTTTCCGGCCAGGTCGCAGATGCCGTAGGGACTGGCGAACTTGCCGAAGCTGCCCACCGGCGCCAGACGCTCGAAGCCGTCGTCCTCGCCGTCGAAGTTGCAGCGGTACACGCCCCCCTCATCCGGGGCCTCGTCGCCCCAGGGATAGCGCCGCTCGGGCCTGGGGTTCGGACGGGCTTTGGCCTCGTCGCCGTCGAGATAGAGTCCGCCGCGGAGGGCCTTCTCCCACTCGGCCTCGGTCGGCAACCGCAGGCCGCACCATCGCAGGAACCCCATCGCATCGTACCACGAGACGTATGTGACGGGATAATCCTCCCGGCCGGGGGCCACGCTGTAGGTGTGGTTGCTCTCCTGGATGATGCCGCAGCGATCGGCTCGGGCCATTCGCTGGTTCCAGCCCGCGCCTTCGCCACCGACCTCGTTGAGGTAGTCGGCGTACATCGCGACCGTCGTTTCGTATTTCGCCATGTAGTAGAGCGGCAGGTTCGTGTCCGGACCGGTCTTTCTCGATTCGTCCCGTCCGCCGCCCGGCAGGGCCTTCATCACGAACCGCCCGGACGGGGCGCGGGCCATCGCGATCGCGCGGACGCGGACCTCGATTTGCTCCGGATCGGTCGTCACCGTCTGGTCCGTGCCCCACCAGAACACCTCTTTGCGTCCGGGTCGTTCGACGATGTCGAAACCGTTGCCTTGCAGAGCATCCATCGGAACCAACTGCCAGTTGTCCCCGAGGTCCTTGCTGTAGCGCAGGAAGACGTAGGCGGGCGATTCGGGCGAGATGTTTGGGTCCTTCAGCTCGTACTCGACAGCGATCCGAGGGCCGCCCATCTCTGTGTGCTCGACCCGCACCTTCACATCGTGCGTCGGCAGCCACCGCGCTTCCACGCCGGCGCACAACGCCAGCCAAATAGCGGCGCACACCCTGATACTTCGAAGCCTCCTCTGTCTTGCCATCAGCGTATCCTCTGATCGATTCGGAAGAACCCTGCGCGACAACTCGTTTGTCACCCCGAGCGGAACGAAGTGCAGCCGAGGGGTCTGGCCATAGACGATGCGCACCTCTCATTCAGCGCCAGATTCCTCGACTGCGCTCGGAATGACAACGTCGCGGTCCAGCCATCTTCTCAGGAGCAGGACGTTCAACTCTTGTCATACGCTCTCCGGGATGGCCCAGCCGGGGCGGTACTGGCGCTTGAGATACTGGTTGGCCTCGTCGCAGTTCGTGAACGACTCGGTCGCCGGATCGAATTGCAGACGCTGATTGCCGACGCGGTACGAGATATTGGCGATGTGGAACGGCAGCACGGAGAGGTGTCCGATCTCGACGTCGGACGTCGGCCTCTTCCGGCTGCGGATGCAGTCGATGAAGTTGTCCTGGTGCTCCTTGTCGCCTTGGCGGCCGAATTCCGAGTGGACCAGCTCGCTGTTGCCGTCGTAGGCCTGCCAGCCGCCGCCGTGCCGGCCGAAGACCATGAACCCTTGCGTGCCCAGGACCTCGACCTTCGTGCTGCAGAACGGCCAGTCGGGGAACCGGTCGGAATCGCGAATGCTCGCGGGGATCTTCTTCATGTACGGCGTCCACAGCGACGCATCGAGCGTCATCGTCAGCCCATCGTATTCGAACAGCGCCATCTGCGTGTCGGGCATGTCGCGACCGTCGCGAAGCGAGCGGATGGCGCCGGTTTGCGAAACGGCGCTTGGATAGAGCGGATCGCCGACGAGGAACCGAGCCAGGTCGAACTGGTGGACGGCGTCTCCGGCGATGGGGCCGCAACTGTAGTCGAATTGATTGAGCCACTGGCGCGAGGGGTTGTACGGCCGTTTTGGCGCCGGTCCGCACCAGAGTTCGTAGTCGAAGCCGTCCGGGACTGGGCCATCGGGCGCTTCCCGTTGCTTGGGGTGCTGCATCATGTTGTAGACGCGAACCAGATAGACCTCGCCCAGCTTACCGGCGCGGATGTAGTCTCTGGCCTTGTGTGCGTACGGGGCGCTGCGCGACTGCATGCCGACCTGGATCACACGCTGGTATTTGCGGGCGGCCTCGACCATCTTGCGGCCCTCCCAGATGTTGTGGGCGAGCGGCTTCTCGACGAAGACGTCCTTGCCCGCCTGGCAGGCGAGGATCGAGGCCATCGCGTGCCAGTGGTCCGGCGTCGCGTTGATCAGCACGTCCACGCTCTTGTCGTCGAGCATTCTGCGGAAGTCCTGCACCATCTTCGGGCTGCGGTCCTGCGCCTCTTCGACCGCCTCCCGCGCCCGCGCAAAGCGCCGCGTGTTTGGGTCGCACAGGTAGGCGACCTCGACGTCGGGCCGCTCGGCGAACTTCTCGGCCAGGTAGGTGCCCCGGCCGCCCAGGCCCATCACGCCCATTACGATCTTGTCGTTGGCCCCCAGCGCGCGGGCCGACGGCCACAGAGCCAGTGCACCGACCGTACCAAAGGAGCTTCTCAAGAATGCGCGACGATTCAATGTCCCCATCGTTTGCACCTCGTCAATTGGCGTGAACCCTTCGCACCCGTGCCGGTCCGCTGGCGGTAATCAGGCCCGGCGACGACACAACCTTACCCCATCCGAATCACCGCCCGCAAGTGCAATTCTCGTCGGGTGCTGTCAGTCTACGGCGTCGCCAGACTTCGCATTGTATGGCGTAGAGGCGACGTCGGCCACAGGCGGATCGCCCTGACCCTCACAGGATCGCGCGCTGCGATGCGGTTCACTAAGCAGGCGGCACGTCCGCTTGACCGTCATACTGGAAGACGTCTTCGACACTGACGCCGAAGGCGCTGGCGATGCCGAAGGCCAGCAGTAGCGGCAGTGCGTGCTTGCCCGCCTCGATCGCGATGATCATCGGCCCCATTCTGCATTTCACCAGGCCCGTCCCCGCCAGTCCGTTCCCTGAGCATCCTCCAGCCTGCGGCCTGCGGTCTACAAGCTTGGGTCTGTTACGGTCACGGGATGAAAGGCAAGACACCGAAGAAATCTATCCTGCCCTTTTTCAAGGGGTCAATGCGTTTTCCAGGGGTCTTGCGACCTCTATCCGGTAGTTCGAGCGGCAGCTCGACTTGGATCGCTCCAGCTTCCTTGCGCCAGATCGCCAGGGGGATTGCGGGTCGCCGTCCGGCCCGCAGCAGCGCCAGTTCGAAGTCGAGCGTGTCGGCTACCGGGGCCGAATCGGCCGCAACGATCACGTCGTCGGCCATCAGGCCCGCCCGGTCGGCGGCACTGTTGGGCTCGACGGTCTCGACCAGCAGCCCGTCGGCCACGTCCAGCCCCTTGTTGGCCGCCAAGGCCCGCGTGACGCGCGTCAACACCACCCCAGCGACGGGGAATTCGAAATCCGCGACGAGCTGTCTGACGTCGGTGCCGATGGCTTGGCTTGTGATCGCGCGGAGGTCCCGCCCGTCTACGGTCTCTCGCGTAGCGACCTCGGCCAGTATATCGCGAATCGCCTGCTGCCCGAATCGGTCCTCGATCAGCAGGAACAGGCCCAGGGCGGCGTCGTAATAGTCGCGTTCGTGCTCGCCCGACGATGACTGAGACCAGGAAAACAGTCGCGTCCTGACCGTGGCCAGCCTCGAAAGCGGGCTGGTGTGCAGGGGGGATGCGACGCGCATTGGGCATTCGGGGCAGTCCAGCTCGTCGGAGAGGATCTCGCAGGCCAGGTAGCCGGCATAGTTGGCCAGCCCGTCGCGGAACCATCGGGTGTAGTTGTTGACCGACCCACCAAGCCCAAACCGGCCGTATCCCACGTCAGGAAGAACCCGCCCCCCCTCGCGGCCGGCCAGCGAGGTCTCGACCAGCTCATGCACGAGAACATAGGGATAGCTGGAGTTCTGGGCCAGAATGGATGTGCAGGACTCGTCACCGGCCCGGACGAACAGCGGAAGCGGAAACTCGTTCGGCTCAACCGTCAGTTGAACGTCGAAATTCTGAGGTGGTTCGTCGAACCGCAGCATGTCGATACTGCTCAATGTGGTAATGGTCATACCCACCTGCCGCTCCACCCTCTCGATCAGGTCCGTCGTGATGTCGGCGACGCATCGAGCCTGGCCCCGCATGCCCCGCTGGTATCGCACCCGAACCCGGTCGGTGCCGAGGAGGCCTTCGAATTCGATCTTGGCCAGCCCCTCATCGCCGAGGCTGTAGAAGCTCTGGCTTCCGTAGCGGATGTGCCACTGTCTGGCGTGCCCTCCATCCAGGACGCCCTCGGTCAGACGCCTGTTGACCGTTCGGCATCCCGCCAGCGTCCAGACCAGCAATGCGGCGGCCAACAGGGCCGGCCGTCTGGCGTCCGAGGGAATCGAGAGGGCCCGGTTTCTTCGGGCTGATCGGCTCAGTGTATCCATAGGGATCCGCTTGATATGGTCTGTGCCTGCGATGGGCACATGGATTGCTCGTGCAGGAGCATTTTCTGTTTGGTTGCCGTGCCGCCAGGGGCGGAGAAGCCTCCAAGGCCCCCGTCGGTTCGCAGAACGCGGTGGCAAGGCACGATCAGGGGGATGGGGTTGGCGGCGAGGGCATTGCCGGCTGCCCGGGCCCCGTGGCTGCGGCCGATGCTTCGAGCCAAAGCCGCGTAGGTCTGCGTCTGGCCGATCGGAATCTGTCGGCAGGCCGTCAGAAGGGCCTGCGTAAACAGCCCCAGACCGCCGAGGTCTACCGCCGGAGCAGTACTGAAATCGATGTTTTCCCCCTCAAAATAGGCAACGATACGCTGCCGGACAGCGCGGGCCAGCCCCTTTTCGAAGACCGCCTCCCGCGACGAACATCCCCAGCCGGCCAACAGGGCCGTGCGGACCGCTGCGGCGTCCGGCATGGGAAGGATGGTTCGACATACCCGCTCACCGGTGCAGGCCAGGCCGAAGCAGCCCCAGCGGGTGTCAAAGATCGTATATCTCAGCATGCTCGCCGTCATGCGATCGGCCTCCTGCCTTAGTGCGTCTGAACGTGAAGGACTCGCTGACCCATACGTGGCTCAATTCCCTGTGGGTCGGTTCGCGATGGGGCATTTCTCACACAAATATTTACCTTACGGGCGAAATCCATTGACGCAAGGGCAAAATCCTGATAAGAGAAAGAGTTTTCACGAAATCGAATCGGGCCTGCGAAGGACGACCGGGCCGGCAACAGGGGTTCGCTCATGAGTACCCTCGGCGTGGAGCGACCAGTCTCTCGCCGGTGGTGCGCGTCGCGGACGAAATCGAGTTGGGCTTATGTCGTTGGATGACCTGCGAAATCGGATAGACGAAATCGACCTTGAGTTGGTCAAGCTGCTCAATGAGCGCGCGCGTGTGGTTGTGGAAGTGGGCAAGCTCAAGAGCCGCACCGACGGGCCGATCTATGCGCCGGATCGCGAGAAGCAGGTGCTGGCCAAGATCCGCCGGGCGAACGAGGGGCCTCTGCCCGACCGCACCCTCATTGCGATCTGGCGGGAACTGATGAGCGGGTCGTTCGTGCTGGAGAAGCCGCTTCGGATCGCCTATCTCGGCCCGGCGGGTAGCTTCAGTCACACCGCCGCCATGCTCAAGTTCGGCCAGAGCGTCGAGTACGAACCGCTGGCCGACATCCGCAGCGTCTTCGACGAGATCGGCAGAGAGCACTGTGACCTCGGGATCGTCCCGATCGAGAATTCGACCGGCGGGGGCGTTATCGAGACGCTCGACGCGCTGATCGACACGGACGTGAAGGTCTGTGCCGAGGTGTTGATGTCGATCCACCACAACCTGCTGGCGAACTGCTCGCTGGAGGAGGTGGAGAAGATCTACTCGAAGCCCGAAGTATTCGCGCAATGCCGCAACTGGCTGACGGCGACGTTCAAGGAGGCCAAGACGATTCCCGTCGCCTCGACGGCTCGGGCGGCCCAGATGGCGGCCGAGGAGCCGCATGCCGCCGCCATCGGATCGAAGATCGCTGCCGAGCTGTACGGGCTCAAGATGATCTGCGAGAACGTCGAGGACATCGCCAACAATGTCACGCGGTTTCTGGTTGTCAGCAGGGAGGATGCCAAGCCGACCGGCGAGGACAAGACGGCGATCCTCTTCAGCACTGCGCACAAGGCCGGGGCCTTGGCCGACGTGCTGGAGGTGTTCAAGAAGTACAATATCAACCTGACCAATATCGAATCGCGGCCGAGCAAGAAGCGCGGGTGGGAATACTACTTCTTCGTCGATTTCCTCGGGCATCACACCGAGGAGAGGATTCAGGTCGGCCTGGAAGAGTCGCGGCAGCACTGCCTGCAACTGTCGATCCTGGGCAGCTTCCCGCGGGCGACCGAGTTACTGTGAGAGTGAGAGACCACGACAGGAGAGCACAATGAGAAAGCCGTTTGTAGCCGGGAACTGGAAAATGAACACCGACTGCCGTTCGGGCGTGGATCTGGCCAAGGCCGTCGTCGACGGTTCGTCGGGGCTGGCCGGCAGCAGCGTGGACGTGGCCGTGATCCCGCCGTTCGTATATCTGTCGTCGGTCGGGCAGGCCATCAGTTCGTCGGGCGTGGCGCTTGGCGCCCAGGACGTCTATTTCGAAGCCAAGGGTGCGTTCACCGGGGAGATCAGTGCCGCGATGCTCAAGGATGTCGGTTGCACCTATGTCCTCTGTGGACACTCGGAGCGGCGGCACGTTCTGGGCGAGAGCGACGAGTTGATCAACAAGAAGCTGACGGCATCGCTGTCCGGCGGCCTGCTGCCGATTCTGTGCGTCGGGGAACTGCTGGAAGAACGCGACGCTTCGCGGACCGAGCAGGTGGTCGAGCGACAGACCCGGGCCGGCCTGGCCGGACTCAGCGCCGAGAAGGTGTCCGCTGTGACAATCGCATACGAACCGGTCTGGGCCATCGGTACGGGCCGAACGGCGACGCGCGAACAGGCCCAGGAGGTTCACGCGTTCATCCGCAAGCTGTTGGTCGGGATGTACGATGTGAGCGTGGCCGGGGAGATGCGGATTCTTTACGGCGGGTCGGTCAAGGCCGACAACGCCGAGGAACTGATGGGCCAGGAGGATGTGGACGGCTGTCTGGTCGGTGGGGCCAGTCTGAAAGCCGATGATTTCGTGCAGATCATCGAGGCGGCCGCTTGACGGACCGCCGTTGGGCCGAAGGGCGACCGAGATCCAATTGAATGATGTGTGTTTGGGGCACCAACATGACTGTTCTACCGATTTTGGCGGTTGGTATTCTGATGAAGCTGGTGGCCGCGCTGTTCGTCCTCGTGGCCATCGTGCTGGTTCTGGTGATCCTGGTCCAGAAGGGTCGCGGCGGTGGACTGTCGGCGGCCTTTGGCGGGGGCATGGCCGGCGGTCTTCTGGGCTCGAAGACGGGCGACTTCCTGACGTGGGTGACCATCGTCCTGGTGGCGGTCTTCTTGCTGCTGGCCGTGGTGATGAACAAGTACTACAGGCCCACGATCAGCGACTACGGCACCGAGTCGACGGTGACGATGCCGCAGCCGGCCACCGAGGGCTCGGCCCCGGCCGCCGGTGAGGCGGTCCCGCAGCCGACGGCCCCGCCGGTGACCGGCGACGTGGACGCCGCTGCGGGTGGATCGGATCAGTAGACGGGGCGGTAGAGCGGAATCCCGATGGGGCGGGTGCAGTGGGGCCCGACGCGCAGAGACGCCGCTTCGCGTTCGTGAAGGCAGGAGATTATGCTCAACAGCATGACGGGTTACGGTAGCGCTGATGGTCAACTCGACGGGGTCTGCTATGCCGTCGAGATCAAGGCGGTGAACAATCGCTACCTCAAGACCATTCTCAAGCTGCCCGAAGCCGTCGCGTTTCTGGAAGACGACATCGACAAGTTGCTGCGCAAGAACCTGTCACGCGGCACGATCAACTGTGTGGTTCGACTCAAGGGAGTTGTCGCCAGCGCCCTGTTCGAAATCGACGAGGTCGCGCTGCGGTCGGTTGTCGAGCGGCTCAACGCCGTCGGATCGTCCGTCGGCGTCGGTGGGACCATTGATCTGGCCAGCCTGCTGGACTTACCCGGGGTTGTCCATCCGGTGGTGCCCGACGAGCAGGAGAGCGAGAGAATCCGCGAGGTGGTGCTGGCGATCGCTCGCGAGGCGATCGGCAAGCTCCAGCAGATGCGAGAAGCGGAAGGCCGGTTTCTCGAAGCCGATCTGCGGGGCAACTGCGAAGCGATGGCACGGGAGTTGGCGGCCATACGCAGCAAGAGCGACGGGTTGATCAATGAGTATGCCAGGCGGTTGCGCCGACGGGTCGACGCGCTGCTGGCCGAGGCGAAACTGAAGCTGGACGAGGAGACGCTGTCGCGCGAGGTGGCGATTCTCGCGGATCGGTCGGACATCTCCGAGGAGATCTCCCGACTGGATGCGCACTTGCAGCAGTTCGCGCAGATCTGCCGGACGGAGGGCCAGGCGGGCCGTCGGCTGGACTTCCTGAGTCAGGAGATGCTTCGGGAAGCGAACACGGTGGCGAGCAAGGCGGCCGACGCTGAAATCGTCCGGCGCGTCGTCGATATGAAATGCCTGATCGAGAGGTTGAAAGAGCAGATCCAGAACGTGGAGTGACGGGCGGCGTATCCGTGGAGCCTCACGGGCGGGATCGGTCTTCCGGCCGGTCGTGCCGCATCGGATTGTGACCATGACCACCAAAGCAGATCAGCAGACCCATCGACGCGGCAAGGTGATTGTCATCAGCGGCCCATCCGGCGTGGGAAAGAGCACCATCTGCCGCGAAGCACTCCGCCGGCTGAAGAACGTGCACCTGAGCGTTTCGCTGACCACCCGTCCGCCGGGGCCGGGGGAGCAGAATGGACGCGACTACTGGTTTGTCTCGGAACAGGAATTCCGCGAGCGCATCGAGCAGGGACTGCTTCTGGAATATGCCAACGTGTTCGGAAACCTCTACGGGACACCGAAAGACAAGGTGGACGAGGCGCTTCACGCCGGGCAGGGCGTCATCCTCGAGATCGATGTCCAGGGGGGCAGGCAGGCCAAGGCTGTCTATCCGGATGCCGTGATGATTTTCATCCTGCCGCCGGAGGAGAAGGTGCTGGCCGATCGCATCGGGCGGCGCGGGCGCGACAGCGCCGAAGTCGTCCGGAGGCGTCTGGACAAGGCCCGCGCCGAGATCGCTTCGGCCCGGGAGCACTATGACAATATGGTCATCAACGAAGAATTGGAGCGTGCCGTCGATGAGGTGGTTCAGATCATCGAACGGGCCCTGGACGGCGATGCGTCGTCGGGCCGACGAGGCGGCTCCGTTGGAGAACAGTGATGCTGGACGAACTCAAGAGTGCTGAAGTCGTGAACAAGATTGGGGGGCGATTCAAACTGGCCGCCCTTGTGCAGAAGCGCATGGCCGAGCTGCTTCAGGGCTCGCGGCCTCTGATCGACGATTCGTCGGGGCTGACCCTGCTGGAGATCGTCGCGCAGGAGATCTTGCAGGACAAGATCACCATCGAGGGGACCGCGGGCATGGGCAAGGGGGGCGAGGCCGACTTCTGGAGGCTGAAGCTGTAGCCTGCTCAGGGGGCCGGACCGGGCCCATCGCCGTATTCCTATGGTCGAGAAGCGCAATATCCTGCTGGGAGTCACTGGGGGCGTCGCCGCCTACAAGGCGGTGGACCTGGCGAGCAAGCTGACGGCGGCCGGCGTCGCCGTGCGGACGGTGATGACCGAGGGGGCCTGCCGGTTCGTCGGTCCCAAGAGCTTCGAGGCCGTGACACGTGCGCCGGTGTTCACCGGTCTCTGGAGCGCCGCCGATCAGCACAGCAGCGCCCACATCGCCCTGGCCGACTGGGCCGACCTCGTGGTCGTGGCGCCGGCGACGGCCAACATCCTCGGCAAGGTCGCCCACGGGATCTGCGACGACCTGCTCAGCGTAACCCTCTGTGCCTGCTGGGGTACGCCGATGCTGTTCGCGCCGGCGATGAACAGCCGAATGTGGGCCAACCCCATTGTTCAGGCCAATGTCGCAACGTTGACGAGGGTGGGTTTTCGGATGGTCGGTCCCGCCACGGGACGCTTGGCCTGCGGCACCGAAGGCACCGGGAGGATGGCCGAACCGAGCGAGATCGTCGCGGCTATCGAGGCCCTGACCGACAACAATCAATAGGTCCTATCGGTCCCATAGGTCCTATCGAATGAACGAGAATCGCCCATGCGTTTTCTCATCACAGCCGGTGGCACCCGTGAATACATCGATCCGGTCCGCTTCATCTCCAACGCCAGCAGCGGAAGGATGGGGTATGCCCTGGCAGCCGCGGCGCTGAAGGCCGGCCATGAGGTGACGCTGATCTCGGCGCCGACGGCGCTGAAACCGCCGGCCGGCGCCACGTTCGTCACCGTCGAGAGTGCCGCCGAGATGTTCAAGGCCGTCAAAGAGCACTTCGCCCGGTGCGACTGCCTGATTATGGCCGCGGCCGTCGCTGATTTCACGCCGGCGAGGCCGTCGAAGACCAAGATCAAGAAGGACGGTGGGCTGAAACTCACCCTACAGCTCAAACCCACGCCGGACATCCTCCGCTGGGCCGGACGGCAACGCAGGGTGTGCACCGCACACCGTTCCAAGATCGTCGTCGGCTTCGCCCTCGAGGACCGCAACCTGCGTGCCAACGCCGAACGCAAGATGCGTGACAAGCGCCTCGACATGATCGTCGCCAACACGCCGGCCGCCCTCAACGCCACCACTTCAGTTCTGCATATCAAACCCATCGATTCCGATTGGATTGAAATCAGCGAATTGCACAAGACCGCCAGTAGCCGGCGCATTATCCGAGAAATCGAGAGACTTTTCCGCCAGCGATGACCCGCACAATCAACTGCCCGGCGCCGATTTGTCAGGTGGGCAGGTCGGGGAAGGCGTGGGCAACGGCGGGGTTGGTGAGGTGGAAGTTGCGCATGTTGACGGCGGCGGCGTGTCCGGCGTCGGTTGCGGCGAACGCGTCGACACCCTTGGACGCCAACGCCCGCAGGTAGGGCAGCGTCGCATTGCACAAGGCGACGCTCGAAGTGCGGCTGACGGCGCCGGGGATATTGGCCACCGCATAGTGCACGACGCCATCGACGAGGTAGATCGGGTCGCTGTGTGTGGTGGGTCTGGACGTTTCGGCGCACCCGCCCTGGTCGATGGAGACGTCGACAATGACGCTGCCCGGCTTCATTTTGGATACGAGTGCGCGGCTGATAAGATGAGGAGCGCGGTCGCCCGGGATCAGGACGGCGCCAATGACCAGGTCGGCCTCCATGGCGTACTCCTCGACCGTGTGCGGATCGCAGTAGATCGTCGTGACGTTGGCGGGCATGACTTCGTGGAGATAGCGGAGCCGGTCGAGATTGATGTCCATGATTGTAACATGCGCCGCCAGCCCCGCGGCCATTCGTGCGGCATGAGTCCCGACGACACCGCCCCCCAGAACCAGGACCTCGCCGGGCGCCACGCCGGGGACCCCGCCCAGAAGAAGGCCCCGTCCCATCATGGGCCGCTCCAGGCACTTGGCGCCTTCCTGGATCGACATGCGTCCGGCGATTTCGCTCATGGGGGTCAGCAGGGGAAGCCGGCCGCGCGGATCGGCCAGGGTCTCATAGGCGACCGCCGAGATGCCGGACTTGAGGCAGCCGACCGTCAAAGGTCGCGAGGCGGCGAAGTGGAAATAGCAGAACAGCGTCTGGTCCGGTCGAAGCTGCTCGATCTCCGACGGCTGGGGCTCCTTGACTTTGGCGACCAGATCGGCGCGCCGGTAGATTTCCTCGGCCGACTCCACAATCTCGGCGCCGACCTCGGCATAGGTCTCATCGTCGAAACCGCTGCCCAGCGCGGCCCCTCGTTCGAGCAGTACCGTGTGGCCGTCGCTGGTCAACAGATTGGCTCCTACCGGCAGCAATGCCACGCGGTACTCGTCCTTCTTGATCTCTTTCGGTACGCCAATGATCATTCAATGTACCCCAACTATCAGTCGTCAATCGACAATTCCCAGGTCGGTCTTGGTCAGGATGGCCTCGAAGACGTGGCCGGCGGCGGTGATGTTCTCTTCGGCGCCCTGGCGGCGGTCGATGACGCAGACGATCTTCTTGACGGTCGCGCCGGCCTCGGCGATAACCTTCGCGGCTTCGAGGACCTGGCCGCCGGTGGTGGCGATGTCCTCGACGAGGAGTACGACGTCGCCGGCCTTCAAAACGCCCTCGACCATCTTGCCGGTGCCATAGCCCTTCTTGCTGTTGCGGATGATGACCCAGTTCTTTCCCGTCTCCATCGCAGTTGCGGCTGCCAGCGCCACGCCGCCGAGTTCGGCGCCGGCGATCAGCGTCACGTCATCGGTCATGTGTTTGCCGAACTCGGCACCAAGGGCCTTGAGGATGTCCGGGCAGGTCTCGAACAGATACTTGTCGAGGTAGTACTTGCTCTTCTTGCCGCTGCGCAGCGTAAAGTCGCCTTCGAGATACGCCGTCTCTTTGATGCGCTGAATCAGTTCTTTCCTGGTCACGGGGAACGACCTCCTTAGACGTTGAGTTCAACTCGCCGGTTGAGGTGCTTGCTGTATCGTTTGCGGATGGGGGCCACGACGGCCTTGATGAATTCGTCCACCTGCTGGGGCGCGCGGCCGACGTAGGCCTGGGGGTCGAGCACCTTCGCGAAGTCGATCTTGGCGAAGGCGATGTCGGCCCGCAGGCGTCCGATCAGGTCGTTGGGCTTGCCGAACGTCTTGACCTGGGCGGCGGCGGCCTGCGAGTGCAGGCGGATCTTCTCGTGCAGTTCCTGCCGGTCGCCGCCGGCCTTGACGGCCGCCATGAGGAGGTTCTCGGTGGCCATGAACGGCAGCTCGGCTTCGACGTGGGCCTCGATCACCTTCGGGTACACCACCAATCCGTCGAAGACGTTGATCAGAATCCGAAGGATGCCATCGACGGCCAGGAACGACTCCGGCAGCACCACGCGGCGGTTGGCCGAGTCGTCGAGCGTGCGCTCGAACCACTGCTCCGCGGCCGTCATGGCGGGGCTGGTCGCCAGGCTCAGCACGAGCCGGCTCAGCGAGGTCACGCGCTCGCACCGCATCGGATTGCGCTTGTAGGCCATTGCCGACGATCCCACCTGCGATTTCTCGAACGGCTCCTCCATCTCCTTGAGATTCGCCAGAAGGCGGATGTCGTTGCAGACCTTGTGTGCCGACTGGGCGATCGAGGCCAGCGCGTTGACTACGAGGCAGTCGATCTTGCGCGAGTACGTCTGGCCGGTGACGGGACAGAGCTTCGCAAAACCGAACGCGGCGGCGACGTCCCTGTCGAGCTGCTTGACCTTATTGTGCCGGCCGTCGAACAGCGCCAGGAACGAGGCCTGCGTCCCGGTCGTGCCCTTGACACCCCGGAACGGGAGGTTCGCGATGCGGTACTCGATCTCCTGGAGGTCCATCGCGAATTCCTGGCACCACAGCGTCGCGCGCTTGCCGACCGTGGTCAACTGGGCCGGCTGGTAGTGCGTGAAGCCCAGCGTGGCCATCGCCCGGTGCTTTGCGGCGAACTCGCCGAGCAGGTCGATCACCGACGCCAGCTTGCCTGCGACCATGTGCAGGGCCTCGCGCATGAGGATCAGATCGGTGTTGTCGCCGACGTAACAACTGGTGGCGCCCAGGTGGATGATCGGCGCGGCCTTCGGGGCGGCGTCACCGAACGTGCGGATGTGGGCCATCACGTCGTGACGCAGCTCCTTCTCATAGCGCGCCGCCTTCGCGAAGTCGATGTCGTCGAGGTGGCGGGCCATCTGATCGATCTGGCTCTTCTTGATGTCCAGTCCGAGTTTCTTCTGGGCCTTCGCCAGTTCGAGCCAAAGCCGTCGCCACGTGCTGAACTTCTTCTGGGCCCCGAACAGGGCTGCCATCTCGGGCGAGGCGTTCCGCTCGACCAAGGGACTGACATAGCGCTTTTGTTCTTCTGTCATCTCTACTCCCATCGATCCAATCGGTCCTATCCGACCCGTCGTGTGTCCGCCAGGAGTCGCTCGATCTGCTCAATCTCATCATGGCTCAGGTCCCAATCCGAGGCTTGGACGGTCTCTTCGATCTGGTCGGGCCGGCGGGCCCCGACGATGGCGGCGGTGACTTCCTTGCGCCGCAGGACCCAAGTGACTGCCAGTTGAGCACAGGTGTGTCCGCTGCGTTGGGCGATCTGCGTCAGGTGCTCGACCATCTCCAGCGTCGCACCAAACCGGGGCTCCTGGAAGTCCGGATGGCGTCTGCGATGGTCGTCCGGGGCCAGCGTCGCCAGTCTCTCGCGACTGAACCGGCCCGTAAGCAGGCCGCGCTGCATGGGGCTGTAGGCCACGACGCCGATGCGGTGTTGAGCGCAATAGGGCAGCAGTTCGGCCTCGGCCTCGCGGTGGAGCATACTATACGGCGGCTGCAACGACGCGGGCGGATGGATCCTGCCGATGCGTTCGAGCTGGGCCACGCTGTAGTTGGAGACGCCGATGTATCGGACCTTGCCCTCTTGCACGAGGCGGGCCATCTGTTCCCACGCCGCTTCAATCCCATCATCGGGATCGGGCCAGTGCATCTGGTACAGGTCGATGGTCTCGATGCCCAGTCGTTCGAGACTGGCGTGGCACTCACGGCGAATGCTCTGAGGATCAAGGCAGGAGACCTTCTGACGCCTGTCGTTCCAGAGCAGGCCGCATTTCGTGGCGATGATCGGCCTATATTGGGTTTGTTTCAGAGCCCGGCCGACCAACTCTTCCGAATGGCCCAGTCCGTACACCGGCGCTGTGTCGATCCAGTTGATGCCGCGCTCGAGCGCCGCCCATATCGCGGCCAGGGCGTCTTCATCATCCTGGGGGCCCCAGCCGAACTCCCACGGGCCACCCATGGCCCAGGTGCCCAGACCCACGGTGGTCAATTGCAGTTCGGTATCGCCCAGCCTTCGTTTCTTCATGTTCGTCTTCCCAATCCGGTCCCGGCGATCGCCGTACCCTGCCGTGCCGTAGAATAGTCGCCGGCGGCGCCCTTTTCAATCGCTTTGTGCGATTCACGCGGCCGCGGCCGAATACATCGCGTTACGCCGGAACGCCCCGCGCATGGTCGGTGCAACGTGGAATCCGACGTGGCAGAGCGAACCGTCCCTTCGATGCTGCCAGGGGGATGATTACAGGACCTGTCTCGGCCCGAGCTCCTGCGAACGGACTGCCCGGAGGGCCTTTTCGCACAATCAGGAGCAAGGGCGATTTCGCCTAACGCGAGTCTTGTCGATAGCCGATTATAATCTATGTTTTAACGGGGGCCTCTGAAGGGATCTCGGCCGGCTGGTCGGCCGGGGGGCCCGGATGAGGGCGCATGTGCAACGGCCTGTCCCGGCGAATCGAACCGGGTCGTTGCGTCGGCTTGCCCCATCAGAGCACCAATTTTGGATGTGGGTACGGGAGGTTGACATGAGCGAAATCGTCATGCTGGAAGGGCATGAGTCTCAGTCCGTGCTTCAGACGGTGGCCGCAGAGCGTGCGCCGGCGATCATGTCGTATCTGTCGAAGGACAAGTGGCACGTGGCGAAGGTCGTCATGCGGGAACTTTCCGGCGGGAAGCTGTACGTCGAAGGTTGCCACGCTTCCGGCAAACCGCACCCGATCAACATCCGCGTCGACCAGCCCGTCGGCGTGAATTTCAAACACGCCTATGGCAAGTTCGTCTTCGATACCAGCGTCGTTGCGCTGGAACCTTCGCCCGACCCGGCGGCTGGCGGGACCATCGTCCTGGCCGTGCCGGATCGTATCGGTGTCGTGCAGCGGCGAAGCTATTTCCGCGTCAACGTGCCGGAGTCGCTCAAGGTCAAGGTTGTGCTCTGGCATCGCACCAGCCAGCGCAAGTCGAAAGGATCGGGTCACGAGTACTTCGAAGGCCGACTGATGGACATCTCCGCCGGCGGGGCCCAGTTGACCCTTCCGATGAAGTCCTCGGAAACGGACACCTCCGGTGTCAGCGAGTCGGAGTTCCGAAAAGGGCAGTTCATCGGTGTGCGCTTTACGCCCATGCCGTATGAGACGCCTTTGATGTTCAGCGCCCAGATCCGCAATGTCCTTCCCACCGCGGACCGCGCGGGCTTGTGTCTGGGTCTGCAGATCGTCGGGCTTGAAGCGAGCGACGAAGGCCGGGAAGTTCTGTCACGACTGGCGGCGGTGGTGGACCGCTACTACCAGATCAACCAGTCTTCGGGATCGCACCGGGAGATACACCGGCCGGAACCGGGCCCGAATGCCTCTCATATGCCGGCGGGGGCCCTGCAATAGCCCTGCACTAAACGTGCGTTTCGGAGTGGCCTGAGGACGGAGCGGCGACGCTCGGATTGGCCGTGACGAGATGATGCCTACCGGGATGCACCCGGAGGTAGACCCAGCGAGCGAATCCGCTGCCTGCAAAGATCAGGAAGATCAGCAGCATGGCCGTCTGCATACCCAACCACAGCACCATTCCAAGAAACAGCAGCACCCTCATCAGATAGCCGAAGGGCTGTTTGCCCCTGAGATAGACGTTCAGAACGTGCGGATATCGGATGCGGCTGACCATGAGGACAGCCACTCCCAGCGTCAGGAACGGAAGCACGAAGATCGCCGCGTCGAATGTCGGCGCCACTTCCTGGTGGAAGATGACCAGGCTGACGATCGCGCCGGCTGCCCCGGGGCTCGGCAGACCGGCGAAGCTCATGTGCGCCGCCTCGTTCTCCTCGTTCTCCACGTTGAAACGCGCCAAGCGGAGAGCGGCACAACTGATGTAGGCCAAGGCCGCCAGCCAGATGAAGCGATGAAACAGGCCGCTGCTCAACGGGGTCGTCAACTCCAGGTGGACCTGCATTGCATTGAGCATAATGAATGCCGGTGCGATGCCGAAGCTGACCATGTCGCAGAGGCTGTCCAACTGGCCGCCAAAACTGGAGGTCGATTGGCTCATTCGGGCCAGTCGTCCGTCGAGCATGTCGGCGAACATCGCCAGCAGAATCATGTAGCCGGCGATCGCGAAATAGGAGAACCCCGCGATGCCCTTTCCGGCGCCTCGACTGGCGAAAACGATCGCGATGAATCCGAAGACTCCGTTGAGGATGGTGATCAACGAGGGCAAGACGGCGATGTATTTGACCCGCTGGCCGCGCATACGCTTCAGCAGCCGGCCTCTGTCCCGTTTGGCTTTCGATCGGAATCGTCGCACGATCTTATCTATACCTCACAAGTGGAGTGATCCCCGCCTTGACGGTATCTCCTATGCGAACCATGCACGCGATTTGTTCGCCGGCCGGCACGTAGAGCTCGGTTCGTGAGCCGAACTTGATCATACCAAACGCCTGGCCCTGGCTCAATTCGTCTGCCTCCTTCGCCTCGCAGACGATGCGCCGGGCGATGGCTCCGCTGATCTGTCGCACGACCAGGCGGCCTCCGGGCTCATCCGTCCGCACCAGAGTCAGCGTGTTCGATTCATTGACCTTGGCCGACAGCGGATTCATGGCATTGAGATACTTGCCTTGATTGTAGTCGATCTTCTCGACGCGAACGTTGCACGGGGCGCGATTGATATGCACGTTGAAGATGCTCAGAAAAATGCCGATTCGCAGAGCCGGCCCGTCGAGAAAGTCGCTCTGCTGCATCTGCTCGATATCCGTGACCTTGCCGTCGGCCGGAGCGAGAAACAGGTGCTTGTCAGCCGGCAC
Source organism: Phycisphaerales bacterium Planc_01 (assembly GCA_001603075.1). Lineage (GTDB taxonomy): Bacteria > Planctomycetota > Phycisphaerae > Sedimentisphaerales > Anaerobacaceae > Anaerobaca. The sequence goes on along the minus strand of LVBB01000109.1, from coordinate 184,691 downwards.
GCTCCGTGGAGGGTCGCGGAAGAACATCAGGGCCCAGACCAGAATCGCCGCCAGGACGGCCTCCGTTGCGATGATGGCCCACGGCGGCGTGTGCGAGATCCCCCCCAGGGCGACAGCCAGCATCGCCACGACGAGCAGGGCCGGGTAGACAACCACCTGGGGCCATCCGTACTTGGTCAACGGTATCCTCATACGGCGCTATAATAGGCACAGACACGCGTCCAGACAACAGAAAAGGCCGATCCCCCGCCGAATCGTCCCGTCCCGGCACCGAGGAAAGCGCCTGCCCGAAACGAACGCCGGGAAAACGAAACGCCCCGTCGCAGATTCCGACGGGGCGCTTGTGGTATTCGTCCGGTTCCAGTCCGGTCCTTGTCTGCCCGGCGGTTGCCCCTTCGAACCTCAGGACCGGCTGAATGGATTGCTGAACGTCGCAGCCTTGCCCAATTCGGCCTCGATTTCGAGCAGGCGGTTGTACTTGACGGTTCGCTCGCTGCGGCAGGCCGAACCGGTCTTGATCTGGCCGCCGCCCATCGCCACCGCGAAATCGGCCATGAAGGCGTCTTCCGTCTCGCCGCTGCGGTGGGAGATCACGTATCCCCAGCCGGCCTGGCGGCACAGGTTGATCGATTCGATGGTCTCCGTCACTGTGCCGATCTGGTTGAGCTTGATCAGCACGGCGTTGCTGGCCTTCTCCTTGATGCCGCGAGCGATGAACTTCGTGTTGGTCACGTACAGGTCGTCGCCCACGATCTGAATCTTCTCACCCAGGACGGCGGTGTGCTTCTTGAAGCCGTCCCAGTCGTTCTCGTTCAGGCCGTCCTCGATGGAGACAATCGGGTACTTCTTGCACCAGGCGGCATAGAGCTTCGTCATCTCGTCGCTGTTCTTCTTGCCCTGCCCGCTCTTGGCGAGGTTGTAGGCGCCCTTCTCGTAGAACGAACTGGCCGCCGGGTCCAGCGCGATCGCCACGTCCTTACCCGGGTTGTAGCCGGCGGCCTTGATGGCCTCGACGATCACTTCGCAGGCCTCGTCGTTGCTCTTGAGGTTCGGGGCGAAGCCGCCCTCGTCGCCCACGCTGGTGGCATAGCCTTTCTTGGCCAGGATCTTCTTGAGGGCATGGAACGTCTCGGCCCCGTACCGCAGCGCCTCGGCGAACGTCGGAGCGCCCACGGGCATGGCCATGAACTCCTGGAGGTCCACGCTGTTGTCGGCGTGCTTACCGCCGTTGAGGATGTTCATCATGGGAACCGGCAGCCGTACGGCCCCGGCGCCGCCCAGATACTTGTAGAGCGGCAGGTCCGCCGCCACGGCCGCCGCCCGCGCCACGGCCATCGACACACCCAGCATGGCGTTGGCGCCGAGCTTGCCCTTGTTGGCCGTCCCGTCCAGATCGATCATCAGCCGGTCGATTTCGGCCTGCCGGCTCGGGTCCATGCCCACGAGCTTCGGTGCGATCGTCTCGTTGACGTTCTTGACCGCCTTGAGGACGCCTTTGCCGCCGTAGCGCTTTTTGTCACCGTCGCGCAGTTCAACCGCCTCGTTTTCTCCTGTCGATGCGCCCGAAGGCACCGATGCTGAAACGCTGACGCCGTTATCCAGTTTGCAGAACACCCGCACGGTGGGGTTGCCTCGCGAGTCCAGGATTTCCATCGCGCACACGGCCGAGATCGTCGTCTTCATGTCTTCTACTCTCCTTGTCTGTTTCGTTCGTGTTGCTCCCGCCGCACGGCATTCGGCCGCGGCCGGGGGTTGGCATCCGGCACGGTGGCACGAGCACCCTGTCGATCGGCCTGCGCCGCAGCGGTTTGCCCCAAGTCCGAGAAACAGCGTATTGGGGTTCCTGGCGGCGAGGCGTCATCTGGTCTTTTCTTCGTGCCCCGATGCAATTCGGGGCAATGCTAACCCAACGGCCCGCCCGTCGCAAGCGGAATCTCGTCCGGGTCGAACGGCCCTTGACTTGGCCGGCCCAAGTGGGTATGGTCCGGCGGTCGGCGGGCAGGCAAAGCATACGCACGGGCGTCCCGATGCCCATCCTGGGGTTTTCGGTGCCGCCGAAACATTCGAGCGGCTCAGGGTGGGCTGCCGATAAACCCGGTAAGGTAGGGCCCTTCAGGGTGAAGGACCGACGGAACGATTGAACGGAAGACAAGATCGGCGGATGTGGCTGTCCCCTCGGCGACGCCGGGAAGGGCCACCCCTGTCGCGGCTATGACTGCGGGCAATGCTGATTCAGAAGATTGTTCACTTCCTGCTCTTCGTGATCTTCTTCAGTGTGGGCGCTGGGGCGCTGGGGCTGGCGGCGTTGTGCGATGACCTGATCGTCTACTGGCGAAACGAGCGGCTTGTCAAAGAGGCTCATCTGTCGCTGGACCGTCTGCGGTCCCTCAATGAGGAGTACGATGCCCTGCTCACCGAACTCCAGAACGACCCAGCCCTCCTGCGTCGGCTGGCCCCGGCGACCTTGGGCACGTTGCCGGAAGACCCGAACGCCGTCTATCCGAAGGCACGGGCCCAGGAATTGGCCCTGGCGCGCCGAGCCCTGATGGACCGTGCCGAACAGGAGTCAGGCGAGGCCGCTCTCCCGAAGTGGCTCCAACGGTGTAGCGAGCCGCGACACCGCATCGCCCTGTTCCTGGCCGGCGCCGGACTGGTCCTGATCTCGCTGGTGTTCTTCACCCCCAAGGCCGACGTCGGGCGGTGAGAGCCTCGGTCGGCCGTTGACCCCGGCGGATGCCTCGTCGCCCCGTCGCAAGAAAGTCGCCGTAGCCCCGCAAAAACTCTTGCATCATTCCTCTGATCTGCTACAGTAGAGGTTTACCGATGCGCCTAAGGGCAGGTAGCTCAGTTGGTAGAGCAACGGACTGAAAATTCGTGTGTCGGCGGTTCAACTCCGCCCCTGCCCATTGCTTGTTTCCCCGTTCCAGCCGCTGGTGGTTGGGGTCTAAGTTGTTTTCTCGCAACGAGTTATCGTTTGTGGTGTCTGCGTCATTCTTTCCGTCCATCCTGCCATGCGGCACCGGCCCGTCGCAGACGGAGAGAGCCGCAGGTGTCCATTTATCTGTCCACCGTCGCAGCGAATGCGTTTGCCCTGAGGTGCGAATCCAGCGCCAAACGCGCCTGATGCCATCTCCTTCGGTGAGGGACTTTGGCTTGCGAGGCTGGCTCGCTCCATGATGCTCCGGCAGGCCGGATTGACCTGCAGAGGGCTTCCTGCTACAATGCACCTGATACGTCTTCTGTCCATGGCGAGGATATCGATCAGCGCGAGGGGGGCTTTCATGGAGAAGCTGAGGATCGATGAATGGGGTTCGTTTGTGCAAGATCCTGGTGGATTGGTCATCTCCTGACGATCCTTGTAGCGATCTCCGTTGGGGCCCAGCCTCAGGTGCGTGTCAATGAGGTCATGGCCTCCAATGGGACAACGCTGGTGGATGAGGACGGCGATTTCGAGGACTGGATCGAGTTGCACAACCCGGGCCCGTTGGCCGTCAACCTGACGGGTTTTGGATTGTCCGACCGGTACGACGACCCGTTTCAATGGGTCTTTCCCGAAGTTGTCATCGAGCCGGGAGACTTCCTGCTGGTCTGGGCCTCCGGGAAGAACCGGTACGAGGCGGGCAGGCCGCTTCACACCAACTTCCGGCTTTCGCGTGAGGGAGAGGAAGTGGCGCTGACCACTCCGGAGGGCATTCAGATCGACCGGATGACGCTCCCGGAAGTCCCGCACGATGTCTCATGGGGTCGTGATCCTGACGGCTCGGACCACTGGGCCACGCTGTCGCCCACGCCGGGCGCCTCGAACGACGGGCGGTTCCTGCCGGTCGTGTCGGATGTCACGTTCAGTCACGAACGCGGCTTCTACAGCGGGCCGATCCACGTGGTCCTGAAGACCGAGACGCCGGACGCGACGATTCGCTATACTCTCGACGGGAGCACGCCGACGGCCGACCACGGAACCGTCTTTGGCAATCCAATCCAGATCGAAACGACGACCTGCCTGAGGGCCGTGGCCGTCAAGCAGGGCTGCATGCCAACGAACGTGCATACCCATACCTATCTGTTTCTCGACCATGTGATCCGTCAGGCGACCGATCCTCAGACCGGTGCACAGGTGACGCCCCACGGGTATCCCACATCGTGGGGCTCTGTGACGGGAGACTATCAGATGGACCCGGATGTCGTAGGCCAGGGCGGAACCGATATCTTCGGGAGACGGTATGCAGACACCATTCGAGACGACCTCCAGGCCGTACCGACGATCTCGCTGGTCATGAACAGGGAGGATTGGTTCGGCAGCAAGGGAATCTACATCAACCAGTCTCAAGACGGCACGGAGCGAGTCGCCTCGATGGAGTACATCGATCCCGGCCAAGCCGAAGGCTTTCAGATCAACTGCGCGATCGCCATGCAAGGGGGTGTCAGCGGCGGGGGGACCAGCCTGCAACGATGGAAGACGTTCAAGCTCTCCATGCGGCCCCGCTTCAAGCTGTACACCGACGACGGTACGCCCACGGGCGGCCCGAGCAGGCTCGACTTCAAACTGTTCGGCGACTCGCCCATCGAACGCCACAACACGGTGGTTCTCGACGCCGTGTTGAACCATTCGTGGCTTCACTCGGGCAGCGATCAGCGGAACACCGCCGTGTACATCCAGGACCAGTACGTCGCCGATCTCCACAACGCCATGGGCGGGCATTCGCCTCACGGCGCCTACGCCCACATGTATATCAACGGCCTGTACTGGGGTCTGTACTACATCCACGAACGGCCCGATCATGCATGGGCGGCCGAGGTGTTCGGGGGCCGCAGCGACGAGTACGATGCGATCAAGCACAGCAGCGGCGGGGTCATCAACAGCGGCGTCGGCGGCAGCGCGACGGCCAACTACAACGCCATGCTCGCGGCGGCAAATGCTGTGGCCGCCGACCCCGACAATGCGGCCAGGTACGACGCTCTGTGCGAATGGCTCGATGTGGACGACTTCATCACCTACCTGCTGGCCAACTGGTACACAGGCAATCACGACTGGCCGCACAAGAACTGGTATGCGACGCGACGCCACGTGCCGGGCGGCAAATGGCGATTTCACTCCTGGGACGCCGAACACACGCTGGAGGGTACGAACGAGGTGGGACAGAGCCCCTCGGATATCCACCGCAAGCTCTCGCAGAACGCCGAATACCGCGTGCGCTTGGCCGATCTGGTGTATCGCCACTTCTTCCACGGAGGGCCGCTGAGTTACCCGGCCTCGGCCGAGGCGTTCCTCTTCAGAATGGGTCAGATCGAGCGGGCGATCGTGGGCGAGTCGGCGAGGTGGGGCGACAACCGCCAGACGCGTCCTCACACGCAGCAGGACTGGCTCAATACGCAGACGACCAAGCTGACGGGCTTGTTCCCGAACCGTGGCAATCAGGTGCTCGGGTGGCTCAGGGGGGCTGGTCTGTATCCCAACATTGAGCCGCCCGAGTTTCGCGCGCAAGGCTTCGCCCAGCACGGCGGGCAGATCCCGTCCGGGGGCATCGTCTCGATGACGGGCAATCCCGGCACGGTCTGGTATACCCTGGACGGCAGCGATCCGCGCCGGCCCGGTTCGGGGGGCCAAACGGGCGCGGAGTTCGCGTGGGTCACGGAGGATGCGCCGAAGAAGGTCCTGGTCCCTACGGCATCCATCGGCGACGGCTGGCGCGGACTGGATTTCGACGACTCGACCTGGATCAGCGGCGCAGGCGGCGTCGGCTATGAGCGCAGTACGGGTTACGAACGTCTCTTCGGCATCGACGTGCATGACGCCATGTATGGGCGTAACACAAGCTGCTACATCCGCATTCCGTTCGACGTGACACCTGACGGCCTGATCGAGGCCGCCGGATTGAGACTGAAGGTTCGATATGACGACGGCTTCGTGGCGTACCTCAACGGGGTGGAAGTGCAGCGGGCCATGTTCGATGGTGTGCCGTCGTGGAACTCGGGCGCTGCGGGCAGTCATTCGGACGCCGACGCCGTGCATTTCGAGACGTTCGATATCTCCTCGGCGATCCATCAGATGCGTCTGGGCCGTAACATCCTGGCGATTCACGGCCTGAACGCCGGCGCGTCCAGCTCCGATTTCCTGATCTCCGTGGAGTTGACCTCGATCATGGGCAGCGGCGGCGCCGTTCCCAGTGGCGTCTCACCGAACGCCGTGCAGTACGTTCGGCCGCTGATGCTGACCGAGAGCGTGCGGATCGCGGCGCGGGCGTTCGACGGACAGACGTGGAGCGCGTTGAACGAGGTGACGTTTGGCGTCGGGCCGGTGGCCGAGAACCTTCGCGTCAGTGAGCTGATGTATCATCCTGTCGATCCGAACGGCGAATACGTCGAACTGACCAACATCGGGTATGAGACGATCAACCTGAACCTCGTCGCGTTCACCGACGGGATTCAGTTCACCTTTGCCGGCGTCGAACTGCCGCCTGGAGCCCACGTCCTGGTGGCCGAAGATATGGCGGCTTTCGAGGCGGCCTACGGCGCAGGTCTGCCCGTTGTCGGGCCGTATTCGGGCAAGCTCAGCAACGCGGGTGAGCGGATCGAACTCCGGGATGCGACAGGTGCTGTCATCCAGAGCTTTACCTACCGCGACAATTGGCATTCGATGACTGACGGCCGAGGCTTCTCGTTGACGGTCAAGGATCCGGCCGGGCCGGACTCGCTCGACACCAGAGACGCCTGGCGTCCGAGCGCCCAGGCCGGTGGGTCGCCGGGGCTCGGCGACTGAGGAGTCGTCCTTGATGCGAGCGCGGTCGCGGTCTGTGGGGCAGCCTGTCTTGTCGTGCGGGAGCCCGGGCGGGTCAGACCGACAAGGCGATCACGGAAGTGCTTGACGGACCAACCATTTCACGATTAGCTTGATGGGCGTGCCGGCGGTTGGCCTGCCGGCATTGGCTGGGGTGTTTCTCAGTCGGCAGTCCCTGATCCGGCCCTTTTTCGGGAGACTCGCATCCAGACCTTCAAGAGCCAGTCCACCTCGCAACCGTTCGCGCGGGAATCCTCCCGCCGGAATCAGCGTCCCTTCACTTCTGGCAGAGGTACGGCATGATGAAGAGCATTCGTACAGCAACGTGGGTTCTGGTATCGGTGGGGTTCGTTGTCACGGGTTCGGGTTGTCGGGCGCAACCGGCGCCGATGGCCGAGTCGCCGGCGGATCGGCAGGTCGTGTTCGAGGACCGTTTCGAAGGCAGACTGGCCGACGGCTGGACTTGGCTGCGCGAGAACCCCGAGTCCTGGCGCCTTCGCAACGGTGCACTGGAGATTCGCATCGAGCCGGGCAACGCCCAGACCGTGAACAACGCGCTTCTGCGTCCGGCTCCTGACCGCCGCGAGGGCCAATTCGCCTTCGAGGTGACTGTGACGATGCCCCGTCTGACACAGCAGTACGAGCAGGCGGGGATCACCTGGTACACCGATGGCAAGCCTGTCTTCAAGCTCGTGAAGGAACTCGTCGACGGCGAGTTGCGCATCATTCCCGGCCACAAGCCTATGGATGCTGAGACGGTTCAGTTGCGGCTGGTCGTCGAGGGCGAGCAGTGGATCGCGCAGTATCGGCCCAATGCGACCGGCGAGTTTCTCACGGCGGCCGAAGGCACGTTGCCTGGGCCGGGCGACGACCAGGTGAGCATTCAAGGCTACCACGGTCCGCCCGAGGTCGAGCACTGGGTTCGCTTCGAGAACTTCCGCATCCTGCGTCTCGATCGTTGAGCCAATCCAGGATAAAGGCAAGGAGAGACGATCATGTCCCAGTATCCCACACGTCGGCAGTGGCTCCGCGGCGCCGCCGCGGCGGCCGCATCGATCGCCATCGTGCCACGTCATGTACTCGGCGGCGCCGGTCACACGGCTCCGAGCGACAAGCTCACACTGGCAGGCGTCGGCGTCGGCGGCGTCGGGTTCCCACAGCTTCGTGCGTGCGAAGAGGCCGGCTTTCAAATCGTTGCCTTGTGCGATGTGGACGACGTATATGCGAAGAAAGCCTACGATCAGTGGCCCCAGGCCAGGCGGTTCCGCGACTACCGCGAGATGTTCGAGGCGATGGATCCGCAGATCGACGCGGTCTACTGCGGCACGCCGGACCATACGCATGCGGTCATTGTGCTGCCGGCACTTCGCAGGAAGAAGCACGTCTGTTGCGTCAAGCCCATCACGCGTACCATCCGCGAATGCCGCGCCGTAGTGGCGACAGCCCGCGAGGCTGGAGTGGCCACAACCGACACGTCCTCACCGAATACGAGCGAAGCCGCGTGCCGGACCTGCGAGCTGATCTGGGCGGGGGCGATCGGCCCGGTGCGCGAACTGCACCTGTGGAGCGACCGCCCCTGGTGGCCGCAGGGCATGACGCGCCCGGCCGGTGAAGACCCCGTGCCGAAGACGCTGGATTGGGATCTCTGGATTGGGCCGGCGGCGATGCGGCCGTTCAAGAAAGTCTGGCCGGAGGGGCACCTTGCCCTGGAGCAGGTCGATCCGCGTTACCACGAAAGCGTCTATCATCCGTGGAATTTTCGCGGCTGGTGGGATTTCGGGACCGGCGCGCTGGGCGACATGGGCTGCCATCACGCCAACACCCCATTCCGCGCGCTGAAGCTGACCAGCCCGGTGAGCGTATCGGCCGTGTCGTCGAAGGTCATGACGGAGACAGCCCCGTTGGCTTCGATGGTTGCCTACGAGTTTCCCGCCCGCGAGGACATGCCGCCGGTTCGCGTCGTATGGTATGACGGGGGGCTGAAACCGCTGAGCCCCAAACCGGGCTTCCCACTGCCCGAGAGCGGGGAAATGTATATCGGCGACGAGGGATTCATGCTCGGTCCAAAGGTCTTTCCCGAAGAGCGGGCCAGGAGGTTCGCGGACGTACCGCGCACGCTGCCTCGCCGCGCGGGAACGTGGAGAGAGTGGTTCGATGCATGCCGGGGCGGTGAGCCGGCAGGAACCCACTTCCCCACGGCCGGGCTTCTGGCCGAGTTTGTGCTGCTTGGCAACATCGCGCTTCGCACGAGCAGGCCGCTGCAGTGGAACGGCCCTGCCGGGCGGTTTACCAACGACGATGCGGCCAACCAGTTGCTCCACAGCGAGTATCGCGAGGGCTGGTCGCTGGAGGGATAACATCGAAGATTCGGGTTCGATGGGATCGGCTGCTTGCGGAATGCCAGGATTGCCCTTGCACTGATTCCTGCCGGCTCCAGTGGTTTTTTGGGGAGGGTTTTGTCGGATGACCAGGCGCACCGCTTCAATGCTGGTTATGGGTTTTGCTCTGGCGGCAGGCGGCGAGATTTCCATCGCCGTCGCCGGCGACTGGCCCACCCTGCATCGCGACCATCAGCGCAGCGGATATACCGACGAGATCGTCCGGGGTCCGTACGAGCGAAAGTGGTATCGTGACTTTCACGCTGAGATGATCGCCACGCGCATCGAGGCCATTGTTGCGGACGGCATGTGTTTCGTGGGGACGTTCGCCGGTCGCATGCACGCCTTGGACGTGGCAGACGGGCGGACCCGTTGGACCTTTCAGGCGGGCGGTCCCATCGGTGCTTCAGCTTGCTATGGGCAGGGCCGGCTCTACTTCGGCGCCGATGAGGCGTTCGACAAGGGCACGCTGTACTGCCTCGACGCCGGCGATGGGTCGCTGATCTGGACGTATGACGCCGGGGCGGGCATCTGGGTCGCGCCGGCCTGCGACGGGCGAAACGTCTACTTCGGGGATCGGGCGGGCGTCTTCCATGCCGTCGATGCGCGCACAGGTGCCAGACGCTGGACGTTCACGACGGGTGGGATGATCCTCAAGCCGGCATCGCTCTCGCTCGACGGACGCAGGATCGTCTTCGGCTCGGAGGACATGCACGTGTATTGCCTCGATCCCGATGGGGCGCTACTGTGGAAGTCGCCGAAGCTGGCGGGCTTATCGCTGCGCGATCAGGGGCCGACGATCTGGCAGGACCTGGCGATCGTTCGCGCGAACCCGGCCGATTCATTCCATACGGTGATGGACCGCAACGGCGCTCTGCTCAAGCAGATCCAGCAGTCGATTCCCCTTGGTCCGCGGGACAAGGTTCTTATGGACCAGTGGGGCGATCTGGTCATGCACCCCACGCCGCAGCGGCGCGAGGCCGAGCAGGACGGGATCGTCCGTTACCTCGGGGATCACCCGTACGACCGCTGTTTCTATGCCTTCGATCTGGCCGACGGGACCGAGCCGTGGATCGCGCCGGTCCTGTTCACCGTCGGCCTGCACAATCCGCCCACTCCCCCGACGTTCCATCCCAAAACCGGCGAACTCTACACCTTCGCCCGTTCGGCGATGACGTACTACCTTCGGGGGGTCCGGCGGTACAACGTGCTGGGGCGCCTCGAGCGGCAGACCGGCCGCTTCGACTGGTACTGGCCTTCCAGCGACAACGAGCGCGACTGGTACGCCTTTCCAATGATCGGCGACGAGACGCAGTCGTTGTCTCTAATGGGCAATGTGCTTGTGGGGCATCATCAAGGCATGTTGGGCGGTCTCGATCTCGACAGTATGAAGGCGACACCGATCTGGTCGGGCCGGGACACGTACGGCGGCATCTTCGGTCCGTCGGCCGTCGAAGGGGGGTTCGACGGGGCCGCCAAACTGGCGCTGCAAGGTTATCTGACCGGCATGCCCAACGAGTGGCATGGTCCCGACCGGTCGATCTGCGCCGCGGCTGAGGGCCGGCTGTTCTGGATCGTCGGCTCGCAGGTCGTCTGCATCGCCGGACCCGATGTGCCCACGGCGGCTGGCGGAGGCGCCGAACCGCCGACGCCGAAGAAGAGCGAATTGTCCTGGTGCGTCGCAGGCGGCAATGTAGCCTCGCACGGGGCCGGCGGCTTCGACGACCGCATCGAGAGGATCGTCCTCGGATCGAACGACCTGCGTTCGTTCTTCGAGCGGTCGCCGGCAACGCAGGTTCGCCAGGACAATTCGGTGCGGGCGGCCGCCCTGCGAAGTCGTCTGGCCGAACAGGTTCGAGAGTTGATCGAGGACGGTCCGTGGGCCCCGCTTGTCGTGCAGTTGGGTATCAGCGGAGAGGAACGGCACTTCTGGCGGTCGGCTGAGACGATGCAGGCCGTGGCACTTTCGCTGCCCCACCTCCAGCCTGAGGTCCGGGCGAAGGCCATTGCCCTTCTGGACGGGCTGTGGGACGCCGGGGTCCCTCTGGACAAGCCCGTCAGCGACAGCGATGGAAAACGACGCGAGCCCCACGACCTTGGTCCCGGCATGAAGCAGTTCGCCGATCGGCAGGTCGCCTGTACTGCGAGCATCGAGGACCTGTACGCCGTGTGGGCCTACGCTCACTATGCGGACCGATGGGACCGCGTCCAAGGGAAGCTCGGGGCGGTTCGCGAGATCTTCACCGACTTCGCGGAAGAGAAGTTTCTGTTTGACCACGCCGGTGTGCAGGATGAGGCGGAGCGTTTGAACGGACAACTGGCCGGCGTTCTGGCGGCGGGGCGGCTCTTTCGACGGATCGGCACCGGTGAGGACGTGCAGCGTGCTGCCGCGCTGTTCGCGCGTATGGCGACCGAACGCGTGCATCACGAGCGGGCCGATACATGGCTGATCCGGCCCACCCGCGCGGTGAGCAAGGGACTGCACGGCGCCAAGGTGCCGCGCTACGTGGGCCTGACGCCGGAGGTCGGCGCGTTGCTCGGTCAATATGCGGGCCAGGCCCTGGAACGGAACGTTCACGCCCTGATGCAGGGACTGCCGCTCTGGTATCAGGCCTACGGCGAACGCATGATCGGAGGGGAGAACTACATCTCGCCGCCCCATCTGTCGCGGGGCATCTTCGCTGCCGCCGCCGGCGGATGCGAGTTCTCTGCCGAGGCGCTGGCGGCGAAGCTCGATCAGCCGTGGTGTAAGGCGGACCTCTACTACATCGAGAAGATCGCGGCCATCCTGCGACGGCTGGATGACGCACCATCACAATGTCAGGTCGCGTTGCGATAGCACGATAAGGCCCATCTGCGAATCGAAAGGGCACAGAGGATCGTGCCTACAGCGTGACTACCTATGGACGATGATCTCACTCAAAGGATACCAGCCATCCTCGGATCGGCCTTTGATGGCGAGTCTCACAACCGGTTCAGATGAGTGCTCGCCCACGATCGCGACGGCGAGGGCGTGTCGGCCCGCGTGCAGGTCCGCCGGTAGTACGACCTGGTCCACGACCGTGACTGTCTTTCCGGGTGGCAGGTCCGGCGGGTCTTTGAGGAACTCTTCGCCAAGCACGTCCACCGTGCCGGGCATCCACGTCTCGACGGTTGCGTTGCCGATGAGTATTCGGCTTTGCCCGTGCTCGTGTGTCAGCCGATACGCCGGACGGTAGGGTCGATAGCAGGGGGCCGAACCCACGTTCTGCCACGTCGTTGCGAGTGCCACCGTATCCCCTGGGTGTGCGCGTTCCGGATGCCGTAACTCCCGCAGGACAAGACGGTAGCCGAGCCGGCGAAGGAACCTCTCGATTTCCTGACGCACGTCGTCGCCCTCAGGCAACGGAGCCGACTTGTTGTTGAGGTAGGAGCCGTGCATGGCCAGGGCGTAGTTGAAGATATATCGAAGCGACCAGCCCTCGCTCACCCATCGGCGCATGTCCCAGCAGCTCTCCCAGGCCACTGGCGCCGTTCTCCATGCATCCGCCACACCCGCCTTGTGGACCAGTTGCGGGTACGCATCGCACATGTGGCACCACGTTTTCGAGAAGCCGCCCATGTCGCCGAGGCAGTCGGCCCGCCATCCGGCGCCGCGCTCGGCGGCGCAGGCCAGGCTCTCCGGGTCGCCGATGAGCATCAGCAGCGGCGTCTTCTTGAAGGCGTTTGCATAGGCGTCGATGATCCGCCTGCGGTTCTCCACCGTCGGCATCGTGGCGATTGTGGAGTTGCTCATATGCCATTCGCCCCACCAGCCGACGGTGCCCAGATCCACGTGATCGATGTCCGGATGGCCGTCGTAACGCTGTCCCAGTCGTTCGATGAAATGCAGGTGCCTGGCCAGCACGTCCGGGTCGTCCAGGTCAGGGATGGCCAGTTCTTCTTGCCCGCCGTAGTCGGCCAGGATGATCCGACCGCCCACGTTCTGGAGCCACGCCGGATGGTATGGTCTGCCGGGCGATGTCGAACAGCACATGATGCGAAACGCCAGTCGCTGACCGGCCGCACGGGTCTGCCGCAGCGCATCATCGAGGAAGGCATAGTCGATCTCGCCTGGACGAGGCTCGATCTGGCCCCAGCCCCATCGGGCGTAGTGAACGGTTGAAGGAATCCAATCGGGCAGGTTCTTATCCTGGTTCCGGGTCCGATGGAATGTCTGCCAACCCATACCCGGATTGGCCAATAGTTCCTCGGTCTCTTCGGGCACGACTGTCACCGTGTCCGAATTGCGCGCGGCCTGTTGGCCCCAGGTGCAAGGCGACAGAAGGACGGCTACAACGATCCAGATATGAGTTGTGGATCGGTTCATTGCGTTCTCCTCGTCAAATCGATTGCTCCGGAAGATCCTGCCGGACCTTCCCGATTCTCGTCCGGACTCTGCTCCACGACTCGGTGATGAGGAAGCTCTCTTCCATGTGGCCGACCATGCGGCTGAAGCGATTCATCGGGACGGAAAAGGTCAGCATATCGCCCGGCATGAAGGGCCGCGCGCTCACGTCAAACAAGCCCAGTACGGCTCTCGGCGTGTTGCTGTCCTTCTCCAGATACGGATACTGGACGGTCGAAGCGCAGCCGGCACCGAACGGAGCCCACACACCGTCCGGTGCGGCGACATCGAAGTTGGCCAACGTGAATAGTCCCGACAGCACATCGGGTCGGGCAAAGAAGACCACCACATCCGGCTCATCGGTTTCTTCGAGCCGGTCCCACCGTTTGAACACGAGGAACTCAGCGGGCGCTTGCAGTTTGGGAACCTGGTGCATCCAGGCTTTCACGATCTCAGGGGTCTTTTTGTAACGCTCACCCTCCATCTTGCCCGGGATGCCGCAGGAAAGGAAGTACTCGAGATTCGGCATGGCGGCATCGTTGAATCCCGCATATCTCGTTCCGCCAAAGCAGCCAATCGATTCGGCGTCAAAGCACAGAGACAGTCCGCCTCTTACCCTCGACAGCTCAGCGAAGATGCACCGGTGACCGGCGGGGGGCTTCACCCTCTCAGCAGATCCGCAGTGCTCCGTGTACTGGAAGGTGATCGGAAGCTCGGCGCCGGGGAAGTAGCGGCTCCAAAGCCCCAGGAACTCCTCTTTGAGGTTGAGATTCATCGGGCATGTCCCCCTTCATAGAGCGGCAATACTACGGGGTGTTCTTCACGGCCACCTTCACTCTGTCGCCGTTGACTCCTTCCTTCATCAACCTGCCCGGCTTGAACACCACTTTGCGCCGGGCCGGCACCTCGACTCTTTCCCGAGTCCTGGGATTCCGGGCCATCCGGGCGGGGGCCGTTGTGACGGCGAATACCCCGAAGTCGCGGAATTCGAGGCGATTCCCTTGGGCGAGTTCCACAATGATCTCGTCGAAGAATTGTTGGACCACCTGTCTGGTGAGCCTCTGTCCCGCGCCGGTGCTCTCGACGATGCGGTTGACCAGCTCTTTCCTCGTGGTTGCCATGGTAAACCCCCGGCGATCTTTCATTGTGTCTTGGCATGAGCCAAACCCAGAGGGCAATCTACTGGAAAACGTTGGGATGAGCAAATGGATTGTCGTGAGGGGGTCTTCATGCAGAAGGATCAGGCACGATAGCTCCTTGGCGCACGCGGGGCCGGCAGTATCATGCGCATCGAATCGCCCGACGGCACAGCCGATCTCGGTCATGCGGCTGGTCTCGGTCACGATGGTCGGCGCATGCATCGGCTCTGTATAGTGAGGAATACCGCAGATGCGTTTCATGGAATTGGATGGAGAGTCCGCCATGCTGTCTGTCTTGCTTTGGGGAATGATTGCCGCGTCTGTCAATGGCGCTGCTCCCGGCAGTCTCGATGTTCACCTTGTTGAGATCAAGCCTCTGATAGCGGCGCCGTCGGATCGATCGCAGTGGGACTCCTGGCGCGCCGCGCTGGCAGCCGCGCGGCAGCAGATGCGGCAGCGTCTGAACTACGACGGCGGTCTCTATCGGCGAGAGGAGTTTGCGTGGGTGCCGTCATGCTACTCGTGCTGTTTCGTGATGATGTGCGATCAGCGGTTTTACGATCCCGTCAGCCGTCGGTACACGATCGAGGAGTATCTGGACGAAGGACGAGCGGAGTTCGGGGGCTACGATGCCGTGGTCCTGTGGCATGCGTACCCGAGGATCGGCTTCGATGGCCGCAACCAGTTCGATTTCTACCGCGACATGCCCGGCGGCCTGGCCGGACTGCGGGAACTCAGCCGCACCCTGCACGAGCGGGGCGTCAAGGTCTTTATCAACTACAACCCCTGGGACACCGGGACTCGCCGGGAGGCCAGGTCTGACGTCGAGATGCTGGCCGAACTTATCTCGGCCATCGAGGCCGATGGCATATTCCTCGATACGCTTCATGAGGCAGTGCGGGAATTGCGCGACCGGCTGGACGCCGTGCGTCCGGGCGTGGTCCTGGAATCGGAACTGACACTGCCTGTCGAGCGCGTCGCCGATCACCACATGTCCTGGGCCCAGTGGTTTGCCGACAGTGAGGCTCCCGGCGTGCTCTGGAACAAGTGGTTCGAGCGGCGGCACATGATGCACCAGATTCGACGCTGGGACCGCGACCACACGGGCGAGTTGCACATCGCATGGATGAACGGCAGCGGCATGCTCGTGTGGGAAAACGTCTTCGGCACGCTGGTGGGCTGGAGCCAGCGAGATCGCTCGATCCTTCGGTCGATGCTGCCGATTCAGCGGCGATATGTCGGGCTGTTCTCGGGCCGGGAATGGACGCCGCTGGTGCCGACAGAGCACCCAGACGTCTATGCGAGCTTGTGGGAGCAAGACAGCCTGCGGTTGTGGACGCTCGTCAACCGGTCCGCGCAACAGATCGAGGGCACCCTGTTGCGAGTGCCGCATCGCGAGGGTGACGGCTGCTTCGATCTGATCGCCGGCTGTGAGGTGGGACGGGTGCGCGATGGCGAGTTGCTGCTTGACGGCCGGATTCCACCTCGTGGCATCGGCGCATTCGTTGCGGGAGCCGGCAAGTCGTTGGGAGCGGACTTTGCCGCGTTCCTGGCGAGCCAGGCGGCCGTCTACGGTGCTGCCGACTGGAACGCGGCTTTGGAGGCTGCGGCGGAGAAGCTCCGGCCTGTTGAGCGTACGACAGAATACAGAGCAGATGAGATCCCCGAAGGCATGGTTGCCATTGGGGCCGCGCATCTCCGCATGAAGACCGAGTACCGAAATCGCGAGTGTGGCTTCTATCACCTGGACGGGCAGAACCCTTCGGCCCACCCAAGTCGCGACCTGCACGCGATCGTCCGCTTCGAGCGGGAGGTCCGGCTGAGGCCCTATGCGATCGATCTGACACCTGTGACCAACCGCCAATACGCGGAGTTTCTCCGGCAGACGGGCTACAGACCGGTCCATGGAGAGAATTTTCTGAGACACTGGCACAACGGCCGGGTACCCCCGGGCCTGGAGGAGCATCCGGTTGTGTACGTGGACCTGGAGGATGCACGAGCCTACGCCCGCTGGGCGGGCAAGCGGCTGCCCACGGAGCAGGAGTGGCAATACGCCGCACAAGGCCCGGACGGACGTGCGTATCCCTGGGGTGATGCGTGGGAAGACGGCCGCTGCAACGATGGACGCAGCGGCGGGACTGCTTCCGTGACGGCATTCCCGCAAGGCCGGTCCCCATTCGGGTGTTACGATATGTGCGACAATACTTGGGAGTGGACCGAAAGCGAGCGAAGTGACGGCCGGACGCGATTCTGCGTCGTCAAGGGAGGCTCGTACTACAAGGCGCAGGGGTCGCACTGGTATGCTGATGGCGGGCCTCAGCCGTGCGGCTTTGCCGCGAAATTCCTCCTGATGTGGCCGGGGCTCGACCGTTGTGCAACGATCGGGTTTCGCTGCGCGGTCGATCTTGACCGCGTCATTCCGCCGTCGCTTGGGGGCGAGCTTTGACGGTCCTGGCTGTCGGTCGAGCACCACTACCGCTGGCGATGTCGGAGTCTTCGCATAAATGGGGGAGGACTCCTTGTCGAACCGCACCGCTGTGTCTACAATCGCACGCAGTTGTCTCGATCCGAACGGAATATGCGGTGCAAACGGCAGATTCTGACAGCAGAAGAGTTGAATCCAGGGACCTCAGACCATGAAACACATCCTCGTCACACTCGTGGTATCGGTCGTCATCCAGTTCGCCTCCGGCCAGCAACGGCATGCGTCGGCGGCGTTCGACCTCGTGCGACAGGGCACGCCCACATGCGCGATCGTCATAGCGGAAGAACCCACACCCGCGGCGCGATTGGCGGCCCTGGAACTGCAATGCCACATCATGAAGATCACGGGGGCGGAAATCCCCATTCGTTCTGATGGTGAACACATCGAGGGCCGTCGGATCCTCGTGGGGGAGAGTTCTGCCACCCGGCAGTTGAGCCTTCGAGGCGCAGACTTCCAGCCGCAGGAGTATCTCATCGCGTTTCGACAGGGTACGATCATCCTGATGGGGCGCGATTGGCAGGACACTGAGGCGAACCGAAAAGCACAGGGGCGGTCCACAACCGATCAAACGCTCCAGCAGTTGCGCCACAAGATCGACTACTGGAAGGTAGTGGGCTATCCCGACCGGAGTGCGGGCGAGCTGGAACTGCCGGGTATCTTTGACGACCAGGGCACCTGCCTGGCGGCCTACGACTTCCTGGAGCGTTTCTGCGGCGTGCGATGGTATGGGCCTTCGCGCCTCAACATTGTCATCCCCGCGCGCACTACCCTGACTGTTGCAGGTGAGGATGTTCGGCGATCCCCGGCTCTGAAGCATCGCAGCGCTCTTGCCGGCGGCTCCTGGCCGTTCCTGCGCGGGCAGTGGGGCGATTACACGCAGGAGCAGGTCTATCTGCACTGGAGACGGATGCGCCAGGGCGGTGAGCGTTGGGCAGGCAACCACACGTTCCATCGCAACACCATCAAAGCTGTGTTCAACGACCCCGAATACCAGTGCAAGAACCCAAGGGGCCTTGGCTCGCAGTTGTGCTACACCAACCCCAAGCTGGTGAGCCAGGTGGCGCAGATGGCACGCGACTACTTCGATGGCAAAGGCAAACTGCCGGAGGGGTGGAAGGCGATGGGAGACTACTTTGCCATTGTTCCCGACGACAATATCAATCTGTGCACATGCGAGGCGTGCCAGGAGCTTCTCGATAGGGGGCGAACTCGCAAGACCGGCTTCTTCAGCAGCGGCGAGATGAGCGACTACTGGTTCTCGTTTGTCAATGCTGTCGCGCGCGAGGTGCGCAGAACCCATCCGGACAAGTACATCGCCACCTTGGCATACTGGAGCTATGCGTTTGCGCCGGACGCTGACCTGGAATCCAATGTTTCAGTCGCGCCGTGCCTGCACACCTGCTACTATCCGGTCCATGCTGAGATGAAAGAGAACGATCTGCGGTTCTATCGCCAGTGGCAGGAGAAATCCCAGGCGCCCATGTTCCTCTGGGTCTACTATCATCATCCTATGGAGCCTGCCCTGATCGACCGGTGGAAGTGCTTCCCCCACGTCATGGTCCACGAGACCGCCCGGGCCATGCAGATGTTCATCCGAGATGAGGTTCGAGGCATCTTCGAGTGCGGCGAGCAGGATCAGCTTGAGCAGTGTGTCATGGCCAAGGTCTGGGACGATCCGGACGTGGATGTTGACGGGCTGATCGACGAGTTCTTCCGCCTGTACTTTGGAGCTGCGGGCGATTCGATGAAGGAGTTCTATCTGAGTCTGGAGAGAACTGCCTGCGATCCGGCGAACTACCCGCCTCCATATTACCGTGCTAACGGCATCGACTGGAAGAAGGTGGCCTGGGAACGCCTGGGGACACCGGAGCGGATGGAGGAGTTCAGACGTCTCATCGTGCAGGCAGAGGAACTGGCCGCAACGGATGCGGAGAAGCAGCGAGTCGCCTTGTGGCGCAACGCGATCTGGGAGTGGATGCGGCAAGGTCGGGAGTAGCATAGACCGAAACAGGGACAGGACGGCCGGTAACTTCACCTGCTGCGGAGGTTGTGGCATGTGCGCCTGTCGCCTCCGGAGCACTCGTCATCGAGAAAACCCACCTTCTCGGCGAGATATGCTGAGAAGACACCTCGCCGCGTCTCTTTTCAGTCAACGAGTCCGTGCAATTGCCCAAACGTCAGCCCGGTCCCTGAGCGGTTCCGACCACGCCGCGTGATGTAAGATTCGCCCTGGTAATTGCTTATGGTTTTCTGTCATCTCGTTCCGGGTGAAACGGAGGGAGGCGACAGGTGCGGCTGCTCCCGGGCCGGAAACGGAGACGACCGCCTGCGACGATGCGGCAGTCTTGGAAGATACGGCTTTTTGCCTCTCATGTAAGCGCGTATCTGGTACGATAGCAGAAGGTGGGTGTTTGCCCAACCGGGCGGAAATGCCCGGGCCGCCGGCGCGCATGGGCGCGAGGCCTTACAATCGGAGGAAGTGATGGCTGCATGCAGATGCCCTGACGACCAGAGAGCAGAGCAACGCACTTGGCAGCGTTTTCTATAGTGACGCGGTTCCATTTCAGCGGCGCGGGCCGGACCGGCTCCCTGGCAGCCGGGTCGGACAACGATTGCCGCTACACCGCGTGAGGTCCTGTCTGACGGAAAGGAGAGCATGATGAACAAGCGGCGGATAGTGATGTGGTTGTGCCTTTGGTTGGGCGCGGGGGCTGCGAAGGCTTCGACACCGATACTCCAATTGGACATCAATCACCCGGACAACAATACGGCGGCGCAAACCGAAGAGGGCTTCACGCCTTTTACCCTGGCCGACAGCGGCACGGTTGTCAACGGTGTCAAGGTGGAGTTTGCGGGCACGCTGGATTCCCGGCGAAGAGATGCGCCGGTCGGTGTGCCGTTTGAACAGATCTATCGTGATTTTCTCTTCAGCAGGCCCGGCGGGATGACGGTAACACTGTCCGGATTGATGCCGAACGGACTCTATGAAGTCACGGTCTACGCCTTCGACACCTCCAGCGAGGGACTTCGTGTTGGAGATTGGATGAGCGATGGAGAGCGCGTCCTCCAGGCGCGATTCGTGAATACGGAGACTCCGACGCAGGCCGATGACTACGCATTCTCGGGACTCGTCTCGGCCAATGCCAATGGTACGATCGTCCTGGAGGTGGTTGCTGGAGAAGAAACTCGCGAGGAATCCGGCGCCAACCACCCCTTTGGTTTTCTCAATGCTTTGGTCCTCTCACTGGTGACGGACCCGTCCAAGGCCTTGAATCCGCATCCTTCGAATCAAGCGACGGACGTGCCGTACGATACCACCATCCTGAGCTGGACGCCGGGGCGGTTCGCACACATGCACGATGTCTATATCGGGACCACCTATGATGATGTCAGTGCAGCCGACAGAGCCAATCCGATGGGAATTCTGGTCAGCCGGGGGCAGACGGCAACCAGCTACGATCCACCCGATTGGCTCGATTTCGGGACGACTTATTACTGGCGCGTCGATGAGGTCAACGGTGCGCCGGACAATGCCGTCTACAAAGGCGACATCTGGAGTTTTACAGTTGAGCCCAAGGCGTACCCCATCCGGGGCGTTGTCGCTACGAGCAATGGCGACTCGGATGCTGGCTTGGGGCCGGAGAACGTGGTCGACGGCTCCGGACTCGACGCACTCGACCAGCACTCTGTCGACGGCGGCGATATGTGGCTGGCTACGCCGGTCGGGGACGAGCCGCTGCACATCGCGTTCGAGTTCGATCGGCTCTACAAGCTCCACGAGATGCTGATCTGGAACTACAACGTGATGTTCGAGCCGGTACTGGGCTTCGGCCTCAAGGACGTCACTGTGGAATACAGCGTCGATGGGATGGATTGGATGACGTTGGGCAACGTCTTGCTGGCTCAGGCCACCGCCCGAAACACCTATACGTATAACACGACGGTGGATCTCGGCGGTGTCGCGGCCCGGCACGTGCGGCTGATCGTCAACAGCGGCTTCGGGACCATAGGCCAGTTCGGGCTCAGCGAAGTGCGTTTCCTCTACATCCCGGTTCAGGCGCGGGAGCCGGAGCCGGCCTCAGGAGTGGTCGATGTCAGGCCGGATGTCATACTGAATTGGCGCGCCGGCCGGGATGTCGTCGCACATGAGATCCATCTGAGTACAGACGAATCGCAGCTCGTTGAGAGAGCTGATGGGGCGGCTCCGGTCGCGGTCACGAGCGAACCGCGATTGGACGCCGATGGCCTGCTCGAATTGGGCCGGACCTATTACTGGCGGGTGGACGAACTCAGTGCGGCCGAATCATCGGATAAGTGGGAAGGCGAGATCTGGAGCTTCTCGACGCAGCCGTCGATTGTGGTGGAAGATTTCGAACAGTACAACGATGAAGAGAACACGATTTTCGACACATGGATCGATGGTTGGGTGAACGACACCGGCTCGACGGTTGGATACCTCCAGTCCCCGTTTGCCGAGCAGACGATCGTTCATGGCGGAAGGCAATCAATGCCGCTGTTCTATGACAGCGCTTCGGCTGCTGTGTCGGAAGCAGTACGCACATTTGACGAGCCTCTGGACTGGACCCGGCACGGCGTCAAGGCGCTGACGCTGTGGTTCTACGGCGATCCAGGCAACACGCCCGGACAGATGTATGTCGAGGTCAACGGCAGCAGGGTCCTCTACGGCGGGGACGCCGAGAACCTGCGGCTCAAGTCGTGGCAGTTCTGGTATATCGATCTGGCGGGCTTTGTCGGCACCGATCTCCGCCGTGTCAGGGAAGTGACCATCGGGCTGCAGGGTGGGAACGGTCTTCTGTTCATTGACGATGTCGCTCTGTCTCCTCGCGAACGCCATGCCATCACCCCCGTCGAACCTGATAGGGGGAGTCTGGTTGGTTACTTTGCCTTTGAAGGCACCGCCAACGATGGCAGCGGGACGCGCAATGGCGTCATCGTTGGCTCGCCGGTATTCGCCGGCGGACGGACCGGTCAGGCAATTCAGCTCGACGGAGTGGCCGATTACGTTCGTGTTGAAGGGGCCTATGATCTGCCGACATATTCGGCGGCCCTGTGGTTCCGCGTCGATGGTGGCACGGGGGAACGGGATCTGCTTTCGGTCTACGACTCGGCCGGAGCGCACGGCATCCTCCTGGAGCTTCGCGGTGACGGCACGCTGCGATTTCTGCATCGGGCCCCTCTCGGCACATCGGGTGGAACGGACATCTACAGCACCGCGACCGCCGACGACGGCGCCTGGCATCATGTGGGAGTCGTCAAGACGGCACAGACCAGTACGCTGTACATCAACGGCGAAGTAGCGGGCCAGGCCGACGACAGCAGCGAATTTGGCCAGGTGCTGCAGAACATAACGATCGGCGTTCTCAAGCATGACAATCTGATTCGCTATTTCCCCGGTGCGATCGACGAAGTCTATTTGTATGGCCGGGCCCTGTCCCACGGCGAGATTGCATGGCTCGCGGGACGCACGACGCCGTTCGATACGCCGTAGGATGGCCTGACTTTTGTGGTTCATCGCCGGGCATGCGACCGCGTCTGAGTGCGTGCAGATGAGGTATGCTTGGTGTCTGTTGGCTACATCTGGAACCGCCATTGTGCGTACGGAAGGGCAGAAGGATGAAGACACGAGCGTTCACCCTGATCGAATTGCTGGTGGTCATCGCGATCATCTCCCTGCTGATGGCGGTTATCATGCCCGCTTTGAGCCTGGCCAAGAAGAAGGCCGCTACGACCGCGTGTCTGAGCAACACCAAGAACCTCTCGCTGGGCTGGTACATGTACATGCAGGACAACGACGGCCGCATCATGAGCTGCGAGGACAACGCGACGGAGCCGGGCGGGAAGTTCATCGGCTGGTGCGGCATCCCGCGCGACGAGGGCGGCAATCGGATGAGCATCTCGCAGACGGAACCCCCGGTGACGGATGAGGACGAGATTCGCGGGATCACCGAAGGGGTCCTGTTTCCGTATGTCAAGAACCCGAAAGTCTATCACTGCCCCGGCGACAACATCCGCAAGAGCATGTATGACGGGACCCGTGTCTTTGTCACCTATTCGATTCCTCAATGCCTGTACTATGTCACGGACCCAGGCGACTCTCGCTACAACCATCAGATCAGGAGATTCGACGAGATCTCCTCGCCTTCGACACGATATGTGTTCGTCGAGAGCGCCGAGACGCGAAACTGGAACTCCAGTCACCACTTCGTTCTGGGGGCGCCTGAGTACACGCAGTTGTCCCGGTGGGGCTGGTGGGGGCCGATGGCCGTCAATCACGGTGACAGCAGCGTGCTGGGCTTCTGCGACGGCCATTCGGAGGTACGCAAGTGGCGAGACCGCTTCACCATCGAGCGCGTGGACAAGCTGCTCACGCAAGGCGTGGCGTTGTACGGCATCGAATATCCGCCCGAGGGGCAGACATCGGATATCGATTACATGGCGGCAGGGTGGGCATATCGCTACAAGAGATGATATCTCTTTCGGCATAGGTGCATGAAATGACTGGCGTCGCTCGAAATTCCCACGTGGGTTCGGGCGGATCGCTCCAATTGTACACCCTTCTCGTACGCCCCGCCCGGCGTCAACCCCTTCAGATGTCCGGTCGGAACTGACCCGCCGGTGTTATCCTCCCCCCTCTCGGAACCCCATGAAGCACTCTTTTTTTGAGTCTCAGAACGGGTCGCTGCGACTTAAGGATGGGACCGCGCGGAACGCTCGACGCGGTCTCGGCTGTTTCTCATGGTAAATTTCGTTAACTGGTTCACTGCAATGAGGTTATATCGCAATATGCTCTTGGTTGGCCTTCGGTGTCCTCGCGGCGGGTCGGTTGGCTCACGGACATCGCCCGTGTCCACGAGAGGTTCGGAGGGGATTCTGTGGACGAGCCGATTTGTCAGACATCTCGTACTGATCGGGCTTGTCCTGTTGTCCGGTCGATGGAGTCCGGCCCAGGCGGGGGAGGATCCATCGGACAGGTATTTTGCGCTACTGCGGGAGCAGCCGGGCAACAGCTATCTCTATGACAGATTCTATCAGGCATGGCTCGATACGAAGACGGTTGACCAGCTCGAGGCCTTTCTCAAGGCGAACCTCGATGGGCAGAAAGACATCGGTAGTCGGCTGTTGCTGGCTCTCTTCTATGAGCGGCAAGGCCAGGATGCCAAGGCGTTGGAACTCTACAGGGATGTGCCCACAGACAGTTCAGTCACTTGCGAATACCTGTTCCATCGGGCAAGGGTCGAAGCCCGCAATCTGAACTTCGAGTCCGCCATTTCCGATCTCGCCGCCGCTCGCAGATTGTCTTGTACCAGCGAGACGGCCGAGAAGGCGAGCCGACTGCTGGGCGAACTCTACATCCGCACGAATCAGAAAGACAAGGCCGCTGCTCTGTGGAGGCAGTTGCTTGAGGCCGGAGGCGAGCACCAGGAACTCTGTGAAGAGCTGATCGAGCTGCAGATCAGAGAGGGGCTCTTCGACGACGCCCTCAAGACGAACGAAGAACTGATTGGGATGACGCGGGACCCCTACAAAGCTGTGATGCGTCGGCTTCGCCAAGGCGATATCCATCAGTACAAGGGCGACACCGACAAGGCTTTGGAGGTCTACACAGGCGCGTTCGAGATGGTCGGCGAAGGATCATGGCTCGAGAACCAGGTTTACGCCCAGGTCGAGCGAGTGTTCGAGCGAAACGACAACATCGACGGGTTGAAGGATTACCTGACCGGTCTGGTCGAGAGGCATCCCGAACGGACCGGTCTGAGACGGCGACTGGCCGATCTGCTGCTCCAGACGGGCGCGACCGATGAGGCCCTGAAGATGTTTCGAGAGATGCTCGAAGTCACTCCCGGCGACATCGCCAACCAGAAGGCCTACGCCAATATCCTGGCGGACGCCGGTCAACTGGACAAGGCCATTCCACTGTTGGAGCAGTTGTTCGAACGCGACCAACGGGATAGCGAAATCCTGGTTCGTCTGGCCGATTTGTATCACCGGAATCAGCAGGATGAGCAGGCGGCGGTCAGACTGGCGCGCTTCCTCGATTTGTCGGACAAGAGCGAGTACGCCTACTTGCGTGTGGCGGGGCTGCTGGAGCAATACGGACTGCGTGAACGGGCCGGGGGCGTCTACCAGCAGATGATTGCCGCTCTGCCGGGAAACCTCAGCGTCCGGCAGGTCTATGCGGAGTTCCTGTATCGTTCCAACCGGCAGGAGGAGGCCTTGCGCATCCTCCAAACGGTGGCCCACGAGGGGGACCTGCAGATGATGATGCGCGCCTGCAACGCCGTCATCGCGCGCGATCACGCCGATCTTGCCCTGCCATGGGCCGAGGCGCGATATCGTGAGTTCTCCAACGATGTGACCTATCTGAACCATCTCTGCCGAACGGCGATTCGCCTGAAGGCCTTCGACAAGGCGCTCGTCTGGGCGATGCGCCAATTGCAGATGGCCAAGGATTATCCCATGGTCCGCACGGCGCTGTCTCAGGTCATGGCGGCGGTCGACTCCGATGAGAAGGCCGGGCAGATGGTCCGCGAGATGAGGGCCATGGACCGGTTGACCATTCAACAAGCGTGTTTGCTCAGTGAGTTGCTCGAGTTCCAAGGCAGGCCGGGCGAGGCCGACGCGGTGCTGACGGAGGCCATACGGACCAATCCGGAGATCGCGATGCGACAGCAGATCGACCTCTATCGCGCGCGCCGCGACTGGGTACGGGTGGCCGAGGGGATTGAGAAGTTGTTGGCCCGGACCGGTACGCGGGAGCCGAACCTCATGCGTGATCTGGTCGAGGCGTATGAGACGTGCGGGCGTTACGAGGATGCGCTCCAATGGGTCCGACAGTGGAAGCAGATCGCCCCGACGAGTCCCGCGCCGCATCTGTATCATGCCCGGCTTCTGGATGCCATGGGACGCAACGAGGAGGCGGTCGCGGCGGCGGAAGCGGCCAGTCGGGAGTTCGAGGGTGACACCGAGATTCTGGCACGACTGGCCAGACTGTACGCCTCGCGAGGCCAATACGAGCAGGCCCAGCGCACGTACTGGCGGTTGTATGAGGCGGCGAAGGACGTCCCGGGGAAGCTCGGCTGCATCCGCGACATGGCCGAAGCCGCCGGAGAGGTCGGCGGGCTCGGCGAATTGATCGATCGGCTCCAGCGACAGCGGCAGAGAGACCGTGCCTCGGCGGTGCCGCTGCTGGCTCTGGCCGAGGTATACAGGCAGATGGGCAAGTACGAAGAACGCCGACAGGCCCTGCTGGAGGCATCGCGTCTGCAAACCGAGGACCTTTCGTTGCTCTATGAGCTGGCCGGCGTCGAAGAGGCCCAGGGCGACTGGCGAGGGGCGGTTCAGACGCTCGAGCGGGCGCTGGCCCTGGACGGCACCAGCAAGACCCGCCTGAAGATTGCCCGGCTCCACATTCAGCATGGCAGCAGAGAAGAGGGTTTCCGCATCCTTACAGAGGTGGCCGGAGGAGAGCGGATGGACCCCCGCGATGCCGAGTCGATCGCGGACACCATGATGTCCATCGGCTCCTGGGACGTGGCGGCGCCCTTTCTCCAGGGGCTGCTGCCGTCGCATCCGAAAGACTACAGACTGCGCTATCAACACGCGGTCGCTCTGGAAGAGGCCGGCCAAACGACAGAGGCGATCGAGACCTTCATCGACCTGCTCAGCTTCGTTGAGGAGATCCCCGGAAACACGAACAAGGCGACCCCATTTGCCTGGTCGCGGCAGGGGGTGGATACCCATGTCGAGCGGATTCTCCCTCCCGAAGCCGTGGAGTTGCTGCGTCTGGATCAGTGCTGCGCCATGGCCTACCGGCATCGGCATGGGCGGATACGCTACAGCCGTTCCGCTGCCCCGGGTCCGGTGAATCTGCCGTTCAACGTGGCGTTGCCCGCCACGGTGGACGAACTTCGGGACTTCGCCGTCAGTCACATTCTGAGCTTGGCGGAGTCTCTGAGCGAGCAGGGCAAGTCTCGGGTGGCGGCCGATCTGGTGCGGCATGGTGTCGCCCATGTTGACATTCTGATGGCGGTCCCCCGGTTCGGCCTCTCGAATCTCAGAGAGGCGATTGAGAATCTGGCTGAGACGTATCCCGACAACGAGGTGGTCCAGGCGGTGTGGATTCTCCACCGCATCGAAGGATGGGGCTGTACGCTCAAAGAAGCCCAGCGCATTTTCGAGATGTTCAAAGACACGCATCCAAGGTTGGCCTTGATCGTCGGCCTGCGGTGTTATGGTCGGGATCCGGTTGCCTCGCAGCTCTTCAAACAGTCGATGCGAATGCTCAAGGATGTTCCCGATCCGGGCTACTACGAAATCGCCTCTATCGCCTATGTCCTTCAAAACAGCCATTCCAGTGTCGCGCTGACGGAAGAGCAGAGAGCTTTCCTGGACCGGCATCTGATCGACTGGT
Organism: Phycisphaerales bacterium Planc_01; assembly: GCA_001603075.1. Classification (GTDB taxonomy): domain Bacteria; phylum Planctomycetota; class Phycisphaerae; order Sedimentisphaerales; family Anaerobacaceae; genus Anaerobaca. The sequence goes on along the minus strand of LVBB01000109.1, from coordinate 157,116 downwards.
ATGCGACGTTGAACCCAACGGTTGCCAGCCGGATTGACGTCTTCCGCTACGTTGCCTCCCTGCTGGGTCGGCGGCGAGACCTGACGGACTTCGTCGAGTTTCTAAATCAGGAGGTAGCCCGCAGTTCGAGCACCCCCAACGCAGCGACGACCCCACCGTTCCACAGACCGACGGTCTGGCATCTGTCCTATCCGCCCCGAGGGATTCCCGGTTTCCCCAGCCATGTCGAGGATCTGGTGCTCGAGGGGCCGAATTATTCCGCCCCGGCGGTCTCTCGCGTGCCCCGAGCCGAACCTGCGAAACTCGGGTCGTATCTCGACAAGATAGAGAATCCCATTCTGAAGATCCTCGTTGCCATAACCTCGGGACGAACCGAAGACGCCAGGAGGCTCACGAGAGCGCTTCTGGAGACGGATCCCACATCCCTCGCGGCCTATGTGCTGGCGGCGACCCAGGCGACGGTTGATGGCGCGCCCCTGGAGGTGATCGCCCTGCTGGAGAAGGCGCGATCGCTGCCGATGTCAACGCCATACCGGCGGCTGCTCGACGGTGCTCTGGTGGCCAGCGCCATGGAACTCGACCCGCAGAAACACCCGGATCAAGTTGATCTTGGCAGACGGGCGGCACTTCGTCTGATGGGCGACAGTCTGAATCCGGAGCAACGAGAGGAGGTTCTGGCGGCCGCCGAAACCCTCGGGCTCGCCGAAGAAGCGCAGAACCTGAGGAAGCAGATGCGGGCCTCGACGACAACACCGTCTGCCTCGTCGGGCAGTCCGAGGGCTTCTGGAATTCATCCCTTTACGGTGGCCCTGATCGAGCGGTTCTTCGAGAGACGACAGACGGATGCCGCGATGCGTCTGGCCCTGAATCATCTGAAGAATGCGGCCCACGATTCGCTGTACTGTCATTTCGTCGGGAGCGGGACGTCTTCGATGGTCGAAGACATCGTTCGTCTGATTCACAAGCATGGGGCGACGACGCAATTCATGGAGCTTGCCGCCGGGCCGGGGGAGGCAACTACCCGCAAACTGGTGGAGTATGGGAGGATTTGCGAGCTTCTGGATCGCCCCGCCGAGGCGGTTGCGGCGTATGAGAAGGCCGTCGCCATGGACCCGAAGAACGCCGCCGCACGAACGCGACTGGCCCTGCTTTCGATCAAGACAGATCCCAGGGGCAGTGGCACGCATCTGGCGGCCATTGACCGCAGCGTCGTCAACACGGTCGGCCAGGGACTGGTCCAACAGGCCTGGCAGCTCTTTGTCACGGGGCAAATCGAGTCAGCATTGGATATCGCGCGCATGGTCACGGAGTACCTGGCCCTGATCGAGGAACCGGAAAAGCAGAATCTCGATTGGGTGGACAGGCTGGCCGATGCCATCGCACAGCGGTGCGATCATCGTGCGTGCCGCCTGCATCATCTCTACGAGTCTCCATCTCCACTGACGAAGTTTGCGGGCGGTCGCTGGTCACAGTCTTTCGGCGGTGGCATAGTCGTTACACCCGGCGGCGTCCGCTCCTTCCGCGGGCAGATCCCGATGAACTGGGGCCCCCCGTTCCAGGAAGACGCCCGGACGGGCGATCGGCGTCGTGATGTGCACAACGCATTGTGCCGAAGGATGCTGGAGATTCCGCAACTGGCGGAGGTGGGATTTGCCCGTCTGGCGGCAGAGGCGGAGGTCCGCGATGCCTTGACCGACCAATATGTGCAGATGGCCCGCCAGGCGATGCTGACGCACAAGCCATATCGTCAGACGAATCCTCTTACGGCCGTTTCCAGAGGCCTGCCCCAAACGAGCCTGATGGATCCTGCCGAGTATCTGGTGCGAGAGGCCCGCAAAGCAGGAACCCTTGACAAACTGGTCAGTGAGTTCGCCCCTCAACTCAAGCAGAACGGCGCCGACGATCAGGCGGCGAAGTTGACGCGCCTCGCTGATGTCTACACCGCGTCTCCGGATCGCTTCTTTGGCGCTGCTGACCGTCTTCTCTCCGGCGACGCTGCGCAAGGGCATGTCCGTGGCAACATAGTCGCCGATGAGAACGGTCCGGCCCGCATGATCGTCGATGCCTATCTGACAGGTCAGCCCGGGGGGCGCCAGACCATGGAGCAGTTCATCCTGGACAAGATACGAGAGGACATCGACCAGGGCCGTTTCGTGCACCATCATCTGGCCGAAGTCTGGCTGGCGGCTTTGATGAATCGGGACGAAACCTCGGCCCGGGCCTTCCTGGATGCGATCGTGACTCTTTATAGCAGCCCGAAAGGAAGGCTGTCGGGCCTGGACGGTGTTTTCAGGTTGCACCGGGCCCAACTCGACAGTGCTTCCGGCAGCCCAGGCCGTACCCAATCAGGACCTGCACCGGTTCCGTCGCCAAGGCCCGTACGCGAGCGGGACACCCGAACCCGGCGCGACACGGTGACGCGGAGCAGGACTCGGTCGCGATACTGATAGAGGACGACATGGAAGGAAGGAATATGGCGAAACGATTCGAGGACATAGACGGTTTCGTTGCGCAGATTCGTGAGCGTCTGAACCGACATTTGGGACTGGACGTGCTGATTCGCAGCCTGTGTGTGGCTGGCGCGATCCTGATATCGATCGGGCTGGGTTATATCGTGAAGGGACGCCGGGTTCCGCTGTTCTGGTATCCTGCCATACCCAGCGTCACTCTGATCGGAGGGGCGGCGTGGTGGTTGGCTCGCCGGCGATCGTTTGACGATGCGGCGGCATACGCCGATCGACATTTCGAGCTCCAGGATGCCGTTCGCTCCTATGAAGGCTTCTCCCGGGCCGATCAATGTGAGGGCATCTATGAACTCCAGGCCGAGTACACGCAGGCGGCGCTTGGCGGGATTCAGACGACCGATGTGAAGTATCGATGGCCCGCGCGGACCGCCTCGCTTTGCGTGGTACTGCTGTTCTGCTCGGTCTTGCTGACGTTGAAGGCCGACAGTCCGCAGGCTACGGAAGCGCCGGGTCGGACCGAACAGGTACGGACCCAGACCGAACAAATCAACGAGGAGATCGAAGAAGCACTCGAACAGCTCAAGGAGGATGCGAAGAGCGACGATGTGGAGAGACTGCTTGCGCTCGAGCGGCTGGAGGAGATGGTCAAAGAGCTCAAGGAGACACCCGACCTGAAGGACGCCATGCGCCAGTACGCCGCGCTGGAGAAGGAACTGAACACGGTCCTCTCAAAGCTCCAGCAGCGCCAGGATGAGCAGCTCTACAAGAGAATGGGACAATCGCTCCAGGAATCGGATCAGGCGAAGGTTCTGGGCAAGCGTCTGGCGGAACGGCAATACAAGGAGGCCGCAGAGGAGCTGAAAAGACAGAAGATCGACAGGACCGCTTCTCCTGAGGATCAGCGAGAGCAGATGGAAAAGCTCAAGGCCGTGTCCCAACGCATGGCCAGCGAAGCCGAACGAAGCAGGTCGTCGTGCAAGGCGGCCGATCTGGCCAAGCGCCTGGACAAGGCCGCAAATGCGGCGCGCGAGGCATCGAAGTCTGCAAGCAGCAGTCCCGGCCGGCAGAGCCCGGCGGGTTCCCAGGAGGGTTCTCAGAGTGCCAGTGCCCAGGGATCGAGTTCGTCCGGGTCCGGCTCACAGGGATCGAGCTCACCGGGCAGTGACTCGCAAGGATCGAGTTCGCAGAGCAGCGGTTCAGAAGGATCGGGGGCCCAGGGGTCCGGATCGCAGGGATCGGGATCGCCGGGAAGTGGTTCGGAGGGCAGCGGTTCAGGAGGCGACAGCTCGGAGGGGGTTAACGAGTGCCTCGAAGAAATGGCCGAGAACCTCGCCGATCTGGATGCGAAGTGTAAGGCCGAATCGATGATCCAGACGTTCTGTAAATCTCTATCGCAATGCCAGGGAAGGCTGGGAAGTTCCCCCGGTGATGGCAGCGGAAGCGGCTCGGGCGACGGCGGGGGAGATGGAAGCGGCGACGGCGGTCTGGAGCCAGGCACAGGGAGCAGCTCCCATACGAATGCGAACGTCAACGATGCCCGTTCGACAGGTGACAAGAGCGTACTGAAAGGCGCCAAGAGCCACGGGCCGTCCGTCACTATGACCGAGGCCGCCACGGACGGTTCGGGGAGCAGTTCCGGCTCGAACGCCCGCCTGATCCAGCAGTACCGACGCCAGGCAGAGTCCTTCGTTCGGCGCGAGGATGTCTCTGAAACGGTCAAATCGGGTGTCAAGGAATACTTCGAACGTATTCACCACACTGAAGAAGGAAACTGATGTCATGACCAGCCAAGCGACTTCGGCCAAGCAGGCCATCGAACATTTCCGTGCCACGTTTGTCTCGATCAAGGAGGAGATAGGGAAGTTCATCGTGGGCCAGGAGGATGTGGTTGAGGACGTACTGACGGCCGTGGTCTGCGGGGGCCACGTGCTGCTCGAGGGCGTGCCCGGGTTGGGAAAGACGGCTTTGGTTCAGACGATCTCCAGGGTGTTGAATCTGACGTTCAAGCGGATTCAGTTCACCCCGGACCTGCTGCCGGCCGATGTGGTCGGCTCGAACATCCTCGTCCAGAGAGACGGCGAGCGGGCCTTCCAGTTCGAACCCGGGCCGGTGTTCTGCAACCTTCTGCTCGCTGACGAGATCAACCGGGCCACTCCAAAGACTCAGTCCGCCCTCCTGGAGACGATGCAGGAGAAGAGTGTCACCGTCGCCGGGACGACGCATCCTCTGGACCTGCCGTTCTTCGTTCTGGCGACGCAGAACCCCATCGAGCAGGATGGAACGTATCCGTTGCCCGAGGCGCAACTCGATCGCTTCTTTTTCAAACTGCACGTGTCAATGCCGAGTCACAAGGAGTTTTCGCAGATCATCAAGCGCACCGGAGGCACCGCCGAACCCGAGATCCGCGTCGTGGCGACCCGCGAGGACCTCATCCGGATGGGACGCATCGTCCGGCATATCCCGATCGAGGAGAACGTGCTGAACTACCTGATCCATGTCGTTCGCCTGACCCATCCCACGGTGACGCAGGCCCCTGAGACCATCAAGAAGTATGTGCGTCACGGCGCTTCGCCGCGGGCGGCCCAAGCGATCTTGGCGGCTGCCCGGGTCCGCGCGATGCGGGCCGGCCGCTTTCACGTGGCGACGGATGACATCAACGCCGTGGCGGTCCCGGCCATGCGACACCGGCTGATCCTGAGTTTCGAAGGGGAGGCCGAGGGTATGACGGCCGATGCGCTGATCCGGGAGATCGTCGCACGTATGAGTGCCGCGCGGACGGGGTAAGAACGCATATTCGAAAGACCATTGCAGGGAGTGATCGGCCTCATGTTATTGACGGATCCAGCGTTCATACGACGACTCGAATCGCTCTACCTGCTGGCGCGCAAGGTGTTGGGGGGGACGTTGCAGGCCGATCGCAAGAGCACCCGGAAGGGCGCCGGCGTGACCTTTGCCGACTACAGCGAGTACTCCTTCGGCGACGACTATCGCGCGATCGACTGGCGGGTCTACGCCCGTCTCGATGCACTGATGATCAAGCTCTTCGAATTGGAGGAAGACGTCACCATTTACTTCCTGGTCGATTCCAGCCGATCCATGGAGGCGAAGTTCCTCTACGCCCGGCAATTGGCGGCCGCGCTGGCCTACATTGCTCTGCACAGCATGGACAAGGTGGTCATCTACGGCATGGCGGAAGAATTGCGTTCCGTGAGCCGGCCCACCCTGGGACGCGGCAAAACACTGGGTGTCCTTCAGGAACTGGAAACGGCCGAGCTGTTCGGCTCGGGCACGGATTTCACGACGACGACGCGCCAGCTCTGCCGATGGCACAGGAGACGCGGGATGGTCATCGTGGTTTCCGATTTCCTCTTTCCCGGTGGATTTGAGGAGGGCCTCAAGTTCCTCCGGTGGAATCGTCACGACATCTTCTGCATCCAGGTCCAGGATCCGACGGACCGGGAATGCCACCTGAAGGGGGATGTGGAGCTTCAGTGCATTGAGAGCGGGCAACGGCGCAAGCTGACGATCACCCGGTCTGAGGCCCGGGCCTATGAACGGGCGGTCCTTGACTGGAATGCGCGCCTCAGCGGATTCTGTGCCGCGTCTGGGATCGGCCTGGTCTCGACCACGAATGAGGTCCCCTTTGATGCGGTGGTTCAGAACATTCTCAGACGTGGAGGGTTGGTCACTTGACGTTTCTTCATCCGGGTTACTTCCTGGCGTTGCTGGGTCTGCTGCCGCTGATCGCCGTCTACTTTCTCAAGGTCCGCCCTGCGCGCAAGTCCGTGACGGCATTCTTCCTCTGGCGGGCCGTGCTCGACCAGAAGCGAGACGCCGCCCTGTTCCATCGCCTTCGGGATCTGTGGAGCCTGTTGCTGATGGCCCTGGCTTTGCTGGCGATCGTGTTGGCGATGACCACGCCGCAGACGCGGCGCGATCGGCGCAAGGATCTCCTGCTGATCATCGACAACAGCGCCTCGATGAATGCGCTGGAGAACGGCGAAACGCGTCTGGCGGCCGCCAAGAAAATCGCCCGCGACATCGTTCGCGGTCTCAACGCCGATCAGCAGGCGGCGGTGGCCACCGTGTCGATGGACATGCAGTATCTGAGCCACTTCACCGCCAGTCCTCAGACCCTGCATAATGCGATCCGGAACATCGTGCCGTCGGATTGTCCGTTTCGGCCCGAAGCGTTGGATGTGCTTGCCGCCGGGGCGCCGGCCATGGACCACTGCCGTCTGCTGCTCATCAGCGACGGGTGCTGTCTCGTCGCCGACGCCGATCAGGCGATGGAACTCATTAAGGTCGGCTCGAACCAGGGCAACGTCGGATTCGTCAATTGCGATCTCCGTTCGTTCCAGGGCCGACCGATGCGCGTCGGCTTCTACTACCGCCTGGCCTCTTCGTTCGAGGAGGATATCGCCGCCGACATCGTCGTCACGTGCGGCCCCGGAGACCGAATCGTCAAGGTCGTTCCGGTGGTTGTCCAGCCTGGGATCAACCAGGCCGAGGTCGTAACGATAGAAGGAGGGGCCCCCGGGCTCTGGCGTGCCTCACTTGAGGTCTCCGATGCGCTGGCGAGCGACAACGTGGCATTCATGGCCTTGCCGCCGAAGCGCCCGGTGAAGGTCGCCGTGGAGTCGGACTACGGCTTCTTTCTCGTGAACAGCATCAACGCCTTTGCCGGAACCAGCGGAGAACTGCAATACGTGCAGGGCGATGCCGATGTCGTGTTGACCAACGGTGCCGTTCCGCAGGCCGATCGAGCGATCCTCTTCGGCCTCCGCGAAGGCTCCGAGTGGTGCGGGCAGGTCGGTTCGGAGATCAGTGATGTGCTGGCCCGAATCAGGATCAAAGACCATCCGGTCCTCGCAGATTGCGATATCGATTCCATCCCCTTCATCGGAGCTCGGCAGGTTACGCCGCCCCAAGACAGTCTCGTGATCGCTGAGACCTCAACGCAGGTGCCTTTGATCTATCAGGTACGTCGGGGCAGGCATCTGGCCCTGGTCATCAATATGGACCCGGTGAAATCGGAATTCTACTACAGTGCGTGGTTTCCAGTGCTCGTCTACAACGGGGCCCGGCATCTGATGGGTCGCCGGGAGACGTGGCCGTCGGCCTGTTCGGTCGGCGATTCGGTCTCCATTCCGGAGGTCCCCAACGACACGGCACCGGCGACAGTCAGGATCAGCGACGACGCTGCGCCTTTCCCGGTGGTCGGCCCTTCGTACGGCCCGATCCGCACGATTGGCTTTCACACCCTGGAGAATGCGGCGGGCCAATGGTCGCTGGGCGCAAACCTGTTTGCCCCTGCGGAGACCCTGCTCGACAACCGTAATGTCGTCGACACGAGCCTGCCCTTGACGCGGGGACGGCCATTGTCTTCGGTCCTGGCGGCGATGGCCTTGTTGCTGCTGCTGATCGAATGCATGCTGTACCACCGTCGGAAGGTCGGATGACGTGATGGAAATCGCAACTGTCAAACCGCTCTGGTGGCTGATCGTCCTGGTACCCATGCTGATCGTCGTGCGGTATGGCCTGGTGGACCGGCCGAAGCGGATCCAATATGCATCCACCGCACTGCGTGCGGCTGCCATTGTGCTTCTGATCCTGGCGCTTTGCCGGCCATTCGTACGGCTCAGTTCCCAGGCCGTACACGTGGCGTTCATCCTGGACGTGTCCGAGTCCGTCGACCTCCGCAGCGCCAGAGAGTCCATCGATACAATAGCGCGATGCATTGACCAATTGCCTGTCTCAGACTCCTGGTCGTTGTTCCTGGTTGCTGATGGGGTCAAGTACTGCAGACGCATGGAGGACGCTGCCTCGGAATTGGATGGGTGGCTCCGGACGACGCCGGACAACGACTTTCGAAGTGCCAGCAAGCTGGCGGATGCTCTGTCGGCGGCGAGGCTGTGTTTTCCGGCGAACAAGGCCCGGCGGATCGTGCTCTTCTCCGACGGTCGGCCCACACATGCGGATGTGACGAACGCCGTGGCGTTGCTGGAAAAGGAGCGTATCGATCTGCGGATGCACGAACTCTCGGGTCTGCGCGTGCCGGAGGCATGTGTGCAGGCGATCGAGCCCAGCACGACCAGGGCGTTCGCCGGTGAGGTCGTTCGCATGACGGTCAAGGTCCGGTCCAATCAGCCGATGCCTGCGACGTTGACCATTCTGAATCGGGCCGTCGTCGTTGCGCGCAAGGAACTCCAGCTCGATCCCGACAGCGACAACCTCGTCCATCTGGACATTCCCATGAATACGTCCGGGGCGACCCACTGGACGGCGGAACTCCAGGCGGAACGAGACCATTTTCTTATCAACAACAGGGCGACCTGCACGGTCACCGTCGGCGGCAAGCCACGAATTCTCGTCCTGCACGGGACGCCGCGCGAGATGCGACAGTTCAGTAAGGCGATGAACGAGCAAGGATTCGAGATTGACCTGCGGGATACGCACGGACTGCCCGACGATCTGGCCTCCCTGCTCGCGTTCGACGCCGTGATCCTGGCCGATATTGCGGCGACCGACCTGTCGCCTCTTCAGATGAGATTGCTCAAGCGCTACGTCGTCGACTTCGGTGGCGGGCTTGCCATGTTCGGCTCCAACAACAGCTTCGGGCTGGGCGGCTATCACAACACCCCCGTGGAAGAGGTCCTGCCGCTGACCAGTCGCTACGAGAAGGAGAAGCAGCAACCCTCTGTGGCGATGGTCCTGGTGATCGACAAGTCCGGCAGCATGCAGGGGATGCCGATCGAACTGGCCCGACAGGCGGCCAAGGCCACGGTCGATCTGCTGGGAGCGCAAGACCAGATCGGTGTGGTGGGATTCGACGGTCAGGCGTTTGTAGTCAGCCCCCTGCGCAGCAGGGCCGAGGCCGACGCCGTCAAACAGGCGATCGATACGCTGGCTTCGGGCGGTGGGACGGCCATGTATCCCGGCATCGACACCGCCTTCCAAATGCTCCAGGGTGTTTCGGCCCAGATCAAACACGTCATCGTACTCAGTGACGGCCAGAGCCAGCCGGCCGATCACCAGGGGCTCGTTGCCGACATGGCCGCTGCGAAGATCACCGTCTCGACGATCGCTCTCGGCCACGCGGATCGCGCACTGCTGGCCTCGCTTGCGGAGATCGGCAAGGGCCGCTACTACGAAACCGCCGATCCGGCCAATATCCCTCAGATCTTCACCAAGGAGACGATGGAGACCTCTCGCTCTGCGGTCAAGGAGGATGTGTTCAATCTGGTTCGAACTTCAGACCATCCGTTGTTTTCCGGATTGGGGGACGCCGACCTGCCTGTGGTCTTTGGATATGTCATGGCCATGGCCAAGCCGGCGACACAACTGCTGCTCGTCGCCCATTCGGGCGACCCGGTCATGGCGATTTCTCGACACGGTCTTGGTTCCACGCTGGCCTACACCAGCGATGTCACTGCCAAGTGGGGTTCGCAATGGCTCGTGTGGAATCAGTTCGGACGCTTCTGGTCACAGGTCCTTCGAGGCATTCTGCGACGAGAATCGACGGACGGCCTCTATCTGCGACAGAGCCAGGACGACGACCGATGGACGATCGATATCACGCGTCTGGACCCATCAGGTGATCCGGTGACGGGCGTGGCCTTCAGGGCCCAGACCGTGGACGAACGGGAGATGATCAATGACATCGCCGTTGAGGAAGTCGGCTTGGGCCGATACCGTGCTGTGGTCCCCGTGGGGGACAGCAAGCGACTCTCGCTGCGTTTGGAGGACCCCGATCACGACAAGGCAGCCATACTGCACTTCAACAAATCCTATCCGGCGGAATACCATCTTGCAGGTCAGGTTGCCCCCGGCCTGCAGAGGGTTGCGAGATTGAACGTCAATGCGGTCCGAGAGGACATCGTCCCGGCGGAGATCTGCAAACCCATCGATCATCTGTGTTGTCTCCTGGCACTGGCTGCCATGCTGGCAGGGCTGCTACTGCGGAGGATCTGACGTGAAGTGCCGATCGTGTCCCGCATTTTGGACATTGGCTGCAGAGGCACTCGATCGGACCGACGGAGAGCAAGGGCCATGAAACCCGTGACGCGATCCCCGAGAGCATCGCCAGGGTCATGTTGTATCCGCATTGCGAGGAGGGATGGTCAGTGCAATTACAGAAACTATGGAACCTGATAGACCAGCATTGCACGGGACCGAGACATGGTGCGCGGCGAGACGGAAATCGACATGCTGGTATTCGCAGGCCTCTGTTCATACCGTCTCGTTGGCGAGGGGCGTGTTTGGAGCGTTCATATTGCCCATATTCAAATACGTAGTCTCCACAGTTGACGCGAGTCCTCTCACGACGGTATTAGACAGGCGCATGGCATCAACGCTGGTAACGTGGTGTGCGATTGACATTGTGCGGGGAAGTCCAGTTCGTCTCGTGCAGCCAGCAATGAGAAACGAGGCGTCTTGGTGTGATATGCCGACACGCCTGTGTGCGGTGATGGTAAACCGATCGGCATTTCACATCCAGGGCGCCTTTGGGAGCGAGCGAACCGGCAAGCGAACTGATTCCCTACTACAGTATAAGACAATCGAGATGTAGCCAGCGGGGACGGAGTCCATCTACAAACCGTTTGCCTCTCGCGTATTGAGCGAGAGCCTGTGGATGCGAAGCTCCGACCTGTCAACGCGGCAACAGTCCTGAGCGAGAAAAAGCCCCCGGTCACTGGTTCCGACTGACTTCTTCGGTTTCTAGGCCACGAACCTCCCGAACAAGCCAGTGATAACCGCCACGGGTTGACCGCGAAGGTCTGTACTCCAGTAACCGGGGCCTTTTTGTTTCCATATCAGGAACCCACACAGGTGTCAAGGGAATTCAGGATCAGCCATTGTGCGATCGTGTACACCTGTGACGCCTGTGTGTGACCGAAACCTCGACATATCGTAGATGCAGATCCTGATGGCAATACTCTCCGGAGATGGCCGATGATTGAAAGAAGGCGATCGCCACACTCACGCAGTGCTTCAGACGACAACGACGCTGTCCGCAGGGATAGAGTGGCGAGGCGGACGGCCGGATACCCTCTGATCGAGGCGCCGAGGTTGACGGCGACCAGCGCGAGTCTCACCGCGACGATATGGCGAAGCCGCTGGATAGTACTTGTGTGCACAGTGGCAGCGCTGATTGCAGGTCTTGTGTACATCAATGCCGCCGTGCCGATCTACACGAGCACCGCCAAGCTCTACCTTCGCTGCGAGAGCATCCAGATCAGCCAGTACGAGTCGGGGGCGATACCTCGGACGGACAAGTATCTGCACACGCAGGCCGAGGTGCTGCGGAGCAGGGAGATTCTGGCTGCGGCGCTTGGAACGGACGAGGATCCGCCTCTGAGGACCTTTGCCGACGTGGAGGTGCCGCTGAATTCCCTGCGTAAGATGATGGTGGTTGATGTCGGAAGGAAGGACGAGATCATCAGCGTTTCTTTCGATTCGGCGTATCCACAAGAAGCGGCTCAGATCGTCAATCGAGTGGTCGAGGCATACATGACCTTGCGATCGGAAAGCGACAGAAAGGATGCCACAAAGGCATTGAACATCTGTGAGTCGCTTCTGAAGCAGCGAGAAGCGGAACTCAGAGCCAAGGTAGCGGAACTGCGTGAGTTCCGGGCCCAGAAGATGCCTGTCTCTCGCGGCCTGGAAGACGGCGCCAGCGTCAGGCAGGGATACGAGGAATGCCAGAGGGACTACAGGCAGGCCCAACAGGCGGCTTCCACCTCCAAACTCTACCTCGACGGGGTTCGCGAATTGGCCGATAGCCCTGAGGCGCTACGTCAGTATGTGCAGGCGGAAGGTCGAGGCGTTCGTTATGTGGCGCCGTCTTCCGGACGGCTGTCTCTCGAAACTCGGCTCATGGAACTGAATGCCAGAAGAGCGGAGCTTCTCGGGCAGTATACAGAAACCCATGCGGCCATTGCCGCGGTTGACGACGAGAGGAGACGCGTTGGGAAGGAGATTGCCGACCTAGACGCTCAGTTTGTGGCGGCCACGACCGCCGCGGCCGAACGTCAGTACGCCGAGGCGAGAACGAATGAACGGGTGCTCGCCGAGCGCTATCAGGAGGAGAGCGAGAGCGTTCAGCGATTCAGCGACGAACAGCAGCAATTCCAGCAGCTCCAGGCCGAGGTGAGCCGTCTGGAGATATCCGTAGCAACGTATACACAACAGGTCGGCGAAATCGCAAAGATCGTCGGTGACGATGCAGGGCGGATGGGGATGGCCATCCTGGAGCCTGCCTTGCCCGCGCAGAGGCCGTCGGCGCCCCAGAAGGGCAAGGTCATGGCGTTGGCTCTGATGCTGGGTCTGGCCGTAGGGGGGGGAATTGCGGTGGCACGCGACTGGGCGGATCAGACGTTTCGCTCCATCGAGGAGATATCCGCGACACTCGATCTGTCCGTTCTGGGCGTCGTTCCGGCGATGTCCCGCCGCCTGAAGGTGGAGACGAGAGGGCGAAAGGTCCTGTTGCAGCCCGAGTCTCCGGAAGCCGAGGCGTATCGCACGGTGCGGACCGCGCTGTTCTTCGGCACCTCGGCGGAGTCGATGCGCACCCTGCTGGTCACGTCACCTGTGGCCGGCGACGGCAAGTCCACCCTCATCGGCAATCTTGCCATCGCGATGGCTCAGGCCGGCCAGAACACCCTCATTCTCGATGCGGACCTGCGGAGGCCGATGCAGCATGTAATCTTCTCAACGGATCACCACGAGCGCAATCTCAACAGTGTCTTCTCCGGACGGATGAAGTTGTCGGAGGCCATCCAGCCCACCCAGGTGGCCGGCCTCAGTCTGTTGACATGTGCGCATGGTGTCTCCAGTCCGGCCGAATTCCTCAATAGCGATCGGTTCGCCGACGTGCTCGAAGGCCTGGCCCGGACCTATGATCGTGTCCTCGTGGACGCCCCTCCCGTGACCGTCGTCACCGATGCCCAGATACTCGGGGCCCTTTGTGATTGCACGGTTCTTGTCATGCGAGTGGAGAAGTCGTCGCGGAAGACGGCACGGCGTGCTGTGGACGCATTGGAGAGTGTCGGTGCCCATCTGTTCGGCGTGGTGATCAATGCGGTCCGCAAGAGTGGCGATCGCTATGGCTACTATGGGCGATACGGCGGATACGGCAGCTCCTATGGCCGTGGTGACCACGACGAGCGGGCAGGAGACGACCATGTTGGCGCCGACTTGCCGCAGGAGGACAGGAATGCGGCTGTTGCCCGATCCTGACGAGAAGATCACGATGGCACTCAAGACGATTGTGGATTCCCGGTGGTGTTTGGTGTGGCGTCCGCCCGGATCACCGAGCCGGACATCGCCAAAGGGTGCTTCGCGACGGTGTCACTTCTGAACCCGGAGGTTCGCGGATGTTTTCCACTGAGGAAGTGCTGTATGGCGAGGAACGCGCCGAGCGTTTCGACAGGGTGATCGAGGGGATGGTGATGGCCACTCTTGCCTTCATGCCCTTGGCCTTCGGTGTGGTGGAGGCCTGGAGCGAGGAGGTCGTACTTGTCTCGGCGGCGGTCCTGTCCGTGTGTTTGCTCCTCAAGGGCATTGTCGTCGGAAGGGCGTCCTTCACATGGACATGGGCGTATGTCCCCGTGGCGGTTTTCATCGCCGTGGCCCTCCTGCAACTGACACCGATGCCATCCGCCTGGATCGGCGTCCTCTCTCCGAACACAGTCGAGCAGAAGACGGCGCTGTTGAGCGATCTGCCCAACGGAGCCAACCTGGTCTCGACACTGACATTGAGCTTCTACCCGCATGCCACACGGCATGACTTGCGGCTGGTGCTGGCGGTGGCCGCTGTGTTTGTGGTTGTACTTAACGTGTACCGGCGGCCCGATCAGATCATGCGACTGCTCGCGGTAATCACCGTGATCGGCGGAGGCGTAGCCGTACTGGCGTTGATTCAGAACGTGGCGGGCAATGGCAAGATCTACTGGTGCATTCCATCTCCTCACGGCATGGCGCATTCAGGGCCTTTCGTGAACCACAGCCACTACGCGCAGTTCATGAACCTCTCTGTCGGGGCGGCTCTGGGTTTCGTCTTCGTGAGGGTACATCGGAGATTCGTGCATTGTCGAGCAGTGCCGTCTGTCGTTGCCGACTACTGCGGCTCACCGGCGGCCCGGCCGACATGGGCGGCCGCAACGATGGCGGCCCTCGGAGCGGCCAGCATATTCGTATGCATGAGTCGTGGCGGGATGATCAGCATGCTCATTGCCTGTGCCGCTACCGTGCTTGTCCTCAGCATGAGAAAGGCACTCAAGGGTTCAGGTTGGCTGATGGTTCTTCTGGCACTGGCCGCTTTCATTTGCGTGCTGTGCGTCGGTTTCGATGCGGTCCACGATCGGCTGGGGTCGCTTGGCCAGTTGCAGAGGGCCGAAGGAGGACGCTGGCAGATTGTCAAGGACATCAGCGTGGCATGGACCAAGTTTCCCCTCCTGGGCACGGGGCTGGGGACTCATGAAGTTGTCTATCCCATGTTCGATCGCTCCACGGTTGCTGCCCTCGCATCGCATGCGGAGAACGAATATGCCCAAGCGGCCGAAGAGACCGGGATCGTTGGGCTGATGGCTCTCGTGGTCTTCGCAGTCCTCGTAGGGCGTGACTATATACGCGTCATCAGGGCCGGCCAGGTTCCCATCTACTCTGCGGCGTATGGCCTCGGCTTCGGGTTGATGGCGGTCATGATGCACAGTCTGAGTGACTTCGGGCAGCACCTGCCTGCCAACGGAATCCTGTCGGCCGTCTTCTGTGCCCTGTTGATTCGCCTGCGGCGGCTTGGGAGTGATGAGGGTGCCGGGGGTGGAGAGGGGGCCCTCAGGGACAGCCGCCTTCGATGGTATGGGATCGCGGGACTTCTCGTCATCTGCGCCGCATGGGGATGGGTTCTGTCGGATGCGGATGCGGCTCGACGCAGCGAACACGGTTGGAGACGGGCGCTGGCGGTAGAGGCAGGCCTGGCGAGAAGAAACTGGCAGGGCCATGCGGAGGAGTACGCGGACCTCATACGGCATGCTCAGGCGGCCGCCACATGGCAGCCGGACAACGTGGTCTACCGGTACTGGCTTGCTGTGTATCGATGGCGTGCCATCAGCCAGACGGTCGATCCCGATACAGGAGGCATCCTCTTGCCGCCGCAGGGCCATGATCTTGTGGCTCGAATCGTCGACGAGCTGAACGAAGCGCGCGCCTGTTGTCCGACGTTCGGCGCCACGTGGTCTGTTCTCGGGCAACTGGAGCGACTTGTGCTGAATCGTTCGGAGGGCGAAAAGCGGATTCAAACAGGATATGTGTTGGCGCCGTACGATTCGACGGCGTGCCTTCTGGCGGGCGGCCTTGACGTGGAGGCCGGGCGGGTGGAGCAGGCGTTTGTCAAGCTGCGACGGGCCGTGAGACTCGACGAGAGCTGTTTCGCCGAGGTCGCCAGACTCCTCGTCGATCACTTGGCACGGCCGGATCTCGCGCTGGAGATCGCGGGAGAGTCTCCCGACCTGGCGGGGCAACTGGCCCTCATGCTCGATGCCACTGAGTTCGGTCAGGAGGTGGATCAGAGGCTTCTGGAGTTGCTCGAACTGAAGTGCCGCGAGGAGGCCTCACCGGCCTACTGGCACGCGATGCTTGCGAGTATGTCGTACAGGCAGGGGAATCTTGAGAGGGCTATCGCATGCTATCGGGCAGCCCTCATCAAGAACTATGGACACATCTACTGGCGGTTCCATTTGGCGCAACTGCTCTCCGAATGCGGTCTTGTGGCGGAGGCGATCCACGAGGCTCGTATCTGCCTTCAACTGTCGCCGGATTTCGATGCCGCCAGGAGGTTGATCGAAAGACTGTCGGTCGTTCGGACCTCGCGGGCGACGGATCCGTGAAGCGGCTCCGATTTGCCGATGGAGCCGTATCGCCCGATCCGGCCCGGGACCGAACGAGTGGGGTGTGTCCCATGGCGGCTTTGCGAACGGTGCGACCAATGTGTGATCCATTGTGAGTACAGGGAGATTTCGCATGGCTACAGCAGCGTACATCGTAGGTGGAAAACGGTTGGCAACAGGGCGGTTCAACGGCTCGCTCGCGTCATTCTCTTCGGTCGAACTCGGTGCCGCGGTGATCGGGGGCCTGATGGAGAGTTCTTCCCTCGATGCGAATCGTGTCGATGAAGTGATCATGGGCAACGTGTTGCAGGCCGGCGCCGGACAGAATCCTGCACGTCAGGCCGCGGTGAAGGCGGGTCTGCCCTACGTCGTACCGGCCTTCACGGTGAACAAGGTGTGTGCGTCGGGACTCAAGTCCGTGGCCCTCGCAGCGCAGGCCGTCACCGGCGGAGCGGCGGAAGTGGTTGTCGCCGGCGGTATGGAGCACATGACGAGCGCTCCGTATCTCCTCAAGCACGCCAGGTGGGGCCAGCGCATGGGACACGGCGAAGTGGCCGATTCCATGGTCTGTGATGCGTTGTGGGATTGTTTCTACGACTGTCATATGGGGGTCACTGCCGAGACGGTGGCCGCCGAATTCGGTGTCTCTCGTGAAGATCAGGACGAGTTTGCGGCGAGTTCACAGCAGAAGGCCGAGAAGGCCATCAGAGACGGCAAGTTCAAAGACGAGATCGTTCCCGTGGCGATCAAGCAGAGAAAGGGAAGCGATACGACCTTCGATACGGATGAACATCCGCGTGCCGGCACCACCGCGGCATCGCTCTCGCGACTGGAGCCGGCATTCAAGAAGGACGGGACCATCACGGCGGGAAACGCCTCCGGCATCAACGATGGTGCCGCGGCGGTGCTGGTGGTATCCGAAGATACGATGAGAGAGACGAAGCCCGGCTGGGTATTCAAGATTGTCGCGTCGCATGCTATTGGACTGAATCCGGCCTATATGGGGCTCGGTCCGATAGGGGCCTCGCGGGTGGTGCTCGAGAAAGCGCATTGTGCGGTCGACGATCTCGACCTGATCGAGGTCAATGAAGCCTTTGCGGCTACGTCCATTCAGGTGAACCGTGAGATGGGGTGGGATCCGGACAAAGTGAACGTGCTTGGCGGCGCCATTGCGCTGGGGCACCCGGTCGGCGCCAGCGGAACGAGGATTCTTGTGACGCTACTCCATGAGATGGCCCGTCGGAACGTTACACTCGGCCTGGTCTCGCTCTGTATCGGCGGCGGAGAAGGGATGGCGATGATCGTCGAACGCGTCACGTAGGGGGGGCAGTATTTTGTGATGCAGCACAGCGGTGGTAAGCCGCCATTCGCATGAACCCGAAAATCAGAGGACAGGAGTATGCACATGAGAGTTGGCATCGAGGCGATAGCATTCCACGGCCCGGAGCACTACGTTGAGTTGGCCGACCTGGCGAAGGCAAGGGGAGTGGATCCCGACAAATACACCAAGGGCCTGGGCCAGATCCGAATGGCGGTGGCAACGCCAATGGAAGATACCGTGACAATGGCGGTGAACGCGGCCCGGAAGGTATTGAGCAACTTCGACATCGATCCCCACGACATCGGTACGCTCGTCGTGGGAACGGAATCCGGCGTAGATCATAGCAAACCCGTTGCCGTCTATGTCCATGATGCGCTGGGGCTGCGGGCCAACTGCCACACCTACGAGACGAAGCATGCCTGTTTCGGCGCTATGGCGGCGGTCTTCTCCGCCAACGATTGGATCTCCTGCGGTCGTGCCGATGGAGCCAAGGCGCTGATCATCGCCTCCGACATCGCTCGCTATCCGATCGGCGATCCCGGTGAGCCGACGCAGGGGGCCGGTGCCGTGGCTATGGTGATTTCGGACAGGCCACATCTCTTGCAGTTCGATCCGGAGGTCCGGGGCCATTATACGAAGCAGGTGATGGATTTCTGGCGGCCGTTGTACTCACCAACGGCGTTTGTGGACGGCCACTACTCGATCGGGTGTTATCTCAATGCGCTTGAAGGCGCCCTCGTTGACGCGTTGGACAAGGCGACGTTCCCGGAACGGTATGCAATGGAGCGGCTGCAAGCCTGCATCTACCACGTTCCATTCGCCAAGATGGCCGCCAAGGCGCATCACCGCCACTTCGAGATTGATGCAGGAGAGGCGATCGATACCGAGAGCGAACGATATGTGGAAGTCAGAAAGGCCTTCAGCGAAAAGACGCAACGCTGGCTTTCCCTGAATGCCGTGGTCGGCAACATATACACAGGATCGCTGTTTCTGTCCCTCATCGATCTGCTGAGGGGCAGCACCAGCGACGACCTCAAGCAGATCAGCATGTTCTCCTACGGGAGCGGATGTGCGGCGTCCATGAGCATCGCCTATCCGACCCCCGGGTTCGAGCGCTTCAGGCAGGCAATCGACCCCGAGCCGGAGTTGAACGCACGAAGGAAGCTGAGCATCAGCGAGTATGAGAATATCATCTGGCTGCATGATTCCCTGGCGACGGGGGATACGGAGGAACTGCGCGCGGATGAGTGGGATCTCCATGGTGACTTCCTGTACCTGGGCAATCACAAGCATATTCGTCGGTACAGGGGCCTTGAGTGCGGCATCTGTGAAGCGCGACGAAGCGAGCGATTGGCTGCATCGGAACACCAGCACTGACCTCGACAGGTGATTGGGCGGCGGCCGCAGATGGATCGAAGTATCCCTCAGGAAGCTCTTGTTCGGATCGGCGTGAAGAAGGTGCGTCAGTACGACGTCACACGGCAAGACATCAAGCGTTTCGCTCAGGCGATTGGCGAAGCGAATCCTGTCCACTTCGACGAAGACTACGCGGCCGGCACCCGATACGGTACGATTGTGGGGCCGCCTTTGTTCTGTCAGATGTTCACGTTCGAGGACGTGCCTCCCGAGCGGTTGCCGCGCGATGGATCGCCGAGCGAAATCGACGTTCCCATTCCGGCGCAGAGGACGGTTGGCGGGGCCAGTTCGTATGAGATCTTCCAACGAGTGAGGGCGGGAGATCAGATTACCGCCACATCTGTCCTGAAGGACGTCTTCTCCAAGGACGGTGCGAGCGGAAAGCTCTACTTCATCATTGTGGAGACGGAGTTCTCCAACCAGAGAGGAGAACCTGTCGCCAAAGAGACGGCTACGTACATCAAGCGCCTGTAGGCGGCAGGTCCGATCCAGCAGACGCACTCTGCGGAAGGGCACCAGAGACCAGCAACGGCATCCCGCGCCAAGGAGACGGCAGGAAGGGATCGACAGAATATGGCGAACAAGCTGGCCAAAATGCGATCGATTCTGAGAAGGCATGGCCTGGCAGGAGGGATCGTGTTCTTGCTTCGCGTCATTGTCTGGCGCGGGTACAGTCCTAAGTCGTGCCGAATGTTCCTTTTCGCGTTGTCAACGCCGCGCCCTGCTGTCCCCAATGGACATACGTTCCGGTTTGCATCCATCGAGGACATTCGCAAATACCATGCGGATCCGGCCTGGCCCATCAGAGAGCGAGACGTACAGGCTTTCGAAAAGGGCGATCGCTGTCTTCTCGAATTCGACGGCGATACTCTCGTTGGATTCGCCTGGATCGCCGCGTCCCGCCTGGTTGAGATCATGTGGGGATTTCATTTCAACATGCCCGACGATACCGTGTACAACTACCATAGTTTTACGGCCCCCGCATACCGGGGCAAGGGACTCCAGTCGCTGCGACATCTCCAGTTGCTCGAGCACATCAAGGAAACGGGACAACATCGCCTGTTTGGATATGTCGATCATACCAATCTGGATTCTCTCAAGGGTGTGAGGAAGAGTGGATACAGGAGAATCGGCGTTCTGCGTTGTCTGAGAACGCAGGGCAGGGTGAAATTCTCGCTCAAGGTCTCCAGCGACCTCTGGAGCAACGGGCAACGGACGTAAGGCACCGCTCATGACGATGGGCAGAGCAGAGAGGTGCGCTGCGTCGCACCAGGCACAACCTGTTCAGAGCGCCTGCCGTTCCATGGGATCAGCCGGCCCTCTTCAGATTGCGATCATCGATCGTATCGATGAACTCGCCAGGCATGCGGATGCATGGAACGCCTTGGCATACGAGGCGCCGCCCCGGCTTCCCACGTCCTCCCATGCATGGGTATCGACGTATCTTGAGCACTCTCTGAAAGCGCACCAGACATGGTGTTGTATCTTTGCCTACGACTGTGACCGTCTGGTGGGTGTACTGCCCCTGATCGTCTCGCGAAGGATGAAGGCGGCCGTGGCATGGCTTCATACGCCGATGGACGGTCATATCATTGCCGTCAGTCCACTCCTGTACCCCGGCGAGGAGCCGGACATCTTGAGAGCGCTGTTGAACGCGGCATGGACGAGCTATCCGAACGCGGTATGGATTGAGATGCGCGATGTGGCGGCAAATACGTCCCTGTTGGCATGTGCCCAGGAGTACTGGCATCTGCAGATCAGCAGCCGATCAGGACGGTACCTGCGCGTAGACGGAGATCAGGATCACTATCAGGCATCGCTCAGCCGGAATTTCCGAAGCAATCAGCGCAAGGCCGCCAACAAACTGCGTCGGCTCACAGGGGTAGAGGTCGCGTTCATGACCGGACCGGACGTATCGAGCGCGCAACTGGCGGAATTCATCCCGGTCGAGGCCGCCGGATGGAAGGGCCGGGACGGGACGGCAATTCAGAAAGCGTCGGAACTGATTGCGTTCTACACCACATTGACCACGCGACTTGCCGGCGCCGGCTGGCTGGAATGGCACTTCCTGCGAGCGGAAGGACGAGTCATCGCAGCCAATCTGGCAATCCGCTTCAATCGCTCCGTCATCGTATGGAAACTCGGATACGACGAGGACTACCGGCAGTGTTCGCCGGGTGGGATGCTGTTTCAGTCCCTCCTGGACCGGGCTTTTGCGGATCCGGATATTGACGAGGTCAACCTGTTGACCGATGCGTTATGGTATGACAACTGGAACATGGAGGAGCGGACGTACCATCGTATCCGTTTCTACCGAAGACAACGGGCTCTCTCGGTTCTTCTGGGCGCCGTACCCGATCGTGTCATCAGTGTGCCTCGTCGCAGCAGGACCGTTCGTTCCATCGGGCGAGCTGGCTGGCGATGCATGCAGCATCTTGTCCATCGTCTGCCGCGCGTCGAAGACCGAACCCCGCATCGTTGAAGGTGACGACGTTCGATGAAAATACACGGCGTGCATTGGGAAGACATCTGTGTGAACACAGCGATACCCGAACTGCGCGTGTGTCCGGATCCCATGCAGGTGTTCATGTTCAGCGCCGTCACCTGGAACAGGCATCGTATCCACTACAGTAAGGATGCCGCCCTGTGTGAAGGGTTACCAGATGTGGTCGTACAGCGCGCTCTGATCGGAGATTTCCTTGCACGAATGCTGACGGACTGGGTAGGTGACAGCGCCGAACTGCATAGATTGGCGTGGAAGGTCATTCGAAGTGCTGTGCCGGGACGCGATATCGTGTGCCGGGGAAGGATCCAGGACAAGACAGTGCGTGGCGGCAAGAAGCACCTCGTATGCGAACTCACAGTCTCCAATGAGAACGGCGAGACGATCGCTTGTGGTGAGGCCGAGGTGGTATTCCACGCAGATCATGCGCTGGGGTGAGCGTCCGGAGCAGGGTCCCCGTGAAACGACCTGCCGTCGCGACGGCAGCGTGTTGTGCGGCCGGGTCGTTCGGAAGAGGTCGTGAACCCTCGTGATGCCAGGGGCATTGTATGCAGGAAACGTCGATCGCAGGCGGCGAGACCTCAGACCAGTTGATCAGGAAGGTCGCGAGAGGTGGCGGCATCGCCTTCGCCGGAAACATGGTGGACAAAGGATTGAGATTCCCTCTCGAGGTCCTTCTGGCCAGGGTGTTGGGAGCCGGAGACTATGGTTCATACTCTCTTGGATACGGGCTGAGCATCATCGCCGGGCAGATATCCATGCTGGGACTGCCCAGCGGAATCGTGCGTTTCGGGGCTCTGTATCGCGGCGCAGGCGACCTCCGACGCGTCAAAGGAACAATACACTCGGCGCTGTTGATTGCCACCCTGTCCAGCATGGTGGCAGGGGGCGTGCTTTTCCTGTTCGCGCGACCGCTATCCGAGACCTTCGGCATGCCCCAACTCGCCGATGTGTTGCGGGTATTTGCATTCTCCTTTCCCCTCTATGTCATTACGCAAATGGCAGGACATGCCGCCGCGGCATTCCAGGCGATCAAGCACCAAACCGCCATCACGAACATCTGCCGTCCTCTGGCCAATGTGGCCATTGTATCGGTCGTATTCCTTCTGGGCTTCAGGCTCCTGGGTGCGGTATACGGCTTCCTGCTGTCCTCGGCGATCTCCGCCTTTGTGGGGCTGTATCTTCTTCGACGCATCTTTCCCGATCTGGTCTCCGGGCTCGAGTCTTCGTATGAAGTCAGGAAACTCCTCCGCTTCTCTGTTCCAGTCCTGTTCGTCGGGTTCTCCTCCGTTCTGCTGGGCCAGACAGACCGCATCATGCTGGGCTACTTCAAGGCGTCCGAAGACCTGGGCCTGTACACGGCAGCGGCCCTCATCTCTCAACAGGCGGGTCTGCTGATGTACTCTTTCGGCTACATCTTCTGTCCGATCATTTCGGACCTGTGCAACAGGAAGGACTTCACCAATCTCGATCGCCTGTTCAAAACGGTCACCCGGTGGATTGTCTCGCTGAACCTGGTGATCCTCTTGCCGCTCATTCTCTTCTCCAGACAGATCATGGGGATATTCGGCCCCGGCTTTGCCGCCGGCTGGTCGGTGTTGGCTGTGCTCTCCACCGTCCACCTGGTTGGCTACAGCGTCGGCGGAGCGCTCGTCGGATACGTGTTGCAGATGTCCGGCAAACAGGACGTGGAGTTGATCAATGCGGTTGTCATGCTGACCGCAAACGTTGCGCTGAACCTCTGGCTCATTCCTCCCTACGGCATTCTCGGCGCCGCGATGGCCACAGGAGTGTCCTTTGCCGCGATCAATGTCGCACGAATCCTGGAGGTCTACCGGTTTCTTGGAATGCACCCGTTCGATGCGAACTACTATAAGCCGTTTGTCGCGGGACTCGTCGTTCTTCTGCTATCGGCAGTGTTGTCCGGGCTCCATGTTCTCAGGCCCTACTGGATTCTGAGCCTGGCGGCGCTCTGCCTTGTTTACTTCGTCGTCCTGTTTTGCCTCGGCCTGGAACATGAGGATCAAATGGTGTGGGCCGCCATCAAGAGGCGAATCGGAGATCGGCGCGGCGCTGCCAGAGCCTTGGCGTAGACTCGCGTGGGCGGAGCGTGTTGCACGAGTCCATTCGATGTAAGGACTCTCATCTCATGGAAGTGCGGTTGGCTGACGCCTTTGTGAATGACGATCTCCGTGAGGCCTGGGAGGGCATTCTGTCACGGACGACCGCGGGCCATGCCCAGCTCACCCGGGAATGGTTGGGCAGTTGGTGGGAGGTGTTCGGTCCCGACAAGAGACTCTCTCTTATGACCGTCGCCGATGGGGGGCGCGTTGTCGGGATTGCCCCACTGATTGTCAGCAAGGTCCTTGACAGGGCCGGATTCACGTTCCGGAAGCTGACCTTCGTCGGAGATGGTCTGACGGACTACCACGATCTGCTGATCGCCAATGACAGGAGAGAAGAGACCTTGCGTGCTCTGTTCGAGTGCATTGTCAGAGACAAAGACCGCTGGGACGCCATTCATTTCAGGAACGTGCGCGGCGATTCTCCCAATCTTCCGATTGTGCGAGAAATCCTGCGCGAGACATCTCTGACCATTTTCGAGAGAGTCAACATCCGGAGTCCCCACGTTGTCATCGACCGTGATTGGACGGAGTATTATGGCTCTCTGAGGAAGAGCATGCGATCGGACATACGAAGGCAATCGAAGCACTTGGCCGAAATGGGGGAGGTGGAATTTGTCCGCCTTCACGAGGTGGCCGATGCGGCCGAGGTTCTGGATACCATCGGACCGGTGCACAGGAAGTGCCGGCAGGCGCAGGGAGGGAGGAGTTTGTATGACAACACCCGCTGGTGCCGATTCGCCTCTCTGATCCTTGAGCGGTTCGGTGCCCGAAAAGCGCTCGATCTGGTTCTGCTCAAGCTCAGCGGCAGAGTCATCGCGTACTACTTCGGGTTCGTGTATGACCACGTTGTCTACTTCTGGAACACGGGGTTCGATCCCGCGTTCGCGACGGTGAGCCCGGGGAAGTTGCTTCTGCATCACGCAATACAGGACTCGTTCAGGGAAGGGTATCATGGATTCGATTTCATGGTGGGAGAGGAACCCTACAAGCTCCAGTGGACCAGCACCGTACGGCCGAACTACGAGCTCTTTGCGTTCAAGAACACGGTTCGCTCGCATCTCCTTCGATGCTATCAGGTCCACAAGCCCTTCCTGAAGAAGATTGGCGCCGGCATAGGGGCCAGAGTCAGGGGTTAGCGTCAAGGTCGCGCACCGATGAAAGCGATCATCATCTGCTACCACTGTGTGAAGGATGAGATGAACTCCTATCTGCGGCCCACGACGGTCTCGGACTTCGACCGCCAGATGCAGTATCTGTCGGCACGGTATTGTCCGATGTCTCTGGAGAGGATGGCCTGTTGTCTCCGCGATCATACACCGTTGCCTCCAAGAGCTGTCGCCGTGACGTTCGACGACGGGTATCAGGATAATTACATCAATGCGTATCCCGTACTACGAAGATACAACATCCCGGCCACCGTGTTCCTGGCCACGCACTTCATCGGCACCGGTGAGATTCCCGCATGGGAAGAAGGGTACTACACGGGAAAGAAGGCCCTCATGCTCTCGTGGGAACAAGTGCGCGAGATGAGCGATGGCGGTGTTGCATTCGGTTCGCACACCCTGAGCCATCCGTTTCTCACCAGAATTCCGCGAAAGCAATGTGAATGGGAGGTGGGCCGGTCCAAAGAGATCATCGAGCAGCAGATCGGAAAGCCGGTGACCACGTTTGCCTATCCGAGCGGAGATTTCGACTCGCAGACAAGGGAGATTGTCAGAGAAGCAGGGTATTGTGCTGCGGTCAGCATCCGGGCGGGCGGAAATAGGCCGGGTGACGATATACATGCGTTGCGGAGAAACGTCATCCAGCTCAAGAGTGCATGCCATATGGTGTTTCCTGTGTCATTTGTGGCGGAGCTGAGCGGCGCGGTTGGGCATGTGCGGGACTCCTATTACCGAGTTCGGAAGATTGGAGTGCATGATGGCCGGAGAGCCTTGGTTGACGGAGCGCCATGAGAGGATGCCGCTGGACCGGACTGCCACAGACGACTTGCGTGGCGTTCTGACCCTGGGCATTGTACTCATGCATACGAGTCTGATCTGGTGGGGGGAATGGGTCATCTGCCACAACAGGGACGCGCTGAATGCACTGGCGGCCGTGTACATGTTCCTTGGGATACCCAGCTTCTTCTTCCTGTCGGGTTACGTCAACGCCGTATCCTACAGAAAGTGGGGCTTCCGGCCATATTTGAGAAGGCGCCTCAGGAGGATTGGGCTTCCCTTTCTTATTGGTTCGGCTGTGTGCGTGCCCCTGATGGCATACATGGATGCCCGATTCAATGAGGCCGGTGCTCTGTGGCCGGCGTTTCTACAGCGGATCAATCCGCTGCACACCAAGTTCACCTTCTATCACCTGTGGTTTCTCTATGACCTCTTGCTGTTCGCGTTGTGCATGCCGTTCATCCATCGAGCGGCTTTGCACCTGGTGTCCGGTGCACGGCGGTTTCACGGCCTGTTCATCCTCGCATATCTGGCGGTCCACACGATTGTGTATGTCGCGGCACGCGTCTTCCAGGTCACGGTGGTGCCGATGGCTCTCATTCCCGTTGCAAGCGTCGGTCTGTATTTGCCCATATTCATGGTCGGAGCCTCATGTGCTTGGCTCGATGTCACGAAGCTACGCCCCGCCATCCTCAAATCGCGATACGCCGTTCTGTGGTTCTGTGTCGGCGTCTGTATTGGCGTGGCCTTGCGAGTGTGGGCTTCGGATACCCTCATCACGAAGGTGATCGCGCATGCCATGTATGTTCCAAACGCCTATGCGGGAGTCCTCTGCATGTTGCTGCTGACAACCTCCGTGAGGCTGAGGATCGCGCCGCTGGCATTCATCTGGCGGAACCCCTACAGGGTCTATATCCTCCATCAGCCTCTCTTGTTTGTCCTGGGGACTCTCATGCCGGGGAGCTTCCCTCCCTGGGCTGGTTTTGCGGTCACGGCGATTGCCTGTCTGGGCATCCTGAGCATGGTGAGTCTGTTGCTTGACGGCAGAGTGTCATGTCCACGTTCGCTTCACCGCTTCAGTGGCAGCGCGAGCGGTCCGTACGACGGCACAACACAAGCGGGAGTGAGGGCATGATCCGACTCTGGGAGCGTTCGTTGGATGTTGTCCCGGTGAACGCCGGGCGTCCGTTCATTCGGAGGCCGGCCACACTGTGCTTTCTGTGCCTGTGTCCGGTGTGGGCGGCCGCCGCGGAGATTGTCACGGATGACGGCCTTGCACTGACCTTCGGGGCTGGAGGGGAGGTAATCTCCTGTCGCATCGACGGCCGCGAGTTATTGCGGATCGGGGTGCCTGGTGGCGTCTTCGTTGCCGACGTGAAAGGCATCCCGTCCCGAGAGGACCTCATGGCCGAGAACCTCGATTTCGAGGATATCCAGGCCGGCAAACCTGTGGGCTGGGACGTGGGGCCCGGCTGGCAGATCGATCGACAGGTTGCCCATTCCGGCGCCGCGTCGATGCGTGTCAGCATACCCGGCGACATCCCGTCGCGCTCGGGTTCGGTGGCAATCGACATATCCGTCAGACCGAACGTGCCGTATCGCGTGGACCTGTGGTTGCGCACCGAAGGGTGTCATCCCAGCTTCTACATTGAACAGTACGATGCGCAGGGAGCGCCGCATCGCGACTATCCACAGATTGTCATCAGCCATGATCGGGAAAACGAAGAGTGGTTTCAACTGAGCCATTCCTTTGTCACGGCTTTCTTCTGCCATAAGATCCGACTGCGCTGCGATATCTGGGATCAGACCGGCACCGCATGGCTGGATGACGTGTCGATCGTCTGCCTGGAAGACGACTATCTGACCCCCCAGCAACGAGCCCAAGGAAGTGTCCGCGTGATATCTGACGGTGTGGAACAGGTGTGCGAACTCGTCGATCTTTCTCTGCGGCTCCGAATGATCTACCAGGCGGGGCCCGATGCGATCACGGTCGATGGTGAAATCGAGGACACCTCGGGCGAGGACCGTGCCGTGACCGTGTCGTTCCGGCTTCCCATAGAGGCTTCGGGATGGAGATGGTACAACGACATTCAGAACGAGCAGGCCATGGAAGACCACCTCTCCTACGGATCGGCTCGACTCCTGGATGGCGAGGATCCGACGCAGCGAAGGACCATTTCTCTGTATCCGTTCTCGGCCATGGGAGATGGCCAGACGGCCCTGGCATTGGCCGTGCCCATGGACCGGCCGAGGGTGTTCCGCCTGTGCTACGACGCTCGGTTCGGCTACTTCGTCAATTATGAGTTCGGCCTCACGGAGGCGGCCAAGAAGTTCCCCCGTAGGGCGAATTTTCGGTTCTTCCTCTATCGCGTCGATGCGCAATGGGGATTGCGTTCGGCCGCTCGACGTTACTATGAATCCCATCCCCGGTTCTTCGTCAAGCGCGCCGAGCGCGAAGGGGCTCTTGGCGGCATGATACGATTCGAGGCGATTCAACCTTCCGACATCGTGGCGCCGGCGTTCGCCACCTTTGATCGTCGAGCGTCCATTGCCGGCAATCGGCGGGAACTGGCCAGGCTGCTTCAGTACACGGAGTTCATCGGTTGGTGGGGCTGGGCTCTTGGCATCACATCCGAACAAGCCCAATCCAGGCCGGCCCCGGAGGACGCATGGGCTCATGTGGAGCAGTTGGCGTACGGTGCCCCCCCGGATGATGTCGCTCTGAGCATACTCAACTGCGCCCTGCACGATCGCGAGGGCAACCGCAGGCTGCACTGGGAATATATGCCGGAATGGGGTGGGTACAACTATCTCTGCAACCCCGACCCCGAAGTCACGGGGATCGGTGGAAACGTCAGTCGCTTCACGCTGACGTACGAACGTGAAGTCTCGGAAGTAGATCGCTTTGAACTGGACGGAATGCGTTTCGACAATCCCATTGTGTTTGCAGCGGACAACTTCCGCCGGGAGCATTTCCAGTGGGCGGATCACCCGCTCGCCTTTGACCATGCCTCGAAGCGCCCCGTGATTCCACTGGACTTTTCGAGTTTCGAGTGCGCCAAGGCAATTGCCGACGACATGCACGGCCGCGGCAAGCTCGTCGGGTCGAATTACACGCCTGCCGGCTACCCAAGCGACATCTTCCGCATTTCGCTCCTGGACGTGGTGTCCAGTGAGACACTCTGGACGTGGCCGACGAACGCCACACTTGCGCTTCAGCGTACCCTGGCCAGCCAGAAGATCGTGTGCATGTCAGGGCAGGAGGCCAAGAGAGACTGGCCGTCGGAGCAAATCGAGCGTGAGATGAAACACGCCATGTTCTACGGCACCTATTATCATCTCACCACCGCAGCGGTCCTGCAGAACCGATGGGGGCTTCTGACGAGGCGGTTGGCCTGCGCCGGGTGGGAACCTATGACGCATGCCCGCTGCCTCGCCCTCGGGGCGATGATCGAACGCTTCGGCAGGGTCGCCGACCGAACCCTCCATTTCACGCTCCGCAATGAGGCCAATGAAGCGACGCAGGCAGAGGTGGTGATCGATGTCAACGCGTTGGGCCTGGGCGGGATGCCTCAGCCGGGCATTTGGCGGATGCGTGATGCTTACACGCATGAGCCGCTCGCAACCGATCGGGATGGGCCACGCTGGTCAGTGAATCTGGCCGTGCCCCCCAAAGACACCGTCGTGCTCCGCGTGGCAACGGTCTGTGGTGTTGCGCTCGACCATCTCTTCCTCGTCCCTGAGCATCTGCTCCGGGCGTCGCGCTATCGCGACGCGCTGCAAGCATCGGACATAGCACTCGTATGCCCGGATTACGAGGCGCTGCGTGAACGGGTGGATATCGTTCAAGGCCAACTCATGGCCCAAGATGTCCCATCACTCGATGTGCTGGTACAGCTCGATGCGGTGGCCATAGCGCTTGTCTCGCCGGATGTGCAGCCGACGACCACCGAAAGTGCGTGGTGGGCGGAACGTCTGGTCGATTGCACGGCGGCCGCCCGGCGCGGGGTGCTGGCTGCCGTTGGCATCCTCGTGGAAGAATAGGTTGTCCTTGTGCCGCATCCACGCGATGCGGCGTCTGAATGACTCCCGACGAAGGCCGTGAAGACACCAAACCATATTGAGTCACGAGACGAATCGATTCCCGGCGCAGCGGTGGTGGGGCTGTGCGTCTTCTCCATTGTGAATCCCCTTCTCGCCCAAGCCGCGTTCTTTCTGTTTCCACATTCGATCGGCGGCATGAATATCATGCAGTGGTTTCAAGGACTGTGCCTTCCGCTTATTCTTGCCATGTTGCTCATACTGCCGGCAGGCTGTGTTGAGTTCTCTCGTCCGTTCTCAAGACTTCTTCTGGCATACGTCATTGCGTTTGGTCTTCTTCATCTTCGCCTTGTCTCCGGCGGCCGTGTGGCGGCTGAGACGGCAAGCGCCGAACGCATGGTGTATTTCAAGATCAGTTTCGCCTTGTTGCTCTGGTACTACACAAGCCGCGTCGCACAGTCCTATGAGTCTGCCCGAAGGTTGTTGCAGTGGATACTGCTCGGTGCGTTCATCAGTGCGGTGTGGGTGCTCGTCTGTTACTTCGCGGGGATGGGTGGCGCCCACTATGTATCCGCCGGCGTCAAGGCGACCGCAGGTTCGGAGGGTGTATCCGGCAAGGGTGTGGCCGGGTTCTTGTTGCCCGCCGCAGGAGCCGCAGTGTACCTTGCACTGCATGAGGGCGCCTGTCGGTGGGCCTTGTGGGCGTCGCTGTTGCTCGTTGCTGTATTCGTCACATTCGACCGATCCGCCCAAGTGGCCTTCGCGGCCGGCTTGTCGTGGATTGCCGCATGGTGGCTGCTGCTCGCCCGTCCCAGGCCCAGTGCTCGGATTCTCCTTCCATTGGTGTGTGTTGCCATGCTGCTGGGGGCAGCCTACTACGCGCACTACGGAACCGAGGAGTTGATCGCACGGTGGACCCATGACCTCGACCGTGGCGAGGTTGGCTCCGGACGTGGGACCTTCTATGCGACGGCGTGGAACTGGTTCTGGAAGGATTCGAGCACCATGGACTTCCTCTTCGGGATGGGGTACAGCAACATTCAGCCTCTCATGTTTACCGGTTCGGGTGCGTTCCGCCATACCCACAGCGATCTGTTCGACATGCTTCTGATCGGCGGCATGGCAGGTATGGTGCTCTATTTTCTCATGCTGTATACCATCAT
Source organism: Phycisphaerales bacterium Planc_01 (assembly GCA_001603075.1). Classification (GTDB taxonomy): domain Bacteria; phylum Planctomycetota; class Phycisphaerae; order Sedimentisphaerales; family Anaerobacaceae; genus Anaerobaca. The sequence continues at coordinate 126,252 of LVBB01000109.1, read as the reverse complement.
CGCGTTGGGGAGAGATCTGGCCAGAGGTGGTATGGCCTTCGCCTGTCTGGGAGTGTTGGTGATATCCTTCGGAGCGATGAGTCTGTTGACCGGCCTCATGGCATTTCCGCATACGGTGTATGCCTTCGGCGCCCAGTGCATCTGCATTCGGGTCCTCGCGGTTCAAGGAGCGGAACAGCCCCGTGCTGTTGTTCTCGGCGAACCGGGGCGGTTCGGAGAATACCCGTATCGACAACGACAGATCCGGACACGCCGAAGGCGCGGCGCGCTGCGTTTGGATCCGGAGGGCAGTGCCGACCATTGGGCCGGCTGGGGGAGTCAGTAGATGGGAAACAGGGTTCTTATGGTCGGTCCCGTTCCCGGGCCACCCGGGGGTGTCGCCTCGCTCGTACAGGCGATCGTGACTTCTCGCCTGAGTGGCGAGTATGGCCTTTCGGTTCTTGATACCGCCCGGAAACGGCGTCTGCGGTACAGTCCGGATGCTCTGCCCGGACTGCTCAGTCCGATCTACATGATTTATCATCTGCTCAAACTAAGCTGCCTGCTGCACAAGGACAAGACGGAGATCGTCCATATCCAGTCCGGTTCCGGCCTGAGTTTCGTACGTGATTCCTTGTTTGTCATGGTAGCCCGCGCATCGGGAAGGAAGGTGATCTGCCATTTTCATGGCATGTTGCACGAACAGTACCCTCTCTTCCGGCATCGTGTGCTGAGGAGCTACTTCCGCCTGATCATGCGTTACGTTGATGTACTCATTCTGCTGTCGCCGCGTTTCGTATCGGATTTCGACCGCATGATCCCTCAAACGAAGAAGTGTGTTGTCCCCAATTTCGCGCCGTCCTTCCACCTCGCGGCCGAGAGGTCCAGGTCGGAGATCAACGTCCTCTTCGTGGGTAGACTGAGCATGAAGAAAGGTGTCTACGATCTGTTGGAGGCGGCGACCGCCCTGAGGGATGAACCGGCCATCCGGTTTGACCTGGCCGGGCTGGAAGAGACCCCGGCCGACAGGCACAGGATCCTCTGCGAACTGGAGAAACACAACATCCGAAACAAAGTGCATCTTGTCGGGCACGTTCAAGGCCACGAGAAGTCGCGCCTGTTTGCACGTGCTGATGTATTCGTGCTTCCCTCCTATACGGAGATCTTCCCCATCGTCATCCTGGAAGCCATGGCGGCAGCCCTGCCTGTGATTGCCACGCCCGTCGGCGCGGTTCCCGACATGGTTGTGGACGGAATCAACGGTTTCCTTGTACCGCAGGGCGCCCCGGAATCGCTGGCGGAACGAATTCGCTACTTGCTTCATCATCCGCGTACGAGAGAGGAAATGGGACGAAACAACCTCCGGAAGTTCAACCGGGAATACCGCCCGGAAGTGAATATCGACAAGGTCAGCACGATCTACCACAGCCTCCTTCCCGAGAAGATGCAACGGGCATAGTGCCGTGTGCCACAAGAGCGCCGGATGCATATTGCGGAGAGCGATCATGGCAAACAGACCGCGTGAAGCTCTGGAGTATGACCATGCCAGTCGGCCATGCCTTAGGGGAGACGAGGCAGCCGCGAACAGGGAACGGGCCTGCGAATGCCGAGGGATCCGAAGAGACGGTCCTCTTCGGGCCCGTGAGGTGGGCGTTGCCACCGGGCATGTTGGATACCCGTCTGAGCCGCCGTATTCACCCGGTATCGCCTACCCGGAATACTGCTTCGGCCCGGAAACGCTGGCGAAAGAGGCGAACCACGCCTACGACGGCGTGCGCGATGCGTTGCATCTGCTGCAACTTGATGAGGAACACTACGGCCAGAGGGACTGGAATCCGCTGGGGCAGGTGATTCGTCCCGGTGATACGGTTGTGCTCAAGCCGAACTTCGTTCGCGAATTCCGCGAGACCCAACCAGGACATGACGATTGCACCATCACGCATGGCTCCATTGTCCGGGCGGCTGTGGATTACGCCTACATCGCCCTGAAGGGGAGGGGGCGGATCATCATCGTCGATGCGCCTCAGGGCGAGGCGAACTTCGACGAGATTCGCAGGATCGCCGGACTGGATCGCATCCAGGATCTGTATCGCCGCCGCGGCGATGTCGAAGTGGAAGTCCACGACCTGCGGCCCGAGAGGAGTCGGACGCTGGATGGTGCACTCATCGGCTACGAGCCACTGCCGGGGGATCCGCGAGGATACGCCACCGTGGACCTCGGCACCCATTCGATGTTTGCGCCGATCGAGCATCTGTGTCGCAGGGTCTATGGTTCGGACTATCACACGCGTGAGACTCGCCGGCATCACACAGGCGGTGTGCACGAGTATTCGATCTCCCGAACGGTCCTTGAGGCCGATTGTGTCATCAACCTGCCCAAGCTGAAGACGCACAAGAAGACGGGGCTCACGGTGTGTCTGAAGAACATGGTGGGCATCAATGGGAAGAAGAACTGGCTGCCTCACCTTCGACTGGGAACGCTGGCCCAGGGGGGCGACCAGTTTGCCGACAATGCGTTGAAACACAGGGTCGAACGATATGTCATGGCATGCTTCCGACGAGCGATCCCGTTGCTCGGGCCTGTACGGACGCGCCTCGCCAGGCCTCTTCAAACCATGGGCAAGCAGGTCTTCGGAGATACGAACACCGACACGGTTCGTTCCGGTAACTGGTACGGCAATGACACGGCATGGCGCATGATCCTCGACCTGAACAGGGCCGTCCTGTATGCCGATCGGAGCGGGAACCTCGGGGGTCCCGGCGCAAGGAACGTGTTTTGCATTGTGGACGGGATCGTTGCAGGAGAAGGCAACGGCCCCCTGGATGCGACTCCGAAAGCGGCGGGGGTGGTGGTTGCCGGCAGGAACCCGGTGGCCGTAGAACTCGCGTGTGCGCTCGTGATGGGTTTCGATCACACCCAGTTGCCGCTGTTATGTCATGCTTTGGACAGGAACCACCCGGCCCCTCTCCTGACGTTCGGATATGAGGAGATCGTCTGCAGATCACATGTCGATCCGGGCGGGTGTCCTCTGAGTCACTGTGGCGCACTGGCCCTGTCCTTCAAGCCGCATTTCGGCTGGAGAGGGAGGATCGAGAACTACCGACCGCAGACGCGTCCGGTGTGATCCGAACCGCGGGGGGAAGACGGTCCTCCATCCGGAGAGATCCAGTGTACAGCCTGCTGAAGACATCCTATGAGCGCGCGCCGCTCTTCCTCAAGAAGATGGTGTGCTGCATTCCCTATCGGTTCATTGCCGGAGGCGGCTATCGACGCACCGTTCGTCTGTGCGAGAAGCTGGACCACATGTCGCGCGACGAGGTTCTGTTCCACCAGCAGACCCGGCTTCAGGAGTTGCTGGAGTTCGTCGTGGAGGAAGTGCCGTTCTATCGCCATCTTCGCGGAGCCGTCGAGCGGTTCAATCCTTTCGACGCCCTCAGAGAATTCCCTCTTCTCAACAAGAACATGATACAGCAACATGCCGACGTCCTGGTGCCCGACTCGCTGGATCGCATACCGCACCATCGAGGGACGACGGGTGGATCGACAGGCAACCAGTTGATCATCCTTGAAGACGAATCCGTCTATGCCAAGGAAAAGGGATACATACATTCGCAATGGACGCGCGTGGGCTATTCACCCGGATGCAGAAAGGCGACCTTTCGAGGTGTCCCATTCCGTCGCATCACCGACGCCTGTTTCTGGCAGGAGAATCCCATTCACAATGAGGTGCAGTTCTCTCCCTTTCACATGAGTGAAGAGAATCTCCAGTACTACGTTGACGAGCTAATCGCATACCAGCCGGAGTTTCTCCACGGATATCCGTCCGCCATTGACGTGCTTGCGGAGTATGTGCTTCGCCACGATCTCACTTCGGCACTGCCCCCCCTAAAGGCCGCGCTTCTGGTTTCGGAGGCGTGTTCGGAGGCGCAGCGGCAACGCATTGAGAGGGCGTTTCAAACACGCGTGCACAGTTTCTATGGGCACAGCGAAAGGACGGTGCTCGGGGGAGAGTGTGAGAAGAGCCGCTGCTATCACGCCTTTCCGACCTACGGTGTTCTGGAAATCCTCAACGAAAATGGGGAGGCCTGCGATGTGGGTGAATCCGGCGAGATCGTGGGGACGGGCTTCCTCAAGCGTGCGATGCCCCTGATTCGATATCGAACCGACGACGTGGCGATGCGAGAGCCGTATGCATGTGCATGTGGCCGCTGCTGGGACCGGTTCTCGCATGTCCTGGGACGCTGGACGTTGGAGGGCGTGATCGTCGGAAAGAGCGGCACACGAATCTCGGCCGCTGCGTTGAACGTGCACGGGGATGCGTTCGCCAATGTGGTTCGGTATCAATACTGTCAAAGCAAGCGGGGTGAATTGGAGATCCGCGTCATTCCCAACGCCCGCTTTCAAGAGTGTGACAGAGAGAGCATCCGCATCGCTCATGAGCAGAAGCTCTGGGGGGAGGTGCGAGTCAGCGTTGTCTCCGTACGGCATATCCCGCTGACTCCATCGGGAAAGCAGAGGCGGGTCGTCAGTGTGTGCCACGCGGATCCGTTGCCCCACATGCAACCGCCGGATCGGAGCGTCGGACGCGGGGCGCCTCCGACCACAGAGGTTCCCTGGGCGCAGGAGGTTCGAGGCTGATCGGCCTGTCCTTTCGCGTGGCTACAGGCGGGGTGTCTCTATGCTCGACCTTTTCATCGAACCCAACGAAGGCATGGATGGGAGAGGTCTTGAATCGCGGATCGACCAACTGCGTGCCTTCGTGGAGACGGCCGATTACGCAGGCTACGATCCGTATGATGCTCTGAACAGTCCCGTACTCAGGGTTCTGTGTTCCCGAAGCAGGTGGATGAGGCTCGCATGCACGCAGTGTCTGAAACGAAGTCCTCTCAATCTGAGGAAGGTCCTGGGGGTGAGAAAGGGACACAATCCCAAAGGCATTGGTTTGTTTCTCTGGGGCTACGCACGGCTGTGTGCCGTTGAACGGCGGCCCGAGTACTGCGAACGTATAGAGTACCTGTTGGATCTGCTGGAGACGCTGAAGAGCAAGGGGTACTCCGGCGCGTGCTGGGGCTACAACTTCGGCTGGCAGAACTGGAGGACGTGGACCCCGGCGTACACACCGACGATCGTGAATTCCGCTTTCATCGGCCACGCTCTTCTGGATACATACTTCCTTGGTGGTGTGGCGAGAGCTCTTGATATGGCGGTCGAGATCAAGGAGTTCATCTGCCGGGACCTGAGGCGGCATGAGGAGGAAGACCGGCTGTGCTTCAGTTATACGCCCCTGGAGGAACTCTACGTCCACAACGCCAATCTCCTGGGGGCGTCTCTACTGGTCCGGCTTCACCGCCTCTGTGGAGAGCCCAGATTGGAGGAGTTGGCGCTGGCCAGCCTGCGATATGCGGTTCACTATCAACGGGAGGATGGCGCCTGGTACTATGGGCAGATGAAACGAATGGAGTATGTGGATTCCTTTCACACGGGTTTCAATCTGCAGGCCCTTCAGTACTTCATCGATGAGGGATACGGCTCACAGTGCCGATCGCCATATGAACAGGGCTTGAGGTACTATGTGGAGCACTTCTTCCTGCCGGAGGGAGCGGCGAAGTACTATGATGATCGGGTCTTCCCGATCGATATTCACAGTCTGTGCCAGGCCGTCGTTGTCCTATGCCATGCCCCGGCCGATCAGATGGCGTTGTCCGCGCGCGTTCTTGGCTGGATGTTCGAGAACATGTGGAACCCAAAGGGGTATTTCTACTTTCGCAAGGGACGCTATTGCGTCAACAAGATCTGCTACACGCGATGGTCTCAGGCGTGGGCCTTTCACGCACTGACCGCCTGTCTGCACGCTCAGACCCACGCGCGCTCCGCGATTGGACCGGTCAGCCAAAGGTGTGTGGGCCACCAACCGCAATGCTGTGTTCGTGGATCAGGAGAACGGCAATGAGGGGATTATGGTTCGTCCATGCTATCACAGCGACACAGGATCGGAAACGTGCAGGTGTATTCGGATACCGCCATTCGCAACACGCATCGCGCGGAGCCTTTCGTCATGCCCGTGCACGGGTCGATTCCAACGGCAGCTCCCGGCCGTGCAGGGCGCCCAAGGTGGTCCTGGGTGCGACAAGGGCCGGCGCGACGTGCCTCGTCACCGCCGAGGAGACCAGCGGGCATCTTCCCCTGCCCGTCGGCCGGACCTGCCGGGAGACGGAGCCCGTGCGCTGGACGAGAGGAAGACCGTGAGAGCCACGGACGATCTGCGACAGGACTACAAAGAGAAGGCGGTCGCGCTCTTCAACGGCGCGCTATAGTGCCGCCTGTGGGTACAGGATGAGCGGGGCAAGACCATCAGAGGGCGGGTGTGAGAGGGATTCGACCATGCATTCAGTCAATGGTGTGGAAACAGTCTGGATAATGGGCGTGCCGATCACGTGTTTCCGTTCATATCGGCATGCCGTGGAATGTATTCTGGCTCGCATCAGGACGCACACGAAGACCTTCTGTCTGGCAGTCGGTCCTGAGAAGATCTGCTTCGCTCGCGGAGACATATCCCTGCGGGACGTCATTCGGCGCGCCGACATTCACTGCTGCGATGGGGTGGGGGCGGCTCTTGCCATTCGACTGCTGCACGGCCGCGTCGTGCCCCGCATCACGGGTGTTCAACTGTTCTACGAATTGCTCGCCGCTGCTCAGGAAGAGGCGCTGCGCGTCTTCCTCCTTGGCGCCAGACCACGCTCCAGTGAGTTGGCATACCGTCGTTTGCGGGAGCAGTTTCCAGACCTCCAGCTTGTGGGCCGACATGATGGGTACTTCGATGAGGACGAGCCGATCATCGAGCAGATCAACACGGCACGTCCTGATATGCTTTTCGTTGCGATGGGCTCTCCGAAGCAGGAGATGTGGATCGCCAGGTATCGCGGGGCCATCGCGGCGCCGTATTGCATGGGGATCGGTGGGACCCTGGATGTGGTCAGTGGGCAGGCGAAGTGGGCGCCTCGATTCGTCCGGCGTACGGGCACGGAGTTCCTCTATCGGCTCGTTATGGAGCCACGGCGATGGAGACGATACGGCATCGTGCCGGAATTCACCTGTCGTATGCTGCTGGAGATGGTCTTCGCGCGCCATTCGGAGAACGAGCCTCTGTCGTAGTGTTGGAGAGACGGAAGGAACCCTGACATGAACCCAAAACCCGTTGTCCGCGATCGTAGTGATGCAGGGCTCGATAACACATCGTGTCATGGCACCTTGGAATGCCTGAGATCGAGTTCCACCGTCTGGCGCATGAGCCCTGTGATGCGCCTCTATCAGCGATTCGCCAGTTATCTGACCTGGTGGCTGGAGAACCTGGGTTGGCGCAGAGCGCTGGCCCAGGTGGTCGTTGACAACCTCGGGCGTCCGTCCGGCGGCACGGATCCAAGAGCGGCCGAGATCGTCCATTCAGAGGATATCCGACAGGCTGAGACGCTGGGGTTGCAGCCGGGTGAGTTGGTGGAAGTCAAGTCGATTGACGAGATTCTCGCCACCCTGAACCGCAAGCGGCGGTGCAGAGGCCTGCTCTGGATGACCGGAATGCGCAGGTTCTGTGGAAAGCGATATCGAGTCCTACGGAGGGTGGAGCGTATCATGCTGGAAACCAACGGCGAATTACGGACGATGAAGAACACGGTTCTCCTGGAAGGTGCGATGTGCGATGGGACGGCGTTCGGTGGATGTGACCGGTCATGCTTCCATTTCTGGCGAGAGGCGTGGCTGAGGCGTGTGCCTGCCGAAGAAGACAGCGAGGGCGGCGAAATCCATGTCACCGAAGAGGACCCAATCCGGAGCCATATGAGCCGCTCCATGTAACCGGGGCGACAGACCCTCGTTCTGAGCCAGCAACGGAAGATTAAGGGGCTGGTGAGGCTTTCGATTTGGCCGTCGAGCTCACCAGCCCGGACTCTGCTCGGCGCCGCTGTTGCGCGCGCGAACATCGCCTTTTTGCATTCTATCCATGGCTCGAATGAGCGTCAAGCGACACACATGCCGACGGCTGGCCTCGGGCTGTGGAGACAATCCTGCGACAGTTTCAAATGTGCTGACATGAGAACCCTGACCCACGGGACGGCAAGTTGCCCGGAAAGGAGGCTGTATTCATGAACCCCGAGATCACAACACTCAAAGAGCGAAGCGACGAGTGTGATGATTTCATCCAGCGAGCGGCTGGTGCCAGACTGTGCCATACCTATGCATGGACTCGCATGGTCGAGGACGCCTTCGGCTACAAAGGACACTATCTTATCGCCCGTCAGAACGGTCGGATTGGCGGGGTCCTGCCCCTGATACACGTCCGTAGCCGGTTGTTCGGCAACCGGTTGCTTTCCATGCCGTTCAGCGACTACGGTGGTCCCGTGACCACGAGTGCCGCCGCCACAGAGGCCCTCTACCATCGCGCTATTGCGATTGCCGAAGAGCACGGCTGTGACTCCGTGGAATTGCGGAATACGATCCCGCTGTCCCACGATCTGTATCTGCGTCGGGACAAGATGTCCATGTATCTGCCTCTGGCTCCGAATGCGCAGGATGTATGGGAGACGCTGCGTCACAAGACCCGCAACCGGGTGCGCAAGGCCGAGAGATCCGGATTGACCGTCAAGGTCGGAGGACAGGAGTCGGTCGGCGAGTTCTATCGCGTCTGGACCATTCGCATGCGCGAGTTGGGCACACCCTGCTATCCGTGCAGGCTGTTTCGCGCGATCATGCGGATGTTCCCCGATCAGAGTCGCATCTTCTTGGCGGTGTTGGCCGGCGTGCCCGTAGCCGTCCTGTTCGCCTATACGTTCAAGGGTTGGGTCCAATGCTCCTGGGGGGCGGCCTTGAGAGGGTACGACAGTCTGGGACCGAACTACATTCTGAACTGGGCGGCGATCGAGTACTACTGCGGCCAGGGCATGCGGTGGTTCGATTTCGGACGGAGCACCAAAGGGAGCGGGCAGCACACGTTCAAGGAACGCTGGGGAGCACATCCGATCGAGTTGTGTTGGCAATACTGGACACCCCCGGGTGGGCGCCTCGCGCTGGCGACTCCCACGAGTGATCGGTACCGAAACAAGGTCGAATTGTGGAAGAGGATGCCCCTGTGGGCAACCCGTCTCATCGGTCCCGTGATCAGTCCGGCGCTTGCCTGAATCCGGTTGCTCGGCCGAGGCCGGATTTCTCCAAAGGAGAGGTGGCCTGTCGTCCCTCTCCTGCCACGGCTGCGGTTGTCACGTGCTCTGCCGGAGCCATCCTTGTGTCTTGCCGAGAGTGCAGGCATGCGGTCGGCATGAGGATCAGGCCCGAGGAAAGGAGACCAGTATGGAAACGCCCGACCAGGCAATTCCCACAGACGCTTTCAGTTGCGAACTGGAGGATTGGTTCCATATTCTCGACAGCGAGAGGGTCCCGGGCATCGACGACTGGCCCCAACTGCCCCTTCAGGCGGAGAAGAACGTCGATCGGATCCTTGAGCTACTTGCCGAGCACGATGCCAAAGCGACCTTCTTCTGTCTGGGCTGGATGGCGGAGCGCATGCCTCATGTCGTTCGACGCTGCTGGCAGGCGGGACACGAGATCGCGTCACATGGATATGCCCACGTTCTTGCCTATCGCGTGGGACGCCGCGCGTTTGCTGACGATATTGTTCGGGCCAGGATGATTCTGGAGGACTGCATCGGTCAGGAGGTCGTGGGTTTCCGATCTCCCGGATTCTGCGTCAGGGAGGATAACCGATGGGTGTTCGATGTTGTGGCAGAGGCCGGCTATGAATACGACGCCAGTGTGTTTCCCGCGAACCACGGTCACGGCGGCCTGCGTCAGGCCGAACCCGGGCCACACGTCATGAGAACACGACACAATCGGCTGGTGGAGATTCCTGTGTCAACGGTGCGCGTGCTGGGCCATCGGGTGTGCCTGTTCGGGGGTGGGTACCTGCGGATCACGCCCCTGCCTCTGATTCGGTGGGGTGTGGAGCAACTGCACAGGGAGGGTCGGCCATTGACTGTGTATGTGCATCCTCGCGAGATCGACCCCGGTCATCCTCGGCTTCCGCTGGCGCTGAAGCGAAGGTTCAAATGCTATGTCAATCTCAGCAGCACAATGCCGAAGCTGCGATGGCTTTGCAGGCACTGCACATTCACGACGATGAGAGCCATCGCCGCACACATGCAAGAGGAGGCCAACTGGCAGCCGGTGGCAGGCGGCATGTCACGTGAGCGGATGGGTCACGCAGGGACCTCGGTCGGTGTGGCAGGTGAGTCGGTAACTCTGGAGCAAGAAGCCGTCCTGTGACACCATCATCTCCTCCTCCTATTGGATTGATCCATTCCACTGGCAGGATACGTGTTTGAACGTGTGAATACCCATCCGGGAGTGCCGCTTGACGTGTCCCGATGGATATCGAGGACATATGCAGATGCTGTCGTCCATCGCACCCACCAGGACCACCAGAGAGGAGGACGTCGCTCTTCGGTGGAAAGGAGGTATGGAGCCCATGGGCTAATCGAGTGGACATGCACACGACCGTATCGCCATGTGTGCAAAGGTCGTTGAGGGCTTTGGCTGCTCTATGGCGGAGGTGACGGCAGTCCTCAGGATGTGACAATGAGAGGCAATCAGGACAGGAGAAAGAACCATGAAAAGGGCAACGTATACAGTGAGCATCTTGTGGATTGCAGGTCTTCTGTCGTCGCCAGCCTGCGCGCAGACCTTCTGGCACGGCGTCGACATCGCGGACGCCGGTGTCTTCGGTGAGGATATGGAGGCCATCCACAATGCCATACAGACAGGAATGACCGATCTGGCACCCACGCCGACGGGCTTCCCGACGGGCGATATGGTCGACGAGGGCCAACGAGGCCTGCGGATCTACAAGCCCGACAAGACCTGGGACGGGTACACGCTGCTGAACTGCTTCACGCCCACGGGCACGGAGAAGAACGGCAACAACGTCCTGATCGACATGAGGGGCAACATCGTCAACGAGTGGACCTTCCCGGGGGCGGGATACCTTTCCGCCGCAAAGCCGTTGCCGGGCGGATGCATTGCGGGCAGTTCGGTCGATCCGGAGGCCATGACGCCCGGGGGCGGCAGGGTGACGCAGTTGAGCTGGGACGGCGAGGTTGTCAAGCAGTGGGACACGAACATGCACCATGACCACGAGCGCGAAGGCAGTCCATGCGGCTACTACGCGCCGGGAGCTGAGCCGATGCTTGAGGGCGCAAAGGTACTCGTTCTCGAGAGCACCCGCCCCGACCCGGATGAGACGAAACACATCTCCAGGAAGTTCATCAAGGACGATATGATCCGGGAACTGGACTGGAACGGGAACGAGTTGTTCCGCTGGGAATGCTGGAAGCATTTCGAACAGCTCGGACTCTGTGAGTGGGCCAGAGCCGGCCTCGATCTGGGACGCAACTACGAGGGCCCTGATTTCATGGCGGACATGCTGCCGGAGGACTGGTCGCACGGGAACGCCGTCGCCTGGTGTGGGCCGAACAAGTGGTACGATGCGGGGGATCTGCGCTTTCACCCCGACAACATCATCGCCGACTTCCGCTCGCTGAACATCACGATCGTCATCGCCAGGCACGACCACCCGGAGGGCCAATGGAAGCAGGGGGATGTCATCTGGAAGCTTGGTCCGGACTATTCCACAGCCAGCGACAATTACAGAGTGGGTCAGATCATCGGCCAGCACCAGGCGCACATGATCCCTCGCGGCCTGCCCGGCGAAGGCAACATGCTGATCTTCGACAACGGCGGAGCGGCGGGCTACGGGGCGCTCATCCAGGGCTTGAGGGATGCGGAGGGCAATGCTCTCGGCTCGTGGCCCAATACGTTTCGGCTGTTCAGCCGGGTCCTTGAGATCGATCCCACGACCAAACAGGTCGTTTGGGAGTACAAGCAGCCGAAGCTGTCCGAGGACCGCGACGGCGACGGTAGAATCCTTGGCGACGAGAAGCTCTTCTTCAGCAATCTGATGTCGGGGATGCAGCGTCTCCCCAATGGGAACACCCTCATCACCGAGTCGGACGTGGGACGCGTCTTTGAGGTGACCGCGTCCGGTGAGGTCGTCTGGGAGTATGTCCCCACATGGTTTGATGCCGAGGCCTTCATGGGCGTCGCCATCTACCGCGCGTACCGCGTTCCATACGAGTGGGCTCCCGAAGGAACCACGAAGTGATACTGCCGCGTACTGCGATCAAATCAAGGCATTCCAGTCGCCTCGGGTTGCGATGATCTGTGTGCCACCGAGAATCAGACACCATGTGACATGTGCAAGCCACTGGCCCCGGGATGTCTGCAGGAAAAGGAGAAGTGAGTATGAAACCGAAACTTCACATTATGATTGGATTGTTTCTGGCAGTGTTCCTGGTGCCGGGTGTGCTTGCGGCGCAGGAGTTCTTCTGGTGCGGTGGTGACATCACGGAGATGATCAGTTCGGAACAGGCAGAGGCTCTGCAGGCCACTTTGACGCAGATCCACGGCGCCGTCACTCGGGGAATGTGGGCCCGCGGCATGCGCAACGACGAGGAGACTCCTGTGACGGGTGTTGTCCGGTACGATATGGACAAGGCATGGGACGGTTACACCCTGCTGTGCACCATGGGAGGGTATATCGATCCGGACACCGGCGTCAACAACCCGGCGATCCTGATCGACATGGAGGGCAACGTGATCAACGCGTGGCCGCTGACCAGCACGCCGTCGAAGATTCTTCCGGGGGGCTACATCATCGGCCAGGAGGGCTTTCTGGGTTCCTCCGGCGGGCAGACCTGTCCGCTCGTGCAACTCGACTGGAACGGGGACAAGGTCTGGGAATGGCGCGGCCAGCCCCGCAGCCCCGGGGCAGAGGAACTGTTCGGATGCCACCACGATTTCCAGAGACAAGGAAGCCCCGTGGGATACTATGCTCCCGGACTGGAGCCGATGGCTACCGGGGGTAAGACGCTGATGTTGTCCAATTACCATCCACCCGTCGAGCAGACCAAGCACATCAGCAGGCATCTCTTGCACGACGACGCTCTGTATGAGGTCGATTGGGAAGGGAACCTCACCTGGCAGTGGCATGCCTGGGAGTACTATGACCAGATGGGGTTCTGTGACGCCGCTCGGGAGGCCGTCTACGAAACATTCTCCGGCTTCGACCCCAACGGTGGCTCGGACTACCATCATTTCAACGCCGCCTCGTATCTGGGGCCGAACAAATGGTACGATGCCAGCGACCTTCGCTTCCATCCGGACAATGTCATTTTCGACTGCCGCAGCAGCAACATTCTTGGGATCATTGCTCGGCATGACCATCCCGAGGGCCAATGGGCTTCCGGCGATGTCATCTGGCGGGTGGGGCCTGATTACTCCTACGGCCGGCCGGAGCACAAACTTGGGCAGATCATCGGCCAGCACCACGTACACATGATCCCGCAGGGGTTGCCCGGCGCCGGGAACATCCTTGTGTACGACAACGGTGGAAATGCAGGTTATGGTCCGTTGATGCCCGGCTTGTCTCCAACGGCCAACAACCGACTGCGGGAGTACTCGCGCATTCTCGAATTCGACCCGGTCACGTTGGAGGTCGTGTGGGAGTATGCCAATCCCATGGCGCGGTACGACGACCAGGGAAACTGCGTCGAGGCGAGTTTCTTCAGTCCATTCATCAGCGGCGCCCAGCGCCTGGCCAACGGCAATACCCTGATCTGCCAGGGAAGCAACGGGCGCATCTTTGAGGTGACAGCGGAGAAGGAGATCGTCTGGGAGTACATCTCGCCTCATCTCGGGCCAGTCAATCCGGAGGCCGGCCAATTCGGCAGCACCAATATCTATCGTGCCTATCGGATTCCGCGTAGCTGGGTCCCGGAAGGATAGCATTCTTCAATCACTCCTTCGTCATCGCCAGATCCAGGGGACATCCCGACTGCCTGGTGGGGGGGGCGGGGTGTCCCTCGGCTGGCCTCGGCCGCAACGATTGTGCGGCGGGCCCGCCCGGTATCGGATGCGGCGGGAAAGGAACGGATTATGGCACGCACGGTTTCAGTTCTTGGCGTCTTTCTGTGGGTTCTGAGTGGTGTCTGTGCTCAAAGGGCCGACTCGGCCCTTCCGGCAGACTTTCCGGCCGTCACGGCCTGTGTCTACGATGCGAACGCCCTCGGCGAGGGGTATATCTATCTCGCTGCAGCCGGCGAAGTCGAAGGGGCCGGTCTGTACCTCATGATCCTTGACAACGGAGGCGCGCCGGTCTGGTACAAGGAATCAGCGGATTACGGCGCCTTTGATTTCAAGATGCAGCCAAACGGTTTGTTGACCTACGCTCAGCTTCTCGAGCACCACGCCTGTGCCGATGGAGGCAACGCCGTCCACTTGGTGATGGATCGGGAATTTTCCCTGATCGATAGCTTCCAGATGGCAGACGGGTACATCGCCGACGCCCATGACTTTCAGTGGCTTCCCAATGGCCATGCCCTGCTGTTTGGCTATCACCTGACCGAGGCGGTCCCGGACCCCAGCTCCAACGCACTCATTCGCGGCGGGATTGTCCAGGAGCTGGACGCCGACCGCCATGTGGTCTTTCAATGGTGCACATGGGACCACTATGGTCTCGATCACTGTGTCTCGGGGGCCAAGGACTCCGAGGCCGCCATCTATGAGTTCCCCTTGAATGCCGTCGGCATGGATGCGGACGGTCACCTTCTCATTGTCACGCTGGGTTCGGTCAAAAAGATCAGCCGCCGCACGGGCCGGTTCCTGTGGCACCTGGGTGGCGACGAAAACGAGTTCTCCTTCGTCGGCGTGGATCCCCAAGAGGCGGTGGGCCATTTCGGCGGACACGCGTTTCATCGCCTGGACAGTGGTAATGTCCTCTTCTACGACAACGCCGACCGTTTGGGAATGCGTTCCTCTCGGGTCCACGAGTACCGCTTGGATGAAGAGAACAGGATCGCCGAGCACGTGTGGTCGTACGTCCCCGATCCGCCGATTTTCGGCTGGTATGGGGGCGGCGCCCAGCGGCTGGCCAACGGCAACACCTTCATCGGTTGGGGCGTCGATGACGGCCGCCATAGTCCGGTCTGCACGGAAGTCACACCGGACGGACAGAAGGTCTTCGAGCTGTTCTTCGACAATCCTGCCGTCGAAAGCTATCGGGCGTATCGTTTTCCTCTGCCGGCAGACATATCCGGTATCGGTGTGACCAAACAGTATGTCGGTGTCGGGGACAATGAGTTCAGACGTGGTGGAAGCGACACCGGTGTCACCGTCCGGGTCAACAGCTTCACCGGCACCGGCTACAATGTCATGGGCGTCGTGCGCACACCGTTGGCTCCGCTCTATCCGACATTCGAAGGACGAGCTCCGCTGGTTGTCCCCGTTCGCATTCAGATCGGCGCCAACGGGATCATTACGATTGACGCCCGGATATCGCTGGACATCGCAAGCTTCGGTCTGAGAGTTCCCGAGACTCTGGCCATCTATCATCGCGGCTCGCAGAAGTCCGGTCCCTTCAGGCTGTTGTCAACGTGGTACGATCCGACCGGCGGCAAGCTCTGCGCCGACATCACAGAGTTTGGTGAATTCATCATCGGCAGACCGGATTCTGCAGACGTGCCGCAGATGCCGGATGGAACCGTCGGCGAGACCTTGCCTGCTGCCTTCGATTGAATCCGACGGGTGACACCCGCGCCGATCACCTTCAGAGGACGATTGCCGGACGGGCCATATCTGTTCGTTTCCATCGCGGTCCTGCTTGCGATGCCTCTGTGCGTCGGAGACTGAAAACCAAGGACCATCGTTGGCTGTTGAAGTGCTGTGAATCGTCGTCCGCCCTTGATCTGCCGAGACGCCGGCGGGAATGCTGCCTATGAGATTCGTCGTGGACGATCCGAAAGATGCATGGAGTCAATTGTTCGGAAAGGATACCTTCTCGGGGTTCACGATCGATAAGCCCGATCGTCACTTCCGAACGATTTTCGAACACATCGTCGATGGGGTGGTTCTGGCGGAGGTGGACAGCAAGCAACTCCATCTGGCCAATCGGATCTTCTGCCGGATGCTGGGCTACGACACTGACGAGATCCGACAGATGAGTGTTGCCGATATTCATCCGGCGGAGCACCTTCCCTTTGTACTGACGGAATTTGAGAGACAGGTGAGACTGGAGCAATCTCTATCTCGTGACATACCGGTCCGGCGGAAGGATGGAAGCATCCTCTATGCGGATATCAATGCGTTTCCGATCACCCTCTCGGGGAAGACCTATCTCATGGGGCTCTTCCGAGACATCACGGATTGGAAGAAGACACAGCAGGAAGTGGAGGCCTATCGACAAAGAATGTGTCGCGCCGAACGCCTCGCTTCTGTCGGCACCCTGAGCGCCACCGTGGCGCATGAAATGATGCAACCTCTGACCGTGGTGAAGCTCTCGTTGGACGATGCCCTGGCGAGACTCGATGTGTCGAAGTGCCCTCAAACGGTTCTGGAAGCCTTGGAGCAGTGCCAGAGTGGGGTGCAGGACGTGATTGCCATCGTCAAACGCTTTCGCTGCTACGCGCGGCATTCGACATTGCCTGTCTCCGGGCCCGTGGATATTGGCGTTGTTATAAAACGGATCATAGGCCTGTTGAGAGGCCGGGCCCGAGCCAGAAGAGTCTCTGTGAGTGTAGACGGGCTGGATGACCTTCCCACCATGATCGTTTCGGAAAAGGGTGTCGAGCAGATATGTTTTGCCCTGATCGACAATGCGATCCAGGCGGCGGACGGCGAGAAGGATCACATTCTTGTGATCCGAGGGCAGATTGCGGAGGGACAGGTGGTCCTGTGGTTTGAGGACGACTGCGGCGGTATGCCGGCCGAAATTCTGGACAAGATCTTCCAGCCGTTCTTCACCACCAAGCCGCCGTCAGAGGGTACGGGGCTGGGCCTCTGTATCGTCGAGCGGATGGTTTCTAATGCAGGTGGCAAGGTGTACGTGCAAAGCAGGCTCAACCAGGGTTCGACGTTCTGTGTGATTCTTCCCATCCGCTGAACTCATTCCCTCGCAGCCGGACGTCGCGTTTCTGGGCACAACCAAGTCAGGCAACTGCCTCGCCGGACGGGTCGGTCCTTGCACGAAGTTCTACCGATACCGTCTGACACACAGCGAGGCAGGCAAGGAGGATCCGTCTCGGGTCCTCCTTTTTCATGCGTGCATCACTGGATCTCGGAGAAGAGATGACAACAACGGGCATGATCGTGCCAATCGATCCTGTCACCTGTCCATTCTTGTCCGATCATGAGAGCCAGGATGAAAAGAGTCACCCTCCTCTGTTGGGGAAGGACCTCCTCCTCTCACGTTCATGGCAGACTCTCATTCGGAGGACTCATCGACTCTTCAGCCGCCGTCGAGCTGGCATTGGGTTGGCGCGAGTCCTATCGGAGGCAGCAGGGACGACATGGCGTGCAGCGGCACGGGCAGAAACCGCAGTCGTCACAGTTGACGGCGAAGTACTTCGCGGCCACACCGCAGAGAACGGGCCCCGGATACCAGCAGTAGGGGAAGCAGTTACAGTTGGTGTAGTCGCACCAGACCCGAACGACGACGACGTACCAGCCGCACTTCGCCTCGGCGAATACCGTCCCCTGCGTGGTGACCACAGAACTGCCGCATGGGGACTCGCAATCGACATAGATGTCAGCGTAGAGAACGTTGTCGTTGACATATGTCTTCAGCGTCTTGATGGGAGGTTGTCTGCACGTGCCGGAGCATTCAATCCATGTACTTCCTGTGATCTCCTCGCCGCATGTGATCTCGTCGATGTTGATGGTGATGGTGCAGTAGCCCCATGCCGTGCTGCTGATTCCGAGCAGCAACAGAAACAACAATCCGTACTTCTTCATAAGTCACCTCCATGCAAATTGGCGTTCTATCCTGTTACGATCGGCCCTTCCCCTGCCGATCACAATCGCATGTGTCCGCGCGCCGCAGGCCGGGCGCGATGTGGCCGTGCAACGCACATGGATCGCCTGAGCCTTTCCGTGGGAATGGTCCGCACCGCACGACGACTCTGCCTTTCGATTCATTCGAATGTGGATGCAACGCCGGGCACACGTTCGAGACATCATCGTTCATGGCCGCCTGCCGTGCGTCCGGTGGAGGCATCCTGTTTCGCGGCCCTCATGCGAAGCAATTATCCGGTTCCGGCACCCCCATCAATTGTGGTGACTACGTATTTTGCCGTAGCGCTGTCAGGAGATCGCCACGGCAGTGCCGCCGATCGAGGCAGGGAGGCAGCGGCTTCGTGCACGTTCGCTGTGATCCCGGTGCGATATTGTCCTTGCGCTTGAGGCGGGGGCGCAGTCCTCCAACTGGATTCCGTCCAAAGACCAGGCTTTCTATTCCGCGCAGAGTCTCCATATTAAAAGGCGAGTTTTGTCCGCTGATTTCTGTTGACAACGGATGGTGTTCGATGGAAAAGAGACTCATGGGGATGTTAGGGGGTGAAAGGGGTGGCGGCCTGCCATCGCTGCAAGGCTGTTCGGGTCTCCATCGGTGCATCATGTTCCATTGCTGGGGTTCTTCATCACGAGGTTTCTTTGGGAGTTATCGTTCTTCGTAGTGGCAGACAACCGCACGGGAGAAAAAGGACGAGCATGCCCCGGGATAGCTTGGTACCGTCTGCGAGATCCGGGTTGTGTCCGCGTAGCCCCCGATGGCGATCCCGTATGTAGTAGGCCGTTTGGTTCGACGGCGGTTATGGGTAGGGAGCTGTTCAGCAGACAGCCGGGTGCGCGGATGAGCCGATGGTTCCGAGGTGAGGGGCAGGCTCCTCAGAATGTGGCGAGGGGATGGGCCGCATGGACAGGGAGACGTCAGTTGAGTCCCGTCCGGACGATCGGCAGTCTCGGCCGACCGATCGACGGGCGGATCGCCGTGGTATTTGCGTTCACGGTCACGGGGTGCCGGCCGCTCGCAGGTGCCCGGCAAGGGACGATGAGCACGCCCGTCAGGTCAGGCATGGGATCGGACTATCTGGGCGGAGGGCAGCAGGACGCGTATCCGGTTTACTGCCTCCGAGGGGTCGGGCTTCGGCAGGATTCGATGAGACGTGGGATTCTCTTCTGGAATGCACGCCGGATCTCGTGGTTGTGGTGGACGTTGATGGTCGGATTGGGCACATCAATCACACGTCTTCCAGGCTGTCTGCGGGTCGCGAAGGCATAATCGGCCGTCGCATCTGCGATTTGCTGGCACCTGAGTATCGCGTGCCGATGCGTGAGTCGATCGAGGCTGTATTTCGCACGGGAGAGACGATTCGGCAGGTGGTTGGCTTCTCTGCCGACGGCAACGACGCCGCGTGCTGTGAGGCCTGCATCGGCCCAATCACCCAGAACGGACGGGTCATTGCCGTGGGCATGTTCTTCACAGACATCACAGAACGTGAGCGACTCCAAACCCGGCTGAGGGAGAGAGAGAGGCTGCTCAGGTCCATTGTCAGGGCCGTGCCCCGAATGATGGATATCCTGGAGGGTCTGATTCGCCATGGGGCGGATGTGGACGAGCCGGCACGCCGATCGCAGGAGCTTGAACTGTGCCGCGAACAGATGCTTCAGATTGGCCGGCTGGCCTCCATCGGGAAGGCCAGTTCCAGCCTGATGCAAAGACTGCCCCAGTTTCTCACCGCGATCGGCATGTCGATTGAGAATGCTCAGGCGAAACTGGACGCCGCATCCTGCCACGATGGCGCGGGGCGGGAACTCGAAGCGGCTCTCCGGGCGGTTTCCACTCTGGCGATGGGTGTTGATCAGGTCCGTGGCTTCGCCGAGACGGGTTCCAGGCAACCCCTCGTCCATGCTGTGGATTTGGGCGCGAGTCTGGCGCGGGCCGTGCAACTGCTGGAGGCGGGGGCCCGGGGGGCGAGTACGGTCATCTCGATTGAACCACGCGAAGAATGGCCGGCGGTGCGCATGGCCGAGGGAGACGCAGAGCAGTTGTGCTTTGCCTTGATCGAGAATCTGATACGCTTTGCAGACGGCAAGCGAAATCATCGTATCGTTGTCCGCAGCGTTGTGAAAGAACATGACATTGAGTTGCAGTTTTCGGGCGATGAAGGTCTCGTCGCGCAGGACGATGTGGAGGTCGCATTGGATCGCCCATGCCCTGCCGAAGCGGTTGCCCAGGCGGCAGATCTGGGGCTGTACGTTGCATGGGATATCGTAGTCCGGGCCGGCGGCACGATTCATCGTGAACGCACGGCCGGTCCGGCGTGTACGTTTTTCGTCAGTCTTCCAATTGTTGATCAGGTCAGTTGCAGGCGAGGTCAGAGTGGGGGAAGACGGAAAACAACAGGTGTTCGTCGTCGATGACGAGCCGGAAGCGTGCGCTGCCATATGTCGAACGCTGGAGCTGGCCGGTTATGCCGTGTGCCCGTTTGACACCGCGACGGCCTGTCTGGTGAAGTTGCGCTCCACGCCATGTGATCTGCTGATCACCGATGTGGTTCTGCCTGGGATGGACGGCATCGAGTTGCTCACCGAGGTCAAGTGCAGAACGCCCTCCCTGCCGGTTCTCGTGGTTACAGGCTACGGAAGTGTGGAGATGGCCGTCGAGGTGATGGCCGCAGGGGCGTCAAGCCTCCTTCAGAAGCCCTTGGATCGCAGTTCCTTCCTGGCGGCTGTCGAAGCGGCGCTGAAATGCGGCAACCGCGCGCGGACGGTGATGCGCAAGCCTCTGACCAAATCAGAGGTCGAAGTTCTGCGTCTGATCCTGGACGGTAAGGGAAACAAGGAAATCGCGAAACTGCGACACCGGTCCATCCGAACCATCGAAGATCAGCGCCGCAGGATCATGCACAAATTCGGTGTGGACAATCCGATCGACCTGATTCGAGAGGTCGCGATCGTGAGAATGCCAAGACAACCGCACCGAGAGCAGTTGTCATTGCCGTTCGATCGCAGTTAGCCTGCCCTGTGGTACGCGAGGGGCGTCTGGTTACAGGCGACCACCCGCCGGTTCCACTCCGTGTGCCCTCTTGAACTGACCAACCCATGGGAGATGTCCGGATCAAACAGCCTACGCGCTCTCCACGTCTGTTTGAGAACGACAGGCCTGGAATGGTCACGAAATACCGTGGCTTCCACGATTGTCTGCGATGATGGCGAGCAGTAGATTCCGGATGTATTACGGTCTGGCCGCAGGCGAAGACGCATCGGACCATGTCAGAGGCCTGCGGTTACGGGTGATCCGAAGGGTGTTCTCGTCATAGGGAATCGGCAGGTCGTTACAGGCCTGATACCGTTCGGGTGCGAAGACGATGGGGCCCACCATGGGCTACGAAAGGTGCGTCAGCGTCTTCGTTTGGTGCAGGTGTTCACGGAGAGGGTGATCTGGGAGAAAGGGATTTCACATGTGTGCCTCGAGCACTCGGGGAGAAAGGGGTATGCCGACGCATACCCTGAGGGCGAAGGCCTCTTCACAGCCTTTCGCGCATGCGGTGACGCCCGACGCGGCCGGGTATGGTTCTGGCCGGCGAGGGCGTACGGTTCTCCGGGCCCTTGGTTCCTCATTCCGGGCAATCCCATTTGCTCCCGTCTTTCCTTCGTTGCCCAAAGATCGCGACCGGTATCTTCCGCTCTATCGTTCCTGTCTGTCCTATGAGCATGTACTGACCGCGGCTGAGACCTCGATGGGTCGTTCTGGCATGGCCTGAGGGCCTGTCTGGCAGCGACGCAGATGTGGTAACAACGGGCATCGCAACCGACGAGGACGGAGTCTGTCCGGCGGACAGGACGGCTACGACGCGGAAAACGGATTTCAAATACTCATGACCACCTGCATCAGCGTCTATTTCGGTTCGGCCATTGTGGCCCTGATCGTCACACCCCTGGTGATTCGAATCGCCGGGCGTATCGGTGCTGTGGATCGGCCCGGCGTCCGAACGATCCACGAGCGGCCTGTCCCTCGTATCGGCGGCGTCGCGATCTTCATTGCCGCCATGAGCCTCATCGTTGCGGTTCTGTGGGTCGACAACGCGATCGGCGATGCGTTCCGCGCCAAGCGGCTGCAAATAACGACGCTGCTGACTTCGGGGACCTTCATCTTTCTGGTCGGGCTGGTGGACGACCTGAAGGGGTTGCCGGCCCGGGTGAAGTTCGGTGTCGAGGTGCTCGCGGCTGTTGCCCTGTGTGCAGCAGGGATCAGGATCAGAAGCATCGGTCTGACCAGCGATCTCTCACTGCCTCTGGGTGCTGCAGGGTATCTGCTGACGGTGCTCTGGGTCGTAGGGGTGACCAATGCCGTGAATCTCAGCGATGGTCTGGATGGCCTGGCGGCGGGCATCGGCGCGATTGCCTGCGGCGTGATCGCCGTTCTGGCCATCCATCGCGACAGCGCGATCATGGCGATTCTGGCCCTGGCCTTGGCCGGCAGTCTGTCGGGCTTCCTCGTTTTCAACTTCAATCCCGCCAAGATCTTCATGGGCGACTGCGGCAGTCTGTTCCTCGGTTACGTCATCGCCGCCTCCAGCGTGATGTGTCTAACCACATCCTCGGCGCTGGTGGGCCTGGCTCTGCCAGCGTTGGCGCTGGGGATTCCGATCTTCGATACGCTCTTTTCGATGCTGCGGCGTTTCCTGGAACGGCGAAGCCTCTTCGCCCCGGACCGCAGCCATTTCCACCATCGCCTGCTCGACATGGGCCTCCGGCAGCGTCACGCCGTGATCCTGATCTATCTGCTGACCATCGTGTTCACAGGGCTGGGACTGTTCGTCATGGTCTGCCGGGACCTCGGCGCTCTGGTTGTCTTCGGCTGTATCCTCTTCATGCTGGTGTTGGTCTTTCGTGTGGTCGGTGCGGTGCGCCTGTGCGAGACGCTGACGGGCCTCCGGGAGAAGTACGCGCTGAACCAGTGCTACCGGCAAGAAAGGGAGGCGTTTGAGTATCTCGAACTGCGATTCGACCAGGTACGCGACGAAGGCCAGTGGTGGGATGCGATCTGCGAGACCGCGCGTCGCATGGATTTCGCTTGGGTCTGTCTGAAGACGACGCGTCCCGACGGCCGGATCGAACAGGAGATCTGGCGAGCCCCGTTGCCGAAACCGGATATGTCTCGTCTGGTCATGGTGACGATCCCGCTGCCCTCGAGCAATGGTGATCCGCAGCGAGAATTCGAGATCGCCATCTGGGCCAATGGTTCGCTCGAAGCGGCGAACCGCCGTGCGAGTCTGTTTGGTCGGCTCATGGACGAACACGGTCACCGACCGACGAGGATGGCAGGTGTGGGGACCTGACAACACGATGTGGATACGGAAGTGACATGAGATCGCGGCGTATGCCGGTGATTCCTCGCATGAAGTGTGAAGACGGCATGTGTGATTCCGTTGTGACATACCCTCCTCTGGGAGGCGTGGTTCCTGTGACCGCAGGTCAAACGGTGAGGATGCCTTTCCTTCGCGGGATCAAGAACGCCTCGTATCTGGCCCTCGGCAACCTTGTGGCGCAAGCCATCGGCTTGGTTGGATTTGCCTACATTGCCCGTGTTCTCGGACCGCATGACTACGGCACGTATCTTACGGTGGGTGCCTTCGTGGGCATGTTTGATGTTCTTCTGCTGGGCGGATTGAACAAGGTGATCATCCGGGAAGGAAGCCAGGATGTGTCTTCTATGCATCATTGCCTGGAAAGGACGATCGCCCTGAGAAACACGTTGAGTCTGGTGGCCGTTGCGGTGTGTATCGTTTCTTCCTTCTTCACGCCGTATGAGGTTCAGACGAAGCTGTATATCATGCTCTTCAGCGTGCAACTGGCGTATACCGGATTGCAGGGGTTTCTTCAGACCATCTATCAGGCCACGGAGAGAATGCGGTACATTGCCATTCTGGGCGTCGTAAACAGAGTCCTTTCCGTGGGCCTGTCGATTGCCTTTCTACATCTCGGATTCGGACTTCTGGCCCTGTTTCTGATCATGCTTGGATCCGATCTCGTTACGATGCTGGCGACGTACCAACACTCACAGACACTCGTCCCGTTCCGTTTCTTCTCGAAGATACAATTGGACAGGAGGCTGCTCGGGCCGGCAGTGGTGTTCTCCTTGCTTGGTTTCATGGCGTTCTTTGCATCGAAGATCGACCTGCTCATGATCTCGTTCCTCGGCATGGCACGGCAAGTGGGCGTCTATGGCGTGGCCTACAAGATCGCTCAGCAGGGGGAGATGCTGAAGAATGTCTGTTCGGTCGCCTTCTTTCCCATCCTGGTCAAACGCTTTCACAAGCAAGCCGTCGATGGTGCGATGTTGATCCGCTATTCGGTCCTGTTCTTCGTGGGTATTCTGGTGTTGTCGATTGCCGCATTCTTTGCCGTCCCGAGCGCAATTGCGATCCTGTTTGGTCCCCATTATGTGGAGTCCGGCACGATTCTGAGGGTGCTGATCTTCTATCTCGCCTTCACGTGGGCCACACTCCCCTTCACCTCGTTGCTCCAGGCGACGGGCAATGAGCGGCATCTGATCCTTCCCACGCTGACGCTGGGCGGACTGAACGTCGCCCTCAATTACGTGTTGTTCGTGCGCTATGGACTCATCGGCATTGCCTATTCCACTCTGGTCGTCGAGTTCATTGGATGTGCCCTGTACTCTGTGGTAGCCTACAGGGTTCTGAAGGGGCAGAGGCATCTGGTGTGAAGTGATGAGAGTGGCCTTCGTCAATCAACCGTGGAATGAGGCCGATCCCCCCGTGGAGTCCGGGTCCGTGGCCATCTGGGTGTACCAGGTCGCGCGCCGCCTGGCCCGATCATGTCGTGTTACCGTCTATGCCAGACGCAGCCGGGCGGGGAAGCAGACCGAATGTCGTGACGGAATATGCTACCGATATGTATCCACATCGCTCGACCGTCCGGTGCTCCGGCTACTGCATCTCGCATCGGGCCTGTGCGGTCCGGCCTGTCCGTATTTTGCCGGTTGGCTGTACTATCTTGGATACATCCTAAAGGTGGCGCTCGATCTGCGGAAGACCAGATGTGATATCGTCCACATCCAGAATCTGTCTCAGTTCGTCCCTATCATCCGAGCATTGAACCCGACCATCGGTATTGTCCTGCACATGCACTGCGAGTGGCTGACTCAGCTCGATCCCGGGGTGGTGCGGCGTCGGCTCAAGAAGGCCGATCGGGTGATCGGGTGCAGCGAATACATCACCCAGAGGATACGCCGTCGCTTCCCGGATGTGGCCGATCGGTGCCGAACGATCTACAACGGGGTGGATGTCAATCGTCCTGGTGCGAAGGACGGCCGCAAGGACGGAGCCCTCAGACACATTCTCTTCGTGGGCAGGATATCGCCCGAAAAGGGGCTGCACGTGTTGCTGGAGGCCTTCCGGGAGATCGTTGCGAAGTACCCTGACGTGCAGCTCGACATTGTCGGGCCCGAATCGGCCGCGCCTGTGGAGTTCATCTTCAAGCTCAGTGACGACCCGAAAGTGTCCGGCCTGGTTTCATTCTGTGGTCGAGACTACATGAGCCATCTGAAGGAGCAGCTTCCCCGGCACCTGATGAGGCGTGTACGTTTCTTTGGGGCTGTTCCGTACTCCGCTCTGGCGGATCGTTATGCGGCGGCGGACGTCTATGTTCAGCCCTCCTTTGTCGAGGCCTTTCCCCTGCCCATTCCCGAAGCCATGGCCGCCGGAGTGCCGGTCGTAGCCACATGTGTCGGAGGAGTGTCGGAGGCCGTAGAAGATGGGGTGACCGGTCGGCTGGTGGAGGCCGGGGACGTCGAGTCGCTGGCCGAGGCGATTCTTGGCCTGCTCTGCGACGACGACGTGAGGAAGTCGATGGGGACCTTAGCACGGGCGCGAGCCGTGGAGTTGTTCTCCTGGGAGAGGATCGCCAGGAACCTGTTGGACTTGTACAGTCGCATGAGCGATATGCATGGAAGAGTCTTTTTTGAAAGCCCAGGTGCGTCAGTTCTATCGGAAGACCTTCAGCCGAGCGGCTGCCAGGTACAATGAGGACCACCTCAGACGCAGTGCCGTCGTGTTCTCGCCTCACTTTGATGATGAGACGCTCGGCTGTGGCGGGACCATTCTGAAAAAGCGACACACCGGAGCAGATATCGCCGTCGTCTTCATGACCGATGGCAGCAAGTCCCATACGCATCTCATTTCGGAGAAGGAATCACGGACGATACGAAGACGCGAAGGATGTGCGGCAGGGCGGGCGCTGGGGCTGAAGGACAGTGATGTCGTTCTCCTGGATATCGAGGAGACCAGGCTGCAGGAGCACCGGGAAGCGGCCTGCCATTGCGTTCGAGAGATTCTGGTCCGTCGCCAGCCGCAGGATGTGTTCATTCCCTATCACAAGGAACCGCTGCTATGGTCGGCCGATCATCTTGCGACCAACAGGATCATACTATCTGCGCTGAGGACAATCGGCAGAAGGACCCGTGTCTATGAGTACCCCATCTGGTTCTGGTGCCACTGGCCGTGGGTGCGGTTTCCGTTGCGCCGCCGCCGAGACATCGTTCGACATGTCATGGATCACAGCTTCTTTCGCGGTGTGAGTCTGCTGCGGGATTTCCGATGTGCCATTTCCATCAAGGAGCTTCTGGAGCACAAGCGAGCCGTTCTGGGCGAGCACAGATCGCAGATGACGCGGCTGCTTCCCGACGTGGAGTGGCGCACGCTGGGGGATGTGGCGGATGGTGAGTTTCTGGCGTGCTTCTTTCAGGATTGCGAGGTGTTCCACACGTATGATGTGTGTGCGTGACGTTCAGGATGGCCCCGTTTTGCTTCTGCCTGTATCGACCTGGAGGTGAGGAAGATGCCCGACCGTGTGCCCCCATTGACCGTCGGCCTGCCGGTATACAACGGTGCCAAGTTCATTGCGATGGCGATCGATTCGATATTGGCCCAGACGTACGGGGATTTCGAGTTGGTCATTTCGGACAACGCTTCCACGGATGACACGGAAGCCATTTGCCGAACGTATGTGGAGAGCGACACGCGGGTGCGCTATACGCGCAACGAAACGAACATCGGCGCTGCGCCCAACTACAATCGTCTTCTGGAGATATCCCAAAGCAAGTACTTCAAATGGGCGGCTCACGATGACGTGTTGGCCCCTCAGTATCTTGGGCGATGCATTGCCGTGCTGGACAACCGACCCTCGGTGGTCGTATGCCACACAGAGACTGTCTACATCGATGAGAATGGAGCGACCTGCGGGGCGTTTGACGATCGCCTGGACCTGTGCTCTGTGAGACCCCACGAGCGCTATCGGGACTACCTGTTCCGTCCATACCCGAAGTGCAATGCGATCTTCGGAGTCATCCGAACGGAGGCTCTCCGTCGGACGCCTTTGTTTGGGTGCTATCTGTCTTCGGATAGAGTCCTGCTGGGAGAACTCGCTCTGCGAGGCGAGATCTGCCGGGTTCCTGAGCCGCTGTTCCTGAGGCGAGAGCATCCGCATCAGGCATGGAAGGTCAATCCGACCCGGGAATTGCAGGAAGCGTGGTTCGACCCCAGGCGGAAAGGCAAGATCACTTTTCCTTCATGGCGCCTTCTGCTCGAACATGCCCGCGCCGTCATGCGCGTACCGATGCGCCGGTCCGAACGACTGCTCTGTCTGAGACAGTTGGGCACCTGGATTCGGCAGAACGATGGAGCGCTGGTGAGGGATCTGTTGATACGGGGGTAGTGATCCGCCACGCTCGCAGCCGCACGTCGAGCGACGGCGCGGCACAACCGACCTGTATAGAAGGAGACACACCGATGAAAGTGGCCATCCTCGCCGGAGGAAAGGGTTCCAGGCTGACGGAAGAGACGCAGATCCGGCCCAAGCCCATGGTGGAGATCGGAGGCAAGCCCATTCTCTGGCACATCATGAAGATCTACGCACACTTCGGATTCAGCGAATTCATCATTGCGCTGGGCTACAAAGGGGAGTACATCAAAAGGTATTTCGTCGATCTCTGTCACATCAGCCGGGATCTGACCGTCCGCTGTGGAAGCGGCGAAATCGAAGTGCATGGCGGCGACTGTGTCGACTGGACGGTGGAACTGATCGATACGGGCGTCGAGACCATGACCGGGGGGCGCATCAAGCGATTGGCTCCTTACCTGGGGCAGGAGACCTTCATGCTGACGTGGGGGGACGGCGTCTCGGATGTGGATATCTACGGCCTGCTGGCCTTCCATCGATCGCATGGGAGACTGGCCACCATGACCACCGTCAGGCCCGTCGCGCGCTATGGTCATGTGACGCTGGATGGCAGCAGAATCAGCGAATTCTGCGAGAAGCCACAAACGGGTGAAGGATGGATCAACGGGGGGTTCTTCGTTCTCGAACCCGGCGTGTTGGACTACATCGAAGGCGATCAGATGCCGTGGGAAAGCACCCCTTTGGAGCGACTGGCCCGTGACGGCCAGCTCATGGCGTACAAGCATACCGGGTTCTGGCAATGCATGGACACGCTTCGTGAGAAGTACATTCTGGAAGACCTGTGGAAGTCCGGCAGGGCGCCGTGGAATGTCTGGGAGGGCATCGGCGCACGAACGCGGGCGTATCAGGAACTGCGCGACTCCACAAGGACCGCCGCGGTTGCGGTTGTGAAAGGTTGAATCATGCGCGTGCTCGTTACGGGATCTCAAGGCTACATCGGTACGGTGTTGGGTCCGGTTCTTCGGGACGCCGGACATGAGGTCATGGGGCTGGATAGCGACCTGTACAGGCTGTGTACCTTTGGACCGCGAATTCCGGAGATCCCCTTCCTTGAGAAGGACATCAGAGACATCGAAATACGGGACGTGGAGCGATACGATGCGATATGTCACCTCGCCGCCCTGTCGAACGATCCCTTGGGGAACCTGGATCCCGATCTGACCTATGCCATCAACTATGCGGCCTCCGTCCGTTTGGCCGAACTGGCCAGGAAAGCCGGTGTAAAACGATTCGTCTTCTCCTCCTCATGCAGTACATACGGGGCCGCCGGTGACGAGATATTGACGGAGGAGTCTCCGTTCAACCCCGTGACTCCCTACGGGAAGTCGAAGGTGCTGGCCGAGACCGAGATCGCCCGGCTGGCGTGTGACACGTTCTCGCCCGTCTTCCTGAGAAACGCCACGGCCTACGGCGTGTCGATACGATTGCGGTTCGACCTTGTGCTCAACAATCTGACCGCCTGGGCCTATACGACAGGACAGATCCGGATGAAGAGCGATGGAAGTCCATGGAGGCCCATCGTCCACATTCAGGATATCGCACAGGCGTTCCTGGCCGTCTTGGAGGCACCGCAATTTCTCGTTCACAACGAGGCATTCAACGTGGGGCGGACGCAGGAGAATCTCCGGGTCCGGGAGATTGCCTCCATTGTGGGCGAGACCATCCCCGGCTGTCGGATCAGCTTTGCCGAAGGAGCTTCCTCCGACAGTCGGAATTATCGTGTCAACTGCGACAAACTCCCTCGGACCGTGTCTCGCTTCCGTCCTCACTGGAACGCCCGGCGGGGGGCCGAGGAGCTGCACGACGCATATAGACAGTATGGCGTAACCCTGGATGAGTTCGAAGGAGTCCGATTCCAGCGCATCGCCCACATCCGGCACCTCCTTGAAACCGGTCGACTGGATCGGACTTTGCGATGGAGGCATGAGGCTTCCCGACCGCTCCAGATGGTGCCCGGCCCGAGGGATCGCGCACAAACGGTGGCCCGAACGATCGATGAAGTGAAAAGTCAACCTTGAGGAGCGCGACTATGCCACGCGGTGACAAGCATTCGTGTCGGATTTGCGGACAGACAAATCTGGACGTCTTTCTGGACCTGGGGGATTCACCTTTGGCGGACAGGCTGCTGACGAAGGCACAGCTTGAAGAGAAGGAGCCGGTGTATCCGCTTCAGGTGGCTTTCTGCCGGAACTGTACGCTCGTGCAGATCCTCGAGACGGTCGATCCCGAGGAACTGTTCTGCAAGGACTACCCGTATTATTCATCGGTGTCCTCCAGTCTCCTGGAGCATTCGAGGCAGAATGTGCTGGAACTGATTGCCAGACGCCGCCTCGACGCGCACAGCTTCGTCGTGGAGCTGGCCAGCAACGACGGGTATCTGCTTCGAAACTACGTGGATGCGGGAATCCCATGTCTTGGGATCGATCCTGCCGAAGGACCGGCGCACGCCGCCGAGAGGATTGGGGTGCCTACTCGATGCACCTTCTTCCACGAGGATCTGGCCCGAAGGCTCTGCCGTGAAGGCAAGAAGGCTGACGTCATCCATGCAAACAACGTGCTGGCCCACGTCGCCGATACCAATGGCTTTGTCGAAGGGATACGGCTGCTACTGAAAGACGACGGAGTGGCGGTGATCGAAGTCCCCTATGTGAAGAATCTGATCGACCACTGCGAATTCGATACGATCTACCATCAGCATCTGTGTTACTTCTCCGTGACGGCGCTCGATCGTCTGTTTCGACGTCACGACCTCCATCTCAACGAGGTTCGGCCTCTGGCAATCCATGGCGGATCGCTGCGGCTGTATGTCGAACCCGGCGAGGCAGTCGCGCCGTCCGTACAGGACTATCTCGCCGAGGAGAAGGCTTGTGGGGCCGACACTTTCGAATACTACTGTCGCTTCGCGCAAGCGGTGGCGAATATCAAGGAAAGGCTGCGGAGCCTGCTGGCCGGCCTGAAGTCCGATCGGCGTCGGATCATGGCCTATGCGGCGGCGGCGAAAGGTTGTACCCTGCTCAATTACGTGGGGATCGACCGGGAATGGGTCGACGCGATTGCGGACAAGAACCCATACAAGCAGGGCAAGTACATGACGGGGATGCATCAACCCATTGTCTCGACCGAGCAGGTGTTGGAAAGCATGCCCGACTATCTGTTGCTTCTGGCCTGGAATTTCAAGGACGAGATCATGAGTCAGCAGACCGAGTATGTGGCGCGCGGCGGCAGGTTCATCATTCCGATTCCCGAGCCTGTGATCGTCTGAACGGGGTCCTGTCGATCCTGCACCGTCCTGTGTAAGCATGGTGGCATCCTATGGCGAAGCGCGATCCCCGCAATGGGTAATAATGACAGGAGATGGCATGAACCTGTACACTCACCGTCTTCCTGCCGGCGTTTCTCTTGAGACGCAGGCCGATGTGCTTTGTGTGTGTCCGAGTTGCGGAGCACCGCACATGGTTGCGTTCTACCGAGTGGAATCCGTTCCCGTTCACAGTTGTCTTCTCATCTCTGATCGGGACCAGGCGATGGCCTTTCCAACAGGGCGGTTGTGTTTGGGACTCTGTGAGACATGTGGCTTCATCTGCAATATGTCTTTTGACCCCCGGGCGCAGCAGTACTCGGCCCAATACGAGGAGACGCAGGCCTTCTCCCCCCGCTTTCGGACGTTTGCCGAGGGTCTCTGTGCCCGACTCATCGACGACTATGATATTCATGGCAAGCGGATTCTGGAGATTGGCTGCGGAAAGGGCGAGTTTGTGGCGCAGATCTGTGCGATGGGCGACAATACAGGTATCGGCGTCGATCCGGCCTATGTCCCGGAACGAGACCCGTCCGGAAGGGCTTCGTCGGTGACCTTCATCCGAGACTTCTATTCCGAGCGGTATGCGCACCTGGAGGCCGACGTCATATGCTGTCGGCACACGCTCGAACACATCGGCCAGACGCTTCGGTTCCTGCGCACGATCCGAGAGGCCATAGGCAAACGGGAGCGGACTCTCACGATATTTGAAGTTCCCGATACACTTCGGATCCTGCGGGAAGGGGCCTTTTGGGACGTATACTACGAGCATTGCAGCTACTTCACGCCCGGATCGCTCGCCAGGCTCTTCCGGGCGGCGGGGTTTGACGTCGATCAGTTGTACCTGGATTTTGACGATCAGTATATCGTTCTCACAGCCTATCCGGCCTCCGGAACGCAGCCGTGTCTGTCCTCTCTGGAGGAGGATGTCGCGTTCCTCAAAGGCGCCGTTGGAGGTTTCGCACGGACGTGTGGCTCGGCTCTGACGTACTGGACGGACACCGTGACTCGTGCCTTCAGGGACGGCCAAAGGATCGTCCTGTGGGGTTCCGGATCCAAGGCGGTGGCCTTCCTGACAACCCTGTGGCTCGACGACGCGATTGCGTGCGTCGTGGACATCAATCCATACAAGCATGGCAAGTTCCTCCCATGCAGCGGCCATGAGATCGTCTCCCCCGAGTCTCTGATCCGGCATCCGCCGGACCAGATCATTGTCATGAATCCTGTGTACTGCGACGAGATTCGGCGGGACCTGTCGCAACTCGGTCTGAGAGCCGAACTGCTTCCGGTCACATCGTGTGTGTCGGCCTGAGCCAGACAAGGTAGGCCAGTGAAATCGTTGAGATGTCCGCTGTGCCGCAGTCGTGAACAGAACGAGATCTTCACGTGGGAGAGCATGCCGGTCTTCTGCAACGTCTTGTATAAGACGCGGGAGGAAGCACTCGGTGCCGAACGCGCATGTGTGCGACTTGTCTGCTGCGGTCGATGTGGGTTCATCCACAACGCCGCGTTTGAACCGGAGAGAATCCGCTATGGCCCGCATTATGGGAATCCTCTGTCGGCTTCAGCACACTTCCGTCAATACGCGACCCGTGTCGCAGAGGAGCTAATCCGGAAATATGGTATCTACGGCCGTGAGATCGTTGAAGTCGGCTGTGGCGACGGCTATTTTCTGAAATTGCTGTGTGGACTGGGAAGAAACCAAGGAATTGGATTCGATCCCGGCTACAATCCGCGCGGCGCCGGATCATGATGCCTCCGACGTGCGGATCGTGACCGACACTTATTCGCGGCGATCCGGACGGTACCACCCCGCTATGGTCTGCTGCCGCCACGTTCTGGAGCATATTGATGATCCGCTCGGTTTCCTGCGCGAACTCCGAGAAACGCTCGATGAACAGAAAGGGTGCATTGTGTTCTTTGAAGTCCCCGACGCCAGACATACCTTTCTGCGCGGGGCGATCTGGGATATCCTCTATGAACACTGCAACTACTTCACAAGCGAGTCGCTGGAGCGGGTGTTCAAGGCGGCGGGGTTTGACGTGCTGCAGATCGACGAACGTTACGACGGCCAGTATCTCACGCTCGAAGCCCGGCCGGCCTCCATCGCCGAAGACGATCCAGTGGCTGCGGCGGCCGTGTCTGTCGGCAGCCTGAACCGACTCGCTGGTTTCCAGGCCCTCTTTCGCGACCTCGTGGACTCCTGGCAGGCACGAATGGCCGTCTGGCAAGAGCGACGTCGGCGAGTCGTCATCTGGGGAGTGGGCACCAAAGGGGCCACCTTTCTGAATGTG
The DNA here is from genome assembly GCA_001603075.1 of Phycisphaerales bacterium Planc_01. Classification (GTDB taxonomy): domain Bacteria; phylum Planctomycetota; class Phycisphaerae; order Sedimentisphaerales; family Anaerobacaceae; genus Anaerobaca. The sequence continues at coordinate 92,987 of LVBB01000109.1, read as the reverse complement.
CTCGGGCTGACTCACGACAAGCTCGAATACGCAGTGGACATGCACCCCGCAAAGCAGGGGAAGTTCGTTCCGGGAACCGGACAGGAGATTCTTGCGCCAGAGGCCCTGGCCGTGCATCGGCCGGGAACGATTGTCGTCATGAACCCCCTCTATACGCCGGAGATACGAGAGATGGTCTGCAAGTATGTCCAGAACGTCAGATTGGTCGCCGCAGTACATCCTACGCACTCTTCGCAGGTTCTGTTGGGCGGGAAACGTGCCAATGCCACGGACGTCCTCAATGCGCCGACGAGATGATGGGGACGCCCAACGATCGAGTGGAGGCTGAGATGGTCTGTATGAGAGACGGTTCTTCGTTGCTACGGACGAGCACCCATTGCAGAACAGGTTGCCTTCTGGTGGTCCTGGTCGCACCTCTTTGCCTTCTCGGATGCAGCGACAATGTGCGCGCCCCGACGGTGGACCAGATTGCTGCCTTTGAAGCGGCAGACCCCATCGTCCCGCCGGTCGATATGGATCGCGTCAACCGAGCCAAACTCCACACCGGTCCGTATCGCGTTGTGCCCGGCGACGTTCTTGAGTTCATCATGCCCGCTCTGCTTCGCGCCGTCACGGAGGCGGAGATCCGTTCTGCCCGGGTGCAAAACGCCAGAGAAGAACCATTCATCTGTCGCGTCAGCGATGAGGGAACCATTACGTTGCCTGCGGTGGGGCAGCTCGATGCCACCGGTAAGTCTCTGGCGGAGATTGAAGCCGATGTCGTCCGGGCCTATGCCTCCTATGCGGTCAACAGGCCGTCGATCTATGTGCGCATCCTGGAGTACAGAACGTCCAAGGTCTACATCGCCGGAGTCGTGGAAAGACCGGGGGTCTACACGCTTCGAGCCGATCAGATGACGCTCGTTTCTCTGTTGACCGAGGCAGGTGGCATATCTGCAGCCGGAGCGGCTGTGGTACGCGTTATCGGATCGAGTGCTCGAGAAGCGGCTTGGGAGAACACCGTACGACCCCTGTCAGTTGATCGCTCGGCGGAGCCTGTCGCAACAGGCTCGTCCAAACCCACGGCTTCAAAACGGCCAGCCGCCGCCGGGGTGACGGTACCGTCCTGGGGTTCGGTGCATATGGCAGCCTCACCGCGAACCCTGGCGTCGGTTCGGTCGCACGAACGCAACGAGGCGACGATATCGTCGGCAGGTGCATCGGAGAACACCGGCTCCGATGACCGGGAGACACCCCCTTACTCGGCGCCTGACGAGACTCCGGGTCTGGAAGAGGAACCCGAACACGGGACCATGGTGCTTCCGGTCGTCGGCATGAACGTCCCCTTTAAGGATGTGTCGCTGGCGGAAGGTGACACGGTTGTTGTCGAACCGGTCCAGATGCCTTTGATTTCCGTGGTGGGGTTGGTGCGGAATCCGGGGAATTTCGAATATCCGCCGCATGCCCGGTACAACCTGGCGCAGGTGATTGCTTTGGCGGGGGGACTGGACATGGATGTTGACCCTCGCTATGCGACCGTATACCGACTGAAGCGTGACGGAACCATTCTCAGGCTCGCTTTCCGACTGATTGAAGACGACCAGTACACCGATCGGCTCAACGTCTCCGTACGGCCGGGCGACCTGGTGGCCATTGAGCACACGCCGCGTACGCGTACGGCCGCTTTCGTCAACAGGGTGGTACGCCTCAGCGTGGGGACATGGGTCGATCTGGGAGACTTGTGGAATAACGACTGACCGCGACGTCATGCCAGTTTCCGAGGATGAAGATGAACACCAACGGCAACGGGAGTCTGCTCTATCCACTTCCTGAGATTTCCCCGGGTCCACGGGTGACTCCTGGGATTCTGATCGAAACGTTTCAACACCATCCCGTGATGATTCTGGGTATGGGTATCGCCGCGCTGGTCGCGGCGTACGCTCTTCTCGGGCGTGCGACACCTCGCTACACCAGCACGGCGCGCGTCTACGTCGAGCAGGAAATCCCCAAGGTGATTCGGGATTCCGAGCGAGGGGTCATGACCAAGCAGGACAACTACCTCTACACGCAAGCCGAGGTGCTCCGATCGAACCCGGTGCTTTCCGGGGCGCTGGCATTTCTGAATCCAGGCCCGATGCGGACGTTTGTCGATGTAGAGGATCGGCTGTCGGTCTTGCACGACAACCTGGAAACGGCCGTGGGCAAGATGGACGGCATTATCAATATCTCGTTCAAAGGGCCACATCCTGAAGAAACCGCGGAGATCGTCAACGCCGTAGTCGATGCCTATGTGGCGTTCCACACCGATCAAAAACGCGACACGGCAGCCGCATTGCTGAAGATCCTGGAGGAAGCGCGAATCCACTATGATGCGGACGTCGCGCAGAAATACCAGCGGCTCCTCGAATTCCGGCGGCAGCACGAGAGTCTGGCGTTTGGTTCGGATCAGGGCAACCATGTCATTCTGCGCCAGATGGAGCAACTCCTGACGCAACTGAGTCAGGCCAAGGTGGCAACGCGTCAGGTCGGTCACGTCTATGAGACTGCGGTAAGTCTGGCCGAGGATTCCGCGGCGCTGCGGCAGTTCCTGGAGGCTCGGCACGGCCGGCGCGTCGATGACGCGACGGCGAACAAGATAGCCTCCTTGCAGGCCGAACTGGCGCGTCTTGAAGGCGCCAGAGCCGACGTCTTGCTGGAACTGAAGCCGGAGCATCCCGCCATCGCCACTCTGGATGCCGAAATCGATCGAACTCAGGAGAAGATCACCGAACTCGATCGGCAGTTCGTCCGAGGCCAGTTGGCTGTCCTTGAGCAGGAGTGGGTGGCGGCCCGACAGAAAGAAGAGGAGTTGGCGGCGCAATGCGAGGCCCAGCGTCATCAGGTGTTCTCTTTGAACGACGAACTGACCCAGTATGCCAGGTTGCAGTCCGACTATGAGGAGGCAAAAAAGTCGTCCGGCATTCTCGACGACCGGATCAAGGAACTGAGTGTTACCGAGGCGGTGGGAAGACTCACGGTCACCATTCTGGAACGCGCGACGGCCGCTCGCATGCCGTCCGAACCCAGGAAGGGCAGGCTCATGGCCATCGCCTTGCTGTTGGGCACGTGTGCCGGCTTCGGGTGGGGGCTGATTCGCGAGTTGTACGATCAAAGGCTGCGCTCCTCACAGGAAATTTCGGCACTTCTGAGACTGCCGGTGCTCGGCGCCGTCCCTGCGATCCGATCCCCTCTGCACAGCGGGATTGTGCGAGCGCAGGTGGTGCGCATCTGCCCGACGGGATCAGAGGCGGAGGCATTCCGCAGATTGAGAACACCGTTTCTTCTTGGCTCTTTCAACGGGCATGCCCGGACGATTCTGGTCACGTCGCCCGCCTGTGGTGAGGGCAAGACCACAGTGGTCAGCAATCTGGCTCTGTCTCTGGCCCAGGCGGGCCAACGAGTACTGATCGTGGACGCGGACTACCACACGCCGAAGCAACACCACATCTTCAAGAAAAACCGATGGCAGAAAGGCCTGAGTTCCGTTGTCGCCGGCCAGGCGAAACTGGAGGATGCGATTGAGCCCACCGGTGTGGAGGGCCTGGATCTGTTGGCCTGCGGCCCTCAGGCGTTCAGCCCGAGCGAGATGTTCAACCAGGAGCGTTTTCGCCGACTGCTGGCGACGCTGGCCGGCAGGTACGATCGTGTATTGGTGGACTCACCGCCGGTTCTGCTGTTTTCGGATGCTCAGATTCTGGCCGCCCAATGCGACGGCATCATTCTCGTGCTGCGCGCTGGGACCTCCACGCGCGGCGACAGCATCCAGGCCCACGCCGAACTGACGGCCGTCGGCGCTCGCATCCTGGGAGTGGTAGTCAACGCAGTGCCGCACAGACGCGGCAGCCATCGCGAGAACGGGTCTTACCGTCGCCGTTATTCCATTGAAGCTGTCCCTGCCGGAGTATGTGACGCCAAAGGAAGGGAGGTCCTGCCGCTGGAGTCGCTGTTCGAGAGAAGATCATGAGTGCCCCGGTGGATGGGGACAAAGGCCGTCTCTTCCTCTGTCATTGCTTCTCGCAAGAGGGGACAGCCCCTTTGCCGAAATGGGGAGCATTGCTCTTCCGGCGTATCTGGAAGGGGCTGTCCGAGGAGGTGTGGAGGCCGCCGTTGGACGTGTGTCATTGTGATGGCTCCAGTGGTGGGAGTGAATCCCGTGCGGATAGCGATCGTGACAGAGCATCATTGTGAGGACGCCGTGGGAGGTGCTGAATACCGCATGTATCTGATTGCGCAAAGCCTGGCGAAGCTCGGCCACCTCGTATACTATGTCTGTACATCCCCGAATGTCAGGGGATGGTCTTCCGAGCAAGTGCATGTCATTCCACTCAAAACACGGACCTTCTCCCAAAGGTTCGGCAAGAACTACTTCCTGTACAGAGCAGGCCTTCTTCGAGTGTTGGAAAGAATTCGGCCGGAGGTAATCTATCAAAGCGTGGCATGTGCTTTCACCGGTATTGCCGCGTCCTATGCGAAGAAGAATGGCTGCCGGATGGTATGGCATGTTGCCAGCGAGGGAGATATCTGTCCAGAACCATCGGTGCCGTTTCGTGCGGCCCTCTTCAATTACATTGACAGGCGATGGACTGAGTATGGGATTCGATCCGCGGACACGATCATCGGACAGGCTCGCTATCAGGACCAGCTCCTTTACGACCGCTATGGCCGTCGTTGCGATTTGATTGTTGGTACGCCGCAGCCGGCCCCCGAGGGACCGATTGTCAAAACAGGACCGGTGACGGTCCTCTGGGTGGCCAACCTGAAACCGTTGAAGCAGCCGGAGATCTTTCTGCGCGTGGTTCGCGATCTGGAGGATTGCCAAGGTCTCAGATTCATTATGATCGGACGGCCCGCATACCGATCCTACCAGCGACGGCTGGAACGCGAAATGGTCGCTCTGAGAGGTTTCACGTATATGGGGGAGCAGCCTCTCGATTGCGTCAACCTGATTCTCGCGCGGTCACATATCCTTGTGAATACGAGTGTGTACGAAGGCTTTCCCTGTACGTTCATCCAGGCATGGTTTCGTCGGGTGCCTGTTGTCAGTCTGAATGTTGACCCGGACGACGTGCTGAAGACCAGACAACTGGGGTTCCACAGTCGATCTGTCGAAGGTCTGGTCCGAGATATCCGAAGGCTTGTAGACGATGAAGGCCTGCGCGACGCGATGGGAACGCGGGCCCTGCAGTACGCTCGAAGTCACCATTCGATGAACCCCAACATGACGCAGATAACCACATTACTTGCCAGTCCTCATTCGACGAGTCGTCCATGGCCGACGATGGCAGACAAGAACTGTTGATTCTGAATCGGACGCAGTTCGGCTACCACCTTGATACGTACTACTACGCCAAGTTCGCGGCCCAACGATTGCGCATTACCTACATGGGCTTCGACACAGGGTATCCCAAGCTTGCTCTGAGCGGCGTGGTGATCAAGTACGTTCGATACACAGGGCGAAGGTACCTCCGCTATCTACGATTGCTTGTCTGTTGTGTGCGAGAGATCAGGCGATGCCGGGGGGCGGTGTTCATCAACTACTTCCCAGGATGCAGCCTATTGCGGTGTTTCGGATCGCATGCTCGGATGATCATGGACATCCGAACGGGTTCCATCCATCCCAAGGCGCTCGTGCGGCGATGGGAGAATCGACTGATGCAGTGGGAAAGCCGCGGGTTCCGGCATGTTTCTGTCGTATCGCTCAGCGTGGCCGAACACCTGCATCTGTCTGCCGGAAAGGTGCATGTCCTCCCATTGGGAGCGGAACGAATGGATGTTTCTGCCAAACGATTCGATCGCCTCGATCTGCTCTACGTCGGAACGCTCGACGGCAGACGGATCGAGGATACGGTGATGGGGTTGGAGCGGTTCCTCCGCAATGGCGGCAGGGGGATGCCCCTGGCCTACACGATTGTCGGCGATGGTCCCAATGGGCAGCTCGAGGCGCTGCGACGCCTGGTCCGATCACACGGTCTTGAGGGCATCGTGCACCTGCCGGGCTACGTACATAGAACGCGGCTGAGCGAACTGTTCCGTCGGTGCAGCGTGGGCGTTGCCTACGTGCCCATCAATGACATCTACGACTGCCAGCCCGCGACGAAGACGTTTGAATACCTCTTTGCGGGCATGCCGGTCATCGCGACGGCGACTACAGAGAACAGGAAGGTCATCAATCGGTCCAACGGGGTGTTGATTCAGGACACGCCGGACGACTTCTGTCGGGGCCTGAAGGAAGTGTATGCTCGGCGTCATCAGTTCGATTCGGAACAGGTTCGACATTGTTGCCCGGAGTCCTCGTGGGACTGCATTGTCAGGCTGAATCTCGTCCCCTACATTCGGGACATCTGTCGGTCCGGGCTTCCATAGTCCCTTGCTATGACAGCATATGCAATGGAAAACTCCGATGTGTCCAACGTGCGCGTCAAGACGGACACGGCTTTCCCAATCGTGTTGGGCAGTCTCTTCGTTCTGGTCTATGTGCAGGGGTATCTCGAACGAATCGGTGTGGCGCCCCATGTCGTGAAGGCCCTGATCGAGGCCCCTGTGGTTCTAGTCCTCCTGCATCTGCTCAACCGAGGTGTCCGACAGTTTGCCCCGGGCTTCTTGCTGATTGCCGCATATGTGGTCTGGGCGACCGCCTCGGCCATCTTCCACGGAGACGGCATGGTGGCCACGTGTCTGTACATCCGCTACGTCCTGTATGCGTATGTCGTATTCGTCGCGGTCTGGACCACGCCGTTGACGCGAACCAGCATCACGTGTGTCAACACGGTGGTTGCGGCGCTGTTCATCCTTCAGATTGCCGCGTCGGCTCACGATGTGTTCGTGCGAGGCGAGCGCATCGAGGCCCATGTCGGCGCCCTGTTCGCCAGTGGGGGGGCGCTTGCCACGGAATTCCCGCTGTTCGCTATGGCGCTGACCGTATCGTTCTACCTCTTCTGGCGCGGAAATCCGCTGCTTCTTGTCCTGGCATGGGCCTTCTTGCTCGTCGGCTATGCCAGCGGGAAGCGCGCCATATACTTCCTGGGGCCTGTCCTGTACGTGGGCATCCTCGGCTGGTACGTCCTGCGAACACGCACCTTGGGGGCTCTCAAGCGGTTCGCCGGTGGAATCCTGGTCTTCCTGTGCCTGGCCCCGCTGCTGTTGCTGGGAGTTTCGATGAGCCATGGGATAAGCCATAGTCACTGGAACCGCCCGCTGGAGCGGATCACCTATGCCCTCGATGTGGCGGCCCAGTACAACACAGCTTATGACCACGCGGGTCGGACCGCCGGACGAACGGCGACGAGTCGGCGCGTCCTGGCCACACTGTGGGATGAGGACAAGGAGACGGTCCTTTTCGGCTGGGGCCCACTGGCGGTACGGATCGGTCAAGAGCAGCGGTATGAGAAGCTCGCAATCACCTATGGCATCTGCGGTTGGGCGCAGGATGTCATATGCCTTGGGTGGCCGGGTATGCTGATCTACCTTCTGTTTCAACTGCGTATGTTCTCGCACCTGTGGTCCTGTCCCTCTCCAAGATACGATGGATACTGGATGGCGGTGCGATTCGGAGTCGAGGTCGGGTTTGTCGTCATCATGATGAGCTATATCAGCTACTCATCGTCTGTCATCACGGGGGGGCATCTGAGCTACGTGTACTTCTATCTCCTGGCATTGCTGACGTCTCCTCAGCATCAGTCGATCATCCAGAGCGCATCAAGGCCGGACATATGAGTCGTCGAACAGAATCTTCTCGTCGCAAGAATCATCGCACCTTGCGGATCGGTATGATCGGACCGAGCCGGCATCCCGAAGGTGGAACGAGCATCCCTTTCCAGCTTCTCGTCGACCATATGCGGTCCCGGTGTGTCATCGTCCGTGTGGTGCCCATCCCGAGGGGGGGAAGAAACCTCCTGACCAAGCCGCTGAAGTTCCTCGCGATTCTGATGAAGACCGTGCGACTGGCGTTGCATGTTGACGTGATCAGTGTTCACGTGCCCACCCCTCAGCTATCGAACATCGGCGTGGCGGCGCAGATCGTTGCCGCGATCTTCGGACGCGTCTTCGTGGTGCGACAATTCACCGGTACCGATTCGACCGAGTTGTGTCTGCACAAGAGGCGACTGGCCGCCCATGTGATCAAGAACAGCGCGGTGCTGTTTGTGGAGGCCAGGAAGCAATGTGAGAACATCAGGCAGTCTTTTTCAAGAGAGGCTTTCTGGTATCCCAACTGTCGCCTCCTGTCTCCTGTGCGGCCTGAACCACGCGAAGAGATGGGACGATTCGTTTACATCGGGCGCGTCCGCGACGACAAAGGGATAGGGGATATCATCCAAGCAGCCTCGCTTCCCGGCCGGCCGTGTTCTGTTGACATCTACGGCCCATGCGAAAGGCCATGTACCCCGGCGAGGTTCCGTCATTCTGTCCAGGTCTGCTATCGGGGCGAGCTTGACCATCGGAATGTGCCGTCCGTTCTATCTCGGTACCAGGCCCTGCTGTTGCCGACATACTGGGTAGGCGAGGGATATCCTGGAATCGTGATTGAGGCATTTCACGCGGGAGTCCCTGTGATTGCGACGCGCTGGAAGTATCTCCCTGAGATCGTCGATGAGACTTGCGGCATTCTGGTGGAGCCCAAAGACCCCGGCGAGCTCAGACGAGCCATGGATCGCCTCACCGGCGACCGTGAACTGAGGCGGCGTCTGCGTCGCGGCGCTGCCGCGAGAGGGGAGGAGTTCTCCGCAGACAGATGGGCTGACCTGTTCATCCGTGCCTGCCATATCGCCTGGGAGAATTCCGACAACGCCGCCGAGATGCAGCGGTGCATCAGAGGGCTCTATGCACACGTTCTGAAACACGACCCCGCGCCGTTAACGCCGGCTTCACACACGCCGAAAACGAGAGATGCCGTGGAGCAGGGATCGGGACTGCCCAGTGGAGATACGGTGAAATGCTGAACGGTCTGAGTTCCACGGAAGTAGCCATCTCGGTTGGCCACGAGAGTTATCCATGCGATCCGCCGTACTCACCCGGCATCTGTTATCCGGAATACCCGCACGGTAGTGAGACTGTCGCCGGAACGGCCAACCAGGCCTATGAGGCGGTGCGAGAGACTCTGCGATTACTGGGACTTGATGCGACACACTATGGTCAAGGCGAATGGAATCCGTTCGGCGGACTGATCCGTCCCGGCCATACTGTCGTCCTGAAACCGAATTTCGTCCGTGAGGTCCGCCAGACACAGGCGGGCCATGGGGACTGTACGATTACACACGGTTCGGTCATCCGCGCCGCGCTCGACTACGCCTACATTGCGCTGCGGGGACAAGGGCGACTCATCATTGCCGACGCTCCAAACAGCGACGCGAACTTCGACGCGATTCGACGCATTGCCGGATTGGACGAGATGCAGGCGTTCTATCGTCGCCGGGCGGACTTCCATGTGGAGATCTATGACCTTCGACCTGCGCAGGCCCGCAAAGTGGACGGCGTGATCTGTGGCCACGAACGGTTGCCCGGGGATCCCGCCGGCTACGTCAAAGTGGACCTGGGTCAATATTCCATGTTCACTGAGATCGAGCATCTCAGTCATCTGCTCTATGGCTCGGAATATGACACGCGGGAGATCCGAGCCCACCACCGAACCGGTCTTCACGAGTATCTGCTCTCCAGGACGATCATGGATGCGGATTGCGTCATCAATCTGCCCAAGCTTAAGACGCACAAGAAGACGGGAATCACCGTCTGCATGAAGAATCTGGTGGGCATCAACGGGAACAAGAACTGGCTTCCTCATCATCGGCTGGGCACGCCGTCGCAGGGCGGTGATCAGTTTGCCGACAATGGTCGGAAGCACTGTCTGGAGCGAGAGACGATGGCCTGTTTTCGGCGAGTCTTTCCGCTGCTGGGGCCGATGCGAGCGATCCTGGCGCGGCCGCTCAAGGCAGCCGGTCAGGCCGTATTTGGCAATACGAACACCGATACGATTCGTTCCGGCAACTGGTACGGCAACGATACGACCTGGCGGATGGTGACCGACCTGAACCGTATCTTCATGCACTTCGATGGAGATGGGATATCCGTGCAGGGACCGGGGCGACGCATGCTGTCTCTTGTCGACGCCATCGTGGCCGGCGAGGGGAACGGACCGATGGATCCCACCCCCAGGGCGATGGGAATGGTTGTCGGTGGGATGAATCCGGTCGCCGTCGATCTGGCGTGTGCGCGACTGATGGGTTTCGACCATCTCCGTATGCCCCTGCTGCGCCGTGCATTGGTTCGGGATGGTTTGCCGGCCCTGATGATGTGTGACTACGAAGACATCCGATGCAGATCGAACGCCCTCGAGTTCAATCGCGCTCTGCACGAGTTTCGTCAGACCCTTGGGGTGTTTCGGCCTTCCTTCGGATGGCTGGGGCACATCGAACGTGAAGAGGCGCAGGCTGTGGAGGACAGCGAGAGGTTCGCACCGCTTGTGGCCGATCGCGGACACCGTCGTATCGCGGGAGCTGATTGATTGTATGAAGGTCGCGCTGTCGAGAAAGAACATCTGGGACAAGACCCCGACCTGGCTGAAGTCCACCGTGGGCCGAAGTTGCTCGCTGGTTCCTCCGGCGTGGTTTCTCGGCAGGAAGTTTCGGGACAACTGTCGGTTCGTGGCCCAGGCGCAGTGGTGGCCGGCCGATCGTGCTCGACAGTATCAGTTGGCCCGACTTCGTGACATCCTCCGGCTTGCCTATGAGAAGACGGCGTTCTACCGCCGTGCGTTCAACGCAGTCGGCTTCCGGCCCGGTGATCTGAAATCGCTGGCTGACATGAGGCGCCTTCCGACGATCGACAAGCAGGTGGTCAACGACCATCTCGCCGAGATGTGCACGCGATGTGTCAGCGGTGGGGACGTCGACACGGGGTCCACGGGAGGAACCAGCGGCGCGCCTCTGCGTTTCTATCTTGACGCGCATCGTTCCTTCGTCGAATACGCATACCTGACCAGCGGATGGACGAGGGTGGGCTACAGGTTGGGTATGCCGATGGCGGTGTTGCGCGGCCGAAGGGTGGGGATCGATCGGAATGGGCTCCGCCACGAATACGATCCGATTCTGCGCCATCACTTCTACAGCAGCTTCCACATGACGGCCGAGCATATGACGTCCTATGTCGAGCACATGCGGACCATTGGTGGCTGTGTGCTTCACGCCTATCCGTCGTCGGCGCATGCGCTCGCCCGGCACCTCCTGGCAACGGCTACACCCGCGCCACGAAACGTCCGAGCGGTTCTCCTGCAGTCGGAGAATGTCTACTCGGATCAGATCGAGGATATCGAAACCGCTTTTCGTGCGCGCGTCTTTTCCTCTTACGGCCATTCGGAAAAGCTTGTGCTTGCCGATCAATGCGAAGATACGCGGGACTATCACGTGTGGCCGACGTACGGGTATTGCGAGCTTCTGGACGAGGAGGGGAATTGCGTCACAGTGCCGGGACAGCGGGGTGAGATTGTGGGCACGGGGTTCATCAATACGATCGTTCCGTTCATTCGCTATCGCACCGGGGACTGGGCGACCTACGGCGGTGCGGCGTGCGCGGCATGTGGGCGGGAACATGCCGTCCTAACCGAAATCAGGGGACGGTGGCCTCAGGGCGAACTCCTGGCGGCCGACGGGTCGATCATCACCACGACCGCGCTGAACGTTCACGATGATACCTTCCGAAAGGTCCAGGACTATCAGTTTCAGCAGTCGGTTCCTGGAAAAGCCACGTTATGGATCGTGCCCTCCGCACCCATTGACGCACAGGAGCGGCGGCGGATCGTTGCGCATCTGAACAAGCGACTGCAGGGACAGGTGGTGTTCGATATTGAGTTGCGAACAGAGCTGATAAAGACCTCGCGAGGCAAGCAGCCGCGGGTGGTCCGGACGTGCAGGGGGCTCGCCGAAACATGGGCGGGCGGAAGGACCAAAGCTGCTTGCGAGGGCAGGATGGACTCATGAGCGATCTGCTCTGGTATATGCATCGACTACGTAGAATGCCTGTGATGGAACTGCCCTATCGGTTGGAGCACTGGGCGAAGAAGAAGCGGGACAAGTATTGGGCCGTGCCGTTCATACGCAGTCGTTGCACCCAGCGATGTCGTATCCCCAGGATAGACCTGTCCGGCGTGAAGGAGGCGATCCCCGATGTGCGAACCCGCATTGCGGCATCTGCCGAGGACATACGGAATCATCGCTTTCGAATCTTCGGCATCGAGCGCGACTTCGGCGATCCGATCGACTGGCATCTCGACCCCAAAACGGGCAACCGATGGCCCCTGGTATTCTGGGGGGATATCGACTACCGCGACGGCCGGACCATCGGCGGCATCACATTTGCCTGGGAGCTGAATCGTCTTCAGCACCTGCCGCTTCTGGCGATAGCGTTCCAGATGACGAGGGACCACAGATACAAGGAGGAACTCTTCAACCAGTTGCGGTCATGGATGGACGGCAACCCCTACCCAAGAGGAATCAACTGGATCAGTGGCATCGAAATCGCAATACGAATGCTCAACCTGGTCTACAGTCTGAGACTCCTTGGCGAGGAATGTCTGGACGCGGGGCGGTGGGCTGCGATCTGTGAGTTCGTGTCACGGAGCGGTCGGCACCTGTATCGCTATCGCTCCCAGTACTCCTCCTGTGCCAACCACGCTGTCGCCGAGGCGCTGGGGCTGTTTGCGGCTGGGCTCTGCTTTCCCGGCATCGAAGACGCTGCGAAATGGAAACGACTGGGCAAGAGTGTGCTCGAACGTGAGGTGACACGCCAGATCTATCCGGACGGCAGCAGTTTCGAACACTCGGTGCCGTATCTGCAGTTCGTATCCGAGCTGTTTCTCGTCTACTTGCTCCTGTGCCAAGACTATGGCGAGCCTTGCAGCGAAGAAGTGAAGGACCGACTCAAGGCGGCTGTTTCGTTTCTGTCCGGCCTGACGGATGGGAGCGGCAACTGCCCCCGTATTGGCGACGGAGACGATGGATGCCTGCTCCGATTGGATGCCGCAGACGATGGCAACCTCTTGTCGCTTCTGAATGTTGGCGCCGTCCTGTTCGACCATGCCGGATGGATTCCGGCCGGGGCGGATTACGATCTGATGACATTCTGCCTTCTGGGGCCCGACTCGAAGGCCACGTGGGAACGACTCAAGAGGCAGGCTGCTGCACGGCGTCCTGGGGTTCGGCGTTTTCCGGATGCCGGACTGATTGCGGTCAGAGGCGAGGACGGCGTCCTGTGTGTGGCGAACGGTGGACGCTTGGGCCTCGAACCGCTGGGCGGACACGGCCATGCGGATTGTCTGAGCTTCTGGCTTTCGGTGAAGGGGCGTCCGATCGTTGTGGATCCGGGCACATATCTCTATCACAGCGGTGGTAGGTGGAGAGCCTACTTTCGCGGGACCGCCGCCCACAGCACGATCACAATCGACGAGCAGGACCAGGCTCCCATCCTCTCAGATTTCATGTTTGCGGCGTTCTACCGTGTCCAGCAAGTGCACTTCGATGATTCCGAGGAACGCGTCGTTTGGTCTGTCGAGCACGACGGCTACACCCGGCTGGAGGACCCTCTCGTTCACAGACGTACGTTCACGTATATCAGATCCAGTGGAGAGTGGATCGTCGAAGACCTGCTGTCGTGCAAGGGGTCGCATAAGGTCAAGAGTCTGATTCATCTACACCCCGAATGTCTTGTGTCACTATATGGGTGTTCGATGCGGATCCGGTGTGGCCAGGAAGAACTTACATTCGAGCTCGACCGGCAATGGGAATCCATCCGCCTTGTCTGCGGGCAGCGGGAACCCCTGTTGGGGTGGTATGCACCACGTTTCAATGAGATTCACGAATCCCCTACAGTGATGTGCTCTGCGAGCATTCAGGGCACGACGAGATTCACATCCATCATCCGCGTGGGAAACGCAGAGGCAGTGGACCTGCCGTGGATGACTCGAACATACGCACGCGGCCGGTCTGCCGCACCGATGCCACTCGATAGCGATCCTCTCTCGATAGGGGATCACAGACTGAAGGAAATGTCATGAGCAGGATCAGTGTATTCGGTTTGGGGTATGTCGGGACGGTCTGTTCGGCGTGTCTTGCGAAGGAGGGGCACCTTGTGATTGCCGTTGACGTCAACACGGAGAAGGTGGACATCGTTCGAGGCGGCCGGTCGCCCATCATCGAGAAGGATCTCGATCGGTTGATTGCCGACGGTGTGGAGTCGGGGGCCCTGACGGCAACGGCCGACAGTCTCGAGGCCGTTCTGAAGTCCGATCTGTCCTTCATCTGCGTCGGCAGCCCCTCCAACGGAAACGGTTCCCTGGACACATCCTATCTTGAGAGAGTCAGTCGCGATATTGGTACGGCGCTCAGGGGCAAGGACCGCTATCACGTCGTGGTCATCCGTTCCACCGTCCTGCCGGGGACCGTCGGCAAGACGGTCATTCCCATACTCGAACAGGCGTCACACAAGAAGGCGGGGGTGGATTTCGGCGTGGCGATGAATCCTGAATTCATGAGGGAATCCGATTCTGTGTATGACTTCTACAACCCTCCCAAGACCGTCATCGGAGCTCTTCATGCGTCCGATGCCGATCGGATTGCGGAGTTGTTCGAAGGGGTGTCGGCTCCCCTGATCAAGACGTCGATCGAGATTGCCGAGATGGTGAAGTATGTCGATAACGCGTTTCACGCGTTGAAGGTCGTCTTCGCCAACGAGATCGGCAATGTCTGTGACGCTCTCGGTATCGATGCGCACATCGTCATGAGCATCTTCTGCATGGACACGAAGCTGAACATCTCACCCTACTACCTCAAGCCGGGTTTTGCCTTTGGCGGATCGTGTCTTCCGAAGGACGTGCGCGCCTTGACGTATGAGGCCAAGAGGCTCGACGTGGACACTCCGGTATTGAACGCCATCCTGCCCAGCAATCAGCATCAGATCGCGATCGGCTTGCAGCGCATCACGATGCTGCAGCGAAAGAAGATCGGAATTCTCGGGCTCAGTTTCAAAGCGGGCACGGATGACATCCGCGAATCTCCCTTGGTCGAACTGACGGAGTCGCTGATTGGAAAAGGCTACGACGTGCGGATTTACGACCGGAGCATTTCGTTGGCGCGATTGTGCGGCGGCAACAAGGAGTATGTCGAACGCAAGATCCCGCACATCGCCCGTCTCATGGTGAGTCGTATCGAGGAGATCGTCGATCATGCGGAGATCGTCGTCATTGGCAACAAGGCGCCCGAGTTTGATGACGTGGCGGATCTGTTGAAGCCGGGGCAGGAGGTGGTGGATCTGGTGGGGCTTGCCGCCGAGAGAAATGCGGAGGAGGTATACGTGGGGCTTTCCGCATAGCCATTGTGGGGGATTCAGAAGATGAAACGGAAAACGCTGGTATTCATCGAAGATGGCTCGTTTACGTTCGATCATCGGGTCATCAGCGAGACCAAGGCGCTCCTGAGAGCAGGATGGGAGGTCACCGTCATCTCTCCCAAGTACCGCTGCGATCCATTCTATCGGAGGATCAGCGACAAACTGAGGGCCTACTACTATCCGAAACCCACAGCGGAATCGGTACTTGGCCACCTGATCGAGCATGGCATATCCCTGCTGTTCGGTGCTGTGTTAACGCTGTGGGTCTCGATCCGGCATGGTTTCTCCGTCTTTCACGCCTGCAATCCCATGGACATCCTGTGGCTGATCGCGCTGCCATACAAGATGCTGGGCAAGAAGTTCATCTACGATCAGCATGACCTGTGCCCTGAGTTGTGGCTGTCTCGGAACGGCCATACGGCTACGGGGTGTCTGTATCGGGCACTCTGCGTTCTGGAGGTCGCCTCGTACAAGCACGCCGACGTTGTCATCTCGACCAATGAGACCTACAAGAACGTGGCAATCTCCAGGGGCGCCAAGAGTCCGGAAGATGTTTTTGTCGTGCGCAACGGACCGGATCTGAAGAAGTTTCAGCCGATGCGTGCTCTGAAGGACCCGGGCAAGAACGGCCACGTGCTGGTCGGTTATCTCGGCAATATGAATCGACAGGACGGTGTGGAGGGGCTCTTGGATGCGGCGTTCGAGATCGTCCGCAGGCACGGCCGGTCGGACATCTTCTTTGTGGTGATCGGCAGCGGAGCCGACTATCAACATCTTCTGGCAAAGCGCGACCGAATGGGGTTGGGCGATCGAGTCACGTTCACGGGGCGCATTCCGGACAAGGAGATGATCGCGCGTCTATGTGCCTGCGATGTGTGCGTGCAGCCGGACCCTCTCAATGCTCTGAACGACAAGTCGACGATGAACAAGGCCATGGAATACATGGCCCTGGAGAAACCTGTGGTTGCGTTCGATCTGAGGGAGACGAGGGTGTCGTGTGGCGATGCGGCGCTCTATGCGACGCCCAATGACGTGGAAGACCTGGCCAGGAAGATCCTCTGCCTTGCGGACGATCCGATGTTGCGATCCGTGTTGGGCAAGCGAGGCCGAACGAGGGTTCAGGAGGCGTTCTCCTGGCCCCACTCCGTTCCAAGCCTTCTGGCGGCATACGAGCGCGCCGTTCAGGAACGCGAGCCAAGGCGCCAACCGTTCGGATCGACAGTCACCGCAAACGAGATCGACGAGTGCCAGGACACCGAGGCGGTTCGGGCATGACTCCATGGCCCGGTGTCGGGTATGCCGGTCTATAGTGGGCTCGTGAGCGTGAATGTGATCAGAGCGCAGACGTGCCAGAGGGTTTGTCGAGGCCCTTCTGGACGCAACAAGCCATGCAGTGGCAAGTATTATAGGGCGGTCGATCATGGCAGGTCGTGGCGAGCGTCTTCTGTCCCTCCGCAAGGCGGCAAGAACGTGCGGTCGACTCGGTCGATCATATCGTTGTGGCACGTTCCGATAACCATCCGTGACTGATTTTGGACGGAGGCAATCCTTGAATTTTTTCACCGTGGACAATCGCGGTTCGGCGCGTCTGCTTGGGGGGCGTTCTCCCCAGGCGGGTTTGGATCGGCCCCGGCAATTGCTAAAGTTGACAGAGGGAGTGCATGCCCGTCGATGAGTAAGGAGTAGCAGCCCATTTCGTCTGGGGGGGCTGGCCACATGGGGAAAGCGCAATCACCCATTCCTGATTGATGCGCTCTTACTGGGGGCAGATTGGCAGTGGTACTCTTTACAGGACACAGAATGAATGCGTTCACACAGGCGGTTTTTCTGTGCATGGTCTGTATGGTGAATGCAAAGGCAGCGACATACTACGTGGACGGACAGCGCGGCAACGATGGAAACACCGGACAATCCGTGGCCGCGCCCTGGCGCACGTTGGGCAAGGCGAATTCCGAGATACAACCCGGAGATACTGTGTATATCCGGGAAGGAACCTACGGTCAGACGATCCGGCCTGACCGCTCGGGTACGCAGGGCAACTATATCACCTATGCCCGATACGATGACGAGGAGGTCGTGATCACCAATGTCTCCGACGGCGCAGACCTGAGAGACCGACACTATATAAGGATCGACGGGTTGAAGTTCCTCAATGTCGGACGGTTCTGGGTCAATATGAACATGGCCTCCGGTGGGAGCGCAACATACAACATCATTCAGAATTGCCATTTGGAGGAGGCTCTGGGCTGGGCGGGCTTCTGGCTGGAAGGGGCGGCACGATACAACAAGATACTCAACAACACCATCATAGGATACACCGGGCCGGACGATCTGGTCTATCTCAGAGGGGGCCCCAGTTACAATGTCATCGAGGGAAACGATCTGCAATACGGCGCACACAATGCCATCAATATCAACGTCAATTGCCTCAAGAATGTAATCAGGAACAACAGGGTACGGAATCCGTGGCATACGTCTGTGGGGGCGTGGAGGAATTCGGATCAGACGCTCATTGAAGGCAACGTCATTCTCGATTCGGGCGAGAACCATGAGGACATTCCAATTCGCCCCGCCGGGCAAGACGAAGAGAGGCAAGTCACTCGAGATAAGAATCGGCAGTATCACCACAGCATACAGCTTGGCTCGTCGGATTGCATCATCCGGAACAACCTGCTGGTGAACAATGGCGGGATGGAGCTTGACACGTACGATCCCGCACGGGCATTGCGAAACAGAATCTACCATAATACGTTTCACAAGAATTCCCATGGACTCTATTCAGAAAGTGGCAACCCCGTCTATGGGAACGTCATCAAGAACAACATCTTCAAGGACAATATAGAATACGAAATCAGTTCTCATATCAGTTCGGCGGCGGGCGAAAACGAGAATCACTACATCGCCAACAGCATCATCGGTACAATTCGAATCACGCATCTTGGGGGAACCAGAGAGCTGTCGTATTTTCAGTCAACCTATCCAGCATTCTTCTTCGGAAACACCCAGGCGGATCCTCTGTGGGTGGCCCCCGGGGCTGCCCGAGAGGACGACAATCGCCATCTGGAGTCTGCTTCCTTTCATCTGCGCTCGACGTCTCCTATGATTGACGCCGGCCGATTCCTGACCGAGACCACATCCAGCGGCAGTGGTACGCTTGTGCCCGTCAAGGACGCGCGGTGTTTCTATGACGGGTGGGGGATTCCCGGCGAGCAAGGGGACCTGATTCAGTTGGAGGGGCAGACTCAGACGGCAAGGATCGTGAGCATCGACTATCAGAACGACCGCATCACCGTGGACAGAACTCTGAACTGGTCCGTCGGCCAGGGAGTGAGCTTGCCCTATCACGGGTCGGCCCCGGACATCGGTGCGTTTGAGTACGTCTCCGCCGGAGACGCGACCTATACGCTGAGCGTCAGTGCGACGAACGGGTCGGTTACGAAGACACCCAACCAGAGCAGTTACAGCTCCGGCGCAACAGTGACGTTACAGGCGACGGCGAACGATGGATATGAGTTCACCGGCTGGTCCGGAGACTTGTCCGGCAGTACGAACCCTGCGACGATCACCATGAATGGCAACAAGTCCGTTACCGCAACGTTCGCCGCGGTTGTGCCGACGAGCTATGCGTTGAACGTCAGTGCAACGAACGGATCGGTTGCGAAAACGCCCAATCAGGACAGCTACAACTCCGGTGCGACGGTGACGTTGCAGGCGACCGCAAACAATGGATACGAGTTCACCGGCTGGTCCGGAGACTTGTCCGGCAGTACGAATCCGGCTATCATCACAATGAATGCAAGCAAATCCGTTACCGCCAACTTCACAGCGGTGGCTCCCGCCACGTACACGCTGAGCGTCACCGGGACGAATGGTTCGATCGCGAAGACGCCGAACAAGGTCAATTACACTCATGGCGAGACGGTGACTCTGACGGCCACACCCAATACGGGATATCGCTTCACCGGCTGGTCGGGTGACCTTTCCGGCAGCACGAACCCGGCCTCCATTACGATGAACAGCAACAAATCCGTCACGGCCGGTTTTGCCGTGGAACTCGCCGACGAGAGCCCGCCGGTGGCTGTTGCCTCTTCGCCTGAGGCCGACGCCGTGCAGGTCCCACGCAATTCGCTTGTGACCCTGTATGTCTCGGATCAGGGCCGGGGCGTGAATCCTGCTACGGTCATGATTTCCATCGACGGCACGACGGTGTATTCGGGCGATGTGCCGAGTTACGACAGTGTCGCAGGAGTCTGTCGTCGAACGGGAGACGGGACCCGTTACACGTACACGTATCAGTCGGGAACCGAATTCACCTTCGGTCAGACCGTCACGGTACGAGTCAATGCCGCGGACCTGAATGGCAACGTCATGAGCGAATACGCATACTCGTTCGAGACCGAAATGTGGGTCTTCGGCGGCAATCGGAGGGTCAGTTGGGGACCCGAAGGTCTGGACAAGGGACGCCCTGTGACGGCTTGCGATAGCAGCGGCAATCTCTGGGTGGTCTGGCATGCAGGACTCGTCGGACAGAGGGATATCTATCTGAGCAAGTGGGGAGCGGCCGACGAGGGTTTTGCCGATCCGATCCGGCTGACGACGGATACCGCAGACCAGGCCAATCCGGATGTGGCCATCGGCACAGACGGCAGGCTTTACGTTGTCTGGCAGGACAACAGGGCAGGCAACTGGGATATCTATCTGAAGACATCGCCCGACGGGGTGAACTGGTCCGCTGAGACCCGCATAACGGATTCGGACGACAATCAGACGACTCCGGCGATTGCTGTACATGGAGTCTCCAGTTGCCATGTTGCCTGGGAGGACGATACAGACGGCCATTCGGATATCCATGTGGCCAGTTCCGGCAACCGCTTCCTCACCGGAACCGTCACTCGTGTGACCTCCAACAGTGCGGATCAACGCGCACCGGCCATTGCCGTAGACGCTTCAGGCAACGTCTATCTGGTCTGGACCGATGCGCGCAACGGATCGAACGACATCTACGGCGCGACATCCATCGGTGGTTCGTGGACGAACGTCGCTGTCGTGACGAGAGCGGGCAGCCAACACACTCCGGCGTTGGCCACGGAGGCGGCGGGGGCCTGGCTGCATCTTGTGTGGGTCGATGAAGTCGGTGGAAGCCGCAACGTTCGCTATGCCACGACGGAAGGTCTGCCGTCCAGCCCTCTTCTGGGAGCCAATCTTGCCGACGATACCTCGGGTGCGGATCAACTCGCTCCCACTCTGGCGACCGTCGGCAGCGCGGGAAACGGTTTGAGAGTCTTTGTCTGCTGGCAGGATTGGAGGAATACGACGCGGGACGGCCGCGACACCGATCTGTATTTCGTCGAAGTCAAGGAGGTCGGCCGGACCAACGTTCTCGTCGGCGACGGCGGGACAGGCTCCGGGCAGAGCGAGCCGGCCATCGGCGTCGATTCGAACGGGTATCCCTATGTGGTCTGGACGGACAGTCGAGCTCGCAACACCGAGATCTATCACACCGGAACGACGGCCTGGGACCCCGAGGTCCTCGATTCACGGATGGTGACCGCCTCGGAGGGCGGAACGGTGGGGGCGGCTTCACCCTCCAACGTTGGTGATGTGTCGGTTGTGATTCCTCCGTCGGCATCTTCGCAGGATGTGACGATCACGATCGCGCGAATACAGAACCCTCCGGCGGTGCCGTCTTCGGGAGTCCTCTCCTACGAGCTCGGGCCGAGTGGGCTTCAATTCAGTCAACCGGTCACCATCACGATCCCCTACGCGGTCGCAGAATTCGGCGATGGTCAGCCGACACCCTGGTGGTACGATTCCCAGACAGGCGGCTTGAGTCAGGAGGGCATCACGGACATCGAACATGTGGTCTTGGCGCCGACGGTGGAGGCGTTGCGCTTCAAGACGACGCATTTCACCCCATACTATCTGATCTCGACGGCGGCGATGGAGGAGATCATAGCCGGATCCGGCGGCAGCGGCGGTGGATGCTCGCTATCGTGTGGCGATGGCCGGACCGACCCTGTCGGGTATTTCATTCCGTATGCGCTCATCGCGCTTGTGATGGCAGGACTGCGAATCAAAGACGCCAGACGCCGTGCAAGGTCCCTCTGAGGTCGACCCCGGCAATTGAAAGCCGGCCGGTCGAGTCTGCATCCGCCTTCCATACTGTGATCTTTTTCTCCCTGGCCCCAGGGGCCTCCGCATCCGTTGTGGAGCCCCTGGGCGTCTTTCATCAGGGCGATAATCCTTCATCAGCGGACTTGGTATCGATTCGAATTCTGGGTTGGAGGAACGACTCTTTTTCCGCGAGGGTTGCAGGACTGCCCAATTCGGAGGGGTTTGCGGGATCGATTTCTACAAACGACTTACACTCCGTGACCCCAGGGGCCTCTGTGCGCAAGCATGGGGCCCCCGGGGCATCTGTCGGCATTGCGATCTTTTCCCCTGACTCCAGGGGCCCCTGCTATGCCGTCTTTCCAATATACGTATCGGCAACACACCCGGCACACGATGAAAACTTGTCAGGCAAAAAAAGGTGCGGATCGGGGGCCTTGTCGAACGACTGCCGGATCGCTTGCATTCGTCGGATGTGGGATCAGCGGCTTCAATCCCTTCCGCACAGGTAGGGGTTTGGCCCGCCCGGCCAGGATCTCACCGCCAGAGGGCATCGATCCGCCGAAGGGTTTCGTCCACCAGTACCTGGCCTCCTTCAGGCCCGACGACGAACTGGTCGGCGCTGTATCCGCCGCCCTGGACAGCCTTTGCTGTCGGCAGGTAGCCGCAGTGCTGGCACGAGAGTTGAACCAGCAGAGTCAGCGTTGCCGGGCTCCTCGCCTTCATTCGAATCCCGTAGTCGAGGTAGAGCTCGAACGGGTTCGTTGCCATGGCGATGTCGCCCAGCCGAAGCACGTGCAATTCCACGGGGGCAATCGTGTCTGTCGTGTAGAAAGGCGCCTCCACAGACTTCGCCGGCGGCAAGTTCACTCGGGCTACGATGTGCCCGAAAGCAACATCGGTTTCGATACGCTGCTGAGCTAAGGGCATCGCCTCCTCGACAGCGTTGACGATCCGTCGAGCGATTTCCTGCCGACGGGAGAGGCCTCGTTGCTGCATCATGGTTTGTTCCGCGCGCGAACGAAAGAGCAGATGCGGAGACAGGTCTCCGGCCGCTGCGCACTGAGGAAGCACGAAGAGGTCTGCGGCAATCCTCTTGCGGAGTTCTTCGCGTACGTCGTGCCAGAAGTCGGCTGAGATTTCGTTGAGGCCCTCCGTCTCCTGCGAGGGGCAGGCGATATTGACAACGAGGCCGGTGGGCTTGCGGCGGCTGTCCCAGAAGAAGAGCATTTCCACGGCGTGGTCTTCGTGCCCTTCGACACCGGCGAAATCCGGCCGGTTCGTGGCGCCGTACATAACGGCCGAGCCGTCGAAGTAGCGAGCCCGGCGGTTCATCCCCACCACGGCATGCCCCAATCCCCAACTCATGCCTCCTTCCTTGCGGCTTTGCCATGCCGCAACGGCCGCTTGAGCCACCTTCTCCGCGAAGAACCTCCCATACTCAGACGCCTTCATTACACCTTCGTCGGTGCTCACGTCATACAGGGTCCCAAAGTCCGCGTCTGTGAAGCCCGGGCCGGTGTGCGTATGCGTGGCGTTCAAGGCCAGCTTGTCCGCGTCGAACTCCGGCAGTTGTGATCTGACGAGGCTCCTGACCTCGTCGAGGACCGACTTTCGGATATAGAGCACGTCACAGGAGATGAGGATGGCCTGTTCGGACCGACCGTCCGCCCCCTTCGTCTCGATGGCCAGAGCGGTCGCCGTCAGCGGATCGAGAACACGCTGCGAGATGCGTTTGTGCAGTTGTCCGACCAGTGCGACGGGTTTGTCGGGCGTGATATCGACGGAAGACCAGCCGACCGATAGCGGTGATTTGATCGGCGCGGGCTCAGTGGCAACGGACAGGCTGCTCAGGCACGACAACAGAGCAATCGCACAAACCCCAGGATTCGGCTTCATAGATCTTACTCGCTCCTTTCCACGCTTTGATGCCGGTCGTCACCCTTGTCACAGATGCCAGGGGCTTCTCATGGATCGATTCAGCATGCGGCTGGCCTGCGGATCGTTGATGAAGTCCTCTTTGACGGGGTCCCATCGCAGCTTGCGGCCCAGACGCGTGCAGATGTCGGTCAGATGACAGATCGTGTCCGTGCGCACGGCGACGTCGATGGGACAGATCGTGCGGCCTCGCGTCTTCACGGCGTCGAGGAAGTCGCGCTGATGTCCCTTGCTCTGCGGCAGGTGAATCCCGTCTGGCCCGATGGTCGAGGTCAGCAGCGACTCGGGTTCGGCCCAGAGCCCCTCACGCGTGACGTGCACCCATCCCTCCGTGCCCTGGAAGGTCACGCCGTGCTTGTACTGGGCCTCGTCCATGTAGATCATCTTCACACCGTCGGCGTAGGTGTGCGTTACCTTCCAGCTCGTGGCGCAGTCCGTCAGGCCATCGGCGGGAAAGACGCCTGTGCCCTCGATCTCGACCGGGCCGGTGTCGTCGGTGCCGTGACCCCACTGGCCGATGTCCACATGGTGGACGCCCCAGTAACCCCCGATGCCGCCCAGACAGTAATCGGCGATGTGATACCAGATCGAATAGCTTTCCTTTTGCGTCCAGGGACGGCATCGCTGGTAGGTGTAGGGCGCCCACGGCGCCGGGCCCAGCCACAGGTCATAGTCCAGACCCTCCGGGACCGGCTGCGTCGGCTGGTTGGCAAAGGCGAAATCGTAAGGCACGCCCACCTGGATCGTGTGCAGCTTGCCGATGCGACCGTTGCGCACCAGTTCGCAGCCGAAGCGGAAGTTCCGGTCGGATCGCTGCTGTGTTCCCCACTGAAAGACCGTGCCATACTTGTGACAGGCCCGCTGGAGCGCCTTGTCCCAGGCCAGGCTCAGGCCCAGGGCCTTCTCGGTGTACATGTCCTTGCCGTTGCGGGCCGCCTCCAGCGACACGAGCACGTGCCAGTGGTCCGGTGTCGCAATGCAGACCGCGTCGATGTCGCGGCGCCCGCACACCTCGCGAAAGTCGTTGTACGTGGCGCAGTCGGAGTTGCCGTAGCGCTGATCGACGGTCTGCTTGGCTCGCTGGCGCTGGCTCGCCCGGACGTCGCAGACGGCGACCGCCTGCACGTCTTTCTGGCCCAGGAACGCTCCCATCAGGCCGGAGCCTTGAATTCCGAGACCGATGAAACCCATCGCGATGCGCTCGCTCGGCGCGACGGCGCCGGCCGACCCCATCGCCGACGGCGGAACGAAGTACGGAATGGCCCCAGCCCCTGCGATGGTTGCAGCGTCTCTGAGGAATTGACGACGTGAACACCTGTTTTCCGAAGACATGCCCGATCCTCTCGAATTCTCCACGAAACAGATTGCCGGTTTCATGCCGATCTCCAACGAAGCGCAGGGGCGAATACGGATTCGCCTCCACCTGACGCATGGAGCCCGATTGCCATCGTGCCCGAGGCCCACGGATACTATAGCGGGTATACGGTGCCGACTCAAGCTTGCATGCGGCGTTCTCCACACGACCCGGCCGCATTGCCGACCGTTGGCAGATTGCGGTGCAAAGGAATAGACGAATGCCGGATTCGATGGCAGAATAGCTGGGGCGAAGGATGATTCGCCCCTATTGGAAGGGCCATTATGAGAGTAGACCTTCATTACGGGACGGGCGTTGTCGGCCTCCGTGTTCCGGATCGGAACGTTCAGGAGGTCATCCGGCCCTGGCAGGGGGAACAGACGGGCGACGCGACGGCGAGCCTCCGGGAAACGATGGACGGCCAGGCGGGAGCCTTCCGGGATGTGATCGCCGGCAAACGGGTCTGCGTCCTTGTTGACGATGGCACGCGCGATGAGCCCCTGGGATACGTGCTGCCGCATCTGTGCGATGTGCTGCGGCCGGCCGCCTCCGTGCAATTCTTGATCTGTACGGGGACACACACGGCCGAGACGCCGAAGAACGAGCAAATCCGCCGCGAGATCGAAGAGGCCAGCCGCGACGCAGGCCTGACCGTCGTACGAATCCACACGCATGACTGCCAGGCCGATACGTTCATCGATGTCGGCCGCACGTCGAGAGGGACGCAGGTGTTGGTCAACGCGTTTGCTGAGGAGACGGACGCCTTTCTCGTGGTTGCAGACGTGAAGGTTCACTACTTCGCGGGATACTCGAACCCTGTGAAGAATTTCGTGCCCGGCATCAGCGCCTTTCGCACGGTCGAGCAGAACCACAGCCTGGCTCTGCTCGATGAGTCCACGCACGGCGCGCACCCGTGGCATCCCAATCGGGAGCGGAGAAACAACCCCCTGGCCGCCGACATGGTCGAGGGGATGGACCGGATCGCCAAGGGCCGACCGATCTATGCGCTGGTCATGCTCAGCGCCGGCGCGCGGCTGATCTGGGCACGCTTCGGGCCGGTCCAGGACGTAAGCGCCGAGTCCTTTGCCGTCACCGACGAACGAAACATCCAGGCGGTCGCCCCGGCGTCGCACCTGGTCGTCTCACCGGGTGGGCGGAGCAACGATGAGGATCTGTACATCGCCCAACGAGCCCTGGAGCTGAACCGGGCGGCGGTGACTGACGGGGGCGAGATCCTGTTCCTGGCCGCCTGTCCCAACGGCATCGGCGAGCCGCAGACCGTGGCCAACTTCTACGACCGCCTGACGGCCCCGATCGACGAAGTGATCGAATCGATCCGCCAGGACTACGTCCTGTATAGTCACAAGCCGTACAAGTTCGCCGTGCTGATCCGCCGGCTGCGACGCATCTGGATGCACACACAGATTGCCGATCCTCTCGTCGAAGCGGCCCATCTGCATCCCACACATGATCCCCAGGCCGTGGTGGACGGCTGGCTCGCCGAGCAGCCCGACGCCAAAATCATTTTCATCGACGGCGCCAATAAGGTTGCCCTGCGGGCCACCTGACCTTATACCATGGCTACGATCCATACTTGCGGGCAGTAT
Organism: Phycisphaerales bacterium Planc_01; assembly: GCA_001603075.1. Classification (GTDB taxonomy): domain Bacteria; phylum Planctomycetota; class Phycisphaerae; order Sedimentisphaerales; family Anaerobacaceae; genus Anaerobaca. Next base: position 66,590 of record LVBB01000109.1, on the reverse strand, counting down.
CTGTCGTATCGAGTGGAGCACAGCGTAGAGATTCTCTTGTCCTACGGTTGTGCGGATTCGTTCACGTGCAAGCGCGTCGGCGTCAGGTCCGTGGGGGATTATGGGTGAGTCAAGAAGTTGACCATCTGGCGTTTGGCAGTGGTACTTGGGAGGTCCACACCATGAGAAGTCGGATTGAACACTCAGTTGCAGCGAGGTTGGCGTCCATCGTTTATCCGTTTCTATTTTTGTGCACTCCCTGGATTGGTGCGGCGGAGGCCGGACTTGGCTCCTCGTGGCAGATTGGCACGCCTATTGCCACGTACTGGGCCGGGCCTGCGATCACTGACGCGGTCGCACAGCAGATGGTTGAAGGCGGCTTCAACCTCGTCTGGTGCGGCAGCGAAGCGGAACTCGACGTGGCGCATCGTCACGGCCTTCGCGGCCAGCTCACCAGCGGCCTGTTCACGCCCGCATCGCTCGACGATCCCGACCGCCGCCAGCAGTTGGATGCCCTGATCGCCCGCGTCAGCAAGCACCCGGCGCTGTATTCCTATCACCTGATCGACGAGCCCAGCGCGGCGCAGTTCCCGGCGCTCGGCAAGCTGGTGGCATACCTGCGCGAGCGTGATCCAATGCATCTGGCCTACATCAATCTGTTTCCGACCTACGCCAACAATCAGCAGCTCGGCACCAAAGGCGACACGGTCACCGCCTACGCGGAGCACCTGCGCCTCTACGTCGAGCAGGTGAGGCCGTCGCTGGTCAGCTACGACCACTATCAGTTCCGACTCAAGGGCGACAGCGACCAGTACTTTCTGAACTTGGCGATGATCCGTCGCACCGCGCAGGAGGCGGGCGTGCCGTTCCTCAACATTGTCCAGGCCTGCACCTGGGCGCCCGACGCAATGCGGATTCCAAACGCAGACGAGTTGCGCTACCTGGTCTATTCCACGGTGGCCTACGGCGCACAGGGCATCAGCTATTACGTCTACGCCCACCCGAGCCACCACGGCAGTCTCGTCGGCCTCGATGGGACGCCGGGACCTCTCTACCACGCGGTCAAATCCTACAATCGTGAATTCGTCGCCATCGCGCAGGAGCTCCAGCCCTTGCGCTCGCTCGGCGTGTATCACACCTCGATGCGCGAACGCGGCTGCGAGCCGTTGCCGACAGACGCCGTCTTTCGCATCGAGTCCTCGCCGTCGCCCGCTTCGCCGCGAGGCTTTCTGCTCGGCTTCTTCGGAGCCGGGGATGGCCCGACTCACGCGGTCGTGGTGAACCTGGACTACACCACTGGGGTGAGTGCCGCGCTCGTCGGCCCAGGCGCGCTGGAGCGGTTCGACGCCGGGACCGCCCAATGGACCTCTGCGAACAAGGCCGCCGTCGAGCTGACCCTGCCCCCCGGCGGAGGAGCGCTCGTGCGAATGCGCTGATTGGGAATGTCTATGGGGCCAGGGCGATACGTGTTCGTTGTATTGGTCGCATGGCTGGCGCTGTGCGTTCGGCCGTCCTTGCGGCCCACCGCCGGCCAAGAGCCGGCCGAGGACCCGTTCACGTACCAGCACGGCGCGATCGTGCGCGGTTCGCGATCGACGCGGCAGTTGGCGTTGGTGTTCACCGGCCATGAGTTTGGCGAAGGGGCCGAAGCGATCCTCGATGCGCTGGCCGTGCACGACGCCAAGGCGTCTTTCTTTCTGACCGGCGACTTCCTGCGTAACGCCGAGTTCGCGCCGCTGGTCCGGCGGATGCTGGCCGAGGGCCACTACGTCGGTCCGCATTCCGACCGGCACCGGCTCTATTGCGATTGGACGCCGGACCGACCGACGCTGCTGACGCGCGACGAGTTCGGAGCGGACGTGGACGCCAACCTGCGCGAGCTGGAGCGGTTTGGCGTCACGCGCCGTCAGGTGCAGTTCTTCCTGCCCGCCTACGAGCACCACAACCGCGAAATCAGCGATTGGACAAACGCGAAGGGTCTGACGTTGGTCAACCTCTCGCCCGGCACGCGCTCGGCCGCTGACTACACGACCGAGAAGGACCGCAACTTTGTGTCGTCACAGGCGATCCTCGACAGCATCCTGCAACGCGAGCGGGAGGACCCGGCCGGACTCAACGGCTTTGTGCTGCTGATGCACGTGGGAGCCGGTCCCGAGCGCGCGGACAAGATGCACGCGCGCCTGCCCGAGTTGCTCGCCGCGCTCAAAGAAAGAGGTTACGCATTCGAGCGCATCGACCGTCTGCTGGCGCGCCACGTTCGCGCCAGCCAGGTTGGCTACACCGTGCAAGGTCCGAAGCTCGCCGTCGCGCTCGGCCGCGAGCCGCTTGGCGAACGCTTCGACGTCATCGAATTGGACTCAGGCCGCTCGGCGTTCCAGGGCGTGACGCGTCCGGCGGCGGGAATGAGCTGGGGCCGGTTCGGCCACGTGGCGGAACTGGACTTCTCAGCGTTGCGTCAGCCGGGGCAATACCGCCTTCGTGTCGGCGGCGCTGTCTCTGAGCCGGTCGTTGTGGACGACGCGGTCTTCGAGCCTCTGCCGGATCTGCTGTTGGAGTTCATGCGTCAGCAGCGTTGCGGCTTCAATCCGTGGCTGAATGCCCACTGTCACCAGCTCGACGGCCGCACCGCCTACGGGCCGCTTCCGGCGGGAACCGCCATCGACGCTCGCGGCGGCTGGCACGATGCCGCCGACCTCCTGAAGTATCTGCTCACGTCGAGCAACGCCACCGCGCAGATGCTGCTCGCCTGGGAATTGCACGATGCGGCGGCGGAACAACCGCGATCGGCGAGCTTCGGCGATCGGTTCGACGCCCTCGGCCGCCCCGGCGGCAACGGCCTGCCCGATCTTCTCGACGAGGCCCGCTGGGGTCTCGAATGGATGCTGAAACTGCATCCAGCGCCGGAGGTGCTGTATCATCAGGTGGCGGACGATCGCGACCATTGCGGCTGGCGCCTGCCGCCGGATGACCCCGCCGACTACGGCTGGGGCAAAGGCGGCCCCCGCGTGGTGTATGCCGCCGATGGCCGGCCGCAGGGACTCGGACGCTACGCGAGCGAATCGACCGGCCTGGCCAACCTCGCCGGACGCTACGCTGCCGCGATGGCCCTGGCCTTCCAGGTCTGGAAGGACGACCCGAACGAGGCCGCGTTCGCGCGGCGCTGCCTGACGGCGGGGGAGGAGGTCTACCGCCTCGGTCGCGCCCGCGAAGGCGTCCAGCAGGGCAACTCGTACGGCGCGCCCTATCGCTACGCTGAGACCACCTGGGCCGACGACATGGAGTGGGGCGCTGCCGAGCTGTTTCGGGCGACGGGCGAGCCGCGCTACCTCGACGACGCCAGACGTTACGCGCACCTGGCCGACTCGGAATCGTGGATGGGCCGCGAGCAGACCGGCCACTACGAGTTCTACCCATTCTTCAACGCCGGCCATTTCCGCCTGCACGGCGTCGCGGACGCCGAGTTCCAAGTGCGGCTCGAAGGCTGGTATCGCGAGGGGATCGAACGCTGCCGCGTCGCGAGCGAAAAGCACCCGTTCGGCATCGGCGTTCCGTTCATCTGGTGCTCGAACAACCTCGTGGTGGCCCTGGTGACGCAGTGTGAACTCTACGAGCGGATGACCGGCGATGGGCGCTATCGCGAATTCGCCGTCCGGCATCGCGACTGGCTGCTGGGCCGAAATCCCTGGGGCGTCACGCAATTCATGGGCATCGGTGTCGTCTCGCCGCAGAACGTGCACCTGATGACCACGCGGCTGACCGGCCGGACCTTGCGTGGCGGCCTGGTGGACGGCCCGGTCTACGAACGCATCTCTAAGTCCCTCAAGGGCGTCGGCATCACCGAACCCGACCCGTTGGCCGAGTTCCAGGACCCGCGCGCCGTCTACCACGACGATCTCGCCGACTACAGCACCAATGAACCCACCATGGACGGGACCGCTTCCGCCATCCTGCTATTGGCGGTGCTCCAATCGTCACCTGGGTCGGACGATACGTCGTTGAACTGCTCATCCCTGCAGGCCGCACCTGGCCCGGTTCCGTCCCCTTGAGAGGGGGTGGGAGGTTTCGGCGGACTACTGAGGCTCGTCGGCGAGGTCGCTGTTGATGGCGGCGGCGGCGATGCGGCCCTGGCCCATGGCGAGGATGACGGTGGCGGCGCCGAGGACGATGTCGCCGCCGGCGTAGACGCCCGGCATCGTGGTCCGACAGTTCTCATCGACGACGAGATTGCCCCATTTGTTGAATTCAAGGCTCAGCGTGGTTTGGCGAATCAGGGGATTGGCCTGGTTGCCGATGGCGATGATGACGGTGTCGATGTCGATCCGGAACTCCGATCCGGCGATGGCCACGGGCCGCCTGCGGCCGGAGTCGTCGGGCTCGCCCAACTCGTAACGCAGGCACTCGATGGCCGTGGCGCGGCTGTTCTCGTCCCCCACGATCCGAATGGGGCTTTGCAGCAGGTGGAACTCGATGCCCTCCTGTTGGGCGTGGTGGACCTCCTCGACGCGCGCGGGCATCTCCTTCTCCGTGCGCCGGTAGATCAGGTAAACCTTCTCGGCCCCGAGGCGCACCGCTGTGCGGGCCGCATCCATCGCGACGTTGCCGCCTCCGACGACTGCGACTCGCCTGGAGACGGCTATGGGTGTGTCGGCGCCCGAGCCGAAGCTGTAGGCCTTCATCAGGTTGGCTCGGGTCAGGTATTCATTGGCGCTGTAGACGCCGACGAGTGATTCGCCTTCAATGCCCATGAAGCTGGGCAGGCCCGCGCCGACGCCGATATAGACGGCGTCGAAGCCGTCTTCGGTCATGAGCTGTTCGATGGTTCGCGTGCGGCCGACGATGAAGTTGGGCACGATTCGCACGCCCATCGTCTTCAATGTCTCGATCTCGTCGTGAACGATGGCTTTGGGCAGTCGGAACTCCGGGATGCCGTAGACCATGACGCCGCCCGGTTTGTGAAAGGCTTCGAACACAGTGACGTCGTGGCCGGCCCTGCGCGTGTCGGCCGCCGCCACGATGCCACCGGGGCCCGAGCCGACGATGGCGATCTTCTTGCCCGTCGGCGGCGCGACCGCCGGTGCGGCAGCGCCGTTGTGGCCAAGATCGGCGACGAATCGTTCGAGTCGCCCGATGGAGACTGCCTTCGAGACATCCTTGAACCTGAGCCCGACGGTGCATGTCTCCTGGCACTGGACCTCCTGCGGACAGACGCGTCCGCAGACCGCCGGCAGCAACGAGTTCTCTTTGATGATGTCGAGGGCTCTACCGTATTGGCCTTCCGCAATGGCAGCGACGAAATCCGGGATCCGAATGCGGACCGGACAGCCCCGCACGCACGGGGCGGTTTTGCACTGGAGACATCGCATCGCTTCGAGACGGGCCTGTGTCTCGGTGTATCCCAATGCGACCTCGTGGACGTTGCGGCGCCGCACTGCGGCGTCCTGCTCAGGCATGTCCTGCGGCGGAATGTCGAACCGGTCCCTGGGCTTCAATGCGCCGGCTTTCTGTTTGGCCAGCAGGCTCTCCAGCAGTTCCTGTCTCTGTTCGTGCGTCACAATGGGGATTCCTGCTCAAGGTGCAGCGGTGGTTGCGGTCATTCATCCAGGCCGATTCTGCATCGGTGCTGCTCGTATTGCTCGTGCGCCTGTTGCTCCTGCGGTTTGTACGCGTTCATGCGCTTGATCATCAGGTCGAAGTTGACGCGGTGGCCATCGAATTCGGGCCCGTCGACGCAGACGAACTTGGGCTTGCCGTCGACCTCGACGCGGCATCCACCGCACATGCCGGTCCCGTCGATCATGATCGTGTTCAGCGAAACCTGGGTGGGCACGTCGAACTTCCTGGTTACGCCGCAACAGAATTTCATCATGATCGTCGGACCGATAATGAAGGCGTGGCCGGGTTTGGGATCGCGTCCGCAGACCTCTGCGAGTGGCTCCGTCACGAGGGCCTTGCGAGCGTAAGAACCGTCGTCGGTGGTGACGATCAGCTCATCGCTGATCCGGGCAAACTCCTCTTCGAGAATCAGCCGGTCCTTCGAGCGGAACCCGAGAATGCTGACAACGCGATTGCCAGCGCTCTTCAGGGCGGTTGCGATGGGCAGCAGGGGAGCAGCCCCGATCCCGCCTCCGACACAGATCACGGAGGCGAAGTTGGCGATGTGCGTGGGTGTGCCGAGCGGCCCCGAGATATTGGCGATCTCGTCGCCCTCGGCCAGGTCCGCCAGCTCGGCGGTTGTCTTGCCGACCCGCTGCCAGATCAACTCGATCGTGCCGTCCGACGGATCGGCTCCCGCAATGGTCAGCGGGATCCGCTCGGAGTAGTCATTGTTGATGCTGAGGATAATGAACTGACCCGGCTGACGGGCCTTCGCGATCAGGGGAGCTTCGATGCGCGCCCAGAAGACGTCCGGGCCAAGTTCCTTTTTGCCTGCGATTCGATGGGCCATTCGGTTGGTGATTCTCTCCGGAGATCCGTGGTCCGTTTTGCCGCGAGCCGTGTCTCACACGACAGCATGATGAATGAACGCTCGCCTGCCGGTTCGTTGCATCACAGCAGGCTGTCGATGGCTTCGGTGATATCCTTTTTGGCCGTCAGGCCGACCCATTTTTTCTGAACCTGTCCGTCTTTGAACAGAATGATCGTCGGAATGGCGCTGATGCCGAACTCGACCGCGCTGTCGCGGGCGTCATCGGTGTTGAGTTTGCAGATTTTGGCTTTTCCGGCGTATTCGCCAGCCAACTCCTCAATGACGGGCCCGATCATCTTGCAGGGGCCGCACCACGGCGCCCAGAAGTCTACCAGGACGGGAACCTCGCAGTTGTGCACGATTTGGTCAAACGTAGCATCCGTCAGTTCGATAGTGTTGCCCGCCATGATCCTGTCCTTCCCATGCCCAATTTCATCTTCGAGCGGCTCGACCGGTTCGGTCCGAAAAACCCGCGCATTCTAAGGATGAGGCGAGGGGCTGTCAATTCACAAACCGTCGGCAGTTGAGGGCGGCTGGTCCTCGATGGTCTGTGGAGCATCCGGCTGGGGCGTCGCCGATCTGCCTTTGGGAGGCAGTTCCAGGATAGGGATCGGCAGCTCATCGAAGGATTGGTCCCTGAGGCTGTCTTCGTCGTCGAACACGTCTGGTTCTGCCGACTCCTCCGCAAGGGCGGCGGGGTGCGCCTTGGCGGGCAGTTCCATGATGGGGATCGTCAGTTCGTGGGCCGGCTCGGTATCCGACGGGGCCAGGCTTTCCTGGGGTGTCTCGGGTTCCTCCTCGGCAACGGAGAGGATGGCCTTCTGCACGGCCTGCTCGGCCGGCTCGTCGGTCAACGCACGCAGGTAGATCTGGCTGGGCGAGGTGTCGCTCTGCTCGGCCCAGATCAGCTTGTCGCGAATCAGTTCGAGCATCGCCAGGAACAACCCCACCATGACAAGGCGATTCGGACGAGTGTCGAAAACACGCTCGAACGTCATCGGCCCTTCGGTCTGGAGGCGGTGCAGGATCTCGATCTGGTACAGGTCGATCGGGGTGTCGTCCTTGATGTGGCCTGTGTAGGTGGTGTTGCCGATGGCCTTGCAGACCGTGTCAAAGGCTTCAAGCAGGTCCCAGATGCTGACCTGATCCATGTCCACCTCGGGCTCGGCATTGGGCGCCAGCCGGTCGATGAGGCTGGTGGGGCGGCCGAACCGCTCCTGGTGCTGCTCGGCGGCGGCGTCGAGCAGGTTGGCGGCGTCCTTGAACTTCTTATACTCGAGCAGTTGGCGGATCAGCTCGGCCCGCGGATCGCCGGCCTCATCCTCGGCCATCTCCTCCGGCGCGGCCTTCGGCAGCAGCATGGCCGACTTGATTTCCATCAATGTGGCGGCCATGACGAGAAAATCGCCCGCCAGATCGATATCGAATTGCTTGAGCATCTCGACATAGTGAAGGTATTGGTCCGTGATCTTCGCCAGCGGAATGTCGTAGATATCGACCTCCTCCTTGCGGACCAGGTACAGAAGCAGGTCCAGCGGGCCGGCGAAGATCTCCAGATTGACGCGGTAATCAGCCAGGGGGCTCTCCTGTCAGTCCTGCTCTCGCAGGATTTCCTGGGCCTTCTCGGCGTCGTGCTCGAACGTTTGGAGCTCGATATCCTGCACGACCGGCGCGCCGGCGTAGACGTTGCCGACGTTCTCGCCCATGACGACCGCCTTGATGCCGTTGTCGTCCAGTTGCTGTTTGGCCAGCTCGGCCTCGATGTAGTTCTCGAATCGAGCGACGGTAACGAGTTTGTCTTCCATGATCAGGCTCCTAACCCAACGGCCTTTCGGGCCTCGCTCAGCGTCTGCGCGGCGACGGCCTTGGCTCGGGCGGCGCCTCGCTCGAGCATCTTCCTCACATCGCCGGAGTTGTTTTCGAGTTCGGCTCGCTTGTGGCGGTATGGCTGGAAATAGTCGATCATCAACTCGGCCAGCCGTTTCTTGGCTTCGCCGTAGCCCATACCTCCGTTGCGGTACCTGGCGTCCCACTCGGCCAACTCCTGCGGAGAGGCGACCAGCTTCAGCAGGGCGAAGACGTTGCACTTGGCCGGGTCCTTGGGGTCCTCCACGGGGGTCGAGTCCGTGACGATCTTCATGATCTTCTTCTTGACACTCTTCTCCGGCTCGAAGATCTCGATGGTGTTGCCGTAGCTCTTGCTCATCTTGCGCCCATCGGTGCCGGGCACGACCGCCACCGATTCGATGATGTGCTCTTCGGGGATCGTGAAGACCTCCCCATAGGCGTTGTTGAATCGCATGGCGATGTCGCGGGTCACCTCGATATGCTGCTTCTGGTCGGCCCCAACGGGCACGAGATTCGATTGGAAGATCAGAATGTCGGCTGCTTGGAGAACGGGATAGGCGAACAGTCCGTGGTTCGGCGAAAGCCCCTGGGCGACCTTGTCCTTGTAGCTGACGCACCGTTGAAGCAGGCCCAGCGGGGTGACGCAGCTCAGCAGCCAGGTCAGCTCGGTCACTTCAGGGACGTCGGACTGCCGCCAGAACACGGTTTTCTCCGTGTCGAGCCCCAACGCGATGTAGTCCATCGCGACGTCGAGGGTATGCCGGGCCAAGGCCTCCGGCGACGGACCGCTCGTCAGGGCGTGGTAATCGGCGATGAAGTAGAAGCCCTCATGCTCCGCCTGCAACTCCAGATGCTGTCGCATCGCACCAAAGTAGTTGCCGACGTGCAACCGCCCCGAGGGCTGAATGCCTGATAAGACTCTCAACGGCGCCTCCAAGAAGCAAGAACAGGAACAAACACGGTGGACCAAGGCACGTTCTGAGCATACCCGTTGCCGACCCAGGCGTCAAGCCCTTTGGAATTCACACCGCGGCACAGGAGAAGCATCGCTATTCGCGATATGGGCACAGAGCCTGCCCCGCCTGACTCGATGGGCCCTTGGAACTGACAGACGAGAACACCACGAAAGGCATGCCCCAGACGGCGCCGATCCGTCCCGCACTGCACCGGTTCGACATCCGTTCGGCTGCGCGATCGCGGGATGTCTTGACACACTCTCCCCGGCCACCACCCGACAGGGCGCGGCTTGCGTCAATGCGATTGGACGAGCGGAACCGGTCCCTATGACCGTCCCAGCGACTTCATGTACCGTCTGGCCTTCTTGAGTCCCATACGGGAGGCCTTCTTCTTGACGGCTTCCGTCGGGCGCCCCAGGCTTGAGGCCACTTCGGCCGTGGCATGATTCGGGAAGAGTCTCCGGAGTTGCTTGAGGTCGTCCTTCGACCACATCCCCTTGACAAGTGTCTTCCTTGCCATTTGGCGCCTCCTTTCAACGTATCGAGCACCTTAGTAGGTTGAGACACGCACACATATTCTATGCGGCTTCCGACGTGAGGATCAAGACTTTTTCCGCCCCAGGACCGAAAAAACCGCACGGCGATACAGGGACCTCACACGTCACAAGATCCTACGAAGCAATTTCTGGCGGGTTCGCCATACGCGGCGACACCGTCGCCCGTCCGCAAGTCCGCATGTCGCGACGGCGGCCTGAGGAGATATTGCTGCGCGATCTCGTCGCGACATCGTGCGGCCGACCCTCTCAGGAGAGCGCCCTCCGGGCGTTTGGCACGGTGTCCTGCGGCTTGACCTTGTATGAGGCCTGGAGAATCTTGCCCGTCTCGTCGATCACAAAGGAGGAACGGATGATTCCTTCGTAGGTCTTGCCGTACATCGATTTCTCTCCCCAGGCGCCGTAGGCTTGAGCTACCTTATGATCGGGGTCGGACAGCAGAGGAAATCCCAGGTCGTATTTGTGGTCGAATGCCTTCTGCCTGGATGGCTGGTCGGGACTGACGCCGACCACAACGGCTCCGGCCTCAGCCAGTTCCCCCATGGCGTCGCGGACGCCGCAGGCTTGGGCCGTGCAGCCCGGGGTGTCCGCCTTCGGATAGAAGTAAAGAAGCAGCTTCCTGGCCCTGAAGTCGGCCAGAGAGACCTCATGGCCGTCCTGGTCCTTCAATGTGAACGCCGGCGCCCGGTCCCCCACCTTGAGTTGTGCCATCGCAATCTCCTTTGTTCGACGCAACATCAGACGTCTGTCGGGCCGAGCCTCGGGGCCCGGCATGTCACGATTGTCTGAAGGTACGCCGGGATGGCGGGCAGGTTCTCCCCCGACGATCCATTCCCCAAGAAAAAGCGGGCTTTCTCTGGTGTTGTGACAAGGCCCCCGGCACGTGCCCGAAGGTGACACCGGCTCAGAGGCAGGCACGTCATCGCTCGTTTTGGATCTGGAGCGTGTCCCCGACATCCAGCAACGTCAAGAGGCGAGCCCGCTCATGCGGGCTGCGGTTGGGGCTGTGCAGCAGAAGCATCAACGTCCCATCGAAGGCTCGGAAGATCATCCCGTGCCCGCCGTCTTCTCGGAAGAGGGGCTCGGGCAGGTGGACCCAGGGACCCTGGACCCGACCCGAGGTCGAGGCGGCGACGCCGGTGGTGTACCCGCTGTCGGTGAAGCTGGACCAGATCATCATCAGCCTTCCCGTCCGGGTCCGGTAGAGACATGGCCCGTCGGTGACGTACCGATCCCGGCTTTCGGGGGTCCAGGGGGCGTCGCTGGCTTTGAACAGCGTGATCGGCGGCCCGGCTACGTCGGACAGGTCGTCTCTGAGCCGGACCAGGTCGATTGTGCCGTCTTTGACCTGGACCCATTCGTGGCAGTACACCATGTAGGGTACGCCATCCTCGACCCACAGGGTCCCGTCAAGGGCCATGAGGTTGGGATCGGTATGCGATCGGTTGGCAAACGGCCGGAACGGGCCCATCGGCGAATCTGCGACGAGCACCTGCGTACCCCGCGCGGTCTTCTCGGGCCAGTCGGGCCAGGGCTCATCGGCCAACCTGCGACTGCCGTTCATCGTGGCGAACAAGTAGTACCTGTCCCTGTACAGGTGCATCTCGGGGGCCCAGATGTGGCCCTGTGCCCAGAAGTCAGGCCCGATCTCGAAGACCGTGAACGGTCCCGTCCACGTGCGCAGGTCCTTGCTCGTCAGCACAGACACGGCGTTTGCCTTCAGGCCGGCGGGTTTCACAGAGCTGGTGACCAAATAATACGTCTGCGTCGCCTGGTCCGCAAAGATGAACGGATCGCGCAGCCTTGTCTGGGCCAGCGTGAACGTGCGGATCTCTTGAGCCGACGAGGTGGCCAGGCAGCACAGAATCACAACGGCATAGCGGGTCATTCGTATCATCATCAGCCCTTCTGTTGTTCAGCGGTGACTACCTGCCTTCGGTTGGGAACAGACGCAGGAGCATGACGCCGTGCCGAGGGACCTCGGCCCCATACTGGCCTGAAAAGACGCCGACGTCTTGCTGCCGCCAGAGATCGCGGACCCGCATCGGGCCGCTGAGCTTCAGATCGGACCATTTGGCGACAACCGTCTTGGGCGTCTCGTCGCGGTTGAACAGGCCCACCGCGGTCGAGCCGTCCTCCATCGGTTTGGCCCAGACTTCGAGCACGCCGTCCTGGACGACGCGGCTCGCCTGCCGGCCCAGCGGGTCCTGATTGACCTCCAGCACCTCATCGTTGGTCAGCAGGTTCGTCGTGAAATCGTCCAACTGGGTCAGGTCGCACCCGATCAGCAGCGGCGAACTGAGCAGGCACCACAGGCTGATGTGGGTGTACTGCTCGTTGGGCGTCAGACGGCTTTCACGCAGGCTGGGACCCCAGCCGACCTTGCCGACCACCAGCATGTCCGGATCGTTCCAGTGGCCGGGCGACGCATACGGCGAGCACTGAGCCTGAGCGAAGCCGATGCCGGCCATGCTGCCCCAGGAATCGACGATGTCGCCCGTGGTCCGCCAACAGTTGCCGCCGACCTCGGCGCCCCATGTCCAGACCTCGCCCATGCCGTACTGGCACAGGCTATAGACGATGTCGCGATCCACGCGGTCCAGGCAGCCTCGCATGAAGATGTACGGCTCTTTCATCTGTTCGAGCGTGGGCCGGCGGACGATGTCGCCGTAGCCGCACCAGTCGTACTTGAGATAGTCGAAACCCCAGTCCGCGAAGCTCTGGGCGTCGTGCAGTTCATGCTGCCAGCTTCCTTCGTAGCGCTGGCATGTCGATGGCCCGGGCGAGATGTAGATGCCCGCCTTGAGGCCGAGATGGTGGACGTAATCCGTCAGCGCCCTCATGTCCGGAAATCGCGTGTTCGTCAGGATGCGCCCGCACTGGTCTCGCGTGGGCCCGCCGACGACCGCATCGTCGGAATCGAGCTTCTTCATCCAGCAGTCGTCGATGTTGATGTACTGCCAGCCGTGGTGGATCAGGCCGCTCGACACCATCGCCTCAGCCGCATGGCGGATCTTCTGCTCGTCGATCGCGCAACCCCAGCAGTTCCAACTGTTCCAGCCCATCGGAGGCGTCAGTGCGATCGTGTCGCCCACGACCAGCCGGAGCATGCCGCGGGCCTCGCCGACGTCATTGCGGGCGATCAGCCCGATCTTGTATTCGCCTCTACGGTCGAGTCTTCCCGTGATCCGCCCCGTCTCAGCGCTGATCGACAGCCCCTCGGGGAGATTCTCCGCGTGGAATCCCATCGGCCGCTGTCCGCTGGCGGCGATGGTATAGAGCACGGGCGATCCCGGCCGGACGCCGAATACCTTGGCGCTGTTGATTCGCGGCGCGGGTCCCGGCTTGGGCGTCAGAATGATCGCCTCTTCTTTCGGCCCGTCGATGGTCTCGGGCATCTTCCCGACGACGGTGAATGCCGCATCTGCCCAGTCGGCGTGGTCGTAGTTGATCCCGTCGCTGCCGCCGCTGACGAGCAGGATCAGCAGATCGACGCCGGTGACGTCCACGTCCACCTCGCGAGCCGGCTGGCCCGCTTTCATCGTGCCGGTCTTGAAGATCTCTTCGCCATCGGCCAGGATGCGGAACTGCACGGTCCCGAAGCGCCCGGCTTCATCGTCCAGGCCCACCAGGGCGGTGAACCGTGTGCTTCCTCCGGCCAGTTTGACGTAGAGGGCGCTGTCGGCGTGCGTGCCCAGTCCCCGATCGAAGGAGCGCCCTGCGATCCGCAGGGGGTTGCCGTCTACGGATTTGTCCTTCTGGGGCTCGCCCCAGCCCTGTTGGGTCTTGCTGATATCCAGGTCGCAAAGCCATACCTTCTTGCCCTGGGAAGAGGTTTCGGCGGCGGCAGCCCAACTGGCGGCAACGATGCCCATGCACAGCAGGGCCGGTACGCGATGGAGCTTCATGGCGGGTCCTTTCAAAGCCTTTCCTGCGAAACAGCCAAGAATACCGGCGGCTGAGGGGGGATTTCAAGCGATTTCTATTGCCGTCCAAGACAAGCCGAGCTTCGGGCGATCGCGTATTCTTTTGCTCTGGTCGTACTTATTCGGCTCGGCCCAAATGCCGATGAAACGTTGACATCGTCCGGATGACTTGCGTGTCGTGTGTTCTCACACGACGCCTCTTGGCGAACGAAGACGCTCACCCTGTGTTTGGGGAGGCATACCACCATGATCCATCACAATCTGATTGCTCCGAAGCTCGAAGAGAGCACCTGTCGCCGTTCGAGGTCCAGTCGTTCGATCTTCATCGCTTCCTGTCTTTGTATTGCGTTGATTCTCGGACTGACCAGCAGCTTCAGTCCGGCGCAGACATCTATGGAACTGATCCGCTGGAGGGAGTTCTCCTACGGCATGGAGACGCGGCCGGTTGGCAGCGGCATGGCGGCTCTCGAAGCGGTCCACCGCACCGGATTTGTCGTGGTCAGCGAGGGCCAGTTCGCTCGCGTGACCGGCTGGGTCGTCCATACCAGCTCGCCCGACGGCAAGCAATACCATCAAGGCTTTGTCGTTTATGACTTCCAGGACGGTTCAAGCATCCTGGCCAAAATCGACGCCTCCGGCCAGCCTGGGGCCAAACAGGTCGGATCCATCGTCTTCGTTGATGGGACGAAACGGTACAAAGGGATTACCGGTCGTGGAACCATCTCAGCGTGGATGCCCGTCAAGTGGGACATGTACACCGAGGTGGAAGCCAGTTTCTCCGTCTCCAAAGACTGAATCAAAGGCAATCGCCGCGGCACATCGGTCTGCACCTGTCGTTGCGATATCCCTGTGTCCCGCAAGCGGATTGGCGCGAGGACTACCGGAACAGTTGCGGCGCGAATTCATTGAGGTAGTTCCGCCAGTTCGTCCACGTGTGCGCGCCGTCCGTCTCCTTGTACACGACGTCCAGGCCGTACTTGTTGAGCATCTCGACGCTGGCGCGCGAGGTCTGGACGAGGAAGTCATTCTTGCCCGTGGCGAACCAGACGAGCTTGAGGTCTTTTTTCAGTTCCGTTCCGTCGAGGATGTCCTTCTGCTGCTCTTCCCACGACGGCCCTTCAGGCGCGCCGCCCATTCCGCCGGCGATGCCGAAGATGCCCGAGCTGAAGACGCCCACATAGCCGAACTTGTCCGGGTAGGGAATCGCGATACTGAGCGTCTGCGCTCCGCCCATGGACAGCCCCGCGATGGCGCGGCGGGCCTTGTCGGTGTGGACGCGGTAGTTCTTCTCGATGTGGGGCATGATGTCACCGACGAAGTCCTTGGTGAACTCATCGATGGGCAGCCGGCGGCCGAACGTGAACGGGCCCGTGTGTCCGGCCGGCATGACCACGACCATCGGCTTGGCCTTACCGGCCGCAATCAGGTTGTCCAGGATGAAGCCGGCCCGGCCGACCGACGTCCACGAATCGTCGCAGTCGAAGGCGCCGTGCAGCAGGTAGAAGACCGGGTACGTGCCCTGGCCCGACTCGTAGCCCGGCGGGGTGTAGACGTGCATCCGGCGGAAGCGCCCGAGCGACGTGGACCAGTATGTCACCTTCGCCACGGCGCCGTGCGGCACGTTCCTGGTGTCCATGAAGTCCGAGCCCGGAACGTACACGAGGCTCCATGTGTTCGCATTGGATTCGCTGGTGGCCGGGTTGCGCGGGTCGATCACCGAGACGCCGTCCACGTTGAAGTTGTAGCGGTACGCGCCCGCGTCGATCGGACCTAACGTTACTTCCCAGACGTCGTTCGAGTCCTTCTTCATCTGTGCCCCTTGACCGAGGTCCGGGATGTCGCTGCCGGCCAGCAGGACGCTCTCCGCCTTCGGCGCCAGGATACGGAACGTCACGTGCCGATCGGCGGCGACCTCGGGCGACGCCACCTGAGGACCTTGCCCGCCGAACTGGGCCTGCAATGGGCATGTGAACGCCAGTACCACAGCGACGATCAGTGGGGTTCTTGTTCTCGGCGTGTTCATCGTCTTTCTCCTTTCAGGACTCGTTTGGTTTCAGCAGTGGCGGGGCCGCCGTTCTCCTGGGCCATGGCTTCGGAAATGCGCCGGAGGAAATCGACCAGCAGGTCGGCCTCCGTTGGCGTCAATGCCGCTGCCAGACGTTGTCGCACTGGTTCGCTTTCGGTCCACAGTCGGTCGAGGGTTTGTCGGCCCCTACGCGTCAGGGTGACTTGGCGGGCACGGCGATCGGTGGGATGGGGTTCGCGGGCGACCAAGCCGCCGTCTTCCAGGAGCACGAGCATCGCCCGGACCGTATTGGCGTCGGATGAGGCCCTGCGGACGAGTTCCTGCTGCGTGATCCCGTCCTGCTCGGCCAAGAGGGTCAGGAGTACGAACTGATCGATTGTGACGCCGCGTCCAGCCACAGAGATGTTGCTCTGGCGGTGCATCCTCGCGTACGCGGCTCGCAAACCCATCGCAATGTCGTGTCCGGTGGCCATCGCGACCTCCACAAATCATACGTATACGTATGACATCGCAGCGATGACCTTACTCCACCTCCGACCCCAAGTCAACAGGAAAACGCCAATAGTAGACGACCGGGCGAGACGACCAACGTGTTTCGGGAGCGCTTGTCGCACGCTCCGAAACAGAATCCACGACCTGTTCCACTTCAAGTCTATCGATCTTGAAGCGGCCGAGGGCGCTGGCGATGTTGAAGAAGTCGGCCGGGTCGCCGTTGCCGGCGGCCAGGGCGATGTGTCCGGGGCCGTAGCCGCCGCGACCGCTGCTCTTGAACGCCGCATCGAGGCCGATCCATCGGCCTGCGATGTATGCCTGCGTCCAGGCGTGGCCCCCGAAGCCCTGATGGCCGGCGAAGTCGTCGACGTAGGCGACCCCGACGACAACTTGGGCCGGGATGCCCACGGCCCGGCACAAGGCCGCCGTCAGGACGGCGAACTCCGAGCAGTCGCCCTGGCGGCTGGCCGCGACTTCGGCCGCCGACGCATAGCCCACCGAAAGGCTCTTGTCGTCGATGTAATCGGCGACGAACGCCTCGATTCGCCGGGCCGCCTCGGCGGCGTCCTTCGTGTCGCTCACCGCCTTCCGTGCGAGTTCGATGATCTCCTTATGATCGCTTTGAAGGAATCGCGTGGGGACCACCGCATCGAGCAACACTTGGTCGTCACCTTCATAAGGGAACGTCCCGCCGGCCGGGGCGGGGACGGGTCTCACGATGAGCTTGACTTGGCCGTCGTCGAGCCGCTCGGCCTGCTGGTTGTCCATCGTCGGGATGCTGAAGTCCTCGGCGCCCGTGGGCGCCAGCCAGTAGGTGATCGCCGAGGCCGAGCGTGGATTGCGAAGCGGCGTCGGACTGTCGATGAACATCGCACCGATCATCTCAAGCACGTCGTTGTCGCCCAGGGCGAATTCCCTGGCGCAGGAGATCATATCGACCTGCATGCCCGCGATGAACATGCTGTTCTTCAAGGCCCGCATGTCGTCGTTGACGTAGCTGGTGCTGGAAATCCGGCCGGCCCCCGGCATGGCCAGCGTGCTGGTGACCTCGGTGAGCTTCACGACCCGGCCGAGCAGGTCCACGTCCTGCGTGCTGCCGACCGATACGACCGCATCGACAGCCTGCATGATGCCGGCGTTGAATATCCGTATGTTGTACTCGGCCCCAGGCGCGAGGCCCTTTTCGATCGTCATCAGGCGCAGCCCCTCGGCCATGACGGCCCCGTCGGGCCAGTCCATCGTGCTCTTGCGTCGCGTGCCCATGGACGAATTGACCAACTCGACGAGGCCGTCGCTGCGGACCGTTCCGGCAACCTTCATCGTCATGGCCCCGAGAAGCTGGACGGACTCGAAGCTCAGAACCTTGCCCGTCGCGGTCTCCACGCTGGTCTCAGTCATCCGGACCGTGACCGGGATGCCGATGCGGCTGATCGTGATGCTCACATCTTCGCTCGTCGTAACGGTGTCGCCTTCGACCGACTTGGTGTGGATTGCATGGCCGACCTTCTTGCCCTGCATGAAGACCGCGAAGTACTCGGCCTCCTGTGCCGCCCGGGCCGGCGCGTACCCCGCGGCCAACAACACGATGATGCTCAGCACTCTTCTCATGGTTGCTGTGTCCCTCCCGAAACGTCGCCGGGGACGTTCAAGATTGCCATTCGATTCGATACTCCATACCGATTACGTCGGGGCCTGTTCGCCCCACAACGCCGATTGTACGTGCCATTGTCCCGTTTTTCATCCCAAATCGCCCCGATTGCCGATACATACAACCATGACGTTCGATGATCTGCTGGTCGCGGTTTCTTCCGACGCCTCGCCGGAGGTGCGCACCGACTCCCGGCTCGTCCGGCGGGGCGATATCTTCGTCGCCATCGCGGGAAATGCTGCCGACGGCCACAGATTCATCGACCAGGCCGTCGCCAACGGCGCCCGGTATGTCGTTTGCCAGGATCGCGACCACGCATCGGCTTCGGCTGTGACAGTGGTTGTGGAGAACTCGGCTCGGGCGGCGGGGCTCCTGGCCCAGGCGAGCAGAGGTCGGCCGGCCTCGAAGCTGACGAACCTCGCGGTGACGGGAACCAACGGCAAGACGACCGTCGCCTTTCTCGTCCACGCGTGCATCACGCACGCCGGCAGACGCTGCGGCCTGATGGGCACCGTCGTCTACGACACCGGATCGGGTGTGACCCCCGCCTCGCTGACGACGCCGGACGCGCTGACCATCGCACAGATGCAGCACAGCATGGTCGAGGCGGGCGCCGAGTACATGGTGATCGAGGCCAGCAGCCACGCCCTGAGCCAGGACCGCCTGGCGGGCATCAACTTCCGAGCGGCTGCGTTCACCAATCTCTCAGGCGACCATCTCGACTACCACAAGACCGAAGAGAGCTACCTGGCTGCCAAGACGCGTCTGTTCACCGCACTGGGGCCGGATGCAACGGCTGTCCTGAACAGGCACGCGCCGCAGTCCGAGGCCATCGCAAGGCAAACGCGGGCTCGGCTCTGCTGGTACGCGGTGGATGAGCCGGCCGACATCACCGCCCATGTCGAATCCATGACCGTCGCCGGTGCGCGATTCACGCTCGAACACGACGGCCGCCGGGCCAAAGTGGTCACGCCTCTGCTCGGCGCCTACAATGTTGCCAATCACCTGGCGGCTGCCGGTCTTTGCCTGGCCGCCGGTTTCGATCTGCCCACCGTCGCGGCCGGGCTCTCGTCACTGAAAGCCATCCCCGGCCGGCTGGAGAAGGTCGGCGCCGGCGAGTTCTCCGTCCTCGTCGACTACGCCCACACCGACGACGCCCTGCAGAACGTCCTGACGACGCTCAAGCCGCTCTGCAAGGGCAGGCTGATCGTCGTCTTCGGCTGCGGCGGCGACCGCGACAAGACCAAACGGCCTCGAATGGCCGCCGTCGCCCAACGCCTGGCCGATATGGTGATCGTCACGAGCGACAACCCACGCACCGAGAGGCCCGAAGCGATCATCGAAGACATCGTCGCCGGCTTCCGCAATGGCGCCTCCGACGCGATCCTGATCGAGGCGGACCGCGCGAAGGCCATCGAATGGGCCATTCAGAAGGCCCGCAAGGACGATATCGTTCTGATCGCAGGCAAAGGCCACGAAACGTACCAGATCATCGGCGCCGAGAAGATCCACTTCAGCGACAAAGAAGTCGCCCAGCAATGCATCCGAGGACGCCGATGAAAGAGCTTTCGGTCGAAGCCGTGAGCCGCATTTTGAATGCGGAGATTACGCAAGGCAATGCGGGCCATCTGTCCATCACGGGAATCAGCACGGACTCGCGGACGACGACGGCGGGGGATTGCTTTTTCGCCCTTGCGGGTGAGCGGTTCGATGGACACGATCACGTGGCCGATGCGTTCGCCAAGGGGGCGGCCTGTGCCGTGGTCAGTCGCGATGTGCTGGCCGCCGGGGCTGTGCTGAAGGTCGAGGACACGATCGTCGCCTTGGGCGATCTGGCACGAGAGTACCGCAGGGCCGGCGGCTACAAGGTGGTCGCCATCACCGGCTCGGTCGGCAAGACCACCACCCGTCAGATCGTCCATCATGTTCTGAGCGGGCACTTCAAGACTCATCAGTCGCAGAAGAACTTCAACAACACGATCGGTCTGCCACTGACGTTGCTGGCCGCCGAGCCCGACGACGAAGTTATCGTCGCCGAGCTGGGCGCCAACCAGTTGGGCGAGATCGCGTATCTGACGCGGATCGCCCAGCCGAACGTGGCGGTTGTCACCAACGTTTACCCTGCCCATCTGGCGGGCTTTGGCGATGTCGAGACGATCGTCCGAGAAAAAACATCGATTGCCCAGGGTCTTTCGAGCGAGGGCGTTTTCATCGTCAATGGTGACATCGATATCCTTACGGCCGCCTGCGGCCGTCTCGGCAGGCCGTGCCACACGTTCGGACGCTCCCCGGAGGCCGACTATCGGGCCGACGAGGTCATCCATTCCGGTCTGACCAGCAGTTTCATCATCGACGGCACCCCCGTCGAACTGCCGCTGCCCGGTCCGGGCAATGTGGACAACGCACTGGCGGCTTGGGCAGTCTGCAAGCAGTTCGGCCTGACTGTCGAAGAGTTCGCCTGCAGAATCCGGACGCTTCCCGGCGTGGCAATGCGGGCCGAGCCGCTGCAGATCGGCACGCTGATCGTGCTGAACGACTGTTACAACGCCAATCCTGCCTCGATGAAGAACGCTTTGGCGATCCTCGCCGGATTGCGACCGAAAGCGGAGGAGGGCGCGAAACGCCGCACGGTTTTCATCTGTGGTCACATGGCCGAACTCGGAGCGCAGAGCGAAACGTTGCACGCCGAACTGGGACGCGAGGTCGCTCGCGTCGGTGTGGACTTGCTGATCGCCGTCGGCGAGGCGGCGAAAACCACCGTCGCCGCCGCCCGCGATGCATCGAAACACGATCTGCAGACAGTTTGTTTTGACGACACGGCCGCTCTCTGTGATAATCTGGGGAGGCTCGTAAGGGAATACGACATAATACTGGTCAAGGGCTCACGTGCGGCCCGGCTGGAAAACGTGGTCCAGGAACTGACAAAGGGTTATGGATGATAGGGCGTTGTCGGCTCAGCGCAATGGCCTGTCGTCATTCATCGAGTGCCAATGATCTATCACCTGCTTCGCCATTACAGCAATTTCCTGACCGAGACGCTGCACTTCTATGCGTACCAGTACGTCATGTTCCGCGCCGTTATGGCGATCCTGACGTCCCTGGCGATTGCCCTGGTGATCGGGCCGCGGATCATCCGTTGGCTGATGCGAAAGAAAATTGGCGACCGGCCCGAGTTCCACCATGCCGCTTTGAACGAGTTGACCAAGGAAAAGGCCAACACGCCCACGATGGGCGGTCTGATCATCCTGTCTTCGGCGGCCGCAACCACGCTGCTGTGGGCCAGGCTCAACAATCCTTTCGTCCAGAAGGCCTTGTTCGTGCTGCTGTGGTTCGGTATCCTCGGCGGCATCGATGACTGGCTCAAGCTGACGGCCGCCGCACGTCAGCGCGGGCGCGACGGCCTTCATGCGTGGGAGAAGTTGATCTTCCAAATCGCCGGCGCCGTTCTGATCGCGTCCTTCCTGTACTTCGACTTCGCGAACATTCCCGATGCCAAACTGCTGTGGGTACCTTTCTACAAGAAAGGTCTGGTGCTGGCCACCTGGCCCTTCATCTTCATCGCCATCTTCTACATTTCGGCTACGAGCAACGCGGTGAACCTCGCCGATGGGATGGACGGACTGGCCTCCGGCTGCGTCGCGATCATGAGTCTCGTGCTGGCCTTCCTCTGCTACGTCGCATCCGAGACGATGTCGCGGACGACGCCGATGACGTGGGCCAGCTATCTGCTGCTGCCTCACATTCCGCAGGCGGGTGAGTTGAGCATCTTCTTTGCCGCGATTCTGGGAGCGGTTCTGGGTTTTCTGTGGTTCAACTGTTATCCGGCCCAGACCTTCATGGGCGACATCGGCTCGCTGCCTCTCGGTGCGGCGATGGGCTACGGCGCCCTGGTGACGCGCAACGAGTTGCTGCTGCTGGTCATCGGGGGGGTCTTCGTCATCGAGCTGATGAGCGTAGTGCTCCAGGTGGGCTATTTCAAGTACACGCACGGCAGACGCCTGTTCCGCTGCGCCCCGCTGCACCATCACTTCCACCTGGCCGGCTGGAGCGAGCCACAGGTCGTCGTCCGCTTCTGGCTGCTGGCCGCCGCATTCGCCGCTCTGGCCCTGGCCACCATCAAACTCCGCTGATCCCTGCGCGCCGTATGCCGTCTGTAGTGCGCTCGCAGGAGCATGAGACAGAAGGCCTTATAGCGTCGCCACGAACGCTCACGAACGCCCGTAACCTGCCTGGAGCTGGCCACAGGCGGCTTTGATCCGGCGGCCGAGCTTGAAGCGAGTGACGGTCTCGACCCCGGCGTCCTTGAGGATCGAGGCAAACCGCGCGATGCGATCGCGACTGCTGCCGGCCAACGCGCAGCCGGAGTAGGGATTGTGCTCGATCAGGTTGACGTTGCACGAGATGCCGTGCAGCAGCTTGACGAGTTGCCGGGCCTGTGCCGTTGAGTCATTGAGCCCGTCGATCAGCACGTATTCGAAAGTTACTCGCTGCTTCGTCTTCGCCTGGTAGGCGCCCACGGCTTCGAGCAATTCGCTCAGTGGGTATCGCCGGGCGATCGGCATCATGCGAGCCCGCAGGGTATCACTCGACGCATTCAGTGAGATCGCCAGACGTGGTTGGACATTCTCGTCGGCCAGCCGTACGATTGCCGGTGCGATGCCACAGGTGCTGATGGTAATGTGTCTGATCCCGATGTTCTTGCCGGACGCATGGTTCAGGATGCG
Source organism: Phycisphaerales bacterium Planc_01 (assembly GCA_001603075.1). Taxonomy (GTDB): domain Bacteria; phylum Planctomycetota; class Phycisphaerae; order Sedimentisphaerales; family Anaerobacaceae; genus Anaerobaca. The sequence goes on along the minus strand of LVBB01000109.1, from coordinate 43,971 downwards.
GACCGACTTCAGCACGGCGTCGTAGTTCTCGAACGGTTCGCCCATGCCCATGTAGACCACGTTGTGGATCTTGCCCGCATCCGCTTGGGCCCGATTGACCTGATCGGTGATTTCGCCGGCGGTAAGGTTGCGGCGCAGTTCGATCCGACCAGTCGCACAGAACGCGCAACCCATCGCGCAACCGACCTGCGTCGAGACGCACAGCGTCTGCCGGTCGCCGTCGCGCAGCAGCACCGCCTCGATCCGTTCACCGTCGGCCAGCTCGAAGAGGTATTTGCGCGACCCATCCGCGTCGACCGGGCAATCGAGCGTCTTGAGCAGCGAGATGAAGTAACCTCGTTCGCCCAGCGTCTGGCGAAACGCTTTGCTCAGCGGCGTGATGTCCGCGATCGTCCGGGCGTCTTCTGCGTGCAGGAAGCTGAAGAGGTACTTGGCTACGTACTTCTTCTGTCCCAACTCCACCACGAGCCGCTCCAGCTCGTCCAACGTCTTGTCCTTGAGGTCCTTGTTCATCACCCCATTCTACCACAAGCGGCCATTACGGTCGATCTGACGGCATGAACCATGCCGCTTGCGCCCTGATCGGGGATCGCACCGGGGTCGGGCTCGGCGCCGTAGTGCTGCAGTTCGACCGGACTGTACTCAATCCTCGTCATCAATGCTGCTGGAGATGTATCCCTGCTGGCCTTCGCTGGCGTAGGCGCGGGCATGCTCCTGTTCTTCGTCGGCGAGATCAGAGTAGCCGGCTTCGGCGTCCTCATCCATCTGGCGGCGGATCGCCTCGTATTCCTCCAGCGTCATCAGCACCTCGCGGGCCTGGCTCCCCTTGTATTCGCCCAGGACGCCGGCCCCCGCCATCATTTCGATCATGCGCGAGGCGCGGGCGTAGCCGACGCTGAGCTTTCGCTGGAGCAGGGAGACGCTGCCCCGTTTGCTCTGCAGGACGACGCGCACCGCCTCGTCGAATAGCTCGTCACGCGGCATCTCGCCGGCGTCGACGTGTTTGAGCTGTGTCAGTTCCGGATGGAACTGCGGCTCGGCGATCTCCTTGAGGTGCTTTATGATGCCGCGGATCTCCATCTCGTCGAGGAATGTGCCCTGGGCGCGGATCAGGTCGCTGGTGCCGGGCTTGAGAAAGAGCATGTCGCCTTCGCCCAGGAGCGTCTCGGCGCCGTTCTGGTCGAGGATGATCCGGCTGTCCATTCGGGCGGCGACGCGGAACCCGATGCGGCACGGCATGTTCGACTTGATCAGGCCGGTGACGACCGTTGCCTGCGGCCGCTGTGTCGCCAGCACGATGTGGATGCCGACGGCGCGGCTCTTCTGGGCCAGGCGAACGATATAGCTTTCGATCTCCTTCGATGCCGTCATCATCAGGTCGGCCAGTTCGTCGATCACGATCATGATGTACGGGAGCTTCTTGGGGATCTGCGCCTCTTCGTCCTCCGTGGTGGGATTGAACCGCGCAACGACCTCTTCGGCGCCCAGCTTGTTGAACTCGGCAATGTTCTTCACCCGCGCCTCGGCCAACAGGGCATACCGCTCGTCCATCTTCACCGTCGCCCATTCGAGGATCTGGACCGCCATCTGCGTCTCGGTCACGATCGGGCACATCAGGTGCGGGACCGTGCTGTAGGCGGTCATCTCGACCATCTTCGGGTCGATCAGGATCATCTTGACCTCGTCCGGGCGCTTCGTCAGCAGGATACTGACGATGATGCTGTTGATGCAGACGCTCTTGCCCGAGCCGGTCGTCCCGGCGATCAGCAGATGCGGCATGCGGGTCAGGTCCGAGACCAGCGCCTCGCCCGAGGAGTCCTTGCCGAGGAACAGCGGGATTTCCATCTTGCCCGCCCGTGTGCCGCCCAGGTCCATCAGGCTCTTGATACGGACCTTCTCCTTCTCACTATTGGGCACCTCGATACCGATGGTATGCTTGCCCGGCAGGGGGGCTACGACGCGGACAGCGCCGGCGCTGAGCGCCCGAGCGATGTCGTTGGACAGATTCGTGATGCGACTGACCTTGATGCCGGCGGCCAGCTCCAGTTCGAACATCGTCACCACCGGTCCGGTCTCGGCGGCGACCACACGGGCGTTGATGTTGAATTCGCTCAGCAGCTTCTCGAGGGCGCTGGCCTTGGCCTTGACCACCTTCTCCTGGATGGCCGCGTAACCATACTCGGGCTCGGCCAGAAGCTCCATCGGGGGCAGGGTATAGTCGTCGTAGGACGGCTGCACGAAGGCCGGCGGCTGGCGTTTCTCAGCGCGACGCCGCACCTCCATCGGCAACGGACGTTTCACCGGCGCCGCGGCAGGGGGCTCCTGAGCCTCCTCGATCTGGTCCTCTTCGTCTTCCTCATATTCCTCCTCGTCTTCGTACTCCTCTGGCTCGGCCTGTTCCTCGTCGGCGCATGTATCGGCCGGTTCTTCACGGGCCTCCGTGGTTCCGCCTCCGGCCAGAGCCAGCGATTTCTGTCGGGCGCTGAGTCGCTGCCAGATCTCGGTCAAGGCTTCGGAGTGCTCCTTGGCCACGGACCAGGCGGGTACGACGACGCCGATGACGCGACGAACCGCGATCCCGCAGGCGGCCAGGACGCCGATGATCACGCTGTCGGCCAGAAGCGCCATGCCGACCGCCCAAATCGCCGAGAGGAGAATGAAGGTGCCGAGCACGGCGAAGTGGCTCCGCAAATACGTTGCCGCCGAAACTCCGAGTACTCCCCCCGAGCCGAGCGGGAACGTGTAGACCCTGTGCGGCCAGAAGAAGTAGAACGTCGTCGAGACCGCTACTGTCAACAGGACCATCCCCACGAAACGGAAGACAACCTGGTCCACAATGCGATCCGCTAACCGAGCCAGAAGGTAGCACAGCAGCGAGCCAAGCAGCACGAATGTGCCGGGGCCGATGTAATACAGCAGGTAGAATGCGGCGAAGGCCCCCATCGATCCACACCAGTTGGCGGCCGGGTCGTTCGCCGGGTAGGCATACGGGCTGGGCCGATCACCGATATCGAAGCTCAGACAACTGAACAGAAGTACCAGGCAGACGACGACGCCGATGCTCAGAAACGCCAGGCGGACGCCCGCTCCGATGGCCTTGTGCCTGTTCTTTTTCGATCGCGACTTCTTGGTCATGGCCACCGTACAGCACCCCCTTCAATGAGTCCTATAACATCACATGCCGCAGGGGCGTACGCCCTCCCGGCTCCTGCTCAATCTACGTTTATATCGGCACCGGGCGAGCCTTTTCTGTACTATTGATGGGTGGCGTCTCGTGAAGACCGATTGGTCCCGACGTCGCCGACGCCGAGCGGCGAGAGAAAGAAAAGGGGCCCACCTCATAGGAGGGGGCCCCGAAAGATTCCTGACCCCGTCGGGTCGAAGGGATGACTCAGTTCATGGCCGGAGCCGTCGGCGCCGGTCGAACAGCGGCCGGCGCGAAGCCGTCGGCATAGACGATCGTGGCCTTGTCTTTGAGCTCCTGGAGATACTCGCGGACAACCTGCTGCTTCTTCTGCGCGATCAGCCGCTCGACAATGCCCTGTTTGGCCTCTTCGAGGGGAACTTTCTGGGCGTCCTGATGGTCCGTAACCTTGATGATATGATAGCCGAATCGGGTCTCGACCACATCGCTGACCTCGCCCGGCTCCAGCGCGAAGGCCGCCTCCTCAAACGGCGGGACCATCTGGCCACGACCGAACAGGCCCAGGTCGCCGCCCCCGGCCGCGGAAGGACAGCTGGAATTCGCCTTGGCCAGCTCGGCGAAATCCCCGCCGTCGCGGACCTGCTTGAGCAATTCTTCCGCCTTGGTCCTGGCCACCGCCTTCGCCTCGTTTGGATCGGGGTTGTTCGGATCGGGTGCGATCAGGATATGGCTGGCCTGAATCTGCTCGGCTGTCTCGAATTCCTTGGAATGTCCGTCATAGTAGGCCTGGGTGTCTGTGTCGTTGACGTCGATCTTGCCCGCCCACTGGGCCTCCATGAACTCCTGTCTGGCCAGGTTCGCCCGGTACTGCCGTTTGAACTCATCGAAGCTCTCGCCCTGGGACTCCACCATCTGTCGGAGCGTCTCGATGGTGATCGGCGGGTTCTGCTGGGCGCCGCGTTCTTCGATCGCCGCAATCGCCTCCGCCTCCGTCACCTCGATATTGGCCGCCTTGACCTGCTGATCGAGAAGCGTTTCGCTGACCAGCGAGTCGAGAATCCGCTGCCGCATCTGCTTCTTGAACTGTTCAAGATACGCCGGGGGAAGGCTCCCCAACTGTGCCCCGGCCATTCTTATCTGCCGGTCGACATTCTGATCCAGTCGGCCCTGGGTGATCTGCTCTCCATTGACCGTGACGATCACGGCATTCGCATCGGGCTTCGGCTCCGGCTGGACCGCCACGCTGCCAGGGGCGCCCGCCTCGGATGCCGACTCGCCGACGCTGACGGCGGGTTTGTCGGGATCGGGTGCCTGCGCCTCCTTCTTTCCGCAGCCGACTGTGCCGAGAACGAGAACAACAGTCAGGCACGCCGTCAGGGCGGCAAGACTCAGGTCTTTTCGGTTTATCGCTCTTCTCATAAACAACTCCTGATAAGATTGTCGTCGGTTCCGATTGATGATTGCGACAGGCTCCATCCCCGCGAAGGAAGGCCATGCGCCGCATTATTCCACACGCTACTTGGGAAGTCAAGAAATTCGCGTCGTCGGACAGGGCGTGTTTCGGACGGGAACGCTGCGGCGAATTGCTCTTGAAGACGCCTCCGGCGGCCGATATACTGCATCGTTCGGCCGGCCCGCTCGGCCGAATACGACGCCAACGTAGCTCAACGGTAGAGCTCTGGTTTTGTAAACCAGGGGTTGTCGGTTCGAATCCGACCGTTGGCTTTCGACACTTCGTTCCGAATGGTGCTGGAAACCCCCCTTGAATTCGTGGGCTCGGAGACCTACAATGGACACACATGGTCGATGCTTCAGCAAGAGCAGGCGCGTGAAAGGAGACATTCACGATGAGCACACACGAACATCGGCAGGCACATCTGACGAATCGTTGCTGTTCCCGGATGGGGCGACGGGATTTCCTCGCGGGCTTGGGCACTCTGGGCGGGGCGGCCTTGGCGATCAATCTGGGGCTGTTCAAATGGAGCACCGGCAAGGTGCTGGGCGCGCCGCTGCTGCCGGGGCAGCGGGGGGCCAGACCTCTGATCCGAGTGGGCTTCTGCCAGGCGGGTCCAGGCGATCTGCTGGAGACCGGCTGGCCCGGCAAGGCCTACGATGCCGATGCCAGCCAAGCCACGTATACCAGGGCGCTCCAGGGGGGCGCGGATCGGCTGGGTGTTGACCTTCACGTCCAGAAGACGCGTCTGAGGAACCATGAGACGGCCGATGCCTTCCTGGCCGAGGCCATCGCACAGAAGGCCGATGGAGTCGTCCTGATCAACATGGATGGCCACGTGTACGGCGTGCAGGCGGTGCACCGCATTCTGGACGGACGGGGCGACCGTGCTCTGCCCGTTCTCGCCTTCGTGCCACATGGAACGCTCCACTCCAATCCGGGTGTGTACGAGCGGTTTCGCAAGGCACCCTATTTCTTTGCCGCCGCCAGCGCGAACGTGGACTGGCTGGCCGACGGCCTGCGCATGCTGAAGGCCCGCTGGCAGATGGCCCAAACGCGACTGGCGGTGGTCACCGGCGATGCCGAAGGAGACAAGACGCTCGATCCGCTGGGGACGACGCTCTGCTATACGCCGATCCAGAAGTATGTGGATGTCTACGACGCGACGAGCAAGTCGGACGAGGTGATGGAAATCATGCATCTGTACGGCTCGAAGGCCAAGGGAATGGTCGAGCCATCGCAGGACGATTTGCTCCAGGCGGCCCGTGCCTACGTGGCCAGCCGGCAGCTCCTGAAGGACACCCGCTGTCATGCCGTTACGATGGATTGCTTCCCCCACGTGGCCAGACGCCGGCGTCCATACATCTTCCCTCCGTGCCTGGCGTTCATGCAGTTGCTCGATGAAGGCACGACCGGTGGCTGCGAAGCGGACATCTTTCCAGGCATTACCGAGTTGCTGAGCAGCTACCTTCTCGGCCGGCCCGGCTTCCTGCACAATCCCATCTATGACACGGTGCGCAACGTCTATGCCGGGGCCCACTGCAAGGCGCCCACGCGAATGGCGGGATTCGACGCCGATCCCGAACCGTACATCATTCGCAGCCATCACGAGGCGGATTACGGTGCGGTGCCGCAGGTGCTGTTCCAGGAGAATCAGCCGGCGACCTTGTGGCGGTTCCTGTCGGCCGACACGCTCATGATCGCCACCGGCACGATCCTGCGAAACGTCGATAGCCATCCTGCCGACGGAATCGGCGGCTGCCGGTGCGCCTTTGAGATGGCTCTGGACGACGTCAAGGATGTGCGCGATGTCCGAGGACACCACAAGATCCTGACCTATGGCAAACACCTGCACACAGTACGGGCATGGGCCCAGCTTTCCGGGGTGACGGTGGAACATATTACCGGCGGGGTTCTGATGTAGTCGCGATGCGGCGCCGGGGCCTGGAGGGCTTGGGGCCCTGGGCCTCGGGCCGATGGACACCGTTTGAACGGAGTTCTGAGATGCGACGAGGTAGAGGCTTCACACTGATCGAGCTTCTGGTCGTGATCGCCATCATCGCTGTGCTCATGTCGATTCTGATGCCGGCATTGCAGCGTGCGCGGGAGCAGGGCCGGCGTGCGGCGTGTCTGAACAACACCAAGAGCCTGGTTCTGGCCTGGCTGATGTATGCCGACGCCAACGAAGGCCGGCTGCCCCGGGCCCAGGCGAGTGAAGATCGGGCGATCACGGACTGCTGGATCCGCAAGCCGCCGGGGACCTTGCCGGTGGAATCGGCGACAGAAGACCAGATCGAGGCCCTGCAAGCCGGGGTGCTGTTCGCCTACGCGCCCAACGTCAAGGTCTTTCGCTGTCCCGTGGCCGCCAAGACCGAGATGCGGACATACAGCATTGTTCACGCCATGAACGGCTACGATTTCGGGGCGACCGCTCCGGTCTGCAAACGGATTCATGACGTCAAGCAGCCGGGCATGCGGGTCGTGTTCATCGACGATTACGGCCAGGACTACGATGCCGCGTGGGCCGTATACTACAATCTGCCCAAGTGGTGGAATCCGATTCCCATGCGGCACGGCAAAGGAACGGTGGCCTCACATGCCGATGGACACGCGGAGTTCTATAGCTGGACCGACCCACGGACCATCGAGTGGGCGCAGTTGACCTGGCAGGAGGCCGAGGCCCAGAAGGGCAGCGACCTGACGACCCAGCCGGGCAACCACGACCTTGAGAAGATCCAGAAGGCCTGCTGGGGTCGGCTGGGTTACGATCCATAAGGTGGATGGGGCCGTCTTTCGGCGGCACTGTATTGGAGTTCCATGATGCGAAGAAATCGAGGCTTCACACTGATCGAGCTTCTGGTTGTGATTGCCATCATCGCTCTGCTCATGTCGATCCTGATGCCGGCGCTGGCACGGGTGCGCGAGCAGGCCCGCATGATCGGGTGTATGGCCAATCTGCGACAATGGGGCCTGGTGTCTACGATGTACGCCGAGGCCAACGACGGCAAACTCTGGAGCGGGATCGGCACCAATGCCTGGTGGTGGATCTATCAGCTTCCCGAATCGCAGAGGGACTGGAAACAGAACAAGACCTGGTTCTGCCCCACGGCAACCAAGCCGATTGTGGATGAGTATGGCGTGAACGCCCCCACGTTGAACATCTTCAACGCCTGGGGGATCTTTCGCGATCCCTACGAAGGATACGAGGCCGGCCCGAACGGCGTGGCAGGCAGCTATGGGCTCAACGGTTTTCTGATGGGTCGGACGCTTGATGCCAGCAGCAGCCAGAGTTTCTGGGGCACGCTCACCAACGTAAGGAATGCGAACAATGTCCCGTTGTTCATCGACGCCCTGCGGTTCGACCTATGGCCTCAGCATACCACGGCCCCCGCGACGTATGAGTTCGAGGCATGGACGAATCAGGACATGGCCCGCTGCTGCATCAACCGGCACGGTGGATTCGTCGGTTGTGTCTTTGCGGATGCCTCGGCCCGCAAGGTGGGCCTGAAGGAACTCTGGACGCTGAAGTGGCACAAGACCTTCGACACCGCCGGCCCCTGGACCCTGGCGGGAGGTGTCACCGCGAGCGACTGGCCCGACTGGATTGTGAGGTTCAAGGACTACTGATTCGCAAGACCGCTACGTCATCGGCCTCCAGTGCGATCGTTGCCTGGCCATTGCGCCATTCGATATTCCGGCCGGAGACGAGATCGGGCGTGGAGCCGGCGATGTCGATCTCTGCATTAATGGTCACTTCCTGGGAGCGGCCGCTGTCGTTGAAGACGGTCAGGTACTGCCGGCCGAACCGCTCGACGTAGACGTCCTCGCGATTCGAGCGGGCGTGTGGGATCGGTTCCCAGCCGGCCTCCGCGACGGCCTTGCACAGCGGTACGTATTTCTTGAAGAGACTGCGGTCCCGTTCGTACAGTTCCGGGCGCGTGAAGTAGTGTCCTTCCGATGCGTTGTGGCTGAAGAAACCTGGGAACATGCCGTAGGCCAGGCAGCGTTTCATGTACCTGGCGACCAACTCGTGCGAGAAACGCTCGAACTCACTGTTCATCAGGAAGCAGTAGGGCTTGTCCCCGCAGAGGGCTCGGCGAAACAGTAGGTCGCCATCCGACATGGGCCGCCACACCCCGGCTGGATTCCAGTCGGTCTCGCTGCCCAGGACATCGAGCAGGGGGGCCAGCCAGCAGAGCTGAATCGGCGTCGAGTTGGCCATCATCAGCTTGTCCATCGCATGGACGTCGTCGGCCAGAGCACGAGCGTACTCGAAGGCGATCAATCCCCGAAAGATCGCCGGCCTGTGCGCCGTACTCGAAAACGTCAGGGGAGTCTGTGCGATGGCGAAATGGTCCCGGCGGAAGTTCAATTCATCGGTGACGTATCCTTCGCTCGAATCGATGTATTCGCCGTCGAGATCGGCCGTCCGCTGCGAGCCATAGAGTCGCTCACGCAACGTCGCGTTCCATTTGTTCTTGAAGTCGGTTGCTTCGCCGCGCACGTTGGGCATGGAATTGATGCTCCACACAGCGCCGTCGTTCCAGGGCAGGTTCAGCAGGCGAGCGGGGAACCGGCCCCGCTCATCGTGAAAGCCGCTGGTCAGCAGGGCTTGGGCACGCGAGTCATTCTCCTGCTGAGCGAGCCGCATCGCCTCGGCCAGGGCCGCGTCCGGAGTGCGGGGCAGCTCTTTGGGCATGCGCATCCACCACGTCATCGGCTCGGTATAGCGAAAGGTGAGAATACCATGCTCATCGTCCCACGCGGTCTCATTGTTTCCTTCCTTGAAGCGGAAGCCGAAGTCCTGCCAGCCCTTTACCTCGCTGATCTTGGCAAACGGCATCCAGAGTCCCTGTTCGGCGACCCGCCGGACGAAATGCCGGGGGAAGGCTTCGTAGTAGACTTCGAGCGCTGCGCGGAAGCCCCATTCCGGCTCGAAATGGAACTTGCAGAATCGCAGACGAGCGGCGGGCTTCTCCGGGGTCAGGCCGATGTCGTAGGCCAGAAACAGCTCTTCGGTCCCCGCATTGTACCCGGCGCGGAAGAAGGCCGGATGGGCCATGTCAATCCCCAGCGCTGTCGCCTCGCTCGCGTTGGCGACAGCCGCAAAGGGGTATCGCGACAACTGCCCGTTGACCCCGACCGCGAATCGTGTGCTATTGAGGTACTCGCGTCCCGGCTCGACCGACATGCTGCGCCGCGGGTCGTGGAACCACCGGCATTGCTCGGCCGCGACGGGGATCGCGTAGATCAGGGTCACGGCGCGATCGCCTCCGGCTGTATCGGAGAGAACCACGTCGAAGAACGCGATGCCGTCTTCTTCCGTCGTCTGGCATTCGAGCTCCAGATCGAGCGCGGAATCTTCGATCGTAACGAAATCCGTCCCGGCGGCCACGTCGCGCACCTGAAATCCCTCCCGCCGGGACGCCGTCGGCTCGATCACCATTCCGTCGAACAGGGTCGCGCCGGCCGGAGGACTGAGGACGCGCAGCTCGGCACCGCGAAAGAGGGCTCGGCCGGTATGTCGGCGCAGGAGCATGTAAAAGGCGACCGACTTGACTGGTTTGTCCGGGAAGACCATCACCTCGGCCTTCTCCCAGTCATGCGAGCCGACGTTGAAACTATCGATCTGGCCCCACAGCGGCGTGCCGTCCTGGTAGGTCAGATCGAGATACAGCGAATAATCGCTGTCGCGGCTGCCGCCCACCCCTTCGGCTTTGCTCCAGGCGACGGCGACGATCGGCTCGGCTTTTTCCTGGTCGAGCGTCACCACCTGCGAGATGCCCCGCTGCGCTTGCGAGTCCCCTTCGTTGTCGCAGACGAAGGTATCGTCCTGCCGGACAAAACCCTTTCCCCAAGGCCTCCAGCCGTCCGCCTTCAGCAGGTTCTCTCCGGCATCCCGTGCATCCAGCACGCGCTTGACCACCTGGCCGTTCAGGCTCTGGGCTTGGATCGCCCGGGGCCATCCTATGGGTACACCCAGGATCATGGTCGTCAACACGCAATGCGGCAGCAGTCTCGTCAGATGTCCGTTTCGATTCATTCCTGACCTCCAACGCATTCGCCACGGCAGACGGTTCAAGCATGTGACTTGCGTATGTGACTCATTGGTCTTTTAACCAGACGGATGAACTGAGCGTGCGGCGACCGCGCCCGCGACGGTCGGGACCGTCCTGGCTGTCCTCGACGACGCCGGTGCCGCGATTGTCCCTGGCGTAGTTGGGGATCGCGCGGAAGGCCGAACCGTCGGCCCACGTGCCCTCGATCGCCATCACACCCCCGAGCAGATCGTCCATCCACTTCGCCGTCAGGGTCGACGTCGGACTCAGAACGTTGTTCAGGTCCTGATCGACGCTTTCGGCGCTATAGATCAGCGGGCCATACCGAAGGGCCACCTGCCCTCGGGTCGCCTCGATCTTTTCGCTGCCCTTGATCCGCTGGACCTGTATCGGCACGGTCAGGGTGATTTCATCCCCGGCCTGCCACGTGCGCGTAATCACGGCGTAGCCGTTCTCGATGATCGGGGAGATCTTTGCCCCGTTGACGGCAATGGAACTGATGCCGTCGGCCGCAGGTGTTGCGCTGTAAAGCTCGCTGACGCTGCGGTTCGGCGTACGAATCTTGATGCCGAAGCTCCTGGGAGCAGCGGGACGGATGGTGATGGACACCTCGCCGGACCAGGGGTAGTCGGTCTTCTGGACCATCTCGACGTCGGTGCCGGCAACGCCCTCGATCGTCACGGTGCTGCCGATGAACAGGTTCACATAGATGCTGTCGTCGCTCGTGACGTAGGTCCATGTGGGCAGCATCAGCAGTGTCCGGGGGATATTGCCGACGCAGCAGGGGCAGACGTGCCAGTCGTAGCGCGGACCGTACGAATCGAGTGGGTTCTGATAGTAGAAGTTCTTCGCATCGAGATCGACCGACCCGAGCAGAGCGTTGTAGAGCGTCTCTTCATAGAGGTCGGCGAAGCGTGCGTCATGGTAGGTCATGTTGAGCTTGTGCTGGAAGAAGATCAGGCCGCAGCTCGAACACGATTCGCAGTAGGCGTTGTGGCGCAAGGAATAGTCCGGGCCGAATCCCTCGGACGTCTCGCCGCTGCCGATTCCGCCCGTCACATAGTACTTGCGGTTGACCATGTTGTCCCAGAGGCTTATGACCGCGCTGTGATAGTCGATGTCGCCCGTTTCCATCGCCACGTCGGCCATGCCCGCGTAGGAATAGGAAGCGCGCACGGCGTGGCCAACCGCTTCATACTGTTCGATGACGGGGACATGGCTCTGGTCGTATTCCGAGCCGTCCTTTCGACAGTCCAGGAGGAACTTGGCCAGTTGGATATACCTGTCGCCTTGGCCCTGTCCCTCGGTGTCGTTGACGAATCGGCCGAATCGAACCAGAGCGATCTCCATCGCCTGGTGGCCGTCGTACCATTCCTTTTTCGGGGGCGGGCCGATGTTGGTGTCCCAGCAGTCGGCGAGCTTCCTGGCCGCGTTGTAGAAGCGCAGGTCCCGGCCTTGGGTGAGGTTGTGGTGGGCGATGGCGGCTTCGAGGAAGTAGCCGGCGACGTAGCCCTCGTGGTCTGCCCGATACCGTGGCGACCAGCGCTGGCGGTCGCTGAGCGTATAGACGGTCTGGATGTAGCCGTCCGGCTCCTGGGCGGCCAGGACCTTGGGGATCCAGTCGTCGAGTGTGGCCTTCATGGCCTGCTGGGCCTCGATGATCGCCCGGTCGCCCTGAGGATCGACCATCAGGGCCACGCAGATCGATTCGATCGTGTTGTAGACCCATGCGTTGGAGAAGACGTAGCCGCGGTGCCGGCCGTGGGGCTTGCCGGCCAGCTTGTTGGCGGCGTCGATGAAGTTGTTGATCCCGCCTTCTCTGAGGTTCGGATCGGAGATCTTTGCGATGCAATGCGGGATCCAGTTGACGATCAGGGCTTTGGCCCGGTCGTTCCACAGGCGACTGTCGATCCGGTACGGCTTGGTATCGACCAGATGGAGGTTCTCGGCCGGCGGCGGCGTCACGACCCGGACGTTCACAGTCGATGAGCCGCTCAGCGGACCCCGGGCGGCAGTGAGCTTGAGCACGTAATCGCCGACGGCCGAAAACGTCGCACTCGTCGTCTCGGCGCCGGTGTCCTCGAAAACGACTGACCCAGGGCCCGATTCCTTGCTCCAGGTCACCTTCATCGGCGGCGCATCCTTCCTCGCCAGCGACTTCGTCGTGCCCGACAGATAGGTTCTGCCGCCGAGCACGACCACGCGATCGACGCCTGCATCAACGCGAGGCGGGAAATCGGGCGACCGGCCCGAATCGTAGACCTTCCATTCGAGGACGCCGGTGGAGAAGGTGTCGTTCGAGTCGATCTCCAGCCGGAGCTTCGAGGTGCGGACCTCGTCAAAGGTCGTGGTGTTGTATCGGTCGCCTGCTACGCCCAGGCCGGAAGGATTGCTCACGGCAACGAACGTGTTGTCGTCCCAGTACAGCAGGCGGCAGGCCTTGGGCAGACGGACGCCTTGGCGGTCGTCCCACCAGTACACGTCGATCTTGTCCGTGCTGATGGGCTGGCTCCATTCGTACTGCACCCACTGGGTTCCCGTTCGGGGCCAGTTGCCGTACGAGCCCCGGCGATTGTCGCGCGAGCTTCGTGGATTGTATTCGTCGTTGATCGCCGCATTGGAGGTGTCGCCGGAGACATACGAACTCGACGGCTCGGCGACAACAGCCAGATTGGCGCCGGTCGATGACTCGGTCGAGTCGTGTCCCTGGGCGAAAACCGAGCCACCCAACGTCAGAGCCAGTGATAGGGTGATGAACGTCGTTTTCCTCATTGCGGCCTCCTGCAGGTCGTGCGTCCGCGCACGACGGTTCGTGGTTGCTCGACGGTATTCCTGGATCGAATCTTAGATCAAGTCCACTGGCAATTTCAAGGCTGTCTTTTCACCACTTCCCGCACGTCGTCTCGCTGAACAGGAGGATGTCCCCACGAGTTGTCACAAGTTGTCGCAATAGAAAGGGTGGCAACCGCAAGCCCGCAGGACCTAAGGCTGCCACCCATGGCTATTCTCGTGCCAGTGGCGATCTCAGACTTCGGTCCACTGGCCGGGGATGGGGATGGGGAACCAGCCGTCTGCGTCGGCCTTGACGGGGGCCGGGCTGTCGTAGTCCAGGTCGTCGAGGTAATCGCAGAACTGGAAGCGCGACTTCATCATGTCGTCCCACGTGATGGTCTGGCCCGTATGGCAGGCGGCACGGCCCATGCACGAGGTGAGGTCCGAATAGACGGCGCGCTTGACCTCGTTGTGCGGCCGGTCGTTGCGAATGCTGTCGATGAAGACGTTCCACTCGTACTGCCACGGACTGTACCGGTCTCTCGTGGGCGTCCAGGCGATGTTGCTCTTGTCGATCCGCTGGTCCTTGAACATATGGACGGTTGCGGCGTGGACGTCGCCGGAGAACTGCGCGGCGCACTTGGTCCCGTGGATGAACGTGGCGAACTCACTGCGGCAGTGATTCATCCGCCGGAACCCGCAGAACGCCTTGGTCCCGTCGGCGAAGGTGTACTCCATCGAATAGACGTCGATGTTCTGTCCGTGGTCCTGGCTGCGAGGCACGCGCCCGCCCAAGCCCTCGGCCTTCACCGGCCAGGCGTCCTTGATCCAGCAGCATTCGTCGATCTGGTGGATGAGATTGTCGACCATATGGCCCGATCCGACCCAGTACAGCTCGGCCCGGCCGAATTCGAGCTGGCTCATCAGCTTGTTGGCGTTGGCGCCCTGGTTGCCCAGCCACCCGGTGCCGCCCAGGCGGTTGGCGCGAATCAGCGGGATCTCGCCCATCTCGCCGTTGCGGATCTTCTCGATCAGCGCCTGGCGGGCGGGCGAATGGCGGCACTGTACGCCGGCCAGCACCTTGACGCCCTTGCGATCCGCCTCTTCGCCGGCGCGGAGCAGCCGATGCAGACCGCCCGGATCGGAGGCGAAGGGTTTCTCCATGAAGACGTTGATCCCCTTCTTGATGGCGTATTCGACGTGGAGCGGCCGGATGTAAGATCGCGTGGTACACATCGCCACATCGCCCGGACGGAGGATGTCGATGGCCTTCTGGTAGCCCTTGAAGCCGATGAACCTGCGGTCCTCCGGCACGTCGATCTTGTCGCCGAACTGCTCCTTGAGCGATTTGTACGCGTTGGTCATACGGCTTTCCACGACGTCGGCCATGGCGTAGAGCTTGATTGGTCCGCCGTCGGGCACGCCGAGGGCATCGCCGACGGCGCCGGTGCCGCGCCCGCCGCAGCCGAGCAGTGCCAGGCGAATGGTGTTGTCCTGGCTGGCGAACGCGGCCGGAGAGAGACCCCCGAGCACGGCGGCACCCGCCGCAAGCGAGCCGGTCGCCTGGAGAAACTGCCTGCGATTGACGTTGGAATTGCTGACGGGTTGAGTCATGGTGGTCTCCTCGATAGACGGTGGAACGTTAGAGGTTTTCCTTCCTGGGATATGCGGAAAGACGATAGGTCCGACAGAAGGTGGGCAGGCGATGCGTCAAATCAATCGTATCGATCATAGCGATCCCAAGTGTAGTCTTCGCCGCCGGCAGATGCAAGCGAAGAATCGGCCCCACCTCGACGGATCGCGCCCGGCTGGGCTACGGCCCGAGGGATTCGTTGCATTCTACCGCTGGATGTGGTATAAGGCCTTATCAAACAGCGGATTGCAGATTGTGGATTTCTGATTCGCCTGTGGGGCTGTGCTCTGGCATGTTGGAATAACCCATTGGGAGGTTCTATGGAAGTAGCGGAACTGAAAGGTCTGATCGGCGAACTTGAGGCCCGAGTCGTGAAGATTCGGGACTGGCTTTGACTTGCCCGGCAAGAGGGCGCAACTGGATCAACTGGAACAGCAGATGTCTCGCGAGGGCTTCTGGGACAACCCGGAGGCGGCCCAGCGCGTCACCAGCCAGCTCAGCGCGCTGAAGGCGGTGGTCGAGCCGGTCGAGGAGCTGCATCGCGAGGTGGCGGATTTGAGCGAGTTGTATCAACTGGCCGCCGAGGAAGAAGACGGCGACGAACTGGAGCAGTTGGAGGAGGACGTCGATTCGCTCGTCCGCCGTTGTGAGCAGATCGAGTTGGCGGGCCTGCTGTCGCGTCCGGAGGACACGAAGAACTGCTTCATCAGCATCCACGCCGGGGCAGGGGGCACCGAGAGTTGCGACTGGGCCAACATGCTGCTGCGGATGTATACGCGTTTCTTCGACGCCAGCCGGCTTAAATACGAGGAACTGGACCTTGTGCCGGGTGAAGAAGCAGGAATCCGCTCGGTGACGGTGCGCGTCATCGGGCCGTTCGCGTTCGGCAAGCTCTCGTGTGAAGTCGGCGTCCACCGTCTCGTGCGCATCAGCCCGTTCGATTCGCAGAAGCGTCGGCACACGAGCTTTGCCGCCGTCGATTGCACTCCCGAGTTCGATGAAGACATTGAGATCGAGATCAGCGAGGACGATCTTCGCATCGACACCTACCGCGCCGGCGGTGCCGGGGGCCAGCACGTCAACAAGGTCAGTTCGGCGGTCCGCATCACGCACGTGCCGACCGGTCTGGTCGTACAGTGCCAGAACGAGCGGAGCCAGCACAAGAACAAGGCCCAGGCCATGAAGGTGCTCAAGAGTCGGCTCTACATGCTCGAACAGCAGAAGCGCGATGCCGAGGTGGCCAAGCTCTACGGCGACAAGGGCGAAATCGCCTGGGGCAACCAGATTCGCAGCTATGTGCTGCAACCCTACCAGATGGTCAAAGACCATCGAACGAACTACCAGACGGGCAACGTCGAAGCCGTGCTGGACGGGGACCTGGACGCCCTCATCGAGAGCTTCCTGCGGCACCGGGCCAAGGACAAGACGAAGACCGCGTAGAAAGTGAAGAGAATGAAACAGATCATTACGGTGGATATCAAGACACGGAGGGTCGATCCGGCCCGGTGCAAGACGGACATGCTCGTTTTGGGGCGTTTCTCCGATGGGGCCGGACGGGACAGGACGGGAAAGGCCCTGGACGACAAACTGGGGGGAGCGATCGGTCGGCTGGCCAAGCTGGGCGACTTCGTCGGCAAAGCCGGAACCAGCGCGATCCTCTATGGTGACGGCAAGATCCCGGCGCTGCGCGTGATGCTGATCGGCCTGGGCGAGCGGAAGAAGGCCACATTGGAGACGATTCGCAAGGCCGCCGCAACCGCTGCCAACCAGGCCGTCAACATGAAGCTCCAAACGCTGTCGCTGGCCCTGCACCAGGCGGCGCAAGGCAAGCTCGACACAGCGCCGATGGGCAAGGCGATGGCCGAAGGGGCTCACTTCGGCAGCTATCGCTACGACGAATTCGTCACCGAGAGCCAGAACGGGCGGCGCAATGCATTGAAGGTGGAGGTGGTGGACGCCGACGGCGGCCCGATCAAAGCGCTGAACCAGGGGCTTGCCGCCGGGGCGGTCATCGGCCATGCCCAGAGCTACGCCAGGACCATCGCCAACCGGCCGGGGAACGTCATCACCCCCTCGACGCTGGCCAGGGCGGCTGTGGAGATGGCTCGGGGCACCAAAGGGCTCCAATGCACTGTCTTCGACGCTCGGCAGCTCAAGACCAAGAGGATGGGGGGCATCCTGGCCGTCGGCGCCGGATCGAAGAACGAGCCAAGACTCATCATCCTCAAATACACCCCTCCCAGGAAGCCGGCCAAGGGATCGCCGCGCGTGGCCCTGGTGGGCAAGGCGATCACGTTCGATTCGGGCGGGATCAGCATCAAGCCGTCGGCGGATATGGATCAGATGAAGCTGGACAAGAGCGGCGGGATCGCGGTCCTGGCGACGATGAAGGCGGTGGCCGAGTTGGGACTGCCGGTGAACGTCTGGGGTCTGATCCCTTCGGCGGAGAACCTGCCGAGCGGATCGAGCTATCGACCCGGCGATATCGTCACCACGTACAGCGGCAAGACGGTCGAGATTCTCAACACCGATGCCGAAGGGCGGATGATCCTCTGTGACGCTTTGGCCTATGCGGCCAGGCAGAACTTCGAAGCCATCATCGACATCGCGACGCTGACGGGCGCGTGCATGGTCGCGCTGGGGCAATACAAGGCCGGCCTGATGAGCAACGATGACGATCTGGTCGCGCAGCTCCGCCGCGCCGCCGACGACAGTGGTGAAGACGTCTGGCACCTGCCCAGCGGCGACGAGTATGCCGACGAAATGAAGAGCAAAATTGCCGACCTGCGCAACACGGGCGGCCGGTGGGGCGGGGCCTGCACGGCGGCGGCCTTCCTGCGACAGTTTGTCGGCGAAACGAAATGGGCCCACCTGGACATTGCGGGGATGGACATCCTCCAGAAGGGCACCGACTACGCCGCACCGGGTTCAACCGGCTTCGGCGTGCGGCTGGTCGTAACCTACTTGATGAATCTTACCACGTAGGGGCGACGCAGGCGTCGCCCTCATGACTTGGATGGCTGTGGATGGCAAAAAAAGCGAAGCAGGTTGACCAGGAACGGATCCGCAACGCGGTTCGCGAAATCCTGCTGGCCGTGGGTGAAGATGTGGATCGCGAAGGGCTCCAGAAGACCCCCGAGCGAGTCGCGCGGATGTACGCCGAACTGCTGGGCGGGATGTTCGAAGACCCGAACCTGTATCTGCGCAGCGTCTTCACCGAAGAGTATGATGAGATCGTTCTGCTGCGCGATATTCCTTTCTACTCGCTTTGCGAGCACCATCTGCTGCCGTTCATCGGCAAGGCCCACGTGGCGTATCTGCCGACGGGCAAGGTCCTCGGTGTAAGCAAGTTGGCGCGGATCGTGGATTGCTACGCACACCGCCTGCATACGCAGGAGCGGCTGACGGGCCAGATTGCGGACGTCCTGATGCAGAACCTCAAGCCCCAGGGCGTGGCGGTCGTACTCCAGGCCTCGCACAGTTGCATGACGATTCGCGGCATCAAGAAGCCCGGGTCGCTCATGGTGACCTCGGCGCTGCGCGGGATCTTCAAGAGAGACGCCCGCAGCCGCAACGAGGTGCTGAGCCTGATGCACCAGGGCACGGTATAGAGGAGCCTCTCATGGTGCGGCTGGCCCGGCAGGTCCGATTCTCGATCAATCCGTTTCGCGATCGGGACCATCCCGGCGCCAATGCCTACGCGTCCAGACCCGCCGGCGAAGGCCTGGCCCTGTTCCTGGAGCTGACGATCGAGATCGTCGGTCGGGTGGCGCCCGAAACCGGCTTCGTCGTCAACGTCATGGACATGGATCGGATCGCCAGACAGTTTGCCGTGCCCGTGTTTGCCCAGGGCGTTCGCGAACGGTACCGATGCGGTTGTCCGATCGGTCTGGACCTCGTCGTGCAGATGCTCAGGCAGGCTCAGCAACAGTTGACGGGCCGGTTCGGCGCCGCCGAGGTGGACCGGCTGATTCTCAACCTCAATCCGTACAGGAAGCTCACGATGGATGCCAACGAGCCGCACGTACTGCGCTTCAGCGAGAAGTTCGAGTTCGCGGCGATGCACAAGCTCTGGAACGACGCCTTCAGCGAGCAGCGCAACTTCGAGGTCTTCGGCAAATGCGCCCACCCCACCGGACACGGGCACAACTACATCGTCGATGTCACGGTGTCGATGCCCGCCGATGCGGCGGGGTTCGAGACAGGGCGGTTCCAGCAGACGGTTGAGGCGGAGCTGATCTCGCTGCTGGATCACAAGAACCTCAATGCCGACCTCGACGAGTTCCGCGAGGCGATCCCGACCGTCGAGAACCTCGCCGCCTTCGCGTGGCGCCGCCTCGTGGACAAGTTCGATCCGGCACGGCTGCACAGCGTTACCGTCTGGGAGTCCGACCGTACGTATTGCACCTGCTGTGGCTGAAAGGAGCAGAGTCATGTCAGAGAGACGTGCGGCAGTTGTCGGGGCCGGGTTCATCGGCCCGGTACATGTCGAGGCCCTTGGGCGAGTCGGCGTCAAGGTCACGGGGATTCTCGGGGTCTCCGATCAGGAATCCAAGGCGGCCGCAAGCAGGCTGGGCCTGCCGAAGGCATACCGAAGCTTCGACGAGGTGCTCGAAGACGGCACGGTGCAGGTGGTGCACATCGCCACGCCCAATCGGTTGCACTATCCGATGGCCAAAGCGGCCCTGGATGCGGGCAAGCACGTGCTGTGCGAAAAGCCTCTGGCCATGAATTCGGCCGAGTCGTGCGAGCTGGTCGAGCTGGCCCGCAAGAGCGGCCTGGCAGCGGGAGTCAACTACAACATCCGCTACTATCCGCTGTGCCTGGAGGCGGCGGACATCGTTCGACGCGGCGACCTGGGCGAAGTCTACTCCGTCTGCGGCAGCTACGTGCAGGACTGGCTGCTCTACCCGACGGACTACAACTGGCGGGTTCTGGCCGAAGAGGGGGGTGAACTGCGAGCGATCGCGGACATCGGGACGCATTGGCTGGATCTGGTCCACGCCATTACGGGCCTTGAGGCGGAAGCGGTTTGCGCGGACCTGTCCACGGTCCATCCCGTTCGGCAGCGCCCCGTCGGAGAGGTTCAGACGTTCAAGGGCAAGGAGGTGGCCGGGCCAGCTCGGACCGAGCCAGTGGACATCAGCACTGAGGACTACGGAGCCGTGCTGATTCGATTCAAAGGCGGCGCTCGCGGCTGCCTGGAAGTCTCCCAGGTCACGGCCGGTCGCAAGAACTGCCTGCGATACGAGATCGCCGGCACCCAGCGCGCGCTGGCCTGGTGCAGCGAGCGGCCCAATGAACTGTGGGTAGGGCACCGCGACCGACCCAACGAGACCTTGATCCGCGACCCGGCCCTCGTGTCCGAGCGGGCACGTCACTTCATCAACTATCCGGGTGGGCACAACGAGGGATTCCCCGATACGTTCAAGCAATGCTTCCGCGCGTTCTACGAATATCTCGAAGCCGGCAACTTCACGGCGCCGCCAACCTTCCCCACGTTTGCGGATGGCCATCGTGAGATCCTGCTGTGCGAGGCCATACTGCGGAGCCATCGGGAGCAGCGATGGGTCGAACTGAAAGGAGAACGTTCATGAAACTGGGATTCGTCAGTGCGATTCTGCCCGATCTGCCGCTCGAAGAAGTGATCCGGTTTGCATCGGAGACCGGGTATTCCTGTGTGGAGCTGATGTGCTGGCCGAAAGGCAGGGCGGAGCGCCGTTATGCCGGCGTCACTCACGTCGATGTGGCCGGTTTCAAGTCGGCCGATGCCCAGAAGATTCGCGCTGTCCTGAAGGACGCGGCAGTGAGTATCAGCTCGCTCGGTTACTACCCCAATTACCTGACGCCCAACGCGGACGAGGCCAGGGCGGTGACGGCCCATTTCAAGAAGGTCATCGCCGCGTCGGCGCTGCTGGGTGTTGGGCAGGTGACGACCTTCATCGGGCGGAACTGGACGAAATCCATCGAGGACAACTGGCCCCGATTCAGGCAGGTCTGGGCTCCGCTGGTGAGATTCGCGGAAGATCATGAGGTTCGAATCGGCATCGAGAACTGCCCCATGCTGTTTACGAACGATGAATGGCCGGGCGGCAAGAACCTTGCCCACAGCCCTCGCATCTGGCGTCAGATGTTCGAGGAGATTCCGTCCAGGTACTTCGGGCTCAACTACGATCCATCGCACATGATCTGGCAGCAAATGGATTACATCAAGCCGTTGTGGGAGTTCAAGGATCGCATCTTTCACGTGCACGCCAAGGACGTCCGCCTGGACCGCGACCGTCTGGACGACGTCGGCATCCTCGAGACGCCGCTGCAATATCACAGCCCGAAGCTGCCGGGGCTGGGCCAGGTCGACTGGGGACGGTTCTGCTCGGTCCTGGGCGAGACCGGCTACGATGGTCCGGTGTGCGTCGAGGTCGAGGACCGGGCCTACGAGGGGTCATTGGAAACTCGCAAGGCGGCCCTTCGCCAGAGCGCACGTTTCCTTCGCCAGTTCATCGCATAATCCTGAGCAGGAATCGAAAAGGCCGTCTGTCACAAAGTAGCGCAATCAGGAGCCACCATGGATTACACGTATCTTGATATCGCCAAGATGATCGACCATTCTCTGCTGAACCCGACGCTGACGGATCAACAGCTCGAACAGGGGTGCCGGCTGGCCGTCGAATACGACGTCGCCAGCGTCTGCATCCTGCCTTACTACCTCAAGCGGTGTGCGGAGATCCTAAAGAGCAGCACGGTCGCGGCGAGCACGACGATCGGCTTTCCACACGGCGGGCATACCACCGCCATCAAGGTGGCTGAAGCAGAACAGGCCCTTCGCGACGGCGGCCAGGAACTGGACATGGTGGTCAACATCAGCAAGGTTCTCAGCGGCGACTGGGATTACGTCCGCAGCGATCTCGGCGCGGTGATCGACCTGACTCACAAGCACCAACAGAAGGTCAAAGTCATCTTCGAGAACTGCTACCTGAACGACGATCAGAAGGTCCGGCTCTGCGAGATCTGCACAGCGCTCGGCGCCGACTGGGTCAAGACCTCGACCGGCTACGGCACGGGCGGCGCGACGATGGAAGACCTGAAACTGATGCGGGTGCACTGCCCCAGTGGCGTGCAGGTCAAAGCCGCCGGTGGGGTCCGCGACCTGGACAGGCTGCTGGAGGTCCGCGCGATCGGCGTCACGCGTATCGGCGCCACCCGCACCGCCGAGATCCTCGATGAGTGCAGACGCCGGCTTGCTGCCGGCGGTCAGTAACTCGCCGGCATGTCCCGTTCCATCGCCCGGGCCGATGCGCCGATCAGGGCGCTATAGATTTGTGCATTGAGGACTTCCGGCTCGTCGGGCTCGACGTCGGCCAGATCGATGATCCGCATGGACCAGGTGCCCTCATAGGGCTGCAAGACCGTCACCGCCAGCGCCTGGGCCAGTGTGGCGGCCTCCCCCTTCGGTCTGAACTGCTCGCGATAGAGTGCGACGTATTCATGTCCCGGCAGAAAGGTGTGGCGCAGCGTGAGCGGCCGGCCGTACGCCTCGCTGATCAACCCGGCGCCGACGCGGGCCATATAGCGGAACGACGCAGTCAACTCATGCTCGCCGGGAGCGATGTGATATTCGTGCACGCCGCCCTGGCCGATGCAGGACGGGCGGACGTTCCGTCCATCGATGCGGAGAATCTTCAGTTCCGTGGTATTGACCAGAAGCAGCGACCGCGTGGTCTGTATCGTCGGCGACTGCCAGGGGCCTCGCGGCTCGCATCGACTGCGGCATTGCCGGGTGCAACCCGACACAAATGTCGCAGTCAGCGATCCGGCGATCAGAAGAAAGATCATCGTACAAAGCGTTCGATCGCGCATAACCCCACCTCCTTGTAGAGTGAGATGTGCCGACTCCGACGGACATCGGGACCGGGGCACCTCGTGCGCCTAATAGATGTTTGAATCCTCGGGGCCCTTGGCGACGCCGGGCACGTCCTTGACCCACGACAGATAGCTCTGGGCGTCGGCCACCTCCGGCTCAAAGCTCATGGAGGCGTCGGCGACGTCCACGATCTCCAGCGTCCAATACAACTGCGGTGGATTCAGAACGTTGGTTGCAACGTCTGCGACGCCGAACCGGGCCTCAGGTGTGGGGCCTTCATGCTCGCGGTAGACGGCCACGTACTCGTGCCCGGCCAGAAACTCGTGCTCCAGCGTCAACGGCCGCCCGTGTACGTCGGCCAGCACGCCCTCGCTTGGGGGCGCCGCATAGCGAAACACGGCTGTCAGCGTATGCCGGCCCGGCAGGAGATGGTATTCCTCCAGGCCCTGTTCACTGACGCAGGTCGGATCGGCGCCCTTGCCATCGATGTGTACGATTCGCAACTCGGCGCGGTTAACCAGTAGCAGGCTGCGCGTCGCCTGGATCGTCGGTGATTGCCACGGGCTTCGCGGCACGCACTTGGCGCCCTCGCAGTCGGTGCAACGACAACCCACGGCGCCGCAAGCGACCAGAAGAAGTACGATAAGCAGAAATGGTCTGACTGGACGGTGTGCTTGAACGCACATAACCCTACCTCCTTATAGAGTTACTCGGTTCATCGATCCCTTGCTTGGGCCCTCACGCGGCCTCCGAGCCGCATGGGCTGGATTCTCGATCCGCCCGTAGGTCCCTGACCTACGCTGCCAAGCTGGGCGCGAGTGTAATACCTGTTGACCGATTTGTCCAGTGTTTTCCGGGGAGAATGCGAAAAATGCGGCGTCTGTGTTTGCCGCTGGCGAGGTGTGGGCACCGCATGCGACTGGCTCCCCCCTATTCGCAGGGCAGAGTGACGGTGACAGTGGTGCCCTGATTGGGGATGCTGGCCAGGGCGAGAGTACCGTGGTTGAGCTGGATCAGTCGGGCGGCGTAGGCCAGGCCCATGCCTCGTTTTCGACCGGCGGGCTTGGCGCTGAAGAATGGATGCGTCGCCTTTCGCAGCGTCTCGGCATCCATCCCACAACCAAGATCGCGGACTTGCAGCGCGATCCCGTCGGTGGCACGTTCGACGACGATCTTGATCGGTCCGGCCGGGTCGGTATACGACTCGATCGCATTGGAGACGATGTTCGCCAGAGCCGAGACGACCTGAGCCGAATCGACGAACACCTCGCCGACGGCTTCGACCGTTTGAATCTGGGCGTTGACATGATCGACCTTGCTCTTCTGCCCGGCCAGTTCGAGGGCCTCCTCGATAATCTGGTGGACGGTGGTTCGGGTGGGTCTGGGTCTCGACGGTTCGGCAAAGGCCATCAGATCGTCGATCACCCCGGTTGCCTCGCCGACGTTGTCCTGGATCTGCTGAAGGTCCCGCCGTCGCTCCGTATCGGCCTCGCTCTCGGCCAGCAGTTGCGCCCGGCCGGATATGACCGACAGCGGGTTGTTCAGTTCGTGGGCGACACCTGCGGCCATCTCGGCAAGGGCCTCCGTCGGCCTCTCGACCGCTTTGGGTTCGGCGGCCGGTTTGGCGTCGCTCATCGCCCGCACCAGTCGCTCAGAGAAACGCATCTGTCGGTCTTTTGCCAGGGCGAATCCGAGTACGGCACCGGCCATCGCCGCGGCCGTCTGGAACTTCTCGGCGAACAACGCCACATCGCCCGGGTAGTTCAGCTCGAAGGCCAGGACGGCAACCGCGCGGCCGTCCGCCAGCAACGGTACGAGTCGGGTTCGCCCGGGGTCGAGCTCGATATCGACCTGTTCGACAAGCCAGCCGATATGGTCCCGGGCATCCAGCACGGCGAAACGCTCGGCGATCGAACGCGGGACGACCGGCCGGTCTTCAGGCGCCTCCAACACCATCTTGTGGCTGTGGCCCAGGGCCTCGACGACGACGGTATCGAGGGCGCCGCCGTGGAGACCGCCGGCCAGGTAAAGGCAGACCGATCCGGTCTGAAAGAACCGCTGCCATCGGCGAGCCAGATTCTCGGCGATAGCGCTCGGGCTGGCGCTCGGGCCGACGTCGCCGAGGAATTCGCGGGCGAAGTCGAGATAGTTCGACGCCATCTTGAGGTCCACTGCCTCGTTCGAGAGGTTCGTCTGCGCCTTGGAGAGTCTCGCCGCCATCGCCTGGACTGCATCGCAATACCGTGCGGCGGCGTTGGGCAGGGTCAGGTTCAGCACCTCGACCTTCTTCGCCACTTCCTGTGGCAGAGCCTCGGCGATCCGGGCGAGCGTCTCGGCGTCGGCATCGATGGCTTTGGCGATGGTGCCGATCCGCTCGGGCAGGTCGAAGCTGCCTGAACGGCCGATCCCGATGTGGCGGACGACGTGATCGGCGGCCCACACGATCCGGGCGATATCCGTCTCCGGCAGACCCGGCAACGCCGTGACGGGGGCGCTGTGGTGCAGCCAGATTGCCGTTGCGATCGGTTCCGGCAAGCGCCATTTTCTTGCCAATTGCCTGCCGAGCATGGCGTGGTGTGTCCCGAGATGCTTCTGTTCGACCGCGTACAGGCTCGATCCGGTGGCCTCGGCCTCCTGGACGATGGCAGCCAGGCTCTTGGGCATGATGTCCTGAAGGGCGAACTTGCCGATGTCGTGGAGCAGACCGGCCGAATAGGCCATGTGCGGATCCAAAGCCGGTTGAGAAGCCTCCACGATGTGCCGGGCGCAGACCGCCACGGCCAGACTGTGGCGGATCAGATCGGCTCGCGCCAGCAAGGGCGGCTGGCTCTCGGAGAACTCGCCGCCGATGTCTGCCGGAAATGGGACCCTGAGCCCCAGCAGGGCGTCGCGGACCTCGTCGGCGTCGAGGCGGTCGAGCACGAGATGAATCGCGTGACGTTGGCCGACCGGGGCGGCGGGACAGTGTTGCGCCAGCGCGAGGATTCGCGCCGCCATCACCGGCTCGCACTCGGCAATGGAACTGACGGAGCCGGCGGAGAAACGACCTTCCAGCATCCTCGACAGATACTGAACCGCGATGCACGGCGGCACCGACAGCGCCTCCAGTTCACCTGCGGCCAGTTCCACCTTGCGGGAAGCGGCTGCGTTCACACTTCGTTCGGCCATGCCGATGCCCTCGTTCCGTCCTTGCGATGTGGTTCACCCGCCTCGATGAAGCAGCATGTCCTTGCGTTGCTTGAGCGCCTATTGTCCCGGCCGGTTCCGTCTGGCCTACGCGAATTGCAGGGCCGCATCGACCTTCTCCGTCAGTTCCGCGATGGTGAAGGGCTTGCGAACGAAGCTCTCGGCACCCGATCGCAGGAGCTGGTCGATCTCTTCCTGTTTGATCACGCCGCTGACGATGATGATCCGCGTGTTCTCGAACTCCGGGTTGCTTCGGATCGTCTGGCAGACGACGTTGCCGTTGACATCGGGCAACATGTAATCGAGCAGAATCAGGTCCGGCCGAAACTGCTGCGTGGCCATGCCCGCCTCGTAGCCGCTTGACGCTGTCCGAATGTCGAACCGACCGTCCCGGCTCAGGATGTCACTGATCAGCTCGACGATCTCGGCGTCGTCATCGACCACGAGCACCTTCTTCTTGCCCGAATCCAGATTGTCCAGCGGGATGTTGTTGTCCCGCATGAACTTGATCAGATTCTGGCGTGGAATGCGGCGGAACTTCGAACCGGGTACGCGAAAGCCCTTGAGTCGGCCCGAGTCAAAACAGCGAATGATGGTTTGCTGGCTGACTCTACAAATCTCGGCGGCCTCGCCGGTGGTGAATAGATCCTTCATCCTTGCCCCTTCCTTTTTCGCCAACTCCATTTGACAGAAGGCCCTTCCAGGTTGCCTTGATGGCCCACATTAACCACTGTCCGCCGGTTTGTCAAGTCGAAAAAAACACCGAAACCCCGCTTTTTACCATGATACCTAAATTCTTATCGGAAATGGACATCGGGGCAGGACGAGGGGCTTCGGGCATACGGCGACCTTTAATCGCGGAATGGTTACACCGTCTGGTGATACGGCGGGGTTCGATCTGCGTCTTGAGGGCGTCAGTTATAGGACATTGGCTTGGTGCGACGGCATAGACCATCCGGACAGGCGTGAATGTCACGTTTGCCGGCGAGACTTCGCCGGATCGCACCGCCCGTCATACGGCGATATCGCGAGGACGCAGGCCGTAGTTGTATTGCTTCTCGATCCGGCCCTCACGGTCGTGGATGACCAGGAGGCTGTATGCGTGTGTCCTTGCCAGGTCGCGTCCCTGAAGGATGGCGTTAGTCCGCGAACGATGTGTGCCCACCACCCGTCCCGAATTCTCCTGCACGACGTTCCAGCCGTCGTGTTCCGAGAAGACCACGTGATACGTCACGCGTCCGGTAGTCTCCATGCCTCCGTCTCTCCACATATCTGCTCGCACGCCAAGGCGGCGCTGGGTTCTGTTGATCTGTGCCTGCTGTGACGAGGCCTGTTCCCGTGCTACTGCTGCCAGGCAAAGGTCTGGCCGGTAAGGCGTTCGTAGGCTTCGATGTATTTGGCGCTGGTCTTCGCGACGATCTCAGGCGGCAGCTCGACGCCCGGGCCGGATTTGTTGAACCGGATGTCTTCGAGATAGTTGCGAACGAATTGCTTGTCGAAGCTCTCTTGGTCGCGGCCTGCCTCGTACTTGTCGGCCGGCCAGAAACGCGACGAATCCGGCGTCAGCACCTCGTCGATCAGGATGATCCTGCTGTCGACCAGGCCCCATTCGAATTTGGTGTCGGCCAGGATCAGCCCTTTGCTTTCGGCGTAGGCGCTGCCCTTTAGGAAGATCTCGATACTGCGGTCACGGACGTATGCGGCTTTGTCGCGACCGACGATCTCGGCGGCCCGCTCGAAACTGATGTTCTCATCGTGAGCGCCCAGTTCGGCCTTGGTGGCGGGCGTGAAGATCGGTTCGGGGAGCTTCTGGCACTGCTTGAGGCCCGCCGGCAGCTTCACGCCGCAGACCGTGCCGTCCGCCTGATACTCCTTCCAGCCCGAACCCGCCAGGTAGCCGCGCACGACGCACTCGATCGGCAGCACTTCGACCTTCTTCACCAGCATGCTCCGGCCGGCAAGCTGGTCGCCGTGGTCGCAGAACGGCTTGGGAAAGTCCGCGACGTCGTCGCTGATGAGATGGTGCTCGATCTGGCCCGCGAAGAAATCGAACCAGAACTTCGAGATCTGCGTCAGGACGATGCCCTTATAAGGAATGCCGTTGGTCATGATCACGTCGAACGCGCTGATCCGGTCGGTCGCCGCGATCAGCAGCGTCTTGCCCAGGTCGTAGATATCGCGGACTTTGCCCCGGCTCGGCTTCGTACCGGCGATACTCGTCTGTAGCACGGTCTGCATCAGGAATTCCTTTCACCTTCTCGATTGGGCCATGCCCACTGTTTGAGCATCATCCGACGAGAGGTCGGCATGCGCGGCACACCTTACCCGACGTGCCGGGCCGTGTCAATCCCGACGCAGAGCCGTCACACTTCACGCTTGACAGGTCCCACTGGACAGCCCACACTCTGCCACAACGCACAGGCTGATCCCGATGGACGTCGGGATACTCTCTGGAAGGGCGCGCATGAGGACGCATTTTACCGGCATTGACTGGATCGTCTTGGCGGCCTATTTCTCGGGCACGATGGCGATCGGCTTCTACTTCTATCGCAAGAGCCGCTCGACCGAGGGCTTCACCGCGGCGGGGCGTTCGTTGCCCGGCTGGGTGTGCGGGCTGTCGATCTTCGCTACCTACCTCAGCAGTATCAGCTTTCTGGCATTGCCGGGCAAGTCCTACGCGTCCAACTGGAACCCGTTCGTTTTCAGCCTGTCCCTGCCCTTGGCGACCTGGATTGCAGTGCGGTGGTTTCTGCCATACTACCGACGGACGGGCGAGGTTTCGGCCTACGCCCACCTCGAAAGCCGCTTCGGCCCGTGGGCGAGGGTGTATGCCAGCGTCTTCTATCTGCTCACGCAATTGGCCCGCATGGGAGCGGTGATGTATCTGATGGCCCTTCCGCTCAGCGTTCTGCTGGGCTGGGACATCCGCACGATCATCCTGATCACCGGTGTCTCCGTGACGATCTATGCGTTCGTCGGCGGGATCGTGGCGGTGATCTGGGCCGACGCGATGCAGTCGATTGTGCTGATGGCCGGCGCCGCCGTCTGCGTGGCCGTCATGCTGTTGGGGATGCCGGAGGGGCCGGGGCAGGTCTTCTCGATCGCGGCGGCCCGCGACAAGTTCAGCCTCGGCAGTTTCGGATTCTCGCTGGCCGACCCGACCTTCTGGGTCGTTCTGATTTACGGCGTGACCATGAATCTCCAGAACTTCGGAATCGATCAGAACTACGTCCAACGCTATATCGCCTCGCGCTCGGATCGGGAGGCCCGTAAGAGCGTCTGGCTCGGCGGTCTGCTGTATGTACCGGTCTCCGCGGTCTTCTTTTTCATTGGCACGAGCCTGTTCGCCCACTACCAGGTCCATCCCGAGGCGCTCGAAGAGGTTCGCACGATGGTGGCTGCGCAGAAGCTCCAGGCCGAAGGCCTCGACCCGGCGGCCAACCCGGATGTATGGGCCGCGACGCGCGACGCTCTGACCCAGGAAGAGATCGGCGACAAGGTCTTTCCGCACTTCATCGGTGCCCGGCTGCCGGTCGGCATCACGGGCCTGCTGATCGCCGCCGTCTTCGCCGCAGCCATGTCCACGGTTTCGACCAGCCTGAATTCCTCGGCCACGTTGATCTTGCGGGACTACTACCAGCGGTACGTCAATCGCACCGCGAGCGAGCGTCAGTCGATGACCGTGCTGTACGGGGCGACCGTGGTCTGGGGCCTGCTGGGCACGGGCATGGCGCTGCTGCTGGTCCAGGTCACCAGCGCGCTCGATGCGTGGTGGACGCTGTCGGGCATCTTCGGCGGTGGCATGCTCGGCCTGTTTCTGTTGGGGATGATCTCCCGGCGAGCGGGCAATCCGGCGGCCGTGGCCGGGGTCTGTCTGGGCATGCTGGTCATCGCCTGGATGTCGCTTTCGAGCCGTCTGCCCGAGGGATGGGCGGCCCTGCGCAGCGGGCTCCACGCCTTTCTCGTCCCGGTGTTTGGCACGCTGACGATCCTGCTGGTCGGTTTGCTGGTCAGTCGTTTCAAGGCGGGGCAGGGAGTTTCCCGAGTGTAGCCGTTGTGTCTTGACGCGTGCCGGCTGAGAACAGAGCGAAAAAGAACCGCTCGGGATGCTTGACGGGGACCAACGGATCGCGTACGATGCGCTCATGAGATTTCCCGAAGAGCGCAATTACACGGACGTCAATGTGCTGCTCGCCGATCTGCGCCGCTGGTTGCCGATTGTGGCTGCAGGGCTCATCGTGTTGCTCGCGGCTTTCGCCACGGTGACGATGGTCTATACGGTGCAGCCGGAAGAACGCGCTGTGGTCAAGCGATTCGGTGCGGTGATCAAGACCACCGATCCCGGTCTCCATTTCAAGCTGCCTTTCGGCATTGACGAGGTCCAGCGGGTCGCCACCGAGCGGGTGCTCAAGGAAGAGTTCGGTTTTCGCACGGCGGCGACGGGCGAGCCGACGCGCTACGTCGAGCGCAGTTTTCCCGACGAATCACTGATGCTCTCGGGAGATCTCAACATCATCGACGTCGAATGGGTCGTGCAGTATCGCATCGGCGACCCGATCAAGTTCCTCTACAGCATGCGCGAGCCGACGCGGACCCTGCGCGACATCTCCGAATCGGTCATGCGGCGGGTCGTCGGCAACCATCTCGGCAGCGAGATCCTTACGACGGCCCGGGTCAAGATCGCCGGCACCACGCGCGAGGAGATCCAGGCCGCCATGAACCTGTACGAAACGGGGATCCACATCGTGACGGTGGAACTGCAGAACGTCGTGCCGCCCCGCGCCGTTCAGCCGGCCTTCAACGCGGTGAACGAGTCCCGGCAGGAACGGGAACGGATGATCAACGAGGCCACGAAGCGGGCCAATGAAGCGATCCCTCGCGCCAAGGGTGAAGCCAACCGCATCATTGCCGAGGCCCAGGGGTATGCTGCCGAGCGAACCAACCAGGCCTTGGGTGAGGCGGCGCGGTTTCGCTCGATCCTCACCGAGTATCAGGCGGCCCCCGAGGTGACGCGTCGGCGCATGTACCTGGAAACCCTGTCCGAAATCCTGCCTCAGATCGGATCGGTGCTGGTGATCCAGGAAGGCCAGAGCACGCCGCTGCCTCTGCTGCACCTGCGAGAGGCGCAGAACCTGAAGGAGGTTGACCGATGAAGCCTGTCATTCCGGCCATCCTTCTTGTCGGCGTCGTGGTCCTCGCGGTGATTCTCGGCAGCACCCTGTTCGTCATCGACCAGGCCGAGCAGGGCATCATCGTGCAGTTCGGCGAGCCTGTGGGTGATGTCATCGCCACGCCGGGCCTGCACTGGAAACGTCCATTCATCCAGGAGGTCCGCCGGTTCGACAAGCGCCTGCTGGCGTGGGACGGGGACGTCAGTCAGATTCCGACCCTGGGCCGCGAGTTCATTGTGGTCGATACGACGGCCCGCTGGCGAATCGTCGATCCGCTGCAGTTCCTCCGCTCCGTACGCGACGAGCTGGGGGCGCGCACGCGTCTGGACGACATCATCGATTCGGTGGTGCGTGACATCGTTTCCGGCGCCGATCTCGAAGAGATCGTTCGATCGCACGACTGGGACGTGGATGTGGAGGATCTGGAGGACGAGACGCTGGTTCGCGAGGACGTGGCCCTGGAGAAACCGAAGATGGGTCGCGAGCGTCTGGAGCAGCAGATGCGGATCGCCGCATCGCGTCTGATGCCGGAACTGGGCATCGAACTCGTTGATGTCCGCATCAAGCGGATCAATTACATCGAATCGGTCCGCCGGCAGGTCGAGAGCCGCATGATCTCCGAGCGACAGAGCATCGCGGCCAAGTTCCGATCCGAAGGCGAGGGACGCAGCCAGGAGATTCTCGGCGAGATGGAACGTCAGTTGCGCCAGATTCGCTCGGAAGCCGAGCGGCAGGCCGAGGAGATTCGTGGCAAGGCCGATGCCGAAGCCACCCGCACCTATGGCGCCGCCTATGGCGCCGACGCGGAGTTCTTCGCGTTCTTCCGCACCCTCGAAAGTTATCGCGCCATGGGACGCAACACCACCCTGATGATCGGCGCCGACGCGGAGTTCTTCCGCTACCTCGAGTCGACCCGGCAGCCCTGATCGTTTGCGTCTCTCTCGGCCGGCTCGATGGGCGGCCTGCGTTGGAGGTCAGACGGCGTATGCCCAGGAAGATCGTTCTGTTGATCAATCCGTCGAGAGAGTACACCCGGCACCTGCTCAGCGGCTTTGGACAGTATGCCCGTCTGCACACGCTTTGGACGTTCTATCGGCCGCTGGGATTCGACGAGGCCGCCTGCGAAGGCAAGATCATGCCGTTTCTCAGAAGGCTCAAGCCCGACGGTGTCTTCATGCGGGAGCCTCCGGAGATCGACCGGATCATCAGGTTGGGCGTACCGATCGTCTGCGTGCCGTACACGCAGGAGCAAATACCGGGCGTCGTCAACCTGCTCAGCGATCATGAGGCCGTTGGGAAGACGGCGGCCCGACATCTGCTGGATCGGGGGTTGCACCATTTCGCCTATTGCGGTTTCGACGACTGGTGGTGGTCGCGCCGGCGGCGGGACAGCTTCTGTGCCGAGGTGAATCGTGCGGGTTTTCCGACGGACGTCTACGTGGCGCCGTGCGCCAAATCGCGGTCGCGGCGTCCATCGGGATGGGACGAAGAGATGCGCAGCGTGGGGACCTGGCTTGCGGCCCTGCCGAAACCGGTGGGGGTCATGGCCTGCAACGACGACCGGGCCGAGGTGGTCCTCAACGCCTGCCGAACCGCCGATCTGCGGGTCCCCGATCAAGTGGCGGTCGTGGGCGTCGGCGACGACAGCATGATCTGCGACCTGTGCAGCCCTTCCCTTTCGAGCGTCGCGATGAATACGCAGAAGGTGGCCTACGAGGCCGCCCAATCGCTCGATCGCATCCTCACGGGCCGCCAGTCGGACAGGCCCGCTCTGCGTATCCAGCCGACCGGCGTGGTGATGCGTCAATCGACCGACATCCTGGCGATCGAGGACGCGCAGGTGGTGGCGGCCGTGCGGTTCATTCAGAACCAGGCGAGAAACCCTGTGGCCGTCGAGGACGTGGCGGTTCACGCCGGCCTTTCGCGACGGATGTTGGAACGCCGCTTTCGCCGAGCACTCCAGCGGTCCGTACACGACGAAATCCGCCGCAGCCGCCTCGACCGGCTGACGAGGCTGCTCGGGCAAACACAGATGTCCATCTCAGAGATCGCCGAGGCGATGCGGTTCTCCGACGCGGCTCATATGTGCCGGTTCTTCCGCCGGGAAGCGGGAATCAGCCCGGCGCAATACCGCAAACAGCAGATGATATGACACGCTGTCTCTGGGCATCACGGCGCGGGCCATTCAGCGGGGGATGCCGCAAAATGGCAACAAATTGACGCAAGATGGCCAGGAACCGAGACGGCGGAATCCCGATAATCGCGATGTAGAGTAGACACGTTGCCGCCGATCTGGGCAGCGCCAGACGGCGTCGAGGTCGACTTGTGTACGCCGCCGTCGTGCGGCCTGGCAAGAACCGTCCGGTCCCCGGAACCACGGACAACCGAAAAGTCAGATTGCGAAGGAGGATGAACATGTCTCGAAAGATGCTTCCTGTTGTGCTGCTCGCCGCTGTCCTCGGATTGACGGCGGCAAGAGCGGGTGCTGTGCAATGGAGACGCGCCGCATACTGGGATGGACGCTACGCCACGCAATGGGTCGGCAGCGGCGAAGCGATGCGCGACGCCCTGGCCGGCGCCGGCTACGCGATCCTTAACGCCGACGAGTTGAAGAGTTGGATGGACGACCACATCGACGACGGCGCGCTGAGCGTGGTGGTGTTCTGTCGCGATGTCGTACCCGACACGATCACCGAGTCGCAATCGGCAGACTGCACGCTGCGTCAATACCTCGATGCAGGCGGCAAGATCGTCTGGTACGGCGAGCTTCCGTTGTACTACCAGGGCCACGCCGATGGGACGACAACAACGTGGGGCAACGGAGGGTCCACCGGCATCCTGGGGTTCAACGCGGCCAATCAGCCCTATGAGAGCAACCAACAGGTGGTCCTGACATCGGCGGGCACGGACTGGGGTTTGACTCAGAGGTGGGCCTCGACGCGGGCGACCGCGATCCCCGACGACCCCACCGGCTTCACCGTGCTGGCAAGGGCGGTGTTTTCGTCGGCAGGCGGCAACAGCCGCTATGCCGCCGCATGGGCCAGACACTACGTCGAGGATGACCGGTTCCGTGGATTCGTACGTATCTGGGACGTGTATATCGGCTTTGGAAACACGATTATTGCCTCTCCCTCCGTGGAGGAGGTGATGGCTGTAGCCGAGTACGTCGCCTTCAAGGCCTCAGAACCCCAGCCGGCGGACGGGGTCGACGGTGTGTCGTCCGGCCCGTTGGCGTGGAGAGCCGGAGAGTACGCCATCTCACACGCCGTCTACTTTGGGACTTCGCCGGAGTTGAGTGAGGCCGACAAGGTCGATGAAACCCCGAGCAGCGTGACGCACTGGAATACGCCCGCTTTCGAGCCCGGCGCCACGTATTACTGGCGCATTGATGAGATCGACGTGGATGGGATCGTTCATGAGGGCGCCGTCTGGAGTTTCATGGCCGCTCCGTCGTCGGCCCATGCCCCCGTTCCGCAGGACGGCGCCGAGATGGTCGGCGCCGAGCAGCCCGCGCTGACCTGGTCGCCCGGTCTGGACGCCGTTTTGCACGAGGTCTACTTCGGCGACGATCCCAATGCCGTTGCCGAGGGCGCCGACGGCACCTACCAGGGCAGCCAGGCCGAAGCCGCGTTCGTAGCCGGCTCGCTCGAAAGAGGCAGGACGTATTACTGGCGCGTCGATGAGATCCTCTCCGACGGCACGACGGTCGTCGGGCCCGTCTGGAGCTTCACGACGCTCCGGGAGATCGCCCCCGTCGATCCCAGCCTGGTCGGCTGGTGGAAGTTCGATGAAGAGGATGGGACGATCGCAATTGACTCCTCGGGTCACGATCGCCACGGCACGTTGACAGGATCGGTGGCCCGGGTTGACGGTCTGTTCGGCCGGGCCTTGGACTTCGAGCACGGCAATGCCAATGACGCCGTGGTGGTTCCCGCATTTGATCTGCCGGATGGCGGCATCTCGATGGCCGCGTGGATTCGCCCCGAGAGCTTTTCACAGCACGATGCCCGCATCATCGAGAAGGCCAGTGGCGTCGCGGCCGCCAATGATGCGTGGTGGATGCTGGGTTCGAACTCCAGCGGGGCCAATTACGTTCTGCGGTTCCGGCTTAAGACAAACGACGATCGCGACAGCACCACCCTGTTGGCCATGTCCGGGCCCTTGGCGGCTGGAGAGTGGGCGCATGCCGCCGCCACATGGGACGGCACGAACATGTTCCTGTATAAGGATGGGGAACAGGTCGGCCAGAGCGGCAAGGGCGGCACCGCCGTGGCCGCCAACCCTGATCTCGACGTCACCATCGGCAACAGCATCGTCGGCGGCGCCGGACTCCGCGCGTGGGACGGCCTCATCGATGACGTCCGGGTGTACAACAAGGCTCTGACGTTCAACGATCTCGATCAGGTGATGAAGGGCGACCCGCTACCGGCATCGAATCCGAATCCGGCCAACGGCGCCACGCCCGACAGTTCGGGCGCGGTCCTGCTGACCTGGCAGCCCGGAGCGCTGGCGTTCCAGCACGACGTTTATCTCGGCACGGACCGCGCGCTGGTCCGAAAGGCCGACGCCTCGGACGCGACCGGCATCTATCGCGGGCGGTTCAACGCGCCGAACTACATGCCGACCCCGGCAGTTGAAAGAGGCCGGCAGTACTTCTGGCGCGTCGATGAGATCAGCAGCGATGGGACCATCAGCACCGGCTACATCTGGACGTTCACCGTGGCCGACTATCTGATCGTGGACGATTTCGAGGGCTACACGGACAATATCGATGCGGACGAGACCATCTTCCAGACCTGGCTGGACGGCTATGCCGACGGCAGCAGCGGTTCGACCGTAGGCCACCTCGATGCCCCGTTTGCCGAGCAAGGGGTCGTCCACGGCGGCAGGCAATCCATGCCGCTGCATTTCGACAACAGCGTCGCGCCTTACTACTCCGAGGCCGAGCGGAGCTGGTTCTCGCCGCAGGACTGGACGGCCTATGGAGGCGGCTCGCTTCAGATGCAGGTCCGTGGCCGCACGCTGTCGGGAGCCACTCACTACGATCCGCTGTCACAGACCTATACGATCACCGGCGCCGGGTACAACATCTGGGCCACGTCGGACCAGTTCCACTTCGCCTACAAAGAACTGACGGGCGATGGCTCGATCACGGTTCGCGTCGACGGGATGAGCGAAGAGCTTCCTCACGGCGATCCGAGAGTCGGCGTGATGATTCGGGACACGCTCGACTACAACGCGGCCAACGCGATCGTCTTTGCCGAACCTGATCCGAGGACCCGGCTGACGGCTCGCGTCACCACCGGCGGCGACACATCCAGCGTCGCCACCATCGATGGCGTTGGAACGACGCCGATCTGGTTGCGCCTGACGCGAGAAGGGTTTGTCTTCAAGGCGGCCAGGTCGAACGACGGTGTGAATTGGATGCCGCTGCTCGACAGTGGTTCTGAGGTGAACATCAGCATGATGGACCCGGTCTACATCGGGCTGGTCGTCTGCTCTCACGCCTCCGGCCAGTTCATCGAGGGGCGATTCTCCAACGTCAGCACGACCGGGCAGGTGGTGCCCGCCGGCCCGTTCACGGTCTCTCGCGACGTGGGCATTGCCAGCAATCCGCCCGAACAGGTATATGTGGCGTTGGAAGACAGCGCCGGCCGAATGGCCACCGTCAAGGACGCCGGACTGGCCACTACGGATGCGTGGCAGAAATGGGAAATTCCGCTTGCGGATTTCCCAGGAGTGAATCCGGCGGCCATCCGAAAGATGGTGGTCGGGGTCGGCGACCGGAATGATCCGATGCCCGGCGGCATCGGCACGATCTACATCGACGACGTCCGCGTCATGGACGCCGAGCCGTAGAAGGACCGCCGGACTCGTATTGGGATAGATGCAGAACGCGGTGGGGGCGAGGGGAGCCTCGCCCCCTACAACCAATGCATGATTTTCACGGAGGTACGCGGATGACCAGCCAGCCCCATTTTGCCGGAAGACGTGCCCTGACAACCGGGACGCTGATGTTGATCTGTGCCGTCGGTGCCCTCGGCACGGTGGCAACGAAGGCAGCCGAGATGAAGTGGACGCACTTCGTGATCGCCGATCCGCTGCCGGGTTCGTCGTGGGGAACGGGGGGCATCGGCCTGGCTGACTTCGACGGCGATGGTGATCTCGACATGGCAATCTCCCGGCGCGAGACGCAGACGGCTTACTGGTACGAACGCAAAGACGATGCGACCTGGGTCCAGCACGTCATCGGCACATCGGAGACGTTCGCCAACACACTTGGCGCCGTGGCTCTCGACGTGGACCACGACGGATTCGTCGATATGGTGTATCGCGGCATCTGGTTCAAGAACCCCGGCGTCCTCGCAGACAAGCCCGATACCCCATGGCAAGTCTTTCCCTATGACGGGGGCGGTCACGATGTCATCGCCGCCGACATCAACGGCAACGGCAAGCTCGACATCGTCAGCTACGACGGCCACGTTCTGGCATGGTTCGACACGACCGCCGACCTCGCCAAGACGGTGGTGGCCGACGATCGCGACGACCACGGCGGCGTGGCCCCGAAAGGATTCGGCGACATCAACGGCGATGGACACACGGACCTGGTGATTCCGGGCCTGTGGTTTGAAAACCCCGGCGACGGCCGCGGCCCCTGGAAACGACACCCCTGGCCCCACAAGCCGATCCCCAACGCCTCCTACGGAACGAGCATCCGGGTCTGGGTCGCCGACATGAACGGCGACGGACACGAGGACATCGTCTACAGCGACTGCGACACCGGGTTCTCCCATGTCTACTGGGTCGAGAACACCGGCGGCGGGACCGGCTGGGTCCGTCACCAACTGCCCGACCCGCCGGGCGATCCGCACACCGGGTCGTTCCACTCCCTGGGCGTGGCCGACTTCAACGGCGATGGGGTTCCCGACGTCTTTGCCGGTGAGCAAGAAGACCCCGACACCTACATGCAGTCGCAGGGCAAGCTGCCGATGAAGACGCCGGGGCTCAAGCCGCGCGGCGTGATCTGGCTCAGTTCCGGCGGCGCCAAGCCCACCTTCACGCCGAACATCATCCACGTCGGCAATCCCGGCTGGCACGACGCCGTGCTCGGTGACGTGGACGGCGACGGAGACATCGACATCGTCAGCAAGATATGGAACAAGGATGGTCCCACGTATCATGCGGACTTCTGGCGGAACGACACGCCGGTGCGTACGTCCACGCCGAAGGCCTCACGCGACTGATATGGCGCAGAGGGTATTCCTATGAGCAGAACCAAGGGATTCACACTGATCGAGCTGTTGGTGGTCATCGCGATCATCGCCGTTCTGATGGGCATCATCATGCCGGCCCTGAGCACGGCCAAGAAGGTCGCCTCGTCGGCGGCCTGCCTCGGCAACCATCGCACCTTGCTGACCGCCTGGTTTCTCTACGCCGACGACTACGATGGTCTGCTCGTCAACAACCGGGCCTGTTACGATACGCCCGACGACAGGACGCCGTGGGTCCTGCGGCCCAAGGACGCGGCGGGCAACGACCTGATCAAGCCGGCCCCGATCACCATCACGGACCAGGACCGGTTTCGCGGCATCCAGGCCGGATCGCTCTGGAAATACGTCCAGGACGTCGGCGCCTATCGCTGCCCGGGCGACAATCGCCGAAGCACGCGAAACCCGCCGCGCGACTGCTGGCGCAGCTACTCCATCTCGTATGCGTTTGGCCACGTTCGCACGGGCACCTATGGCTACCGCCCCTATCGCAGACTGACCGACATCAAGAACGG
This sequence comes from Phycisphaerales bacterium Planc_01, assembly GCA_001603075.1. Classification (GTDB taxonomy): domain Bacteria; phylum Planctomycetota; class Phycisphaerae; order Sedimentisphaerales; family Anaerobacaceae; genus Anaerobaca. Next base: position 4,908 of record LVBB01000109.1, on the reverse strand, counting down.
TGCGTTCTACTACGTGTTCCTCGAAGAGGAGCATCAGGGCGGCAACTATGGCGAGAACGAGGGCGGCTGGCACTTCCGGCTCGACGGCGGGCAGAACGTGCTGGAGAACCCGGCCAGTTACACCTTCTACGACGCGCTGGCCTCCTTCCACAACAAGTCGAGCACGTTCGGCTTTGCCGACGGCCATGCCGAGAGACAGAAGTGGACGGACAAACGCACGCTCGAATTCATCGCAAGCCTGGGCGACGACACCTCGGCCCTCTCCGGCGCATACGTGAATTCTGCAGGAAACGAAGACCTGTACTGGCTGATCGAGCATTTCATCGCGAAGGAACGTCGCGAGTGAGAACCGACGCGATTGATCCTCGGCGGCCGATGGTGGAAAGGCTGGATCAGTCCAATTGCATGGGGAAGTAGTTGCGGGCGTTGTTGTAGCAGATGTCCTCGACCATCTTGCCGAGCAGGCCCATGTCCCTGGGGATCAGGCCGGCCTCGACGTCGCCGCCCAGCAGATTGCACAGCGTCCGACGGAAATACTCGTGTCGAGGATAGGACAGGAAGCTCCTTGAATCGGTCAGCATCCCGACGAAGCGGCTCAGCAGGCCCATGTTCGCCAGCGTGCGCATCTGGTCCTCCATCCCGTCTTTCTGGTCGAGGAACCACCAGCCCGAACCCCACTGCATCTTGCCCGGGGCCGAGCCATCCTGGAAGTTGCCGATCATCGTAGCCAGAAGGGCATTGTCGCGCGGATTGAGGTTGTAGAGAATCGTCTTGGGCAGCCTGCCTTTCCGGTCCAGGCGGTCCAGGAATTTCGCCAGGGGCCTGGCGATCTCGAAATCCCCGATGGAGTCGCACCCGATATCGGGCCCGAGTTGGGTGTACAGGCGCGTGCAGTTGTTTCGTAACGCGCCGAGGTGGAGCTGCTGGACCCAGCCACGTTCGGCGTCCATCAGTCCGAACTCGACCATCATGGCCGACTTGAACTGGAGGCTCTCGCGTGCGGTCAGCTCCCTACCCGCCCGAATCTTGCCAAAGATGGTCCGCACTTCCTTCTCGGTGTAGTCTTCCGCATAGGCCGTCTCCAGGCCGTGATCGGACAATCGGCAGCCCTGCTCGTGGAAATAGCTGTGACGCTGGACCAGTGCGTCAAGGTAGTCATCGAAGCTGACAATCTCTATGTCGCACAGAGCACCCAGCTTGTCGATGAAGGCGTTCAGCGCCTGGAGGTCTTCTGTGGCCATCGCCGGATCGGGCCGCCAGGCGGGATGCACCTTGATCTCGAAGCCGTCCTCCTGAACCTGGCGATGGTGTTCGAGCGAGTCGAGCGGCCCGTCCGTGGTGCAGACCAGCTTGACGTTCATCTTCCGCATGATGTTGCGGACGCTGAACTCGGCGCTGCGCAGCATCTCGCTGCACGCATGGTAGATTTCCTTGGCGGTCTGAGGGTTCAGCAGCTTGGCCGTAATCCCGAACGGCTTGCGCAGCTCCAGGTGCGTCCAATGATAAAGCGGATTGCCGATACAATAGGGCACGGTGGCCGCCCATTGCTCGAACTTTTCGTAGTCGCCGGCGTCACCGGTGATGTACTTCTCCGCCACGCCGTTGGTTCGCATGGCCCGCCATTTGTAGTGGTCCCCGTGCAGCCACGCCTGCGTCAGGTTCTCGAACCGATGATCGGAAGCGATCTGGTGGGCCGGCAGGTGGCAATGATAGTCGTAGATGGGCATCTTCGCCGCGTGATCGTGGTACAGACGCCGGGCCGTCTCGCTCGGAAGGAGAAAGTCCTCGGTCAGGAAGTGGCTGGTCATGGCAGGCTCCCGAAAAGAGAGGTGGCGATCGGCCTCTATGCGTCGTCGTCCTGGTCGCCTCGGGCCTGCCGCTTGGCCACGGGCTTCTTGAAGGCGGCCATCTGCTTGGCCCAGTCGGAAACCTCGGTCTGTGTCTTCTGGAGCTTCTCGGAACGCGGCTTCGGCTGTTTCTTCTCCTCCTGCCGCATCTTGTAGTCATAGATGCCGTAGACGATCCAGCCGCCGGCGACGACGATGACTCCCACGATCATGAAGATCCTGAACCACATGGCGTCTTCCCTTCTTGTGCACCCAATACTCCTGACCCCGATCCCCGTGAATCTCGCGATCGGGGCTCGACGTTCGATCTGTCCGAATCGTACCGGAATTCTCCGGCAAGGTCAACCTGGGCCAACGCTTTCAGTCATTTCGGACGAAAAACGAAGCGCACAATCACGCAAGGGACGGCGACAGCGGCAGAGGGGCTTTCTCCTGTCCCGCGTCCGGTGGGTGGATCATCGCAATTGCTCAGTCCAGGCCACCAGTGCCACCAGCAATTGCGCGATTCTCTTTCGGGTCTCCTCGTCGGTTACGCGACCGGCCGGATCGATCTTGTCCTGGGCCGAGGCCACCATGACTTCCGGCTGGTTCAACACGTGCATGTTCAGAAAGACACAGCACTGACGCAGGTGGTACTGGGCCCGGGCGGTCCCCAGGGTCCCAACGGATGCGCCCATGATCGCGACCGGCTTGCCGGCGAAGGAATTGTCGCCATAGGGTCGCGAGGCCCAGTCGATGGCGTTCTTAAGCACGCCAGGCATAGAGTAGTTGTATTCGGGTGTGACGATCAGCACGGCGTCGGCCGCCTCGATCGCCGCCTTGAAGTCCTTGACCCGGGCGGCCGGTTTGCCCTCCAAGTCCTCGCTGAATGGTGGAATCCCCTCGAGATCGAATACCTGCACCTCCGATCCCTCGGGTGCCAATTCGGCCGCGGCGCGCAATAACGCCTTGTTGTACGAACCCTTTCTCAAGCTGCCCGCGAATCCAAGAATGCTAATCGTCTCTGCCATGTCGGTCACTCCCTGCAATATGCGTGGTCTGTCAGCGCCCAATCGCGCCCGTCATGGTTCACTACGCCGCTTGCCCGGTCGAGGTTCCAGGGATTCGCCATGACCGCGGCCCAGGCCATGTCGTGTCATGCTCTTGCGGGCACAGGTGAACGCCAACAGAAAGGGGTGAGCCGCTGGGGGCTCACCCGGTCGTGCTGTCGATAAGATGGCTTGCGACGAAAGCGTCTACAGGCCCTTGGCGAGCATGTAGTACATCTCGTTCCAGCGGAGTTCCTTCTTGAAGTCGTAGATCTTCGTGCCGGCGTCGATCTGGACGTACTCGATGCCCGCCATCTCCGTGAAGTCCTGCATGTGCTCGCTGGTCAGCGCCATCGTGAATCCGGTGTGGTGGGCGCCCCCGGCGAGAATCCAGGCGGCGGCGCCGATCTTGAGGCTGGGTCTCGGCACCCAGACGACCCGCGCCACCGGCAGCTTGGGCAACGCGGCGTCCGGCGAGACCACGTCCACCTCGTTGACGATCATACGGAACCGGTTGCCCATATCGACCAGTGAGGCGTTGAGGCCCGCCCCCGTCGGGACGTTGAACACAAGACGGCACGGATCGGCCTTGCCGCCGATGCCCAGCGGATGGACCTCCAGTGAGGGCTTGCTCTCGGCGATGGAGGCACAGACTTCGAGCATGTGCGCGCCGAGGACCTTCGGTCCGGCCGGGTCGAGGTGGTAGGTATAGTCTTCCATGAAGCTGGTGCCGCCCGGCAGACCGGCGGCCATGACCTTCATCGCGCGGACCAGGGCGGCCGTTTTCCAGTCGCCTTCGGCGCCGAAGCCGTAACCGTCGGCCATCAACCGCTGGACCGCCAGGCCCGGCAGTTGCTTGAGGCCGTGCAGGTCCTCAAAATTCGTGGTGAACGCCTTGAAGTTGCCCTCTTCGAGAAATGCCCGCATGCCCAGCTCGATCCGGGCCGCTTCCCGCAGCGCTTCCCGCTGCTTGCCGTCCTTGCTGATCGGCTTGGTCAGCTCGTAGGTCGCCTCGTATTCCGCTGTAAGTTTGTCGATCTCCTTGTCCGTGACCTTGTTCACTCGCGCGACGAGGTCGCCGACGCCGTAGCCGTACACCGAATAGCCAAGCTGCTTCTGGGCCTCGACCTTGTCGCCTTCGGTGACCGCGACCTCGCGCATGTTGTCGCCGAAGCGCACGAGCTTGGCCCCCTGGGTGTCGTGCCAGGCGCAGGCGGCGCGGGCCCACACGCCCAGTTCCGCCTGGACGCCGGCTTCCTGCCAGTGGCCGACGATGACCTTGCGGTTGCGGCGCAGCCGCGTGCAGATGAACCCGAACTCACGACCGCCGTGGGCGCTCTGGTTGAGGTTCATGAAGTCCATATCGATCTCGGCCCAGGGGATGTCCCGGTTGTACTGCGTGTGCAGATGGACGAACGGTTTGCTCAGGGCTTTGAGACCGGCGATCCACATTTTCGCCGGCGAGAAGGTGTGCATCCACGTGATCAGGCCGATGCAGTTGGGCGTGGTATTGGCTTTCATGCAGAGATCGTAGATCGCTTCCGGCGTCGTCAGGACCGGCTTGAACACCACCTTCACCGGCACCTGTCTTGCGCGGGAAAGGGCCTGTGCGATTTCCTTCGAGTCCTTCGCAACCTGTTCGAGGGTTTCCGGGCCATAGAGATGCTGGCTCCCGGTGACGAACCAGGCCTCCAGTTTCTTGATGTCTTCAATCATAGGGTTCTCCATCCAAATACCTGTCGTTCGGCCTATCGTGGAATTGCGATTAGCTTACCATCGGGCCGATCCCGATGTCCATCAGGAACTGAGGTTTTGTGAAGGACAAACCGGGGTGGTTGCGTGCTGTCGAACGTCATCGTCAGGAAATGGTGAATCCTGAGTCGGACGGCCGCCGTTTCTTGGCGACAATGGCCACCTCGGGTCGCAAAGTGGTGATTCGTCGGCAGGGGCGAATCATCATTCGCCCCTGCCGCGCCGGTGTCAGACGACGTAGGTCGAGGCGGAGGTTTCGCCGCCCCGGCCGGTCCAGTTGG
>LVBB01000108.1 GCA_001603075.1 Phycisphaerales bacterium Planc_01 | reverse complement strand
CCTCCCCCCGGGGAAAAATCTTTGCAACTTTGGGGATTTCCCTCTTGCAAAAAACAATATAAGCAATTCATTGGTTCTGTGTTAAATGCAAAACGCGCCTAAATTGAGCCACCCGCGCGGAGCTTAAGGATCCATCGGCGCGCTCTGAGAGAGCCACATGGCGCGCACCTGAAGAGGCTCCCTCCGCGCCGGAACAGAACTGGCTACTTCGAACTCCTGTAAGATCGAATTACTGCCACAGGGCAGAATTCGTCTCAGGGAGGGAAAAAGATGAAAGAAGAGTCGAAACAGCGCATGATCGTTCTTGAAGCGCGCAATCTCTCGGTCGCGTTCCGCGACGGGAAGCGCGCGGTGGAGGCGGTATCCAATATCTCGTTTACCGTGGGACAGGGTGTTTGTTGCATAATAGAAATGGCCTTTGGGGATTTCCCTCTTGCAAAAAACACAGGGAGAGACCGCGCCCCTTGTGGGAGAGTCGGGATCGGGGAAGTCCGTGACTTCCCTCTCCATACTACGCCTCGTCGAGCGGAGCGGCGGCGTTGTTTCGGGCAACCTCTTCTTTCACTCTCCGAATCACGGTGCCGTCGATCTGCTGCGGCAATCGGAGGCGACCATGCGCTCCATCCAGGGAGGCGCTCGAACTGCTAACAGGGTGCGCATTCCCGACCCGAAACGCCGGTTCGACGACTATCCGAGGCAGTTTTCGGGCGGAATGAGGCAGAGAGTCATGATCGCCATGGCGCTCGCCTGCCGTCCGAAGCTGCTGATAGCGGACGAACCGACCACCGCGCTCGACGTGACCACGCAGGCCGGAATTCTCGACCTGATCCGCGGGTTGCAGGAGGAGATGAATATGAGCGTGCTCTTCATCTCCCACGATCTCGGCGTGGTCTCGGAAATCGCCGACCGCGTCCTGGTGATGTACTCCGGAAAAATCGTGGAGAACGCGCCGATCCGCTCCGTCTTTTTCGCGCCGGCGCACCCGTACACCTCCGGGCTGCTGCACTCCATGCCGGCGACGGCCGCGTCCTTCGGCAAAGGCGTTCCTCTTCGCGCCATACCGGGGAGCGTTCCTCCGCCCGGAACGGCGCTCGAAGGGTGCGCCTTCGCGTCGCGGTGCGAGTTTTCGACGGCTGCGTGCGAGACGGCGTCGCCGCGTCTGGAGCGGCGCATACCCGGAAGTTCCTCGGAGAGCGCGTGCCATCGCGCGGCGGAACTGAACGGCGCGCTCGCGTCCTCTCTTCCGTGGGTGGAGGCGGACGACGCCGCATCGGTGCGCACCGCATGACGCGCAGTCCGGGGGCGCCCGCCCCGGAGTGGATACGGGCGCTCGATCTCTCCAAAAGCTACCCGGTCGGCGGAGGACTCTTCCGAAAACCGCGGAAGGTCGTGAGGGCGCTCCGCAACGTTTCGCTCGCACTGCGAAAAGGAGAGACGACCGGCCTCGTCGGGGAATCCGGAAGCGGCAAATCCACTTTCGGCAGAAACATTCTCCGCCTGACGGAGCCGGACTCCGGTCAGGTATTCTTCGAAGGCGAGAACATTCTCGCCTTCTCCCCGAGGGAGATGAAAAGGCTGCGACGGCGCTGCCAGGTGATCTTTCAGGACCCGTTCGCTTCGCTCTCTCCGAGGATGACCGTCCGGGACATTCTCTGCGAGCCGCTGGACATCCACAATATAGGAGGGCGCGAGGAGCGGACCGATCGCGCGGCGGAGCTACTGGAGACCGTGGGATTGCGGGGCGAGCATCTCCGCCGCTATCCTCACGAGTTTTCCGGAGGACAGCGCCAGCGGATCGGCATCGCCAGGGCGCTTATGCCGAATCCTGAGTTTCTGCTCGCCGACGAGGCGGTGTCCGCGCTCGACGTCTCGTTGCAGGCCCAGATCGTCAACCTGCTCGCGGAGATGCGGCGACGCTTCTCCCTGACGATGCTCCTCATCACGCACGATCTCTCGCTGGTGGGATATCTCTGCGACAGCGTCGCGGTGATGTACGCCGGGACGATCGTCGAGACGGCCCCGGCGGACGAACTCTGCCGCTCCCCCATGCACCCCTACACACAAGCGCTGCTCTCCGCCATCCCCCGCATCGACCCGAGACGAAAGACGGCGCGCCTGATTATGAAGGAGGAAGGGGATTCGACGGGCGAGGCCGCGGAAGGGTGCGTTTTTGCCGGCCGCTGCCCGTGCTCGCGAAAGGAGTGCTTTTCGGAGAGTCCGTCCCTGCGACGGGTCGGGGACGCTTCGGAGCATATGGTTGCGTGTCGTTGCGTCTCGTAGAAAAGAAATCCCCGGCGAACCGTTTCAAAAAGCCGGGGATCTCCTGCCGCAGACGGAGTTCCGAACGTCCATCCGGCGGACTCTTGGCGGTATTTTTTTCCCCTCCCGGCGTTATTCTCCCGGAAAAATCTCGGCGACGGAGTACAGCGCGGCTTTTCCGGCCAGTTCGATTCTCCCGCCGCGGTCCCGGCAGTACAGAGTGCCGCCGCGGCTGGAAGCCTGTCGCGCGACCAGCTCCTTCCTCTTCAGTTTTTTACTCCAAAGAGGAACGACGTGGCAGTGTCCGGAGCCGCAGACCGGATCCTCCAGCACGCCTACCTTCGGGGCGAAGCTGCGCGTCACGCAGTCGTACTCCCGCCCCTGCGCGGTCAGATGCAGAAGCAGTCCGTCCAACGCCGCCACCTTCGCCGGATCGGGCATCGCGGCGCGTACGTCTTGCTCGTCCTCCAGCACGCAGACGAGATCCCTGGCGATCCACGCCTCCGTCGGACGAAAGCCGATCGCCTCGGCCATCGCATCGGTAACCGGCGTCGAGGCCGGCGCATAGGCGGGAAAATCCATTTCGTACAGGTCTCCCTTGCGGACCACCGTCAAACGGCCGCTCAGCGTTTCGAAGGCGAATCC
>LVBB01000107.1 GCA_001603075.1 Phycisphaerales bacterium Planc_01 | reverse complement strand
GCTGGGGGCGATCCCGGCGGACGGCGGCGGCAAGAAGATCGGCGTTCTGGTCATTACCCTCTCCAACCCCTACTGGACGGAGATGAAGAAGCGCTACGAAGAGTGGTCTTCCGAGATGAACGTCTCGGTGGAGATCATGTCCGCCCCGACCGAGGGGGATCTCAAATCGCAGCTCGATACGCTCGAAACGATGGTGGTCAAGGGGTATGACGCGATCATCGCAACGCCGATGGACCCGTTCAACCTGATTCCGGGCGTTCTGAAGGCGAACGAAAAGGGCATCCCGGTGATCTGCTCCGGTCCCGCCATCGACGCCAAGGCGTTGAAGGACGCGGGCGGCAGGCTCGACGGCTGGATCAGCGCGACCTTTCTCGACCAGGGAAGGCTCGCGGCGGAGGATATGGTGCAAAAGATGGGCGCCGAAGGCGGCAAGGTCGCGATCATCGAGGGAATTCCCGGGGCGGGGCAGAGCGAGGCCCGCAAGAAGGGCGCGGGCGACGTCTTTGCGCAGGCGGGGAATGTCCCGGTCGTCTCCGTGCAGCCGGGGAAGTGGGATAGGAATCTGGCGTTCGACATCGCGACGAACCTCGTCAAGGCCACCCCGGATCTTCGCGGTATCTACTGCGCGAACGACGTAATGGCGCTGGCGGCGGCCGATGCGCTGGAAGCCGCGGGCAAACGCGAAGGAGTGCTGGTCTACGGGACGGACTTCATCCCGGAGGCTCGCACCGCCATCAAAGAAGGGAAACTCCAGGGTTCCACCACCTTCTCCCAGGCGGCATGGACGAGAGGCGCCATCGTCTACGCGCTCAAACTTGCCGAAAAAGCGACGGACCTTCCCGAGCGCCTGAACATCCCGATCATGCTGGCGACGGCGGAGAACATCGGCGATTTCGAAGGCTGGAAGTAGTCTCTTCCCGATGACGCGGCGAATCGGCATTCTGCTCTGCGACACGGACAACCCTTTCTGGCGGGAGAAGAGAGCGCAGTATCTGCGCCTCGCTCCCGAACGGGGCTTCGCGCCCGAGTTTCGGGCGCCCCGTTCCGTGAACGATCCGGAGGAGCAGCGCCGGGTGCTTGAGCGGATGCTCGGCGAGGGGTACGAGGCGATCGTGATCAACCCGCTCTCCTCGACGAACCTTGCGCCTGCCGTTCGCAAGACCGGGGGGACGCCTCTGTTCGACGTGGGGCCGAAGTGCGATCCGCACGTCGTCGCAGGAGCGCCGGGGTACCACCCCGTTCCCGTCGCCGATTTCGAAGAGCAGGGGCGCATCGTCGCCGACGCGCTGCTCTCCTCCATTTCCGAACCCTCGGGGTGGGCGCTTGCGCTGGGAGGGTTCCGCGATGCGCGACACTCGGAGGCGCGCTGCCGGGGAGCGTTTCACGCTTTTGCAAAGGTGTTTCCGCAGCGCCGGATTCTTACCGGGTACGCGAACTTCGACCGCGACGAAGCGTATTTCATGGTCCGCAGTCTTCTGGCGGAATTGCCGGGTGTGCGGACGATATTCTGCGCCAACGACCTGATGGCGCTCGGCGCTCTTCGGGCCGTCGAGGAACTGGGCGGCAGAACGCCTTCGGTGGGGGGCGTCGACGCCATCCCGGAGGCGGTGGAGGCCGTGCGCGAAGGAAGGCTCTGCTGTACGGCGGGCATCGTCCAGGAGGATGTCGTCCGCCTGGTCTACGAAACTTTGGAGCGATGGTTCGAGGAGGGCGTCGACGTCGCATGTCCGCTTCTTCCATCCTTCTTGCTCTCTCGAAGAAGGTATCCGGAAGATGAAGCTTACATGCTCACGGATTTCGGGCGATCAGGAGAGTCGGTACGAAAAATCCATCATGAATCATGAAATGCTTGTGACAATTTCAACATCAAGGAGTGCGTTATGATGCCTACCGATATCGATCCAGTCGCCGTCCGTTCGGCGGCGGAGGAACTCTACCGTTCGGGCGACTTTTATTGTTCCGAAGCCATACTCAAGGCGATCCGCGATGCGTTCGACGCCCCCTTCCCGGAGGAGATCGTCGCCCTCGCGTCCGGCTTTCCCGTCGGAATGGGGGCTTCAGGATGCACCTGCGGCGCGGTCGTCGGCGGAATCATGGCGCTCGGGATGTTCTTCGGCAGAAGCGCGCCGAAGGACAAGCGCGTCAACCGAGCCATGGCGTTGGGGAAGGAGCTTCACGACTTCTTCAAAGAGAACCACGGGACGCTCTGCTGTCGCTCCTTGACGCGCGGCATGAAGCTGGGCTCGAAGGAGCACATGGAACAGTGCATCGCTTTCACAGGCGAGATCGCCGAGCGGACGACGAGACTGATACTCCGCGAACTGGAAAAGGACTCGTCCTCGATACGCGGTCGTCTTCGGCGCGTCATCGGCGAACGGCTTTCCATGTTATAATTCTCATCGCCGAAAAGAAAGATATCCGCATTGTCGCGTGCATGCGGAGGGATTCATGGAGGACGCGATGAACGAAACGAAAATCGGACTTTCAGCGGGGCGTTTCCTGGCCTTCCGGCTGGCTCCGGGGGAAGAGCTTCTCGGAGCGCTGCGGCGGATTGTCGCCGCGTACGGTATTCGAGCCGGGTACGTGGCCGGGGTGGTCGGCAGCCTGTCGCGGGCGTGCCTGCGCTTCGCGGGGCGTCGGGACGGGACGGCGCTCGACGGCTGCTTCGAGGTGGTCTCGCTCGTCGGGACGCTGGACGCGGAGGGCGAGCATCTGCACATGACGATATCGAACCCCGAGGGAACGACGACGGGGGGGCACGTGCTGGAAGGGTGCGTCGTCCGCACGACGATGGAACTGGTGCTGGGCGACCTCTCCGAGCTGGAATTTTCCCGCGAATACTGCCCTCTTTCCACATACGAGGAACTTGCGGTCATGCCGCGAACACACGATAAAGGAGAATGAACGATGAAGAACAGAACGCTGGTACTGGTAGCTCTTTGCATCGCCCTGAACATGGGACTGGGGCAGATCGCCTCGACGCTGAAGCTCCCGATCTTCATGGACTCGAT
>LVBB01000106.1 GCA_001603075.1 Phycisphaerales bacterium Planc_01 | reverse complement strand
CAGAACGGGAACTCCTCCAGCGGGGCCACCACAGGAGCTTCCGCTCCCTCGTTCTTCCACTCCCGGATCCTGCCGTGGACCGAGACGCCGGAAACGGTGATCGCCTTCGGTTCGGCCGGGCAGGCGTATTCGCACGCGCCGCAGCCAAGGCACAGCGTCGGGTCCACCTCGGGAATAGTCAAGTTGCGGCGGAACGGAACCATCCGGACAGCCTGCGTCGGGCAGTGCTCGGAGCACGCGCCGCACGCCTGCCCATACTTCCTGACGATGCAGTTGCGCGGGAAAAAGCGCGCTCTTCCAATAGACGTCCTTTTCTTCTCATCGAGCGGCAGCGGGATGATCGCGCCCGTAGGACATGCAACGGAGCAGGCCGCGCATTCGAACTGACAATACCCCTTCGAAAAGTCCAATTCCGGCTGAAAAATGCCTTGTACCCCCCATGCGGAGAGCGAAGGACGGATGATTCCCGCCGGACAGGCCGCAACACAGGCAGTGCACGCCACGCACTTTTTCGTGAAATTGCCGTGGCTCCCCGAGCCGGGCGGAGAAACAGGCAGGCGCTCCTCCCGGGACGCCGCCGACGCGGGAACAGTTCTGTCCGGGAGCCGGGCGCGCAGGGCGGCGCCGAGCACTGCGAGCGCACCGAGAGCGTAACGGAGCGCCCCCCTCCGGGCAAGCCCCTCGTGCGAGGAGAGCCGCCCCAGATTCAGCCCTCCCGCAGGACACGCCTCAAGACAGCGGAGACAGAGTACGCAGCGGTCCGCCTCCACACGACGGTTCGCTACCGAAAGGCACCCTTCGGGGCAGACGGACTCGCACTTTCCGCACGCGACGCACCGTTCACCGTCAAAACGTACGCCGAGGACCCCGACCGACTCGGTGGAGCGGACCGTACACGTCCCACCCTTCGAGGAACGTGGCGATCATATTGTTCCCCTCGATTGCGAGGGGGCGGAGCAAATGCGTCACCCCCCTGCCGAACGCGACGTAGGGGTCGAGGAACGCCGCCGGGAACATGTACCCCGCCGCCGCCGCAACCACTACTCCTCCAAGCACCCAGTAGCGAAGCTGCGAAGGGGTTCTGTACGATGCGGGGCGCTTTCCCGCTCTCCAAATCAGCTCCTGAAGCGTTCCCAACGAGCAGAGGACCGAGCAGTACACGCGCCCCGCCAGGACGGCGGTTGCAGCAAGGACAAGGGCTCCGGTCCACAATCGAAGTACGGACGGGACGGCCTGCAACCACGGAAGGCCTCCCTCTCTCCCTCCCGCGAAGAAGAGAAAGAACAGCGTCATGAGAAGAAGAACCGCCAGAGCGAAAAGGGAGCGGAGCTTTCGCGCCGCTCCCGCTCTCTTCCTGTCCATCACAATACGATGCGCGCTACGCCGAGCGAATCGAGATCCATCGTCCCCGCCCCGAGCTCCGCGCCCATACGAATATGGCCGACATCTTTCGGATCAAGACCGAAAATCCTCGCCCCGGCGCAGTCTCCGGCCACGATGTCCGTCGAGAGGATCTGCGCCTTCAGTACGGTCACGTCGCTCGCGGAGGCTCCTCGCGGGCCGTTCCGCGCGAGCATCCTGTATGCGTCGATCACCGTGAGATTCGGCCTCCTGAAGAGGCTCACATCCGCAATACACTGGTGCAACCCTTTCGAGTGAAACTCTCCCCTGTTCCATACCGTTCCCATGAGGTTTTTCATTCCCATCGTGACCCCGGCGCCTCCGTGATGCTTGAGCACGGGAACATTGATAAAAACGTCGCAGTCGAGAAGCAGGCGGTGAATCGAGGTCTCCTTGAGAACCCGCGCGCCCGGAATGGAGACCTTCATGTAAGAGCTCGCGGACTCCGCCGGGGAGACGATGCCGCCGGCGCGCTTCACCGCCGCTTCGATGCCGCTGTTCACATAACAGTTCCGCCACAGGTCGCACGTATGATCGAAAGCATACACCTTCGACGCTCCCGCCTCCAGGCAGCGAGCCACGATGCGCTCGACGAGCTCCGGGTTCGTGTTCGCCGCCAGCTCGGGCGGGACGTCCCAGGACATGTTCGGCTTGATCGCAACGGTCTGCCCCTTCTTCACGAATCGCTCCATTCCTCCAAGGGCGGCGATGCCGCGATCGAACATCTCCCCCGGCTCGCCTCCGCGAACGGCTGCAAGTCCGGGCAGCTTTCCAGAGTCCGCAAAGACCCTCTTCAGGCTTCCCGGAACCAACAACGCCGCACCGCCTATCCCCGCCGCAAGGCTCTTCTTTAAAAACTCTCTTCGATCCATTCTCACACCTCCTCGAACAGCTGTCGTGCTATAATATCATGCCTGTATTTTTCGGCTGCTCAGTAATCCCTACTATATTGCCAAGGAGGCAAAAGAAACAATGAAAAGGTTTTTCTACTGCTTCGGCGTGTTCGCGTTTCTGTTGCTCGTCGTCGGAGGAGGCTTCGGCTTCTGGAAGCTCTCCCCGTTCATCTTCGCCCGGTCCGCGTCCGCCCCTCTGATCGCCGTTTCGGGAGAGCCGATCCGCCTTCCCGCTCCTGCCGTCGAGGGAACCGTCTCGCTGGAGGAAACGCTGGCGAAGCGGCGTTCCGTCCGCGCCTTCGAGAATACGCCCGTTCCGCTCGCCGCTCTCGGACAGATACTCTGGGCAGCGCAGGGGATCACCCTGCCGGAGAAAGGGTACCGTACAGCCCCCTCCGCAATGAGTTCCTATCCGCTCCGCGTGTACGCCGTTGTGGAAAACGTCGCCGACCTGCCCCCCGGCCTCTACGCCTACCAACCGGAAGAGCACGCCCTCCTTCCCGTCTTCTCGGGGCCGGCGAAAGAGCGGGCCATGACGGCCGTTCGTCAACCATGGATTCTCTCCGCCCCCGTCGTCCTTATCATCACAGGGCGGTACGAACAACTCAAACCAGCTTTCGGAGATGCCGCCCGTTTCTGCGTCGACGCGGAGACCGGCCACGCATCCCAGAACGTCTACCTTCAGGCAACCGCCCTCGGACTCGGCACTGTCTCCGCGGGAGGCGTCGACGGGGAGGCTCTGAAAGAGGCTTTTTCCATTCCCGTCGAGGAGACGCCGCTCTACGC
>LVBB01000105.1 GCA_001603075.1 Phycisphaerales bacterium Planc_01 | reverse complement strand
AAGATCGCGGGTATATAGAATAACGGGGAGCGTCCACCCGACGCATCCACGAAGCGCCCCCCATGGGGGACATCTACCGCTCCGTCGTCCCCTTCGTGATCACGCAGCTGGTGTGTTTGGCGTTGTGCATCATCTTCCCGCAGCTCACCACGTGGCTCCCGAGCCTGCTCTTCAATTAAGGAACGCGGGGGCACGAAAGAGAAAAAGAACGTATGCAAGAGGGAGGCCTTCCGGCCTCCCTCTTCGTTGTAGGTGAAGAAGTATTTCGGTCTTCTAGAAAACCGCGTAGTCGGCGTCCTTCGGGTCGGCGACGAACATGTGCCCCGGCGAGTGCGTGATGCAGAACGGGGGCTTCACCGCCATGATGGCCGCCTGCGGGGTGCAGCCGCACGCCCAGAAGACGGGGACCTCTCCCGGATGGATATCCACAGCGTCGCCCAGGTCGGGCTTGTCGATGTCGGCAATGCCTATCTGCGACGGATCGCCGATATGGATGGGGGAACCGTGCACCGCAGGGAAACGGCCGGTGCAGAGGACCGCTTTGGGGACCATCGCGGCGGGGATCGGCCGCATGCTCACCACCACGGGGCCGTTGAGCGCGCCCGCGGGAGTGCACTGGATGTTGGTGACGTACATCGGGACGTTCCGGTTCTGCTCGATGTGCCGCACGGGAATGCCCGCCTCGAGCAGCGCCCCCTCGAAGGAGAAGGAGCACCCCAGCAGGAAGCCGACGAGATCGTCGCGCCAGTACTTCTTTACATCGGTGGGCTCGTCGACGCAGACGCCGTCCTTCCAGACGCGGTAGCGCGGAATGTCCGTCGAAATGTCCGCTCCCGGCGCCACGATCTTCGGCTCGGGATCGCCCGGCTCGGTGACGTCGAGAATCGGGCAGGGTTTCGGATTCCTCTGGGCGAAGACGAGGAAGTCGTAGGCGAGATCGCGCGGCAGCACCACAAGGTTTCCCTGCACATGCCCCTTGCACATCCCCGGAGTGGGAAGCGTCCACTTCCCCTCGCGGATCAGTTGGCGCACCTCGCGCGGTGTGCTGTTCGCATAATCGGACGCTTTCATCCTTCGAGCACCTCCCGGATAGTACTGATGAGGACACCGTTGTCCTGCAACGTCTTCCTGATATGACGGGCGAGTTCGACCGCCGAGGGGTTATCCCCACGAGCCGGACCATCCGCATGGCGGCTTCGTCCGGGTCATGGATGAACGCGCCCGGCTTGTTGCGCGGCACGAGACTGCCGTCGTCCATATACCCTCTGTCGGCGAACGCCTCGGCGGCGTAGAGCACGCCCTCTTCGGCGGCGGCCTGCTCGAAGAGCGAATTTGCCAGGCCGAGAAGAATGAGATTGCCGCCCGCGTCGCGAGTGGCGCGCGCGATGGCCTTCGCCATGGCAAGGTCTTTGGCGGCTTGGTTGTAGAGCGCGCCGTGCGCCTTCACATGTTCGAGACGCACGCCCTGCGCGGTGCAGACGGCCTGGATAGCGCCGATCTGATAGAGCGTGAATGCGTACACTTCATCGGGGGTGCACCCCATCGTCCGCCGCCCGAACCCCTGAAGGTCGGGGTGTCCGGGGTGCGCTCCCACGGCGACGGAGGCCTCTTTAGCCGCCTGCACCGTGCGGATCATGACTTCGGGATCGCCCGCGTGAAAGCCGCACGCCACGTTCGCCGAACTGACATGCTCCATCACTTCGCGATCCATTCCCATGCGCCACGGCCCGAAGCTTTCGCCGAGGTCGCTGTTCAAATCGATTCCGAACATCATTCCACCTCCCCGATCTCCTCCCA
>LVBB01000104.1 GCA_001603075.1 Phycisphaerales bacterium Planc_01 | reverse complement strand
CCGTTCTGTCATAATAGCAGCGCCTCGGGGGCGTTGAAAGCAAGCGCCCCGGAGGCGTTCGAAACGTGTGCAGGGAGGGTATTTCATGGGAAACAACAGCGTCTTCGCCGTCTTCGACCTGGAGACGAACGGATTCAAAGGGGCTTCGACAGTCTCCGCCTCGTCGATCGTCTTCACCGCGGAGGGGAGGATCGTCGACTTTTTCAACCGCTTCTATCACTCGGAAGAACGTCCCGATCATCGGACCGAGCGGGTTCACGGGCTCACGCCGGAGCGGATCGTCCATTTTCGCGAGGAAGAACGCTACCCCTCCTATTTCCTGGAGGACTGGCCGAGCCTCGCCGCATTCTGGGAGCGATGGAACCCCGAGGGGATCGTCGTCCACAATCTCTCGTTCGACCTCTCCTTTCTTCCTCGCGAGGCTGCGCGGGGAAGAAAGTGGTGGTGTTCGATGCGGGGACTCACCGACTTCTGCAAAATCCCCAAGAATACGGACCGGGAGGGCGAATGGAAGTGGCCGCGCCTCTCCGAGGCGGTCCGCATCGCGCGGGAACGCCTGCTCGAACCGCTTCCGCTGGCGGAGGCGGAGGAAGCCGTGGGACCGGCCCTCGGACACTACGGTCTCAGCGACTGCTTCGAACTGTACGGGCTCTTCGTCAGGGTCCTGAACCACGCGCCGGAACGGGTGTGTTTTCGCCCCGCTTCCGCCGCGCAGATCTCCCCCCGGCGGGAACGCTACCCTCTGCCCTCGGCCGTTCGCGATGCGTTCGTCAGGGAGCGCCTCGACTATTCGGCGCGCGTCGCCGAGGCCGCGGGAGATGGCGAACGGAGCCGGAAACTTCGCTCGCTCGCGGAGGACGGCTAACCCCTTCGAGACAGCGGACTGCAAACCGCGGATTCGCGAGCGCGCCTACACACTGAGAATGCACCCCGGACCGAATCCACTGAAACGCTTAGAGTAACGCTCTCTCGTGCATCGAGCATATCGCTCCACCTCCCGATACAGGTTATTTTGTATAATGAACTGAAGCCGCCGACTTTGCAAGAGGCGACGGCACGAGAGGAGAGAAATCGAAATGTACTTTATCGAAGGACAATCGCACGACCCCGCGTTCAACCTCGCGCTTGAAGAACACCTGTACAGGAGCGTCGACGAAGGACACCCCGGCTACTTCCTGCTGTGGCGGAACGCCCCCTCGATCATCGTCGGGCGCTTCCAGAACACGGCCCAGGAGGTGAACCGCCCCTTCGTCGAGGAGCGCGGCATCAACGTCGTCAGGCGGATATCGGGCGGCGGCGCGGTCTACCACGACCTTGGAAATGTGAACTACTCGTTCATCGTCCCCAACGACGAGGGCGCCCCCTTCGACTTCGCGCGCCATGCCCGGCCGGTGATCGACGCCCTCGCGAAACTCGGCGTCGCCGCCGAAAGCGGCGGTCGCAACGACCTTGTAATCGACGGACGCAAGTTCTCCGGCAGCGCCCAGCACATGGACCGGCGCAGGCTGCTCCACCACGGCACGCTGCTCTTCGACTCCGACCTCTCGGTCCTCGAACAGGCGCTCAACGTCGACGAGGAGAAGTTCACCTCGAAGGGATTCAAATCCGTCCGGAGTCGCGTGACCAACATCCTCCCCATGCTGCCGAAGCCCATCTCCGTGAGCGAGTTCATCGACGCCCTTCGGAGCTCTCTCTCCGGGACCGAAACCTCTTCGCTCGACGAGACGCACGTTGCGGCAATCCACCGCCTTCGGGACGAGAAGTACGCGACGTGGGAGTGGAACTGGGGGGCCTCCCCCGAGTTCACCGAGCGCAAGGTCCGCCGCTTCCCGTGGGGGAAGGTGGAGGCGCTCCTGAACGTGAAAGAAGGGGTCATCCGACAGGCGCGATTCTACGGCGACTACTTCGGCGCGGAGAACCGGGAGGAGATCGAACGTGCGCTCGAAGGGCGTCTCTACCGGGAAGATGCGCTCCGCAAAACACTGGAAGGATTCCCGCTGGAGCGCTCGTTCAAGGGAGCGAGCACGGAAGAGTTTCTGGCCTTTTTGCTGTCCTGAACCGCCGATCTTCAGAGGGCTGCGACCGAAGCGTCGGAAGCTCTCCGGAACAGGCGGGCGCAGTCGCCGC
>LVBB01000103.1 GCA_001603075.1 Phycisphaerales bacterium Planc_01 | reverse complement strand
CCCGTGGATCGCTCCCGTCCGTCGTGTACCAGATCTCACCACCAGACGCCGTCAGAGAGATCACGTCGGTCTTCGCGATGTTTCCGCCGTGTCGATCCGTACCATTGACGCGGAACACGGGCGCATTGATCCGAGGGTAGAGCCCCCGTGCGCGAAGCTGATCGACCACGATCTGCGTCCGGGCGGGAAAGTACGTGCTGAGCAGGTAGCCATTCACTTCCGCCCACCAGTCGGCCTTCGTGTAGGGATTGTTCACCCGATCGGGCCGCTGATCGCCCCACCGCGCCGACTCGGCGATGATCGCCAGATCGATTTCCTGTGCCCGCGACGAACACAGGGCGATGGCGTTCTCGGGCGTCAGGACTCCATTGTTGAGAAGATGCCTGTGCGCGTGATCGGCAAACTGCATGCAGTATTCCGGGTGGGCCATCAACTTCTGATGCAGCCACTGCGGATTGAAGTGCGACCGAGATTGCCCCGCACTGACGGTCGCCGTGCGATCGTCGTAGAGACCGCGCGAAACACCCAGCGAATGCTCGCAGTCGTAAGCGAAGAACTTCCATCCATCCCGAGCGTCCAGGCGGCGGTTGCGGATGGCGAAGAAGTTGTTGGCCTGATTTCCGCCCAAGGTAACCGGGGCATCGTCGTTGCCGGTGTAGAAGATCCCGAGCATGTAGTCGATCAGATTCTCGATATCGACGTGCACGGCCAGGGCGGGATCGTCCGTCCCATCGGGACGTTTTCCCTGGACGGCGTAGTACTGTGCGTCGGTCGCGAAGCCGTCCTGACAGAGTCCCCACAGGTAGTTCCACATGTCGATGGAACCGTCCGTATACGAGGTCTGGTAATTGTCGGCCTTGACCACATCGTAGTCCTTGCTGTCGCCCCCGAAGTAGGTCTGTGCGTAGGAAGCTTCCGAGCGTTCCTGGCTCTGGTAGAGGCCCCAGTACTGACCGTTGAGATACAGATGGTAGAACCGGCTGCGCGTGTACGGTCGGTCCATAGCTCCTTGAATGTCACGACAGAACACTTCGCGCAGAAAGGTGTTTTTGGAGCCGGAGTTGCTGGAATGAAGACTCCAGGCGTAATTCTGCGCGGTGCGCAGGTCAAGGTTGTCGAACTCACGGGCTCCCTCGTCGTCGAAGAGCGGATACTTCAGTTTCGACGCGCCGTACTCCGATCGGAAGAACAGCCGAAACGAATGCTTCGGATTCTCGCTGCCACGGCTGAACCCTCCGCGGATGCGCAATCCGGCGTCAATCTGAAACCCTTCCGCTCCGTCCGGCCGGAGCAACTCCATCGAAACGGGACGCTCCCATTGCCGTCCTTCGCGGCTCGCATTGACATAGATGCCGCTCTGGGCGCCGAACAGGTTGGCCAGGTCCGTCACCAGAGAAACAGACGGGATCGCCAGCAGCGCCTCGTCGATCGAATCGCGGTATCTCGGATCGTTGACCACGTCCGGGTCCATTCCATAGTCAATGACCTGGCCATTGACGCTGCCGACGGGCCAACCCGGGCCAGGCGGCTCGTGATTGAGCGACTGGCTGACAATATCCCTGACGAAGAGATACGTATGCGTTTCGATCGGGGAAGCTCTCCACCCCGACCGAATCGCTGCCGCGCGCAGAGAGGTTGTCTTGCTGATCCGCAAAGGCTCCCGATACCGCATCGCGGTGGCCCCTGCGAGACCGCGATCGGCGCTGTACGGATCGCTGCCGTCGGTGGTGTAGTAGATCTCCGCGTCCTCGGTAGCGCACACGATGGCCACGTGGATCAGGGCATCGTACAACCCACGGGTCCGGCTGAATTCGGGCTTCGCGACGACCCCCTCGTAGCCGCGGACGTTCTGCTGCCCCGGCGTCGGATAGCCCATCGCAAACCAATCCCCCGTCCCATCCGGGACCCGCCCGTAGGAAACGTCGCTGAACTGCTGTCCGAAACTAACCGCGTCAAGAAGGGTCGCACCGTCTGTGTCGTAGAGCGCAACGCTCTCCCCGTCGGCGCTGAGCGAGAACGAGGCGTGAAGGCCGGCGTCCGCCACGTTGTTGTCGGCCCAGATCAGCAGATAGCCATGCGCTGCAATGGTCGTACCCGCGGGAATCCGCCATCGCGTCGGATCAGCCGGATCGTCCGTCAGGTACATGCCGCCCACATCGACGGTCACATTCGTGAGATTGCGTAGCTCGATCCAGTCGTCGTGCTCACCTTGCGGGTCTGTGGCCCCCTGACTGTTGGAGGCCAGCAGTTCATTGATGACGACCGGCCATTGCGCCCGCACTGAGCCGACCATCGTCAACGTCAGCACCACCGTCACAAGAGATTTCACCATTGCGATCATATCGGTTCCCACTGCTTGGAGAGGTTGTACGCCTCAATCGGTCGCTTACCCTGCCATGCGGGCAAGCCTGCGTTTCATCAGCGAATTCCCGGGCTCGGTACGGCGGCCTTCCAGTTTGCTGGGTCGTTGCCATAGGCGGTCGGGTCGATCCGGTGCAGCGACAGGCCCTGCCCGTCGGCCTCGATCGGCCAGGGATCGGCGTCCGCGGCCGAATCCTGTGGATGCAAGTGATCGCTGTAGGCTACGCGGTCGAGGCCAATCCAGGCCACGCCCCCGTCGCCGGCGGCAGCGATCGGCTTGCTGATTTCGATCCGCTCACCCCCGTGGGACAGCGTGCCCGGCCCCCACGCCAACACAGCGATATCGTCGGGGACGGCGTGAGTGAGACTGAAGCTCAGCAGATCTTTGACCAGCAGAAGACACCGACCCGGCGCCAGCATCACCGGCGCATTGCCCTTGAGAGGCAATTCGATTTCTGGGTTGTCAGGGTCGTCAGCGAAACGCCACGCAAGCCCCAGGGCTTCGTCGTACAAAGTCACAGGGGCATCGGAAATGTTGCACAACTCGACATACTGGACTTGATCCGGTGCAGCCGGGTGATACATGATCTCGCTGATGACCACCGGGCCGACCTGCGGCGCGGCGTTGGCGGCGCCCGGCGTCGGAACCACCAGCGGCACGAAATCATAGCCCCCCGTGCTCTTGACGTGCCGGCCCAGAGAAACACCCGCCTGCGAGGCCCCGAACCGCTCCTGAACGCTGTAGCCCGTCAGATCGCCCCCCGCGCCCGAGTGCAGACGCACCGTCTCCCCCTCCCGGCTGAGCCCGAACGGCACCCGGCATCCCGGATCGCCCGCGTTCCCAAACGTCTCGTCCTGCACGAGCAACAGATAGCCGCCCGGACCGATCACCGTTCCCGTGGCGATCTCATACCGCTGCAAATCCGCCCCATCGTCGCTGACGAACCACCCGCCCACGTCGATCGGCCCATCCGTCGTGTTGTGCAGTTCGATCCAGTCCGACTGACCCGCGCCCGGATACGCCAGGATCTCGTTGATCACCACCGCGCCCAGCTCGGGAACGACACCCCGATCATCGAACCCCGGCGAGCCGCCCAGACGAGCGCTCGGACGCCAGGAGGTCTTCTCATCCAGGCTCCTGCTCGCCGCCGGGTCACGCACCGTCAGCGAAAAGCCCACGCCGTCCGTAAGCCCATACCACCCGTCCCGATACCGAAAGTCATCAATGACCTGCCTGGCCGCATCCTGCAATTCGATCCGCTCGCCCGAGTTGTCCAGACGACCCCCATACTGCCCGGCCACAGGAAGGCCGGCGCCGTACGTCGCCTCGAACGTGGCCATATCGCGAACGATCAGCACATACTGCCCCGGCGCCAGTTCGACGTCCCCGAAGGCAAAATCGATCCCCCGCGTGAACCGCACCCGATTCAGGTTGATCGTCTCGGCGCCGACGTTCGTCAGCTCCACATATTCGGCGTTCGGATCGACCGGGTGGTACATCATCTCGCTGATCCGAAGGCCCTCGGCCACCGGACCAACGGCAAACACCACATCCGCCAGCGCGCTCCACGTCGTACCGCTCAGCACCCGGGCCTTGACCGCCGTGCTCTTGTCCAGCGTCAACGCACCATCATACCGAACCGCCGTCGCCGAGACGCCGCTCGGCGTGCCTCCCCCGGCGCCCTGGCCGCCCAATAGCGCCACCGAGATCAGAAAATCCGAACTCGTCGAGCCGGCGTTCAGGCCCTGGATCGCCAGGAGGTTGCGGCCCGCGCGAAGCGCCCCCAACGCCGCCGAGGCGTTGAACGGCTCCAGTTCCACCGCGTCGAGGTCCGAATGGTTGGCCGTCGCCGATGAGTTCCACGAGGGCGACCCGTCGAACATCACCCGGCACGCCTCCACCCCGTTGATATACGCGATGAACCCGTCGTCGTACCGTGCCTTCAACACCAAAGACGAGAGGTCCGCCAGCTCCGAGGCGGCGATCTCGAACGGAATCCGGATGTAGCAACTCGAATTGACCCCGTACATGG
>LVBB01000102.1 GCA_001603075.1 Phycisphaerales bacterium Planc_01 | reverse complement strand
CTGCTGCTTCAGGGGCTGCTCCCCTCCGAGAGCCGCAAGGGGAGCGCCGCCGCGCGGACGAAGACGCTCCACCGGAACGCCCCGGACGCGAAGCCCGCGCTCGTGCTCGACCGGGTGAGCGGGTACGGCTTCCGCGACATTTCGCTCTCCGTGTATCCCGGCGAAGTCCTCGGAATCGCGGGGGTCGTCGGGGCGGGCCGGACGGAGCTGGCGGAGGGTTGAACTACATCCCGGAGGACCGTCGCCGGAACGGGCTTTTCGGCGCGGCGAGCGTGCGGGCGAACATGACCTCCGCGGTGCTCGACACGCTCGGGCGCGTCTTCCTGCCGGTCTTCCGCGAACGGAAGCTGACCTCCAAGTATATAGAAGAGTTCTCCATCAACACCACCGGGCAGGAGCAGAGCCTCGGCGCCCTCTCCGGCGGAAACCAGCAGAAGGTGATCATCTCGCGCATCCTCGCCACGAACCCCAAGGTGCTCATCCTCGACGAACCCACGCGCGGCATCGACGCCGGGGCGCGCGGGGACGTCTACCGCATCATCGACGCGCTCAAGGCCGAGGGGCTCGCCGTGCTCCTCGTCTCCTCCGACATGGAGGAGATCCTCGCGCTGAGCGACCGCGTGGTCACGATGTACAACGGAACCATCAACCGCGAATTCGGGCCCGGCGAGATCGCCCTCGACGGCCTGATGGCCGCGTCCTTCGGAGTGTGCTGACATGCTGCCTTCGTTCAGAATGAAACGCGAGTTCAACGCGCTGCTCTTCGCGGTGCTCCTCTTCGTCGGGATCGGTTCCGTCAACCCGGTCTTCCTCACGGTGCGGAATATCGCGCTGACGCTGCAGGGGAGCGTGATGTACATCTTCCTCGCGGCGGGCATGACCTTCGTCATCCTCACAGGCGACATCGACGTGTCGGTCGGGGCCGTCCTCGGGATGTCCGCCGCGGTGGCGGCCACGCTGGTGCGGGACGGTTACTCCTTATGGGCTGTCGTCGGCGGCGCGCTGCTCGTCGGCGGGGGAACCGGGCTGCTGAACGGCGTGGGGGTGACCTTCCTCCGCATTCCGGCGATCGTGATGACGCTGGGCACGATGGGGATTCTGCGGGGCGCGATGTTCATCTACACCGACGGCAAGTGGGTGGAGAACCTGCCCGACTTCTTCAAACAGGCGTGCCAGATCTGCGTGTACGGAGTCAACCTGTTCGTCCTCGCCGCGGTCGTCCTTGTGCTTCTCATGCAGCTCTACCTCTCGACGGCCCGCCGTGGCAAGTACTTCGCCGCGGTCGGCGACAATCTCGACGGCGCGGTGCTCGTCGGCGTGCCGGTCGTGCGGATACGCATCGCGGCCTTCGTCATCTCCGGCCTCTGCTCCGCCCTCGCGGGATTGGTGTACACCAGCCAGATCGGCTTCGTGGGCAACGTCGCGGGCAACGGCACGGAGATGACGGCCATCGCCGCCTGCGTCATCGGCGGGGTGAGCCTCGCCGGGGGGACGGGGTCGGTCGCCGGAGCGCTCTTCGGGGCGGTTATCATGAACACGATCAACTCCGCGCTCGTCTTTCTGAAGGTGCCGGCCTACTGGAACAACACGATCTCCGGGCTGCTGCTGCTGACGATGGTGCT
>LVBB01000101.1 GCA_001603075.1 Phycisphaerales bacterium Planc_01 | reverse complement strand
GACGGGTAGCGGTCGAGCATCGCCTCGATGTGCAGCAGCTCCGCCGCCCGCTTCACCCGGTTTTCTATCTCCGTCTTCTCCTCCTTCCGCATCCGCAGGCCAAAGGCGATATTGTCGTAGACGTTCATATGAGGGAAGATGGCGTAGCTCTGGAAGACCATCGAGATGCGCCGTTCCCGCGGGGGCAGGTAGGTGACGTCCCGCCCGCCGATGCTGATCCCGCCTTCGTCCGCCATGCCGAGCCCGGCGATGGCGCGGAGCAGCGTCGTCTTGCCGCAGCCGCTGGGACCCAGCAGCACCATGAACTCATGCTCGGCGACGACGAGCGAGACGTCGTCCACCGCCACGAAGTCGCCGAACCTCTTGACGATGTTTTCTATTCGTATCTCCGACATGATTCCGCTCCTTCCGTAATTTTGTTCACTTGCTGGATTGCCCCCACATATTGAACAGGTACTTTCGGATGATCATGATGAAGATCACCGAGGGGATCAGCATGAAGAATCCTCCCGCGAACTTGTACGCGTCGGGGGCCTCCCGCAACGAAACGAGCACCTGCGCGGGCAGCGTGCGGTTCTGCACCGTGAGCACGGTGGCCGCGAAGACTTCGTTCCAGGACATCACGAAGGTGAAGAGCGCCGCGGCGGCGATGCCGGGCAGCACCAGCGGCAGCACGACCCGCCGGAACGCCTGGAAGGCCGTACAGCCGAAGACCTGTGCCGCCTCCTCGAGTTCATACGGAATGCTCGCGAAGACGCTCCCGATGACGAGCACCGTCGTGGGCAGCGTGAGCGCAGTATGCATCAGCGCAAGACTTGAGACCTTGTCGAACATTCCCAGGTTGATGAAGGTCACCGCAAGCGGAATGGAGAGGATGACCACCGGAAAGGCGCGCACGGCGAGGATGGAGAGGCGGAATGCGTTACGGCCGCGGAAAACGTAGCGCGAGAGCGCGTACCCCGCGGGCGCCGCGATCAGCGTGGAGAGGGCCAGGGTGATCAGCGCGACCACGACGCTGTTGATAAGACCCGGGACGATACCGCGCGCCTCCAGGAAGAAGCGCATGGTGTCGAAGGAGAAGGGAATGAAGGGCAGCACGCTCTTGGGAAAACTCCGCATCGCTTCCGGCGTGGTGAGGGCCATCGACGCGATGAGCCATATCGGAAGAAGAATCCACAGAGAGAGAACAATCGCCGTCAGATAGGTGAGCGCCCGCTTGATCGCGAGGCGGCGCTTCGCGCGTGCGCGGACCTTCGTCATCTCGTCCGAAACCCGTACGCTCATGAGACCGCCTCCTCCTGTCCGCGTACAGTACGCAGATAGATACCGGCGCTGATCATTGAAAGCAGGAGAATCAGGCCTGAATATGCAGCGGCCGTGTTCATGTTGCGGAGGGCGTAGTACTGGCGGTAGGTCTCGTTGGCGAGCACCGTGACCACGTCGCCTCCGCCGAGCGCGATCACCACGGCGAAGACCTGCAGCGCAAGAATGGTTCTCAGGATGAGGGCGACCTGAAGGCTTGGCTTGAGCAGCGGAAGAATCACGAAGCGCACCCGCTGCCACAGGGTTGCGCCGAAGAGTTCGGCTGCCTCCAGCACCTCCTGCGAGATCGCCTGCAGCCCGGAGACGACGATCACCATCACGAGGGACGTCGCCCGCCAGACCTCGGCGATCCAGACCGCGATCAGGATCCAGTGGCGCGTCGCGGCGGTGAGGTATGCCTGCGGGCTTTCGATCAGCCCGAGGGAGTAGAGAATGCTGTTCAGATAGCCGTTCTGCGTGAAGATGGAGGACCAGACGATCCCCACGGCGAGGTCGGACGCGGCCAGCGGGATGGCGAAAATGGCGAGGAAGAGCAGGTTGAACTTCAGCCTCGCCTGAATCACCAGCGCCATCACGATCGCCAGCACGAGCTGCACAGGGATGATCAGCAGCATCAACAGGAAGGTCGTTCCCAGCGCGGAGCGGAAGAAGCGGTCGTTGAGCATCCGCTGAATGTGGAGCAGGGTGAAGCGGCCGGTGTCGCCGGAGTCCACCCTTCCGGTCGCGCCGTCGCCGTAGATCTGCAGCCTGCGGGAGGGCGCCCATCCGGAGACTCTCTTTTCGTTGTGTGCTCCTTCGATAAGAAACCAGACCTCAAGAGATGTCCGTTGCGCAATACCGACCTCCGCTCTGCTCGCAAGCTCCCCGACGACGTCGCTTCGTTCGTCGGGAAAAGCGTACACCGTCGTGTGCTGTCCGGTGGCGCTTCCGAGGCGAGGGCGAACCGTGCCCCGGAGCGGGAGGCCCGAGGGATCAGTTTCGCGGACGCGGACGCGGCTTTCGGGCGCCCACCCTTGGACCGTGGCTCCGCCGGGGGTCTCGCCCTCGACAAAAAACCAGACGTCGAGGAGGGCGGGGCCTCCGTCCGCTTCGCCGGGGGCGAGCGGGACGTTGCGTCGGTCCAGCACGGAGATTTTCGCTCCCTGTTCGAGCGCGCCCGCCTCGTTCTCCTCTCCCGGCGCGGCGCGCAGCGAGAGGAGGCCCTGTTCGTCCCAGACCGCCAGGCGAATCGCCTGCGTCATCGGCCAGGCGAAGAAGACCAGCAGATAGAGCAGGGCGGGCGTAATCAAGAGGTACGGCGCCCACTGCACTTTCGTGCGGCGCCTTGGTATGCGGAGAGGCTGTATGCTCATGTTTCCATCTCCCTTCGGCGGACGGGGAGAGCCCGCGCTTGGGCGAACTCTCCCCGAGGGTGGCATTCAGAACAAGCCCCGATGGTCCTCTAGCGGGGCAGGACTTTGCTCGGGCCGTCGGAGGCGGGATCGGGCGGCCATGCGGGCGCTCCGGTCTCGTCCATCAGGCGCTGCAGGTTCGCAGCCTCCTCCTCGAGCACCTTGCCGATATCCTCGCCGTTCAGTATCGTCCGGTCGAAGGCGTTGCGGAAGATCTGGTTGATCTCGCCGCCTCTCGATCCGAGGCCGACGGGGAGCAGAGCCGGAATCGCGTTCGCGGCGTTGGCCTGCGCGTTTACCGCCTCCATCTGGATGGCGACGCCGCGGGGGAGGTCCGACGTGTCCACGCCGCCGACCGCTGGGAAGAAGCCCAGCTCCTTGAGGACTCTAGCCTGCGTCCCGGGCTTCGTCAGGAAGTCGATCGCCTGTTTCGCTGCCTCTGCGTCGGGAGCGGCCTTCGAGATGCCGAGCCCTACGATGACCGGCATGAATCCGAGGCCGGCCGGGCCGGAGGGTGCGGGGAAGGCGACGAAGTCGTCGGGTTTCTCGTTGAACGCCGGAAGCAGGCGCGCCGTGTGGTCGAACGCCACCCAGACGTCCCCTTTCAACAGCGGCTCATGCATCAGGTTGTAGTTGATGGATTCCGGGTGAACGTGGGGCCACAGCTCCGCCTTCACCCACTCCAGCATGGCGACGGCCTCTTCGCTCCGGAACGTGCTCACCATTCCGCCGGTGAACGACGGCCAGAGATACCCCTGGAGGAAGCGCTGGAAGAGTCCGGCGTGCGGCAGCCCCAGGAGCGGTTTGCCTTCGCCATTGTGGAGCGCCTTGCTCCAGTCGGCGAGCTGCTGCCAGGTCAGCGTTTTCAGATCGGCGCCCTCGGGAAGGTATTCGAGCGCTTTCTTGTTTGCGGCCATGATATAGGTCGCCTGCATCCAGGGAATGTAGTACAGAGCGTCTTCGCTCCCCAGAAGCCCCGTCTGCATGAAGGCGGGGGCGAACTCCCGATTCTCGGAGAGGTCCTCGGCCAGGTCGATCAGGTTCATGAGCGCGTTCACGCGCTGCAGAGGGGGAAAGGTGCCGTGGAGCGCGCCGATCAGCCCGACGGTTCCCTTACCGGCCCGTGTTTCCGCGGTGACAAGGTCGATCAGCGGTCCATCGTTGGAATCCGCGGTGTAGTCGAAGCCGCCGTCCTTCAGAATCTCGCGAAACTTGGCCTGCTCTTCGACCGGCGCGAACTGAGTGGAGAAGAAGACCAGCCCGGAGAGTCCGGCGGCGAACGCGGCGCTGCACCACAGGATCGCGCCGAGCGCAAACAGAACGGCGAACGCTCGTGTTCTTTTCACGTGCTTTTCCATTTCATTCCTCCTTGTACACACTTCCTCCCGCGCCTGAAAAATATCTCCAGAAACGACCGGCCGGGCGGCGGGAGCCCGTTGTCTTTCCGTCGTATCGCAGCGTTTCAATCGATGGATGAATGTCCGCGCCGCATCACCCCCCCGCCTGTTCCGACTGCTTCCGGAGAGAACCGCAGGAGGAGCGGACGATCAGCCGCGGCTCCAGGATCTTGCTGCGGGAGGCCAATTCCTCGCCGGCGATCAGCCGAACGAGCTTTTCGCAGACCATTCGTCCTATTTCGTAGATGGGTTGATGAATCGTGGTCAGGGGGGGATGCGCGTGCTCCGCCATCGGAATGTCGTCGAAGCCGGTGACCGCGATGTCCGAACCGACGGAGACGCCCCGCTCGTGGAGCGCGCTCATCGCGCCCAGCGCCATCAGGTCGTTGCACGCCACGATCGCGGAGGGAGGATTCGTATCGTCGAGCAGCGAGACGGTTGCTTCGTATCCGCTTTTCTGGGTGAGATCCCCCGGAAGTATCCGTATTTCTTCGGGGTCGAGGCCGTGCGCCGCCATCGCCTGACGGAGACCGTCGAGGCGGTGCTCGACGAAGAGCAGTTCGGAGGGGGAACTCAGAAAGGCGATGCGCCGGTGACCGAGGCCGATCAGATGCTCTCCGATCAGGCGCATTCCTTTAACGCCGTCCACGTCGACAAAGGGAAAGTCCGCGTCGTTTTCAGTCCGCCCGAAGGCGACGAAGGAAACTTGGGATTTGTGGAGCCATTCGATGCGGGGGTCACGGCGCCGCGTGCGGACGACGACGAAGCCGTCCACCTGTCCGCTGCTCACTTTGCGCCGGTAGAGTTCCATCTCACCCTCGTCGGGCGCTTGCACCGAGAGCAGTAGATCGTACCCGCGCTCGGCGGCCATATTGGCGACGCCTGTCAGGAATTCGCTGAAGAAAGGGTCGGAGAAACGGGGGCCGACGGTGGGGAGAATGAGACTGATCGTCCGCGAACGGCGTTTCTGAAGGGAACGGGCGAGGAAGTTGGGGGTGTAACGCAGCTCGTTCGCCACGCGGCGTACCAGTTCTTTCGTCTCCTCGCTGACGTCGTCGTACCCCGCCAGGGCGCGCGAGACGGTGGTGATGGATTTTCCGGTACGTTCCGCGAGCAGCTTGAGTGTGACCGCCATAGTCGGTTCCTCCCCGAAAAGTCGAAGTACGTTCCAATACATGAACCAAAACGTTTTGATTGTGGAACGTACTCTAAACCAAAACGTTTTGGATGTCAAGGAATGTTATCTCTTCATGTTTTCTCTTCATTTGTGACGCTGCATTGTGTTCTCCGGTGAAACGGAAGCGTGTGCGTAGCCGAGTGCGGAGCGGCGGGGAACGATTACCCTTGATGTATTCGGCATGTACCGTTATCCTAGAACAATAGATTTTCAATGCGTGAAGAGAAATAACCAAAATGTATTGTGGAACCCAAAGGGGGGTGCAGTATGACGACGCACAACGAAAATACACTGCCGATTGAGAGTCCGCACGCGCTTGGAGTTCAGGAAGCGCTTGAGCGGCTTCGAGTTACACCTGAGGGATTGAAGAACGAAGACGCCGCCGAGCGTCTGCGTTCGGTCGGTCCCAACAGGCTGCCGGAACCGCCGAAGGAGGGGGTGCTGAAGCGTTTCTTCAAGCACTTTCACGATCTGCTGATTTTTGTTTTGCTTGCCGCGGCCCTTATCACCGCAGTTCTGGGGCACTTCGTCGACACCGGAGTTATTCTGGCCGTGGTGGTGATAAACGCCGTCATAGGCTTTTTGCAGGAGGGGAAGGCGGAAGAGGCCCTTGAGGGTATTCGAAAGATGCTCTCTCTCTCCGCGCACGTGCGGCGCGGGGGAGAGTGGGAGGAGAGGGGCGCTGAAGAGATTGTCCCGGGCGACATCGTCCGGTTGCGCTCGGGGGACAGGGTTCCCGCCGACGTGCGTCTGCTGGAAACGGTGAATCTCCGTATCGAGGAGGCCGCGCTTACCGGAGAGTCGGTTCCCTCCGGGAAGGATACCGAGGCCGTTTCGCCCGCCGCCGGGGTTGGCGACCGGTCCTGCATGGCCTATTCCGGCACGATGGTGACTGCGGGGCGGGGGACCGGAGTGGTGACGGCGACGGGGGCCTCCACCGAGATAGGAAAAATCAACAGGATGATCTCCGAGGTGGAGCAGCTCGCGACACCGCTCACCCGACAGATGAACAGGTTCGGCAAGGTCCTTTCCGTCGTCGTCGTCGGTATGGCGGCGCTGATGATGCTGGTCGGCCGGACGCTTCACGATTTTGCATGGGGCGAACTCTTCTTCGCCGCCATCGGATTTGCCGTCGCGGCCATCCCCGAAGGACTGCCCGCCATCCTGACGATTACGCTCGCGCTCGGCGTCCAGAGGATGGCCCGGCGGAACGCCATCACCAGGAAGCTGAACGCCGTCGAGACGCTCGGTTCCGTAACGGTGATCTGCTCGGACAAAACAGGCACGCTCACCCGGAACGAGATGACGGTGCGCTACGCGATCACACAGGAGGGCAAATACGAAGTCTCGGGGACGGGATACCGTCCCGAGGGGGAGATCTCGCTCGACGGGAGCGCGGCCTCCGCCGAAGAACGCGATGACCTCAACGCCTTGGTGGAGACGATGGCTGTCTGCAACGACTCGGAGATCGTCGAGGAGGACGGAGAGTGGCGAGTGACCGGCGAGCCCACGGAAGGGGCGCTGCGGACCTTGGCGCGCAAGGCGTCGTTCGATCCGGCCCGGTACGAGCGGATCGCATCCATTCCCTTCGAGTCGGAGAACAAGTTCATGGCCACGCTCGACCGTCTTCCCGAGGGAGGCGTCCGGATTCTGCTCAAGGGAGCGCCGGATAGGCTGCTGGAAAGGTGCGGACAGCAGAGAGGCGCGGACGGAACTGTTCAGCCGCTGGACCGGGAGTCGTGGGAACAGCGGATGGAGGAGCTGGGCGGCGAAGGGCTGCGTGTGCTTGCCGCCGCCTTCAAAGATGCGGACGAGGGGAAGAGCGGGCTGGATATGGAGGATGTCGAAAACGACATGGTGTTCCTTGGCCTCGTCGGCATTATCGATCCGCCTCGTCAGGAGGCGATAGAGGCCATCCAAATATGCCGGGACGCCGGAATCAGGGTGAAGATGATCACCGGCGACCACGCGGGGACGGCGATCGCCATCGGACGCGAGATGGGCATTACCGATACCGGCCGGGCCGTTACCGGCGCGGAGCTGGAGGCTGCCTCCGACGAGGAGCTGCGCACGATCGTAAGGGACGCGGACATTTTTGCCCGCACCAGTCCGGAACACAAACTGAGGCTTGTGCAGGCGCTTCAGGCGAACGGCGAAGTTGTCGCGATGACCGGCGACGGCGTGAACGACGCTCCCGCGCTCAAGCGGGCCGACGTCGGCGTGGCCATGGGGATCAAAGGGACGGAGGCGACCAAGGAGGCGGCGGACATCGTGCTGGCGGACGACAACTTCATCTCCATCGAGCGCGCGGTGGAGGAGGGGCGCACCATCTACGACAATTTGCGCAAGGCCATTCTCTTCATCCTGCCGACGAACGGCGCCGAAGCGCTGGTCATTCTTGCAGCCGTGGTCTTCGGGCTGTCCCTTCCGCTGACGCCCGTGCAGATCCTCTGGGTCAACATGGTGACCGCCGTCACGCTCGCCCTCGCTCTTGCCTTCGAGCCGGCCGAGCCGGGAGTGATGCAGCGCCCTCCGCGCTCGCCCGACGCCCCGATTCTCGGCGGACTCTTCCTGTGGCGCATCGCGTTCGTCTCCGTGCTGATCGGCGGGGCGACCATCGCCGTCTTTCTTGTGGAACGGCGACTCGGCGTGCCGCTGGAGACGGCGCGGACGCTCGCGGTCAACACGCTCGTCTGCGGACAGGCGTTCTATCTTTTCAACAGCCGGTATCTTCACGAGTCGAGTCTTGCGCCCGACAGGATCTTCGCAAACCGCGCCGCGTGGATGGCGGTCGGCGTGCTGGCCGTACTCCAGCTCGTCTTCGTCTACGCGCCGTTTATGCAGCTCTGGTTCGGCTCGGCGCCGCTGGAGCTTCGCCACTGGCTGATTCCCCTCTCTCTGGGCGCGGCGGTCTTCCTTGTCGTCGAGGGTGAAAAGAGCATAACGCGCCGTGCGCGCGCCGCGAACGGAGGACGGAGCGGGGGCTAGTCCGAACAGGCATTGGATGAGATGTTGAAGAAGCGGAGGTGCGGAAATGAGAAAAAAGAAAATCGACTCCCCGGCGGGGGCTGGTTTCAACGCGCCACCGGGCAACGGCGAGGGGTGCGCGGCCGAGGAGATCCTTCAAACCGACGATCCGCTTCCCTCCGCCCTGGACGGCTTCGACGAGATTGCGCGGAAAGCGGTGGGAAAACGAATCGCGATCTTTCTCGACTACGACGGCACGCTCTCTCCCATCGTGGAGACTCCGGAGCAGGCGATTATGG
>LVBB01000100.1 GCA_001603075.1 Phycisphaerales bacterium Planc_01 | reverse complement strand
GGAGAGGTCCGAGAGCATGCGGGTTTCGCCCCCGACCCTGCGGGCTATTCCGATCACGTCGATCACCAAGCGGGCCAGCTTCTCGATGAACTGGTTCATGGACATGCCCAAGCGTCCCACTTCATCCTTCGTCTTGACGGCGATGGAGACGGTAAGGTCGCCCTCGCCCTCGCCGAGGTCGCGGACCACGTCGGTCATGCGCCGCAGAGGGGCGACGACACGAAGCAGACCGATGACGTTGAGAAGAAGCACAAGGGAAACGATGCCGAGGGCGAAGAAGAGGATGCGACGGATGATGCTCCCTTCCGCTTCGGCGGCTTCGGCCGAGAAGGAGGCGATGAGCTGGTCCCGTGTCTGCTCGCTGGCCTGTGTCAGCTCAGCCAGGTAAGTCGTGTTCAGTCCGATCTCCACCGAGCCGATCGTCTTGCCCTCCCGGAGAATATCGGCGGCGAACGGTCTGAAGTTCGGTCCCTCTTTTTTTTCTCCGGCTATGGGCGAGCCGTCCGCGGCATTGATGACGGCATAGGCGACGTTCGGCACGTTGAGCATATCTCTTGCGTAGTCCTGAAGCGACTCCTCGTTGAAATCCCAAAGAGGCGTCCCGGCTATGGAGGCGAGGTAGCCGGACATGGCTTTTCCGTATGTTTCGGCGCTTCGTTCATCGTTTGCGTTCTTGTTCTTGATGTCCTCGTTGAGCATCCGTTCCGCGACCTGTTCCACCGAACGGGACATCTGGTCCACGCCTCTTTGCGCAAGAAAAGCGAGCGAACCGGCCAAGACGATCATACTGACCGCTACCAGTAAACCGAGTTTTGCCACGATGCTTTTCGACACACGCGATACCCCCTCGACAGTGTATGCCGGCGGAACACGTTCCGTCGACGTCGAACTCGCTGCGGGAGAAGCGTCTGAGAATCAAAACATTTCCCTTACGGTGCATGGAAAAGAAAAAAAAGAAAACACGGTGAATGGTAGAGCACTTTGAGAGTAGTGCACGGTATGCTTCTCCCCAAGAGACAGCATACATCTAAAAACTGTTTGCTGCAAGAGACGCTTTCTTCGCAGTTTTCCGAACGGATGATGCAGTCTTTCGCGCAGGTCTTGATATAATGACTGTGCGCACGTAAGATAGTAATCGGTTACTATTTTTAGGCAGAGAGAAGGGAGCAGCATGCCGGGCAACGGAAAACACCTTCCTGCGGGGGAGCGGCGCGCGGTTATCGTCGAGACGGTACTTGAATTGGCGGCCGAAGGCAACCCTTCGGAGATCACGACCGCCTCCATCGCCGAGAGAATGAGCCTGACCCAGGGGGCGCTGTTCCGCCACTTCCCGAGCAAGGACGCCGTCTGGAGCGCGGTGATGGAGTGGGTTGCCGAGCGTCTCCTCTTGCGTGTGGAACGTATGGTCGAGGAAGCGTCCACGCCTCTTGCCGCTCTGGAGGCCGCGTTCATCGCGAATATTCGCTTCGCCGCGGAGTATCCGGGAGCGCCGAGGCTGCTCTTCGGCGAGCTGCAGCGCACAGGGGAGAGCGTTCCGCGCGATATCGCCCGAGCGTTGATGAAGCGGTACTCCGAACGCCTCCGCGCACTTGTCGAGGAGGGAAAGGAGCGCGGGGAGATACGGCGCGACGTCTCTTCCGAGGAGGCGGCGCACCTGCTCATCGGCGTTGTTCAAGGGCTTGCGATCCAGTCGCTTCTCGCGGGCGACGCGCAGACGATGCTGCGACACGCTCCCGAGTCGTTCTCCATCTTCAAAAGAGGGATCGAGGAGCCCGGACGCTTATGAGTAAGGAGAGGATCGATGAAAGGCCGAAGTCTGCTGAGCGCCGCATTGTTGATGTTGCCGACGGGCTGTTTGTCTTTTCGCTGATGAACTCCGGGCCGTCGGTTCCCGTTCCCGTGACGGTCGCGGAGGTTGAATCCGAAACCGTTGCACCGGGGCAACCCTGGTTTCTGACGGCGGGGAAGTATCCCGCCCGTAGCCACTAAGAGGCCGTGGTCGACGAAGCAGCGGGGTTCCGGCTCGGAGATACGATCAGCATCGGCAGGAACAGCTACACCGTCACCGGACTCACCCGGCGCATGCTCTCCTCGGGAGGCGATCCGATGGCCTTCGTCCTGCTGAAGGATGCGCAGGAGGCGCAGTTCCTCAAGGACAGCGACTCCATCCTCCGGCAGCGCCGCCGGACTGCGGCGAATCCGTCGCTCAACCGGCCGGGCGTCCCCGGACCGCTCGACGGCGTCATCGCGTCGCGGAGCGCCAATCCGTATGCCAACGTTGTCCTTGTGCGCCTTCTTTCCGGAGCCGATCCCGAGGGATCGGCGGAGCATATGCGGGGTGGATGCGTCTCGAATTCTACACCAGGGCGCATATGGAAGAAAATCCGCTGGGGAAGCAGGTCTCCACGTTGTCGAAGAAGATCGCCGTGCTTCTTGTGATACTCGCCGTCGTGCAGATGAAAGTTCTCCTTGACATAAATAAGAATTGAAGTACCATAATACCTATAATGCGTAGAGCGAAAGTGTGCGAGCGTCTTAAATATCGGCGGTGCAGTACGGCGGTCCGCCGCATGCTCCGCCGGAGAGAGAACCGGAGACGAAAGGGGAGATTGATGTGACTTTTGCGCTTTCAGCGGCGGATGTCTTCGAGGCCGCGATCCTGCTGGAGGAGAGAGGAGCGCGCTTCTACGCCGATGCCGCGACGCGCTGTACGGGCGAGGCGAAGAAGCTGCTCTCGGGGCTGTCGTCCATGGAGAAGAACCATGCGGAACGCTTCCGGAGTATCCTGGAGGGGCTCCGCGCGTCGTCCTCCGCTCCGGAGCCCCTCCAGGAGGAGGCCGCACAGTATCTTGAGGCGCTGACCTCCGACAGGATATTCACCGAAGCGATCAGCATCGGGGCACAAGAGAGCTATCCGGAGATCCTCGAAAAGGCGATCGTCGTCGAGAAGAACTCCGTCTTCTTCTACACCGCGGTGAAGGACATCCTCTCGTCGAAGATGGAGGCGAAGGACGTCGACCGCCTTATCGCCGAGGAGATAGGGCACTTCCATTCGCTCACGGACGCGCTTCGCATCCGGCGGGAACGGAACGGGGGGGCGTAGCGATGTACTCCTTCTCCTTCTCGCTGGAGGAGTTCTCCCGCGTTTTCGACGCGCTGGGCGAGCGGTACGCCCTCTCCGGGCCGAGGCGTTTTCCCGGCAAGGGGCGCTTTTCCGGCACGGACCTGGTGAAGTACGCGCCGCTCGCCTCTTTCGACGAGCTGGAACTGGACGAGAAGAGCGGCATGTCGCCCAAGTCGCTCGTCTTTCCGCCCGACGAGACGACCTTCTACTTCAACGGCGACGAATTCACCGAGGCTCCGCTCGAAGACGAGCGGGAGACAGTCGTCTTTCTGCGTCCCTGCGATATCAACGGCTTCCGGAGGCTCGACGCCATCTTTCTGGAGAACGGCGGAACCAAGGACCCCTACTACATGCGCCGCAGGGAGAAGCTCCACTTCTTCATGATCGAGTGCGCAACCTCGTTCGAGAACTGCTTCTGCGTCTCCATGGGGTCGAACGTCGCCGGGGAGTACGCCGTCGCGCTGCGCTTCGATCAGGATTCGGTCCTCGTCCAGGTGAAGGACGAGCGTTTCGCCGGCCTCTTCGCCTCGGGAGCGCCCTCCGCGTTCACACCCGAGTTCGTCCGCGAGAACGCACGAAACGTCGAAGTTCCGGACATCGACGAAATGCCCCCGGAACTCTTCCTGCACCCGCTGTGGGACGAGTACGACGCGCGCTGCATCGCCTGCGGCCGGTGCAACACCTCCTGCGTCACCTGCACCTGCTTTTCCACGCGGGACATCTTCTACGCGGACAGCCGCCGCTCCGGCGAGCGCCGCCGCGTCTGGGACGGCTGCCATCTCGACGGGTTCACCGACATGGCCGGGGGGTATTCCTTCCGGAAGAAGAAGGGGGAGCGGATGCGCTTCAAGACCTTCCATAAGATATACGACTTCAAAAAGCGCTTCGGCTACAACATGTGCGTCGGGTGCGGCAGGTGCGACGACGTCTGTCCGGAGTATATCTCGTTCGCCGAGTGCATCAACAAGGTAGCCGCCGCCCTGAAAGGAGGGGACGCGAAATGAAGGAGAATCCCTACCGCCCCTTCCCGGCTACAATCACCGGGATCAAGGCGGAGACGGACTGCGAGTTCACGCTGACGGTCGCCGCTTCCGTTGCAATGATGCCCGGACAGTTCTTCCAGGTCTCCCTGCCGAAGATCGGCGAGGCCCCCATCTCGATCAGCGGCTTCGGACCGGACTGGATCCAGTTCACCGTCCGCGCCGTCGGGCGGCTCACGAACGCCCTGCAGGAGCTTCGTACCGGAGAGAACCTCTTCATCAGAGGCCCCTACGGAACGGGCTTCCCGCTGGATACGTTCCGCGGGAGCAACCTGGCGATCGTGGCCGGAGGTTCCGGCACGGCCCCCGTTCGTCCGCTCATTCGGGGCGCGCTCGACGGCACGCTTCCCGTGCGCTCTCTGCGCGTGATCGCGGGGTTCAAGTCGAAGGAGAGCCTGCTCTTCGCCGACGAGTTCGACGAGTGGCGCAAGAAGGGCGAGGTCCTCGTCACGATCGACAAACCCCAAGAGGGGTGGGACGGTCCGTCGGGGCTGGTTACCGAGCATATCCGCGCGATGAAGCTCGACGACCCCGCCGACGTGCAGTTCGTCGTCGTGGGGCCGCCCGTGATGATGAAGTTCGCCGTTGCGGAGGTCCGCCTGCTGGGCGTGCCGGAGGACAATATCTGGGTCTCCTTCGAGCGCCTCATGTCCTGCGGCCTTGGAAAGTGCGGGCACTGCAAGATAGACTCCGCCTACATCTGCCTGGACGGGCCGGTATTCCGCTTCTCCCGAGCCGCCGGGCTCATCGACTGAGAGGTGACGTGAGATGACCCTCGACCTCGACAGAAAGAAAGTCACGAAGAACGCCTTCCGCATCACGAAGGTGCGCGGCGCAACGGCGATCCGCGTCCGCGTGCCGGGCGGACACCTCGACGCCGAACTCATGAAAACCATCGCGCAGATCGCGGAGCGGTTCGGGGACGGCACGCTCCACATCACCATCCGGCAGGGCTTCGAGATTCCGAACATCCCCTTCGAACGGATGCCCGAGGTGAACGCGGCGCTCGCGCCGATCATCGAACGCCTTGAGCTGCCGCACGGGGTGAAGATCGAGACCCCGTCGGAAGGCTACCCTGCGGCGGGGATGCGGAACATCTCCGCGTGCATCGGCGCGCGCGTCTGTCCCTTCGCCAACACCGACACGACCGCCCTCGCGCAGAAGCTCGAAGCGCTTGTCTACCCCAACGACTTCCATACAAAGATCGCCGTCACCGGCTGCCCCAACGACTGCATCAAGGCGCACATGCAGGACTTCGGCATCATCGCCACGTGCAGGCCCGAATACGACTACGACCAGTGCATCGGCTGCGAGGCGTGCGTCGACGCGTGCAGACAGAAGGTGACCGGAGCGCTCGGGATGCAGGACGGCAAGGTGGTCAAGGACGACCGCCGGTGCATCGGCTGCGGCGAGTGCGTGCTGGCCTGCCCCGTGGCCGCGTGGACGCGCGCGCCCGTCACGCTCTACCGGCTGCTCATCATGGGGCGCACCGGAAAGAAGAACCCGCGCCTCGCCATGCCCTTCCTCGACAGGGTGACGGAGGATGTCGTCCTCAAGGTGATTAAAAACACCCTCGACTACGTGGACAAACACATCCTGCGGAGCCTCGTCAAGGAACACATCGGCTACATCGTGGACAGGACGGGGTACCCCGTCTTCCGCGACGCGGTGCTCGAAGGAGTGCAACTGAACCCCGAGGCGCGGATCGCGAAGACGATGTACTGGCCGGGGTACTATACGCTGGACGACGGGAATATGAAGCAGGCGGAGTAGCGGTCGGACGTTTCCGTGCGGAATAGAGCGTCGTATCAGCGGAGGGGAGCGCCGGTCCAGGCCGGAACTCTCCTCCTTTTTATCCTGGATTCCCGCCTACTCATAACGAGGCCGGAGGTTGGACATCCATAGCCTCGTAG
>LVBB01000099.1 GCA_001603075.1 Phycisphaerales bacterium Planc_01 | reverse complement strand
GCGAAGATCGACGCCTTCCAGGGCCTCGCGCGTGAGTTTCAGATTGACCTTGATCGTGGAGAGCGGGTTCTTGATCTCGTGCGCCAGCTCCCCGGTCAGACGCGTCAGCATCTCGTCGGAATCGGCCTGCGCAGCCCGGGCGGCGCTCGCCCGGCGCTGGACCCTGCGAAGCAGGAACCCTGCCGCCGGGACAGCGATCAGAAGAGCCCCAATGACCCCGGCCAGAAACAGTCTCACGCGTCTATCACCCCGCTTGGCGGATGCCCGTTGTCCCCAAAAACCAAGAGCCGAACGATCAAGAAGGCCCCGTCCGGATCGCTCCGGTGTCGCGCCCTTTTCGACCTTCGGCTCCGACTGACTGCTGTACCGTTCGACGGCGGTTGCACCGACGAAGAAGCCCTATCGCTTCTCGTGGGGCCGCGGCCTCTTCTCTTCCTTGATGCCGAGCTCCGCCAGGGCCGCACGGCGCGAGAGCTTGAGCCGACCCTGGTCGTCGATCGAGATCAGCTTGACCGGGACGATGTCCCCAAGCTTGCAGACGTCCTCGACCTGCTTGACGTAGCCATCGCTCAATTCGCTGATGTGGCAGAGTCCTTCGACGCCGGGCACGATCTCGACGAACATGCCGAAGTCCTTGATCGAGACCACCTTCGCGTCCTTGTAGAGGCGCCCCACCTCGGGCGGCTGGGTCATCGCCTCGATCATCGCCTTGGCCCTGAGATGGCCGTCGCCGCCGACGCAACTGATGAAGACGGTGCCGTCCTCCTCGATCTCGATCGTGGTGTTGGTCTGCTCCTGAAGGCTCTTGATCATCTTGCCGCCGGGCCCAATGACCTTGCCGATGAACTCCGGATCGATCTCCACCGTGATGAGCTTCGGTGCGTATTGGCTCAGCTCAGGCCGCGGCGTACTGATGGCCTGATTCATGATCTCCAGGATATGAAGCCGCGCGTTCCGGGCCCGTTCCAGGGCCTGGACCATGATCTGGTGCGGCAGGCCCTCGGCCTTGATGTCCAACTGGATGGCGGTGATCCCCTCGGTCGTTCCGGCCACCTTGAAATCCATATCTCCGAAGTGGTCCTCCTCGCCGATGATATCGGTCAGCAATTCATAACGACCGTCGTTGCCGCTGATCATGCCGACCGAGATGCCGGCCACGGCCCCGTTGATGGGCACGCCCGCGTCCATCAGGGCCAGCGAACCGCCGCAAACAGATGCCATGGAACTCGATCCGTTGGACTCGGTAATATCGGAGATGAGCCGCACGGTGTACGCAAACTTGTCGGACGACGGCCGCACGTTCTCGAGCGCCCGCTCGGCCAACGCTCCGTGCCCGATCTCCCGACGGCCCGGTCCGCGAATCGGTTTGACCTCACCGACGGAGAACGGCGGGAAGTTGTAGTGGTACGTGAAGCTCTGGCTGTATTCTTCCATGAGCCCGTCGATGATCTGCGCGTCCCGGATGGTGCCGAGGGTCACGCTGATCAACGCCTGGGTCTCGCCCCGTGTGAAGAGCGCCGAACCGTGTGTCCGCGGCAGCAATCCAACCTCGCAGGAGATGGGACGGACCTCGTCGTAGCCGCGACCGTCGGGCCGCTTGCCCTCGAGAATCATCTGCCGGACGACCTCACATTCGATCTTCCCGAGAATCCGTTTGACCATGCCCGGATTGGCCTTGGCCTCACCGGCCTCATCGCCGCAGTATCGGGTCTTCACCTCATCCAGCAACGCGTTGACCGCGTCATTGCGATCCCGTTTGCCCTGAATCGTCTTGAGTTCCCGAAGCGGTTCGGTGATCTCGGCACGGATCTTCTGTTCGAGCTCCGCATCGATTTCCGTCAGCGGAATCACCTTCTCCACGCCGGCCTTCTGCTGGAGCTCCTCGATCATCTCGATGACCTGTCCGGCCGTTTCGTGCCCGATGCGGATGGCCTGGGCCACAACATCCTCGGCCAGCTCCTTGGCGCCGACCTCAAGCATGTTGATGGCCTCTTTGCGGCCGCCGACGAGGACGTTGATGTCGCTCTCGGCGAGCTGCTGATACGTCGGATTGACGACGAACTCGCCATTGATTCGACCCACGCGACAGGTGCCGATGGGCCCCTGGAACGGGATGCTGCTGATGCACAGCGCCGCACTGGCGCCGATCATGGCCGGTACGTCCGGATCGTTGTCCTGGTCCGCACTGAGCACGGAGGCCATGATCTGCACTTCCTGGAAATAGCCCTCCGGAAAGAGCGGGCGAATGGGCCGATCGATCATCCGCGCCGTCAGGATCTCCTTCGTTGTAGGTCGCCCTTCACGCTTGATAAAGCCGCCCGGGAACTTGCCGGCGGCGCTGTGTCGTTCACGGTAATCAACACTCAGAGGAAAGAAATCGATATCCTCAAATCTGGGCGGCGCGCAGGTCGCCGCGACAAGGACAATGGTCTCGCCGTACCGGACCATAACCGCTCCGCCGGCCTGTCTGGCGATCCGCCCGGTCTCAATGGTGAGCGTGCGGCCGCCGAGTTCTCTGGAAACACTATGAACATCCGACATAACTACCTCACTGGTTTGTGCGTATGTGCGCCACACGGAAGGCATCCCGCCTTCCATACACGACCATCGCGTCCACGTCGTGGGGACGTCTCCGGCTCGCCGCAGTGATACACAGGATTATGCTATTTTCGCAGCCCAAGGCGGGAGATGACAGCCTGGTAGCGCTTGACGTCCATGTCCCGAACATACTTCAGCAGCGCCGAGCGATTGCCCACCATCTTGAGCAGGCCGCGACGCGAGGAGTGATCTTTCGGATGGGCCTTCAGATGTTCGGTCAGGTCGTTGATCCGCCGGGTCAGAAGTGCAACCTGCACCTCGGGGGACCCGGTATCCCCTTCGTGCGTCTCAAAATCGGTGAGAATCTGGCCTTTTTGTTCTTTCGTCAGCATGTTTGCCTAATACCCTTCTTGGTTCGCCTCATTTGAGGTTAGCGTAACACTCGGATTATGAATCCTTTAATCTAAACGACTTGCGACGATTCTGGCAAGCTTTTTTTGCCGCAGCGGGATCAAAATCCCCCTGTCGGCCCCTCGGATGGCTTCCGATGCCGCCGAAACCGCCCCACCGTCAGCCGGACGGGGCCCCGTATTCGCCTTCCTCGGGCTCCTTCTCGTCCAGGAAGGCCTGAAGGATCTCGGCGGCGGCCACCGCGTCGAGTCGGTCCCGCCGGCGGGCCTTGGACAACCCCGCTGCTTCGAGCTTCTCGGCGGCGCCGAAACTGCTCAACCGCTCGTCCTGAAGGCAAACAGGCAGGCCGAGACGCTGACCCAACCGCTCGGCGAATGCCTTGGCCTTTGCCGCCTGGGGGCCTTCCGAGCCGTCCATGTTCAGCGGCAAGCCCACCACGACGGCCCCCACATCTTCGGTTTTCGCGATCTCGGCGATCCTGGCCAGGACGTCCGCGCGCCCGTCCAGCACGCACAGAGGCGAGGCGATGGTCTGCCCGGCGTCGCAGATGGCCAGGCCGATGCGTCGGCTGCCGTGGTCTATGGCAAGATATCTCATCGTAACCGCCGGCGTCTTCCGGAGACGCCCGGACCCTACAAAAACTCGTTGCGGCCGCGCTGTTCGAGCAGGCCCAGAAGCTCTTTGAGCCGGTCCGTCAGGTCCGCCCGGCAGACCAAAGTCGCGTCCGGCGTGTGAGCGACGACGATGCCGTCCAGGCCGATCGCCGCAATCAGATGGCCTTTGTCTTCGGTGACGACGATGCTGCCGGAGCAATCCAGCAGCTCGCTGGCCCCGGCGACGACAACGTTGCCGTTGGGGTCCGACTCGATGATGTCGGCCAGCGCCGCAAACGACCCGAGGTCCAGCCAGCGGCAGTCCAGCCGGATCGCACAGACCTGTGCGGCCCGTTCCATCACCGCATAGTCGATGCTGATCTTGGGCAATCGGCGGAATTGCTCGGATAGCACCGCCTGCTGATCGGGCGTGTCCCAGGCCGCCGCAATCCGCCGCAGCGGTTCGGCCGTCTCCGGAACGAAGTCCGTCAGGTTCTTCAGGATCGTCCCGGCCTTCCAGACGAACATCCCTGAGTTCCAGTAGTACCGTCCGTCCGTCACATAGTCCCGCGCCGTGGACAGATCGGGCTTCTCCTTGAACGCCGCAACCGAGTACACCACGTTCTTGCACGCCTCACACACGCACGGATCGCCGCACTTGATGTAGCCGAACTGCGTGCTCGGAAACGTCGGCGCAATCCCGAACGTAACGAGGGCCTCCGGATGGGCCGCCACGAATGTGAACGCGTCGCGCAGAGCCTCCTGCAAAACTGTTGCCGGTTCGAGCAACTGATCGGCCGTGACGACCGCCATCGTCGCAGCCGGATCGCTCTTGCACAGCACGGCCGCCGCCAGGCCGATCGCTCCGGCGGTATCCCGTACTTCCGGCTCCGCGATCACGTTGCCCGACGGCAGCCCCGGCAGGTCCTCGCGGACCACATCAACGTAGTCGGCGTTGGTCAGAACGAGGATGTTGCGCGGATCGAAAAGCGACCCGATCCGCTCGAAACAGCGTTCCAGCAGCGTCCGCCCGTCCAGGAGCTTCAGCACCTGCTTGGGGCGCTTCTGTCGGCTCAGCGGCCACAGCCTCTTGCCCGTTCCCCCGGCCATAATCACGGCGTAGTTCATGTTTGCGTCCTCTTTCAACCCACGTCGCCGGGGGTCGGACCCAGCCGAATCTCCACGGGCTCGGCGGCCGCCTCGGCCAAAGAGAAACGCCCGGCGAGCTTTCTGCCGTTGTATTCAGCGGTGACCTCATATTCGCCGCGAAAGCCCTCGACCCTGGCCCGTCCGTCGGCCTGGCAGTCCACCGTGTCCCGGGTCCACCACTTGCCTTTGATCAGCTCGCGAAGCCTTTCATATGCCGGCTTGGGCGACATGTCCGCGCGGATCAGGCCGGCCGGCGCCCCCTGCCAGGCGTCCTGATCGCTGAAATCCCACCACGTGATGGCTTCCACGGCCGGGTGACTGAACAACACGCGGTAGAACTCGGCCGCACGTTCGGCTTGCTGTTCTTCGCCTTCGGTCGTCGTCGTCCAGCCCGAATCATTCTTAGGCCCGGAGACCAGCGTCGTCTCCGTAAAGTGGATCGGCTTGCCGAACTTGGCGAAGCGATCGCACACTTCCCACGTCCGAGCCGGTCGCCAGCAGCCACCGTGCATGTGCGACTGGATGCCGATGACGTCGTACAGGGGCCGCTGATCCTCGTCCACAAGCTGCGAAATGACCTTCTCTTCAAAAGCCGGGTCGGTCCGATAGTCGTTGATGAGGAGCGTTGCGTCCGGGTCGGCTTCTCGGGCGGTCCGATAGGCGGCGCGGATGTATGGTCCGACG
Organism: Phycisphaerales bacterium Planc_01; assembly: GCA_001603075.1. Lineage (GTDB taxonomy): Bacteria > Planctomycetota > Phycisphaerae > Sedimentisphaerales > Anaerobacaceae > Anaerobaca. The sequence continues at coordinate 86,722 of LVBB01000099.1, read as the reverse complement.
CCCATCCTCGATATCGCCTCGGTCAGCAGCGGCGCGTTGCGTTTGGTCTCGTCGCGGTCGTGGTGCGTCGCCTCGTTGACCACGTCCCAGATCCCGATGTCCCCCTTGAATCGCTTCATGCACCGGGCGATCCGCTCGATCTGAAGCTGCCTGACCTCTTCGGGCGTGCCCGTCAGCCATCGGGGGTCAACGTAGTTCCACGCCAGAGGATGTCCCTTCGTGGTGATGCCGTGACGACGGCACCACTGGACGGCCTCGTCCGTCCGATCGTCGGCGGGCTGGCCCTTCTGGCGTTCGTACGACCACCAGTAGAACGGCAGCGTGGCAAAGTTCAGCAATTCGGCGAACTGATCGGCATAGGCGGTGTTGTCTTCGGGCGTTCGGCAGCGACCCAGCCGGAAGATGTTGCATCCGAAGAGAAACGCATGTCTGCTCTGGTGGATGTGCAGCTTCGTTCCCGTCGGCAAGGGCTGCCCATCGGGACCGAGGACGCTCAGGGCGGCTTCACCCTTGCGGTGTTTGGCGATTCGATCATCGGCCTGGCCGAGAACCTCCGCATCGGTCAGGGTGGCGTCTCGGTTGCGAGCGAGAGCCACGTACGGCGCGCCCATCATCCAGGCGGCCCCTGTGCCTGCGGTGACCTGCAAAAACTCCCGGCGATTGACATCTCCAGCCATGGTTCAACCCTTTCATGAGGGGGTCCGACAACCGACGCCCTACACCCGCGTCAGATTGGCGTATTGTAGCAGGAGCGACTTGGTTTGTCCCGTGTTGAACTGGACGGTGACCACGCTGTTGGCGCCCATGTCGGCGTACTTGCGGACGCGCCCGAGCCCGAAGGTCTTGTGCCGCACGAGCTGCCCCGGGGCAAACTCGGGTTCCGCCGGTCTGGCAGGTGCCGCACGCGAGACCGCAACAGAACGCGGCGGACGACTGTAGCCGAAGAAGACGTCCTGGTCCTCCTCGGGCTCGTCGTCGGGCGTCACGGAATCGAGGCCCAGCTCAAAAAGAAACGGGGAGGCCACCGTCCGGAGGAACTGCCCGCGAACGGTCCGATACCGGGCATAGCTCAGACACAGGTTGATCCGGGCCCGCGTGACGCCGACGAAGAACAGCCGGCGCTCTTCCTCCAGTTCGTCGCCATCGCCGCTGCCTCGCTCGTGGGGCAGCAGGCCGTCTTCGAGCCCGATGATGAAGACGTGGTCGAACTCGAGCCCCTTGGCGGCGTGCAGCGTCATCAGGGCGGCCCGCTCGCTCGTCGCCTCGTACGCATCGGTGTCGCTGAACAGTGCGATCTGCTGGAGGTAATCCAGCAGCGAAGGTTCCGCGGCCTGCTGGTCGTACGCGGCCGCCGCATTGATCAGTTCGCCGACATTCTCCAGCGCGTCCTGACCGTCCTGGCCGGTCCCCTTAAATGACTGTTCCAGCCCGGACTCGCGGAAGACACGTTCGGCCAGCGGAGCGACCGGGCCCACGATGTCCCGCCGCAGCTTGTCCAGCAGGCAGGAAAAGGCCACAAGTTTGGTCCTCGCGGCCCCGCTCACCTCGGCGACATGGTCGGCCTGAGCCAGCGCCTGCGACAAGGTCAGCCCGTGACTGACGGCAAACGCCTGGACGCGGTCCACAGTGACTTTGCCGATTCCGCGTGTCGGGGTGTTGATGATCCGCAGCAGCGCCACCTCGTCGGCCGGATTGGCCAACACCTTCAGGTAGGCCAGCAGGTCGCGAATTTCCTTGCGATTGTAAAACTCCACGCCTCGGACGACCTGATAGGGAACGCGATGCCGAACGAATGCCTCTTCGAGGGCCCGGCTCATCGCGTTCACGCGATAGAAGACCGCGATCTGGCCGGCGGGGACCTTCTGCGCAAGCAGCGCATCGACTTGTCGCGCCACGGCGTCCGCTTCGGCCGCCTCGTCCTCATGGCCTTCGACACAGACCCTGCCTTCATCGGTCCGGACGGCGACGAGGGCCTTCTGTTTGCGATTCGTGTTGCGGGCGATCAGACTGTCGGCCGCCCGGAGAATGGCCGCGGTGCTGCGGAAGTTCTCTTCGAGCTTGACGACCATCGCCTCGGGCCAGTCCTTCTCGAAGGCCAGGATGTTGCGGATGTCGGCGCCGCGCCAGCGGTAGATCGACTGGTCGGGGTCGCCGGTCGCGCAGATGTTGCCGTGCGGCAAGGCGAGGGCCTTGGCCAGCCGATACTGAGCGTGGTTGGTGTCCTGGTACTCATCGATGAGCAGGAACTTGAACCGACTCGACAGCTCGCCGCAGACGGTCGAGTCGTTCTCCAGCAGAAAGGCAACCTTCATCAGCAGATCGTCGAAATCCAGGCCGTTGCGCTCGGCGAGGATCTGTTGATACCGCGTGTAGACCTGACTCAGGGTCCGCGAGAAGAAGTCCTCGGCCCGTTCCTGAAACGCTTCCGCGTCCACCAACTTGTTCTTCAGCGTGGAAATGGCGTCGAGCATGCGGGCCGGCGGGAAGTTCGTTCCGTCGAGGCCACAGTCCTTGACCGCCTGCTTGACGCACTTGCTCTGGTCGGCCGAGTCGTAGATGCTGAAATTCGGCCGGATGCCCGCCGCCTCGGCATAGCGACGGAGAATACGGACGCACAGCGAGTGGAACGTGCTGATATGCGCCCCGCCGGAAGGCCCCAAGGCGGCGGCCCGCTGCCGCATCTCCTCGGCGGCCTTGTTCGTGAAGGTGATCGCGCAGATGTTGTACGGCCGGATGCCGGAATCGACCAGCGCCGCGATGCGGCACGTGATGACCCGCGTCTTTCCGCTGCCCGGGCCGGCCAGAACCAGCAGAGGACCATCCCGGTGCAGAACGGCTTTCCGTTGCGACGACGTCAGTTGTGCCAGAAGTGCTTCATCCATGCCCGATGTCGGGTGACCCTTACGGCGTTCCCTGCTCCTGCATCTGCTTCAGTTGCACCTCCGTCTGTTCCAGTTGCTTGTACAGATCCGGTTTTTCGACCTGAATCCGGTTCAGCAGGCCCACTCGAACGTACTCGGGATAGGCCCCGCTGTTGAGGAACTGACCGAGTGCGAAGTAGCGTAGCACGGGCATGGGGGGCAGGTCAATACGAAATTCGGGCTCGTTCGTCGTGTTGTAGTGGTCGTACACCTGCTGGGCCAACTGTTCGCGTCCGGCCGCCGCGTTGTCGTCGCGTATCGCGTAAAGGTAGTATCCCTCCGTCAGCAACATCGCGATCTGTTCCCTGGCGTCGTGGATACCCAGGCTTTCGAGCTCTTCCCTCCAGCGGTTGACGGCGAACTGCTCGAGCGAAACGCGGAACTCGTTCATCGGATAGCGTTGGCGCAACTGGTTGTAGATCTTCAGGGCCTCGCCCTTGAGCCCGGCCTGATAGAACGACAGGACCGCGTTCTTGAGCATGTTGCGATGGCCGTTCTCAAGAGATTCTCGGGTGGTGCGGTCGTCCTCATATCCAGCGATGATACCGAGGATCGCCTTGTTGTAGGCGCTGAACATGCGCAGGTCCGGCCCAAGGAAGACGTCCTTGTCGATGGCCGCGGCGGCCTCGTCGGGCGGCCCTTCCCGATCGGGCGGCTCGGCGGGCCGGTTGAGGATCATGATCTTGCCGTATCGGAAGAGGTTCTGCAGACTGTGGGCGACGATGCGCTGCGTATTCGTCTCGTATCGCTGGGTGTCCGGGTCCTTGTTCTCCCTGGCCACACTGAGCCCCTTGAGCGCCCAGTAGATGGCGTGGCTGTCGGGGTGCCGCCAATCCAGAGGCAGATGCACGTTGGGGTCGGAAAAATCGATCGGCCCGTACTCCCGGCTGACCTCCTTCATCCGGACCGGCTCCAGCTTCCAGGTGTTCCGCAGCTCATAGGCCTTGGCGAACAGATCGAACCGCTGCAATGCCGCCGTGCCCCGGAAGCGATCGACGACGTCGAATGCCGCCTGGGGGAATCGGGCAGTGTTGCGACGCAGGGCCAGGTAGTTCTGGACGAACTTCTGCTCGCCTGTGAACGGCTCGCCGACCGCCTGCAAGGCCTCGATGAACGGCGCAACGTTCGGATCGCCGGCGATACGGGCCCACTCCGTGGGCATCGCGATAAGGGCATCGTAGAACGCATTGTCGTCGGCAGAGAGACGGTTGTCTTCGGACCCGAGCAGAGGACCGATCGCCTCGGCCAGTTGAAGCTTGTAGTACTTGTGCGCGTCGTCCGAGACGCCCCCGAGCTTGTGCTGGAAGATCCGGGCCAGTTCCCGGTACAACTGGACGCTCCTGGGGTTGATCGGGATCCCTCGGTCGCGGAGCAGCTCGTAGCCGTTCCTGACCCATCGCCAGCGCTGTTCGGGCTGCGAGGCGGGGATGGCCACGGAAATGTTGTAGGCCATGTTCCAGGCGTGAAATTCCCAGACCGCCGCGAAGCGGGGCTGCAACGTCGTGATCCACTCGGCGAGCTGCTTGGCATCGAAGAACTGCCCCTCTTCCTTCAGCTTGTCGGCTCGCATCCACAGGATATCGACGACCAGCCCGCGGAACGCCCCCATCGCCACGGTGGCGAAGGCCAGGGACGGCGGCGCGTTTTCGAGCGGCTCGTTGACCACAAGGCCCATCTGGTGGCGCTGCGCATTGATGTAATCGAGCTGCGCGCCGGCGGCCCAGAAGAGCCCGGCGGCCATCGCCAGGCAGACTGCCATGACTAAGATGTCACGTCCACGCATGATTCATTCCACGATGCCGTCGCCCCTCGTCGATCCGGCGTTGCCCACGAGGGCCGCCGGCCCGTCAGACGACGATCTTGGCCAGTTCACGGAAGCTGAAAACGATCAAGGCCAGCACCAGCAACAACAACGCCTGGATACAGACCATGAGCAATAGAACGCGCCCCAGCAGCGACCAGGCGATCAGACGGCCGGGAACCAGGAACGCGGTCGGGTTGTACTTGTCGAACTGCGGCAGCAGACGGACCAGGGCCCCGATGGTGTACGAATAGACCTGCCAGGCACTGGCGCTGAGTTGCTCGAACGATTCCAGGACGAACCCGCTGACGGTTCCTGTGAAGAAGATCACCAGACAGAACAGGATCGCCACGGGAAACGACAGAAAGCTTGCGGCCAGCAATCCGAGACACGCCAGGAAGATCAGGCGGAAGAGGATCAGCAGCGTTCCCCGGATGAAGTTGCTCGTGAAGGTATCGGCTTTGTAGAGGATCTCAAGACCGTCTTCGAGCGGGAAGATGACCGTCGTGCTGTTGGCGGGAACATTGAGGAATCCCACGGCGAGATAGCCGTCGGCGGCGATCACCCGTGCGGGGACCTCGATCTCCCGAAACGTCCGGACCGGGTCCGCCCGGTCTTCCGGCCAGATCGGGGTCTTGAAATTCATGCCGTAACGCACCTGCCGCATATCACCGATCTGCCAGCGGCCGTAGATCAGCCCGTTCGGCGGCTCCACCGCCACGTCATATTTGAACCGAATAAAGATGCTCTGATCGGGATCGAGCGGTCGAACGTTCTGGAACTCCCAGACCAGTCCGTCCCCCACCCCGGCCGCCCGCTTCTCCAACTGCTTGCGCAGGGTCAACTCGCGGAGGATCTGTTCCGGCGGCAGCGTCGGATAGGCCTCTCGCAACTGCCCGGTCCTCTCCAGGCGGTTGTAGAGGGCGGCGACCTCCTCGTCCACGTCGGGCGCCGCCGGCACCAGACCGGCGCGGGCGGTGTAGAACTCGTTGTCGATCTGACGCAGGGTTCCTTCGGAGGCATCGTAAAAGCCGGGCAGGAATACCACGACCCCGTAGACGATGCCCGCAAACAGCGTCACCAGAGCGATGTTGAGCACGACCACGCCGACCAACTTGCCGAGGAGGAGCTGATAGCGTCGGATCGGCTTGGTCGCAACGGTGTAGATCTGCCGCTGCTCGATGTCGCTGGTGACCGTATAGACCGAAACGATGATCGTCAGCAGGCACAGCAGAAGGCTGGTCAGGGACAACCCGTAGCTGACGAACGTCTGAAGCCGGCCCTTGAGCGTGCCGTCGCCGGTAGCGGTCAGCCCCAGCGCCGGCAACAGAACCAGCAAGAGAACGATGAAGATCACGGCGATCTTCATTCGCAGGGCCTGTCGGATCGTATTGACCGCTACCGCCCAGATCCTACCCATGACCGGCCTCTTCGTCTTTCGGTTCTTCGTGGGGCCTGTCCGTCGTCGATGCCGGTGTCTTGCCGGTCAGCGCGTCCAGGACCCCCTGGCGAACCTTTCGGTCTTCGGGTTCGGCCACCTCGGACGGGGAAGGTTGGGCCGGCCCCACCTGTTCGGTCGCAGCGACCGGCGCCGACCTGGTCAACTCGCCGAGCAGGTTGCGATCGGGCTCAGGAGCCGGCACTTCCGACGGCTGGATGCGCTGTGTGACGGGTGGCTCGACCGGCTTGTCGTCGGACGCCGACGCCGAGACGAGCTTGTCGAGAATGCCCGCCTGCGACTTCTCGGCCATGAGGAACTCGCCGATCTGCGTCGTGCTGACCGCGCCGCTGGTCGGCCGGGCCTGCTGCTGCGCTTCGACCACCGTGTTGATGAAGAACGTTTCGAGCTTCTCCATCGGACTGGTGATCTCGCATTCGGCGTTTTCGGCTTCGAGGATGCCTCGGATCCTGTTGACCGCCTCGTCGCTGATGTCGCTGGTGACAATCTGCCGCCGGCTGCTTTGTTGAAGCAACTCCTCGACCTTTCCTTCGGCCTGGATGCGGCCGCCGTAGAGAATCGCGATGCGGTCGCAGACGTCCTCGACGTCGGCCAGCAGGTGGCTGCAGAGCAGAATGGTCTTGCCCCGCTCGGCCAGCTTGAGGATCAGGTCCTTGATCTGGCGCGTTCCGATGGGGTCCAGCCCGGTCGTCGGCTCGTCGAGAATCAGCAGGTCCGGATCGTTGATCAGGGCCTGGGCCAGGCCGATTCGACGCGCCATTCCCTTCGAGTACATGCCCACGGGCCGGCTGGCGACGGCCCGCAGGCCCACCATTTCGAGCAGGGCCTCCGTTCGCATCTTCCGAACGTTCGGGGCCAGCCCGAAGAGCCGCCCGTAGAAGTCGAGCGTCTCGCGGGCGTTGAGAAACCGGTACAGATACGACTCTTCCGGAAGAAAGCCGATTCGGCGGTTGATCTTCGGATCCGTCCCGTCGCCGCCGAGCAGCAGCGCGTGGCCCTTGGTCGGATGCAGCAGGCCCAGCAGCATTTTGATCGTGGTCGTCTTGCCCGATCCGTTCGGTCCGAGCAGGCCGTACACCTCGTTGTAGCGAATCTGCAGATTCAGGTCGTCCACGGCGTAGGCCTTGGCGCGCCCCCACCAGTCGGAGAAGACCTTCGTCAGCGAGATGGTTTCAATCGCATAGTCCATGATCTGTCGCACGCACTCCAAACGAACCGTCTGTTGCCGGGGACGGCCTGGGCCGCCTCCTCCCTGTTCTCACGATCCGGACGGCACCGGATGCGCATCATGGTCGAGGTTCTCGCCATAGCGAACCAGCCGCGCGCTGTTGAACACCACCACGAGCGAACTGGCGAAGTGCAGGAACGCCGCCATGCTCGGCGGGATGAATTTCGCCAGCGAGATGCCGATCACGATGAAGCCGATGCCGAAGCCGAGATTCTGGTTGATGACGCTTCGCGTCTTGCGCGAGACCTGAACGAGGAACGGGATCCGACGCAGATCGTTGCTCATCAGCGCAATCGAAGCCGAGTTGATGGCAACATCGCTGCCGGCGGCCCCCATCGCGATGCCCAGATCGCCCGCCGCCAGGGCCGGGGCGTCGTTGATCCCGTCGCCGACCACCACGACCGTGTGTCCGTCGCGTTTGATCTGCTCGACGATGGCCAGCTTGTCCTGCGGCAGGCAGTTCGCCTTATAGTCGGTGCAGCCCAGTTCGCCGGCGACGCGATTGGCGACCTCGCCGCGATCGCCGGTGAGCATGGTCACCCGCTTGATCCCGATATCGACGAGTTCCCTGACGGCCCTCTTCGCCTCAGGTCGCGTCTTGTCCTGCAGGCCGATCCAGCCGATGCACCGCGAGCCCTTGGCCACGAAGAGCGTGCTGAACCCCTGCTCTTCATCCATCGCCGGATTCGTGATGCCGCTGAAGTCGACGCCGTTCTCCCGCAGAAACGTCTCGCGGCCGACCATGATCCGGGCCGAATCGACGGTCGCGGTGACGCCCTTGCCCGGTGTCTCCTCGAAGCCCTCCGCCGCCGGCAGCGACAGATTGGCCTCCCTGGCCACCTCGTGCAGGGCGCGGGCCGCAGGGTGCTTGCTCAACTGTTCGGCCGCCGCCGCATCGGCCAGCAGCTCGGCCGGCTCGACGCCTTCGGCCGGCGTCAGCTTGGTCACGTAAAGCCGGCCCGTCGTCACGGTGCCAGTCTTGTCGAAGACCAGGGCCGTCATCTTGCCGGCGATCTCGAGGTCGGCCACGTTCTTGACCAGCACGCCCAATCGCGCGGCGGCCGAGATGGCGGCCACCATCGCCGTCGGCGTCGCCAGGATGATTGCGCACGGACAGGAAATCACGAGAATGGTGATGGCCTGGTTGATGTCCCGCGTGAAGAACAGAACGATGGCCGCGATCATCAGGACCGTCGGAATGTACCACATGATGTAGCGGTCGATGATCCGCATGATCGGAATCTTCGTGTGCTCGGCCTGCATGATCAACGACTGGACCTTGCCGAGGGTCGTTTCCTGGCCGGCTTTGGTCACGCGGATGTCCATCGCGCCGGTCAGGTTGTTCGTACCGGCGAACACCTGCATGCCGGGCACCTTGTCGACCGGCAGCGATTCGCCCGTGATCGTCGCTTCGTTGACGCTGCTGAGCCCGCTGGCAACCTCGCCGTCGGCCGGGATGTTGTCCCCCGGACGCACGCGAATGAGGTCGCCCGGCTTCAGGGCGCTGACCTTGACCTCCTCCTCGACGCCGTCGGCGCGGACCAGATTGGCCCGGGTCGGCGTCAGCTTGATCAGCGACTCGATCGAGGCGCGGGCGCCCAGCGCCGTTCGCGTCTCGACCAGCTCGCTGAGCAGCATGAAGAAGCCGATCAGTCCGGCCGCCACGTACTCGCCCGTGGCAAACGCCGCCACGATGCCCAGCGCCGCCAGCTCATCCATGTGCGATTCGCCCCGGATCAGGCTGAGCATCGCATGGATGACGATCGGCAGGCCCAGCAGAAGCGCCCCGAGCATGGCGAAGATCTCGGTGTTGAAGCTGTCGGGGCCATAGATGAACCGACCGATACCGCTGTTGATCAGGAGGACGCCGCCCGCCAGAGTCCCCAGCAGGGCCAGGCTGACGCGCCACTGCTGGCCTCGGGTCTCCTCGGCGGTGTCCTGTTGAAAGTGCAGATGCTGATGCGCCATAGTTCCGTTCTCGTCGTCCGGGTTCCGACCGATCGAGCCCGCGGGGCGGGGTGACGGCCGCTTCGTTTGTCTTCGATCGTTACGGCGATTGCCTGGGTTTCAAGGTCTGGTCGCGGTTGACCAGGATTCGGATCTCCTGGCCCTTGGACAGCTCGGCCGGGCCCAGAACGAATTTCTCATCGGCGTTCTGAAGCACCCTTTCGATCGTATCCAGATAGATGCCCTGGGCCACCAGTTCCGGCCACTTGCGATACTCCGGCAGAATGCTCATCAGATAGGTGGCGTTCGCCTTGGCGCCTTCGACGACCTTGGTGCTGTATGCCGCGGCCTGCGCCACAGTGTTCTGGGCCTCCCCCGCCACCTGGGACCACAGAAACGCCAGACGGCGTTCGTCGGGATCGTCCGCCATCAGGGCGGCGTACAGCGGCTCGGCGATCTGACCGGCCGCATCGGTCAGCGTCCGTTCGGCATAGTTCCTCGCGTCGCTGATCGCCATGCCGCTTCGCTGGCTGGCGGCGATGAACTCCTCGAAGGCCCGGTCCACCTGCCGGGGCCACGTGGCCGCCACCAACTGGACCTTCGTCACGCGGATGCCGCTGTCGATGGCGTCCAGCTTCTGCTGGACCAGTTGCTCGACGTACCGGGGAATGGTGTCGGTGCTCTGAATCGCTTCGTCAATGGTGTAGTTGACCATCGCCGTGACGACGCTGTCCTCGACGACGCTCCGGAGCAACGGGGCGATCCATTCCTTCATCACATCGAAGTAGATTTGTCCCGGGGAGACGTCGCGGACGAAGACGTTCGTGTAGAACGCCTCGATGTTGCCCACCTGGTAGTCGATCTGCCACTGCGTGTGGACGATACTGTAGTCGCTGCTCTCCCGATCCAGTGTCAGGTCCCGCGACCCCGGATCGGCCGCTGTCGGTCCCGAGAGGAAGCGGGACTCGTCGACGCGACCGCGTGTCAGACAGTAGCCCTCGGTCAGCGGATTGAGTTTCTCGGGCACGAGGTTTCGCGGCTTGGGGCCTTCCCCGATGATGTCGTTTCGCGTCTGCCGGTACCAGAACGACGTGACGGGCAACCGAATCTGCGCCTCGACAGGGATCTTGACCAGTTCATCGACCGGATACGGAAAGACCCAGTGCCATCCCGGCCCCAGAACGCGCTCTTCGCCGACGCCCCGAATGGCCCCGAATCGCAGGACCAGAGCCCGTTCGCCCGGCTCCACCGTCTTGAAGCCCGAGACGAGAAAGGCAACGACCAGCACGATCATGATCACTTTCAGGATCGCGAAGCTGATCCGCAAGGCATCCGACAGAGACTTGCCGGCCGCGTCCAGTTCCCGCGATTCGACGGCCTCGACGTCGCTCGGCGTCACGTGCTCGTGGCCATGTTTGTGTTCGTGTGTATGTGCCATAGGTCCTCAAGGAGAAACGGAAGGGATCGCCGTACCCGACGCCGATCACTTCCCGGAGTCCAGTGACGGCATTTCCCGAAGGTACTTGAACGGTTCGGCGTCGGGCGGAATGATGAGGGTCGCCCGCTCCTTGAGCGTGGTCAACAGCGCCTCCAGATTCCGCAGGAACATCGCCAGCTCCGGCGCCTCTTCCATCATCTGATAGTACTGGGCCGCCTCGGCGTCGCCCCGGCCGCGAATCGCTTTGGCCCGGCCCTCGGCCGCCGCCAGCAGCGCCGTCCTCTTGGCGTCGGCGTCGGTACGAATCTTGGTGGCCTCGGCGTTGCCCTGGGCGATGGTGGCCTCGGTGCGTCGTCGCCGCTCGGCCCGCATCCTCTCGAAGACCTCTTTGGTGACGTCCTCGCTGATCTTGAGCTGCTTGATCCCGAGCGTCTTGATCTCGATACCGTAGTCGTTCCGCACAGGCTCCTGGAGATCGGCCAACATCTCCGCCTGAATCTCGGCGAGCTTGATCTTCTCCGGGTCGCTGTTGACGATCTCGCCGAACGTGTGCTGCCCGATCACGCGATTCTGCGCGTTGTTGAGACGGTACCGGAGGGCATCGTTGGCGTCGGCCACGGTCCCCACCGCATTGAGGAACTTCAGCGGTTCGGCCACCCGCCAGACGACGTAGGTGCTGACAATGATGGGGACCGCCCCCCTCGTAGTGGTCTCGGCCGGCGGCGCGTCGAGCACCCGCATCCGTGCGTCGAACCGGTGGACCCGCTCGATCGGGGTCGGCCATTTGAAATACAGGCCGGGACGCGTGATCTCCCGATCGTCCAGCGGCCGCCCGAAACGCGTGATGAACGCCGCCTCCGTCTCGCGCACCTGAAACGAGATGAGGTAGAGCGCCATGGTGCCGAAGATGACGGCGATCAGTAGCGGAATAGCGATCTTCTTCATTATCTGATGGTCTCCTCTATGCCGGCCATGTCCAACAGATTGGTCGGGAGCCTGTCCTGAAGGTCTATGATAATCACCTGGCTGTTGTTGGGATCGACGGCCACCACGTACTTGCGGATGTCCTGCAGCGCCTCTTCGAGCACCGCCAGACGCTGCTCCTGTTTGTAGATCGTCGGCGCGGCATTGTAGGCCTGGATCTGTCCGGCGAACCGTTCCCCCGTGGCCTTGGCGAGCGTGGCCTTCTCGAAGGCATAGCTCTGGGCCTCGCGGAGGGTCTGGAAGATCCCGCCTTTGGCCTCCGCCAGGGCTTCGTCGAACTGTGTGCCCAGGCGCTCGGCGTCCTCCGTCTGTCCGGCGGTCTGGGCCCTTTGATATGCTGCCGCCAGGTCTGCCAGTTCGTACGCTTTCTCTACCGAGCCGATCAGCGTCCCGAGCGTCGCGTTGCGCTCGGCCTCCGCGTTGAGAACGAGCGCCTGTTTGCGCTGCACGGCTCCGATGACGGCCTGATAATCCGGCGCCACTTCCGGGGGCGGGTGGATGCCCTGGACGCCGAGAAACACCACCTCGACGCCCAGTCCCTGCTCGTCGGCGGCCTTCTGAATCCGCTCGGTGAGAATCTGTTTGGCCCGGGTCCGCCCGGCGCCCAGAAGACTCTCGTTGTCCACCGAACCCGCCGCGGCCATATCGACTTCGATCTCGGCGCTGGCGGCGAATTCCGTCAGTTCACGATAGCAGATGCCTTCGAGCAACGCTGCGGGATCGCGATGGCCGTAAATGTAGGCGTACAGGTCTTTGATGCGGTATTGAATCGGCATGTTCGCCTTGACCAGACTGACCGGCGCCGCCCCTTCGGCCGCGGTCTCTCCCGTCTGCTCGCTGGCCACCAGGAAACTGAACTCGCTCTCATAGTGACTCTGCCCCCAGAGCAGCGCCGGTTCGGCCATGGGCCGCCCGGTCTTGGGGTCTCTGTGGGGAACGTACCCGACATACAGTTCCATGATCTGCTTGGTCGGATACTTGTAGGCGATGTCGATCGGCCAAGGCAGTTTGAAATGGAGGCCCGGCATGAGATGGCGAACCTCGCCGTCGCCGCTCACCGGATCGCCGAAGCGTTCGACGATGACCTCCTCGTTGGGCAACACCACGACGATGCAACTGGCCAGATAGAGCGTCGCAATCGAAAACAGAATCAGCGGCACGACCGCCTTCTCGAGGAGTTTGTAGAACCATGTCTGAGAAACCTGAAACCCGAATTGGTAGTCGATGGCCGCCGCGAGACTGCGGAAGACGCCTCCGGGTTCGTTGATGATCCCCAGCAGCCGGCTGTCGAAGGCGGCCCGGCTGTATTGCCCCTTCAAACGTGGACGATAGATGTCCAGCACCGTGTTCAGCGCCGTCTCGACGCCGAGGACGACAAGAAGGATGGGCACCACATATCCCATGACCCGAAGGGGGACACGGAAGTGAAAGTGCGTCCCAGCCAGGGACAACGCCAGAGCGAAGCAGATCACCGCCACGCCCAAAAGGAAGCTGCCCCCCGCTCGCAACGGCTTCCACGCCGGCTCGGCCGACATCCCCGTCGCATAGCGCGACAGCAGAAAGCTGACGAACGCCACCGTCGTCAGGAGGATCGCACAGACCAGAGGCTGCTGCGTCGGCGCCGATACCGCCGGCCTCAGGCCGCGCAGCAGGGTCAGACCCAGAGCGATCTCGTATGCGGCGATCAGAGCCCCGAAGATCGGGACGAACCATTTCTCCAGAAGATCGAGGCGGCGCTGTGCCGCCGCCAGCAGCGTCGCCCGCTCCCCCTTGCCCTCGAACAGAGCCGAACCGCTCTTGTCCTGGGCCAGTTGCGTCATGTCCAGACGTTCCTGCTCGGCCAGGCTGCGCTGGTGGAACTGCATCGCCAGCACCAGCCAGATCAACGCGGCGCCGAGAATCTGCCACGCCACCGCCGAAACGGACAGGAACCCGCTCCAGCGACCGAGAAAGAACGCGATCGCGAAGAAGATCAGGCTCAAGACCAGGGAGATCCAGGCCACGTGCTCGGGGCGTTTCGACGATGTCGTCATTTCGTGCTTCGACTCCCGAAAGCGAACAAAAACCCGCTCATCCAGTATCTACTAACCAAAGACCTTCGCTCTTTACAGGAAGGAAGTTCGGTACTATAACACGCACCATGAATCTCGTGTAGTGACAATCACGAAAAAATGTGCCCCGTTCGTCCGTCGCAAAGGCGACACGCACGGGCGCCTTCGAACGTCAGGGGCGGACATGCTCAACAAGCTCGCTGCGATTGCCAAGAACACGTTTGTCGAAACCATACGTCAGCCTGTGTACGCGGTCATCCTCGGGATCGCGCTGCTGCTGTTTCTGCTCAGCCCGTCTCTGTCCATGTACACCATGGACGACGACAACAAGCTGTTGCGTGAGATCGGGCTTTCTACGCTGTTCTTGACGAGCTTGTTCGTGGCAATCTTCTCCGCGTCGGGGGCGGTGGCCGTCGAACTGGAGAACAAGACGATCCTGACCGTGCTGACCAAACCGGTGCAACGTCCGATATTCGTCCTTGCGAAGTTTCTCGGTGTGGCCGCCGCGGTGGCTTTGGCGCACTATATCGGCACGATCGCCCTGCTGATGGTCATCCGCCACGGGGTCCTTGAGACGGCCTCGGACACACACGACTGGACCGTCGTCGGTTCGGCGGCCGTCATCCTGGGGATCACCCTCCTGCTGAGCACCTTCTTCAACTATGCCTACGACTGGAAGTTCACCTCGACGGCCGTGGTGGTCCTGGCCATTCTCGCCACGTTCGGCATCGTATTTCTGGCGTTGATCGACCGCGACTGGCAGTTCGGCCCGTCCAGGAACGGGATCCAGCGTCTGGATGTGTACGGTGCGGCTTTGCTGTTCCTGGCGGCCCTCGTCATCGCGGCCCTGGCGGTGGCGGTCTCGTCGCGATTCAACACCGTGGCCACCCTCTCGGCCTGCATCGGCCTGTTCCTGCTGGGACTGACCAGCGACTACGTGTTCGGCCGGTTCGCCGCAACCCATCTGTGGGCTCGGATCGGCCGTGCCCTGGTCCCCAACCTCCAGGTCTTCTGGATCAGCGACGCCATCTATGAAGGCAGCGCTGTCCCTGCCAGGTACATTCTCGTCGGGGGCGCATACGCTCTGTGTTACACAACCGCCATCCTCGCGGTGGCCGTGACGTTGTTCCAGAGAAGACAGGTGGGATGACCCGCGAAGCCCTCAGGACGCCTCCGTCAGCGTCCGGGCCACCGCGATTTCGTCGCACTCCTGCTGCTTCGGACAGCGGGCGCAATCGCTCCAGACCTTCATCGGCAGATCCTCCTTCTCGACGACGGAAAATCCCACCCTTTCAAAAAACCGAGACTCCAGGGTCAGGGCGAAGACCTTGGGCACGCCCAACTGCCGCGCCTGCTCCACCGCCGCCTCGACCAGGGCACGCCCCAGACCTTTGCCCTTCTGGCCCGGGGCCACCGCCAGCGACTTGATCTCGGCCAGGTCCGACCAGATGATCTCCAACGCACAGCAGCCGACCACCGCCCCGTCCTCTTCGGCGACGTGGAACATCTGAAGGTTTTCATAGATCTCCGCCAGCGACCGAAACAGCATCTTGTCGTGTTCGGCATAGCAGTTGATCAGGGCCGAGATCGCCTTGGCGTCTGAGATTTTTGCGCTGCGCACATGCATATGACCGAGCAGTATACCGATCCGTCCGCCTTTTGCAACGGCCATTCGCTCGAGGTGCATCGCGCGCAAAAAAGGCGAAAAAAGGACTGGCAAAACCAGACGCGGCCACTACAATAGCGCGGATTTGGGGCCGGATGCCGTAGGTGGAATGAAGTTCATACTGATAGACAGAATCGTGTCGTTGGAGATGGGACGCCGTCTGTGCGCGGTCAAGGGCGTTTCCCTGGCGGAAGAGTACTTGGCCGATCATTTTCCTGCCTTTCCCGTGTTGCCGGGTGTCTTGCTGCTGGAAGGACTGGTCGAGTCGGCCGGCTGGCTCGTGCGGACCGGGGAAGACTTCGCCCACAGTATGGTGTTGCTCGAGTCGGCCAGGAACGTCAAGTACAAGAGCTTCCTGGCGCCCGGCTCGCAGGTGGTCTACACCGTCGAGGCCAGGACCATCGAGGAGCGTCTCAGCAGCTTCTCGGGCTATGGCACGGTGGACGGCACACCGATCCTCGAGGCCCGCTTCGGCTTGCGGCACTTCAACCTGGCCGAGCGGAACCCGGCGTGGGCGGCGACCGACGCCCAGATCATTGAAGAGATGAAGAATCGATACAGACTGCTCTCCCAGCAGAGCTGAATCAGCCGTTTGGAATAAGGATGTTCACTAAGGTTGCAGGACCGGAGGTACCAGAAGCCATGACCATGAGTCGCGATGAGATTGTTCAGAAGGTCCAGGAAGTACTGGTGGACGCCCTCGGGGCGGACGAAGACGAGGTGACGGCCGACGCCACACTCATGGGGGACTTGGGCGCCGAGAGCATCGACTTTCTGGATATCGTGTTTCGCCTGGAAAAGGCCTTCGGCATCAAGGTGCCGCGTGAAGAGCTGTTTCCCGCAGAGAGTCTGCTGAACAACCCCGATCTGGTCAGCAACGGCAAGCTCACGGAACAGGGCCTGGCCGAACTGCGGGCCAGCGTGCCCCATACCGATCTGACCGAGTTCGAAAAGGACCCCGATATCAACAAGCTGGCCAATCTGTTCACTGTCAACGCCATCGTCAATTACATCGACGGCAAGATCAATGCCGCCTGAGCAGGCATGTCTGCGACGGCGCGGGCCGGCGGGATCGAGCCGATCGGGTCTGCCGTCGCTTTTGTCACGGGTTGCCCATGCGTTGGATCTGGATCGATAAATTCCTGGAATTCGAAAGCGGTCGTCGCGCCGTCGCCCTTAAGAATGTGACGTTGTCGGAGGACCATCTGCACGATCATTTTCCGGGCTTTCCGATCATGCCGGAATGCCTGATGATCGAGGCGATGGCCCAGACGGGCGGGATCCTGGTCGGCCAGGCAAATGACTTTCGGGAAAAGGTCGTCCTGGCCAAGATCAGCAAGGCCGTCTTCTTTGACTTCGTCCGACCGGGCGACAGCCTGCGGATCGAGGCGCAAATCAGTTCGATCGCGCCCGAAGCCGCGAGCACGACCGGGTGCATCCTGCGAGATGGGCAGGTCATCGCGGAGATCGAGCTGATGTTCAGTCACGTCGATCAGAACCTGGCCGGCAAGAAGTTCCCCGAGGAGAACTTTGTCTTCACCGGGTTGTTCACGTCGCTTCTTCGCGACATCGTTCTGGATGCGGCCGCGTCGCCGGCGGAGTCCATCTGATGGAATCGGCTCGTGTCGTCGTAACGGGACTTGGTGCGGTCAGCCCTTTGGGCCTCGATGCGGACCAGATGTGGGCCGGTCTCTGCGAAGGGCGATGTGGCATCGGACGGATCCGGGCGTTCGATCCCGACGGGCTGCCGTGTGAGCTGGCGGGCGAGGTCCCCGACTACAACATCCAGGACCACGTTCCGCGCAAATACCGCAAGAGCTGCAAGCTGATGTGCCGGGACATCGAACTGGCGGTCATCGCGGCCCAGCAGGCGGTCCTCGCCAGCGGCCTGGTAACCAAGGGAATCGATCCGGACCACGTCAGTATCAACCCCGCCCGCATGGCGGTCAACATGGGGGCCGGCATCATCAGTTGCGACATGCCCGAGTTGGCGCCGGCCGCCGCCGTCAGCACAACCGAAGGCCGCTTCGATATCCGCCGGTGGGGTCGTGAGGGACTGGATCACCTCACACCGCTGTGGCTGCTGAAGTACCTTCCGAACATGCTTGCCTGCCATATCGGCATCATCCACGATGCCCAGGGGCCCAGCAACACGATCACCTGCGCCGAAGCGTCGGCCCATCTGGCGATTGCCGAGGCGGCGCAGATCCTCGCGCGCGGCGACAGCGACGTCGCCCTGACCGGAGCGGCCGAGGCAAAGGTCAACCCGGTCCTGATGGTTCGCCAGATGCTGCTGAAGCGGACGAACAACACGTGCAACAACCGGCCCTCCGAGGCCTGCCGGCCCTTTGACGCGAACGCGGGCGGCTCGGTCTTCGGCGAAGGCGGCGGCGTGCTCGTGCTCGAGAGCCTCGATCATGCCCGGCGGCGCGGCGCAAGGATCCTTGCGGAACTGGTGGGGATCGGCCAGAGCCACAGTATCGGCCCAGCCTATGCCCGTCTCGAACCGGACGGCCAAGCCGTTCGCATCGCCATCGAGAAGGCCCTGGACGACGCCGACATCGACGCCCATCGGCTCGATCTGCTCATCCCGCACGGAACCGGTGTCCCCCAGGACGACCTGGCCGAGGCCCAGGGGATTCAAGCCGCCCTGGGCGAGGCGATCGACCGCGTGCCCGTGTGGCCGACCAAGAGCATGCTGAGCACCACGGGCGCCGCCTGTGGCGCGCTGGATGCGATTGCCGCGATACAGGCCATCACCACCGGCACGATCCCGGCGGCGAGGAACTTCGAGAAGGCGGCCGACGGTTGTCGTCTGCGCATCGCCACGGAAGACATCCGGCGGCCGATCGAGCATGCGATCTGTTGCAGCTACACGCATGGCGGCCAGACCGCGGCGTTGGTGCTGAGGCGATACGACGAGAGGACTACGGAATAGAACATGAAGACGCCCACGACCCATGAACGCGTCGTCATCACCGGGATGGGGATTGTCTCGCCTCTGGGCGCCGATGTGGAGACGGTGTGGCAAGCGATCCTGGCCGGCCGCAGCGGTGCGGCGCCGACGACGATCTTCGACGCCTCCACGTTCCCGACCACGTTCTCGGCAGAGGTGAAAGGCTACGATTTCCGACGGCACGTCCGTCAGGCGGCCCGGCATGAAGGGTGCAGCCGCAGCTCCGGCTTTGCGATCGGTGCGGCGGTGCAGGCCTGCCGGCAGGCGGGAATCGATGTGGAAACCCCCTGCCCGACCGACGGGATCGACCGGACCAGGATGGGCATCTACCTCGGCGCCGGCGAAGGCTCGCTCGACAGCGACGCGTTCTTCGCCGCCGTCATCGCCGCATGGAACCCTCAAACGAATGAGTTCTTCTGGCCCGAGGCCAATCGCGTCGTGTTCGAGCAGATGCAGGCGACGCGCGAACTCGAACAGGAGCCCAACATGGCCGCCGCCCACCTCGCCACGTTGACCGGGGCGCGGGGACCGACCCGCGGCTGCCTGACCGCCTGCGCCGCCAGCACCCAGGCGGTGGGCGAGGCCATGATGCTGATCCGACACGGCCAGGCCGACATCGTCATCGCCGGAGGCGCCCATTCGATGATCCATATCCTGGGCCTGACCGGCTTCAACCGGCTCACCGCCCTTTCGAGACGCAACGACAGTCCCGAGACCGCCTCGCGCCCCTTCTGCGCCAGTCGCGACGGCTTCGTGCTCGGCGAAGGCGCTGCGATCGTCATCCTCGAATCGCTGAGCTCGGCACGGAGACGCGGGGCAACGATCCTGGCCGAGTTGATCGGCTATGGCAGCAGCTCCGATGCCCATCGCGTCACGGACATGCACCATGAAGGACGCGGCGCCGTCCAGGCCATGACGGCGGCGATGGCCGACGCCGGACTGACCTATCGCGACATCGACTACATCAACACGCACGGCACGAGCACGCAGGAAAACGATTCCGTGGAGACCCTGGCCATCAAGACCGTCTTCAAGGAGCGGGCCCGGCAGGTGCCGGCCAGCAGCGTCAAGAGCATGCTGGGTCACCTGATCGCCGCTGCCGGCGCCGCCGAACTGATTACCTGCGTCCTGGCGATGCGCGACGCAATCGTTCCGCCGACGATCAATCTGAACGACCCCGATCCCGAGCTCGATCTGGACTACGTGCCCAACGTACCCCGCAAAATGCCCGTCCGCGTCGTCATGAACGAATCCTTCGGATTCGGCGGCCAGAACAACGTGGTCATTCTCAAACAATACTCGGAGGCCCGGCAGAAACAGCCTTGACGCGTCCGTCCCGTTCCCTTGGATAGGACCGGCCTTCTCCGGGAGGAGAGACTATGATCGACATCAGAGAATTGCGAGAGCGTCCCGACGTCTACATCAAAGCGGCCCGGGACAAACGGATCGAGGCCGACATTCCGAAGCTGTTGGAACTGGACCAGCAGCTCAAGGACGTCAAGGCCCGACTCCAGGAGATCGCGACGGAAAAGAACCGGATCGGCAAGTCCGTACCCAAGCTCTCCGGCGTCGAGAAGGACGCGGCCCTGAGCGAGCTGTCGCGGCTCAAACAGGAAGAAGAGGACGACCAGGAGCGCGTCAAGCAGTTGCAGCCGCAGTTCGACGCCCTGATGCTTCAGGTCCCGCAGCCGGCCGATGCCGACGTCCCCGTCGGCAAGGACGACACCGAGAACGTCGAGCTTCGTCGCGAAGGCGAGGTCCCGCAGTTCGACTTCGCGGTCAAGGACCACGTCGAACTCGGGGTCGCTCTGAACATGATCGACATCGAGCGGGGTGTGAAACTCGCGGGCACGCGAAACTACTTTCTCAAGGGCGACGGGGCCCTTCTGCACTGGGCGGTGCTGCGATTTGCGATCGACTTCATGGTCGGGCGGGGCTACGTGCCGATGTCGGTGCCTCTGCTGATGCGCGACGAGGCCATGCAGGGGACCGGCTATTACCCCGGCGCCGAAGAGCAGACCTATCGGATGGAGAAAGACGAGTTGAGCCTCGTCGGGACGGCCGAGGTCCCGCTGACGGCCTATCGGATGGGCGAAATCCTCCCGGAACAGGAACTGCCGCTGAAGTTCGTCGCGCTATCGAGCTGCTTTCGACGCGAGGCCGGTTCGGCCGGCAAGGACACCTACGGCCTGTACCGCATCCACCAGTTCGACAAGGTCGAGCAGGTGATCGTCTGCCGCAACAGCGATGACGAGAGCGCCGCCTTCCACGAGGAGATTCTTGCCAACTCGGAAGGGGTCATGAAGGCCCTGGGCCTGCCCTACCGCATCGTCGCCGTCTGCTCGGGCGACCTCGGTCGGGGCCAGGCGAAGAAATACGACATCGAGGCATGGATGCCGTCACGGGGCAACTACTGCGAAACACACAGCGCCAGCAAGTTCTACGAGTTCCAGGCCCGGCGGATGAACCTGCGGTACAAGGCGACGCAGACGAAGAAGAACCTCTTCTGCCATACGCTGAACAACACCGTGATCGCCTCGCCGCGCGTGCTGATCCCACTGATGGAACTGTATCAGAACGCCGACGGCTCGATCACGATCCCGCCGGCCCTGCGCCCCTACATGCAGGGTAGAGAACGCATCACGGCATAGCTCTCGATCCGCTTTCATGCAGGGGCCTGCAGATCGGTACGGCAGGCCCCGTGCGCTCGGCCGCCGAGACGACGGCGAACAGGCGGTCATTTCTTCCGGGTCTTCTCCTTCAACTCTTCCCGGGTCTGCTCCAGCTCGCCGGTGATCTCATCCAGCCGCTGCCGACTGCCTTCGATCTCCGCCCGCGCCCCTGGCGACATCCTCTCGGTCGTCTCATCCATCACGAACGGAGTGACGAAGACAACCAGTTCGCTGTTGGACTGGATGACGTCGTTGTGCTGGAACAGTCCGCCAAGAAGCGGCAGATCGCCCAGCAGCGGGAGCTTGCGTTTGACGGCGGTGTCCTTTTCGAACAGCATGCCGCCGAGCATGATGGTCTCCCCATCCAGAACGACCATGTTCGTTTCCGTCTCCACCTTGCTGCGCACCGGCTGGTTGTTGATGACCTCGGTCGTCAACTGCGACAGGTTGACGCGGATCATCATACTGACGCGTCGTTCCGGCGTGATGCTCGGGCGGACCTGCATGGTCATACCGACGTTCTTGAACTCGACGTTCTGCGTCACGCCCACGTTGGCCGAACTCGTCGAGCCTGCCAGGAACGCGACCTCCTGGCCCTTGAAGAACATCGCCTCTTCGTTGTCTCCGGTCCACAGCGTCTGCTGGTTGAGGATCTTGGCGTGGGTCGTCTTGATGAGGAAATCGATCAGCGCGTAGACGGCCGAAGTGCCGCCGACGATGGAGCCGGTCCCCTCCGCGCCGAGCGCCGTGTCGCTGGCCACGGCCGAGCCGCGAGTGGCCAGATTCGTCAATTGCCCCAGGGCGGTCACGGCGTTCTCGCCAAGATTGCTGAATGCGTTCGGGTTCGTCGCCAGTTGAACGCCCAGAGACGTCATGCTCCCGTGTTCGACTTCGACCACAATCGCCTTGACCAGCAGTTGCCTGCCGGGCGTATCCAGTTGATGGATGGTCCTCTCGATATCACCCTGGAATTGAGGCGGCGCCAGGACAAGGATCGATTTGCTGCGCGGATCGGGGATGAACCGCACGCGTCCGATCACGTTGCTCAGGGGTTCTTCGTCCACATTCCGTCGCGCGCCGGCCGACCACCACGGCGTGTATTCATTGGCGCCGCCTCCGCCGCCTTCGCCACCCTGAGGTCGCGCAGCGGGCTGGTTCTGGCCCTGGGTCCTGTCGTCCATGGAGTACTCATTGAGGCCCCGCGGCGTCCGCCGGATGCGGGCGGTGGTTCCCGGCTCGTTGAACATGGCGTTCATCCGCTCGGCCAGATCCTCCGGATCGGCGTACTGCAACTGCACCACCCTCGGGACCTCGGCCATCTCCTGGCGGTCCAACTCATAGATCAACTGCTCGATGACGTCGTACGCCTGTGGGATCTTGCTGATGACGATGATCTTCTTCGTGCCCGGCACCTCCTCGAACGTGAGCTGGCCGTAGAGCGGCCCGACGATCTTCTTGCGCTGATCGCCGCCACGCCCGTAGAAGATTAACCGCAGCAGATTCGACGAACTGTCCTGGTCCTCTGTGAACAGCTTCGTCAGCAACCGGCTCATCTGGACGGGGTCGGAGTTCTGCAGCTCGATGATGCGCGGCTTGACCGCATCGACGTCCAGCGGCACGTCCCAGTCCGCGATCTGCTTCTCGATCTTCCGCATGTTCTCCGGCGAGGCGATCACCGTGACCTGTCCCATCGTTGGGAACGCGATCACTTTGACCGTGTCGGCATCCGCTCCCCGGCTGCCCCGGCCGTAGCGATAGTAGTAGTACGAATCGTACTGCGGGATTTCCTCGCCGTAGAGGCTGTCAATATGCGCCTTGATCTGCTCGGGATCGGCAAACTCCAGCGTGAATCTCTTCGTCTCAAAGGTCCCGGTGGGGATGTCAATATCGGCGATCAGCCCCTTGACCATGTCCCGAAGCTCGGGCCGGCCGAAGATCATGATCTGCCGTGAGGTGACCAGCGGTCGGACCAGGATGCTCGGCGTCAATTGCGCCCCCGGCATGTCCCGCAGCGCCTGCTCGATGCGGCTGGCCACTTCCTGCGGATCGGCGTAGGTGATCGCAACCGTCTCCGACTCCGATGCGATCGGCTCTTCCCGGTCCAGCTTGGTGATCCACTCGCCGACCTGCTTGACGTCGTCGGCCGAACCTCTCGCGATAATCCAGCGGGCCTTCGGAACGGGGATCAACACGAGCGGGATGTCCCCGGCGCTGATGATGACCGAACTGGCGGCCCCGCTCTGCGCGGCGCCGCCGCGGCCGACAGGGGCGCCACGTCCGGTCCGCGCGATGGTGGTCGGAGCTCGGCCCCGCCCGGCCGGCATCGGCGCTTCGCCCAGCAGCATGCGGAGCAACTGGACGATCTCCGCCGGGTCGCCATACTTGACTTCGAAGAACTGCTCGACCGCCCGCCCGGACTCCGGCACGTCGAACTGATCGATGATCCGCTGAATGGACACCAAGTCCCCTACGGTATCGATGACCAGGAGCATCCCGGTCCCTTCATCGACGCTGACGTGTCCATAGGGGCCGACCAAAGGCTGGATGATCTGGCCCATCTGGCCGGGAGGGTAGTTCCGCAGTCGGAAGAACTTGCGAACGATCTGGTCGCGATTCTCGACCATCGCCAGCGGCTCGTCGGCGCCGATCGTCGGCACCACACCCAGCTTGGCGTCGGCAATGGGCTTGAGGAAGAGCATGCTGTCGATCTCCTCGACGACGAAGCCTTTCATGCGCAGCGCGCTGTAGATCGTCGCCAGGGCCCGCGCACGCGGCAGCTTCTCCGGCGCGTAGATCGTAATCTTCTGCTTCATGGCATCGTCATGAGGGATCACGGTCTTGCCCGTCCACTCGGCGATCTTGTCGATGATCTTCTTCATCTCGACGTCTTTGAGGTTCACCGCCTCGATCAGCTCGCCGGTCTCGTCTGTGGCGTTGGGCTCGGCGACGTCGGCCGTCCGCCGCCGACCACCCGCAGGGCGTTGCCGTGGACGGTTTGGATCGGACGTCGCGCCCTCCTGCGTCTCCGCATTCGGGTCGGCTGCCTGGCCTGCATCCGCCACGGCGTTCGGCTCGGCCCCCTGCGCCTCGGCCTCCTTCGCCGGCTCGTTGGGACCGGGTCGGACGCTGCCCGACAACGCCGCCTCGGCCGTCCGGGCCACGGGCGGAAGATACGCCTCGGGAACCGAGAAACCGATGCGCCAGACGATGATCCCCGCCAGGGCCAACACCAGAGCCCACAAGAGTATGTTCGACCGTTTCACTGCTTTCTCCTCGACTTAATCGCGGTTGATTTCGCGTAGGGTTCTCAGTTGCCGTCGGCGGCGTTCGGCTCGACGCCCGACGGGACATTCGCCTCGGCCGGCGAGACCACGCGCCGCCCGGCTGCCGGACGCGTCCGGGACAACGCCAACCGGAAGGCCTGCCGCTCTTCCTCCGTCATCTGGGGCCACTTGCGAGAGATCTCCTCGAGCTCTTCGGGCGACAGATGAGGGACCCGGGTCGGCTCGCGGTCCTGCCGGCGAAGCTGCGCCCGCAACGCATCAAGCCGCTGCTGTCTCTCTTCTTCCGTCAGCCCCGCGACTTCCGCCAGTTCCTCGGCCCTCTGCTGCTTGGCCGCCGCCAACTGCTCGGGCGTCGGCTCGCCCCTTCGCTGCGCAAAGCGTCGGTTCGACGTCGGTGTTTCCACCGGCGCCGCCACGTTGGGCTCGGCCACCGTCTGCGTCTGCGGCGGCGGCGAGCTTCCCGTGCGGGCCTGCCGGATCAACAGGCCCAGACCACACGCCGCCAGAAGCACGGCGGCAACCAGGATGACGGTGACAACCACATTGCCCTGTTTCATATCGATGAATCCCTTCTGGCGCTGGCCCCTGTCGCATTCGGCCCATCTTCGGTCCGTCACATGTTCTCCATGCTTCGGATCGCCTGCTGCTTCTGATCGTCAGACATCTTGTTCCATTCTTCCATGCCTTTGGCTTTCTCCTCATCGGACGCGCTGTTCCACCGTTCGAGGAGCTTGGCCCGGAGCCCGGCGGGCAGGTCCACGCCCATCCAGGCCAGCGGGTCATCAGCAACAGGGCTGACTTCCACGGGCCCCGGGAGCGTGGGGGCCGCGATGTCGGAGCTCGGCCGGCGCCGCTCGGCCCGACTCGGCCCGCCCGGCTCCCGCAGCCGAGGTCCCTCCGGCGGCCCGTTGTCGTCCCCGCCAAGCGGAGAGAAGACCTTCTTCTGGCCGTCCCACTCGACAGTGACCCGTGTCGGCTCGATCGACAGGATCGTGGCTTCGCCGATCTTTTCGCCGACCTTGTACCACTTGTCGCCCACCAGGACCTCGGCGCCGAGGATTCCGTCGATCTGTTTGACCGGATGCTCCTTCGGTGGCTCCAGGGTGAAGAGGTTCTTCTTCTTCAGCGTCTCGGCGATCTCTCGGGCCTTGTCGAAGGGGGTCTCCGTCTCGTTCGACGGCCCGGCGTTACGGGCGAGCGCCTGCGTCACGGCCTCCTCGGCCCGGGCCGGGCCCACAAAGTATCCCACCACGCGCGCCGCCGCCCATGCGCCGAAGAGGATCGCTACCGCAAGCAGTCCGAACCTGGCGTACTCCATCTGTCTGTTTCGGGTCGTCTCCGAAGCCATAACGCTATCGCCCTCCCAACTGCGCCGGCCGCAGAGCCGGCCGCTGAACAAAGCTGGAAACCACCAGATCGATCTCGACATCCTTGCGCTTCTCGGGCGGCTCCTTCGTGTCGCAGCGAATACGAAGCTCTTCGATGCCCACAAGGTACGGATTTTCGTGCACGGTCGCCAGGAAATCCAGCAACTGCGTCAATTGACACTTGCCGGTGCACCGGATTCGGATCGCGTCGTACGGCAGCCCCGGTTTCTTCCGCAACGGCAGGATGGTCAGCGGCTCGGTCTTGATCCCCGCCTTCTTCAACTGCTCGTGGAGACGATCGCGAATGAGAAACTGCTGCTTTTCTTCGGTCTGCGGCATCTCCGCCACCGGGACGATCGTCCGCAGCGCCGCCTGCTTGCTCGGGTCGGCGGTCACAGAGGCGAGTTGCTCTCTGGAGGACTTCAGGGACGCCCGAACCTTCTCCCAGCGGTCGCGGCCCTTCAAGCCGTAGTGCAGACCCACGATCGCCACGGCCGTCAGAGCCCCGAGGATGACGATCCGCCGTTCGCGTGGTGCCAGTCTTCTTGCCATAGTCTGCTCCAGCCGAGCCCTACAGCTCGGCCCCCTTCTTCGTGAAATTCTTGTAGTCGAAGACCATGGTGAATCGGATCTTCTTCGTCTTGCTGTCCGACGAGGTGTTCGTGATGGTCACGTCCTCGATGCCCTTGTGCCCGAGCAGATAGGTCTGGAACTTCCACATCTGCTCGGCGTTGTCGGCCTGCCCCGTCAGCGTGACGGCCTGCCCCTTGCGAAAGTGAAACCCGTCGAGGATCACGCCCGGGTTCTCCCCGGCACTGATCTCGGCGAGCAGGCCAAGCACGTCGGGCCGATAGCGGGCGACCGTCCGCAAGAGGGTCTGGCGTTCGCTGGCCTCTCTGAATTGCGGCCGGCCGACCAGCGCCGTCAGCCGCTTCTCGCTGGCGAAATCGACGGCGACGGATGCCGCGACAAACACCAGCAGCATAACGGCCGCGATGACGGCCGCCAGAGTCGTCGAGTACCACGCCGATCGGACCTTCTTCTCCCGCTCGGCTCGGCGGATCGCCCCGAACAGGTCCAGGCCCGCCGCCGGCCCGTCCAGCGTCATCAGTCCCAGGCCGAGCGGCTCGCGGTACCGATGGAGGTCCACCGGTGTCAGTCCCACCGTCGATCCCAACGTCTGCGGACGTGGCACACTGACCTTGGTCGTCAGTCCGGCCCCGTCGAGGGCCGCGACGATCCGATCCACCCCGTCGGCCCCATCCGAGAGCAGAAATATGGGCCACGACGTCGATTCGGACCATCCGAATGCGGTCAAAACCGTGTGCATGTCCTGCGCGAACCGCTCGATGACCTCCGCCGCCTCCGGCCGGTCGCCATTGTCCTCGGCGACCGCCGACAGGTCCGCCATACCGATGTCCAGCACGGCGCTGTTGGCCACCGAACCGTTGAGAACCAGGCAGACCTGCGTGTGCCGCACGCCAATGCTGACGATTAACGCCTGACGCTCTCGCTCCCCGAACATCTCGTGCCAGGTGCGGGCCGTCCCTTCGCACGCCGGAACGATGGCATGCGGGCCGAATGCACGCACCTCTTCGGCGAATCGGTGCAGAAAATCGCGCCGCGCGGCCGCAATCGTCACGTCCGCCGTCCCGTTGGCCGACGGCAGAGTCCGCCAGGCCACCTCGATCTGCGAGGCGGGCAAAGGCAACAGCGATTCCGCCTGCATCCGCACGATCGCAGCCGTCTCGTCACGCCCAACGTTCGGCGCGGCGATACGGTAAAAGGCCACCGCCGTGGAATCGACTCCGACGACGGAGACCTCGCCGCCCTGAACAGGTCGCGCGGCCGGCTTCGATGCAGCCGAAAGCCCGCACACGGCGGCAAAGGCCGGCCAGTTTCCCTCCTCGACGGGCATCGATCTCGCCCAGAGGACCTCGAAGCAATCGCTGCGCTTGCGCAGGGCGACCGCCCGGAACGCCGCATCGTCTCGTACGGCGGCGATCACCGAATGAGCTGTCTTCGCACTCCTGCTCATCAATAGTTCGCTCCATGGTACCAATAGAGAATCTTGCATGGCGACTGGCTGCGGTCTACCACGCATTCGCTCTGCATCGTCGCCCCGCTGACCTCGGCCGTCGCATAGCAGCGGATCGTGAACACGCTCGAGCGCACGGTCAGCAGACCGGCGATGCTCTTGAACTTGTCGATGGTCATCGACGAAACCTGCAGCAGTTCCGCGACGTTCTGATATCCATACAGACGACCCGATCGCTCTGCGAGGATGCTCTCGGCCACCGCCGCATCCTGATCGCCCCCCCCGAGAAGGGCCACGAGCACCTCCTGGGAGGCCGTGTTGATGTTGACCATCCCCGGCAACATCGCCTCGCCGCTGGTGGTGATCTTGTCGGCGATACTGCCGAACGTCTGGAGGTCGATCGGATCGGCGCGGTTGCCGTCATCGGTCGAGTCCTTGGGGGGCTCTTTCGGGCTGTTCTGGTTGATCAGACCCCCGATGTTCGCGTAGCCGCCGCCGCGGTTCTGCACGATCCATCGCGCCTGCGCGGCGGTGATCCCCAGCCCGTTCTGCAACTGCTGTTCATCGGCCTGATTGATGTTGACCCGGTTCTGGCCGTCCGCATCGACGTTCTTGTCGTACGAGTAGCAGGTCAGATAGGCAATCCAGCCCTGATCGAGATGATCGTCGCCATTGTCCATCGGCGGGCTCAATTCCCCGTCGGCCTCCGACGGATCGAGCTGCCCGTTGAGGTTCAGGTCCTCGCCGTACAGCAGGTCCTTGGTCACCCCCTTGACGCGAAGCAGTTCTCGAATGGTGCGGAACGGCCCGTTGCGAATCGTATAGGAAAAGGGCAGATTCTCGTAGTATCCCCGCTCGGCCCCTTCGGCCCGCACATTCTCATCGTCGTCCCGCCAATCCAGAATGGCGTCGGCGATGGGCATTTCCATGTACGGCAGGGCCATCAACTGTTCCCGCGTCGCGGTGTTCACGTTGAGCTTGCCCGCCTCGTCGATCACATAGACGCTGTAGGCGCACCGCTCCAGCGGGACGTCGTTGTAGTCCTCATCGTTGTCGCTCCAGAGCTCCGAGAGGGCATCGCTTGCCTTGGCGTCCTCGTTGAGCAGGCCGATGGCGGTCTCTGTCCCGGCGCGGCAGGCCCACTTGCAGCGGACCTCATCGACGGCCGAGGTGGCCATTTTCATGTCCAGCCGGCCGGTCCGGCTGACGATGGCCACCGTCGTCGTCATCAGCATGACGATCCAGAGCACCATCACCAGGACCAGACCCCTGTTGCTTCGACTGACGTCCATCGGCAACGATCCGTTCGTTCCATTGCGCCTCGTCGGGGTCATCGGTTCTGCCCCCCCTGATCCGGCGGCCGGCCCTGGCGGTTGCCGCCCTCCGGCTGGCTGCCCTGCATGGCCGACGCCGCATCCGCCGGCTCGGCCAGCCGGGGAAAGCTCACCATGAACGTCTCGGCAACCGCAACAGCCCCACCCGGCGTCAGCGTCGCCAGGGTCACCTCGATCAACTGAGGCAGCGACCGCATCTCTTCGGGCCACTGCGTTGTCCATTGTTGGCCGTCGGAGAAACGCATCTGAAAGACATCGATGTTCTCCGCCAGCGGCGTCAGGATTCCGCCGGGCGGGCGGTTCTCGTCCGGATTGGGCCAGAGCCGACGATACAGCGTGGACGAGCCGGACGCATCATCGACCGCCCCCTCGATCAGCGCGCTGCGACCCAGAATGTACTCGACCTCATACACATCGCCCTCCGGCTGCCCAAACCGGGCGTTCGTCCGACCGACCGCGTAGAATTTTATCGATGCGCCCTCCGCACGGTCGGGACCCTGCGAGGCGCCCACCAGACGCATGCTCTGCGCATCCCGATCGCGATACAAATTGGCCAGATCGCGAGCGAGCATCCGTGCGGCGAATCGGACTTCGCTCACCTTCTCGCTGTCACGTGTCACCACCTGAGCGCCGTCCGAGACGGTCCGCAGCGCGCCGACCGCGACGATCGCGATAAACGCGCTGATCGTCGAGGCGACCAGCACCTCCGCCAGCGTAAACCCCTTGTTGGTGACCGTTCGCATTCTCACCGTTCCTGTGCCCCCTGCCCGAGGGGCGCGACCGTGCTCGTTCCATTGAGCCTCGTCTGCACGACAATCTGACGCGGCCGCTGGCGGTCCAGCCAGCGAACCGTGATGGCCACGAGATAGACGTTGTCGATGCCCACATACTCCGTCTGCACCGTCCAGGCGTAGCCCGGCTCCAACTCCTCGACCACGCCTTCGCTCTGGCCCTGCTCGATGAACTGATCGATCCCAACAGCATCGATCAGGGTCAACTGCTTGTCCACGATCGAAGCAGCCGTCTCATACTGCCGATTCAAACGCATCTGCGTCAGCGCGCCGGAGCTGACCGCCCCCAGCGCCAGCACCGCCCCGCTGAGGATCACGCTGGCCACCATCGTCTCGACCAGGTTGAAGCCCGAACGTCTTGTGCCGGTTCGGCAATTCATCGTTCATCCAAATCAATCACCGCCATCCGCATTTCTCCGGCGGGGCCCGGTCGCAGCGTCGCCTTTCCTGTCGCGGCCACGACGGCGACCGTATAGTGTGTCTTTCCGTCGCCGATCTGCACCACCGCCGATTCCGCCGAGCCGTTCGGCAGGAAGACGATGCGCTGCTCGGCGCCGACACTCGTGACCTGCTCGGCCATCAGCGTCAGGATCCGGACGTCTTCGAACCGGACGTCCCCTTCGAACTCGACCGGCTTGGCGTAGTAATCCCGGACCACCACCGCTTCACTCTCGGCCGTCCGCGGGTTCGCCCGCGTGGTCGTTATCGCAAACCCTTTGTTCTCTGCGTCCAGACGCAACTCATACGGCCGGCCCTGCTCGATCGCCATGATCCGGGCGTACTTGGCGCTGAGCAGAAACTGCCGCGCCGTCCGTTCCACCAGCAGCCTCTTGTGGCTGCCGCCGTACAGCCCCCCGCTCAGGCCGCCGATGAGCACAACGATGGCGACGACGAGCAGCAGCTCGACGAGCGTAAAGGCCCTGACCTCGCGGGCCGTCCGGACTGGACGCGTCTCTGGGAACATCCGGTACATCCTGCGCGGGACCTACAGGTTCACGATGTCGGCGTTGTCGCCTTCGCCGCCTTCCTGACCGTCCGCCCCCAGACTGATCAGGTCGAAACTGCCGGGATTGTACTGGCCCTCGGAGATGTAGATGTACATGTTGCCCCACGGGTCCAGCAACTGGCTCTGTTTCAGGTAGGGCCCCATCCACCGGTCCGCCAGGTCCGGCGGCGCCACCAGAAGGGCTTCGAGGCCCCCTTCCGATTCGCTCGGCAGCCGGCCGCAATCGTACTGAAAGCGGGACAGCGAGTCCTCGATGATGGTCATTTTGGCGCGGGCGATGTCCGCCTTGGCCTGGCCCAGACCGCGGAACATCCGCGGCGCCAGCACCGCGGCCAGCATCGAGATGATCAGAACCACCACGAGCAGTTCCACCAGCGTGAAGCCTTTTCTCGTTCGTTTCGTTCGCGTCATGCGGTGTCCTTCTTGACTGAGATTCACAAGTCGATTTCCCTGTCTACGAGGTCCGGTTGCGTCGGTCCTACATCGCTCCGGCCCCGAGCGACATCATCACAATCGGCAGCAGCGCCGCGGCGATAATAAAGCCGATGATCAGAGCCAGAACCAGAATCAGCGCCGCCGGAAAGACCGCCATGAACCGACTGATGGCGGCGTCGGCGTCCGTATCGAACGTATCGGCGGCGTTCAGCAGCAATTCGTCGAGCTTGCCCGTCTGCTCACCGATGGCGACGATCTGCACCAGCAACGGCGGAAAGCACCCCGACGCTTCGAGGGGATCGGCGAGCGCCTCGCCGCGTTTGACCTTCTCGGCGACCTCGTCGATCCGGCGGGCCAGCATCTCGTTGCCCAGCGTGTCGCGGACGACCGCCAGGGCTTCGAGAATCGTCACGCCGCCCTGCGTCAGCGACCCCAGCGTGCGAGCGAAGCGTCCGACCGCGATGGTCCGAAGGACCGAGCCGAGCACGGGGATGCGAAGCTTGAACGCGTCCCATTCGAATCGCCCGATGGTTCTTGCCCAGCGGCGAAACGCGTAGATCGCGGCCCCCAAGGCAACGATTGCCATCCACCCCCCGACGCTGGTGAACAGGACACGCACGAAATCGCTGGTCGCCAGCAGCACGCGAGTCGGCATGGGCATCGCCGCCGCGCCGACATCGACCGTGTCCACGATCTTCGGCAGAATCCCGGCGACGACCACGACCGCTGAGGCCAGCCCGATGCACAGGACGAACAGCGGATAAGCCGATGCGTTCTTCATGTTCGTCCGGACCTTCTCTTCCCGTGCGAGAATCTGCGCCAACTGCGTCGTGGTCTGTTCGAGGATGCCGCCGGTCTCGCCGACGCGAATCATCGACAGATACAGCGGGCTGAAAACCCTCGGGCGCTCGGCCATGGCCTCGGAGAGCGACTGGCCCGAATTGACCGACTGCACAAGGTGGTCGAACAGGCGGATCATGCCGCCCTTGCGCTGCTGCTTGCGGAGCAGTTCGAGGCAGTTCAGCAGCGGCAGCCCCGCCCGAACGGCCGTGCTCAACTGGGTCGTCATGGCCAGGATGTCCTTGCCGGCGATCCGCCCGCCGCCCAGAGAGGCAAACGCCGACCATGGCTCGGCAGCGGCCCCCTCGCGGGCCTGTTGCTCTGGACGGCCGTCCTGAATCAGATCGGTGACGAAGTGCCCGCGATCCGCCAGAGCCGCCACGGCACTACGCCGGTCGGACGCTTCGATGGAGCCGGCCACGTGCGCGCCGCCGCGATCCACTGCCTTGTAGGAAAACTGGCCCAAGGTCCACTCCCCAAGCTGCGAGCCTCCCGGACGGCCCCACCGCACCGGCCGGAACGTCTCGCCGTTTCTCAGTCGTCTTCGCTGATGCTCTTGGCCACCCTGAAGACTTCTTCCGGGGTCGTCAGGCCCTCGATCACCTTGCCGATGCCGTCGTGCACCATGCTGATGTGGTCGGCCGGGGCCTCCCGGACGATCTGCTCGGTGGTCGGCCGCGTCGCAATCAGCTCCCGCAGCCTTGTGGTGATGCGGAGCAACTCGAATATCCCGACCCGCCCGGTCAGCCCGGTCTGATTGCACTCTTCGCAGCCGGCGCCGTGGTAGAATCGGGTCCCCGGCTTGATCGCGGTCGAACCGCCCAGATTCGCCAGGAGGGTATCGTCGGGATGATAAGGCTCTTTGCACTTCGGGCAGATCGTACGCACCAGACGCTGGGCGAGGATGCCCTCCAGCGAACTGGCCAGCAGGAACGGCTCGACTCCCATGTCGATCAGACGCGTCACGGCGCCGGCCGCGTCGTTGGTGTGCAGCGTCGAAAACACCATGTGCCCCGTAAGCGCCGCCCGGATCGCGATGTCCGCCGTTTCCCGGTCGCGAATCTCGCCGACCATGATGATGTCGGGGTCGTGTCGAAGAATATGGCGAAGTCCCGTGGCGAAGGTCAGCCCGCGCTTGGCGTTGACGGGCATCTGGTTGATCCCGTCGAGCTGATACTCCACCGGGTCCTCAATCGTGATCATCTTGACCGCGGGCGAATAGATCTTGTTCAGCGCTGCATAGAGCGTCGTGGTCTTGCCCGAGCCGGTCGGTCCGGTGACGAGGACGATCCCATGGGTCTTTCGCAGACACTTCGCGAAGCCGTCGAGCGTCTGGGGATTCATACCCAGATCGCTCAGATTGATCAGCGAGGCCGTCCGGTCCAGCAGACGCAGCTCCACCGCTTCGCCGAAGACCGTGGGCACCGTCGAGACGCGAATGTCGATCTTGCCGCTGTTGCCCATGAACTCGATGTGGCCGTCCTGCGGGACGAACCGCTCGGCAATGTTCATGTCGGCCATGATCTTGATGCGGGAGACGATCGCCGCCTGAAGCCGCTTGGACGAGGGCGTCTTCTCGACGAGCATGCCGTCGATCCGATATTTGATCTTCACCTCGTGCTCGAACGGCTCGATGTGAATGTCGCTGGCGCGGGCCTCGATGGCCTCGAAGATGATCAGGTTGACCAGATTCACGAGGGACGGCTCGCGGGCCAGTTCGTTCAGCCTGGCCGGGGAGAAGTCACCGCTGCCGCCCTGCTCTTCGCTGCGGTGCTCGGCCGGGGCCAGATCGTCCAGCATCCTGGCGACGTTGCTGCCATAGAATCGCAGCACCGCGTGTTCGAGCTGAAGAGGCTCGGCGTAGTATCGCTGGATGAGGCATCCGCTGACCAGCCTCAGGTCCTCCATCACCTGCGGTCGAAACGGGTCCACCATGGCCACCGCCAGCCGGCCGTCTTCCCGCCACAACGGCAGGATGTTGTATTTGCTGACCAGATCCGCCGGCACCAGGGCGATCACGTCCGCCCCGATCGACACCTCCGAAAGATCGACCTTCTCAATGCCCACCTGAACGGCCAGCGCCTCGTTCAACTGGGCCTGCGTAACGTAGCCCAGATCGAGGAGGATCTGCCCGAGACGCCTGTGCTTGACCTTCTGCTCGGCCAAGGCTACGCCCAGACCGGTCTCGTCGAGGTAAGACCTCTCGCACAACAGCTCTCCGAGCCGCTTTCTTCTGACGCTGCTACCCACATCCATCCGTATTCGTAGACCTCAATTTCACCGTGCAGACCCCCTCAGGAAGCCTAATGCAAACCCGTTTCGGCGTCAAGGACCGCCCCTCGCACCGGGAGCGTCCCGATCCACCGCCGGACCGAAGACAATAGACGAACGGCATGCCAGACGCCGGCTCGTCTTAGCCGGGCGTTTGCCGACGCACTGCCCACGTCGAACCCCTCCGCGGCCTTATGGATATCAGACGCCCGCCAGGGCCGTTTTGTTACAGAAAAATGGGCTATCCCACACAGATTCACGGCCATAGGAAACGCCCGTTCCAGCCGGACGAATCGCTCGGACACACGAAAAATTGATTTGACAGCGCCGCAGGCGCGTATGAAAATCACCACCAGAGCAGGTATTGTCGTGGTGACGCTCTCGGATTTCTCCAGGAATCCACCGGGCATCTCGGGTCCTGCGTCTGAAATGCTGTGCCCGAGGCGGTCGTTTCGATTGCCATTATACGTATGTTTTGTCGATCCAGTGCTGAGGTGGTGCACAGGCACCGGCAATGCACGGGTAGTTCACTGGAGGAACACCAAGGATGCGGACATCCAGGCGCAGGGCGGGTGGCGATCGATCGCGTCCCTGTCCGTTTTGGGGGTTGTGTCGAATCATCTACCGGGTTGGAGTGTCCCAGCACATCGCCGCAGAGCCCATCGGGTGGCTGACGGTTCCATGCGGGGACGCCTTCGGCCGTCCGAGACGCCTGGCCGGTATCCACAGGGAGGTGGCCGTATGAGGCTGGAGAAAAGGAAACCATCGGGAAGAGAAAGGGACGAGGAGGCCGTCAAGCTTTTGGCGAAGCTTCGGGAGCAGTTGTACAGCGCCAATGTCTCGATCGTGCGGCAGAGCGCTTTCAACCTCTCCTGGATGCAGGAGGACGGGCTGGACATCCTGACGGAGGCCCTGTTCGGCAACGGGCCCCGACGGACGAAAGGGGCCGCGGCGTACGGACTGCGCAAGATGCGGGGCCGGATGCGCAAACAGGCCGAAGATGCGCTGATCGAAGGACTCAAGCACCCGGACAGCAAAACAGCGGAGATCTGCGGCAATGCCTTGATCGTCCTGAAGAGAGGCAAATCGGCCGGCAAAGGGCCGCGCCGCAGCAAGGCCAAGGGCCCCAAATTCCAGATCAAAGAGATCCCCGACAAGACGCGACAGAAGCGCAAGCCCGTCGAGGCGCGAAAGCCGAACGACCGCACGACCCACAAGCGCTGAGGCCGCTGTCGCCCTCCATCGTGTGATCTGACGATTCCGGCCATTTTTGACTTGACAAATGTCCGCCAAGGTGCTATAGAGATCGCCGTTGGCGTTCCCTCAATAGGAGGAGGGGCCCGCCGAAAGCCACCAACAGGGAAGGTGGCCTGCTCACGGATGAAGACGCATGGAGTATGCGTCGGACAGCGGTCGCTTGGCGTCCACACAATGGGCCGCGATCGCGCCAAGGAGACACGGAAGTGGCTTTGCAGCAAGCAGGTAACGGACTACATCGACCGGACGGGGGTACAGAGCGAATCGTCTCTGTGTTTCCGCGTACGTTGGGGGTCGCAATGGGGGGACCGCCCGTCGTCGGGCTCGGTTCCGTTCCAGGACATCCGCCGCAACACAATCCGCTTCGCCTGTGCGCGGATCCGCCCCGCCGCCAGAATGTCGAGCCCCCCACCGCTTCG
Organism: Phycisphaerales bacterium Planc_01; assembly: GCA_001603075.1. GTDB lineage: Bacteria > Planctomycetota > Phycisphaerae > Sedimentisphaerales > Anaerobacaceae > Anaerobaca. The sequence continues at coordinate 50,557 of LVBB01000099.1, read as the reverse complement.
AGTCCAACGCCTGAATGGGGCGTGCATCTTATCGCCGGTCGCCCGGGCCGCATGGTGGTTCGGCGACGGAACAACAGCCATCAATCGCTCCGGGCCGCTCGGCATCGCCGCCCGGCCGCAGCGAGTACGGTACGCATGGATGACGCACCGATGGGCATGCGTCAGGTGCGAGTGAGATGGACGATGAACAGGCCGCTTTGCCGTCGCGCAGGGGGCCACGATCGCTACACACGATTCCTGTTCCCACAAAACAGAAATCGACATCTTCCTTTCTTGTTTCATGACGCTCGCGTCGAATGGGGTCGGTCGGCTACGGAATGCTGAACGATCCGCGCGGATTGGCGCCGGAGGCCTTCGACCCCTCCGGCGCCAATCCAATGCGAATGCCCCTTGGCACAAGGCGGCAGGAAGGGCCTGGAGGGATCGCCGGGACACCAGAGCGATCGATTGGCTCACCAGGGAGGCCTCAAGCCAAATGTCAACAGGGTCCTGACCCGATCCCGACGGCGTCAGGCAGACCTCGACAATTGGCCTTTACCATGAAAGGGCGGGCCGCCTCGGTCCGCCCTTCTCGTTTGCCTGCCCTGCGCGAGCGGGACCGGACGGACGCCCATCACAGCGAAGGCAGAAACGAAGCGCCCGCGTCGGTGTCGGACATGGCGTCCGACGAGGCGCTCTGCCGGGGCGGGTGCGTCGTCGTGATGTGAAAATGGCCGTCCTCGAAGACCATATCGTCGATGTCGACGCCGCGAATCCAGCCCCGAACGATCCGGTTGACGTCCACGTAGAGCGTGGGATACTCCCAGCGGCCGCCGCGCTCGCTCAGACGCAGCGACTCGACCATCTTCTCCACGACCCAGTCGAACGTGTCGATCAGACGATTGGTCACCAGCTCGAACGCGATGTGCCCGTCGTCAAACCCCGCATACCGCACGCCGACCCGGACCGATTTGAGAAGGGGCCACGACGTCTTGATCTTCAGCTTGATCTCCTGGCCCTCCGTCTGGATCTCGGTCACCTGCTCCGGGATCAGCTCGTTGGCGTGCAGGATGTCAAGAAGCTCGTCAGCCGATAAAATGATCTTTGCCATAACCTTGGATTCCTCGAAACGCCAGGGCGTATCTTAGCAGCTCCGAGCGAAAAATGAAGGCCGAAGCCGCCAGGACCTTCACTTTATCACTGAAGCCCCGGGCCGCGGCGGCCGATAGATGCTGCAAGGGCACGAACGCAGACTCGCTGGATGCGGTCTTGCGTTTGCAGACCCTCGCGGACGCCAACAGGTTGTGCTGCTCCTAAGGATCAGACGTATGAAACGATCGATTATTCTTGTCGCCTCTTGTTTGTTGCCATGGACCACCCTGGCCACAGCGGGCGACTCGGGACGCCTTGCCATCGCCGCGCGGAGCGGCACCCTCGGGCTGGGCGGCGACGTGATGGTCAACGTCCTTCCCGACGTGAACGTCCGTCTCGGCGTGGGCTACTTCAACCTCGACTTCGACGGCGAGGTGAGAGATGTCGAGTACGAGGTCGACCTGGACCTGTTGACCTTTCCCCTCCTGGTCGACTGGTATCCTTTCGAGAGCAAGTTCCATGTCAGTGCCGGCATCATTCTGAACCAGACCGAGGCCGGCCTGGCCGGTCGCTACGATGGCACGCTCAGAATCGGCGACGAAACCTACACCGCCGAGGAAGTGGGGGTCCTATCGGGCGACCTGAGCTTCCGGGACGTCGTTCCCTACGTCGGGATCGGCTGGGGCAACGCGTTCGGCAAGGCACGCCGCTGGGGCTTCATGACCGACCTCGGGATAGCGTTCATCGGATCGCCCCGCGTCGCCCTGTCGGCCACCGGCGTGCTGGCCGGCGATCCGGAATTCCGCGCCAATCTGGCCAAGGAGGAGGACGACATCCAGGACAAAGCCGACAAATTCAGAATCTACCCCGTCCTGTCGGCAAACCTGTACTTCCGCTTCTGATCCGCTCAGCTCACCAGCCGATGCCGCAGACGCCTGACCGCCAGGGCACCGACGATCGCGACGAAGAGGAGAATATAGGCAAGATCCGCGAGCAACACCAATTCGTAGCGGCTCAGGCATACCGCCCGCACCAGCCGAACCGAATGCGTCAGCGGCACGACTTCGGCCACGAACTGCACCGGTCGGGGCAGATTGCTCACGGGAAACACCACCCCCGAGAAGAAGAACATCGGCGAGAGGAACCCCGTCATGTAGAAGTTGAAGTGGTTGATCGTCTTGACGAACGACGTCACCAGAAGTGACAGCGACGCGAACATCACACCCGTCAGGAAGCCCACCAAAGGGGCCAGCAGCGCGTTGGGAAAATGGACGATCCCGAACGGCGTCAGAATGCACAGCACCGCCAACGAGAAGAACAGGCCCTTGGTCCCCGCCCAGAGAATCTCCCCGACGATCAGGTTGTTGACGGTGATCGGCGCCGCGAGCATTCCGTCGTAGACCTTGTCGAACTCCAGGCGGATGAACGTGGCGTAGGTGCACTCGAAGGACGCCGTGAACATCGCCGTGGTCACCAGCAGCCCCGTGCCGAGAAACGTCAGGTAGCTCATCCCATCCATCGACTCGGTGATGTACCGGCCCAGGCCCAGACCCACCCCCGCCAGGAACAGCAGCGGCTCCAGAAACGGCGGCAGTCCGTTGCTGAGGAGGTTCTTCGTGTAGACGCGCATATGGCGGTACCAGACGCTGTACAGCCGCCACGCCAGATGCGGATAGGGAACGGATTCACTGCTTCTCATTGAGCCCCCTTCCCGTGGCCTTGAGGAAGACGTCTTCAAGGTTGGCCTGCCGCAGGTAATAGGCCTGGCCGTCGAGCATGTCGGTGACGACCTTCAGCCGGTCGAGGTCGTCGCAGTAGAACCGGCTGATTCCCATGGCGTGATCGACCCGCACTGCCTCGGGCAGCCGGCGGCCGTCAATGGCCTTGGCCGCCTGCTCCTGCGGAATCTCCAGCACGTACCGCTCGATATTCTGCTCCAGCAACTTCTGCGGCTGGTCCTCCAGCACCTTGCGGCCCTTGTCCATGATCAGGACCCGGTCGCAGATCTGAAATGCCTCCTCCATGTAATGCGTCGTCAGCAGGATCGTGGTCCCGCCAGCGCGAAGCTGTCGCAGCTTCTCCCAGATCAGGTGACGCACCTGCGGATCGAGGCCCGTCGTCGGCTCATCAAGGATCAGCAGTCTCGGATTGTTCAGCAGCGCCCGGGCGATCACCAGGCGACGCTTCATCCCGCCGGAAAGCTCGCGAATCCGCGCCTTGGCCTTCTCCGACAGCTCCAGAAACGACAGCAGCGTCTCAATCCGCTCTCTCGCCACACGGGCGGGCAGTCCGTAGAACTTCGCGTAGACCAGCAGGTTCTGGATGACGTTGAGTTCGTCGTCCAGGTTGTTCTCCTGCGGCACGACGCCCGAGAGGTACTTGATCGACAGCTCGTCGCAGGCGGGGTCGAAGCCGAACACCTCGATGGTCCCGCTGCACTTCTTGTCGCGGGCGGCCGCGCCGTAGATCATCTTCATCATCGTGGTCTTGCCCGCCCCGTTCGGGCCGAGCAGACCGAAACAACTGCCCGCCTCCACCGCAAAGCTCAGATCGCAGACCGCACACATGCCCTCGAACGTCTTGCTGATATGACTGACTGAAATCACTGCCATCGAATCGCCGCCGCCTTCGCAGCCCAATTCCCAAAACACGCCCTGGTCCTACCCTACTACGCATCACAGCCCCCTTCCGGGTCGCCTCTCTCCCATGTATTCTACCGCCCCGGCGCCCGCTTGACACACCAAACTTCACACGTACCCGCCGGCTCGCGGTTCGGATCGCACAGTTCTCGCCTCGACGCTTGAAACGCAGGAGTTGCGCGTTAGAATTGCCCGGGAATCGGTGTACCGCGCGCTCTGCGCGACGGACACCTCCCGTCGCGAATTGGAAAAATCGATGGATTCAAGAAAGACCACGTTGACCGTTGCTCTCGTCTTCTCGATCCTGTGTGGGTGTTCGGGCTCGGCGGACGCCGACAATCCTGAGTTTTTTGCACTAGACGTGGGGCAGACCTACACGAGCACCTTCGGAGGAAGGACTTCCCGGTGTGTGGAACTCATCGACGTCGTTGAAAGCTACGAGATGGGCTACTGGCAGGGCGGGCTTCGAAAGATCTACTACAAATCCACCATCACCCTGGCCGTAGACGGCGTCAGAGGATCTGTCGGGTGCGGCCCCTTCCACATGCCCCAAGTCATCAACGGCCTGAGAATAAGCGGAGAGCTGACTCGAGCCTTCACGATCAACAGCACCGCCATACCGGAAATGTCCGAAGCGGTTCTCTTGAGCGCCAAAGAGGCGTCGATGCCCTGGTATGATCCCGGCCGGTTTGCGTTTCCCATCAAAGACTACCGATGGGGATGCGCCAACTTCTTCAACGCCTGGCTCGGATTTCATGATATGTCGGCCGGCAAGCTGTACTATCACTATGGTGTGGATCTGGGCGGGATGTATCCGAAGCATCACAGGCTCGTGTCGATGATTCCAAACGCCAAAGTCGTCTCCTGCGGCACCGGCACCTCGATCCGCAATTCCGAACTCGAGATTCTGTACTACCACATGGTCGAGCGTCACTTGCGGCAGGATATCGGCCCAGGAAGCATTCTCGATCGAGGTGAGATGTTCGGATATCTGGGGAACTCCGGCTGCGGCAACGACGCCCATGTGCATATCGACATGCACCACGTTTCCGATCCCCGAAGGAAGATCAACTGCTTTGCGATTCTCGTGCAGGCGTACCTCGAAGAATACGATGAACCCCTGTCATTTCCGGGACACAAGAGGCATTGTTTTGCCGGTAACACGGTGGAGCTTGAGGGGTCGCTGTCTGTGGCGCCCCCGGGTCGGAGTATAACCTCTTACGAATGGACGTTCACGGATGGAAGCACGGCCACGGCCGCGAATGTGAGTCGAACCTATAACACCAAAGGAACCTATGCGGAAGAACTGACGGTGACCGACAGCGCCGGCAAACGCTCATCGAATTATGTCATGGTATTCGTCTACGATCGCCGGAAGCCGACGGAGGCTCCCTACGCCGATTCCCTGAGTCATTTTCCGGTCCGAGACGTCGTGCCGGGAACGCCTGTGACCATCTACTTCCACGGGAGGAATATGACGTCCAACTTCTCCATCGATTATGGCGATGGGACGGTCGAGGCCGCGTCGGACCATGACACCAAAGTGCATTCTTACCAGCGTCCGGGTGAGTACGTGATTACCTACAAAGGCGATGGTCCCGGCGGCACAGGAGTCTTCCGAAGGAAGATCATCGTGCGCGACAACGGGACACCATCCTGATGACGCAGAATAGCATGCATGCTTGTCGCGGCCGGGCGAGCGTTTGGTCTACGTCGACGAGGACAAGATCGGCACCCAGAGCTGGACCATCTTCGACAACCAGGCCTCATGGTGGGACATTCCGCCGACCCGCCACGGCGACGGGACGAACTTCAGCTTCGCCGACGGCCACGCCGAGTATTGGAAGTGGCAGGACCAGCGGACCGTGACGGTGTCCCGGCTGGAGGGCAACTACCAGGCCTATATCGCCGTCGGTGACAACCCGGACATCCAGCGCGTCCAACGCGCCGCTGGGGAAAGCTCCGCTACGAGCCATAGCCGTGCGCAGTGCCGCCGGCAGGCGCAGGACAACGCTCGTCCCGTGTTCGGCTAAAGGCGACGGTCGAGGGTCAGCACTGCGGCCAGCGTCGCCTGCACGGTCATTGCGGCGTTGTCGACGTCACACGCTTCCGGGATATCCCCTTCGGCGTGATAGTTGGGATCGCCATACGGCCAGGACCCGATGTTGATCACCGCCGCAGGGTAGCCGGCCAGGACGAACGAGCCATCGTCATCGCCCGGCTGGGACCGCTCGGCCATGCGCTGTTCGAGACCGATCGAGTATCGGGCGTTCACCTCGGCCATCAGCACGGCCAGATGCCGGCCTTCCGGCTTTGTATAGGCGGTTACGTTGGTCTTCTTTCCCGCGGCCGTCTGCTCGGCGGTCTTGGCGCCGATGCCGTCCAGGTTGAACACGGCGACGATGTTGTCTCCGCGCGACTTGGCCTTCTGCGCCGCGGCCCGGCTGGTCCAGGGCGTGTGTTCCTCGTTGCAGAAGAGAAACCGGATGGTGCTCTCGGAAGGGTATTCCGCGAGGACGCGCGCCATCTCCAGCACACCGACGGTGCCAATGGCATTGTCGTTGGCGCCCGGCGAATCGACCCAGCTCTGCGAATCCTTGTGTGCCAGCACCACGATGATGCGGTCCGGATACGAGCGGCCTTTCTTCTCGGCATAGAGATTGTATGCCGTATACCACGGGTCTTCGGGTTTGGGAGGCGAGTACTGATGCTGCTTGGGCTTGCTCGTATCGCAACGAAACGCCTGCACCTGGACGCCTTCGCGCTCGACGCGGTATCCCCTCGCCTCCAGCCGGCCGGCAAGATAGTCGTCGGCCTCGTGGAGCGTATTCTTCTCGTGGCCGCCCAGCGTCAGGTTCAGCTTGCGAAAGGGCAGCGGGTCCTTGGACAGATGGAAAAGATCCCTGGACATCCGCTCGCGATCGACGGCGCCGATCAGGGCGCGTATGGTCGCGTCCTCCAACGTGTCGCCGGTGTTGCCTCGCGCCCGCCCGGTTCCGACCATCTTCAGGAAGCCGGCCGAGAGAAGGAACAGGAATCCCGTCGCGTAGATCGTCGTGTTTCTCATAACGTGCGCTCCGTTCGAACCATCCTCATGCCGCAACAGGGCCGATGGATGTCTCTACTCGATCACGTGGATGTTCTTCTTCCTGCACATCTCTTTGAGGATTCCGGGCCAGACGGTCGCGCTGACCTCACCGAGGTGGGCCTTCTTCAGCAGCAGCATGAACGTGCGGGACTGGCCGATGCCGATGATGAAGACGGCCCGATACTCCTGCGCGATCCGCGTCTCCCGCTGCTGGCGGGGCAGGTCGGGATATCGTTCGAGAATCTCCTCCGCGTGGAGGAAGGTCAGCTCGTCAGGCAGATCCGGGTACTTGTCCGTTTTGAGCTGCGGGAAGAGCTGCTGCGCGTGCTCTTCCGCCCCCTTGAGGACCTTCCAGATCTTCCGGACGACCTGCTTGAGGAACTCCACGTTTCGCTGGTCCTTCGTGATGGCCAGTTCCCAGTCCCACTGGTCTACGTAGGCGCTGTGATCGTGATCGAGGAAGTAGTCTTTGCGGACCGCCCGCATGTCCGTGACCAGGCCCTCGCCCGTCTGCATGCCGAACTGCTTGAGCGCCATGCGTTTCCATTTCGTGGCCGCCTGAACGACCTCGGCGTCGACGGGATTCTTGCTGTGGTCGTTCGAGATGCGGAAGCGAACCGGGGTGCGCGAGCCGTCGCGATCGAGATCGTCGTTGACGCCGCTGCTGACGTCCACGATCAAAGGGACCGTGACTCGGATGAGGTTGAGCTCCTTGCAGAGGTTCTGCTCGATGTAGTCCTTCAGCGCGTACGTAGCGATCTGCGTTTCTTTGGGTGACAGGAGGGAGTGGTAGTCGTGCGGGAGGATCTTTTCAAGTTCGGCATAGTCGCCGATTCCGGGACCGACCAGGTCAGCTTTCTTGTCGTGCATGGCCATCTCCTGGGCCTGCGGGCGCATTTCTATCGTGTCGCACGCTCACCGAATGTTATCATGAAGATGGACAACGTCAAGAATGGAATCCGATTCGTGACGCGACGCCGGGCGAGCGGCGGAACCACGGCTCAAGGCATGTGCGACTGCTTCACTGCCCCGGCGTCATCGAGACTGCTCCACGCGGGGCAATTTCGATGAGGTCCGCTGGAGAATCGTGGATTGACAGGCAGTGGGCCCGCTTGTACTCTGAGACCCGGTCGTTGGGATCCGGGCCGGGCCGCTCTACGGTGTCGCAGGGGCTTCGGGCAGTGGCGCTGCGTCTTTCGGACTGTGCCGACGCCGCACCAGGATGCGGAGCAGCGAACGGGCGATTGGGTGCTGGAGACCGGGACATGCAATTGACGCGAAGAGAGGCGTTCAGTGCCGCAGGCATTGCGGCGGGGGTCTGCATCCTGTCGTCCTGCGCGCCGGCGGAGAGAAAGAGCACGCAAAGCGAAACGGGTCGTGATATGGTCCCGTGGCCCTATCATGAGCTGGACCCCGAGACAACGGCCGAGCGGGCCTATCATTATCACTACGACGGCCACTGCATGTACGGCGTTTTCAAGGGCATCGTCTGGCAACTGGCTGAGCGATATGGCGAACCCTATCGGTCTTTCCCATGCTCGATGATGACTTATGGCGCCGGCGGAGTCGCGAGCTGGGGCTCTCTGTGCGGTGCTCTCAACGGTGCGGCGGCGGTGATCGCACTTTTTGCATCCGCAAGAGAGCAGCAGGTGAGCCTGACCAGCCAGGTGTTCCTGTGGTACGAACAGGCGGAACTGCCCGTGTACGTTCCCGTCAGGCCCAGGCTGGATATGCCGATGCCGGGGTCCGTCGCTCGCTCGGTTCTATGCCATCCCTCGGTAGCTCTGTGGAGCAAGGCTTCCGGATATCCCGTGGCGGGCAAGGAGCACATGGAGCGGTGCGCGCGTCTCACGGCCGATACCGCCAGGCGGACCGTCATCGTGCTCAACGAGCGCGTGTCGGGACAGGCCCCTCGTTCGATGATCGCCGATCCGCAGGTGGGACGGTGCAACGCTTGTCATGGGCGAGATGGCGAACAGAAGGACGTGCTGGGTAGAATGGCATGCGGCAGTTGCCACACCTCGCTGTCCGACCGGCACCCTGACACTCTGGCCACGGCGCCGAACTCGCTGTGACTTTTGGTCCCACGGCCTCCACGCGCCAGACCCGCGATCGGGCATGTGGGCAACAGGCGGGCTGGGCCCGGGATCAGGATTCCGTCAATCGATCATCCTTTCAGGAGAAGTGCTATGGATGCCACGAGTCAGAGAATAGTCGTGTTGGCGGGTTGTGCGGCTGTACTGGCAGCCAGTGGTGCCTGGGGGCAGGACTGGCCTCAATGGCGCGGGCCGAACCGGGACGCGAAGGTCAGTGCGTTTGCCGTACCCCCGACCTGGCCCAAGGAGCTGACGCGCCGGTGGACGGTGACGGTGGGCCTGGGCGACGCGACGCCCGCCCTGGTGGGCGAGAGGTTGTACGTCTTCGCTCGACAGGGCGACGAGGAAGTCGCGCTGTGCCTCCGCGCCGAGGACGGCAAGGAGTTGTGGCGCGACAAGCATCCGGCGCCGCGCGTGACGGGAGGGCCTGCCCAGCATGCCGGACCCCGAAGCTCACCTACGGTCGTGGATGGAAAGGTCGTGACTCTCGGGGTCGCCGGTGTGCTCTCGTGCCTGGATGCCGGCACCGGCAACGTCCTCTGGACCAGGGACGAGTTCCCAGGCGCATGGCCGCGATTCTACGCCGCGATGTCACCCATCGTCGTGGAGGGCTTGTGCATCGCTCATCTCGGCAAAGAGGGCGCCGGCGCCATCATGGCATACGACCTGGGCACAGGTGATCTGAAATGGAAGTGGTCCGACGCGGGTCCGACGTACTCGTCGCCTGTTCTGATGATGCTCGACGACGTCCAGACGCTCGTTGTGCACGCCGAGACAGACCTCGTCGGCATCGCTGTCGCCGACGGCAAGCTCCTGTGGAAAGCCGCGACGCCCCTTCGCCAGAGGTTCTACAGTTCCACCACCCCGATTGTGGATGGGCAGACCGTGATCTACACGGGGCAGGGAACCGGCACGAAGGCCGTCAAGATCGAGAAGAAGGGCGAAGACTACGCCGTCACGGAGGTGTGGAGCAACGAAGACATCGGCGGCGGGTACAACACGCCGGTCCTGAAGAACGGCCTGCTGTTCGGCATCTCCGATCCGGACAACAACATCTACTGCCTGAGCGCCCGCGACGGGCAGACGCTCTGGACCGATACAGTCAGATACGGCCGGTTCGGAACGGTGATCGATGTCGGCCCCGTCCTGCTGGCCCTGCCGGTTTCCGAGCTTCTCGTGATCGCGCCAAGCGACAAGGCGTACACGGAACTGGCCCGATACAAGATCGCCCAGGAGCAGGTGTATGCCTACCCCGTCGTGGCAGGAAGCAGAATCTATGTGAAGGACAAAGAGACACTCACCCTGTGGACGGTGGAATAGACCTCGCGATGGGCCGCAGTGGAAGCCCCTATGGCTTCGTCGTCTCGCGGATTTGCGCGTGGCAGTCCCTCAGGTAGTCTCGGGCCACAGCGAGATTCGCCACCATCACGTCCGTTCCCGGATGTCCATGCATGAAGGGATTGACACATCCGCGATAGCGAATCTCGGCCAGGGCACGGACCCACGGCATCATGTCCGTCGAGCCAACGCCCGGAAGCTGCTTCACGTCGGCCTGCTGCTGCCAGGCATAGAAGAAGAACAGTTGCGATCCGCAGATGCGAATGGCCTGTGGCACGGAGGCTTGCCGCCCCTGGAGGTGGTAGGGAGCCAGGGCGATCCCCAGTCGCGGCGACCTGTTGGCCTCGACGAATGCTTCGAGCGAATCGAGCGAATCCAGAAGGGCATCGCCGTGGTTCTCGATCGCCAGGTATGAGTTGTGCTTCTCCGCCAAGTCGACCAGGGGCTTCAGACCTTCGAGGAACTGTTGCATCCGGGCCTTGAGCTCCTGCGGCTCGCCGGGAGGTGCACTGCCCTGCACGGCGACGCCGCCTCCGGCTTGGCCCAGCAACTCCGCGTAGCGGGCGTAGCCGCCCTGGTATACCGAGAAGCCGCACAGCTTCAGTTTGTGCTTTGTCAGCAGTTCCTTGAGCCCCTCCGGCCCAAGCCGCGATGCGACGTCATCCAGATGCGGGCAACCCTCATGGGCCGACCAGATGTCGATGGCCTCAAAGCCCAGGTCGGCGATTCGCTCGCAGGCCTGTTCGATGGTCAGTTCGGAGAAACAGATCGAGGAAGCGGACAGCCGCATCTGCCATGCGGGCGCATCCGTCGGCTCCACAGGAAGTCCCGTGGAGGCGGCGCGAATACTGCGCAGAGCGACCGTCGTTCCCATCAGCCCCAGAAAGCTCCGCCGACCGATCAGGCGTTTCATGTGATGCTTCTCCTGTCGAGATCAGTATTCCTTCGTGATCCCGGGTTGGGGCGGTGCGTACAGACCGTCGGGGCCGGCGTGAATCGGCGCGGGTGTTTCGAAGGTCATGCGGTCGATATCGGCGACGAACTGGAACGGCGAATTCATCGCCTGGTCCCAGGTGATGAACTGCCCGGAATGCGTGGCCATGCGTCCCATCAGCGCCGCGATGTCCGCTTCTCCGGCCCGGCGGGCCTCATTGTGCGGCGTGTCCTGGCGAATCGCGTCCAGAAGACGCTGCCACTCCACCACATACGGGTTCGGGTCGCGACCGGTGAACTCCCACAGCATATTCTCCCGTGTCTGCTGGTGGCCTTTGTAGATTTTCGGCCGCGGCTCGCCCAGGGTCGCCATCAACACAGCCGAGCCTTTCGACCCGTGCGCGTAATCGGCATACGTCTCCCAACAGTTGTGCATGTGCCGCGAGAAGGTGAACAGCTTCGTGCCGTCGGCGAAGGTGTACTCGACCGTGTAATGATCGAACTGGCTGCCCGCCTCTTCGAAGCATCGGCCGCCCATCCCCTGGGCCGAGACCGGCCAGGCGCCCTTCGTCCAACAGGCCACGTCGATATTATGGCAATGCCAGTCGATGTAGAACCCGGACGAGACCCAGGTGAAGCTGTTCGGGTAGCGAAGCTGGAAGACCAACTCGTTCGTACCCTCGGGCAGCGGCGGGCACTGCACCGGCCCATGCACGCGATAGATCCGCAGCGTGTGCACGTCGCCGATGGCCCCGTCGTGGATCCGCTGGATCGTCTCCTGCCGGGCCTGGGAGTGACGCCACATGAACCCGACGCCGACCTTCAGGCCCTTCTGCTCGGACAGTTCCGCTGCCTTGAGCCAGCGGCGTGCAGCCGGGGCGTCCGTCGCAAACGACTTCTCCGCGAAGATGTTCACCCCCCTGCCGACAGCGTACTCGAAGTGCATCGGGCGAAAGGCGGCGTGCGTCGCCAGGATGGCCACGTCTCCGGGGCTCAGGCAGTCGATAGCCTTCTTATAGGCATCGAACCCGACGAACCGTCGCTCCGGCGGGACGTCCACCTTGTCGGCATGGATCTCGTGGAGATTCTTCAGACTGCTCTGCATGCGGTCCTCGAACAGGTCGGCCACCGCACAGAGCTTTACCGGCCCACCCGTCGTCGTGAAGGCGTCGGCGACGGCCCCCGTGCCCCGGCCGCCGCAACCGACGAGGGCCAGCCTGATCGGCCCGGCCTCACCGGCATACAGGCGAGGGGCCAGTCCCGCCATCAGAGCCGCCGAAGCAGCCGTCCGGCCGGACAGTTTCAGAAAGTCCCTGCGGGATGTTGAGCTGATGCGATGCGAAGCATTCATGGCAGACTCCTTCGTTAGCGGTTCGGAACACGCTGCATTGTAGCCCCGTTCCCACCGGCCGACAAGCCCCCTGCATCACTCATGCGATTTGCAGGGGCAGCGAAGCCGCGAACCGCCTTGTCACGGCCGAGGGCTTGCGATAGGATGGCCGGCGCAAAAGCCGCCTCGCTGCAGCGAGGAGCGAAGTCCTCCGAGAAACGCCAGGGCAAGGAGCCGAGCATGAGCAGATGCGTCAGAGCACTCTATTGCTTTCTTTGGGCAGGATGCGTTGCGATGTTCCTGGCCGGCACGGTGACTCTTGCTCCGGTGCAGGCGTCGGAGACGGTCTACCTGTTCACCTCGTTTCGCGGCGACGGCGACGGGCTGCACCTGGCCGTCAGCGACGACGGCTGCCGCTGGACGCAGATCGACGGCGTCTTCCTGACCCCGACGGTCGGCAGCCGGCTCATGCGCGACCCGCACGTGCTGCATGGGCCCGACGGCGTGTTCCACATGGTCTGGACGACCGGATGGAACGACAAGGGGATCGGCTACGCCAACTCCCGCGATCTGGTGAACTGGTCGGACCAGCGGTATCTGCCCCTGATGGAACAGACGCCGGGAACGCGGAACTGCTGGGCCCCCGAGACGTTCTACGACGCGGTCCGCCGGGAATACCTCATCACCTGGTCGTCCGACGTCGAGGGCCGCTTCCCCCAGACCGTCTCGGCCGACCGGATGAACAACCGCACGTACTATGTCACGACGAAGGACTTCGAGACGTTCAGCCCGCCCGCCCTGCTGTTCGATCCCGGCTTCGACCACATCGACGCCACCCTCGTCCGCGACAAGGACACCTGTGTGCTGATCGTCAAAGAAGGCGACATGCAGGGCAAGGGCGTGTGGGGACCGATTCACGTGGCGACCGCCGCCGATCCGCGCGGGCCGTATACGCTCATCGAGAAGCCGGCATTCGTCGCGCGGGCCGAAGGCCCCACCGTCGCGAAGGTCGGCGACGACTACGTGATGTACATCGACTATTACACGCGAGGCCGCTACGGCGCCCTGCGCACGACCGATTGGCAGAACTGGACGGACATCAGCGACCAGGTCGCGACCGTACGCGGCCAGCGGCATGGGACGGTCCTGGCGATCCCGCGCCCCATCGCCGACGGGCTGCGAGCGGTACGGCACGAGATGCCCCCGCCGCCGGTGTTGCCGGGCTATCACGCCGACCCGCACATCGCCGTCTTCGGTGACACCTACTACCTCTATCCAACCACCGACGGCAGCGAAGGCTGGGCCTCCACGTCGTTCAGTTGCATGTCGTCCAAGGACCTCGTGCACTGGCGCAATCACGGCGTGATTCTCCGGCTGGGCGTCGACGTCCAATGGACCGACCGCAACGCCTGGGCGCCCGCCATCGCGACCAAGAACGGCAAGTACTACTTCTATACGTCGGCCGCACAGAACATCGGCGTCGCCGTCGCCGACACGCCCCACGGCCCGTTCAGCGACCCGCTGGGCGAGCCGCTGGTGCCGCGCGGCCGATGGCGCGGCCAGACCATCGACCCGATGGTCTTCGTCGACGACGACGGCGCGGCCTACCTCTATTGGGGCCAGGGCAACTGCTACGTCGTCAAGCTCAACGACGACATGATCTCGTTCGACCCCGAAGGCGTCCGCCGCATCACGCCGCCCGGCTACAACGAAGGGGCCTTCGTGATCAAACGCAAGGGGACGTATTATCTGATGTGGTCGGAGTACGACACGCGCGACCCGCGATACAGCGTCGCCTACGGCACCTCCGATTCGCCGATGGGGCCGTTCGAGAAGGCCGCCGAGAACCCGATCCTCAAGGGCGAAGGCATGGTCCAGGGGGCCGGCCACCATTCCGTCGTCCAGGTCCCCGGCCGGGACGTCTGGTTCATCGCTTACCACCGGTTCGCCATCCCCGACGGCTCCGGCTACAAACGGGAAACCTGCCTCTCCCCCATGCGATTCAACCCCGACGGCTCCATCCAGAAAGTCAACGTCTTCGAACCCGCCGCTCTGTATCCATCAAAATAGGCGTCTGTCCCCACGGCTCTGGTAGGGGCGGCGAGGCATGCCTCGCCCCCGAGCGCACACGGCGAACCGGCCGCGCTTGTCCTCATGCCATTCGTACCAGACACTTTTGATTCTCCCTTTGAAATCGGCTGCCTCTCGCTATAGGATGGCTGTGGTGAAGTCATGACAGGCGACTTCTGTGAGACGTCTCATGCGGCCACAAAGGAACCCACCGACTATGCTATCAAGACGCGATTTTCTGGCGATCGGCGCCGCTGCGGGTGCTTCGGCATTGCTGAAGCCTACGTCAGTACTGGCCGCACAGGGCGCCCGGCGTTTTCATTGCTGCCTGGCTTCCAAGGTCATTGCCGAACGCCCTGAATTGCTCGATCTCGTACGAGAGGCGGGCGTGAGCGATATCTGGCTGGCGTCGTATTTCTTCGGGCATTGGTATGAGAAGCCGGAAGACCTCAAACCGGTCATCGCCATGGTCCAGGCGAAAGGGCTGGGCTGGAACATCATCAACGTGCCGCTGGGGCATCCGGGCGATGCGCTGGGTGACGTCACAGGTGCGACGCCGCTTGCACCGCCGACGCGTTGGCAGATGGCTCAGAGACCGGATGGCACGAAGTACTCCGGCACTTCGCTGCACCCTCCCGCCACGCAGGAGAATGTCGACGCCATTCGACGGATCAGAGCACTCAAGCCAGCGACGGTTTTCCTCGACGACGATTTCCGACTCGCGCAGGGACCGGGCGTGATCGGGGGCTGTTTCTGCGATTGGCACAAGAAACAGTTTCTGGAGAAACATGGTTTTTCGCAATCGCATTGGGAGGAACTGCTGGCGGATGTGCAAGCGCGGAACTTCTCCCCTGTCCTGCGGTGTTGGGTGGACCATGCGTGTGACCAATTGACGGCGTGCTTCAAGGCGCAGCAAGCCGTGGCGCCGGAGGTGGCCCTGGGGAATATGATCATGTATTTGGGCGCCGAGAAAGCGGGCATTCGCCTGGCGGATTATGCGGATGCGCCCTTCCGGGTGGGCGAAATGATGTTCCACGACGGGGACTTCGGACGTCTTTCCGGCAAGACCGGAGAACTCTTCAGTTGCCTCTTCCATCGGCGCTATGCCAGACCGGATCTCGCCTACAGCGAAACGACGGCCTTCCCGGCGGACCAACTGAGCGCGAGGAACATGGCCGCCAAGCTGGCGGTCTCGACGATCTGCGACGTGCGGAACACGATGTACATGTCCGGGATGACCCCCTTCCCCGAGACCCACTGGGAAACGCTCGCCCCGGCGATGAGAAAACAGGCGGCTTTCCACGAGGCGATCGAAGGCCATACGCCGCGAGGGCCCTTCAAACACTACTGGGGCGAAGCCTCTCGCTATGTCGGCAATGACAACCCCTTCAGTATCTTCCTGGCAAGCGGCATTCCTTTTGAGGTCGTCGAGACGCTGTCCCCGAATGGCTGGACTTTCCTTTCCGATCAGGATGCACGCTATTGCCAGCCGAAAGGGAATTGCTTCTGTCGCACGGGGCTCAAAGACATTCCGAAGCCCATTCGCGCGATCCCGGATAGTCTGGACGCCCTATGGAAACTGAAAGCGGAAATGGTGGCCGGCGGTTTGAACGTCCCTTATGTAACCGACGACAAACCCGTTGTCTGCGCCTGGTATCCCACCGCCAGAAAGGTCTTCCTGTGGAATCTTGCAGAGACCAGAGAAGACGTCCAGTTGCAGGTGCAAGACCGGAAGATTCCCCTTCTCATTGGGGGCCTGGATTCCGTCCTGGTATCCGTGTGACAGGGCCACTACGGTGACATCGGGGGCACCTCGTCACCATGCGACGTAGAGCTCGTGTCGAACGACGAATAGAATGAGAAGAACGCAACACGCACAGCAATACGATTGAAAGACAGACGGCGAATAGTCAATAGTCAAGACGTGCGAACCAAGGGCCTGCTGTCCCTTTTCTGTCTCGGCGCCGCCGCGGGAGGTTACGTTGAAAGAACAAGCCATACAAGTCATGTTTGTCGCCGCTGTGATGTGCGGCATTTCATCGGTCCAGGCGGCAGCCCCGGTCATGTCGCCAGCGGAGATCCGCCTGACGGGAGACTGGACCGTCTCGGTGACTGTCCCGGGGCGCCCGCCAGTTGCCGCCGAGTTACAGATCCCCGGCGTGAATACCGTCACGGTCGCCCATGAAAAATACGACAAGCTCCCGGATTTCGACGCCCAGACTACCGCGGGCTGGAGAAGGGGCGTCCGGCTCACGGGCGTCGTTGCAGAGGAATGCACGATAGAAGGCTCGCTTGATCCCGAGAGTCTCGTGGTCCGAGCCGGGCCGGAGCCCGCGGCTGCAAGATTCAGGAAAGGCACTGATTATGAGGCCGACCTTATCTCCGGCTGCGTCGGTCGTTTGCCGCAGGGAGGGATCGGCCCCGACCAACCGGTGTATATCGACTACCGGTACGCCAAACTGCGTATCGATTCGGCCGTGCTCTCTGCCGATAGCCGGATTGTCCTCAAGACAGGAACGCCGCACACGGCCATGCCCGAACCACCGACGCTGGCCCCGGGCGAGACCCGGCTGGCGAACATTTTCGTTTCCGGCCGGCTCGACGCCCTGACGGAGGACAACCTCTTCCCCATTCTGGAAACCGCCTATCCGGAGCCGGCGGCGACCGGCTTGTCGGTGGCAGAAAGATGCCTGCCCAACGCCCTGCGAAAGCTCCGGTCTGGAGAGCCGCTGAAGATCCTCGCCTGGGGCGACAGCGTGACCACCTTCCATCGCTACCAGACGATGTTTGTCGAGCGTCTGAAAGCACGTTATCCAAACGCCAAGATTGAATTGGTCACCGAAGCATGGGGCGGACGCGATACCGGCAGCTACCTGCGCGAACCGCCGGGCAGCGAACACAATTACCGAGAAAGGGTGTTGAACTGGAAGCCCGATCTGGTCGTCTCCGAATTCGTCAATGATGGGGGACTTTCAGAAGCCCAAGTCCAGGAGCGTTACGGGAAGATCCTGGCCGACTTCCGCGAGATCGGCGCCGAGTGGATCATTCTGACCCCCCACTATATCCGTCCCAGTTGGATGGGATTGTCGAGCCAGCGGAATATCGACGAGGATCCCCGCGCCTACGTCAAAGGCGTCCGTCTTTTCGCCCAGGAGAACCCGATCGCGGTTGCCGAAGGATCCCTGCGCTACGGCCGGCTCTGGCGGCAGGGCATCCCGTACATCACCCTCATGGAGAACAACATCAACCATCCCAACGTCTACGGTCACACCCTCTTCGCCGACAGCCTCATGGCGCTTTTCCCCAAGTCCGAATGAGGACGCACCCCACGCAACAGAGAGAACGGGGCACAACGGGGACCGCCATTCTATGGTGTCACCGGATTACCCCGTCCGAGGATGGCGCGTGCGAAACCGTCGGATCGGGACAAAACACTGTGGCCCATCAGGTCGCGCAAGCAGGGGCGAGGCATGCCTCGCCCCCGAGCGCACCCGGCGAACCAGCGCCGCTTATCTTCGTGCCATTCGTGCCGGGTACCCTCAATTCCACCCGGAGAATTCCTGCCCGAAAACGTACCGGACACGTCTAATTCCCCCCCGCCATTTGACGGTGGGCGGCTCTGAGGTCACGCCCCAAGGCGATTTGCGGACGCACATCCGCCTGCCTGGGCGGTGAGGCGTGGGTTGACGCGGAAATCCGTCTCGATCGGCAAGAAAAACTGTAACGAAGCCCGCTGGATCGGGTCTTACCTCACAGTGACGAGGCGTATGGTCGCGAAATGGCGGATTCCAGGTATGTGGTGTCATCAAATTACATGCTTTTGTGCGAGGGAGGACTCAGAATGAACGGGTATGTAGCACGTCATTTTCGGCTCGCGACAGCGGCCACCATGGTGCTGATCTGGACGATGTCGATTGCAGCGGTCCAGGCGGACGATCCGAACGCCGTTCGAGACGGGACGGGTCTGCTGGCAGCCACGTGGGACTCGGCGACGCGGTGTCTTACGGCCCACAACCCGAAGGCGCGCCCTGACGTTGCCGAGGGAACCGTCCAGACGACGATCAAGGTCTCCGGGAGCGTGGAGGTGCTCGACTTCAACGACCTGATCGCGGTGGCGACCACGCGCGCGACCGCGCTATGGGCCTTCGATCAGGATGGGGAAGCGGTGCTGTTCGATGCCGATGCAGTGGTCCGGCCGGATGGCAATGTCTGGGTGCTCGGGGATCGGCCCAAGACGTTCTGCGTGGAGTTGCCTCTGGACTTCGATCAGCCCTACGTGGCGTCGCTTTCGGAACTCGCCTTTACCGTGGAAGCGCTCTACGGCCAGCCTTTTACCACCATTGACGTTCCGATCGAAGTGAGTCAGGCCTGGATCGAAATCGTGCCTCGGTACCGCATCCAGATCACAAAGACAGACCAACTCGACGACCACTGCTTCATCGCGGTCACGGAAGAGGTGCTGGATGTCAGCGGCAGTGCCAATGGGCCTTTCGATCCGAACGCGCACTATTGGGACGAAACCGCGGATTGGTACCACACTTCGAAGGTGGTCAACTTCGACGTGATAAGCCATGCCGAGATCGTTGATCTGGAGGGCCGCCCGGTTCGCAGCGCCCACTCCTATCAGGGGTCGAGCCGAGAAGGCATGCTCACGCAAACGCGGGAATTCACGCTCAACGACTGCGCGAGCCTGGAAGAGTTGCGTATCCGCTATACGATCGCCATGGACCCGTACGAGGCGACGATCCTGCTGACGCTGACGGACATTCCCGTCCCCGGCCTGTAGGCGGCGCATCATACGTTCCGGCCGTGTCATCGGGGGGCAGTTCTGGGGCCAGCCCTTTCGGCAGTCATCAGCGCCCCCCTACGCGCCTTCTCCCGCCCGAGTCTGGCACAAACGCATCATGCGCCGATCTGAGATCACCGCTCGGCCGGTATCGTCGCAATGATTACCGACAGGACTGCCCCTTGACCCTCTTGTGTTGTAGCAGGGAGCAATTGTCGGCGTTCAGGGCGATAATCTCGTGCCGGATGGGATACCGCCCGCACAGCCCCGCCTTCCGTTGCCGCAACGCCGAAACGATGTCTTCGCCCTACCATAGCGCCATTATAGCCAGGCGCGCCCCCGCAACCCCCCCCCAAGGTCGCGACGTCGAGGGCAACGCCGGGCAAACACCATCCACTCCGAGTCTCCCATGTCGTTATATCACAATATGTTACGCCCAGATCCGCCGACAGGAGAATTCCTGCGTTTTTCTATTGACGGAAACAGAGTTGCGTTAGTACTATAGTCATAGAACGAAATAATAATTTGTAAATGGTAAATGGTAAATCATCGATGTGGAGGGTTGGGTATGGCTACGGAATCGCAGGTGCGGGCGAATCGGTTGAACGCGCAGAAATCGACGGGGCCCCGGACGGAGGCGGGCAAGGCGGTGGTGGCCCAGAATGCGGTCCGGCACGGGCTGCTGGCGGAAAAGACGGTGATCAGCGGGGAGGACCCCGGTCAGTTCGAGTCGTATCGGGCGATGCTGCTGGCCGAGCTGCACCCGGCCGGAGCGATGGAGGCGATCCTGGCCGAGCGGATCGTCGGTCTGGCCTGGCGGCTGCGGCGGGCCGACCGGCTCCAGGCCGAGGTCTTCGACACGCTGCTCGCCAAAGACGACCGCCCCCTGACCAGGAGCATTCGGGCCTCCGACTACAGCGGATCGGAGGACGGCCCGGACCCGCGCGACACCGCCTTGGGCCGCGTGACGATCAAGGACTTCACCAACTACCGCGTCCTCGATCGGCTGGGCATGTACGAGCGGCGGATCGAGCACAGCCTGTACCGCACGGTGAGCGAATTGGAGAAGGTCCGTCGCCTGCGGACGATCACCCTGCCGGCCGAGACGGCGGCCGACGAGTCTTCGTGCGAAACAAAGCCGATCTCCCCCGCCGCGGACGCCGGGACAGCCAACGCGGACGGGACGCCGCCCCATCCAACGCCAGCGGATCGAACGGGCCAGGTCGATTCCGACGGCCGCCCTGAGGACTTGACGCGACCCGAAGATGGACATAGACTCGTCGGGGTAGGTATCAGTGCGCCTGCGGCGTCGGTGCGGCATGGGTCCGGGCCGCCGTGGGGCACGTCACGCATCGGAAAGGAAGAATCGCGATGAGAAGCAAGACATTCCATCGAGCCGCCGTTCTGGCCGTGGTTTCGCTGTTGGCGATGACCGTCGCCGCCCAGGCCGAGACGCTGAATCAGCCCCCGAAAGGCTTCACCGCCCTGTTCAACGGCAAGGACCTCACCGGCTGGAAGGGCCTGCTCAAGGGTCCGTACGACAACCCGGACAAGCGGGCGGAACTCGACCCCGACAAGCTCGACGAACTGCAAAAGGAAGCCAACGACAACATGCGGGCTCACTGGAAGGTCGTTGACGGCGTGCTCGTCTTCGACGGCAAGGGCCGCAGCCTCTGCACCGCCAGGGATTATGCCGACTTCGAGATGCTCGTCGATTGGAAGATCGAGGAAGGCGGCGACAGCGGCATCTACCTGCGCGGCTCGCCCCAGGTCCAGATCTGGGACACGGCCCTCAAATCCGTCGGCGCCCAGGTCGGCTCGGGCGGTCTGTACAACAATCAGAAGAACCCCAGCAAGCCGACGAAGGTGGCCGACAAGCCGGTCGGGCAGTGGAACACCTTCCGCATCATCATGGTCGGTGAAAACGTCACGATCTACCTGAACGACGAACTCGTCGTGGACAACGTCGTCCTGGAGAACTACTGGGACCGCAGCAAACCGATCTATCCCACCGGCCAGATCGAGTTGCAGAACCACGGCAACTTTCTCTATTTCAGGAATATCTATATCCGTGAAATCCTGACCTCCGAGGAGCGGCTGGCGGGCTTCGAGCCGCTGTTCAACGGCCGAGACATGACCGGCTGGACCGGCAACACGACCGGCTACTACGCCCAGGACGGCCGGATGATCTGCGACCCGAAGAAGGCCGGCGGCAACGTGTACACGGCCCAGCAGTACGGCGATTTCATCTTCCGCTTCGAGTTCAAGCTCACCCCCGGCGCCAACAACGGGCTGGGCATTCGCACGCCGCTGTCGGGCGACGCGGCGTACGCGGGCATGGAACTGCAGATTCTGGATGACACCGCCCCGCAATATGCCAATCTCCAGCCGTATCAGTATCACGGCTCGATCTACGGCGTAGTCCCGGCCAAGCGCGGCCATCAGAAGCCCGTCGGCGAATGGAACACCCAGGAGGTGATCGCCAAGGGGCCGCACATCACGATCAACCTGAACGGCACGACCATCGTCGACGCCAACATCGAGGAGGCCAGCACGCCGAAGACGATGGACGGCCGAGACCATCCCGGGCTGAAGAACGCGAAGGGCCACATCGGATTCTGCGGGCATGGGGACTACCTCGAATTCCGCAACATCCGGATCAAGCCGCTGGATTAGCCGTACATCGGAGACAGACGATGCAGCTTGTCTCGGGCAAGTCGCGACTGCGCGGGCGCGTCCTGATCCCGGCGTCGAAATCGCATACAATCCGCGCGGTAGCTGTTGCGGCACTGGCCGACGGCCACAGCGTCATTCGCAACCCCCTGCTCTCGGGTGACAGCGAGGCGGCGGTGCGGTGCTACCGCGCGCTGGGGGCCGAGATCGACACCAGCGACCCGACGGCCTGGAAGGTGACCGGGGTCGGCGGTCGGATCGTCGCGCCGGTCGAGACAATCGACGTGCTCAACAGCGGCACGACCCTGCGGATCGCGATGGGTTCGGCCGCCCTGGCCGAGCTCGGGGGCAGCACGACCTTCACCGGCGACGCGCAGATCCAGACCCGCCCGGTCGGGCCCCTGCTGGAGGCATTGCAGGACCTCGGCGCCGAGTGTGTCAGTCTCAAGGGCAACGGCAAGGCCCCCGTCCGCGTCGGCGGACAGCTCAAGGGCGGCCACACCGGTATTGAGGCCAAGACCAGCCAGTATGTCACGAGCCTGCTGATGTGCGCGCCGCTGGCGGCCGGTGACACACAGATCGACGTGACGCTGCTCAACGAGCCGGGGTACGTGCAGATGACGCTCGACTGGCTCGACAAGCAAGGGATCGCCTGCGAAAACGACCGAATGCGCCGCTTCCATGTCAAAGGCGGCCAGCGGTACAAGGCATACGACATGCCCGTCCCGGCCGACTTCTCCAGCGCGACCTTCTTCCTCTGCGCCGGCGCACTGTTCGCCGACGGGATCACGCTCGAAGGGCTGGACTTCGCCGACAGCCAGCCGGACAAGGCGGTGGTGGACTACCTGCGGGCCATGGGGGCCGACATCGCCATCGACGCCAACGCCATCACGGTCAGGGCTGCTGCGCTCAAGGGCGTCGAGATCGACATGAACGCCACGCCCGACGCCCTGCCGGCGATGGCGGTGACCGCCGCCTACGCCGAGGGGACCACCCGCTTGGTCAACGTGCCTCAGGCGCGGATGAAGGAGACCGACCGGATCGCCTGCATGGCCCAGGAACTGGCGAAAATGGGCGCCCACGTCGAAGAACTGCCCGACGGCCTGGTCGTGCACCACAGCAAGTTGAGGGCCGCCCGCCTGGACGGGCGCAGCGACCACCGCATCGTCATGGCGTTGTCGCTGGCGGCGATGGGGCTCGACGCGCCGTGCACCATCGATACGGCCGAGGCCATCGCCGTGACGTTTCCGGCCTTCGTGGACCTGATGCGGTCGGTCGGGGCCGACATGACGCTCCTCGATTGACGGCCAGCCGAAACCCCGCCGTCAGGAGTGAAACATTCTCTGCCAGGGGCAAGCGCGCTTGCCTTGGACCGGAGCAGATTGTAAAATCCACTTGATATCGACAACCCGACTTGGAAAGGGGATTCGGAATGCTTGGATGTCACCTTGGACACAACTTTCAGCTCACCGTCGCCGGCGGCTCGTACCAGGAGGGGCTCGCCAGCACGATTCAGGGCGTGCCGCCGGGGATGCTGCTGAGCGAGCAGGAGATCTACGGGGATCTGCTGCTGCGAAAGCCCGGCGCCGACGAGCTGAGCAGCCCGCGCAAGGAGCCGGACCTGCCGATCATCTATGCGGGTCTCAATGCCGCCGACACCATCGAGAACGCCGGCAACAAGAACCACACCAACGGCACCCCGCTGGTGATCCTGATCCCAAACCTGGACCGGCACTTCATCCACATCAAGCAATACCAGGACACGAACCGCACGCCCCGACCCGGCCATGCCTCGTATGCGAGCTTCGTCAAGTACGGTCCGGACGACGACGCGATCGGCGCCGGCATCTTCAGCGGGCGGTACACGTCGACGATCGTCGCGGCCGGCTACGTCGCCAAGAAGATCCTCAAGAAGTGCGGCATCGAGGTCTTCGCCTACATCAAGGAGATCGCGGGCGTCCGATGCCCTGAGGTGCCCTACGAGAAGGCGATGGAATCCAGCAACCGCTATAAGACCATGCGCCATGATCTGGACCCGTTCTATCAGGAGGTCTACGCCAAGGGCCGCATCACGATGGACATGCGCTTCCTCGAAAAGGCGGCGGTCATGGCCCAGATCGAACAGGAGATCGATCCCATCCGCGACAAGGCCCCGCAGATGAGCCATGCGGAGGTCCGCGACAAATACGGAGTCCACGCGGTGGTCAACTGCCCTGACATCGACGCCGGACAGGCCATGCTCGACGCCTGCAACAAGATCTCGGCCGGCGGCGATTCGGCCGGCGGACTCGTCGAGGTCGTCGTCCTCGGCGCTCCGATCGGACTGGGCGAACCGGTCTTCAACAAGCTCGATGCCGAACTGGGCCGTATGCTCGGCATCGGTGCCGTCAAGGGCGTCGAGATCGGCGCCGGGTTCGCGGTCAAGGACATGACCGGTTACCAGAACAACGACCAGATGCGGGCCGTCGACGGCAAGGTGGTCTTCGAGTCCAACAACGCCGGCGGCATCACCGGCGGGTTGACTACAGGTCAGCCCATCGTCGCCCGTCTGGCGGTCAAGCCGACGCCCACCATCGACAAGGCCCAGAAGACGATCGACAAGTACACCCAGGAGAACACGCAATTGGCGGCCATCACCCGGCGCGACCCGACGATCGTCGCGCGGATCTGGCCGGTCGCCGAGAATTTCACAGCGCTGGTCATCCTCGACCACCTCATGATGCACTACGGCTACCAGGCCCTCAAGGCCAGGGTCGGATAACGCACGAGCAGATCGCCTGCGATCTCTGTCTGGGCCGGGACGAAACAACCGGTCTGCGATTCGCCCCCGCGCGGAATTACTTCGTATACTTTCCCGGAGGTGATCGTGTGCGGCATGCGGCCGCACGGACCCGACAATCGACCCTGCCAAGGGAGGAGAACGATGAAGACCATCCAGATATCCGAGGAGCTTTTCGAGGAATTGAAAGGCCTGGTCGTGGACCCGTTCGACGACACACCCGACTCCGTGATCGGACGCCTGATCCAGATCGTCAAGAAGGCCAAGAGCCGATGGTCGCCGCTCGAAGCGTGCAGCCCGGAGCCGGAGCGTCCGGTCTCCATGCGGTCGCACAAGGCCGAACCCAAGGAGTACTCCGAGGAAGAAGATCAGGTCGTACTGTTGTAGCCGTCCTGAGGCGGCTTGACGTCGTCCGTCCCTCTACCAACCCTCCGCACGATCGGGCCGCGTGAGCGATGCCACGCGGCTCTTTGCTTGTCTTCGCTCCTGCGAACGTGTCAGCGACGGTCGAAATGCCCCCTCTACTGCGCAAGAAAATAGCGGCACGCGCCTGAGGCGGCGGAGCGGCGCGTGCCGCATCCGAATTTGTCCAGCTCGCGCTGGATACCAAGCGTGGATGCGACCCCTTCCTCACTTCAGCTTCGCAGCGACACGACCGCCTGTCCGAGCGGCAGTGAGAGAGGCCCCAAGGAAAGTCTACTCCATATCCAGGCAGGTGCCAAATCAGCAGGAGAACACCAGCGCGAACCTCGCCGAAGGTGCGTAACCGAACCGGCAGAAGAATCAGCTTCTACCACACGGCAGCGTAGTCGGTGCGGGCGATGGCGAAGCCGTCTTCCCAGCCCTTCTTGTAGCGGGTGTCCTCTTTGTACCGCGCGGTGTCGCGTGTGAAGCGATAGAACGGGTGGCCGATGGTGTTGCAGCCGGCCGAGTAGCCGTCGACATAGCCGTCCACGTACTCCGGGGCATATCCGGCGGCAATCAGCCCCTTGCGATTCGTCGTAGCGCAGCCTACGACAAGCAACACCAAGAGCAATGCGACAAGAGCCATCTTCATAATGCACTCCCTATCCACCACGCACCCGAGCCCTGTGAAACTGTCTTCTTACCTCTCCCTTGCACCACCCCGAATACCGCCACATTATATCCTGGTTTCGTCAGGAATGCAAGCGAAAAACACCCTTATCAATACTAATATCGTTGATTTTACTCGCCACAACATCGCCGCGTTCTCGGCGCCACCGGTATCGGCACAGCCGTCACGGCCTACAAGGACGACGACGACGATCTATATCGGACCATGCCATCCGGCCGTCCACCGCGAGGAGTCGGGCGTTCCACCCGTCCCCGAAAGACGGCGGGCCGGCCCTGGCCAGCGAGAATCGATCTTTGCTCTTGCGTTCACGGTATCTTCCGGGAGAATACCCCCAACACGAAACACTCGACTCGTACGCCTGCCGAAGCGGCGGCGACGGAACGATCAACCGAATCGAGGATGCCTTGAAGACAGACGGGATCACCCGAATTGCCGTCGCGGCAGTGGTGTTTGCATCGGTGTGTACCCTGGCGGCATGGTACAGCGGCACCGAGGGCCTTGCGTCCGCCGGCCACTGGTACAGCATCGTCCCCCCGCTGCTGGCAATCGTTCTGGCCTTTCTGACGCGCCACGTCATGGTCAGCCTGGGAGTCGCCATCCTCGTCGGCGGCTTGCTCAGTGCGGTTCCCCAGGCGCCGACGGTCGGACAGGCATGGCTTCAAGGCATCGTCGCCACATGGTCGTACCTGGCCACAACGCTGTCCAGCGGAACCAATCTGCTGATCCTCTCGTTCATCCCCCCGATCTTCACGCTCGTGGAGATTGTCATCGCCGCCGGAGGCTTCGCCGGCATCGTCCTCTGGCTGCTCGGGCGGGTGCGAAGCAAAAGATCGGCACAGACGGCCACCGCCGTGATGGGCGTCGTCTGCTTCATCGATGACTACGCCAACGCCATCATCGTCGGCTCGATGATGCAGCCGATCACCGACCGCTTCAGCACCAGCCGGGCCAAGCTGGCCTTCCTCGTCGATGCCACCAGCGCCCCCGTCTCCGGCCTGGCCGTCGTCAGCACCTGGATCGCCTACGAAGTCGGCCTCTTCGCCGACGTCAGCGCCCAACTCGGGATGGGCAAGACAGGCTACGGCATGTTCTTCGACGCTCTGAGCTATCGATTCTACTGCCTCCTGATGCTCGTCTTCGTTTTCGCCCACATCCTGGCCGGCCGCGATTTCGGCCCCATGCGCAAGGCCGAACAGCAGACCGGCGACGGACAGGCCTTTGCCCCGCCGACCGCACCACCAAGGCCAGACGCCCCCGCCCCCGGCTTGGCCCGCAACGCCCTGCTGCCACTGGGAGGACTGGTGGCCTTTCACATCACCGGGCTCTGGATCGACGGCAGCGGACCCGCCCGACTGGCCGATGGCGGTTCGGTCCTGAGCTGGGACTACTGGCGACTGGTGATCAGCGCCTCGGAGAACAGCCATTTCATTCTCATGTGCGCGGCCCTGTTCGGGATCGTTCTGGCGACGCTCTGCGGACGACTGTCCGGCTCGCTGCCGATGTCGGCTCTGCCCGGCTGCATCTTTCGCGGGATCAGACGTGCCCTGCTGCCGTCGGTTGTCCTGGTCCTTGCCTGGTCGCTGAAACACTGCTGCCAGAGCCTGCACACCGGCGACTTCCTCACCAGCCTGCTGGCCGATCGCATCCCGGCCCACTGGTTCGCTCCCCTGCTGTTCCTGGTGGCCTCGCTGACGTCCTTCGCCACCGGAACGAGCTGGGGCACGATGGCCATCCTGATTCCCACCGCCATTCCCATCGCCTTTGCCCTCGACGGCAGCTCGTATGGACTGACGACGATGGTCAGCCTGGGCGCGATCCTCGACGGCGCCATCTTCGGGGACCACTGCTCGCCGATCTCCGACACGACGATCATCAGCTCCGTGGCCAGTTCGTGCGACCTGATCCAGCACGTCCGCACACAGTTGCCCTACAGCCTGACGGTTGCCGCCATCGCCCTGATCGCCGCCTATATCCCGTGCAGCCTCGGCTTGGCGCCGATCTGCGGCCTGGCCCTGGGCGTCCTGGCTGTCGTGGCGGCGTTGCTGCTCGCAGGTCGGCGGCTCGATCCGACAGGTTGATCCGGCCGCTCGCGCGTCAGCGGACCGGCTTCAGGGGCGGGACGTAGACGGAAGCCTCGCGGGGATAGAACTCCCGGCGGAAGAGGTTCATCACCTCGTCATTGAGGTACGGGAGCGAGAAGTAGACGTTGCCGTGCGCTCCCTGCTGCCGACAGAGTCCGTGTTGCTCGCGGATCACGCCCACGTCGCGGGTGACGGTCCGACCGTCCCGCGTATCGTAGATCGACAACCCCGGGATGATCCGGGCCAGACGCGGATCGATGGTCTTCCACTGCGCGATCTCGCGGCCAAGCCGGCGGGTATCCGCTCCATACGCCATCGGGACGACATAGTCGATGGTCCCTTCGCGAAGCCAGCCGGGCCAGTCCTGGTACCCCGCTTGTGCCGCATCGAGGGAACTGAGGACTGCCGCGGTGACCTGGGCCTTCGGCTTGACGGCCTTGGCCCGGCGATAGACGTCACGGACCAGATCGCTGACGCCCTCGGTGCGAAACTGCGCCCACTTCTGGGCCCGGGCCCGTTCCCTGGCAAGGTCGAGTTGGTGCTCGCCGCGCGGGACAAGCGGACTGCGGCCGGTCGAACGGATGACCTCGTCACGGTTGGTGTAGCGTCCCGGCCGCTCGAATCCGGTGACCCGTCGAACCGCCGGAAGGTGCATCGACTTGACCGGGCCGTCGATGACCAGCGCCTGCCCGCCTCGCCGGACGAACGCCTCTACGTCGCCCGCCGTCTTCTCGTCGATGACATACACCGCCGGAAGAACCAGCACGTTGCCCGCCGCCAGTGTCGCGATACGCTCGGCACCAATCGTTCCCGGCGTACACCCCAGCCGCGTCAGCGCATTCCTGGCGGCGTCCAGCGGGCCCGTGCCATACTCGGCCTTGGTCGCCTCCGTTGTGGCCAGCAGGACCTTCCCACCGCCCGTCGTCCAGACGCCCAGCGTCAGCTTGACCGTCTCCGAAACAGCCGGCGGCATCTCGTTCTCGGCGTGCCAATTCAGCAACAGCACGCTGCCGGCGCCGAGCTTGTTCAACGCGATGGCCGGCGAGCCGTCGGAGAACTCCGCCAGCACCACCGCCGTGGTTGGCGAGGCCAGCGGATTGGCCGTCATACCCGCCACGACCGTCGGAAACGTCGTGCGCCGCCGACCCGTCATCGGCTCGNNGTTCTGGCAATGGCTGCAATAGCACTGCTTGGGACCATAGCGGACATAGTCGAAGTGGAGTCCGTCGATATCGTACTTCCGGAGGCACTCGATCATCAGGTCGCTCTGGAACCGCCGGACCTCAGGCTTGCCGAAATCGTACCACAGGCTGCCGCCGGCCCCTTCGTCGACCGCCCAGTCCGGATGCTTGTCGAGGACGTGCCGGGGCCGGGTCGCACCGTAGGCGCCGCAGACGAACCATGCGTGGACCTCAATGCCCCGCTTGTGACATTGCCTGACCATGTACCCGAGCGGATCGTGGCCCGCCTGGACGCCTTCGCCCATCGGGCACAGCTCGCTCTGAAAGAACGCCTGGCCGCCCCAGTACCATACGAGAAGGAAGACCGCATTGAGATGGGCCTTGTCGATCTTCGCCACCATCGCATCGGCCTCGGCCGGCGTCTTGATCTGCGTCGCATGCACCCAGACCCCGCGCAACTGCGGCCCGGGCGCACCGCAGACCGCCGCCGACAGCCCCATCGACAACAGCACACCCCATCGCAGCACTTGGCGCATATCCCATGGCCCTTCCAGCTCGTCCGTCCGAATCTGATGACTATGTTGACGCCTCTTGTGAGAAACCGCCATGCGCGTGTGGCCTGACACGGGAGACAGACGCCGGGAATGCCCCACGGAGAAGGGCAAAGGGAAATGGGCGGTATTGGACTTGAACCAACGACCTCCTGCGTGTCGAGCAACTCCGGCAAAACGCCACAATCACGTAAATCAAGTCAAACAAGGAATTTAACAAAATAGCAGAACACAGCAAAAACCGCTAAACACACCCAAATGCAGCCGCAAAAGTGTAGTGCTCTTGACCTCTTGTTGTGATAGCATATTAACGACACCAATTACCCTCTTACTACACTTGTCCACTACACGTTTGAGATTATACCCTACTCCCACACTCCGAACAATACCCGCCTCGGCCGACCAGCACATGGTCACAAACCGGACACCTACGAACCAACCCTCTGGCACCAGCTTTCGGGCTGACCAGCAGGATCAGCAGGACAATAATGATCGTGACCGCCGTCCCCGTCAGGTGCTCCGCCCGGATATATCGGGCCCAATCCACAACGCCCTTTTCTGAGAGCCAGTTTGCCACGAACAGGATGTTACCCAGCAGAAGGATTGAACCGATCAATCCCAACACAACCATCTTTCGAATCGTCAGAGTCATCACGTTCTCCTTTCTAAAAAGCGACAATCATTCCGAATCCAGCTTAGCGCGAATTGGGTGAGCGCGCGATTGTTTTCTTTGTCGTCCTGAACAGATTGTTGTAAGTGGCGCGCGAGCGCGCACTTACGGCACAAAAAAGTCCTTCACTTCAGGCTGTTTTGCATTGAACGTCACGTTCCTGCCAGTCAGAATCCACCGCAGTTGGGCTCACGGATACGAGCCCACCATCAGGATTCTGTCTGAGTGACATGGAGGTACACCGCAATGGCGAAGAAGAAAGCAGCGAAGAAGAAGACCGTGAAGAAGGCTACGAAGAAAGCGGCAAAGAAGAAGAAATAGGACTCCGGGGACAGGAAATGCACGAGAGGGCCATCAGATACGGGTGGCCTTCTTGCGTTCAGGAGCGTGACACGTTCGATTCTGACTTTGGACACCTCCCGCGTCCTCGTGGCGCACCTTGATACACCCTGAGGTCCTTCTCGTGTATCCAGTCGTCTTCATTACAGCACGGCTTGGACCACGCCAGGCAACCGGCTCGGTCAGTCCGACATCTTCCTGAGAGTCGCTTGGCCCCACATCGCCGGACCATCGCCCTTGACCAACGATTCGGTCAGAACACCTTCGGCGACGGTCAAGCGTCGAATCCGGTAGTTCCCGGTTTCGTAATCGAATGTCTTCCCATCATCTTCGTACAGATCGAAACTGGTCTCGCCGCTTCCATAGTAACGAAGCTCCAGATCGGCTCCGTAGGCGGCTTCGGTGGTGTTGACCGGATGCGCGAGCATCGGGATCAGAGAGCCGCCGCGGACAAACAGCGCAATGCGGTCTCCGAGTTCCTCGGCTGTGACGGTAACGACGGTGTCTGACCCCACGTATCGACCCGAGTAGAAGTCATACCACGCGCCTGGGGGGAGCTGCACCTTCCGGGTGGTTGCCTCTTGCCCATGAAATGGAGCCACCATGATCGACGGGCCGAACATGAACTGATCCGTAGCCTCCACGAGCCTGTCCGTGGCATAGGGGTTCACCTCTCCATCCAGCGCGCCCTCGATCAGCGTCTCTCTCAGTCCCGCTCCGGGCTCCAGAATCATGGCGCGCATCGGAGGAATGCCCTTGAAATGGTAGTCTGCGAAGGCCGTGTAGAGATACGGCAACAACTGCATCCGCAGTTGGATCACACCGCGAACGGCGTCGCTGACCTCCGGGAAATCCCACGGCTTCCTGCCGGACGACCAGGCGTTCAGCTTGGCCATGGACGAGAAGCAGACGGTCTGCATTCGATTCAGCCACTCCCGCCCATTCCCGGCCGACCGGACCTCGGGCGTCCAGAGGACACCGCACAAGCTGGCCGTGGAGATCCCCGTGATGTACTGCGTGTGGTTGTAGGCGTCGCTGTAAATCACAAATGGATAGCCCGACGCCGCGCCGTTGCTGGCGCGGACGTTTCCGTACGTCCGCTGATTGTGCTTCTTGAACAGCTCGTGGTAGAGCATGTGTTGGATCTGCAGGCCGTACGACTGACGCATGACCTCGGCCGATGTACCGGATGGGAAGGTGGCGTGTTCCGGCCATAACCAGACATCGTAGCCGTCAACCTCGTCCACCTTGTACCCACTGACCCCAATACGGACGTGTTCCTCGTAGTGCTGATCCGTCAGGAGCCTTCGGGCCTCGGGCAAGGTGAAGTCCGGAACCAGTCCGAGCCAGACAAGGTGCGACCCGGACAACGGATACATCTTCTCATACAGTCCGGCCTCGGGCGACATATAGGGATTCACCCACAGGTTCAGCCGAATCCCCTTGTCCAGAAGTCCCTGGGCAAACGCTGCGGGATCGGCGAAGCGCTTCTTCTGCCATTCGAAGGTGCATGGATAGGACTTGCTCATCCACCCCGGCTCCAGCCCGATCACATCCAACGGGAAATTCCGGGCGGCAAAGTCTGCCACCTCCCTCTCCGTCTGCTGGGCATCGAACGCGGCATGGACCCGATGCCAGAAGCCCAGTCCCCATAAGGGAGGAAGCGCGCCGCCGCCACAATAGAGGTTATAACGTCGGACAACATCCAACATGGACGGCCCGCTGAAGACAAACAGTTCCAGCCCCTGGCTGATGACACACGCCTCCAGGGCATCCGAAGCCGGCCGGGCCATCCATCGACCGGCCTGTTCCTCTCCCGCAGGCGGGTTGCGATCCACCGGAGGCGGGTTCCCCGGAGAGCCTTTGCGGTTGCCGATCGCACTGTAGACCTTGAGGAACCTGGCGGTATTGAAAAACACGCCGTAGCCCTTGGAAGAGATGTAGAAAGGTACCGGCGCATGGGTACGTCCGCCACCGGTGCCCCAATGATCCACATTCAGGTTCAGAACCTCGCCGGTCTTTCTCAGACCGTCGAACTGCAAACCAAATCCGTACAGTTTCTCATCCGAGGCAGCCGGAATCCGCACCACGATCCGATTGCCAACAACCTGATAGACAATCTCATCCGCTCGGAATGGAAACGCCGCATCGGGAAGCTCTTCGATCGCCTCTTCTCTTGGTCGTTCCGCTGCCAGATCCGTATAGCGAATCTCGCGAGACATATCCCCGATCACCGCTTTCCACACGCCTTCAGCAGGGTTATGCCATTGGGGCACCGGTGTCAACCCGTGCCTGTCCGCTGCACACATGTCTGCCATGAGCAGACATGCCAGCACAAGAATCACCATCTGTCGGGCAAGCACAGTGGCTCCTTTCCGCAGTCGAGAACTGCCTTCAATCAACATTTCCCACATGACCAAACCCGAGGCGAATGCCCTTTGGACCTATTCATGGTGCGCCGCGCCGTTCCTGGTTGGCTTGGGATGCAAGATCCCTATGGTTGGTCTGTGGCGTGTTTCTTCAGACGCCGTTCGAGTTGGTCTTCGTACAGCGATGACGGCTCCAGGCTGCCACCTTGCCCCAGTCCCTCGGTCCGGTCTTCGGGTTCGGTCCCTTCGGCAAAGCGGCTGGCCATGCTGATTTCCACGCGGATATCGCGGGTGCCAATGATATAACCGTCGCCGCTCTGCCACGACCGGATTTGGCCCTTGCCTGAGGTATTCCAATAGACGCTCTGCGTAACCGTGGCGCCCGCCCCCGAACTCCAGTCGTGGCGATTCCCACCAAACCAGCCGTCATCCAGGACACAAGAGTCCACCAGGCAAGCCATCGCCAGTGAATGATGATACTCGCAAAGCCCCGCATAGCCGACCGGGTCGGCGGCGGAGGCATAGCCTCTGCCGTCCCGGCTGACGCACCGCAGCCACACCAAGCCGGTGGAGCCGAAGTCCCAGTTCTGGATGAAATTGTGCCGGCCGGCGACGGCCACGCAATCGCGCGTCAGGATCTCATTGGAACGGCTGATGTGGAACAGATAGCCCGCACCGCCCCCTCCACGATTTTGTGCCTTTTCCATCCGGCAGTCTGCGATCGTGATTCGCTTGGATGTGGTCACGACGATTCCACCGCCCTGCAGGTGATAGCCCTTGGCTTCGGACAGCGGGGATTCGAAAGAGTTCACGTTACGGACCCAGCAGTCCCTGGCGTCCCGCAGACTGATCGCGTGCACTCCGGGGCGGCTCCACGCCCGCTTCCAATCCACGGCGTTGGCCACCGACAATGACTCCACACCACACTCGCGGAGATACCCGGTCGTCACGCGAATCGACGCCTGGTCCCGCACCTTCGCCGCATAGCGCAAGGGCACGTCAAAGTACACACGGTGCGGCCTGCCGGCTCGGTCAATCCGGCGAATCTCACGGAGGAAGAACGGCCGCCATCTGTCATTGAAGGACGCCCAGGTCCCGGTCATATGGTGCTCGGCAATGAACTCAGGGCTGATGACCCAGCCGATGGCGACGTCATCCCCTTTCTGCAATCCGTCGGCATCGTCGACCTCGACGTACATCGCCCGGTTGGGGGCATCTGCGGCCAAGGCAACCTCCCGGCCCTCACGGAGACTGCCCCGAAGTTGCAGGTGGTCGCTCCAGCCCCGTTGGGGGACCGACGTGAAGAAGATGCGTGTGGCCTCTGGCCCGGCGCCGCGGATCACTGTGTTCGACGCAGTGACATGCAGCGGCCCCTCGCAGCGGAACAAGCCCTTCGGCAGCAGCACGACGCCACCGCCACGCTTGGCCACGGCGTCAATGGCCGCCTGGATCGCCGGCTGTGAGTCTTTCTGTCCCGTCGCATCGGCACCAAAGCCCTCTACGGTTTGGACCACTGGCCCTTGTACGTCCGGCAACGGCACTTCACCACTACGGTACCCGGCATACGAGAAATCGTGGAGGAATCGCCCTTCCCGGTCGGTGAATGCCGCAGTCCAATCCTCGGGGTACCACGCGCTGCGCCATGTACCCGGCGCTGGAGATCCAAAACATGCGAGCACCACCACAGTCACCAGGATTCTTACCAACACTGGAGGATTCAGGCCGGCAAACTGCAATGTCGGATACAGCATCTCATTGCTTTCACTCGACTATTATGGTGACTCCAAACAACCGTCGAATCATACTCTAAACCCATGCAGGTCACGGCACAACGGAAAACCATCTGCTGGCCTGCCGTCCCAGCCGATGAGCTGAACGAGAAGCGAGGAACTGGTCACCGCCTCTGGCCGTTTTCTCCCTATCGGGCGGCCACTGGCGACCAAAGGTCTGAATACCATTGGATTTCTTGGTGATCTTTGCCTGTACTAACCGTAGGATTCGGCGGATTCCGTGCGTCCGAAAGAGACCCAGCGGTCACGATATGGCGGAAGACTTATCGGTCGTTTTGATTATGCATGTAATTGGCCAGTCATGAGAGCAAGAGGAACCCACGTGGATCAGGCATAGCATAGCGCCATTATAGGCTTCATCTGGAACATCGCCGACGACGTCCTCCGCGACGTGTACGTCCGGGGCAAGTACCGGGATGTCATCCTGCCCATGACGGTCATCCGCCGGCTTGACGCCGTACTGGAACCAACCAAACAGGCGGTCCTCAAGCTACGCGCACAGCTCGATAAGACAGGTGTGGCCAATAAGCACGTCGCCCTCTGCCAGGAGGCCCGCAACACCTTCTGCAACGTCTCGCCGTTCACGCTCCGCGACCTTCGTGCCCGCGCCAAGCAGCAGCAGCTCAAGGCGGACTTCGAGGCTTATCTCAACGGCTTTTGGCCGAACGTCCAGGAGATTCTCGACAAGTTCAAGTTCCGCAACCAGATCCCCACGCTTGTCGAGGCCAACGTCCTCGGCAGCCTGATCGAGAAGTTCACCTCCAACAATATCAATCTGGGCCCTGACCCGGTCAAGGACACAGACGGCAACGTTCGCCTGCCCGCCCTCGATAACCATGCTATGGGGACGATCTTTTAGGCGCTTCTCCTGGCCCCCCATTGGGCGCTTTTCACCACGCCCGACGCGGTCGTATTGTGAGAACTACGTATCTTCTCTGGGCGGGGTCTCCTGGAATGGCCTGTTCCAGGCCCGTGCAACAGCCGGACCGGAGCGATTTAATCTCGAGCCTGCCGGGGGCGCACTGACCCCGCCCATCGGTAAGTACTTGGTCTTTCCGCTATCCTGCGGTCACATCTTCGCAGCACGGGCATCGTGCCCGCGATCTTGAAGGCATGGGCGAGACGCCCACGCTACCGCCGGACGACACGGCTGTAGATCCGAATGCTGTGGGTCCATGTTATTTGCAGCGCGTCATTCGATAGTACGGAATTCCCAGACGTCGCCCTCCCAAATGCTGAAGTCCTCGGCCTCGTTGATCTCATTGATCCTCCAATAGTACGTCTGTCCGGGATCAAGCCAGTCAGGCCGGTAACTGCTCTCGGGCACCGTATCAACCAGGGCCGTGCCGTCCGCCACCGCCTGCCGATCTGTGCTGAAATAGACTTCGTGCAAGATGGCCTCGCGTCCCGCGTGCCAGCGGAGCGTGGCATCGAGAGTGACGCCGGTCGCTCCGTCGGCCGGCTGTGGTTTCCAGGAGCGAGTCGGAACGTAAAGGAACCGGACTTCACTGAGGCCGTACAGTGACGACAATGTGCCCCAGCCACTGTGGACGACAATCCTGACGTACCGGGCCGCAACACCGGCAAAGTCAACTGTCGTATTGTGGGCGTACGTAGCCTTGGCCGTCGCCTGGGCCAACTGCACATCGCCCAATGCCGTCCAGTCTGTCCCGTTCTGCGAGTATTCAACAGTCACGTCCTTGAGCCCTATTCCGAGGACCATCTCGAACTGGCTGTTGTAGTTCCACACCCACATCTCGTGCAGTCTGTAAACATTGTCGAACTCATACTGAATCCAGGTGGGCTCACCCTCGCTCCTGGCGACAAGCCACATATCCCCAGCCGAAATCGAGTGCTCATCGGCGCCATTGAGCCCGGAGCCATTGACGGTGTTCTGGGGTTGGGTCCCCGCTTGGGACACCGCATTGCTCGTCGCAATCACACCTTCGATGGGGTACGCCAGCAGCTCGGTTGTGAAGTCCAGGACAGGCCACCTGTAAACGGTGTAATCGGGAGCAGGGCCGACTTCATCGATTCGCCAATAATAGGTCGTGCCGAACTCCAGAACTCCCGGAGGATCGTATGTGGTTTCCATCTGCCCCCGGCTGACCAGGACACCAAGTGGATTGTCTCTGTCGGCACCAGTGATGTCGTCCAGGGACACTCCAAAGTAGACATCGCATGTCTCGCCGAGACCGGCGGGTGTCCAGCTCAGGATCGCATCACGCGGAACGTCCAGAGCGTTCAAGGGGGGATTGATGGCAGGCTCTGTCCAGCCGGCATCTGTCCCGGCGGTGTACTCCAGGAGAACCCTGAGGTCTTCCCCGTCGACGATGCCGTCGCCCCAGGGGAATGGACCGATATCACATGGCGGATAGTTCTGACCCCAGTGCGCTCGGAGCACCAGAAGATCTTCATTGTCTACTTTGCCATTCCCGTCGAGATCGAGGATGGGATCGATGGAGGCTTGCCAGAGATCAAGGCCTCCGAGGCCACCCGGGCGGTCGGAGGTGAAGTAGAGCGTAGAACCATCCGGCGAGATCATCGACCAGTCCTCGCGATATGCCGTATTCACAGGGGGCCCCAGATTCACAGGGGGTTCCCAGAGATGGGGGTTGTACAACAGATCATCGCTGCCACCCGTGGTCATGGACCTGCTGCACCATATATCTGTACCTCCGTATCCGCCAGGTCGTGGCGGATACGGATTGTTGTCAGTGAAGACCAGAAGACGAGCGTCTGTTGAGATCCAGGGCGTGTCCTGAGATACCCAACTGTTGATCACCGCCTCAGGTAAGTCTACAGGTGTTTCCCACGGGGCATCTTTCGTAGCGCGTCTGGTCACAGCCACCCAACCTCCCCAGGCGAGATACAGGGTCAAGCCATCGGATGCGATGCACGGGTTGTAGGCAACCCATC
Organism: Phycisphaerales bacterium Planc_01; assembly: GCA_001603075.1. GTDB lineage: Bacteria > Planctomycetota > Phycisphaerae > Sedimentisphaerales > Anaerobacaceae > Anaerobaca. The sequence goes on along the minus strand of LVBB01000099.1, from coordinate 12,758 downwards.
CCGCTGCGTTGACCGTCGGACCGAGGTTCTCCGCTGCACCCCAGGGCGCATCTCTTGTCACACGTTTGGTTACCCATATGTTTGATCCCCCAAAGCCCCCTGGTCGATCGTTCGCGTGGAAGTAAAGTTCGAGGCCATCGGCAGAAATGGAGGGGCTCAAATCCGTTTGAGGGCTATTGACAAGGGGTCCTAGGTTTGTGGGCGGTCCCCAGGTATCGTCTTGCGTCGGACGCGTAGAGACCCAAAGGTCCGAATTGCCCTGCCCACCGCCCCGATTGGAGGCAAAATAGAGTTCCAGTCCATCGTAAGACATACAGCAACTGAGGTCGCCGCCTGTACTATTGACCGTTGGCCCGAGGTTCACCGGCTCGCCAAAGGTGAAATCGGCCTTCACATCGGACGCGGCGCACGCCAACATGACAACACATGTCACAACTCGAATGATCCTTGTTGTCTTCATGGTTCTTCACCTCCATCGGTTGGTTGCGATGTAGTCACTGTTCGTCTTGCGATTGCGCCGGAATGGCTTTCTCCCAATGGGTGACAAAGACTTTCAAGTCCTCGATGTCCACCACGCCGTCGCCCCAGGCGAACGGTCCGATGTCATACAGCGTGTTGTCTGTGCCCCAGTTCTCGATCAACAGCCTCAGGTCGTCCACGTCCACCTCGCCGTCGGCGTTGAAATCGACGATGGGAAGGATCGGCACCTGCCAGTTCTCCCATGTGGCATAATCCCCACTCTGCGCGGTGCTGAAGTAGAGTGTGGAACCATCCGGCGAGATGAGCGGACAAAGCTCGTGCGTGGCAGTGTTCACCTTAGGTCCAAGGTTCACGGGAACCTGCCAAGGGTCTGAGAGGCTTGCACGGCGCGTCATCCACATATCATTTCCACCATACCCGCCCGGCCTGGGGGGCGTGCCCAACTCCGGCACGTTATCGCAGAGCAAAAGAAGCAGCCCATCTGGCGAGATCGAAAAGACAAGATCCTGATATGGACTATTCACCGCGGAGCCGAGATTCTCCGGCTCGCCCCAGGGATCGTTCGTTGTCGCGCGTCTTGTCACATAGGTGTCGGCCAGACCGTACCCATTAGACCGCCAGGAGATGAAATACAGTTCCAGACCGTCGTGAGAGATCACGGGCCCCATGTCCTCGGCGGAGCCGTTCACGGTCGGACCAAGATTGACAGCTTCGCTCCAGGGATCACTCCTCGTCGCGCGCGTCGTCGTGTATAGGTCAGCACCACCATATCCTCCAGGCGCATTGGACCAGAAATAGAACGTGAGGCCATCAGAGGAGATAGACCCACCCGATTCAGTCTTGGAGCTATTGACGTTAGGTCCGAGGTTTTCCGGAAGGCCCCAATCGTCTTCTATCGAGTCCCGCTTCAATACCCAGAGATCGAAGCCACCGTGTCCGCCGGGGCGGTCTGACATGAAGTATATCTCCAACCCATCGGATGAGAGGCAACTGATGCTCTCATGCACAGGGTTGATGGCCGGGATGACCGTCCTTAAGTTTACAGGCTCGCCGAACGTGAAATCGGCCTTCACACCAGATGTGACGCCAGTGGCGGAAAAGACACACACAAAGACCCAAATGGTTCTTCTTGAGTTCATGGTTCCGACCTCCTACTTTGCGTCGTGAGAGTTGCAGTTGCTGGTTGGGTCGTTCCGGCCGGCCTGATCCGCTGCGCGTCAGCCGGAATGCAGCGTGCCGGTTGGCTGTTGTGTCTCCATCTGTCTTCTCCTCATCCAGAACCGAATTCGATGACCGGTCTCTGCGAAGAAGATACACCTGTCTTCGCCTGTCTTGCGCACCGCTTGTGGTGGCTTCGGTGTCAGCGGTGCAAACGATGATCAGACAGAACAGAATGACTGCCATAATCCCTTGGGACGTGCGCGGCGTGCATCTTCTTCACCTCCTGATAGGCGAGCCTGGCATGAACAGCGGCTCGGCGTGAGAACAGCCGACGGCAGCTTGAGGCCCAGGCAGACCGCCCACCTGCCGTCGGCTATCGCTCCATTATACCCATTTCGCCCGATGCGGTCGTATTGTGGGAACTACGTATTTTGTCCGGCGGCCGGGTCAGGGCCAGTGCCGCAGCAGGCCCAGTCCGGCAGCAGGCCCAGCCGGGCACACTTCTTCACCAGATCGACTATGCCGTCGGCGTCGAGTTTCCACATGATGTGGCTGCGGTGCACCTCGATCGTCCTGCGGGAGCGGTGGAGTTGCAGGGCCATTTCGTTGGTCGTGCAGCCCTGGAGCATCAGATCGAGCACCTGCTGTTCCACTTCGGACAAAGGGCGCTTCGGCAGCGAGTCATGGCGGACCGTCTCCCACAGGGCGGCGTCAATCGCCGAGACCAGAAGCCGGCTCTCCGGCGGCCGTTCCAGGCAATCGGCAGCCCCGGCCTTCATGATGCGGACGGCTGCTTCAATATCGCCGTGATCCACCAGCACCACCACCGGTACCGACGGCCTGATCCGCCTGGCGCCCAACAGAAGCTCAAGCCCCTCGACGCCCGGCCGCCGGGCGTTGCTGATGAGCAACTGACATGGCCGGGTTCGCAGGCACTTGAGACACTCGGCCGCACTGCCGAACGGTGTGACTTCTGCATCGAGCTGTCGAAGTGCGGCCCGGACCGCTGCGCTGCTTCTCTTCTCGCCGTCGGCATAGAACACCTGCATCGCCGAACGCCCAACTTCGGCCTCCTGCCTGCGCCCTGCACCTTCCCTGTCTCGCATGTTCGCATCTCCCATTTGCCGTCATCGGCCACCCGATTCCGTGGGCAAGACACTGTATTTCATGGGCGGGGCCTCCTGGAATGGCCCCTTCCAGGCCCCTGCAACAGCCGGCCACGACAGAATCGCTACAGGCTGCCAGAGGGCGCACTGACCCCGCCCATGGGTATATACCCGGTTCTTCCGCCAATCCTGCGCGCCGTCGCAAGAAAACCACGCCACTGCCGCACGCCGCCAAGGGCCGGCCCTCTCGAACCATGGCCGGCCCGTCGGCGTGCCATCTGCAGCAATGCAGACTGCTGCTCTGGCACCAGATTGTCTCGCTTCATGCCGCGAAGCACTCGTCTAATCGGAAGACAGCGGATGACCGAAACCGATATCGTCGATGTAGATCACGCCTGCGCCACCTGCGGTGGCACTGCGCTGGTCACCGACACCGATAGACATTTTCTTCACGTTGGTCATTGTGACGCCCGCCGAGGTGAACTCGCTAAGCGGGATCATCCACGGCTGCCAATCAATGGTCTGCACCGCCGCTGGATCGGGATGAGTCACCGCCTTGCTGTGCCCTGCATCGTCTTCGACGGTGACATACAACGGCGCCAGATCGTTGCTCGGCTGTTCGACTCCGATTGCTTCAACCTGCCATTGCCCCGTGACCTCGCCTGCGAACGACACACTGGAGAACTCGGCAATGGTCGGCATGCTGAGATTGTGACTGGTTACCGCCAGGCCGATATAGACCTCGCCGGTCAGCAGGACTCGTACTGGATTCGTGGAGTTGCTCGTCGCATCGTCAGGCGTACTGACTGTCCAGTTCTGGCCGTCGTGCGAATAGTAGCCAGTGAAATTGCTACCTTTGCGTTCCACCTTCACCCAGAGGGGGAAAGTCACTGCGCCGGCATTGCTGTGGGCTGTTACCGCCATACCGCCAGAGGATGTGCGATGCTGGAAGGCCCGTCGGCCGTCAGGTGTCGGAAACATGAATGCATACGCGGATGCCGGGGCTAGACTTCCACGAATCATCACACCAGCTTTCGCCCAAATATGCGTGTTGGTCAGGCTGTGGACTCGCGCGACAATCGAGCCGTCGCCGTTGAGCTTTCTGTGAGCGAAACGGAACTGGTCCGAAGTGTCCCAGATGTCGGCACCGCCACCACTCATCTGAATGCTGCCATCCGCACGCTCCAGGAAGTCCATCGGATTGCCCCGGAACCATAGGGTCAACGTGTCAGCGCCGTTGGTTGTCCAGTCCTGGATCATAGACAAGATCCGTTCGGTCTGGCTGTAGAAGGGACTCTCGCTGTTGTTGTACGCCAGCGGCATGGCCTGCCGGCCGCGGTGGACCACATTCTGCTCGGCGAAAGGCGCGGAGAGATTGCCAACGCGGGAGCCGGTGCCATTCGTCCAGCCGTCAATCCAGCTCTGGTAGATGCACGTGCCTTGGCCCTCCTCGTCATTGTAGCTCTCGAAGTCGTCAACCAACAGGTACTCCAGTGTGGAGAAGTCCCAGACTGCTCCTTCCCAAACGCTGACCGCTTCCGCTTCGTTGACCTCGTCGATCCTCCAATAGTATGTCCGGCCCAGATCCAGAGGTTCGGGATCGAAGCGGGCATCGGTGACGGCAGCAACCGGAGCGACGCCATTGGTCACGACCTGCTGGTCGGTGCTAAGGTGAACCTGATGTGAAGCAGCCTTTCGACCAGCCTTCCAAGTGAGAACGGTATCCACACCAATGCCTTTCCGTCCGGAGACCGGTGAAGGTTTGCTCGAATAGACCGGAAGGTAGAAAAACCGCACTTCGCTCAAACCGTACTGCGCCGATAACGTGCCCCAGCCGCTGTGGACGACGAGCCTGATGTACTTGGCGGCGACCCCGGCAAAATCAATCGCCGTATTGTGGGTGTACGTGCCCTTGGCCGTCGCCTGGGCCAACTGGAAGTCACCCAGCGTCGCCCAATCCGTACCGTTCGCGGAGTATTCCACGGTCACGTCCTTGAGCCCGAAGCCGAGGACCGGCTCGAACTGGCTGTTGTAGTTCCACACCCACATCTCGTGCAGTGCATAGACACCATCGAACTCATACTGAATCCAGGTAGACTCATCCGCACTCTTTGTGGCCAGCCACATATTTCCTGCGGAAGTCGAGTGCTCACCAGCCGCGTTGAGCCCGGACCCGTTGACTGTGTTTTCAGCCCCCGCCCCCGCCTCCGAGACCGCATTGCTCGTCGCAACCACAGCTTCAATAGGATAGGCCAGTAGCTCGGTTGCGAAGTTTAGAACAGGGCCCTTGTAGATGGTGGAATCAGATGCGCCACCGACCTCGTCAATCCGCCAGTAGTAGGTCCTGCCGAACTCCAGAAGTCCCGGAGGATCATATATGGTTTCGACCTGGCTCTGGCTGACCAGAACGCCGAGTGGATTGTCGCGCTCGGCACTGGTGACGTCGTCCAGGGATGTTCCGAAGTAGACATCGTGCGCTTCACCGAGACCAGCGGATGTCCAGCTCAGGATCACGTCGCGCGGAACGTCCAAAGCACCTGGACTGGGATTCATGGCAGGTTCTGTCCATTCCGTAGCTGTCCCACCGGTATAGCTCATCAGGACTTTGATATCTTGCATATCTACAATGCCATCCCCCCAGGGGAATGGGCCAATGTCACATGGCGGATAGTCCTGGCCCCAATGCAGTCTCATGACCAGGATGTCTCCGTCATCTACCTTGCCGTCCCCATTGAGATCGACGATGGGGTCAATGGGCGCCTCCCAATGCTCCCAACTACCGGCACGTTGAGAAAAGAAATACAGTGTGCGCCCATCCGGTGAGACGCGTGGTGCACAATCCTGTGCGGGGCTGTTGACTGCCGCGCCCAGATTCACAGGCATTTGCCAGAGATCTGAGAGACTCGCTCGACGGGACATCCACAGATCAGAAAGGCCGTAGCCACCGGGCCGAGCCCCTGTCGTACCCCAGGACTGGGAGAAAAGCAGCAACAAGCCATCCGGCGAGAGGCTAAACAACCCCTCAGTGTATGTTGTATTCACGATCGGACCGAGATTCACCGCGTTGCCCCAAGGATCATTCGTGGTTGCACGTCTTGACACATAGATATCGCGATTGCCGTACCCACCGGATCGCCATGAAGCAATATAGAGTTCCAGATTGTCTGGAGTAATCCAAACGCCAAAGGTGCTTCCACCAGGACCATTTATTTCAGGGCCCATTCTCAGTGCCTGGCCCCAGGGATCGTTCTTGCTTGGCCGTGTTGCTACGAAGACATCGAACGTCTCGTTGTTGCCATGGGGCCGGTCAGAGCAGAAGTAGAGGGACAGTCCATCCGCAGCAATACATGGCATCGCCTCAAGACTTGGGCTGTTGACCGCAGCCCCCAGATTCTCCGGGGCACCCCAATCCTCGTCCTTGGAGGCGCGCCTCAGCACCCACAGGTCATAAGCACCCTGACCGCCGGCAAGCATTCCATCGATGTACATCTCCAAACCATCGTAGGAGAAGCAACGGCTATCGTAATCGCCGTTTATGCGCACCGCGGTCCTCACTGGTTCGCCGAAGGTGAAATCCGCGTACGCTGGTGGCGCTTCAACACTTGCGAGAAGACCAAAGCCGACTAGCGACGCCACACACATAGGGATCTCGACCAGTTTCATCATACACCTTCCCTTCTGCCCGAAGGCAACCGATAGTGCCTCAGTTCCATCATCACGTTCTTCTGCAGAAAGAACCACTTGATAGCCGAATGGACCATAGATGACATGCCCATGACCCGACGGCGAGCCAAGCCCGATATCGGGAAGCTTCCCCTGGGTCATAATAGCCGAATACAATCTCATGTCGCGATGGACCTTCACATCTTGGCACAGGAAATGGTACTGCTGGGCACGACGCAGATACGCGTCGGCGTCCATCGGATCGGCCTTGATCCTCCGTGTATAGAAGGCGACCATGTCCCGGTAGTGCCTTTCCAGCGTTTGACACGCACCCAGGGCGTCCGCCGCAGACATGCCGGCATTGAGGGAATTGCCCCATATCTCGTGGTACGGAGCGCCCAGACAGAAGGCAAACTCGCGTCCTCCGCGAGACCAGGAGGTGGCTGTGATCTGGCCGTCAAAGACTTTCAGGAACTGCTTGCTGCCAAGACCATAGATCCACAGGCCGGTCTTGTCTCTCTGGGGGTTTCCGCCGCCGAGACAGACTTCGCTGCCTGTGGGAGACCAACTGGCGGTGCCCCAGGACATGGGAGGCCCTTTGCACTCGGCGACAACCTTCTGGGAGGCCAGGTCCGTGATCTTCAGCAAGCCGTCTTCGAAATGCGCCACCTGCCGACTATCGGGCGAGACCGAGGGCAGGACATTTGACCACTTCATGATGGGTTTCGGCGTCGCCGCCGGATCGACAAGCGAGAGTCGGCTGAGCGTCCCATCTCCGCGCGACAGGTAGTAAAAGGCTGTGGAGTCACTGGCCCACGTTGGCCAACTGCCCTGGGCCAATCGCCGGGGCGCGGTGCCATCGGCGTTCATGACCCAAACCTCTTCGCCTGTCTCCGGAGGCCGCTGGCTAGCGCGATCGGCCACGGTCAATTCCTCCAGCCGCAGGCCCTCGCGGTCACGAACAAAAGCGATGTATCGCCCATCCGGCGACCATTTCGGGTCCTTGCCGGGCACGATGAGCAGATCGGTTTCTTTCGTCGCTGGATCGAAGATCGCCACGCCGCTTCTGCCCTGGACGCCGAGACTGAAGGCCAGCTTCTTGCCATCTGGCGACCACTGCGCGCTGAAGCCGTCCGTGGTCAGGCGCTGGGCACCCTTGGCGGAGAGATTCCGATAGGTCTCTTCGGCCTCGATCATCGGCAGGAAGGCCGCACCCGTCGGTTCTTGATTCGTCAGGTGCCAAAGCCGTCCCGCTGCCAGTGTGTCGAAGACGTACTTGCCGCACCAGTCGTTGAACTTCTGTCGGGCCTCGTGGCCGGGGGCGATGATCTCGCGGAACAGGATCGTCGCCTCATCGTACTGCCCAAGTGCCGTCAGAGCGGCGAAGAGGTGGTACCGTAGGGGCGAAAGATCTTTCGCCCCCGCCGCAGCATCGGCAATCAGGCGTTCGTACTCGCCCATTCGCAGCAAGACCTCGCTGCGCTGTTCAAGGAGAATGGAGTATTGCGGGTCCGCCTGCGACATCAGGGCCATGGCGTTGTCATACGCCGCGATCGCTTCTTCGTACTTGCCCAGTTCACGCAGCGCCGCCGCACGCAGGGAGTAGCCCAGAGGATCGCGCGGCCGCAGGATCGTCATGGCCAGGGCATCGTCACGGAGCCGGTCGTATTTCCGCGAGGCGTAGTACGTATAGGCGCGGAGCCGGCGGGACTCGTAGTGGCCGGGGTCAAGCTGCAAGGCTCTGTCGAGCGAGGCGAGCTGCTCCTTGACGGTCAATGCCGTCATCGCACGCAGGAAATATGCTTCCGCGGTCTCCGGCAGTAACTCCTCCGCCTTCCGGCGATGCTCCTCGATCTCTTCGAGCTTCTGAGCGTCCGGCGAGCCGCTCTCCCACAGAATGCGGGCCAGCAGCGAATGGGCCGCCCCGGCGATCTCCGGCTGCTCATCGAGCAGACGATCCAGCACGGTCACCGCCTCTTTCGATTGGCGGTTGTCCACGAGGATAGTCGCCTCAAGAAGCCGGGCCTCTGCTCCGGCGTGCCGGCTGTCGAGGATGGGACGGATGGTTTCGAGGGCCGCATCACGCTCGGCCTTGGCGTATTGCTCGCGGGCCTGGGACAGGATGCTCCTATGCTTGAAGCCTTCGGCCTCGGCGAGTTGCACCCGGTCCCGGTTCCACATGGACAGGATCACGACCACTACGCCGGCGACAACGGCCAGCGCGAAAGCCGAGACAACCTGCGAACGATGCCGGCGCAGGAATCTTTCCACGCGATAGGCGACGCCGGGCCCTCGGGCCAGGACCGGCTCGTGCTCCAGATGCCGCCGGATGTCCTCGGCCAGGCCGCTGGCGGTTTCGTACCGCCGGGCACGGTCCTTCTCCAGGGACTTCATCACGATCCAGTCCAGATCGCCACGAACGGCTTTGCGCAGCAGATCGGGCGTACAGTTGCGACGCCTGGCGACCTCGGTGGAGGTCTTGCCCAGGGTGCTGAGCTTCGTGGAGGGCCTGGCGGGCTCCTGTTCCCGGATGACTCTCTGCATCTCGATGTAGCCGGCTTTGCGAAGCTCCTCTTCACTGAAGGGCGTGGTTCCGGTCAGCAACTCATAGAGCAGAACGCCGAGCGAGTAGATGTCCGTGCGGGTGTCGATATCGAGGTCGCTCAGCTCCGCCTGTTCGGGGCTCATGTAGGCGGGTGTGCCGATGATGTGGGCATAGCGAGTGAAAAGGGTCTTCTCCGTCAGCTTCTGGTTTGTGGCCTTGGCGATGCCAAAGTCGATGACCTTGGGCACGGGTTTGCCGTCGTGGTGCGTGACCATGACGTTGGAGGGTTTCAGATCGCGATGGATAATGCCCTTCTGGTGGGCGTGCTGGACGGCGTTGCAGACAGCCAGGAACAGGCCCAGCCGGTCTTTGGTGCTGAGGCTGTTCTTATCGCAGTATTCGGTGATCGAGACGCCCTGTACCAGTTCCATGACGAAGTACGGCCGGCCGGTCTCGGTCGCTCCGGCGTCGAGCACCTTGGCGATGTTCGGATGGTCCATCATCGCCAGCGCCTGCCGCTCGGCCTCGAAACGGGCAATGACCTGCCGGGTGTCCATCCCCAGCTTGATGATCTTCAGGGCCACCTTCCGCCGGATGGTTCCTTTGCTATCGCTCAGGACGCCTGTGCTCGCAGGCCCGAACAGTGCGGACCGCGTGCTCGGCGCCTGCTCGGCCATGTACACCACCGCCATCCCCCCCTCGCCAATCCTCTCCAGCAGCTTATACCGCCCAATCACCGTCCCCGGCCCCTCCGCCACCGGCGGCTCATCAAGTACAACACTCTCACCCAACGGCGGTGTCTCAAGGAAATCGCCGGCTGCCTCATGGGCTCGCAGCAGGGATTCGAACTCGATCTGCAACTCCGGACGGGTCCCACACACCTGTGCGAGATAAGCTCGGCGCCCTTCCGGCGTCTTCTTCTCCAGGGCCTCCAGAAATACCGACTTGATGTCTATATGCTCACCGTTCATAGCCTTGACCCATTTCCCATGGCCCTCTATCACTCAATGCGAAATCCACGAGCAAAGTGAGAAACGCAAGACGCAAAGAACGTGAGAAGAATGAGCTCTATTCAGAGCCTTCGGCCATAATTCTGTGCAGCCAGGCCCGAGCATAGGCCCAGTGACTGGTGGCGGTGCGGCGGGTAATGCCTTGGATTTGCGCGACCTGCTCAAGGCCGAGTCCCGCGAAATACCGCAATTTCACCAGTTCGGCGAGCTGCGCATCCTTCTCGGCCAATCGCGTCAGAGCCTCGTCCAAAGCAATCAGGTCCACCGACGGGTCATCCACCGCCAGGTCTGCTTCATCGATCTCGACGCGGTGCTTCGCCCCACCCTGTTTGAGGCTACGCTTGCGACGGGTATACTCGACGAGAATGCGTCTCATCGCTTCTGCCGCTGCGGCAAAGAAATGCCCCCGACTGTCCCAACTCTGCGATTCGTCCCCCACCAGCCGGATGTACGCCTCATGCACCAGTGCGGTGGCCTGGAGTGTCTGGCCGGGAGGTTCGTGGGAGAGCTTCTGGGCGGCCAGGATACGTAGTTCTTCGTAGACCAAAGGGAGCAGTTCGTCTGTAGCCTTAGCGTCCCCCCGTTCAATGGCGTTCAAGATGCGCGTCACATCCGTCATGCCAACTCCCCACCGTTCTGCCCCCCAAACAACACCATTTTCGCAGGAACGTGGACAAAGTACAAGCGTTTCGCCCCCGGTAAAGCACTCCGCATTGGTCCGTCCCGTCCTCTGTGACCCTGACACTGAAGCCTCTCGCTCTGCCCCCTGGCAGCACCTCCAGCAGCCGAAACGGCAGCGGCTGACTCTGACCCAGACGCCGGAAGAACCGGCGAATGCTGGAGTAACTGGCGCGAAACCCGTGCTCCGTCACCAAGTCCTGATAGATCCTCTGGCCGGTCAGCCCCTGCCTGGGCTTGTGCTCAATGAGCGTACAAGACGGCTCAGCGGCTTTCAGGGCCCGGAAGTTGAGCCGTCGTGGGCGGCTCCGACGCCTCCGACCCAGGGATCGGGTTCGTGGCGGGTCTTGCCTCCGCTGGCGGCGAATGGACGTACCGGGCCACCGTCTCATGATCGATTCCCAGCACCTGAGCGATCCGCCGTTGCGACCAGCCCAACCCCGACAGCGTCAATATGGCATGCACCACAGCCATTTTGAGTTGGTTCGCCATACCGAACCTCCCGAAACCGTAACCTGATCGATTTCGAGAAATCCTTATGCCCTCCGTTTCTTCGAGAGTATGCCATACGCAGACCCAGGGCGCTACCCCATTTTCACATGCGCGCAAGAATACTTCCTAATCCGTATGACAGGGGGTCTGCGTGTGCCGATTCTTGCAGAGACAGATGCGAGTGGCGACATTCTGGAGACATGATCGGTCGATCATTCGTGTTCATTCGACCGCCCCGCCCAGCAATCATCGGCGCGAACGCTGGCCACCGGCGAACGTCACATCACCAACCTATCGGATCACCAGGTTCCCGCCGATGAGGAACTCTTCTTCGGTCTTAGTCTTGTTCCAGCGGCTCGAGTACCACAGGTCACTGCCGTTCCATAGAGTAATCCCGATGGAGTCGGATGTGCTGGACTGGCCACGGTCAGTCACGGTGATAACCAGGCTCAGATTGCCGGCAATCGAGATGGGGTTGTCGGGATCGGTGATGTCAGTCAGGTTTGCCTTGCTGATGAAGGTCGCGGTGCCGGAATCCTGATTGACCACCAGGGATTGTATCGCGTTGCTCTTGATCTGGTAGACCCGGTCGCCCTGGCGGATGATGATATTCACCTGACCCTGAACGTTCGTCAGCTTCTTATTGAACTTGACATTGAACCCGAAGTTCGTCTTCAGACCCGCTGTGCCCGCGAACAGCCCGCCCGAATCCTCATTGATGAAATGCCCCCCGCCCGTGATCGAATTCTCCACCGGCTTGGAAACCGTCACAATCGGATCGTCTTCTGTATCATTCCGCGCGTAGAAATCGTTCACCACGATGCCAATTTGGTACGACACCGAGTCCTGGCTGCCGAGATTCACCGTCCAGGCATAGGTGGCCACACCCGTCGTAAGACTGCCACCGAGAGAATACACCGGTACGTCTCGGGCGATGACCTGCCCTGTCTCGCGATCCACGAAGTTAACAGTCGCCCTGCTGATATTTCCGGCGTCGGGATCATGGCCCTGATTGACGGCGGTGATATCCTCGATCACGGCACGTAATTCGACAACTGCCGTGCTGGTCTTGATGGAAGACGTCGATACGAATTCCGCGCCCACGTATGTCGCGAAGGCATCCTCCGGGATAACCGTGATGGTGATGTCGACCCACCCTTCGCCACCATCTTCATCAGCCACCGTAACACGGATAACATAGACGCCCGGAGCGAGATCTGCGATCCCCGAAAGCACCCAGGTACCGTCATCGACCTGGTCAGCGTCGCCAGTCAGATCGAGCCCTCCCGTGATCGTCATAGCATCCGGGAGTCCCGCCGTAAATGTCGCTCCCCCATCGGTACTGTATGAGGTGGAAGCGTTCATCACATCTGCAGGCACATCGGTGGCCGTGATGGTCACCTCAGCAATCGGATCGCTGTACTGAACTCCCTGGTTCAGGATGTCGGCCGTCACCAACGGCGCCATGTTGTTCACCGTAATGGTCAGTGTGTCGCTGCCGAGGCCATCACCGTCCGTCACCGTAACCGTGACCGTGTAGACCCCGTCATCCGCATACACGTGGCTCAGCGTGAACGTCTTGCCCGCCTCCAACGCCAGCGACTGCACCCCGCTGCCGTCGCC
>LVBB01000098.1 GCA_001603075.1 Phycisphaerales bacterium Planc_01 | reverse complement strand
GCGGACGGAGCTTCCGCTGCTCCGGAAGGACTTTCTGGTGAGCGAGGTGCAGATCTACGAGAGCCTCTTCCTCGGCGCGGACGCGCTGCTGCTCATCGCCGCGGCGCTCGAAAAAGAGCGTCTCGAAGCGCTTCTCTCCCTGACGTATTCGCTGGGGATGGAGGCGATCGTCGAGGTGCACACCGAGGAGGAGCTGTCCACCGTTCTTGAAACGGACGCCTCGATTCTGGGAATCAACAACCGGGATCTGACCACCTTCGCCGTCGATCTGCGGACCACGGCGCGCCTGATGGACGCGCTCCGTTCCGCGGAGGGGGAGGGGAGCCGCATCGTGGTGGCGGAGAGCGGCGTCCGGAGCGAAGAAGACGCCGGATACCTCGCGGATACGGGCGTCGACGCGATCCTCGTCGGCGAAGCTCTCATGCGGGCTTCCAACCCGGAGGAGACGCTCCGCTCCTTCAAGAGAAAGGGGCGGCGGGCGGCATGACGTTCGTCAAGGTCTGCGGCATGACGCGGCGGGAGGATATCGAGGCGGCTGTGGAGCTGGGCGTCGACGCGCTGGGGTTCATCCTCGTCCCGGCGAGCCCGCGCTTTCTCCCGGCGGAAGAGGCTGCGGCGCTCGCATGTACTGTCCCGCAGGGCATCCGCAAGGTCGCCGTGATGATGAACCCGTCCAGACCGGAGGTCGAGGCCGTGGAAAGAACGGGCGTGTTCGACTGCATCCAGTTCCACGGCTCGGAGACGCCGGAGACGCTTTCCGACTGCCGTCTTGAGACCATCAAGGCGTTCTCCGTGACGGAGGAGGCCGACCTGGAGAAGGCGTCGCTCTACGACGCGGCGTCGTTCTTCCTCTTCGACAGCAAGAAGCGCCGTTACGAGAAGGGCGTTGCCTTCGACCACTCGCTGCTGCGCGGACGGACATTCGCCAAACCCTTCATTCTCGCGGGAGGACTGGGCCCGGACACTCTGCGGGGCGCGCTGCGGGGCGCGCTGCGGGAGGCCCGGCCCTTCGGGGTCGACCTCAATAGCGGGGTCGAGGACGCGCCCGGCGTCAAGAACAGGGTGAAGCTCGCCGTCGCGGTGGCGACGGTCCGCGATTTCGACACTTCCGAAAGGAGAGAGCACCGATGAAAACATCCATGTACTTCGGCATCTTCGGAGGGCAGTACGTCCCCGAAACGCTTGTTCCGGCCCTCGACGAACTGGAGACGGCCTACCTCGGCACGCTGGACGACGCGTCGTTCAACGGAGAACTGCTTGCCCTGCTGCAGAACTACAGCGGACGGCCGACGCCCCTCTGGTTCGCGCCGCGCATCACCGAGTCGCTCGGCGGGGCCAAGGTCTACCTGAAGCGCGAGGATCTGAACCACACCGGCGCGCACAAGATCAACAACGCGCTCGGCCAGGTGCTGCTCGCCTCCAAAATGGGGAAGAAGCGCATCATCGCGGAGACCGGCGCGGGACAGCACGGCGTTGCGGTGGCCACCGCGGCGGCGCTCTTCGGGCTTGAGTGCGTGGTGTACATGGGGGAGGAGGACGTCCACCGACAAGCCCCCAACGTGGCTCGGATGCATCTGCTGGGGACGAAGGTCGTCTCCGTCCTCTCCGGAACGCGCACCCTCAAGGACGCGGTCAACGAGGCCATCCGCGACTGGGTGACCAACGTCGAAGACTCCTTCTACGTCATCGGCTCGGTGATGGGGCCGCACCCCTACCCCCCGATGGGTATCTTCCACGCCTTCATCGGCGACCCCGGCGTCGCCCTCGTCGGTGTCGAGGCGGCGGGCAGGGGAGTGGACACGGGTCTTCACGCCGCCACCATCTCGGGCGGGAAGCCGGGCGTGCTCCACGGCTCGTACTCGTACGTCCTCTTCGACGAAGACGGCCAGATACAGCCCGCGCACTCCATCTCGGCCGGACTCGACTACCCCGGCGTCGGGCCGGAACACAGCCATCTCGCCGCGACGGGGCGCGCAACGTACGTCTCCGTCACCGACGACGAGGCGGTCGAGGCCTTCCACCGGACCTGCCGTCTCGAAGGAATCATCCCGGCGCTCGAAAGCTCGCACGCGCTCGCGCACGTCTACCGGACCGCAGCCGCCCTCCCGAAGGAAACCATCGTGCTGGTGAACCTCTCCGGCCGCGGCGACAAGGACATGGACACCATTCTGTCCCTTTGAAAGGAGCTCCCTCTTATGAACGGTATTGCTCAGGTCTTCGAAGGCAAAAAAGCGCTCATCACCTACATCACGGCGGGCGACCCCGACCTCGACGCCACCGCCTTCCTGCTGAAGCTGCTCGACGAAAGCGGCGTGGACATTCTCGAAGTGGGCATCCCCTTCTCCGATCCGCTTGCCGACGGTCCCGTCATCCAGCAGGCGGGGCAGCGCGCCCTCACGAGCGGCACGACGCTCAAAAAGATCCTCTCCATGCTCGCGTCGCTGAAGGGGGAGATCAAGGCCCCGCTCGTGCTCATGGGGTACATGAATTCCCTTCTGGCCTACGGCCTCGAAACCTTCGCGAAGGACGCCGCGGACGCGGGCGTCGCGGGCGTCATCGTCCCCGACCTCCCCTTCCATCAGAGCGAAGAACTCGCAGGGCTGCTTCGTTCCCGCGGAGTGGACTTCATCCTCATGGTCACGCCGAACAGCACCCCCGAACGGTTGAAGGCCATCGCGGAGAAAGCGTCCGGCTTCCTCTACTGCGTCTCGCTCCTCGGGGTGACGGGGAACGAAGAGAAGCGAAACGTGCCCCTCGAGGAGTACATGCAGCGCGTCCGCGCCTCCACGAAGCTCCCGCTCGCCCTCGGCTTCGGCGTAAGCACGCCCCATCGGGCGAAGGCCGCGGCGCAGGTCGCCGACGGCGTGATCGTCGGCAGCGCGCTCATCTCGGCGCTGGAACCGTGCGGAACCGACAGAAAGCGGCTCGAAGCAACGGCGACCGAATTCATAGGCTCCCTCCGCGCAGGCGTCGACTCGGCGGGGTAGGGGAGAAGTCCGGCGAAAGCGGCCGCTTTCGGCAACGGACAACGGAATACAGAGTGAAACGCGCGCTTGCGATTGTGCCGATCAGGCAGTCGCGGCGCGTTTTTTGGTTGACAGCATCGATCGGCGCGCTACAATGA
>LVBB01000097.1 GCA_001603075.1 Phycisphaerales bacterium Planc_01 | reverse complement strand
GAAAAGCTCTTCACGAACAGGGCCGTGCAGGGGTGGGCCTCCCTGATGGCCGTCGGCCTCTTCTTCAACGGCGTTATCCTCATGATGCTCGGGCTCGTAGGCGAGTACCTCGCCCAGCTGCTCGACGAGGTGAAGGGGCGTCCCTCGTACGTCGTCGCGGAGAAGAGAAACGTCGACTGAGCGAGGGGGGGGCGCCCGCCTCCATTCAAATGCCGATTTCGCGGGTTCGTTCGAGGGCGGAGACGAGCGCGATGTTTATGAGCAGACGACGGCGAGCTGTTGGTCACGCCTTATCGGGCGCTTCGTCAGAATGCCTCTGTCCGGCATATGCCGGTGTTCCTTTCGATGAGAGCGCGAGGACATCCCGGCTTGAAGCCCGCAGGAGGCGTCCTCGATGCACGACCTCGTCACGCCCCCCCGCGCATCTTCGCGATCTCGTCGATCAGCGTCTTTCTGTTGGACGAGCCGATTTTTTTATGGATCTTCCGCAGATGGCTCCGCACCGTGTTGTCGGTGATGTTCAGACGCCGCGAGATTTCCGCGTTCGCAAGTCCTTCGGCCACGCACAACGCCACCCGGATCTCCTGCAGCGAAAGGCCCTCTTTCAGAAGATGCGCAAATATCCCGTCCTCCCGCGCGGCGAACTGCCCTTCGCTTCCCGCTCGCTCCGTCGAAGCTTCTTGCGACGGACGTTCCTCCTCCGCGGCGTCGTGCAGATCGTAGCCCGCGAAGCTCGTCGGGTCGTCGCGCAGGAAGAGCGTCGAGAAGAAGAGCAGCGCCACGCCCAGAAGGCTGGAGGCGAGGACGAACGGAACTCCTGTCGCGGCGGCCGCGAACCCCGTCGCCTTGGTCAGCAGCATCCCCAGAAGCACCGAGCCGCTGTTCACCGCCTGTATCGAGGTTACCACCGAGAGCGCTTCCGACCTTCCGGCGCGCGACCCCAGATAGAGCAGCAGCGTGAAGATGTAGGCGCCGAACGTTCCGAAACCGAGCTGCAGCAGCGCCGGGGGAATCGCCGGCCGCCCCGTCCCCAGCGCCGCGAACGCCATGAAGCCCAGCGCCAGCAGCGACTGCGCGAAGAAGTAGACGCTCCGCAGATCGACGGCGAACCAGCGAAGGAGCACCAGCCCCGCTCCGAGCGCCCCCAGCGTGAAGAAGGGATCCGTCAGCACCTGCGGCGAGATCGCCTCACCGCTTTCGTGCGACAGCAGAATCGACAGAAACATCGCCGAGACGATGAAGAACGAGGCCACTCGAAGGGCCAGACGGGGCGAGAGGCGGAATGGCTCGCGCGGACGGGGAGGAACGCCGGAAGGAAGCTCGTTTTCGGGAGGGGACCACAGAAAACTCCCCAGAAAGGGGAGGGAGAGCGCGGCCCCCGAGAGGAGGGGGAGCGGAGCGAGTGAGAGCGACAGAATCGCCGCGCTTCGCAGCAGACATGCCAGTCCGAACACGACGGCCTGACGCGGAAAGGGCGCGCGGGAGAGGCGCCACTGCCACCCGGCGAGCTGCACCGCGGACCCCGCGGGCGCGAGGACGAGCGCGAGAACGAGCAGCGGAGGAGGCAGGGTTTCTTTCCATACCCCCCAAGGAAGCCACGCGACGGCCATGAGGAACGGAGCGGCGCGTACCGCGCGGACGAACATCGCCTCGGGAAGCGACTTCCCCTTGAGCGCGAGCAGCAGAAAGACGGCGAAAAGAATCAGCGTGAAGATCGCGAACCCGCCCCCTGGCCCGAGAAAGCGGGCACCGGCGAGCGAGGGGAAGAGCGGTCCCCTGAGCACGGTGAGCCACTGCCAGAGAAGAATCGTTCCAAGTCCCGCGATGTCCTTCACATTCTCCCCCCTCTTTTCTTTGTATGATAGCAAAAAAGTTCTCCATCGGCAAACAGCTGCAAATGCTGAATTCGTGAGGGGGGTTACGCTTTTCACCCTCCCCCGAAACGCCTCTTCGGGGTACAATGCTCCGACTATTCCGTCGAAGAACGGGAAAAAGATTGTTTCCTCCGAGCGGGCGGCTTCCCGGAGACATGGTTTCGCCGGTCCTCCTCGTCGAACGAAGAACGAACGGGCGGGCCGAACGTCGACGGTTTTCGCATGCCGGGGAACGGCGCCGGTCGGAGTGCAGGGCGGCGGGAAGGCGGTTCGGGGTCTCCGGCGGACTCTTTTGCCGCGGGAGAAAGCCGCAGACGGAATCGCCTGTTCCGGGCGACCGAAACCGAGCCGCCTCGGGGAGGGCTCGAAGAGGGGGGAGTGTATCATGAACGGGAAGTGGTTTTTGGCGAAACATTCGCTGCGCCTGCTGCTCTTTCTTTTCGTTCTTCTGCTGCCGCCGCCGATTGCGGAGGGGGCGACGATCTACCGGGTTACCGTGAATGGAGACGGAAACAGATCGGGGGATTCGTGGGCGAACGCTATGGGCGTGACGGAGTTCAGGTCCGCATTGCAAGCAGGAACCTCCGGCGAGTACTGGCTGAAGGCGGAGACGGACCCGTACACGCCGACTGGAGATACGAACCGAGAAGCCTCCTTTGCCCTCAAAAACGGCGTCGCCCTCTACAGCGGCTTCGCGGGAACCGAGACGGCGCGGGAGCAGCGGGACATCTCCGCGAACGAAACCATCCTTTCGGGGGTTATCGCTGGCGGCAACAACAGCTACAACGTCGTGACGGCGAACGGTGTGAACAACACCGCCGTCCTCGACGGCTTCACCGTCACCGGAGGGAATGCGAACGAGAATTCCGAGGAACATCGACAACGCGGCGGCGGGATGTACATAGACGGCAGCCCGACGGTGGCCAACTGCACCTTCTCCGGCAACAGCGCAGCCTTTAGCTACGGTGCCGGCGGCGGTATGTACATAGCCGGCGGCAGTCCGACGGTGACGAACTGTATTTTCTGGGGCCCCGGCAATCAGGTTGGGAGACAGATTCCTACGAGTGGTGTTTTTACCAACTGCGTAAATGCAGTTAACTTGAACGGCGGTGCCAGCACGGGAAACACGACCGGCAACCCTAACCTCGGCCCTCTCGCCGACAACGGAGGCCCGACCTGGACGCACGCGCTGCTTCCGGGCAGCTCCGCTCTTGCCGGGGGAGCCACTGGATCCAATATTCCCGCAACAGACCAGCGGGGCGTTCCCCGTATTGTACCGGTCGACATCGGCGCGTATCAGGATGCGGCCGTCGGCTTCGTCAATGTGACCATCGAACCCGCCGGAGCGCGGAGCGCAGGCGCTCGGTGGAAGCTCGGCGAAGGAGAGTGGCAGAGCTCCGGCGCGTCGGTCGTCGCCGCCACGGGTTCAGCGACGGTCTCCTTCAAAGAAGCAGCAGGCTGGACACCTCCGGGGAACCGCTCGCTAACGGTCGCGAAGAGCAGTCCTGTCCGGATTACGGCGGTGTATTCTCCCGCGACGCCCACGCCCACGCCGACGCCCGCACTTCCCCCCGTGCCGCCTGTCACCGAACTCGGCCCTCAACCCGTCAGGGTGGAACTTCCTCTCGGCGCCACTATCGAGCAGAAGAGAGCCGCCGTGAAAGAGGCGCTTATCGGGCTGAACGTCCCTCCCGCGCTCGCCGAATCGATCGCGGCTCTTGTGAACGTCGATATGCACGGCTACATCTACCTCTCTCCCGGAAGCGTCGAAGCCGTCGAAAGGCTCCTTCAGCAGTTCGATATCCCGGAGGACGCCGTCCGCGCCCTTCTCCCGCTCTTCAGCGTCGCAATCGATGGAAGCGGCGGATCGGCGCTCGCCGCCCGGAACATCGCCGTCGCCTTCTTCCCCGTGCCCGAGGTCTTCTTCGGAAAGCGGGCGGCCGCCGTGCGCGCCGTCAAACTGCTCTCCGCCGAAGACGCGCGCCCCTACGTCCCGGCCTTCACGCCGGAAGAGCTGACGGACGGCCGCTCCGCCGTCGTCGAAGTGGAGGCCGTCTCCGGCGGCGTCCGCATCAAGCGCTTCCTCGACGCGGACGACATCCTCGCGGACGGCCATATCGTCGCCCTCGCCATCGAGGACGGAGGCCTCTTCGACCTCGACGGGGCGGTGAACGGGCGCGTCGTCGACCCCGCCTTCCTCGTCGAAGTCTCCCTCGCCGCCCCCTCCCCGACGCCGGAACCCGACGGCGGAGGCGGCGGCTGCGCGACGTCCTCGGTCTCCCTGTGGCCGGCCGTCCTGCTTCTCCCCCTGCTCCTGCTGTCTGGGGGGAGGAGGGAGCAGCGGAAAGAGTCCGATTGAAACGCACGATTCTCCCGGAGCGCGTTCTTCCCCTCTGTATAGGCGGGAAGGACGCGCTCTGTTCATTTCCATTTACTCCCGCCCCAGCGCCTCCATCGGGTGCAGCATCGAGGCCTTCCACGCGGGGTAGAAGCCGAAGAAGACGCCCACGAAGACCGAGAATGCGAAGGCCAGCGCGACGGAGTCGCCGGAGACGACGGTCGGCCATTCGAAGAGCCGCGTGACGACGCTCGACCCCCACGTTCCCAGCCCGATGCCGACGACGCCGCCCGAGACCGAGAGGAGCACTGCCTCCGTCAGAAACTGCGCCCTGATGTCCGCGGGGCGCGCGCCGACCGCCATGCGGATGCCGATCTCCCTCGTCCGCTCCGTCACAGAGACCAGCATGATGTTCATAATCCCGATTCCGCCCACCAGCAGCGATATGGACGCCACCGCCCCCAGCAGCAGCGACATCGTCCGCGTGGACTCCGTGGCCGCGTCGAGCATCTGGGTCATGTTCCGCACCTCGCCTGTCCCGGTTGATTTGGACCGGGGAAGTCCTCCGGTTCCCCGGCCGCAAGCCCGCGACGCTGGCGGAGGATGGCCGTCGTCTCGCGCTCCGCCTCCGGAACGGCCCCGTCGTTCAGCGCCGCCGCCGTGATCCTGTGAATCGAGTTCGACGCGCCCCGCCGGAAAAGTCTGCGCTGCGCCGTCGAGAACGGAACGTAGACCACGTCGTCCTGATCCTGCCCCCACGGCGTCTGCCCTTTGGGGGCGAGCACCCCGATCACGCGCATCGGGACGTTGCGGATTCGGACGATTCGTTCCAGCGGGTTCTCGCCGTCGAAGAGGTTTCGCGCCACCGTATCCCCCAGCACCGCAACCTTCGCGCCCCCCTTGGCTTCCTCGTCGATGAAGAAGCGACCCTCGGCGATGCGCCACGAACGGATGTCGAACGCGGCCGCTCCCGTCCCCATCGTCAGCGCCGACCAGTTTCGGTTGCCGTACACGAGACGGGCGTAGCCGTAGATATCGGGCGTTACTCCGCGCAGGGCGAACGCCTCGCGCTCCAGCGCTTCGGCGTCCTCCAGCGTCAGCGTCGCGCCGCTTCCGGCCTGCTGCCGCGCGCCGCCGACGGAGACCGCTTTCGGGTGGATGATCAGGAGGTTGCTGCCCACGCCGGTGATGAAGCGCTGGACGGTGCGGTTGGCCCCCGTGCCGAGGGCGACCATCGCGATCACCGCCGCCGTGCCGATGACGACGCCGAGCATGGTGAGCGCGGAGCGGGTCTTGTTGGAGAGAAGAGAGCGCACGGATGTGCGGAGCGTTTCGAAAAGATGCATGCTGCCTCGCCGTCGGATGAAGATATCGTACACATCATAGCATATCGCCCCTTGCTGCGCCGACTCGCCGGCCGCTTCTCCGGGCTCGCCTCTTCGCAAGCGCGGCGGAGCGTGGGCGAATGCTCATGCTATAATAATCAAAACACGAAGCGCGTGCTCGAAAGGGGAGTCTCATGGGCGACAAGGACAAGGCGTTCCGCAGGCTTCTGGCCGACGAACGGCTCTTTCTGAAGTTTCTGCGGCGGTTTTTGAGAGGACGCCTGCCCGGCGACATCGACTTGGATACTCTTTCCGTCGAGGACGTCGAGCTGCAGAATATCACCTTCATCCCGCCCGACCTCTCGAAAAACGAGTCCGACGTCCTCTACAAGGTGTGGCGGGGAAGCGCGGAGATGTACGTCTACATACTGGTGGAGCATCAGTCCCGTGTGGACTTCATGATGCCGTTTCGCCTGCTTTCATACATGGTGGAATTCTGGAAACGCTGTACGGAGCAGGCCGGATCGAGGGCGAGACGGGCCGGATTTCTGCTCCCGCCCGTTCTGCCGGTGGTGTTTTACGAGGGAGCGTCCAGGTGGACGGCTCCTGTCCGTTTTTCGGACAAGGTGGAGAGTTCGTCCGACTTTCGCGGTCTGGTTCCCGACTTCGAGTATCTGCTGATATCGCTTCGGGACAAGCGCCCCGAGGATCTGCTCTCGTTTCGCGACGCGCTCGGAGGGCTGTGCTACCTGGCGGCCCCGTCGAAGAAGGAGAGTTTCGCGGAGGCCGCGGAGCGATTGCGGATGCTGCTCACCGTCCTATCCGACGAGGAGACGGAGCTGCTGACGAACCATCTGCGCGGGTATCTGAAGATACTGATGAAAAAAGAAGGCCTGGAGATCGACGACGCTCTGGACCTCTGTCTGGAACGTGAGGAGGCTGACGAGATGCTGACGTACATGCTGAAGGAGTTCAGGAAGACTCGCAAGGAAGGCCGCGAAGAAGGCCGCGAAGAAGGACTTGAGGAAGGGCTTGAGAAAGGGCAGCTCGAGAGGGGGATCTCCATAGCTCTGGCGATGCTCGAAGCGGGCGAGCCGGAGGAGAAGATACTGCGCTACACCGGCTTTTCTCCTGCGCAGTTGTCCGAGATACGCGACGGCCGGAAGTCCGGCGGGAAAAAACCCTCGTCCAGGTAACCCGACCTAGTCGGCGGAAAGCAGCAATGCGAAAAGGCGCGTCCTTCCAGTCGGAGAGGAAGGACGCGCCTTTTCGCTGTTGCGTCCCCTACTCGTACCGCAGCGCCTCTATCGGGTTCAGCAGCGAGGCCTTCCACGCGGGGTAGAAGCCGAAGAAGATACCCACGAAGACGGAGAAGCCGAAGGCGAGGACGACCGAGCCGCTGGAGACGACCGTCGGCCAGCCGAGGAAGCCGGTGATGAGCTTCGACGCCGACATCCCCAGCACGATGCCGATGACGCCTCCGGCGATGGAGAGGAGGAGCGCTTCCATCAGGAACTGGGTGCGGATGTCGGAGGCGCGCGCGCCGATGGCCATGCGGATGCCGATCTCGCGGGTGCGCTCGGTGACGGAGACCAGCATGATGTTCATGATGCCGATGCCGCCGACCAGCAGCGAGACGGACGCCACCGCCCCCAGCAGCAGCGACATCACTTTCGTTGACTGCGCCGCGGCGTCGAGCATCTCCGCCATGTTCCGCACGTCGAAGTCGCTCGCCTCCCCCTCGCCGAGCCGCCGCCGCTGGCGGAGAATGGCGTTGATCTCGCGCTCCGCCTCGGAGACGGAGTCGCCGTTGACCGCCGCGACGGTAATTCTCTGGACGGAGTTGGCGATGCCCCGCCGGAAAAGGCTGCGCTGCGCCGTGGCGAAGGGGACGAACGCGGTGTCGTCCTGGTCCTGCCCCCAGGGCGTCTGCCCCTTGGCGGCGAGCACGCCGACGACCTCCATCGGGACGTTGCGGATGCGGATGATCTTTCCGATCGGGTCCTCCGTGTCGAAGAGGTTCTTCGCCACCGTCGCCCCGAGCACGACGATCTTCGCGCCCCCCCGCGCCTCGTCGTCGATGAAGAAGCGCCCGTCCTCGATTTTCCACTCGCGGATGTCGAAGATGGCTGACGTGCTGCCCGTCACCAGGGTGGACCAGTTCATGTTGCCGTAGACGAGCTGCGTGCGGCTGAAGATCTCCGGGGCCACGCCCTTCAGCGCGTAGGCCTCCCGCTGGAGCGCGTTCGCGTCCTCCGTGGTGAGCGTCGCGCCGGAGCCCGCCTGCTGCCGGACGCCCCCGACCGAGGCCGCTCCCGGCATGACGATGAGGATGTTGCTGCCCACGCCGGAGATGAACTGCTGGATGTTTCGGCTGGCCCCCGCGCCGATGGCGACCATCGTGATCACGGCGGCGACGCCGATGATGATGCCGAGCATGGTGAGCGCGGAGCGTATCTTGTTGGAGAGCAGCGAACGGATCGCGGTACGGAGCGTCTCAAGCATTATTTTCTCTCCTCTCGTCCGCCAGGATGCGCCCGTCCTGGAAGCGGATGGTGCGGGCGCTGTACTCGGCGATGTCCGGCTCGTGGGTGACGAGGATGATGGTCTTCCCCTCGCGGTTCAGCGCGACGAAGAGGTCCATGATCTCGTTGCTGGTCTTCGTGTCCAGGTTGCCCGTCGGCTCGTCGGCGAGGATCAGCGGCGTCTCGCCCACGAGGGCGCGGGCGATGGCGACGCGCTGCTGCTGACCACCGGACATCTGGCTCGGACGGTGCCCCATCCTGTCGGCGAGCCCCACCCGTTCGAGGGCGTTCTTCCCGCGCTCCTTGCGCGCCTTCCCCGGCACGCCCGAGTAGATCAAGGGCAGCTCGACGTTTTCCAGCGCCGTGGCGCGGGGGAGGAGGTTGAACCCCTGAAAGACGAAACCGATCTTCGCGTTGCGGATCTTCGCCAGCTCGTCCTTCGAGAGACGGTCCGTCCGTTCCCCGTCGAGGGCGTATTCTCCCCCGTCCGGCACGTCGAGGCAGCCGAGGATGTTCATCATGGTCGACTTCCCCGAGCCTGAGTGCCCCATGATGGAGACGAACTCCCCCCGCTCGACGGTGAAGGAGACGCCGTCGAGCGCGCGAAGCTCCACGTCGCCGGTACGGTAGATCTTGACGATGTCGCGGACGTCGATGAGGCTCATTGGAAGATCCTTTGCCAGAGCGAGAGCTTCGGCTTCTCCGAGTAGGCGATGGCGAGGATGTCCCCCTCCTTCAGCTCCTTCGATCCGGCGACCTCGATGAACGAACCGTCGCCGATCCCCGCGCGGAACTTGACCTGCTCGCCGAGCGTTCCGTCCTGCACGGTCCACACCGAGGAGAGGGTTCCGTTCGTTCCGCCGTTGCCGCCCTGTCCGCCGCCGGCGCCCGCTCCGCCGCCTCCGCCGGGCCGTCTGGGCATGGAGGGGGCGAAGGGCGAGCTCGTCGCGGTCGCCGCCGCCGCGGGAGCGTCCGTCGGGGGAGGGGAGAAGCGCAGCGCCGCCATCGGCACGCGGAGCACGCCGGTTCTGCGCTCCGTGATGACGGAGACGTTCGCCGTCATGCCGGGCTTCAGCTTCAGCTCGGGATTCGCCACGGAGATGATGACCGGGTAGGTGACCACGTTGTCCGTCGTCCCCGGCGCGATGCGCACCTGTTTCACCGTGCCGGGGAAGACGGTCCCCCTGTGCGCGTCCACGGTGAACTCCACCTCCTGCCCCTCCTTCACGCGGGCGATGTCCGCCTCGTCGACGGAGGTCTCGATCTGCATGTCCGTCAGGTCCTTGGCGATGGAGAAGAGCGTCGGCGTGGAGAGGCTGGCCGCCACGGTCTGGCCGACGTTGACAAGGCGGGAGATGATGACGCCGTCCTCGGGCGAGAGGATGCGCGTGTACCCCAGGTTGGATTCCGCCTGCCGAAGCGCCGCCTGCACCTGAAGCACCCGCGCCTCGGCCTCCTGGAGGCTCGCCCTGTTGACGGAGTGCGTGGTTTCGGCGGTGTCCAGCTCGCTTTTCGCGATCAGGTTGCGCGACCACAGCTCCTTGTTCCGCGCAAGGTTCCGCTGGCTGTCCGCGAGGTTGGCCTTCGCCCGCGAGACCGACGCCCTGGCGACGGCGAGGTTC
>LVBB01000096.1 GCA_001603075.1 Phycisphaerales bacterium Planc_01 | reverse complement strand
GACGGTCTTCGTGGACGACGTCGGCTTCGGCCGCCCGGCCGCGCAGTAGTCCGATGGATGAACATGCGACCGACGCCGGGGGCCCAATCCTCGGGCGTGCGTCGCAGGAAGGTAACAGTAGGGTCTATCCCGACAGGCAGCGGGATAGGCCCCTTTCTCTTTGGTCCAGCGCGACCTCCGGAGCACCCCCGGGTCCACAGGCGTACGCCCGCCGAGGATGCCGGCACTTGCCGTCGGTCGATGTCCGATAATGCGATTTTCGTGAGCGACGGACGCAGATTTTCTTGCATCGTGAGGTCGAATCTGTTAAGAGTAGATTGGTCGACTGCGAATATTCTCACTGGCGCGCCATCGTGTACTTGCTCTCGAACGCCGCCTTCGTGAGGGTGTATGCCCATTCCGGATACGTCTCCACGGCGGAATCGAGAGGCCCTGAGGCGGTGTGCTCCGTTTCTATCCACCCCGCCGAAGGGAGATTACGGTATTTCTGGCTGTTCAAGACGGTGCTCGCGTTCTGTCCACCGATACAGTGCGCCGCTTCGTTTGCCGAAGAGAATAAGGAAGGAGGTGGCCACAGGACAGGGTCATATGTGTGCCGTAAGATGAACCGTCGAAGGAGTAACCTAAGACCTTTACTGGAGGAAAAACAATGAGAAGGAACATCGTATTATTTTCGCTCCTGGTCTGCCTGGCCATCTCGCCGATCGCCTCGGCGGCGATGGTGCATCAGGAATGGTGGACCGGCGTGGGCGCCAGCCGCCAGGCGATTATCGACTTCCTTGGCGACTTGGCCAACCCGGTTCCCACCCCCGACTATGAGGGCATCCTCGCTGAGTCGCGGTTTTCCGGGTCGAGAGACAATTATGTGGCCAAGTTCTACGGCTGGGTCACCGTGCCGGAGACCGGCACGTACCAGTTCCACTACGCCTGCGACGACTATGGGATGCTGTACGTCAGCCAGGATGAGGAAATGGCCAACGCCGTCGAGGTGGCCTGGGTGGATGGCTGGACGAACATCGCCGAGTGGAACAAGTATCCCACCCAGCACTCCGAGCCGATGCAGTTGAGAAAAGGCCAGATCATGGCCGTGATGGCGTTCTTCCAAGAGGCCGGCGGCGGCGACAACATGGACATCGGCTGGACGGGTCCGTCGCCTCTGAGCAGCGACATCACCAACCCGACGTATCTGACGGACTACATCACAAACATCCCGCCGACGCCGACGAAGGCCAAGAGCCCCAGTCCGGAAGACGGCGCGATCGACGTGCCGCGCGACGTGGTCCTGAGCTGGACGGCAGGCAAGTTCGCCGCAACGCATGACGTCTACCTCGGTACGGTCTTCGACGACGTCAACGACGCCAGCCGGACCGACACAAGGGGTGTGTTGGTCAGCCAAGGCCAGGCGGCGACGACCTACGACCCGCCGGGTCTGCTCGATTTCAGCACAACGTACTACTGGCGCATCGACGAGGTCAACGCCCCGCCGAGCAATACCATCTTCAAGGGCAAGCTCTGGACCTTCACCACCGAGCCGTTTGCTTACCCAGTTCCGAGCATCATCGCCACGAGCAACGGTGCCTTCGATGCGGCTACTGGGCCGGAGAAGACGATCGATGGTTCGGGCCTCAATGCCGCCGATCAGCATTCCGTCGAGGCGGCGGATATGTGGCTGGCCTATGCCCCGGACGAAGGGCCGTTCTACCTCCAGTACGAGTTCGACCGGGTCTACAAGCTGCACGAGATGCTGGTCTGGAACTACAACGTCCAGTTCGAGCTGCTGTTGGGCTTCGGGCTCAAGGACGTGACGGTCGAGTACTCCGTGGACGGTGAAGAGTGGACTGTTCTGGGCGACGTCACGTTCGCCCGGGCGACAGCTAAAGGGACGTACGAGGCGAACACGACCGTGCCGTTCGATGGGGTTCCGGTGAAGTTCGTGCGACTGACCATCAAC
>LVBB01000095.1 GCA_001603075.1 Phycisphaerales bacterium Planc_01 | reverse complement strand
ATGCTCCGCATCGCCCATGTCAACGCGATGAACTCTCTGAACAGCGGCAAGGCGAAAGTCGCCTACGAGAAGTTCGTCGAGGCGGTGGGCAAGTACGACGGGCATTATCTTGCGGCGTACTGGGCGGGAGTGGCGGCGCACCGGCTGAAGATGGCCGACGAATCCCTCCAGTGGATGAACAGGGCGCTCGCAATCAATCCTCGGTACGCACCGGCCGCCGAATACAAGAGCAAGAAACTGAAGCAGTAGAAAATCAGCCGCCCCCGTTGGTTCCATCCTTCGGGGGCGGCGCTCTCTCTCGTGGAGAACGCGGGAAGAACAACATCATAAGGAGGTCCGACAATGCATACTCGTTTCGCTTACCGCTTCGACCGAACATACGCTCTCTTCGCACTGCTGATCGTTTTCGTCTTTACCGCAGCCGGGGGAGCCTCCGCATCCGAAACAACAGTCGAAAAAGAAAAAGCGCTCATCGATTGGGGACAGAACTACATCGAAGGCTCCGGCATGGCCGTCGCCCCGGAAGGCAAAACGGGCGCCCAGGCGAAGGCCCTCGCCCGCAGAGGCGCGATGGTCGACCTGCAGCGCAACATGCTGGAGTTCGTCTGCGGCGTGCAGATAGACGCCCGCACCGTCATGGACGACTTCATGGCTGAGGACCGCGTCCGCTCCGAGGTCCACGGCCTGATCCGCAACATCGAGATCCTCAAGGGCGAATGGGACGGCGAAAGCTACACCGTCACCGGCCGCATCAAGACGGAACAGCTCCGCCTGATAGTGAACTACGTGCTGACGCTGGTGCGGTAACAACGAATGGCGGAGACAGCGATTCCCGCCATCTCTGCCATTCTTTTCAAATGCATATTGCTTTCGGATATCCGATCAATCGTCGCTCACACGTCCGGGCCGCCGAGTTCCATCGCGATGTCCTCGGCGAGGAAGCCGGCGGCCTCGAAAAGTCCCTCCTCGCCCTGGTGGGTGACTGCCTGGAAGCCGGAATGGACGACGCCAGTCTCCACGTCGACCAGTCTGGCGGTGAGCGTGAAGACCGAGCCCGTCGCGTTCAGCGATCCGACGATGAGATACTGCGCTCCCAAAACCTTCCCTACCTTGATCGCCTTTTTTTCGTCGACAAGTCCCGACATGGAGAGTCGGTGCTCCGAGGCGATCTTGTTCATCTGGGAAGCCTCAAGGACGGTCCACGGTCCACGGTTGACGAGCGCTCCCCTGACGCGCTCCGCGACCGCGCCGCCGAGGTACGGCATGCACCCGACGGCCTGGAAGTCGGGGATTGCGATGAGCATCTCCGCCGTCGAAGGAAGAGGAGCGGCGAGGATGCTCGCTCCCAGAATCAACAGTATCAGAAGATACTTTTTTTTACCGTTCATCCTCGTCCCCCCTTTACAAAAACGGCTCCGCGGATCATGCCGCCCTGAAGAACGAGAGAATCAGGCGCGCCATGCCTTCAACCTGTACCTTCAATTTTGCGATGGCGTCTTTCAGTCCGGTGACCTCGCCGTCCACGAAGACCTTGCCGGAGGCGAATTCAAGCTCTTTGAGCGTCTGCTTCGCTTCGCTCGGCATCTGCGCCGTGGTGTACGCCCGCGCCTTGTGGAAGCGAAGAACGTCGCCGAGGCGGGTCCGCCCCTCGAGGATGCCTTTCGCGTCGCGGACCAGCAACCTGTCGGTCAGCATATCCTTTCCGAGTTTCTCCTCCATGGTAAGGATTGTACCGTAGTCGCCCTTTCCTCCGGCGTGGAGCGAAACCTCGCCGGCGACGAGCGTTCGAAGCTTTTCGCTGTCTTTCCAGAATTGTACCGAGGCTTCGTAGCATCTGTCCAAAACCGGGAGCGCGAGATCGCGTCCCTGTTCGTACTGTCCGTTCCGCATCAGGCTCGCCCCTGCGATATAGGAGGAAACGCATCCTCCTTCTCCGCTTGCGGTTGTTGCGAGGCGAATCGCTTTATCGAGGGCGAGGCCTTGAAGCGTTCCCTCGGTTATGAATATCTGCACCAGCCTGTCGATTTCCTTCTGATCGGCCGCCGAGGGAGTATTGTCGCTGCCTCCGGAACCTCCGGAGCCCCCCCCGGTTCAACAGAATCCCGCGACAGGCGCCAGAAGCAGCGCGCCGCCAAGTACAAAAACGCTCAGAAGAAGTATCAATTTCTTTTTCATTACCCCCACATCCTTTCCATTCTCGATCACTGTTTTGGAAGCAAGTCCTCCAGTTTCTTCGCTAACGCCGCATCTATGGTCTTCAGGGCGGAAATCTGTTCTTTCGCTCCCTGAAGGTTTCCCCGCATGATCTGGGCAGCGCCCAGAAGGAAGCGGAGATTGCCGTTGTTCGGCTGTTGCCGAAGACCGGAAAGCAGGATTCCCGCGGCTTCGTCCGCAGCGCCGTTCTCAAGCAGAAGTTGCCCGAGGGCCAGGTAGGCCGGTATGTAGGTCTTGTCGATCTGAATGGCCTCCAGGAAGTAGTCCGCCGCTTCCTCGACCCTTTTTCTGTTCTTGAATGCCGACCCCTTCAGAAAGATCGCCTCGACGAGACGCGGATCGAGTTCGAGCGCCTTGTCCAACGCAGGCGTGGCTTTGTGGTTGTCGCCGAGGAGAAAGTACGCCTTGCCGACGAGCAGGTGCGCCTCCGCGAACGACGGTTCCCACGTGACCGCCTGCTGGGCCGAGAGCAGCGCGTCGGAGTATCTCTTCGTCTGGAAGTGGAGCCCCGCGACGATGAAGCGGAGCAGTCCGTTTCTCGGACTGAGCTGCGTCATCTTCTCCCAGAACGGGAGCGATTTGCGGTATTCTCCGAGGTTGTAGTATCCCAGCGCTTCGTAGAGATAGTACTTGTAGTCGCTCGTCGGATCGCCGGGCGCGGGGGCGTCTCCGCCGATGAAGGCCAGAATGTCGGAGGCCAGGTTTCGCGATACGAGCGTCGTTTCGTCCTCTCCCTGTTTCGAGGTTCGTTCGAAGCTCGCGAGCACACGGCCGCTCTCGACGTCCACAAGGCGAGCCGTTGCCACGAGCAGGGCGCCGAATCTGCTGACCGCGCCGAGGATGAAGTAGCGCGCGCCGACGAGCTTTCCCGCCTTCGCCGCCGTGGCGGTTTCCACGACGCCGGACATGGCGAGCCGCTGCTGCCGGGCGACCTCGGTTAGTCGGGAACGCTCCACAAGCGTGATGTCACGGTTCCCTGCGAGCGAAGTGGAGACGATGTCGCCGACGGTCGCTCCGAGGTGAAAGCTTGTCCCCTGGGCGAGAAAAGGCTGCACCGCGATGGTCATTGAAGCCGCGAAAACCCTCCCCGGCAGTGCGAACAGCGCCAGAAACAGCAACAGCACCGAAAAAACCGATATGTTTCGCCTACCGTTCATTGTCGGGGCGCCTCCTCTCCGCCGTCTCGCGTCGCTCCTTATCTGCTTTTGCTGCTCCATCTGTGACTTACCGCGTCGTAGGTGTACACCGTGTCCGCAGTGAAGATGGACGCCTTGTACCCGTCGATAATACAGGCCTGAGGGGATATCCCCTCCTTGACCACCCAATCATGGATCGTCATGTCGTAGAGCACCAGGTCGTTTTCCGACCAGGCGACCGCAAGCACGTCGCCCGCTTGCGCCTTTTTCAGCGCGCCGTAGGGGAAGAACTGCGACGAGAGCCATTTTTTCAGCACGGGATCGTAGACCACAAGACCTTCTTCACCTGTCAATATCGTCATTCCGCGCGAAAGCGACGCACCGGTGAGTTTCCATGGAATATAATCGCTCCGGATCCATGTCTGGTTCTTCGCGTCGAAGATCGCGGCCTCGTTTTCGTTCCAGACGAGCGCGTACTCGTCGGAGAGCGACCCCAGAAGCGTCCTGAAGTTGCTCTCGGAGAGCCACTGCTGGGTGCGCACGTCGTAGATCCAGGCCGCGTCCTCGCTCCAAACGAGGGCAAGATGGTTGTGGACGCGGTATCCACTTGCCCGAAAGTCGTTGAGGATGGACTGGCGTTTCAGCACCGGATCATGAACCCGCACGGTGTGCGCGTCGATGAAGACCTGCACTTCGGCGAAGACCGGAAGCGCCGTCGCGATAAACAGTACGCAGAGGACCGCGAAAATACCGAGAGATATCCGTTTCAGTGTGTTCATAGGATACCAGCTCCCTTCATGTGTGTGCTTCTCAACTCTTCATTTATTCCCCGACAAGGCGGAGCGTGTTCCCCTCGACGGTCTCCTCTTTCAGATCCGGGCGTTTGGCGAGGAGGGCGGCGAGGAGCTGCCGGGCCGTTCCGGAATAGGAGACGTCGATCTCCGCCCTGCCCCCGGCGAAACGGGCGACCGAGGCGCTTGAAGCGCCCGAATCGCGGCAGCTCGCGGCAAGGGCGTGCGCCTCGGAGAACGAACGCGCCGGAGCAATCACCAGGAACGTTGTTCTCGCCGTATCCGCCGATTGAGGAGGCGTCTTCCCGAGGAGCGACGCCGTTGCGGAGCGCGTTGCAGCCTCCACGGCTTTTCGCGCCGCCTCGTCCGCCGTGTACCCTATCTCCTTTGCGGAAGCGCTTCCGGCGGCGATCTGACGCGCGTCGGAGGACGTGCACGCCGTCGCCGACACCGTCGCGGTAGCGGTAAAGAGGCCGAATTCGTTCCGTACCGGAGCCGGAACGGCGACGGAGCCGGAGAGAAGGATGGAGAAGCCGAATGTCCTGCCCAGCGCCATAATCGCCTCGACGTTCCCCTCGAGCGCCAGGATGGCCGCCTTGTTCTGCCGGATCCGTTCGAGCTGTTTCTCGTCGACGGCCTTGTACCCTTCGTCCAGAAGCGCCCTGATCAGTATCGATCTCGCGAGCGGGGCATGGGACGTCCCCTTCACAAGGACGGCGATGGTCTTTCCCTTCGGCAGTTCCGCCCGCGCCTCGCCGGACGGAAGAAGTACGAAGATCAAGAGGGCGGTCATGCAGACTGCGAGAATTTTTTTCATGGCATTCACCTTACCTCGGCACGTACGATCCTGCTTTCGGTAAAAAACCGTCTCAGCGGGACCGTCACTTCTACCGTGTACACTCCGTTCGATACGCCTTGGAAATCAACCTGTCCGTCGACGACCTCGCCCTCGATCTCGATTGAGCTGATCTTCTCCGGAAGTCCGTGACGAATCTCATAGAGGAGGCAGAGAAGATTGCGGCGCGCATCCGTCAGCGCTCCCCGTTTCGCCAGCATCCGGTCTTGCGGGGAGGTTGAAGGGAGAGGCGCTTTCCCCTGCGACGTCACGGACTCGCCCTTCCAGTCGACGACCCCGAAGCGAAAGACCTGAATATCTTCCGTTGCGCTCTTCGATTCGACGATGGACTGAAAGAGAACCGCCATTTCTTCGGTTTCCTCCGCAGGAGGCGATGCGAAGGCTGCGAAGGAGAAGAAAACGATCAGAAGGCATAAAAGAACTTCGCGGACGCTCACCGTTTATCGCCCCTTTCGCCCGTTCACCGTCCCTGCGGTAATCCCGGTGATTTCCACTCCGAGAGACTCCAGCGCGATGGCGATCTCCTCCGAAGAAGTTTCCGCCGACACATCCAGTTCCAGCGTCCGGTTCGCGTAGGCGCGCTGGTAGACTCCGTTGACGCCGCTCACCTCTCCCAGGCTGTCCCGGAGCGACCTGGCCTCGGCGAACGTCAGATCGCTTACTGTGACCTTGAACGATCTTCCGGGGATACTGCCGGAAGATCCGCTGACGAGCGCGTACGCGACCGTGTGCAGCAGCGAGCCGGCCATGCGCGGTGACAGCTTTTGAAACGCCTTCATCGCGCCGTCGCTCGGCGACGTCCCCTGCACTCTCAGTTCGGAGCCCTCGGCGCCGATGACATGGGCCGTCTGGGTGATGATCGCTTTGAGCTGAAGCTGTGAGTTGAGCGCGTAGAGCACGACGCCGGAGACATTCTGTTTCGTCGCCGTACTCGCCTGCGCCTTGCCGTGGATCAGTACGTCGGACTGAAAGCTCCGTGCTAGTTCCTGAAGAGCGGCAGTGTCTCCCGAGATTTTCGCGCCCTCGAGCTCTCCTTTGCGGATCGCCCCAGCCTGCCCCGGGTCGACGAGCATGTACCCCGCCTTCTGAAACGCTTTGAGCACTTCTCCTTCCGCCGTCGAGAGGAACTGTCGTTCGCCGTCGACAACTTCGTCGATGAGCACCATGATCCTCGGATTGCCCAGCGCGTCGATCACCGCGGGGCCGAGAACGCCATCGAGCGTCGACGCGGAGACTGTGCACTGCGCGGCCAGGCGAAGAATGCCGTCGTTGGTCCGTTCTTCCTTCAAATTCTCCGTGGCCGTCACCAGCCCCTCCGAACGGGAGAAGACCGTGTCGCGCACCACTTCGAAGTCCTTCATCTCGGTGATGCCCTGAACCCGTGCGCCGATTCCCTTTTCGAGCGCGTCCCGGTACAGTCGGCGCCGCGCTTCCTCCCTTGCACGGGCGACATCGTTGTTTTCGATCGCGGCCATTCCCTCCGCTTCGACGACGATCTTCTCCGTTCCGGAGGCGAGCGCCGGGAGCAGGAGCAGGAGAAGCGCGCATATACGCACTACGGAAAGGAGCGTCCGTCTCATGGCGTCACCGTTTAACCACCGTCACGCGGCAGGGGATGCGGAAGTCGTACGAGCTGCCGCGTATCTTCGCGGCG
>LVBB01000094.1 GCA_001603075.1 Phycisphaerales bacterium Planc_01 | reverse complement strand
GGCAAGGAGGGGGGCGTTTCGAAGGTCGCGCCCCCGGCGGCGCAGTGCGTTGCCTGCGACGAGGGCGACGGTCTCCCCGATCTTACGGAGATCGATCTGAGAAGGCAGTGTCTCGTGCCCTCGCCGGCGAACGCCGAGGCGCTGATGGCGATGAAGCTGACGACTCCTGCGCGCATCGGCGTGTGGCGCGCGGGGCCCCGCTACAAGACGGAGACGCTGCTCCGCTTCCGGGCGGACCACGCGGCGGCGCAGGACGCGGTCTTCAGCCATGTTTCCGATGAGTTCCTCGCGGCGAACGGGTTGGAGACGATCCAGACGGAGTGCACCAGCAAGGACCAGTTCCTGACGCGCCCCGATCTGGGGCGGCAGTTCAGCGCGGAGGCGAAAGAGGCGATGAAACGCATCGCCGGGCCGTCTCCCAAGGTGCTGGTGTACGTTTCCGACGGACTCAGCTCCACCGCGGTGGAGACCAACGCGATGGACACGCTGAAGATGATCGGGCAGGGGTTGGAGCGGCAGGGCGTGAAGCTCGCGAAGCCGTTCTTCGTGAAGTACGGGCGCGTTCCGGCGATGGACGTGGTCTCCGAGGTGACGGGCGCGGACGTCGTCTGCGTGCTGCTCGGCGAACGTCCGGGACTGGTGACGGCCGAGAGTATGTCGGCCTATATCGCCTACAAGGCGACGGTCGGCATGCCGGAGGCGAAGCGCACCGTGGTTTCGAACATCCATGCCGGGGGAACTCCGGCGGTGGAGGCGGGCAGTTACATCGCGGACATCGTCAAGCTGATGCTCGAGAAGAAGATCAGCGGCATCGATCTGAAACTGTAAGTATTTCTTACTGTCGGGAGGGAAGATGAAATGAAGGGCGATCCCTTGAAGGCAACGCTTTTGAGCGTGAAGATCATCCCCAATGTGAATCCGGAGATGGCGGCTTCGCTCAACCTGAGTCCGGAGCAGAGGAGCCTCGGCATCGTGACCGCGGACAGCGACGACGTGACGTACACGGCGCTGGACGAGGCGACGAAGAAGGCCGACGTGGCGGTGGTGTACGCGAAGTCGTTCTACGGCGGCGCGGCGAATGCGAACACGAAGCTCGCGGGAGAGATCATCGGCATCATCGCGGGGCCCAACCCCGCCGAGGTGCGGAGCGGACTGAACGCCGTCGCGGATTTCGTCGAGAACGACGCGTGGTTCGTATCGGCGAACGAGGACAATACGATTCCGTACTATGCGCACTGCGTCTCCCGAACGGGAAGCTATCTTTCCAAGGTGGCGGGAGTGAACGAGGGCGACGCGATCGCCTACCTGATCGCGCCTCCGCTCGAGGCGATGTACGCGCTCGACGCGGCGCTGAAGGCCGCGGACGTGAAGTTGGCGGCGTTCTACGGACCTCCCTCGGAGACCAACTTCGGCGGCGGCCTGCTCACCGGGTCGCAGTCGGCGTGCAAGGCGGCCTGCGACGCTTTTGCCCAGGCGGTGATCTTCGTCGCGGAGAACCCGGTTCTCTACTAACGGTTTCATGGAGAGC